>CAVPEF010000004.1:0-1816112 GCA_963703375.1 uncultured beta proteobacterium | reverse complement strand
ACACCCTGGTGTTTTCAGAGTATGGCGGCGTCGTGGATGGTGGAGCTGGCGGGAATTGAACCCGCGTCCGCAAGCCTTCTTCGGGCAGATCTACATGTTTAGCGGTCTGATTTGAGTCTCGCCTTCAACATCGCGCAGTCGCACGCTATGTTGAACGCCAGTACCCTTGAATCTCGTTCCATGCCAAGGTACCCGGCCTGGAACCAGCTGACGTAAATAACCTTGCAGCCGGGAGGCTTTACAGCCCCCTTGCCCAGCCCATCAGCGTGCTGTTGCAAGGCTCACCGGTTTTAGGCGGCGAGTGCGAAACGTTCGTCGTTTGCAGTTAGTTTTTTGAATGCAGATTTACGAGCGCCAATCAAGCTCGACATGCACCACGCCGATTCCGAACCCACGTCGAAACCAGGGCAGCCCCTACAGAACGTATTTTAGGCCATGCCCAGCAATTGCAAGAGCCCCAATGGAGAATTAATCTCTGCATCCGCACGCCACCGGCACACCTCCCCTTCGGCGCCAAGGTATCCATAGGTTGCGGCAACCGTGGCCATGCCGGCTGCTCGGCCTGCAAGAATGTCGCGTTCGTCGTCACCCACGTACAGGCAATCTGCAGCGGACAACCCCAACCGAGTTGCAGCCTCCCACAACGGCGCAGGATGGGGCTTTGCGTAAGGTGTCGTGTCGCCACTCACCACCGCAGAAGCGGTCGCGAACAAAGGTATCTCTCGTGTCAGCGGCTCAGTGAACCGGGCCGCCTTGTTGGTGACGACACCCCATACGATATTGCGCGCCAAAATCTGCTGGATCAATTCAGGAACGCCACCGAATACATGGGTGTTCTGGGTCATGCGAGCTTCGTAGTTCGCAAAAAACTCTTCCCGCATGGCCACGAAATCTGGGTGCTCCGGCGTCAACCCAAACGCTTCTCCGAGCATGCCGCGCGCTCCGGCGCCCGCCATCGGCCGGTACCGCTCCAAAGGCAGCGAGGGCATGCCACGATCGGTGCGCATCTTGTCGGCAGCGGCACCCAGGTCGGGCGCACTGTCTATCAAGGTGCCGTCCAAATCAAACAAGACAGCACGTACGTTGGGGAACATGGCGGCCCCTCTTTCAGGCCGCACGGCGGGTTGCCAGCAGATAGTTCACGCTGGTGTCGGCACTGAGCCAGTAGCGGCGTGTGATCGGGTTGTATTCCAGCCCACGCGTATGGTGGACATCCAGCTGGGCAGAGCGGCAGTCGGCCGCCAATTCGCTCGGGCGTATGAATTTGCTGTACTCATGGGTGCCCCGCGGCAACATATTCAAGATGTACTCCGCACCCACGATGGCGAGCACAAAGGCCTTGGCGTTGCGGTTGATGGTCGAGAAGAACACCCAGCCACCCGGCTTGACCAACTGCGCGCACGCCCGGACCACGGAACCCGGGTCAGGCACGTGCTCGAGCATTTCCATGCAGGTGACGGTATCGAAGCTGCCAGGCTGCTCAGCGGCCAGCGATTCCACGCTGACTTCACGATATTCCACGCCTTGGGTCTGCGCTTCCAGCGCATGCAGCTGGGCCACGCGCAAGGGCTTGGTCGCCAAATCGATGCCGAGTACACGCGCACCCTTGCGCGCCATGGAGTCGGCCAGAATGCCGCCGCCGCATCCCACATCGAGCACGCGTTGGTTTTGCAATGGAGAAATGGAATTGATCCAGTCCAAACGCAAGGGATTGATTTGGTGCAAAGGTCTAAATTCACTTTCCGGATCCCACCAGCGGTGGGCCAGGTCTGAAAATTTGGCCAGCTCAGAGGGATCTGCATTGACGGTGTGGTTCATGGACTAGATTCTCTACCAGAGTCAGCGGTCAGGGCACCCCATAAAAAAAGCCCCGCGAACGGGGCTTTTTTGGAGCAATCAGAAGATTACTTGGCAGCGCGGGTGCCAACCACTTCGATTTCCACGCGGCGGTTCTTGGCGCGGCCTTCCTTGGTCTTGTTGTCAGCAACAGGCTGCTTTTCGCCCTTGCCTTCGGTGTAGACACGGTTCTTTTCGATACCCTTGGAAACCAGGTACGCCTTCACGGCTTCAGAACGGCGCACCGACAGCTTCTGGTTGTAGGCATCGGTACCGATAGAGTCGGTATGACCCACGGCAATGATGACTTCCAGGTTCACGTCCTTGACCTTGGACACCAGGTCGTCGAGCTTGGCCTTGCCTTCGGGCTTCAGAACCGACTTGTCGAAGTCGAAGAAGGCGTCTGCAGCGTAGGTGACCTTGGTCGCGACGGCGGGAGCCGGTGCGGGAGCAGGAGCCGGCGCAGGAGCGGGAGCAGGTTCAGCAGCAGGGGCTGGAGCAGCGGCAACAGGAACGACCAAAGCGCCATCGCAACCAGGCGCTGCCGTAGCAGGCGTCCAGTTGGCATCGCGCCAGCACAGCTCGTTCGTGCCGTTCTTCCAGACCAGCTCGTTCGTGCCGTTCTTCCAGTTGTCGATGGTTTGTGCGCCAGCGGCGGTTGCGAGCGCTGCGGAGGCAAACAACATCGCCACTTTGTTCAATTTCTTCATGGTTCTCCTCTTGGGGAAAAAGCCGCAGCCGCGCTGCGAATAAGGACGTCATCGGTGACCATCACCAAAAACGTTGAAATGATTGTGCCATACGTAACAGTGGCGGCAGGAGCCCTTTAGCATCCCTTCCGTAGGACAAAAGCGTAATTGCCGGGATGTGTTGCGCAGGTGCGACAAGCGCTTGCGCCTAAAATGAACCTCCCTTGCAGCCTCCGCTACCGCTATGACCCAGTTCGCCAAAGAAACCCTGCCCATCAGTCTTGAAGAAGAGATGCGCCGCAGTTATCTCGATTACGCCATGAGCGTGATCGTGGGCCGGGCGCTGCCGGATGCGCGCGATGGCCTCAAGCCCGTGCACCGGCGCGTGCTGTTTGCCATGCACGAGCTCAACAACGACTGGAACCGGCCGTACAAGAAGTCGGCCCGTATCGTCGGCGACGTGATCGGTAAATACCATCCGCACGGCGACAGCGCGGTCTACGACACGATTGTGCGGATGGCGCAGGATTTCTCGTTGCGCCACATGCTGGTCGATGGCCAGGGCAACTTTGGCTCGGTGGACGGCGACAACGCGGCCGCCATGCGCTACACCGAAATCCGTCTGGCCAAGATCGCCCACGAGATGCTGGGCGACATCGACAAGGAAACCGTCGATTTCGGTCCCAACTACGACGGCAGCGAGAAGGAGCCCCTGGTCCTGCCCAGCAAGCTGCCGAACCTGCTCGTCAACGGTTCGTCCGGCATTGCGGTGGGCATGGCCACCAACATTCCGCCGCACAACCTCAACGAAGTGGTCGATGCCTGCCTGCACCTGCTGCGCCCACCCGGAGGCCAGCATCGATGAGCTGATGGAGATCATTCCGGCGCCCGACTTCCCCACCGCCGGCATCATCTATGGCATCACCGGCGTCAAGGACGGCTACCGCACCGGGCGCGGCCGCGTGATCATGCGCGCCAAGTGCCACTTCGAAGACATCGACCGCGGCCAGCGCCAGGCCATCATCGTTGACGAGCTGCCCTACCAGGTCAACAAGAAGACGCTGCAGGAGCGCATGGCCGAGCTGGTGCACGAGAAGAAGCTCGAAGGCATCAGCCACATCCAGGACGAGTCCGACAAGTCCGGCATGCGCCTGGTGATCGAGCTCAAGCGTGGCGAAGTGCCCGAAGTGGTGCTGAACAACCTGTACAAGCAGACCCAGCTGCAGGACACGTTCGGCATGAACATGGTGGCGCTGATCGATGGCCAGCCCCGCCTGTGCGATCTCAAGACGCTGATCAGCGTCTTTTTGCAGCACCGCCGCGAAGTGGTCACGCGCCGCACCGTGTTCGAACTGCGCAAGGCACGCGACCGTGGCCATGTGCTCGAAGGCCTGGCCGTGGCGCTGGCCAACATCGACGATTTCATCGCCATCATCCGCAACGCGCCGACGCCGCCGGTCGCCAAGACCGAACTCATGGCGCGCTCGTGGGACAGCAAGCTGGTGCGCGAGATGCTGACCCGCACGCGCACGGACGGCGGCACCATCAATGCCGACGACTACCGCCCCGAAGGGCTGGAGCGCGAATTCGGCATGGGGCAGGACGGCCTGTACCGCCTCTCGGACACCCAGGCGCAAGAAATCCTGCAGATGCGCCTGCAGCGCCTCACGGGCCTGGAGCAGGACAAGATCGTCGCCGAATACAAGGACGTGATGGCGGTCATCGAAGACCTGCTCGACATCCTGGCCACGCCCGAGCGCGTCTCGACCATCATTGGCGAAGAGCTCAGCGCCATCAAGGCCGAGTTCGGCCAAAGCAAGCTCGGCGCCCGCCGCAGCCTGGTCGAGTACAGCGCGCAAGACCTGTCCACCGAGGACCTGATCACGCCCACCGACATGGTGGTGACGCTTGAGCCACACGCGGCTACATCAAGAGCCAGCCCTTGAGCGAATACCGTGCGCAAAAACGCGGCGGGCGCGGCAAGCAGGCCACGGCGACCAAGGAAGACGACTGGATCGACCAGCTCTTCATCGCCAACACGCACGACTACATCCTGTGCTTCTCCAACCGCGGCCGCCTGTACTGGCTCAAGGTCTGGGAGGTGCCTGCAGGGTCGCGCGGCTCGCGCGGCCGGCCCATCGTCAACATGTTCCCGCTGCAGGAAGGCGAAAAAATCAACGTCGTGCTGCCGCTCACCGGCGACATGCGCACTTTCCCGGCCGACCGCTACGTGTTCATGGCGACGAGCATGGGCACCGTCAAGAAGACCGCGCTGGACGATTTCTCCAACCCGCGCAAGGGCGGCATCATTGCTGTGAACCTCGACGAGGGCGACTACCTCATCGGCGCGGCCCTCACCGACGGCCAGCACGACGTGATGCTGTTCTCCGATGGCGGCAAGGCCGTGCGCTTTGACGAGAACGACGTGCGGCCGCTGGGCCGCCAGGCGCGCGGCGTGCGCGGCATGATGCTCGAAGAAGGACAGAGCGTGATCGCCATGCTGGTGGCCGAGGACGAGAGCCAGAGCGTGCTCACCGCCACCGAAAACGGCTACGGCAAGCGCACCGGCATCACCGAATACACGCGCCATGGCCGCGGCACCAAGGGCATGATCGCCATCCAGCAGTCCGAGCGCAACGGCAAGGTCGTGGCCGCCACGCTGGTGCATGCCGACGACGAGATCATGCTGATCACCGACCGCGGCGTGCTGGTGCGCACCCGCGTCAGCGAGATCCGCGAGCTCGGCCGTGCCACGCAGGGCGTGACCTTGATCGCGCTGGACGAAGGCGCCAAGCTCAGCGGCCTGCAACGCATCGTCGAGAACGATGCAGCCGAAGCCACTGAAGCCGACGACGACAGCCAGGACCTCGACGGCTCCGGCACCGCCAGCGACGCACCCGCCACGCCCGACGCCTGAACCCGCACCTGCACGCGCCCTGCCACACCCAGGCTAGCGCGGGCGCTTGCACTCTTTATTTGATAGCTACCAGCGCTTACCGCATAAGCGTTTGAGCCAATTTTGACCATAAATACCATGCAACGCCCCTACAACTTCTCCGCCGGCCCGGCGGCCATCCCCGCCGAGGTCCTGGAGCAGGCCGCCGCCGAAATGCTCGACTGGCATGGCAGCGGCATGGGTGTGATGGAGATGAGCCACCGCGGCAAGGAATTCGTCTCCATCTGCGAGCAGGCCGAGGCCGACCTGCGCGAGCTGCTGGCCGTGCCGGCAGAGTTCAGGATCCTGTTCATGCAGGGCGGTGGCCTGGCCGAAAACGCCATCGTGCCGCTGAACCTCTCGCGCGCCGCCACCGTGGACTTTGTCGTCACCGGCAGCTGGAGCCAGAAGTCGCAAAAGGAAGCGCGCAAGTACGCCGCCGAGGTGAACGTCATTGCCTCGGGCGAGGACAGCGGCTTCACCACCCTGCCCGACCCGGCCCGCTGGCAGCTCAGCCGCGGCGCCAGCTACCTGCACATCTGCAGCAACGAAACCATCCACGGCATCGAATTCCACGAACTGCCCGACCTCCGGGCCCTGGGCAGCGACGCGCCGCTGGTGATCGATTTTTCGTCGCATGTGGCATCGCGCCCCGTCGACTGGTCGCGCGTCGGGCTGGCCTTTGGCGGTGCGCAAAAGAACATCGGGCCCGCCGGCCTGACCATCGTCGTGGTGCGCGAAGACCTGCTGGGCCACGCGCTGGCGGTCTGCCCGAGCGCGTTCGACTACCGCATCGTGGCCGAGCAACCACTCGATGTACAACACGCCGCCCACCTGGGGCATCTACATCGCCGGCCTCACCTTCCAGTGGCTCAAGCGCCAGCGCGAAGGCGCAGCCAGCGGCGTGGCCGCGATGGAGCTGCGCAACAAGGCCAAGGCCGAGCTGCTCTACGACACCATCGACCAGTCGCAGTTCTATGTGAACAAGGTCGACCGCCAACTGCCGCTCGCGCATGAACATTCCCTTTTTCCTGCGCGACGAAACCCGCAACGACGCCTTCCTGGCCGGCGCGCGCGCGCGCGGCCTGCTGCAGCTCAAGGGCCACAAGTCCGTGGGCGGCATGCGCGCCAGCCTCTACAACGCCATGCCGCTGGCCGGCGTGCAGGCGCTGGTGGAGTACATGAAAGCATTTGAGCAGCAGCACGCCTGAGCCACACCCGATGACGACACCCCACCAGCCTCTCCCGATCTCGCCAGCCTGCGCGTGCAGATCGACAACACTCGACCAGCAGCTGCTGGCCCTGCTGAACCAGCGCGCCCTGGTGGCCGAGCGGTCGGCGAAGTCAAGAAACGCGAAGGCACGCCCTTCTTCCGCCCCGACCGCGTGGCCCAGGTGATCCAGAAGATCGAGGCCGCCAACCCCGGCCCGCTCAAGAGCGCCCATGTCGTCGGCGATCTGGCGCGAGATCATGTCGGCCTGCCTGGCGCTCGAATCGCCCCAGCGCGTCGCCGTGCTCGGCCCCGAGGGCACGTTCTGCGAGCAGGCGGCCGTCGAATATTTCGGCGGCGCGGCCGACCTGATGTACTGCAGCCAGCTTCGACGAGGTGTTCCACGCGACGGCGGCCGGCAGCGCGCAGTACGGCGTGGTCGGCGTGGAGAACTCGACCGAGGGCGTGGTCACGCGCTCGCTCGACATGTTCCTGCACACCCCCACCCACGTGGTCGGCGAGGTCAGCCTGCTGATCCGGCACAACCTGATGCGCCAGACCAACTCGCTCGACGGCATCGAGGCCGTGCTGGCGCACCCCCAGGCGCTGGCGCAATGCCAGGCCTGGCTGTCCAAGCACCTGCCGCACGCCGAGCGCCGCCCAGTGTCGAGCAATGCCGAAGGCGCCCGTCTGTCGGCCACCAACCCGGCCTGGGCGGCCCTGTCGAGCGAACGCGCGGCCCAGCAGTTCGGCCTGCACATCGTGGCCCACGCGATCCAGGACGACGCCTACAACCGCACCCGCTTTGCCATCATCTGCCTGCCGCACACGCTGCAGACGCCGCCGCCGTCGGGGCACGACTGCACCAGCCTCATCGTCTCGGTGCCCAACCACCCGGGCGCAGTGCACGACCTGCTGGTGCCGCTCAAGCGGCACGGCGTCTCGATGACGCGCTTCGAGTCGCGCCCGGCACGCACCGGCCAGTGGGAATACTACTTCTACATCGACCTCGACGGCCACCCGACGCCAGCCCCATGTCAGCGCCGCGCTGGCCGAGCTGCGCAGCCTGTGCGCTTTCTACAAGGTGCTGGGCACGTACCCGGTCGCCCCCTGAGGACCGCCGCATGTTTGAACAATTGGGACTGATTGGCTGCGGCCTCATGGGCGGCTCGTTCGCACTGGCCATGAAAAAGGCCGGCCTCGTGCAGGCGCGTGGTCGGTTACAGCAAGTCGCCCTCCACCACCGACCGCGCGCGCCAGCTGGGCGTGATCGACGTGGAAGCCCCCTCGGCCCTGCTGGCCGTCGCCGGCGCCGACATCGTGCTGCTGGCCGTGCCGGTCGCGGCCACCGAAGCCACGCTGCGGGCCATCAAACACCTGGTCACGCCGCAGATGCTGGTGATGGATGTGGGCTCGACCAAGGTCGACGTGGTGCAGGCGGCGCGCCGCGCGCTGCGCGACCAGGTAGGCTCGTTCGTGCCGGCCCACCCCATCACGGGGACGCGAAGTCTCGGGGGTGGAGCACGCCGAAGCCACTCTCTACAGCGGCCGCCATGTGATCCTGACGCCCACCGAACGCACGCTCACCGCACAGCTGCACAAGGCGCAGGAGCTGTGGACGGCCCTGGGCTGCCGCGTCAGCAGCATGTCGCCCGAGTCGCACGACGCGGCTTTCGCGGCCGTCAGCCACCTGCCGCACTTGCTGGCGTTCGCGCTGGTCAACGGCATCATGGGCCAGCCGCAGGCAGACAGCTTTCTGTCGCTGGCCGGCCCGGGCTTTCGCGACTTCACCCGCATCGCCGCCAGCGATCCGAAGATGTGGCGCGACATCCTGCTGGCCAACCGCGAGGACATCCTTGCCCAGTCCAGCCTCTTCCAGCAGGCCTTGCAGCAGTTCGAGCAGGCGATGCGCGGCAACGACGCGCAAGCCGTCGAGGACATGGTCACCCTGGCGAGTGAAACCCGCGCCCACTGGCGCATGGGCGCACAGCGCACCAGCGAGCCCCACTGAATGTTCAGCACCGCCTTTCTCGACATCCCCCCGCTGCAGACGGCGCACGGCAGCCTCCACCTGCCGGGCTCCAAGAGCATCTCCAACCGCGTGCTGCTGCTGGCTGCGCTCAGCCACGGCACCACCACGGTGCACGACCTGCTGGCCTCCGACGACACGCGCGTGATGCTCGATGCACTGCGCCAGCTCGGCTGCACCATCGAGGAGAACGGCGCGCAGGTGCGCATCACCGGCCTGGGCGGGCGCACGCCCACCTCGCCGGCCGAGCTTTTTCTGGGCAACGCCGGCACCGCCATGCGCCCGCTCGCGGCTGCGCTGGCACTGCTGGGCGGCGAATACCGCCTCAGCGGCGTCGCGCGCATGCACGAGCGCCCGATCGGCGACCTCGTCGATGCACTGCGCCAGCTCGGTTGCCAGATCGAGTACCTGGGCAAGGCAGGCTATCCGCCGCTGCGCATCGCCCAGGCCGCCGGTGTGCCCGCGCTGTCGCTGGCCGCGCCGATCCGCGTGCGCGGCGACGTCTCCAGCCAGTTCCTGACGGCGCTGCTGATGGCGCTGCCGCTGGCCGCCGCGCAGCAGGACGTGGTCATCGAGGTCGTGGGCGAGCTGATCTCGCGCCCCTATATCGCCATCACCCTGCATTTGCTGGCGCGCTTTGGCATTGCCGTGGCCAACGACAACTGGCAGCGCTTCACCATCCCGCGCCGGCAGCCGCTACCAGTCGCCCGGCAGCATCCATGTCGAGTCCGACGCCTCGTCAGCTAGCTATTTCATAGCGCTTGGCGCAATAGCAGCAAGCGCTGGAGGCCAAAATAGCATCAAAATCATGGGCGTGGGCCTGGATTCCATCCAGGGCGACATCCGCTTTGTCGACGCTGCGCGCGCCATGGGCGCCCAGATCAGCGGCGGCCCCCACTGGCTGCAGGTGGCGCGCGGCGCCTGGCCGCTCAAGGCCATCGACCTCGACTGCAACCACATCCCCGACGCCGCGATGACGCTGGCCGTGATGGCGCTGTACGCCGATGGCACCACCACGCTGCGCAACATCGCCAGCTGGCGCGTCAAGGAAACCGACCGCCTGGCGGCGATGGCCTGCGAGCTGCGCAAGCTCGGCGCCACCGTGGAGGAAGGCGCCGACTCCCTGCGCATCACGCCGCCGGCCACGCCCGCCGACTGGCGCGCCGCCAGCATCCGCACCTACGACGACCACCGCATCGCCATGTGCTTTTCGCTGGCGGCGTTCAACCCCGCGGGACTGCCGGTGCGCATCGAAGACCCGCACTGCGTCGCCAAGACCTTTCCAGACTACTTCGAAACGCTGTTCTCGGTCGTGCACGACGCCGCCCGCCGCCATCCCGGTGATCTGCGTCGATGGCCCCACCGCGTCGGGCAAAGGCACGGTGGCCGAGGCATTGGCACAGCAGCTGGGCTACGCCTTTCTCGACTCCGGCTCGCTCTACCGCATCGTTGCGCTGGCCGCCGTGCGGGCCGGACTGCCGATCGACGCGGCCCATGAACCGGCCATTGCCGCTCTCGCGGGCGCGCTCGACGTGCGCTTCGAGAACCACCGGGTCTTGCTGGCCGGCGACGACGTCACCGCGGCCATCCGCACCGAAGAGGCCGGCATGAACGCTTCGCGCGTCTCGGCCCTGCCCGCCGTGCGCCAGGCGCTGGTCGGCCTGCAGCACAGCTTTCAGCGCCTGCCGGGCCTGGTCGCCGACGGGCGCGACATGGGCACCGTGATCTTTCCGCAGGCGCCGCTCAAGGTCTACCTCACCGCCAGCGCCGAATGCCGCGCCGAGCGCCGGCACAAACAATTGATTTCCAAAGGGATTTCCGCTAAAATAGCCGACCTTCGCGCCGACTTGGAGGCGCGCGATGCACGGGACATGTCCCGCAGTGCCGCGCCCTTGAAGCAGGCGCAAGATGCTGTGCCCCTCGATAGCTCCAGCCTGTCGGTCGAAGAGACCGTGCACCTGGTCAGCACCCTGTGGCAGCAGCGACAGCCTTTCGCGCCTGGCGCGCAAGGCAATAAAGGGGCTTGACCGCCCCGCCGGGTCCACACCGCTCCCGCCGCGCAGCAGCGCTCGGCAGTGTGGTTCTTATGACGTAACCGCGGCCCCCGCCGCACAGCAAACCACCACTGGCAGCCTTTGAAACCGCGGCAATCGTGCCGCTGTAAAACCTGTCCGTGGCAAGGAAATACATGTCTGAATCTTTTGCCGCCCTTTTTGAAGAATCCTTGCAACGCACCGAAATGCGTCCGGGCGAGGTCATCACCGCCGAAGTCGTGCGCGTGGAGCACAACTTCGTCGTCGTGAACGCCGGCCTCAAGTCCGAAGCCTACGTGCCGCTGGAAGAGTTCAAGAACGACAAGGGCGAAGTCGAAGTCCAAGTGGGTGACTTTGTCTCCGTGGCCATCGGCTCCATCGAAAACGGCTATGGCGACACCATCCTGTCGCGCGACACGGCCAAGCGCCTGGCGTCGTGGATGAGCCTCGAAAAGGCCCTGGAATCCGGCGAATTCGTCACCGGCACCACCAGCGGCAAGGTCAAGGGCGGCCTGACGGTGCTGGTCAACGGCATCCGCGCCTTCCTGCCCGGCTCGCTGATCGATACGCGTCCGATCAAGGATCTGACGCCGTACGAAAACAAGACCATGGAATTCAAGGTCATCAAGCTCGATCGCAAGCGCAACAACGTGGTGCTGAGCCGCCGCGCTGTGGTCGAAGCCTCGATGGGCGAAGAGCGCGCCAAGCTGATGGAAACCCTCAAGGAAGGCTCCATCGTCCAGGGCGTGGTCAAGAACATTACCGAATACGGTGCATTCGTGGACCTGGGCGGCATCGACGGCCTGCTGCACATCACCGACATGGCATGGCGCCGTGTGCGCCACCCGAGCGAAGTGGTCACGGCCGGCCAGGAAATCATGGCCAAGATCCTCAAGTTCGACACCGAAAAGAACCGTGTCTCGCTGGGCCTCAAGCAGATGGGCGACGACCCCTGGATGGGCGTTTCGCGCCGCTACCCCCAGAGCACGCGCCTGTTCGGCAAGATCACGAACATCGCCGACTACGGTGCGTTCGTCGAACTCGAGCCCGGCATTGAAGGCCTGGTGCACGTGTCCGAAATGGACTGGACGAACAAGAACATCGCTCCTTCCAAGCTGGTCACCCTGGGCGACGAAGTCGAAGTCATGGTCCTCGAGATCGACGAAGACAAGCGCCGCATCAGCCTGGGCATGAAGCAGTGCAAGGCCAACCCCTGGCAAGAGTTCGCGCAGAACACCAAGCGCGGCGACCGCGTCAAGGGCCCGATCAAGTCGATCACCGACTTCGGCGTCTTCGTCGGCCTGGCTGCCGGCATCGACGGCCTGGTGCACCTGTCCGACCTGTCGTGGAACGAAACCGGCGAAGCCGCCGTGCGCAACTACAAGAAGGGCCAGGAAGTCGAAGCCCTGGTGCTGGCCGTGGACGTGGACCGCGAACGCATCTCGCTGGGCATCAAGCAGCTCGACGGCGACCCGTTCACGACCTTCGTGACGGTGAACGACAAGGGCCAGATCGTGACCGGCAAGGTCAAGACCGTGGACGCCCGTGGCGCTGAAATCGACCTCGGCGAAGACATCGTGGGCTACCTGCGCGCTTCGGAAATCTCGCGCGACCGCGTCGAAGATGCCCGCAACGTGCTCAAGGAAGGCGACGAAGTCACGGCCGTGGTGGTCAACGTGGATCGCAAGACCCGCAACATCCAGCTGTCGATCAAGCAAAAGGACATGGCCGACGAGCAAGGCGCCATGGCCAGCCTGAGCCAGCAGTCGAGCCGCGAAAGCGCCGGCACGACCAGCCTGGGCGCCCTGCTGCGCGCCAAGCTGGACAATTCGGAAAAGTAAAACTTGACCGTTTGACCATTGGCCGGTCGGGTGCGCACAGCGCCCGCCCGGCCATTTTCATGAGACCCTGCCCATGACCCGATCCGATCTTGTGGAAGAACTGGCCGCCCGGTTCAGCCAGCTCACGCACCGCGACGCCGAGTACGCCGTCAAAACCTTGCTGGACGCCGTGGGCGAAGCACTGGTGCGCGGACACCGCATCGAGATCCGGGGCTTCGGCAGCTTCTCGGTCAACCACCGCCCTCCGCGCATGGGCCGCAACCCGCGCAGCGGCGAGGCCGTGGCCATTCCCGCCAAGCGCGTGCCCCACTTCAAACCGGGCAAGGCCCTGCGTGAAGCGGTGGACAAACGCACTGCCGAGCTGGGCCTGGGTGCGACGGCCCCCAAGCCTTGACGGTGCCTGGGCAATGGCATCGCTAGAATCTCCCCGTCACAAAGGGGATGCATGAAATACCTCCTGTGGCTGCTCAAGGCAGCCATTTTTTTTACCCTGTTTGCCTTTGCGCTCAACAACCAGCAAGACGCCACGTTGCACTTCTTCTTCGGCACCCAATGGCGCGCGCCGCTGGTGCTGGTGGTGCTGAGCGCCTTCACCTGTGGCGTGGCCGTGGGTGTGCTCGGCATGGTGCCGCGCTGGTGGCGCCACCGCAACGCGGCACGCCGCACCCAAGCGGCGCCGCAGCCGGCGCCCATGCCGCTGACCGCCGCCTCTTCACCCAGCGCCGAACCGCAGCCGCCCCATGGAATTTGACCTGACCTGGATTTTGTTGGGTCTGCCCCTGGCGTTCATGCTCGGCTGGCTGGCGTCGCGCCTGGACCTGCGCCAGCTGCGCGCCGAAAACCGGCGCGTTCCCAAGGCGTATTTCAAGGGCCTGAACTTTCTGCTCAACGAGCAGCAGGACAAGGCGATCGACTCGTTCATCGAAGCGGTGCAGAACGACCCCGACACCTCGGAGCTGCACTTTGCGCTGGGCAACCTGTTTCGGCGCCGCGGCGAATACGACCGCGCTGTGCGTGTGCATGAGCACCTGCTGTCGCGCGGCGACCTGAGCCGCACCGACCAGGAGCGCGCGCAGCATGCCCTGGCACTCGATTTCCTCAAGGCCGGGCTGCTCGACCGCGCCGAGGATGCGCTGGCGCGGCTGGAGGGAACGCCCTTCGAGGGCGAGTCGCGCCTGGCGTTGCTGGCCATTTACGAGCGCTCGCGCGACTGGCCGCGCGCTGCCGCCATCACCGAGAAAATGCAGGCCGCGCACCAGGGCGACTTCAGCACGCGCCAAGCCCACTACCTGTGCGAGCAGGCGCTGGGCTTGATGGCCCATGGCGATCTGGCGGCGGCCCAGGCCCGTCTGGAGCAGGCCGCCCATGTCGCGCCGCATGCGCCGCGCCCCCGTATGGAACTGGCCAAGCTGCAGCAGCAGCGCGGGCAGCCGGGCGCAGCCGTCGCCACGCTGATGCAGATGGGCGCGGCCACGCCCGCTGCGCTGCCCCTGGCGTCCGCCTTGCTGGTCGAAGCCGGGCGCGCTGCCAACATGTCGGCGCAGGTGATGGCCCTGCTGCAGCAGCATTACGAAAACGCGCCTTCGCTGGACGTCCTCGAAGGCATCGTGGCCCTCGAGAACGCCGCTGCGCAAGAATCCGGCGCGGGGCGGCACTGGTACGTGCGCCACCTCGAACGCGAGCCTTCGCTGGTCGCCGCCGCCAAGTGGCTGGCCGCAGAGACGCTGGAGCATGAGCAGTTCCACCCGCAGGTCCAGCGCGCACTCGACCGGGCCAGCTCGCCATTGACGCGCTACCGCTGCGCTGCCTGCGGTTTCGAGGCGCGCCAGCATTTCTGGCAATGTCCGGGTTGCCAGACCTGGGACAGCTACCCCGCCCGCCGGGTGGAAGAGCTGTAACAGCGGCGCCAGAGCCGTTCGCGGCGCTGGGTCAACGCCCGGCCCAAGGCGGCCGTTAGGGAAAGCGCAGCGGCTTTTCGCTGCACCACCCCAGGAGATTTGCCATGCTGAAGAAATTCTTGATGCTCATCGCCATGCTGTATGCCGCCGCCGCGTTTGCGGCCGTGGACGTCAACAAGGCCACTCCCGCCGAGCTCGATGGGGTCAAGGGCATTGGCCCGGCCATTTCCAGCAAGATTGTCGATGAGCGCAAAAAAGGCGCGTTCAAGGACTGGAACGACTTCATTGCACGCGTGCGTGGCGTGGGCGAAACATCGGCCGCGCGCTTGTCCGCCCAAGGCCTGACCGTCAATGGCAGCAGCTACAGCACAGTCCCGGCCCAGAAGACCACCGACAAGAAAGACCCCGCCGTGAAGGCACCTGCCGAAAAGGCGGCCATGGGTGCCGCCGCCGCTCCGCAAAAGTCTGCCGACGCTGCCAAGCCCGCCACCGATGCCCAGGCCACGCAAAAAGCCAGCGCCGCCGCGCAAAAAGACGGGAAAGCTTCGGCCACCGCCCCTGCCAGCGGGGCCAGCGCCTCGCAAAAATGAGCGCGAAGGCCCAGGTCGCAACCCGCTTCGGCGGGTTTTTTGTTGCCTGCCGCTGGCGCCACCGGCGGGCCGTTACCCGCATGCGCCTGCGCCACGGGACCAGCCCGTAAAATTGTCCGCGCATGCCTTTGTACACCCTCGTCATCCTCCCTTTCATTGGCAGCCTGCTGGCTGCCATGCTCCCTTCCAACGCCCGCAATACCGAGTCCACCCTGGCCGGTCTGATTGCGCTGTTTTGCTGTGGGCAGGCCGCGCTGTACTTCCCGCAGATCGCGGACGGCGGCGTGCTGCGCGAGGAGATTGCGTGGCTGCCGTCCCTGGGCCTGAACCTGGTGGTGCGCATGGACGGCTTCGCCTGGATGTTCTGCATGCTGGTCATGGGCATCGGGGCGCTGGTGGTGCTGTATGCGCGCTACTACATGTCGGCGGCCGACCCGGTGCCCCGGTTCTTTTCGTTCTTCCTGGCATTCATGGGCGCCATGGTCGGCGTGGTGCTGTCGGGCAACCTGATCCAGCTGGCCCTGTTCTGGGAGCTGACCAGCCTGTTCTCGTTTCTGCTGATCGGCTACTGGCACCACCGCAAGGACGCCCGGCGCGGCGCGCGCATGGCGCTCACGGTCACCGGCACCGGCGGCCTGTGCATGCTGGCCGGGGTGTTGGTGCTGGGGCATATCGTGGGCAGCTATGACCTCGACCATGTGCTGGCCGCCGGTGCGCAGGTGCGCGGCCACGCGCTCTACGGCACGGCCCTGGTGCTGATCCTGCTGGGTGCGCTGACCAAGAGCGCGCAGTTCCCCTTCCATTTCTGGCTGCCCCACGCGATGGCGGCGCCGACACCAGTGTCGGCCTACCTGCACTCGGCCACCATGGTCAAGGCCGGTGTGTTTCTGCTGGCCCGCCTGTGGCCGGTGCTCAGCGGCACGGACGAATGGTTCTGGATCGTGGGCGGCGCCGGGGCCTGCACGCTGCTGCTGGGCGGCTATGTCGCCATGTTCCAGCACGACCTCAAGGGGCTGCTGGCCTATTCGACGATTTCGCACCTGGGCCTGATCACCCTGCTGCTGGGCCTGAACAGCCCCCTGGCCGCCGTGGCGGCGGTGTTTCACATCATGAACCACGCCACGTTCAAAGCCTCGCTCTTCATGGCGGTGGGCATCGTGGACCACGAAAGCGGCACGCGCGACATCCGCCGCCTGTCCGGCCTGCGCACCATGATGCCGGTGACCGCCACGCTGGCCATGGTGGCCGCCGCCGCCATGGCGGGCGTGCCCCTGCTCAACGGCTTTCTCTCCAAGGAAATGTTCTTTGCGGAAACCGTCTTCCTCGAGGCAAGCCCGTTCCTGAACATGGTTTTGCCGCTGGTGGCGACGGTGGCGGGCATGTTCAGCGTGGCCTATTCGCTGCGCTTCACGATCGATGTCTTCTGGGGACCGCCTGCCACCGACCTGCCCCTGCAGCCGCACGAGCCGCCGCACTGGATGCGCGTGCCGGTGGAGCTGCTGGTGTTCGGCTGCCTCGTGGTGGGCATCTTCCCTGCCTGGTCGGTCGGGCGGTTCCTCAACGCCGCCGCACGCCCGGTCGTCGGCGGCGAACTGCCGGCCTTCGACCTGGCGGTCTGGCACGGCTTCAACACCCCGTTTGCGATGAGCCTGGTCGCGCTGCTGGGCGGTGCCCTCCTGTACCTGCTGCTGCGCTGGCAACGCGAAATGGGCCGCATCGACGCCGCGCCGGGGCTGCAGCGCTTTGACGGCAAACGGATCTTCGAGGCGCTGCTCGCCTCGCTGAGCCTGGCCGGTCGCAACGGCCGGCGCCTGCTGGGCACCCAGCGGCTGCAGTGGCAGATGCTGTGGCTGGTGTGCGCATCGATGCTGGCGGCAGCCCTGCCTTTGTGGACGCGCGACCTGCACATTGGCGACCGTACCGCGCTGCCCATGTCGTGGGCCTTCGTGCTGCTGTGGGGCGTGGGCATGGCCTGCGCCGTCGCGGCGGCGTGGCAGGCCAAATACCACCGGCTCGCGGCGCTCACGCTCATGGGCGGCGCCGGCCTGTGCACCTGCGTCACCTTCCTGTGGTTCTCGGCGCCCGACCTGGCGCTGACCCAGCTGGCGGTCGAGATCGTGACCACGGTGCTGATCCTGCTGGGCCTGCGCTGGCTGCCCAAGCGCGAGGAAGACCTGCGCGCAGCCGCCACGCCCACCGCGCAGCGCCGTGCCCAGTGGCGCCGCCTGCGCGACCTGGTCCTGTCGCTGGCCGCGGGCGGCGGCATGGCCGTGCTGTCTTTTGCCATGCTGAGCCGGCCGTTTCCGCAAAGCACGTCGACCTTCTTCCTGGAGCATGCGCTGAGCCAGGGCGGCGGCACCAACGTGGTCAACGTCATGCTGGTCGACTTCCGCGGTTTCGACACCTTTGGCGAAATCGTGGTGCTGGGCGTCGTGGCGCTGACGATCTACGCCCTGCTGCGGCGCTTCCGCCCGGCCCCCGAGATCATGGACCTGCCGGCGCAGCAGCGCGCCGTGCCGGCCGACCTGGTCACCGACCTGATCAACCCGCGCCTGGCGGTGGACACCGCCGTGGGCTACCTCATGGTGCCCGCCGTGCTGGTGCGCCTGCTGCTGCCGTTCGCGGTGCTGATCGCCATCTACCTGTTCCTGCGTGGGCACAACCAGCCCGGCGGCGGGTTCGTGGCAGGGCTGGTGTTTTCGATTGCGTTGCTGCTGCAGTACATCGTCTCGGGCACCCAGTGGGTCGAGGCCCACCTGCCGCTGGCGCCGCGGCGCTGGATGGCGATGGGCCTGCTGTGCGCGCTGGCCACCGGCCTGGGCTCCATCGCGCTGGGCTATCCGTTCATGACCACGCACACGGCGCACCTCACGCTGCCGGTGCTCGGAGAAATCCACCTGGCCAGCGCCACAGTTCTTTGACCTTGGCGTGTTCAGCCTTGTCGTGGGCGCAACCATGGTGATCCTGACCTCGATTGCCCACCAGTCGGTGCGCGGCCACCGCTTCCACGCGCGCCTGGCCGAAGAGGCCGTTGCTGAACAAGGGGGCGCGTGATGGAAATAGTGCTGGCATTGGCCATTGGCGTGTTGACGGGCTCGGGGGTGTGGCTGCTGCTGCGCCCGCGCACCTTCCAGGTCATCATGGGCCTGGCGCTGCTGTCGTATGCGGTCAACCTGTTCATCTTCAGCATGGGGCGCCTGGGCCTGGCGATCGGCAAGGCGCCGGTGCTGCAGCCGGGCCTGGAGCAAGACCTGGCCCACTATGCCGACCCGCTGCCCCAGGCGCTGGTGCTCACCGCCATCGTCATCGGCTTTGCCATGACGGCGCTGTTCCTGGTGGTGCTGCTGGCCTCGCGCGGGCTCTCGGGCACCGACCACGTGGACGGCAACGAAGCCGAAGAACTGCGGGAGCCCTCGTGACCGATTTCACCGCGGCAGCCATGCCGCACCTCATGCTCGCCCCCGTGGTGCTGCCCCTGTTCACCGCCGCGCTGATGCTGCTGCTGCGCGAGGAGAAGCAGCGCCTCAAGCTCGCGCTCAACCTCGGCTCGACCCTGATTGGCCTGGGCGTGGCCGTGGCCCTGCTGCTCTGGACCCACCAACGCGGCGCCCCCGCCACCATGGGCATCTACCTGCCCGGCAACTGGCCTGCGCCGTTCGGCATCGTGCTCGCGCTGGACCGGCTGTCGGCGCTGATGCTGGTCCTCACCAGCGTGCTCGGCCTGGCATCGGTCCTGTTTGCCAGCGCGCGCTGGCACCGCGCCGGCGTGCACTACCACCCGCTGTTCCAGTTCCAGCTCATGGGCCTGGCCGGCGCTTTTCTCACGGCCGACCTGTTCAACCTGTTCGTGTTCTTCGAGATCATGCTGGCCGCGTCCTATGGCCTGCTGCTGCACGGCTCGGGCCGCGCCAGGGTGCAGTCGGGGCTGCACTTCATTGCCATCAACCTCGCGGCATCGTCGCTGTTCCTGATCGGGGTGTCCATGCTCTATGGGCTGACCGGCACCCTGAACATGGCCGACCTGGCCCAGGCGGTGGCCCAGATCGCGGACGACGACCGCAGCCTGCTGCACACCGCCGCCGCGATCCTGGCGACCGCCTTCCTGATCAAGGCGGCGGTCTGGCCGCTGAACTTCTGGCTGGTGCCCGCCTACAGCGCCGCCACCGCCCCGGTGGGCGCCTTGTTTGCGATCATGACCAAGGTGGGCATCTACGCCATTCTGCGGCTGTGGACGCTGATGTTCAGCACCGAGGCCGGGGCATCGGCCCATTTCGGCAGCCTGTGGCTGATCGGCGCCGGCATGGTGACGATGGCATTCGGCGCTATCGGCATGCTCGGTTCGCAGCGGCTCGGCCATCTGGCGGGCTACGCCGCCATCGTGTCGTCGGGCACCTTGCTGGCCGCCACCGGCTTTGGCCAGAACATGCTCACCGCCGGACTGCTGTACTACCTGCCCAGCTCCACGCTGGCCGTGGGCGCGCTGTTCCTGCTCAGCGACCTGATCGACCGCTGGCGCAACAACGGCGACGGCACGTTCCCCTATGAACCCCATGCCGACGAGGCCCCGTTCCTGAACGCCGAACTGGTGCCCACGCAGGGCACCAACCTCGACGACGAAGAAGAGGTGCTGGTCGGCCGCGCCATTCCCGCCGCGGCGGCCTTCCTGGGCCTGTCGTTCATGGCGTGCACGCTGCTGATCACCGGGCTGCCGCCGCTGTCGGGCTTCGTGGGCAAGTTCGCGATGCTCACCGCCGTGCTCAACCCGCTGGGCCTGGCGTCGTCCGCAGGGCAGCATCCAGGGTGGGTGGGCTGGACCTTCCTGGCCCTGCTGATCGCCTCGGGGCTGCTGGCCCTGATCGCGCTCACGCGCTCCGGCATCCGCCATTTCTGGGCCGCGCACGACCGCGCCAGACCGCAGCTGCGCGTGGTCGAGGGCCTGCCGATTGCCGTGCTGTTGGCGGTATGCATGGCCCTGACCGTGGCGGCCGGGCCCGCGATGCACTTTGCCCAGGCCACCGCAGACGCCCTGCACTCGCCGGGCACCTATGTGCGCGCCGTCATGTCGGCCGCGCCCGTGCCCGACCCCGGCGCCGCGCCCGGTGCCGCCGCACCAGAAGGAGGAGCCCCATGAAGCGCCTGCTGCCCACGCCCCTGCTGTCGGTGGCGCTGTTCGTGCTGTGGCTGCTGCTCAACCAGAGCATCAGCGCCGGGCACCTGCTGCTGGCCGCAGTGCTGGCCGTTGCCATTCCGCTGCTCACCGCGGGCCTGCGCCCCCTGCCCGTGCGCATCCGCCGCCCCGGCGTGGTGCTGCGCCTCCTGCTCACGGTGGCCGCGGACAGCCTGCGCTCGAATGCCGCCGTGGTGCGGCTGCTGCTGCGCACCGGGCCGCCGCGCCACCGCGCGGGCTTCGTGCAGGTGCCGCTCGACGTGCGCGACCCCAATGCGCTCGCGGTGCTGGCCGGCATCGTCTGCATCACCCCGGGCACGGCCTGGGCCGAACTGTCGCGGGACCGCAGCGTGCTGCTGCTGCACGTGCTCGAACTGCACGACGCCGCGGCGATCGCCGCCGACATCAAGCAGCGCTACGAGCGCCCGCTCATGGAGATTTTTGAATGACTTCGGTACTTTCGTGGGCCCTGCCGCTGGCCTTGCTGATGCTGATGCTGGCCATGGCCTGCACGCTGCTGCGTCTGCTCAAGGGCCCGAGCGCGCAGGACCGCGTGCTGGCGCTCGACTGCCTCTACCTCAACGCCATGCTCGCCATGCTGGTGCTGGGCCTGATCTATGGCAGCGCCGACTATTTCGAGGCCGCGCTCCTGATTGCCGCGTTCGGCTTCGTCGGCTCGACGGCCATGGCCAAGTTCCTGCTGCGCGGCGAGGTGATCGAATGAACGCCGACGCACTGCCCGCATGGGCGCAGGTTGCCGTGGCGCTGCTGGTGCTCGCTGGCGCGGCGGTGGCGCTGCTGGGCTCGTTTGGCCTGCTGCGCCTGCGCAGCTTCTTCGAACGCGTGCACGCGCCCGCGATGATCGCCACCATGGGCTGCTGGTGCATCATGTACGGCGCCCTGCTCTACTTCTCGTTGCAGGGCGAGGGCCTGGCCGTGCACCTGCTGCTGATCGCGGTGTTCATCGCCGTCACGGTGCCGATCACCACCATTTTCCTGATGCGCGCGGCGCTGTTCCGGGCGCGCCAGATGGGCCAGGACGCGCCGCCCAGCGTCAGCACCCATGCGCAGAACTCCGGTCGCGCCCCGCTGTGAACACGGCGGCGCACGCCGCTGCCTGCAAAAAAGTGAGCAGCCAGCGCTTGCTGCCGAACGGTTTCAGGCCGTTTTAAGCCTGAAACCCTTATACAACCACCCCAAGCAGCTATTCTTTGGATAGCGCGCCAAAGCCGCCGCCGCCCGGCGTGTGGATCTCGAACACGTCGCCCGCCTCCATCTGCGCCTGGCCGATGTGCGCCAGCGGCTCGGTGCGCCCGTCCGCGCGCACCACGCGGTTGATGCCCGGTGCGCCGTCCTCGCCGCCGGCCATGCCGAAGGCCGGGTGGATGCGGCCGTTGGAGAGGATGCTGGCCGTCATGGGTTCGAGAAACTGCACGCGGCGCACACCGCCGTCGCCGCCGCGCCAACGGCCCGCGCCGCCCGATCCCGGACGGATCGCATAGCCCAGCAGCCGCACCGGAAAGCGGAACTCGAGCACCTCGGGGTCGGTCAGGCGCGAGTTGGTCATGTGGGTCTGCACCACGCTCGTGCCGCCAAACCCGCCCACCAGCTGGCCCGCGCCGTCGAACACGCCGCCCGCGCCGCTGCCGCCCGAGATGGTCTCGTAGTACTGGTAGCTCGCGTTGCCGAAGGTGAAGTTGTTCATCGTCGGCTGGCTGCCGGCCATCACGCCCAGGGCGCCGAGCAGCGCGTTGGTGATGCAGGTCGAGGTCTCGACGTTGCCCGCCACCACCGAGGCCGGCGGGTTCGGGTTGAGCATCGAGCCCGGCGGGATGACGACCTTGAGCGGCTTGAGGCAGCCCGCGTTGAGCGGAATGTCGTCGTCGACCAGGCTGCGAAAGACATAGAGCACCGCCGCCATGCACACGGCGGTGGGCGCATTGAAGTTGTTGCTCTGCTGCGCGCTGGTGCCGGTGAAGTCGATCTCGGCCGTGCGCGCAGCACCGTCGACGCGCACCGCCACGCAGATCTGCGCGCCATTGTCGAGCGCCAGCGTGAACTGGCCGTCTTTCACGCGCGCGGCCAGGTGCGTGATGGCGCGGCGCACCGATTCTTCGGCGTTGTCCTGCACATGGCCCATGTAGGCCTGCACCACGTCCAGGCCAAACTGCTCCACCATCTTGCGCAGCTCCTGCACGCCCTTTTCGTTGGCGGCGATCTGCGCCTTGAGGTCGGCCAGGTTCTGCTGCGGGTTGCGCGAGGGGTATTCGCCGCTTGCCAGCAGCGCCAAGATCTCGGCCTCGCACAGCCGGCCCGCGTCGACCAGTTTCACGTTGTTGATCTGCACGCCCTCTTCCTCGATGCGCGTGGAAAACGGCGGCATCGATCCCGGCGTGGTGCCGCCGATGTCGGCATGGTGGCCGCGGCTGCCGACGTAGAACGTGGGCTGCTGCGCGTCGCTGCCGATGTAGACCGGCGTGATCACCGTGATGTCGGGCAGGTGCGTGCCGCCGTGGTAGGGGTCGTTGAGCACGTAGACATCGCCAGGCTGCATCGTGCCGGCGTTCTCGCGGATCACGGTCTTGATGCTCTCGCCCATCGAGCCCAGGTGCACCGGCATGTGCGGCGCGTTGGCGATCAGCTGGCCGTCGGCGTCGAACAGCGCGCAGCTGAAGTCCAGGCGCTCCTTGATATTGACCGAGTAGGCGGTGTTCTGCAGCTGCAGGCCCATCTGCTCGGCGATGTTCATGAACAGGTTGTTGAACACCTCGAGCAGCACCGGGTCGACCGTGGTGCCGGCCGCGTACTGCAGCGCGCGCGGCTCGCGCCGCTCCAGCAGCAGGTGGTCGAGCTCGGTGAGCGTGGCCACCCAGCCCGGCTCGACCACGGTAGTGGCGTTCTTCTCGGCAATGATGGCCGGGCCCGCGACCACGTCGCCCGGGCGCATGTCGGCGCGCACGATCAGCGCCGCGTCATGCCAGGCGGCCAAGCCGTCGGCGCCGCCGGTGTACATGCGCACGGTGTCACGGCGCGGCACCTCGCGCGCCGGGTGCAGCGCGTGCACCGGCTCTTGCGGCGCATCGCCGGCCACCACGGCCTCGACCGACACCGCCTCGACCACGAGCGCCTTGCCCGCCATGAGGAACGAAAAGCGTTGGCGGTACGCGGCTTCGAACCCCGCCACGATGGTCTCGAGGTCGCCGAAGGGCACGACCAGCGCGGCGTCCGAGCCTTCGTAGCGCACATGCACGCGGCGGTGCACCAGGGCGGCGGCGCCGCCCACCTGCTGGTCCTCGAAGTCGGCCAGCGCAGCGTCCTGCAGCGCCTGCAGGCGCGCCGCGATGGCCGGCAAGGCCTCGGGCGTGAGCCGGCATTCCACGGCCTGCTCGCGGATCACGTTCTGGTCGGCCAGCCCCATGCCGTAGGCCGAGAGCACCCCGGCCAGCGGGTGCACCAGCACGCGCGCCATGCCCAGCGCGTCGGCCACGAGGCAGGCGTGCTGGCCACCGGCGCCGCCAAAGCACTGCAGCGTGTAGCGCGTGACGTCGTAGCCGCGCGCCACCGAAATCTTCTTGATGGCATTGGCCATCTGCTGCACCGCAATCTGGATGAAGCCATGCGCCACGTCTTCGGCGCTGCGGCCGGTCTGCTGCGCCAGGGCGCCGAATTTCTCGCGCACGACCTCGGCATCCAGCAGTTCGTCGGCACCATGGCCGAACACGCGCGGAAACTGCGCCGGCTGCAGCTTGCCCACCATCACGTTGGCATCGGTCACGGCCAGCGGCCCGCCACGCCGGTAGCTGGCCGGGCCCGGGTTGGCGCCCGCGCTCTCGGGTCCGACGCGAAAGCGCGCACCGTCAAAGCCCAGGATCGAGCCGCCACCGGCCGCCACGGTGTGGATGCTCATCATCGGCGCGCGCATGCGCACGCCCGCCACCTGGGTCTCGAACTCGCGCTCGAATTCGCCGGCAAAGTGGCTCACGTCGGTCGAGGTGCCGCCCATGTCGAAGCCGATCACACGCCGGTGCCCGGCAATCTCGGCCGTGCGCGCCATGCCGACGATGCCGCCCGCGGGGCCGGACAGGATCGCGTCCTTGCCCTGGAACACATGGGCGTCGGTGAGGCCGCCCGAGGACTGCATGAAAAACAGCTTCACCCCGGGCATGTCCGCGGCCACCTGCTCGACGTAGCGGCGCAGGATGGGCGAGAGGTAGGCGTCGACCACCGTGGTGTCGCCACGGCCGACGAACTTCATCATCGGGCTGGTGCCGTGCGAGGTGCTGATCTGGGTGAAGCCGACTTCGCGCGCCAGGCGCGCGGCGGTCTTTTCGTGCTCGGTGTAGCGGTAGCCGTGCATGAACACGATCGCCACGCTGCGCAGGCCGGCGTCGTAGGCGGCCCAGAGGCGCTCACGCAGGTGCTCTTCTTCCAGCACCTGCACCACTTCGCCGTGCGCGCCCATGCGCTCCTGCGCCTCGATCACGCGTTCGTACAGCAGCTCGGGCAGCACGATCTGGCGGTCGAACAGGCGCGGCCGGTTCTGGTAGGCGATGCGCAGCGCATCGCGGAACCCCGCCGTGGTCACCAGCAGCGTCGGCTCGCCCTTGCGCTCGAGCAGCGCATTGGTCGCCACGGTCGTGCCCATCTTCACGCACTCCACCAGGTCGGGCGTCACGGGTGCGTCGGGCGCCAGGCCCAGCAGGTGGCGAATGCCGGCGACGGCCGCGTCCCGGTACTGCTCGGGGTTGTCGGACAGCAGCTTGTGCGTGACCAAGGTGCCGTCGGGCCGGCGCCCGACCAGGTCGGTGAAGGTGCCGCCGCGGTCGATCCAGAACTGCCAGCGGGGAAGGTGTGCGTGAGTCATGGCATGCTTGCTATTAAAAACAGAGCTATAAGCGCTGGCTTATCAAGCGCTGGAGCCCGATTTCATGGAAATTTCAGAGCGACGCCGCGGCGCGCGCGGCCTGGTCGTACATGCCCGAGAGCACGCGCAGCAGGCGCCCGAGCTCGCCGATGTCGCGGTTGAGCGCGTCGTCGGCGTTGAGCGCGTTGATCAGGCAGCTCTCGCGGATCTCGCGGTAGCGCTGCACATAGGCCTGGCCCTCTTCGGTGGCGGCGTAGGTCACTTCCTTGCCGTTCTTGCGCGAGACCACCACGCCCAGACCCTGCAGCTTTTTGAGGGCGTAGTTGACGAGGTGCGTGTCCTCGACGTTCATGATGAAGCAGATGTCGGCCAAGCGCTTGTCGCGCGCGCGGTGCGTAACATGGTGCAGCACCACGACATCGAGCGGCGTCAGGTCCTTGAGCCCGGCCGCCGCCATGCAATGCACGACCCAGCGGTGAAAGGCGTTGCCGGCCACGATCAGGCCGAATTCGAACTCGCTCATTTCCGCACTGTGTGCCGACACCAGGTGCGCCGAAGAAACGATGGGGCCGGACTCAGACTTGGCGCGCGCAGCAGGCTTCATGGACGGGTCAACTCCAGGGAAATGGCACAGGAAAGCAATCTACAAGGCCTGTGATTGTAGGCATTTGGATAATATTTTGTCGCCAATTTGTCGACATTTAGGAGAAACACCTAGGGCGTTTCAAAATGCTTCCGCTACAGTGGCCTCTCTGTTTCTGCCGTCGAAATTCCCCCACTTTTGCGGAGTTGCCCTATGAAGCGTCGAGCCTTGCCTGTCACCGTTCTGGGCCTAGTCCTGGCCTGCGGCCTGTCCGCCCCCACCGCCTGGGCCCAGGCCAAATGGGACCTGGCAGCCGCCTACCCGGCCACCAACTTCCATACCGAGAACCTGGCCCAATTGGTCAGCGACGTGGACAAGGCCACGGCCGGCAAGTTCAAGATCACGCTGCACGCCAACGCCGCGCTGTTCAAGGCGCCCGAAATCAAGCGCGCCGTGCAGGGCGGCCAGGCGCAGATGGGCGAGATCCTGCTGGTCAACTTCCAGAACGAGTGGCAGATCTACGGCGTCGACGGCCAGCCGTTCCTCGCGTCGAGCTACGGCGACGCCAAACGGCTGTACCAGGCGCAAAAGCCTTTCCTGGAAAAGAAGCTCGCCGACCAGGGCATGCTGCTGCTGTATTCCGTGGCGTGGCCGCCGCAGGGCATCTACACCAAGAAACCGGTCAACAGCGCGGCCGACCTCAAAGGCATCAAGTGGCGCGCCTACAGCCCGGCCACCGCGCGCATCGCCGAACTGGTCGGTGCGCAGCCCGTCACGGTGCAGGCGGCCGAGTTCTCGCAGGCGCTGGCCACGGGCGTGGTCGAGGCGACCATGACCTCCGGCGCCACGGGCGTCGACAGCAAGCTCTACGAGCACCTGAAGTACTACTACGACACCCAGGCCTGGCTGCCCAAGAACGCGGTCATCGTGAACAAGAAGGCCTTCGACGCGCTCGACAAGCCGCTGCAGCAGGCCCTGCTGAAGGCCGGAGCGGACGCCGAGACGCGCGGCTGGGCCGCCAGCGAGCGCGTGAACGCCGAAACCCTGGCCAAGCTCAAGGCCGAGGGCATGCAGGTGCTGCCGCCTTCGCCCCAGCTCAAGGCCGACATGGCCAAGGTGGGTGACACCATGCTCAAGGAGTGGCTGGACAAGGCCGGCCCCGAAGGCAAGGCACTGGTTGACAACTACCGCAAGTAAAGACAGGGCTCCATGCGCCGTTGGCTCAATTTTCTCTACGACAGCGCCGCCGCCCTGGCGGCGCTTTGCATGGTGGCTTTGCTGACCAGCGTGCTGCTGTCCATTGCCAGCCGCCAGCTGAGCTTTATGGTGCCAGGCATTGACGCCTACGCCGGCTACCTGATGGCCGCCGCGGGCTTTCTGGCCATGGCGCACACGCTCAAGCGCGGTGAACACATCCGTGTGACGCTGCTGCTGAGCGTGCTGCGCGGGCGCTGGAAGAAGGGCTTTGAGCTCTGGGCCCTGGCCCTGGCCACGCTGCTGGCCGTGCTCTACGCGTTCTACAGCTGCAAGCTGGCCTGGCAGTCGCATGCGTTCAACGACATCTCCACCGGCAGCGACGCCACGCCGCTGTGGCTGCCGCAGCTGGCAATGGCCGTTGGCACCGTGGTGCTGGCCATCGCCTTTGTCGATGAACTGGTGCTGGAACTGCTCGGGCGACGCCAGCAGGTGCAGCCGGCCGAAGCGCTGCGCAACGAATAACCGGAAAGCACTGACACCATGAGCGACCTCGCCATCACTGGCCTGCTGATCCTTTCGCTGTTTCTGATCCTGGGCAGCGGCGTCTGGATCGGGCTCACGCTCTCGGGCGTGGCCTGGATCGGCATGCAGCTGTTTTCCGCCCGTCCCGCAGGCGATGCCATGGCCGTGACCATCTGGGGCTCGGCATCGAGCTGGACGCTCACGGCCCTGCCGCTGTTCATCTGGATGGGCGAAATCCTGTTTCGCACGCGGCTGTCGCAAGACATGTTCAAGGGCCTGGCGCCCTGGGTGCAAAACCTGCCCGGGCGGCTGCTGCACACCAACGTGGTCGGCTGCACCATCTTCGCGGCCGTGTCGGGGTCGAGTGCCGCCACCTGCGCCACCATCGGCAAGATGACCCTGCCCGAGCTCACGCGCCGCGGCTACCCCGAGAACATGGTCATCGGCACGCTGGCCGGCGCCAGCACGCTGGGGCTGCTGATCCCGCCGTCCATCATCATGATCGTCTATGGCGTCACGGCCGAGGTGTCGATCTCCAAGCTGTTCATCGCCGGCGTGCTGCCGGGCGTGCTGCTGGCCGCGCTGTTTTCGGGCTACATCATGCTGTGGGCGCTGCGCCACCCCGAGCAGGTGCCGGCCGCCGACGAGCAGCTGACGTTCGCGCAGAAGCTCAGCGCCTCCCGCAGCCTGATCCCGGTCGTGCTGCTGATCGCCGCCGTGCTCGGCTCCATCTACACCGGCTTTGCCACCGCCACCGAGGCCGCGGCCGTGGGCGTGCTGGGCTCGCTGCTGCTGTCGGGCCTGCAGGGCTCGCTCAACTGGGAGAGCTTTCGCGGTGCGCTCATGGGCGCCACGCGCCTGTACTGCATGATCGCGCTGATCCTGGCGGGGGCCGCGTTTCTGACGCTCTCCATGGGCTACATCGGCCTGCCGCGCCACCTGGCCGAGTGGATTGCCTCGCTGGGCCTGAACCAGGCGCAGTTGATCGCCGCGCTCGCCGTGTTCTTCATCATCCTCGGGTGCTTCCTCGACGGCATCTCGATGGTGGTGCTGACCATGGGCGTGCTCATGCCCACGGTGCAGGCCGCCGGCATCGACCCGATCTGGTTCGGCATCTTCATCGTGCTGGTGGTCGAGATGGCGCAGATCACGCCGCCCGTGGGCTTCAACCTGTTCGTGCTCCAGGGCATGACGGGGCGCGAGCTGACCTGGATTGCCCGGGTCACCTTCCCGATGTTCGTGCTGATGTGCCTGGCCGTGGCGCTGATCTACGTCTTCCCGGGCATCGTCACCTGGCTGCCGCAGCAGATGTCGGCGCGCTGACCCTGCAGATGCTCAACGTCGTGGCGATCTGTCTGGGTGCCAGCGCCGGCGCGCTGGCCCGCTGGTGCCTGGGCCTGTGGCTCAGCGCCGGCCACGGGCTGCCCTGGGGCACGCTCGCGGCCAACCTGATCGGCGGCTACCTGATCGGCGTGTGCATCGGCGTGTTTCAGCTGGTGCCCCAGCTCGATCCGGTCTGGCGCCTCGCGCTGGTCACCGGTTTTCTCGGCGGGCTCACCACGTTCTCCAGCTTTTCGGCCGAAGTCGTCACCATGCTGCAGCAGCAGCGCTACCTGCTCGCCGCAGGCACCACCGGGCTGCACCTGTTCGGCTCGCTGCTGCTGACGGTGCTGGGCATGCACAATGCTACTTACTTCATAGCTACTCGCGCTTGATGGGCGGGCATTTGAGGCACATTTGGCTTGAAATTCACCCGCAGCCAAACTGCTTCTGCCCAGCGCGCCGCCACGCGCCAAACACAATTTGCACACCCGCATTTAAGTTTCGTCGCCGGTCGACCGCCTTGTGTTGGTACGGGCGCAGAAAACGCTGCCTGTAAACCACCAACACCAGGAGTGAACCGACATGCTTAGCTTGCACACCAACGCCGCATCCCTTTCCGCACAGAGCCGTTTCCGGCTCGACCAACAAGGCCCTGTCCAACTCGATGACGCGCCTGTCCACGGGCTTCCGCATCAACTCGGCCATGGACGACGCCGCCGGCCTGCAGATCGCCACGCGCCTCGACGCACAAACCCGCGGCATGGCCGTGGCCATGCGCAACACGCAAAACGGCATCTCGATGATGCAGACCGCCGAAGGCGCGTTCAGCGAAGTCACCAACATCCTGCTGCGCATGAAGGACCTGGCGACCGCAGGCGCCGACGGCCTCGGCCACGGCAGACGACAAGACGGCCATGCAGGCCGAGTACGACTCACTGGCGAAGGAATTGACGCAACATCATTGACAAATACCTCGTTTGCGAAGTGATGAACAAGCTGTTCGGCGTTGGCTGCGGATGCTGCCGCAGTGAACGGCTCTATCGGCAAGCTCGCGGCAACGGCAGGCCTCACTTTCCAGATCGGAGCCGACAGTGCCGAAAACAATGGGCGTGGATACTCTCGGCATGCGTCGCGAAATTGACAGACTGACGACTGGCTCGCTCGGCTGAAAGCGAGCACCGCATATAAGACGGATGCTCGACTTTCACGGACCCCACCACTGCTGCACAACTGGACGGTCGGCAGCGAATCACGACTACCGCCAACGTACCATTGCCGCTCTCCTCGACACGGCGCTGAAGGATGTCGGCGAAATCGCGCTCCTCCTTGGCGCTGCCTCCAACCGTCTGGAGCACGTCTCCAATCAACCTGTCCAACATGAGCCAGCAACACTGAAGCCGCACGCGGCCGCATCATGGACGTGGACTACGCTTCGGAATCGGCCAACATGACGACCAAGCAGATGCTGATGCAAGCCAGCACCAGCATGCTCAAGCAGTCCAACAGCATGTCGCAGCTGGCGCTGTCGCTGCTGCAGTAAGACGCCCCTGCGGCGGCTTCCGGCTGGCGCTTGCGCCAGCCTTCCCAAAGCCAACCGCGTCTGCGGTTGGCTTTTCTTTTGGCTTGACCTGGAGCACGCCATGGCACTGGAGCGGGTCACCCCTTCATCCCCCATCGGCGCCGTCGCGCGCTCGCTGGTGCCGCGCGTGGGCAGTGTCTTGGCCGCCGCGCCGGCGGCCCTGCTGCCGGTGCTGCCGCCCGAGGCGGCGGCGCCCCTGCTGCGGCTGCGCGTGCTCTCGGCCTTCGAGGGCGGCGTGCTGGCGCGCAGCGCCGACGGGCTGCCGTTCCAGATTCCCACATCGGCGCTGTCGGGCCAGGCCTGGGCGCCGGGGCAGCTGCTGTTGGTGCGGGTGGTCAGCACCTCACCCCAGCTGGAGCTGGCCGTGCTCGGCCCCGCCGACGAGGGCGTGCCCGCGCGTGCCGGCTTGCCCGCCGGGCAAACCCCTGCGGCCCTGCTGCCCGACCAGGCCGGCATGCACCGCCTGCTGGCCCCGCCGCTCGACGTGGTGGCGCTGGCTGCGCAGTGGCGCGCCATGGTGTTGCAGCGGCTGCAGCGCGCGGCGCCGGAAGCCGCACCCGCACAGGCGGCGGCCGGGCCCGCGCTGGCGCCGCTGGGCGCAGCTCTAGCCCCGGGCGCCGAGGCGCCCACGCTGCAGCCCACGCTGGTGTTTCACACCCTGCTCTGGCCGGGCGTGGGGCTCACGTTTTGGCCGGCGAAGCCGCGCCCGCGCGGCGCGCGGCATGGCCGGCCCACGGGCGCCATGGCCCAAAACATGGGCCTGTTGCTGCTGCTGCCCGGCCTGGGCGAGGTGCGCATCGACGTGTCGGTGTACGGCAGCGCCGTGGCCTTGAACCTGGCGGCGCAAAGCGCAGAGAGCGTGCCGCTGCTGCGCAGCCGCACCGCACTGATCGCCGCGTCGCTGGCCCGCGCCGGGCTGCGGCTCATGCAGTGCCAGGTGGCGCCCGCGCCCCCGGGGCAGCCCATGGCGGCGCTGCCCGCCACGGCGCAGCAGCTGGGCAGCGTTCACCCCGCCCTGCCGCCGGGCCTGTTTCGCGCGGCGGCCGAAGTGCTGAACGCGCTCAGCCCACCGTTCCAATGATGCTGATTTCGCGGTTCTCGGGAATCTCGTTGTAAGACAGCACGTTCAAGCCCGGACGCAAAGAGGCGTGCGTAGCGCGCCAGCAGCGGCCTGACCTGCGGCATCACGAGCAGCAGCGGCGGCGTGGTCTGCTGCTTCATCTGGTCGCGCGCGAGCGGCATGTGGGCCTGCAGCTGCGAGAGCAGGTTGGGGTCGATGGCGTAGTTGTCGAGCGCCACCTTTGCGCCGCCCTGGCGGGCCTGGTTGAGCGCGCCCAGCAGCATGTTCTCGAGGTCGCCGGTGAGATTGAACACCTTCAGCTCGGGGCGCTGGCCGCACAGGCGTCGACGATCTGGCGGCGCAGGGTGCAGCGCACCTCGGCGGCGAGCAGCATCGGGTCCTTGGTGGTCTTCGGCCGTTTCCAGCAGGGTCGTGGCGATCGGCACGATGTCCTTGAGCGAGACGTTTTCGGCCAGCAGGGTGCGAAACACCTTGAGCAGCTGGCGAGTGGCTCATGGCCTTGCCCAGCGCCTCGGCCAGCTTGGGCGCGAGCGCGGCCAGGCGCTCCATCAGCTCGCCCGCGTCTTCGTGGCCGAACAGCTCGGGCAGGTATTCGCGCATCACCTTGCTCAGGTGCGTGGCCACCACGCTGGGCACATCGACCACCTGGTAGCCCAGGCCGAGCGCGTGGGCCTTGTCGTCGGGCTGGATCCAGACCACGGGCATGCCGTAGGCCGGGTCGACGCCGGGCTCGCCGTCGACCTCGCCGTACAGGTGGGGCGAAGAAATCGCCATGAGCTTGTCGGCCGGCACCTCGGCGCGCGCCACCACGGTGCCGCGCAGCATGATGGCGTATTGGGTGGGCTTGAGCGCAAGGTCGTCGCGCACGGCGATGGCGGGCAGCAGCAGGCCCAGGCCTTCGCTCTGCGTCTGGCGCACGCCCTTGACGCGCTTGAGCAGCGGCGCACCCTGCGCCTTGTCGATCAGGCTCACCAGGCGGTAGCCCAGCGCCACCGACAGCGGCTCGACAAAGGGCAGGCTGCGCCAGTCGAGGTCGGCCGGCGGCTCGGCCGTGGCCAGGGCCGCGCCGAGCGCCGCCACATCGCTGCCCGGCGCCTGGGCGCTGCGGACGCTGGCCCACGCGCCAAGCCACGAAGGCCAGCACGGCCGCAAACCCGAGAAAGCTGAGCCAGGGCATGCCGGGGATCAAACCCAGCACCGTCATCAGCGCCGCCGCGCTGTACAGCGCCTGGGGCGATGCCAGCAGCTGGCCGCTGACCTGGGTTTCGAAGTCGCCCGAGTCGCTCACGCGCGTGACGATGATGGCCGCCGCTGCCGACAGCAGCAGCGCCGGAATCTGCGCGACCAGGCCGTCGCCGATGGTGAGCAGCGCGTACTGGCGGAAGGCGTCGCCGAACGACAGGTCGTGCATGAAGCGCGCCGATGGTGACGCCGCCGATCATGTTGATCAGCAAGATCAGGATGCCGGCGATGGCGTCGCCGCGCACGAACTTCGAGGCGCCGTCCATGGCGCCGTAGAAGTCGGCCTCCATCGCCGACTTCGCGGCGGCGCGCCTGGGCCTTTTCCTGGTTGATGAGGCCGGCGTTCAGGTCGGCGTCGATCGCCATCTGCTTGCCCGGCAGGGCGTCGAGCGTGAAGCGCGCCGACACTTCGGAGATGCGCTCGGCGCCCTTGGTCACGACCACGAAGTTGATGATCATCAGGATGACGAACACCACCAGGCCGACGACGAAGTTGCCGCCGATCACCACGTTGCCGAAGGCCTCGATCACCTGGCCCGCCGCGTGCGTGCCCTCGTGGCCCTTGAGCAGCACCACCCGCGTCGAGGCGACGTTGAGCGCCAGCCGCATCAGCGTGGTGGCGAGGATGATGGTCGGAAAGGTCGAGAAATCGAGCGGGCGGCTGACCGAGACGCTGATCAGGATGACGATGATCGCCAGCACGATGTTGAACGTGAACAGCACGTCGAGCACCACCGGCGGCAGCGGCAGGATGATCATGGCCAGCAGGGCCAGCACCATCAGCGGCGTGGCATAGCTGTAGCGGCGCAGGGCGTCGAAGAGTCCGGGCTGCAGGAGTTTCATGTCGGAACGGCTCAAGTCAGGTGGGAGGGAACGGCCAGGTCGGCAGGCAACCGTGGCTCGCTGGGCCGCTGGCCGGTCTGGAAGGCCTTGAGCTGCAGCACGTAGTTGAGAACCAGCGCCACGGCGTTGTACAGCGGGATCGGAATCTGCTGCTGCACCTGGCTGGTGTTGTAGATGGCGCGGGCCAGCGGCGGCATGGAGCACCACCTCGACCTGGTGTTCGCGCGCGATCTCGCGGATGTAGAGGGCCATTTCGTCCACGCCCTTGGCCACCACGTAAGGCGCCTGGGCGCGCTGATCGTCGTACTTGAGCGCGACGGCGTAGTGCTCGGGGTTGACGATCACCACGTCGGCCGTGGGCACCGCGCTGCGCACGCTGCGCCGCGAGAGCTGGCGCTGCAGCTGGCGGATGCGGTTCTTGACTTCGGGGCGGCCCTCGTTGCCCTTGTGCTCTTCCTTGATGTCCTGCTTGCTCATGCGCTGGCCACGCAGAAAGAAGAACACCTGCACCGGCAGGTCGATCAGGCCGAACAGCACGAACACCATGGCCATGGACAGCACGCCCGACAGCACCATGCCGGCGCCCGTGTCGATGGCTTCGCCGAGCGACAGCCCCTGCAGGCGCAGGTAGTCTCGCGCGCTGCGGCTGCACAGGTACCAGAGCACGCTGCCCAGCAGCAGGGCCTTGAAGATGGACGTAAGCACGCTCACCAGGTGCTTGCCCTTGAACATGCGCCCCAGGTTGCTCATGGGGCTGAGCCGGTTGAGCTTGGGCATCAGGTTTTCTGACGACAGCACCCAGCCCCCCGGCACCATCGAGGACAGCACCAGCAGCACCGGCATCACCAGCAGCGGCAGCACCATCTTGACCAGCAGCAGCGCCGCCGCCAGGAACAGCACCGACCAGGCGTTGTCCAGGGTGCCATCGCCCTCCAGATCGGCCAGGCCGTAGGCGAAGAGCTGGCGGAAATCCTGCAGATAGCCCGGCATCAGCCACACAAGAAGGTACAGGCTGGCGACAATGCCGACGGCGGTGACCAGGTCTTTCGAGCGGGCGACCTGGCCCTGCTCGCGCACCTTTTTCAGCTTCTGCTGCGAGGCCTTTTCGCTTTTGTCGCCAGTGGAGGACTCCGACATCTCAGGGCCTCTGCTGCATGGTCAGACGCAGCATGTCGAGCACCCGGGCGGTGATGCGCAGATAGTGCTCGGGCAGGAACCGGACCAGTTGGCTCAGCATGAACACGCCGAACACCGTGATCACCGAGAAACCGAGGGCAAACAGGTTGAGGGTGGGTGCCACGCGCGCCAGCAACCCGAAGCCGATCTGCACCACCAGGGTGGCCAGCATCACCGGCAGGGCCAGCAGCAGTGCTGCCGAAAACACCCAGGCCACATTGAAGGCCACGCTGCGCAGCGCCGGCATGCTGATGCCCGATCCCACGGGCCATTGCTGAAAGCTGGCGCCCAGCACCTGGATGACCAGCAGGTGGCCATCGATCGAGAAGAACACCAGCATGCCCAGGACGGACAGCAGGCTGGAGACCACGTCGGAAGAGACGCCGCTCAGGGGATCGTTCATGACCGCCATCGACAGGCCCATCTGCGACGACACCATGTAGCCCAACACCATGATCACCGACATCATGAAGTGCAGCGCCAGCCCGAGCAGGCCGCCGATGGCCGCCTGCTCGATGGTGGCGACCACGGCGTGCAGCGACAACGGGTCGATGGCCGCCACCGGCTTGGCCACCGGCAGCAGCACCACGGCCAGCACCAGCGACAGCAGCACGCGCACCGTGACGGGCACCGCACCGTCGCCCAGGATGGGCGCGGCGCTGAGCAGGGCCATGACGCGGCAAAACGGCCACCAGAGTGCCAACAGCTGGGCCAACAGGCCGGGAATGGCTGCGTCCATGGTGTACCGGTGGGCTAGCCCACCAGGGTGGCGGCGCGCTCGAAGATGCGGACGCAAAAATCCATCAAGTGCCCCGCCATCCAGCGCCCGGCCAGGATCACGGCCAGCAGCGTCACCAGCAGGCGCGGCAGAAAGCTCATCGTCTGCTCGTTGATCTGCGTCGCCGCCTGGAAGATGCCCACCACCAGGCCCACCAGCAGGCCCGGCAGGATCAACACCACCACCAGCAGCATGACCAGGCGCAGGCTTTCGCTGACCAGGTCGACGGCGATGTCAGGCGTCAGCATGGCCGCTGCGCAGCCCAGCGGGCCTGAAGGCGAGAAGAAGAGGCTGCCATCTCAATAGGCCCGGATGCTGGTGATGAGGGTGTTCACGGTCAGCGTCCAGCCATCGACCAGCACGAACAGCAGCAGCTTGAGCGGCAAGGAGATCACCAGCGGCGACAGCATCATCATCCCCATGGCCATGAGTACCGATGCCACGACCAGATCGACCACCATGAAGGGGATGAACAGCATGCAGCCGACCTGGAAGGCGGTCTTGAGTTCGCTGAGCACGAAGGCCGCCAGCTTCACGGTGAATGCGTGCTGGCCCGGTTCGCTGACCGGCGCTTCGCCGGCCAGGGTGGATATCTGCTGCAAGGCACTTTTGCTGGTCTGCGACAGCATGAAACGCGACAGAGGGATCTCGGCCTTCTGCAGCGCCACTTCGAGGCCGATTTTGTCCTGGTCGTAAGGTACGAAGGCCTTGTGCCAGATCTCCTCGCCCACCGGACGCATGACCAAGAGCGTGAGGATCAGCGCCACCCCGGTCACGATGCGGTTGGGCAGGCCCTGCTGCAGGCCCAGCGCCTGGCGCAGCAAAGACAAAATGATCACGAAGCGCACGAAGCTGGTCATCATGAGCATCAGCACGGGCAGCAGCCCGAGCAGGGTCATGATGACCAGGATCTGGGTCTTCACCGTGAATTCGGCCGGCGCGCCATTGGCGTTGGTGCCCAGCAGCGAAATGGTGCCGGCCGCGAGCGCCGACTCGCTCACCCCGAACATCAGGACGAGCACGGCCAGCCCCAGGGCGGCATGGCCACCCATTCGTCGTAACGTCATGGTGGCGGCGATTCAGTTCGCCGCGTCGAGCGACAGCAGGTCCAGATCGGCCAGCTCGACCACCTTCAACCCATAATTTTCGCCCGACACCACCACCTCGGCGCGCCCGATGGCCGTGCCGTTGACCTTGATCACCAGCGGCGCGCCGGCCACTGCGTCGAGTTCCACCACGCTGTCGTGCTCCAGGGCCATCAGTTGGTCGAGCGCAATGTCGGCCGAGCCCACCTCAAGGCTCAGCGTGACCGGAATCTTGCGCAGCATCTGCGTCAGGTCGCGGCGCGGCCGGGTCGCAGCCACTGGGACCGGGGCGGAGGCGCCATCTTCCACGGTCAGGTCGTTGTCCAGCAAAGCGGTATCGAATTCGGAGATTTCTTGGCTCATATCCATGGCTTTAGAGGGTGTCGTTGAATGCGGTGAGCCACAGCCCGCCTTTGTGTTCTGCCACCGTCGCGGTGAACAGGCGCGAGTCCTTCACCAGCACGTCGGCAGCCTGGAAGCTCACTGGGATGATGTCGCCCGGGCGCAGGTCGAGCACCTCGCCCAGCGCCATGCGCCGGTGCAGCAACCGCGCCACCAGTCGAACCCGCAGCCGCTGGGCGAGTTGCTGCGTCTCATCCTTTCGAAGGTCTTTCCTGGGCGCGGAGCGCCCGGCAGCGAGCTGACCGAGCAGCAGGCCCATCCAGGCAGCGTCGAGCGAAAACTGCAGCTGCGAGCAGAGGCCAGCCTGCAGCTCGTCGATACGCACCTGGAGCGTCCAGGCGCCCACCGCATCGGTGGTTTCGGCGCGCCAGGCGATATCGTCACCCATGCCGTCGGCGGGCTCCGATCCCAGGATGCTCAGCCCCTCGCGAATGCGCGCCGCCAGCCCCAGCGCAAGCTGCAGCCCTAGCTTCTGAGCCAGCCGCTCCTCGGAGGCGGTCACGGGGATCGAACCGGGGTCGGCGCCCTCCCCGTCCCGCAGGCCGTAGCGGCAATGCAGCACGCGCAGCACCAGGCTGCGGTCGAGCGCAACGCCGATCCGCCCGGTGGCCGAGCCATACACATTCCAGCGCGGGGCGATGGCGGCAGGGACGTGCTCCATCCGCACCTCACCCACAGTGAATTGCGTGCCGTAACGCCGGTTCAAGCCCAGGCGCAGGAGGTCAGACAGGTCGGCGCCGAATTTGTCGGCAAAAGCCGCTAGCAGGTGGACCGGGCGGCCCAGTGTTCGGGGGTCCAGCACCGGGTGCGCTGCGGGCAGCGCCTTGGAAGACTGAGCCATGCCGATCAAAGCCCGGGGCGCCCAGGCGCGTTGCGGGTCGCGCAATGCTTCGCACAGCGATCAGGCCCGTGAGCTATATTGAATTGCATCAAGACAAAAGAATAAGGAATCGGGAAAGAAGACAGCAACCAAGCACCGAGCGCATCCATCGCATTTGAGTGCATTTAATGCAACATTTTACTCTCGGACACAAAAACGTCTAGTTTTTTGAACGCTTTTTTAACGAAACGTTACTTTTTGTCGCTAAGCATCCATCCCTATGTGACTACGCCATGCCTGAGAAAAACTACGCCGAGCCGACAGACCCAGCAACAGGGGGCGAGCTCACCGAGACGCAGCCCACAAGCCTCATATCCCGCCGGTTGCACGATTTCTTTGCCGAACAGGGACTGCCGCGGCACAAGCACTCCTCGCAGCTGGCCACGATCCTTGGGCTGTCGCGCTCAGGGGCCTTCCGTAAATTCCAGGACGGCGCATTTTCCGCGACCGACCTGCAAAGCTTGGCGCGGCATTTTCAGGTGGATGTCAGTCTCTTGCTCAGCAGCCATCTGGCCGACGCAGACCACGACCATGGGGAGGCGAAGCCCGCCAGCATCGTCATTGGCGGACGCCCCATGGCCTGCAAGGCTTTGATCGGCACGGAACTCGGGCGCAACGAGCACTGCGAACTGGTAGCCACCCTCCAAGGGTCGGAATGGTTGGTGCAGCCCTACGCCGCAGCGGGTGGCGGCAAGCGGCATCGCATTCACCAATTGACCATCATCCCCACGCAACGCCAGTTGCCGCGCATTGCGGTGCTGGAAGACGCAGCAGACCTGGCCGCCAACCTGAAAGACGCGTTCGAGGGCGCAGGATTCCGCGTCGAGGTGTTTTCTTCGGCCACCGAGCTGTCGTACGAATCGGCCATTGCGCCGTTCGATGCCTACGTGGTCGACTGGTGGCTCAACGGCAAGACTTCCGCCACGGTGATACAGACGATCCGCAAGGCCCAGCCATCGGCGCCGCTGATTCTGACCACCGGCGCCATCGCCAACGGCCACGCCGCCGAGGACGACATTGCGCGCGTCGCCATGGCCCACCGCGTCCAGGTCATCGAAAAGCCCTTCCGCCTGGCCCTGCTGATCTCGCAGGTCAAACAGCTGCTGGGCGAAACCAGCTAGCCAAGCCCGCTCAGCCGAAAGCCAGCAAGGCGGAGCGCAGCCGCGCCACGGTGATCGGCTTCTCGAACTTGGCCGCGAACAGGGCGTCGCCGGCGGCCTCGGACTCATGGTAAGCCGACAGTGCCACGATGGGCGTGGCCTGGTTCAACGCACCGGGTGCGCGCGCGCGCTCGGCCACACGGTAGCCGCTGCCGTCCTGAAGGCGCAGATCGAGCAGGATACCGTCGTACCTGGCCGCCACCAGCATGAGATCGGCCTGCGCTACGCTGTCGGCCACATCCACCAGCGCGCCCAGGGCCTGCAGCATGGTCTGCAGGCTGAAGCGCACATCGTCGTTGTCATCGACCACGAGAATCCGCCGCCGTTCCGGGGCAGGAGCCACCTGCCACCGCCCCCTGCAGCACTCTCGACCTCCACCGGCACCTGCACGATGAACACCGAACCTTCGCCGGGGCGGCTGAGCACGCGCGCCGTGCCATGCAGCAACTCGGCCATCAGCCGCACGACCGCCAACCCCAGGCCGCTGCCCGAGCGTCCCTGGCTGGCGCGCACGAAGGGCGCCCAGACATCGACGCCCGCGTCGAAGCCCGGCCCCTGGTCCATCACGGCGACGGTGATCTGTGGGGGCGCCCCCTGCACCTGAAGTGAGCACACGACCTCCCCTGGACTGGCGTATTTGGTGGCATTCGAGATCAGGTTGGCGATGATCTGCCGCATGCGCGCCGGGTCGGTGATCACGCGGGGACACGGTTGAGGCTCGACCTGCACCGTCAGCCGCACGCCGCGCTCGCGGGCCGCTTCCTCGTATTCGGCCACGATGATCTGCATCATCAGGTCCGGCTGGAACAGCATTGGCGAAACCTTGAGCCGGCCGCCGCTCAACCGCGCGAACTCGACCGTATCGTTCATTTGCGCCTCCAGTTGCTGTGCGCTGCGGCGCAGGCGCCGGAACGTCTGATCGTCCGCAGGCAGCCGCCCGCCGAGCTCGATCAACTCCACCGAACTGACGATGGTCTGCAAGGGGGTGAGCATCTCGTGGGCCATCATGCCCAGAAATTCATTGCGCTCCGCCAAGGTCTGCTGGGTCTGGAGCAAAGCCTGACGCGCCTGGCGCAGTTGCAGCACGGCCAGCAGCACGAGCCCCCCCGCCGCAACGACGAGCGCGAGACCCGCGCCGGGGTGAATTCCATATTCCATTTTTTCTTTCTAGATCGGTGGTTCGCCCTGGAGGCACCGTGCGGCGCGCTGTCGCTTGGCGGCAGGCACTTGCGCATTGCAACACGTGCTACCCAAGAGTCCGCAGTGCGCAGCCGCACCACGGGGCATCGCTGCGCTCGATTCTAGAGAGGCGACAGAGACCACTTTTACGCAACAAATTCTGTAAAAAATCAGTAAAGACAACAAAGCAACGAAACATATATTTTTTGATGCAAAAAACTCATCACTTAAAAAACAAACATTACAATAATGAACAATTCGCAACCATATGCAGCCAACAAACAGGTCTGAACACGCCGTTGTTGCTTTGCACGCCCCCAAGGAAATGCTCCCCATGAGCTCCGTTACCGGACAACTGATCAACGCCGACCTGCTGCAGATCCAGGGCTACCTGTCGGACATCTCCAAGCCGCTTGATCGCGCCAGCGCAAGGCGAGAGAACAGGCGGACATGCCGGACCCGGTTTTGCCGACCGCATGCTGGAAGCGGTGCGGGGCGTCAACCAGCAAGACCATCTGGCGGCCGAAAAGATGGCCGCCGTGGACAGCGGCAAGAGCGACGACCTGGTCGGCGCCATGCTGTCCAGCCAGCAAGCCAGCCTGTCGTTTTCCATGCTGATGCAGGTGCGTAACAAAGTGATGGGCGCCGTCGACGACCTGATCAAGCTGCCGGTCTGAGCCCTAGCGAGAGTCACGCGCGTGATTGCTGCCCTGAAATTCGCCTGGGAACGCCTGCGCGCCAGTGCGCGCCCGCACTGCCTCCTGCACTCGCCAAGAACCTGGCTTCGCTGCTGGTGCTGGCCGCGGGGCTCACGGCCGTCGTGCTGATGTTCCTGTGGAACGACCAGGCCAGCTACAAGCCGGTGTTCGGCGCGCGCGAGAAAGTCGCCACCGCCGACATGATGACGGTGCTCGAAGCCGAACACATCCCCTACCGCGTGCACCCGGACAGCGGCCAGGTGCTGGTGCCCGACAAAAGCCTCGGCAAGGTGCGCATGCTGCTGGCCGCCAAAGGCGTGACCGCCCAGCTGCCGGCCGGCCTGGAGCTGATGGACAAGAACGACCCGCTGGGCGTGTCGCAGTTCGTGCAGGACGTGCGCTTCCGCCGCGGCCTGGAAGGCGAGCTGGCGCAGAGCATCCCGCGCTGGACGCGATCGCGTCCGCCCGCGTGCACCTGTCGATCGCCAAGTCGACCTCGTTCGTCGCCAGCGACGGCGACAAGACCTCGGCATCGGTGGTGGTCGCGCTCAAGCCCGGCCACCGGCTCTCGAACGAGCAGATCGCCGCGATCGTCAACCTGGTCGCCGGCAGCGTCGCCAGCCTGTCGCCCCAGCGCGTGTCGCTGGTCGACCAGGCCGGCAACCTGCTCTCGGCCCGCGTCGACCTGAGCGAGGGCCTCGACCCGCAGAGCGGCGACGAGGCGGCCAAGCGCTACCAGGACGCACGCTGCGCAGCCTGCGCGACCTGCTCGGCGCCGGTGCTGGGCGAAGACAACTTCAAGGTCAGCGTGACCGCCGACGTCGACAACGACAAGATCGAGGAAACCCAGGAGAAGTTCGGCGAAGACCCCAAGGTCACCAGCGAGGCCATGCGCGAGGAGCAGGAGCGCGCCCTATCGGCGATGGGCGTGCCGGGCTCGCTGTCGAACCGCCCGCCGTCAACGCCACCGCCGGCCGACACGCCCGCCCGAACGGCGGCCGACGACGGCGCGCAAGAACGCCACCACCCGCCAGTACGCCTACGACCGCGCGATCACCCAGATCAAGCGCAGCCGCGGCCGCCTGAGCAAGCTGTCGGTGGCGGTGGTGCTCAACAACGCCGCCGCGCCCAAGGCCGCAGCCGACTGGAGCGCGCAAGAACTGGCCAACATCGACAAGATCCTGCGCAGCGGCCTGGGCATCGACGCCGAGCGCGGCGACGTGCTGGCCGTCTCCTCGCTGACCTTCCCGGGCCCACCTGGCCGCGGACGTGGTGGCAGGAGCGCGACAACGTGGTCGACATGGGCACGCGCTGGGCTACCTGGCTGGGCGCCCTGCTCGCCTACTTCCTGCTGGTCGTGCGCCCGCTGCTGCGCAGCGTGCAGCAGCGCCTGGCCGCCGGCACCCCGCCACTCCGCACGCAGCGCGCGGCCCATCGACACCGGTGTGGCCCTGGCTGGCCGACTGCCGAGCATCCCGGCGCCGAGCACGCGCACCCGCCATCGCGCCAACGCAATGCCGGTGGTGCCGCTGCTGGAAAACTACGACCTGCCGCCGGCCGGTTCGGCCGTCGACGTGATGGTCGACCACCTGAAGGTCCTGGCCGGCAAGGAGCCGGAACGGGTTGCCGAAGTGGTCAAACAATGGGTGCAGAAAAAACATGGCCGAACTGAATAACGCGTACCACTGGCGGGGACGAGCCACGTCCTGTCAGCCCGGTCGAGCAGGCCGCGATCGTGCTGCTGTCGATCGGCGAAGAGCCGGCCGCCGCGGTGCTGCGCTGCCTCGAGCGCGAGGAACTGCTGGAGCTGACCCAGGTGATGTGCCGGATGAGCGGCATCAAGGTCGAGCGCGGTCAAACTGGCGATGCAGAACTTCTTCGACGACTACCGCCAGCAGAGCGGCCTGCACGGCGCCTCGCGCAGCTACCTGAAGCGCTCGCTCGACCTGGCGCTGGGCAGCGACATCGCCAACAGCGTGCTCAACACGCATCTACGGCGACGCGATCCGGCCCAAGATGGCGCGCCTGCAGTAGGCCTCGCCCAAGTGGCTGGCCGACTCGCATCGCCAGCGAGCACGTGCAGATGCAGGCCGTGTTCCTGGCCTTCCTGCCGCCGGCGCTGGCCGGCCAGTCATCGAGGCCCTGCCGCGAAGGCCGCGAACTGGTGCTGCTGAACCTGGCGCGCCTGGACGAGATCGACCGCGACCTGCTGATCCGAACTGGAAGAGCTGGTCGAGCGCTGCCTGGCCGCGCTCGACACGCAGAGCGCCAGCGTCGAAGGCGTGCGCCAGGTCGCCGAGATCCTGAACCGCCTGCCGGCACAACCGCGCCAGCATGGTCGAGCTGCTGCGCGCGCACGACCCCGAGGTGGTGTCGCAGATCGAACTGTCGATGTACGACTTCTTCATCCTGTCGAGCCAGACCGAGCAGACGCATCACGCGCCTGCTCGACGAGATTCCGCTGGAGCAGTGGGCGATCGCGCTCAAGGGCGCCGAACCGGCGCTGCGCGACGCGATCCTGACGCGCGATGCCACGCCGCCAGGCGCAGAGCTTCGAGGACCTGATGCGCCGCTCCGGCCCGGTGCCGATGTCGCGCATCGAGCAGACCCGCAAGGAGATCATGGCCACCGTCAAGGCAACTGGCCGACGCCGGCGAGATCGAGATCCAGCTGTTCGCCGAGGCCACTCGCCGAATGAAGCAGTTCCGGCCTCACCGCTTCCCGCCGCTGGCGCAGGTCCGGGCCATGTCCCGGCGACGCCGCGCGGGCGCGGAGGAAGCCTGGCAGGGCGCGGTGGCCGACGGCTACCGCCAGGGCAGCGCGACGGCTACGAGGCCGGCCTCGACCAGGGCCGCGCCGACAGGTTTCCCGCTCGGCCACGCCGAAGGCGTCGTGCGCGGAGCCGAGCGAAGGCCGCGCCGGGCGCAGGCGTAGTTTCGCAGGAAGCCTGGCCCAGCCGGTCGACGCCCTGCTCCGGAGCGGCCTGAAGCAAGCTGCAGAAAGACCGATTACGCAGAGGCCCAGCGCAAGGAAGTGGTCGACCTGGTCGGCAAGATCGCGCGCCAGGTGATCCGCGCCGAACTGGCGCTGCAGCCGGTGCAGCTGCTGGCCCTGGTCGACGAGGCGCTGGCGGCGATGCCGCGCCCCGCGAGCAGTCGAGGTGTGCCTCAACCCCGAAGAGCTGCAAGCGCATCCCCGAACTGGACCCGAAGCGCGCCGAGCAAGTGGACGCTGCTGGCCGATCCCCGGCTGGAGCCCGGCGAATGCCGCGTGCGCGCCGGCGACCACGAAGTCGACGCCGGCTGCCAGGCAGCGCCTGGCGGCCGTCATGGAGCAGGTCAGCGCCCAGCTGGCCGAGCCGCGCGCCGAAGGAGGCGCGCGATGATCGGCGCTGGCCGACACCCTGCGCTCGCTCGACATCGGGCAGGTGCCGGTGGCCACGCCCGACCGGGCGCCTGGTCGGCGCCTCCAGGGCCTGCTGCTCGAGAGCGTCGGCTGCCGCTGCACACCGGGCCAGCGCTGCCGCGTCGAGACCGTCGACGGCGGCTGGCTCGACGCGCAGGTGGTCGGGCTTTCGCGACAAGGTCTCGTACCTGATGCCGTTCAAGAAGGCGAGGGCCTGGTCACCGGCGCGCGCGTGCTGCCCGCCGCCGAGCGGCCGCGCCCTGCATGATCGGCCCGACGTGGCTGGGCCGCATGGTCAACGGCCTGGGCGAGCCGATCGACGAGCCTCGGCCGCCTCGGCGGCGACGCCGCCGCTGGCGCCACCCCGCCGCGGGTCAACCCGCTGCCAAAGCGCCGGTCGACGAGCCGCTCGACGTCGGCGTGCGCGCGATCAACGCCATGCTCACGCTCGGCAAGGGCCAGCGCGTCGGCCTGATGGCCGGCAGCGGCGTCGGCAAGAGCGTGCTGCTCGGCCTGATCACGCGCCAGACCGTGGCCGACGTGATCGTGGTCGGCCTGATCGGCGAGCGCAACCGCGAGGTGCGCGAGTTCGTCGAGCACTCGCTCGGGCCCGGAGGGCCTGAAGCGCGCGGTGGTGGTGGTCGCGCCGGCCGACGAGTCGCCGCTGATGCGCCTGCATGGCCACCGAACTGTGCCACGCGATCGCCGCCCACTTCCGCGACCACGGCCAGAACGTGCTGCTGCTGGTCGACTCGCTGACGCGCTACGCGATGGCGCTGCGCGAAGTCGCGCTGGCGCTGGGCGAGCCGCCGGCCACGCGCGGCTATCCGCCGTCGGTGTTCAGCCTGCTGCCGCAGCTGGTCGAGAGCGGCCGGCAACGGCGAGCATCCGCACGGCAGCATGAGCGCGATCTACACCGTGCTGGCCGAAGGCGACGACCAGCAGGACCCGGTGGTCGACACCGCGCGCGCCATCCTCGACGGCCACATCGTGCTGTACGCCGCGAGCTGGCCGAGCGCGGCCACTACCCGGCGATCGACGTCGCCGCCTCGATCAGCCGCTGCATGGCGCAGGTGGTGAGCGCCGGCACACGCGCAGGCCGCGCGCAAGCTCAAGGCGGCGCTGGCGCGCCACGCCGCAGGTGCGCGACCTGATCCCGCTGGGCGCCTACGTGCCCGGCGCCGATCCGGAGACCGACCGCGCGGTGCGCCTGCATCCGCACATCGAGAGCCTTCCTGTGCCAGGGCACGCGCGAAGCGGCGCCGCTGGCGCCGACGCTGCGTCCAACAACTTGAAGCGATGATGGCATGACGCAAGACACAATCGACAGCCTCGGCACCCTGGTGCGCCTGCGCGGCACCGAGGTCGAGCGCCTGCAGGCCGACCTGCGCCGCCAGGCAGAGCGACCCGCGCGCGCTACCAGGCCAACCTGGAGCGGCTGGCCGCGCTGGCCGCAGGCAGCGGCGCCACCGGCGCGCTGGCCGCCGGCGCTGGCGCTCAACTGCGGCCAGTACAAGCAGGCGGTGCTGGCGATGGCCGACGCGCACCGCATCGACCTGCAGCTGCACGAAGCGAACATGGCGGTCGCGCAGCGGCACCTGAACGCCGCCTGGATCCGCCGGGAACTGCTGGGCAAGGTGCTGGAGCAGCACCAGGCGCGTTCGGGCGCGAACAGGAACGCGCGCCGCAAAGCGCGAAGACGAAATCGCCACCCAGTCGTGGCTGGCAGGACGGGCCGATTCGAGGCCGTATAAACAAGGAGCATGACATGAGCATCACCAGTCCAACCTATGACCCGCCCAGCACCGCAACCTTGCTCGCGAAAAAGTACACTGCGGGCACGCAGCAGAACCTCGACAGCCAGACCAAGCAGGCCAGCGCGATCGACACAGGCCTGACCAAGCTGCGGTTCGGCGATCTCGCGCTTCCAGACCGCCTGGCACGCGACCGGCCTGAACAAGACCATCTTCGCGCAGTCGGCCACCTTCAGCGACACCGCCATTGGCAGCGCCAGCGCCAGCGCCAGCGCCATGCCGGGCACCTATTCGTTCTTCGTCGAGAAGGTCGCCACCGCCAGCCAGGTCTCGTACGCCGGCCTGACCGACGATAGCGGCGTCTCCGGCAACCTGGTGGTCAAGGTCGGCAGCGGCGCATTCACGGTCAACCTGGACAGCGCCGGCACCGACGGCACGCGTCGCTCTCGCCACGCGAGATCGCGGCCGCGATCAACTCCGCGCCCGGTAACACGTCGCTGGTGACTGCCTCCGTCATCAACACCGGCGCCACGTCCGAGCTGGTGCTGACCGCCGAGCCAAACCGGCGCCAACAGCCAGATCACGCTGGACACCAGCTGGCGTCCGCCCGGACAACGCCTTCAAAACCGCGCTCGCCTACCAGCCTAGAGCTGTCCGCGGCGACGCAACGCCATCGTCTGGCTGGGCGACAAGGCACGCGGGCATCAAGCTGCACCAGGCCTCCAACACCCTGACCGCCGTCGACGGGGTGACCATCACCCTCGCCAAGGCCATGCAAAGCCGGCGACCGCCGATCAGCCTGACCGTCAGCAACGACGACGGCGGCACCAGCGCCAACGTGAAGAAATTCATCGATGCCTACAACACGCTGAAGAAAACACTCGACGACCCTGTCACGGCCAATCCGGCAAGGACGGCGTCGACGCGCGGCCTTTGCATCGGATGCCGGCGTGCGTCCCTGCGCAACCGCATGTCGAACGCGCTGCGGCAAAGCTACGGCGGCCTGAGCCTGGCCGAGTTCGGCATCACGCCGACCGCAACGGCACGCTCTCGCTGAACGACGCCAAGCTGCACAAAACCCTGGCCGCGCATCCGAGGGCCTGGACGCGGTGTTCGGCAACACCGGCCTGACCACTCGAGTGGCAGCCCTGGGCGCATTCCACAGCATCGTGAAAAGCTGGACCGACAGTGCCTCGGGCCAGATCAAGCAGCGCCAGAACTCCGTGCAAGCGCAGCAAAAGACGCTGGCCACGCGCCAGACGCGCCTGGATAACCAGTACACGCAGGCCTACAACCGCTATCTCGCCCAGTTCACACAGCTGCAGTCGCTGCAGGCGCGCATGAACGATACGTCGAGCCTGCTCAGCAACCTCGGCAACTTCGGCACCAGTTGAGGCCCGCCCCCACCACTTCGCTCTCACACCATGGACTACGACGTTTACAGCAACTACCACGCCGTCAATCTGAACGCGCAAACCGCCAATGCCTCGCCCGTGCAGCTGGTGCTGATCCTGATGGATGGCCTGCTCGACGAATTGGCGCGCACGCGCGCCCACATCGAAGGCAAGCGCTACGAACTCAAAGCCCGTGGCCTGGACAAGTGCGTCAACATCCTCAACGGCCTGTCGAGCTCGCTCGACTTCGAGAACGGCGGTGAAGTGGTAGCCAACCTGGGGCGGCTCTACGAATACTGCGCCTGGCGCCTGTACAAGGCGGGGCTCGACCTGGAGGTCGACATGATCGACGAGGTGGTGGGCCTGCTCACCCGCATCCGCAACAGCTGGCAGGCGATGCAGGTGGCCCATGGCTAAGGCACGGCAGATGGCCGGCCTGGCCCAGCGCTTGCGCGCTGCGGCGGCGGCACAGGACTGGCTGGCGCTGGATCAAGCCGACCGCGACCTGGCAGGGTGGCTCGCGCTACCCGTGCAGGCCGGTGCCCTGTCTGACACCGAACGCGCAGCCCTGCAGAACCTGGAGCGCGCGCACCAGCAGGCGCGGGCCCAGTGCGTCGCGGCCAGCGACGAACTGGCGCAGCGCCTCTCGCGACCTGCGCACCAACAAGGACGGCTGGCTGGCCTACGCCCTCAACAGCGACCTGAACGACGCCACAGGCATGACCCTCGCCCTGCCCTTCTCCCCCGCATCCGCTGGCGCGGTGGCCCCGCTCGATCCCGCGCCGGGCACTGCGCAGACCTTTGCCACGGCGACGCTTTCGCCACGCCGGTGCCGCCTTTTTTCTGGAGACGCTGCAACGCGCCGCCGACCCCGCACTGTGGCTACCGGGCACCCCTGCCAACGCGGCGAAACCGCCCTGCAGGTCATGCCCCTGTCTGGCACAGAGCCATTCGACAGCCTCGACAAGGAAGCACGAACCGAAGCAGCGCAATGGACCACCGACGCGACGGCACAGCTCGCCATGACCCATCTGGCCAATGCCAGCACGCCCGTAGAGGCACTGTCGAGCGGCCTGCAGCGGCGCATCGGACGCGTCCCCGGCCGGTCGCCGGCGGCATCACCGCCGAACATCGACCGCTGCAGATGCGCAGCCCCACCGCACCGCTGCCCAGGCGATGTCCGGCCCAGCGCAAACTCCCAAGCTCCACTTGCTCCGCAGGCGCTGGCTGCGCCCACGCCCCGCTTGGCGCCAAAGACGCATGGCCAAGCAGCGCCACACTCGGTCCTGAGGCTGCCACGGTGCGCGAAAAAAGCATGGCGCTGCCTCTATGGCTGCGTGAAACCCGCGTGGCGCCCGGGCCCTGCTCAGTCCGATCCAGGTGGCACACCCGCCACCGCCGTCTCGGCCAGCGCCACGCCCCGTACGGACAAGCGGACACCACAGACCTTGCTTGAAACCCTCGGCGAGCGCATCGACTGGCAGCTCAAGCGCGGCAGCGAGCGCGCCGTCATCCGCCTCGACCCGCCGATGCACGGGCCAGCTGGAAATCACCATCCGGCGCGACAGCGCCGGCATCCAGGTGCACCTGAGCGCCTCCAGCAGCGAAGTCGTCCGCCAGCTGCAGACCATCAGCGATGGCCTGCGCCAGGACCTGGTGGGTCGCCAGACACGGCGAGGTCACGGTCGTGGTCTCCGCACGGCGCCCGCGACAGCGACGGGCGAGAGCGCCAGAAAGACAGCGACCCGGAGCAGAACGCGCCTGGCGCAGGCCCTTGCCGAAGCAGAAAGCGACCAGGCGCCGGCGCGCTTTGCCCTCCATTCACTCCTCATTGATCCACGATGAAAAAGTCACGGCAACTCATGGTCCTCGCCCTGGTGAGCCTGCTCACGGCCGCTGCTGGCGGCGGCGGCGCCTGGTGGTGGTTCCAGCGCCAAGCCACGGCGGCCACCTGCGCCAGAAGCCAAGCCGGCCTTCGACAAGCACGAATACAAGTACGTCAGCCTCGACAAGGTGATCGTGATGCTGCGCAGCCGGCCGGCGAGCCCGCTGTCGCACTACCTGGCGGTCGACCTGGTCTTCAAGACCGTGGCCGAAAAGGAGAAGCGCACGCAAGGAGCACCTGCCGCTGCTGCGCAGCGTCGCCGTGCAGGCGCTGTCGAGCTATCACGCTGGAGAAAGCCGCCAGCATGACGGTGGCGCAGCTGGCCACCGAGATCAACGCCGCCTACACAGGCCAGCTATGCAGCCGAGAACCGCGAGAAGCCGTTCGCCGAAGCTCTGATCGGCAAGCTGATCATCGAATGAAGCATGGACATGCACGACGGATTACGCCGAAGCTGCACGGCGAGCCGCCGCGCGCGAGCGGCCGGCGCATCGAGCAACAGCGCAGCTGCTCGCCTACGCGCCGCTGGTCAAGCGCATCGTGCGCCAGCTCGACGTCCCAGATCGGCGGCGCGATCGACCGCGAGGACATGGAGCAGATCGGCCTGATGGGCCTGCTCGAGGCGCTGCGCCGCTACGGCGCGCCCGACGCCAGGTTCGGCGGCTATCGCCGCGCTGCGCGTGCGCGGCGCGATCCTGGACGAGCTGCGCCGCCAGGACTGGCGCCCGCGCGCCGTGCGCCAGGAAAGCCACCGGCTGCGCGACGCGCGTGCGCGAGCTGACGCGCCGCCTCGGCCGCGAGCCGAGCGAGAACGAGATCATGCAAGAGCTGGGCATCAGCGCCGACGACTGCAGGAATACCGCTGGCACGAGAGCGCCGAGATGCTGGTCGAGCTTCGACGAGGTGCTGCAGGAGCTGCACCAACGTGCCCACCAGCGCGCTCAGCGCCGGAGGCGCGCTGATGAGCCGGCGCAGCCTGGAGCAGGCGCTGCGGCGCTGGACGAGCGCGAGCAGCGCGTGGTCCAGATGTACTACGAGTTCGATCTGAGCCTGAAGGAAATCGCCGCCGTGCTCGGACCTCACCGACGCGCGCGTCTGCCAGATCAACAAGAGCGCGCTGCGGAAGATGAAGACCTTCCTGCAAGACGCGTGACTGACCATGCAGGAAGACAAACACCATGCAACCAATCATCGGTATCGCCATCGTCCTTGGCTGCGTCTTCGGCGGCTTCATGCATGCACGGCGGCGAGCTGCAGCGTCATCTGGCAGCCGGTCGAACTGCTGATCATCGTCGGCGCCGGCGCTGGGCGCGCATCGTGCTGGGCAACCCCAAGCACGTGCTGGGCGAGATGGTGCTGCAGCTGCAGCAAGGTCGTCACCGGCGCAAGCAGAGCCAGGAGTTCCAGCGCCAGCTGCTGCTGCTGATGTACGAACTGCTGCAGACCGCCGCCGGCGGCCTGAAGGCGCTCGACGCCCACGTCGAGGCGCCGCACGAAAGCGCCGCTGTTCCAGCGCTATCCGCTGGTGCTGGACGAGCCCAAGCTGCTGCCCTTCATCGTCGACAACTTCCGCCTGATGGCGATGGGCAAGATCAACGCCCACGAACTCGAAGGCGTGCTCGAGCAGGAGCTCGAAGCGATCCACGAGGAGCTGAACCAGCCGTCCAAGTCGCTGCACAAGATCGCCGAGGCGATGCCCGGCTTCGGCATCCTGGCCGCGGTGCTGGGCATCGTGATGGCGATGAACTCGGTCGGCGACGGCGCCAGCTCCGGCCGAGATCGCCGAGAAGGTGGCCGCGGCGATGGTCGGCACCTTCATCGGCATCTTCTTCTGCTACGGCGTGCTCGACCCGCTGAGCAACATGATGAAGCAGCTGGTCAACGCAGGAGCTGTCGACGCTGGAATGCGTCAAGGTCGTGCTGGTCACCCACGTCGCCGGCAAGCCGGCGCTGCTGGCGATCGACGCCGGCCGCCGCCTGGTGCAGCTCAACATCAAGCCCAGCTTCGCCCAGCTCGAGGGCTGGATCAACGCGCTGACCGGCGAAGAGCGCACGCCGCAGGACACCGCGCCGCCGCAGCGACCGGAGACCCGCGGCATGACCGCTGCCGCGCAAGAAAAACAAGCACCAGGACCATCGTCAAGCGCGTCTCGCGCAAGCACGACGACGAGGAGCACGGCGGCGCCTGGAAGGTCGCCTTCGCCGACTTCTGCCTGGCCCTGATGTGCCTGTTCCTGGTGCTGTGGCTGATGGCCGCGCGCAACGCGGAGCGCACCGAGGAGGTGCTGCGCGCCACCGGCGGCAAGCTGATCGACGAAGGCGCAGGCCGCATGATCCAGAGCTTCAGTACGGCGCGCGGCAGCCTGATCGAGCGCGAGCCGGTGCCGGCACAGGGCGACACCCTGCAGCCGCGCAAGGCGCTGCACCAACAGGAACGGACAGCTCCCAGGACACGCAGTCGGATCCGCGCCGTGGCAGCGCCGCTACGAGATCGCCAGCCGACCTGCAGCGAGCTGTCGGCGGTCCTGGCCGAGCTCAGTGGCCGACGCACGGGCCTGGCCAGCAATCTGCAGACCATCATCACGCCCTACGGCCTGCGCGTGCATGCTGCACGACACCGACCAAGCGGGCATGTTCGAGCGCGGCAGCGCCTTCCCCACCGAGCGCTTCCGCCGGCTGCTGCGCAAGATGGGGCCGCTGTTCGCCGCAGATGGAAAACCAGATGCTGATCGTCGGCCACACCGACTCGCTGCCGTACGCCGACGGCGACTCTCGGCGCAGCTCTCGAACTGGACGCTGTCGAACAGCCGGGCGATGGCCGCGCGCTACCACCTGCTGGCCGGCGGCATGCCCGCCACCAGCATGCTGCAGGTCGTCGGCATGGCCGACCGCGCGCCGCTTCGACGCCGACGCATCCGAAGGCGGACATCAACCGCCGCATCGAGCTGCTGATCCTGACCACCGAACATGCCGGCAATATTGCTGCCATGTTCGGTGTGCCAGGCACCGTCACGCCCTTGCTGCCCGGTGTGGACTCGGCCCTGCCCGAGCGCAATGCACTGACGGCGATGCGCGAGACCCTAAGAAAATTCCGTTGACCGTTGCCATGGAAACCAGACCCCGAGGCTATCGCATGAAAATCACCAGCACAGGCCTGCCTGCACTGCCCGCCACCGCCGCCCCCGCGATCCAGGAAACCCTGCCCGCGCACCCGGCCCAGACGGCACTGCGCGCGGAAGCCGGCGAACACCAGTCCACCGTGCTGCAGCCGGCCCAGGCGGCGCTGCGCGCCATGCCCGAAATCGACGAAGCCAAGGTGGCCGCGCTGCGCGAGGCCCTGGCGCGCGGCGAGGTGAGGTTTGACGCGGCCAAGCTCGCCGGCCTGATCGAGCGCTACCACGGGGGGCGCGAATGAGCCGCAGCCCGTCCTGAAGCGCATGCTCGCCGACATGGATGCCGACGTGCGGGAATACCGCGCCTTGAACGCCCTGCTGGAGGAGCAGTTCACCGCCGCCCTGCGCCACGACAGCGCCGGCCTCGAAGTGCTGGCCCGCACCATCACGGCGGCGGTCGATGGGCTGGAAAAACGCCGGCAAACGCGCGTGATACTGGTCTCCCGCCTGCTGCCCACCCACGCCCAGCCGAGCATGGCGGCCGTGCTCGAGCGCCTCTCTGCGCCAGCGCGCAAGGCCGTCGCCGCGCGCTGGAGCACTCTCGAGTCCCTGGTGCGCGAGTGCAAGGAGCGCAACGCCGGCAACGGCCGCCTGATGAGCGACCAGCAGGCCCTGCTGCAGCGCGTGCTAACGGGCAAGGAAGAGGACACCTATGCTGCGGCTTGACATCTCGCTCGGCAGCACCACTGCATCGTCGTGGAGCACCTTGCAGCCAGCGCTGGGCGGCACGGGCAATTTTGCGGCTGCATTCCAGCAAGTGCATGCCGACATCAAGCAGGTGATTGAGCATGGCTGGCCCGGCGACGCTTTGCCGGCGCTGCGCCCCGAAGCCCAGATCCACCGCATGAACAGCGCGCCGGCCGGTGCCGCGCTCTCGGGGAACGCGGTCTCCAGCGAAAGCCCGCAGGCCTTTCTCGCGGCGATTGCGCCGTGGGCCCGGCAAGCCGCGCAAAGCCTGGGCGTGTCCACCGAACTGGTGGCTGCCCACGCGGCGCTGGAATCGGGCTGGGGGCAGCGCCAGCTGCGCGACGCCTCGGGTCACACCACCCACAACCTGTTCGGCCTCAAGGCCCGGCGGGTTGGCAAGGCGAGCGCGCCGAAGCGCTCACGACCGAATACGAAGACGGCGTGGCCGTCAAGAAAACCGAAGGCTTCCGCAGCTACCCCGACTATGCCAGCGCGTTCGACGACTACGCCCGCCTGATCCAGAGCAGCCCGCGCTACCGCGCTGCGCTCAACACCGGCAACGACGCCCAGGCCTTCGCCCAGGGGCTGGCGCGCGGCGGCTACGCCACCGACCCGGCCTATGCGGCCAAACTGGGCCGGGTGGCGAGCCAGATTCAGTCGATGGACTGACCGGAATACGAACCCACCATGCTTTCAGGCTGCACCACCGCACTGCCGAGCACACGCGCACGGATGACCTTGCCCGTGCTGGTGTTGCGCACCCGCACGATGCCGCCACGCCGCCCCGACTCGAGCGCCTCGCCCGCCACCTGGACCTCGACCGGCCCGCTACGGGCCACGATGTTCACGCTGTCGCCACGCTTGACCAGCAAGGGCTGCGCCAGAAAGCGCGGCTGCACCACCTGCCCCGAGCGCAGCGCGCGCGCGCTGGTCTGGCCGATCGCTGCGTCCAGCGTCGGCAGGCTGTCGGCAGTCGGCCATGTCGGCGAGCTTGCGCCGCTCCTGCGCCAGATCGGCCTCGGCCAGCGGGCGGTTGGCGGGCACGTCGGTCGCAGCCACCACCACCATGGCCGAGACCTCGGCACGCACGATCCAGTCGCGCTGCCAGCCGGCCTGGCCAGGGCAAGTGGCGCTGAAGCGCATGCGGCTGAGGTACCGCGTCTCCACCGCGTCAACGGCGACCGCCTGCGCGCAGGGCGCCAGCGCCGGGGCGCGGCTGACGAAGCTCAGCTCGAAGGCGGGGTCCACCAAACCCTTGAGCGTGGCCTGCTCGGCCAGGAACTGGCGCACCGCCGCCTCGACCTGGGCCGCTGGCTCCGGGCTGGCCGCCTGCGACAGCGTCGCCCCGAGCAATGCTCCCACGAAGGCGGCCCGCAACAGCGGCTGGCCATGAACGTTTTTTGTGTACATCAGGAGAAGAGGAACGATATGGGAATTCACTTCGACAAGGCGCTGGGCATCCACCCGGATGCGCTCAGGCTGCGCGCCGAGCGCACCAAGGTCCTGGCATCCAACCTCGCCAACGAAAGCACGCCCGGCTACCAGGCGCGCGACATCGATTTCGCTGCCGCGCTGCAGCCGCACCCGCGACAAGCCATGACAGCCTGTCGCTGGACACCGGCGACGCGGAACTGCTGTACCGCGTGCCCAACCACCCCTCGCAGGACGGCAACACCGTCGAGCTCGGCGTCGAGCAGGCGGCGTTCTCGCAGAACGCCTCCGACTTCCAGACCAGCCTGACCTTCATCAACATGAAGCTCCAGGGCCTGGCCAAAGCCATCGCCGGGCAGTAAGACCATGTCATTCCGAATGATCACCGAGATCGCCGGCTCGGCCATGACGGCCCAGACCGTGCGCCTCAACACCATCGCCAGCAACCTGGCCAACGCACAGTCGGCGGCCGGCAACGAAGCCGACACCTACCGCGCGCGCAAGCCGGTGTTTTCGGCCATCAGCCAGGCGGGCAGCGGCGATCAGCGCCCGGAGCGCGCGTGCAGGTGCTCGACGTGGTCCAGAGCACCGAGCCGCTGCGCAAGGTCTACGAGCCGGGCCACCCGCTGGCCAACGACGAGGGCATGGTGTTCTACCCGAACGTCAACCCGGTGGCCGAGATGACCGACATGATGTCGGCCTCGCGCGCCTTCGAAACCAATGTCGAGGTGCTCGGCCGCGTCAAGTCGATGCAGCAGTCCGCTGCTGAAACTCGGCGAAGGCTGATCCCATGCAACACCACCTTCCGCTACCAGCGGCCACGAGCGCCGGCGTCGACACCGGCATCGCCAACGCAGCGGCGCTCGGCGGCATCCGTTTCGCAACCTGTTCACCACCCTGCTGGTGGCGCAGATCCGCAACCAGAACCCGCTCGAGCCGACGGACCCGAGCGAGTTCGTCAACCAGCTGGCGCAGCTCAGCCAGATCGAGGCGCTGCAGAAGCTGACCGACCAGGGCGCGGCGAGCACGTCCATCGCTGCAGAGCCTGCAGGTGCTGGCCCTCGGCGCCCAGGTCGGCTCGCAGATCACGGTGCGCAGCGACACGGTCACCCTGGGCACGGAGCCCGTCCAGATCGGCTTCACGCTGGAGCACCCAGCGCGCAGAACACGCTGGTGCTCACCGGCCGGCGACGGCAGCACCCACGCATCGAACTCGGCACGCTGAGCCGCCGGCGCGGCGCCTTCCCGATCGACCCCGCCACAGCTCGGCCTGCCGCGCGGGCACCTACCGCATGGAAGTCGTCGCCGACAACAGGAGCGCCGCCGCTCGAAGTCGCCGGCACCTTGAGCAGCGTGCAGCTGTGCCAGCGCGGCACTGCCGTGCTTGAACGTGACCGGCGTCGGCGAGGTGCAGCCCGCGTCTGATCACCGGTTTCAACGGCCGCGCCACTCTTCCACCAGCCACTGAACGAAGGAATCGCCATGAGCTTCGACATCGCCCTGTCCGGCATCAACGCCATCAACACGCAGCTGGACACCATCTGCAACAACATCGCCAACTCCGGCACCTACGGCTTCAAGTCCAGCCGTGCCAACTTCTCCTCGATGTACGCGGGCACCCAGCCGAACGGCGCCGAGTCGGCTCGCTGACGCAGAGCATCGACATCGGCGGCGGCGTGCTGACCACCGGCCGCGGCCTGGACGCGACGATCCAGGGCCGCGGCTTCTTCGTCACGCGCGACACTACCGGCGTTGAGCTCTACACCCGCGTCGGCATCTTCGCGGTCGACAAGGACGGCTACCTGGTCGACAGCGTCGGCCGCCAGGTGCAGGGCTATGCGCCGTGGTGGAGCGCCGGCGTCCCGGTGCCGGGCGCGGCGCTCGGCGCGATGGGCGACCTGCAAGGTGCCGACCGGCCAGATCGCGGCGCAGGCCAGCACCAGCTCGCACTACGTCGGCAACCTGTCGGCCGACTGGACAGTGCCCGCCGTGGCCTTCGTTCCACCTCGAGCTCCGCACCAGCCCAGACCCGCTGTCCTACAACAGCTCCATCGGTCTCGGTGGTCTACGACTCGCTCGGCTGCCAAGCACACGCGTGACGCAGTACTTCGTCAAGACCGGCACCAACCAGTCGACGGTCCACTACACCTTCGACGGCGTCGCCGCGGTCCCGCTGCCGGCACGCCGCTCGGCTTCGACGCCACGGCCAGCTGACCGCGTCAACGGTGCCGTCGGCACCGCCGCGTCACCTTGCGCTGGGCACACCCGCGGCGCCAGCGCCGCTGACCATCGACATCGACTACACCGGCACCACCCAGTTCGCCGGCGAGGCCACCACCACCGTCAACGCGGCCAACGGCTACGCCTCGGGCGCGCTCGTCGGCGTGCAGCTCGTCCGAAGACGGCTCGGTGATGGCGCAGTACAGCAACGGCCAGAAGCAGACGGTCGGCACCGTCGCGCTGGCCACCTTCCCCGACGAAGGCGCCCTGGTCTCGGTCAACGACACCAGCTGGACCACGTCCAACGCCTCGGGCACGCCGCTGTACGGCGCGCCGGGCACCGGCATGGCGGGCACGCTGACCGCGGGCGCGCTCGAGCAGTCGAACGTCGACATCACCTCCGAGCTGGTGAGCCTGATGACGTCGCAGCGCAACTACCAGGCCAACACCAAGGTCATCTCGACCGAGAACGAGATGATGCAGACGCTGATGCAGGCGGTCTGAGGTAGCGCGGCATGGACGCACTGATCTACACCGCCATGAGCGGCGCCGAGCGCGTCGCTGCGCGCGCAGCAGGTGCACGCGAACAACCTGGCCAACCTGGAGACCAGCGGCTTTCGCGCCGACCTCGAGCTGGCGACCAGCCAGACGGTGGAGGGCTACGGCTACGACGCCCGCCACATGAGCCAGCTGCAGGCCAACGCGGTGACATCGCGCGCCGGCGCGCTGCGCCGACCGGGCGCGACCTCGACGTCGCCATCAGCGGCGACGGCTTCCTCGCCGTGGCCCACGGCGACGGCGAGGCCTACACGCGCGCGGCGCGTTCGCGATCGACGCAGACGGCGCGCTGACCGCTCAACGGCCGCGCGGTGCTCGGCGACGGCGGCCCGATCGTGCTGCCGCCGTCATCGCGCGTCGCCATCGGCGCAGACGGCACGATCTCGGTGCAGCCCAACGGCCTGGAAGACGATGCAGCCCGTCGACCGCCTCAAGCTGGTCAAGCCCGAGCGCCGACGACCTGACGCAAGAACGAAGCCGGCCTGATCGTCGGCCGCGCGGCGGCGGCCGCTGCCCGCGGACGAAACCGTGCAGGTGCGCGGCGGCCACCTCGAAGGCAGCAACGTGTCGGCGGTCGAGGAGATGGTCGCGACGATGAGCCTGAACCGCGACTTCGAAGTCCAGATGAAGCTCTTCAAGGCCGCCGACGACATGGCCGACCAACGGCAACCGGCTGATGCGCGAGTAAACACAGACAACCCCTCAGGAGAGACACCATGAACCCAGCCATGTGGATCAGCAAGACCGGCGTGCAGGCGCAGGACGCCAAGCTGCAGGCCATCGCCAACAACCTGGCCAACGTCAACACGGTCGGCTTCAAGCGCGACCGCGTCGTGTTCGAAGACCTGTTCTACCAGGTCGAGCAGCAGCCCGGCGCGCCAACGCGACGACAACACGTGCCTCCGCCTCGGGCGTGCAGCTCGGCAACGGCACGCGCATGGTCGGCACGCAGAAGGTGTTCACCACCGGCAACCTGCAGACCACCAGCCAGGCGCTCGACGTGGCCATCGTCGGCAACGGCTTCCTGCAGGTGGAGCATGCCCGACGGCGACGACCGCCTACACGCGCGCCGGCCAGCTGCAGGTCAACTCCGAAGGCCGCTCGTCAACGCGCAGGGCCTGCCGCTGCGCCCCGAAATCACCGTGCCGGCGAACGCCACCGCGGTCACCATCGGCGAGAACGGCCTGGTCTCGGCCACCGTGGCCGGCACGCACCACGCCGACCGAGCTCGGCCAGATCACGCTCGCCAGCTTCATCAACCCGACCGGCCTGCTGGCGCTCGGCGACAACCTGTACCAGGAGACCGCCGGCCAGCGGCACGCCGACCGAGGGCGAGCCCGGCGAGCGACGGCCTCGGCAAGCTCAAGCAGGGCGCGCTCGAAGGCTCGAACGTGCAGGTCGTCGAGGAGATGGTCGACATGATCGCCGCGCAGCGCACCTACGAGATGAACACCAAGGTGCTGTCGGCGGCCGACAACATGCTGCAGTACCTGGCGCAGGCGGTGCGCTGATGCAAAGTTGCAAGGCATCGCCGCTTCGCTCGCGCTGGCCTGGCGCTGGCCGCCTGCGAGACGGTGCCGCCGCAGCCCCGCCTGCGGGCCGCCGAGGAGGCGCTGCAGGTCGCCGCTCGCCCACGCGGTGCGCGCGGGCAGTCGGGCGGCGTGTTTTCGACCGACTCGGTCTGGCTCGCTGACCTCGGACAGCCGCGCCTTCCGGCCCGGCGATGTGCTCACCGTGATGCTGCAGGAGACCACGCAGGCGAGCAAGAAGGCCGACACCAGCATCGGCAAGAACAGCAGCGCCTCGGTGCACGCCAAGCGTGCTCGCTGGGCAAGACGCTCAAGACCGACATCGGCATCGACGCCCAGCGCGACTTCGACGGCAGCGCCTCGAGCACGCAGCAGAACACCCTGCAGGGCGCGATCACCGTGGTCGTGCAGGAGGTGCTGCCCAACGGCCTGCTGCGCATCCGCGGCGAAAAGAGCCTGACGCTGAACCAGGGCGAGGAGTTCATCCGCGTCAGCGGCTACGTGCGCGATCGCCGACATCGACACCGACAACCGCGTGTCGTCGCAGCGCATCGCCAATGCGCGCATCGCCTATTCGGGCGCGCGGCGCCCTGGCCGACGCCCAGCGCCGGCTGGCTGACGCGCTTCTTCAACAGCCCCTGGATGCCGTTCTGAGCTTGCAAAAGAAGTTGCCATGAAATTGTTACGCCTCGCTCCTTTTCTCTTCACGCTGTGCCTGTGCGCCGCACCGGCCCTGGCGGCGCAAAGCCTGCGCAACCTCGTCAGGTCGAAGGCGTGCGCGAGAACCAGCTGATCGGCTACGGCCTCGTGGTCGGCCTGCAACGGCTCGGGCGACAGCACGCAGGTCAAGTCGGCCAGCCAGTCGGTCACCAACCTGCTCAAGCAGTTCGGCGTCAAGCTGCCCGAGCGCACCGACTCCAAGACCAAGAACGTCGCCACCGTGATGGTCAGCGCGGTCTTCCCGCCGGGCTACCGCAAGGGCCAGACCATCGACGTCACGGTGTCCTCGCTCGGCGACGCCAAGAGCCTGCGCGGCGGCGCGCTGCTGCTGACGCCGCTGCGCGCGGCCGACGGCGAGGTCTATGCGCTGGCCCAGGGCAACCTGGTGGTCGGCGGCCTGAGCGCCCAGGGCGCCAGCGGCTCCAGCGTGACCGTGAACACGCCCACCGCCGGGCCGCATTCCGAACGGCGCCAGCATCGAGCGCGAGATCGAAAGCGACTTCGACACCCGGCCCACCGTGCGCCTGAGCCTGCGCCGCCCCAACTTCGAGACAGCGACGAACATCGTCGACATCGATCAACCGGCGCTTTGGCGCCATCGCCACCACGCGCGACGCCACCAGCGTCGAAGTGCAGGCCCCGCAGAACCCGACCGCAGCGCGTCGCCTTCGTCGCCCACTTGCAGGCGCTGAGCGTCGACGTCGGCATCGAGACGCCGCAAGGTCATCTTCAACTCGCGCACCGGCACCGTGGTCATCGCCGAGGGCGTGACGGTGCGGCCGGCCGCGGTGTCGCACGGCGCGCTCAAGGTGGTGATCAACGAGAGCCCCCAGGTCAGCCAGCCCGCACCGTTCAGCCAGGGCCAGACCGCGGTCGCGCCGCAATCGCGCGTGAGCGTGGAGCAAGGCAATGGCCGCATGTTCAACTGGCCCGCCGGCACCAAGCTGCAGACCATCATCGACACGATCAACAGCACCGGCGCGACGCCCGACGACATCATGGCCATCCTGCAGGCGCTCGACCAGGCCGGCGCCATCGACGGCGAACTGGTCGTGATCTGAGGCCCGCCATGAACGAACTGCACCTCCAGCCCTTTTCACTCGCCCCGGCCGCCAGCGCGGCCGAGCCCGCCGTCCGCGAAGCGGCCAAGGCCGAGCAGGCCGCCGTCAAATTCGAAGGCCTGTTCATCGGCGAAATGCTCAAGCAGATGCGCCGCAGCGCCCGCGAGATCGCCGGCGAGGACGGCATGTTCCAAAGCCAGACCCATGGCAGCCTGCTGGAACTGGCCGACACCATGGTGGCCGACGCCATGGCCGGGCAGCGGGCGTTCGGCGTCGCCGATGCCATCCTGCAGCAGTTGCTCGCACCGGCAGCACCGGCTGCGGACGGGCCGCTTAAGTTTTCGCCCGCCACGGCCGCCTTGAAGCCTTAGGGCCATCCAGGCCCCCTCTTCAGAAAGCGCCCCACTCCATGAGCATGATCAACAACGCCCTGTCCGGCACGCTGGCGGCGCAGGCCGCCCTGTCCGTCGCCAGCCAGAACGTCGCCAACCTCATGACACCGGGCTACACCCGCCAGGGCATCCTGCTGACCTCGGCCCAGCCTTCGCGCTCGGGCCCGTTCGCGGCCGGCGACGGCGTCAACATTCCGTCGCTGATCCGCTTCAGCGACGACTACAAGAACCAGCAGATGTGGAACGCGGCGTCCAACCTCGGCCAGCACGCCACCACCCAGCCCTACCTGACCCAGCTCGAACAGGTCATGGGAGACGACAGCGCCTCCATCAACAGCGGCCTGGACGCCTTCTTCAGCGCCTTGAACGCGGCCAGCGTGGAGCCCACGTCCAGCCCGCTGCGCCAGCAGGTCATCAGTGCCGCCGAGGCCCTGGCCCAGCGCTTCAACAGCCTCAACCAGGTGCTCTCGGGCCAGCGCGCCTCGGTTGCGCAGCAGCGCAGCACGACCGTGGCCCAAGTCAATGCCCTGTCGGCCGACATCGCCAAGCTCAACGAAAAGATTGCCTCCGCGTCGGCCATCGGGATCCAGCCCGTCCGGCCTGATCGACGAACGCGACAACAAGATCGACGCACTTTCGGCCCTGGTCGGCCTCCAGGTTGTGAACCAGCCCGATGGCTCGCGCAGCGTCTCGCTGCGTGGCGGCCAGCCGCTGGTGGCGGGATCGATGGCGGCCACCGTGGAAGTGAAATCGCTCACTGGCGGCGGACAGTCGCTGGTGGTCCAGTTCGCTACCGAATCTTTCGGCGTGACCGGCAGCGACCTGGGCGGCCAGCTGGGCGGGCTGGCCGGCTATGAGGACAAGGTGCTGGTGCCTCTGGCCCAGTCGGTCACCGACATGGCCGGCGAGATCAGCAAGAATTTCAATGACACGCTGACTGCTGGTTACGCCATGGGCAGCGCGGCGGCCACGCCGGAGTCCGGCAAACCGTTGTTCGTCTTCAACGCCAGCAGCACGTCCGGCATGCTGCAGGTCACGGCCGGCCTCACGCCGCAGGATCTGGGCTTTTCTGCGGACCCGGCACTGCAGGGCGACAGCGCCAACCTGCTGCAATTGATCGACCTGAAGAACCAGCCCATTGCCGATCGGCACCGCTGGGCAGCGTGCTGATGGGCGACGCCTACACCCAGCTGGTCAGCAAACTGGGCACGGACAGCCAGCAGAACAACAGCTCGCTGAGCGTGACGGAAACCGTGCGCAACTACGCCGTGGCCAACTGGAAGAACACCAGCGGCGTGAACTCCGACGAAGAGGCCATCAACCTGTTGCAGTACCAGCAGATGTACCAGGCGAACATGAAGGTCATTGCCGTCGCCAACCAGCTGTTCGACAGCACGCTGGCCATGATGAACTAAGGGCAGAACATGCGCATCGCCACCACCCAATTCCACGCCACCATGAACACGGCGCTGCAGAACGCCAATGCCCGGCTGGAGCATGTCATGCAGCAAATGTCCACCGGGCAGCGCCTGCTGCTGCCCTCTGACGACCCGATCTCCAACGTGCGCCTGTCGCGCATGGCGCGCGAGGATGCCGCGCTCACGCAGTACCGCGACAACATCAGCGCGCTCAGCACCCGTCTCATGCAGAACGAAACAGCGCTCGGCAGCATGGTGCAGGACATGCTGCAGGTGCGCGACCTGCTGGTGTGGGCCAGGGACGGCAGCAACACCTCGGAAGACGTGAACGCGATGGCAAGCTCTCTGACGGCCCTGCGCGACAGCCTTTTCTACAGCAGCAACAGCAAGCGATCAGGAAGGCCGCTACCTGTTCTCCGGCACGGCCAGCGCAACGGACACGGTCACCTACGACGATACCCAGCCCCCGGGCTTGCGCTATATCTTCACCGGCAACACCGCGCTGCAGCAGGTCGTCGTGGGCCACGGCATCACCCAGACGGCCAATGTCACGCTGTCTGAAATGGCCGATTTGCTCAATTCGCTCGACAGCACGGCCGCCACCCTGCAAACCACCGGAATGAACACCGGCGATACCGTTGGCGCCACCATCCAGGCCCTGGATGCTGCGCTCTCATCGCTCAGCGGCAAGATCGCTGGCCTCGGCGGCACCCAGAACATCCTTGCCACGCTGGACAGCAACCACGGCAACGTCAGCGTATCGAACCAACAGGCCATGCTAACCCTCGGGCAACTGGACTACGGCGAAGCCGCCACGCGCCTGTCGGGGTACAGCACAGCCCTGCAAGCCACGCAGAAGGCCTACAGCAAGGTCAGCGGCCTGTCGCTGTTCAACCTTCTCTGACCGCACAGCCCGTTCCAGCTTCCATGCAGCTCACGCCTCTTTCCAGCGCAGACCGTTCGCCCACGCTGCAAACCCAACTCCCGGCTTCTGGCGCGGCGCAGCGCCCGGCCGCGCCAGTGACTCAGCCTGCAGCGGCAGTGGCGTCCCTGCGGAGCACGGCCGCCCCCGCACCGCGGCAGGGCCTGAGTGTATGGGCACCCGAACTCAACGGTAAGGTGGCCAGCGCCCAGCAGGCACTGGCCTTCCTGGATGAGCTGTCATCGCAACTACAGGGCATCAAAGCGCAGCTCAGCCTCAAACTCGCCGGCGGCTACGTGCGCGAAGGCGCGCTGGAGAAACAGCAGCACAGTCTCGCAGAGCTATGGGGCGGCCGGGCCGAGCGCAGCGGCCACAGCCTGGACCCTCAGCTCGGATACAGCGTCGACGCTCCGGCGCGGCAGCACTTTCGCATTCGCGGCCTGGACCAGCGCAGCTTGCAGGCCAGTGGCCAGGAGACCCTGGTCTTCTCGCTCAACGGCGCATCCCGACACGCCATGTCCTTGAGGGTCGAAGCCGACCTGTCCCCTGCGGCGCTTGCGGGCCGCTTCAACCAGGCGCTGGCTCCGGTCAACATTCAAGTGGCGCCCAATGCCCAGGGCATGCTGGACTACTTCACCGTGCCGGAGCCGCAATGGCCGCAAGTGCGTGACAGCCTGACCATCAAGGGCGATGGCAAGCGTTTTCCCACCGGCCAGTTCTCGCGGGTGCGTGTGGAGCCCGAGCCGCCCATTATCGAACCGGGCACCTGGGAGCTCGACGGGCCGGGCGGCCGGCGGCAGGCCTTGCCGCAGATCGTGCGGGCGGTCCAGCAGAGCGGTGCCACTCGGGTCGAAATCCGGCGCACCCTGGCCGAGGCAGAGCGCGCGCTCAGCCGCCCGGAAACAGCCGGCGATGCCTCTGCCGTGCAGGCGTTCGCGCAATCCTTCGAGGAGCAGACGCGCACGGCCAACTACCCCATCCTGTCGGCCTTGTCCCCCAGCTTGCTCGGCCTGCCCCGCTACCGCATCGAAAGCCTTCTGGCGTTGCCATAGACCGGACGTGTGGCGTCCATAGTCCATGGTCGCGGCCTCTCCTTTGCTTGCGAGGCACTCCGGCGACTGCAAAATTCCCGCCACAATCACGTTATGGACGCCACCACCCAACTCAATCAACGCAGTCTGTCCGATGTCTGGGACGAGCTGCACACCCAATCCACCAACGGCAATCCGCTGGAGGCCAACTCCAACCGGCTCGCCTTTGCCGACCCCGAATTCCTGTTCCGGCGCGAAACGCGCGGCATCCGCTTGCAACTCGAATTGCTCAAGCCCGAGCTGGGCCAGGCCGAACAGGGCATCCAGAACACCATCGTGGTCTATGGCAGTGCGCGTTTTGTGGCCCCCGACGAAGCCGCGCAGCAGTTGGCGCAGGCGCAGGCCAGCGGCGATCCCGAGCGTGTGGCGCTGGCGGAGCGCGCGGTGCGCAATGCCGGCTACTACAACAAGGCGCGCCAGTTCGCACGCCTGGTGGCCGCACACAGCAACCGCCAGCCTGCCGAAAACCGGCTCTACATCTGCACCGGCGGCGGCCCCGGCATCATGGAGGCGGCCAACCGCGGCGCCCACGACGAGGGCGCGCTCAACGTGGGGCTCAACATCGTGCTGCCGCACGAGCAGGGCGGCAACCGCTTCATCTCGCCCACGCTGAGCTTCAAGTTCCACTACTTTGCGCTGCGCAAGATGCACTTCATGATGCGCGCCAAGGCCCTGGTCGCGTTTCCGGGCGGCTTTGGCACGCTCGACGAGCTGTTCGAGGTGCTGACCCTGGTGCAAACCAAGAAGGCCAAGCAACTGCCCATCGTGCTGTTTGGCACCGACTACTGGAAACGGCTCGTCAACTTTGACGTGCTGGTCGAAGAAGGCACCATCTCGCGCGAAAACCTGGAGCTGTTCCATTACACCGACGAGCCCCAGGAGGCCTGGCGCTACATCCGCGAGTTCTACCAGCTCGACAGCTGATTCCAGTTTCAGCGCCAACGTGCTCTTTGTCGGCCGCGCGGGCCGTGCGCCTGTGCGGCCTGCGTCTACGCATTGGCGCCTGAGAAAGGGCATCGACCGCCGCGCGGGCACCGTCCACCGTCAGCCCGGCGCGCCGGCCGCAGGCCGCAGCAGCCATGCCAGCCGCGACCCCAGGCCCACGCCCGCGCCCACCACCCAGAACAGGCCGGCCACGCCGATCAGCGCGCCGGCCGTGCCAAACAGCAGGGGCATCATGACGCTGGAGGCGTTGATGGCCATGAGGCGCAGGCCCAGGGCCTCGCCGTGGCGCTGCTCCGGCGTGATCTGGTGCAGCATGCTCATGATCATCGGCTGCACCGAGCCCAGCGCCAGGCCCAGCAGCACCGAGCACAGCCCCATCGAGAGCGCGGTGGTCAGCAGCGGATAGACCGCAAACAGCACCGACGTGGCCGCCATCGCAGCGGCGATCACCGCCCATTCGCGCAGCCAGTGGGCCACCAGCGGCATGGCCATGCGCACCAGCGCAGCGGCAATGGCGAAGGCGCCGAGGATCGTGCCGATGACCGACGCGCTCAGCGCCCGCTCGTAGCCCAGCAGCGGCACGACGAAGGTGTGCACGTCCCAGCACGACGACAGCACCCAGTTGACCAGCATCAGGCGGCGAAAGCGCGGCTCGCGCAGCAGGTCCCACACGCGCTGCTGCGGCCCGCCCGTGGCGGCGATCACGGGCGGCAGCTCGACCGTGTGGCGCACCCAGAACCAGGTGGCCAGCGGCAGCACGGCCAGCAGCGCAAACGCCCAGCGAAAGCCGCCCAGGCTGCCGGCGGCGCTGCCCGCATGGTCGATCATCAGGCCCGCGAAGAAGGGACCGATGAAGTTGGAGACGGCCGGCCCGATCGCCAGCCAGCTGAACACCTGCTTGAGTTGCGTGGCGCTGTGGGCGGCCCGGCCGACATGGCGCTGCAGCGCGATCGTGGCCGCCCCCGTGGCGCCGCCCGTGAGCAAGGCGGCCGCGCACAGCACTTCGAACACCGGAAACGCCAGCGCCAGCGCCGCGCCGCTGGCCGCCGCCACCACGCAATAGCCCACCGGCCGGCGCAGCCCGTGGCGGTCGGCATAGCGCCCCGCCGGCAGCGCCAGAAACACCTGGGTCAGCGCAAACAGCGCCAGCAGCACGCCCACGGCCGCTGCGCTGTAGCCTGCGCGCAGCGCCCACAGCGGCGCGGCCATGCGCATGCCGGCCATGCAGGCGTGCACGCAGATCTGTCCCGCGATCAGACGGGCCAGCGCCGCGTTCATGTCACTCGCCTTGGCCCAGCGCAGGCGCGGCCGGATCGGTCGCTTCGGTGGCAGAGACCCGCAGCCCGCCTTCTCCAGGGGCCGGCAGCGCCTGCACGTCGCGCAAACGGCGCTGGATGGCGCGCGTGCGCACCCCCACCTCGTCGAACTTCTTGGCGGCCGCGTCGATCGACTTCTTGGTCGCCTCGACCACGTCGCCGAACTTGGCGAACTCGGTCTTGACCTGGCCCAGCATGTTCCAGACTTCGGACGAGCGCTTCTCGATCGCCAGCGTCTTGAAGCCCATCTGCAGGCTGCTGAGCATGGCCGCGAGGTTGGCCGGGCCGGTGATCATCATGCGGCAGTCGTTCTGCACCGCCTCGACCAGGCCCGGGCGGCGCATGACTTCGGCGAACAGCCCTTCGGTGGGCAGGTAGAGCACGGCGAAGTCGGTGGTGTGCGGGGGCGAGACGTATTTGCCATAAATCTTGCGCGCTTCGAGCTTGATCGAGGTCTCGAACGCATTGCCGGCCGACGCAATGGCCGCCTTGTCGGCCGTGTCGTGCGCGTCCAGCAGGCGCTGGTACTGCTCCACCGGGTACTTGGAGTCGATCGGCAGCCACACCGGCTGCTCGTCGCTGTGGCCCGGCAGGCGGATCGCGAACTCGACCAGCTCATCGCTGCCCGGCACGGTCTTGACGTTGCGCGCGTACTGGCTGGGCGTGAGCACGTTCTCGATGATGGCGCCCAGCTGCAGCTCGCCCCAGGTGCCGCGCATCTTCACGTTGGTCATCACGCGCTTCAAGTCGCCGACGCTGCCGGCCAGCGTCTGCATCTCGCCCAGGCCCTTGTGCACCTGTTCGAGCCGGTCGCTGACCAGCTTGAACGATTCGCCCAGGCGCTGCTCGAGCGTGGCGTGCAGCTTCTCGTCCACCGTGCGGCGCATTTCTTCGAGTTTGGTCGAGTTGTCGGCCTGGATGGCGGACAGGCGCTCGTTGAGCGCCGTGCGCAGCTGCTCGGCGTTGTGCTGGCTGCCCTGCACCAGCCCGGCGAGCTGCTGCGATACGGCATCCTGCAGCACCGAGAACTGGTTCTTGATCTGGTGGCCGTTGCCCTCGAGCTGGTCCTTGAGCGCCGTGGACATGGTGCCGAGCTGGCTCTGGATGTCGCCCTTGAGCGAGTCGAGCGTCTGCCGCGTGGCGCCGGTGAGCGCCTCGAAGCGCTCCTGGATGCGCTGCTCGAACAGCTGCGTGCTCTCGGCCATGGCCTGGCGCGACTTCACGCTCTCGGCGGCCAGCGCCGCCGTGGTCTGCATTAGCTCGGTGCGAAAGCCCGCGAGGGTGTCCGACAGCTCGGCGCGCCCGGTGCGCGACTCGGCCACCGCCTGCGCCAGGCGCTCATCCACCGCATGGCGCAGCGACTCGAGCGTGCCCTGCATGGCCTGCGTGGAGCCGCGCAGCTGCTGGCCCATGCCGTCGAGCGCGCCGTCGTTCTTGGCCACCGCCAGCTGGGTGGATTGCGCCGTGGCCTCCAGGGCCTGCAGGCGCGCGCCCCATTCAAGCGGTAATTCCACGCGCGGGCGGCGCCACAGCAAGAGCGCCAGCAGCACGGCGACAAGCAGCAGCAGGGCTGCGAGAACGAGGGTATCGGTAGTCAAAGGCAATTCACTCTTGTTTCAATAGCTGTCAGCGCATGACCCATAAGGGCTGGAGGCATATTTGACTGCCAATTATGCAACTCAGTCGCCGACGCGGTTCACGGGCGTGAGCGCGCCGCGCCCGTCAAAGAACGCGATCAGGTTCTCGGCCGCCAGGTTCGCCATGGCCAGGCGCGTCGCGACGGTGGCGCTGGCGATGTGCGGCGTCAGCACCACGTTGGGCACCGTGAGCAGGTCCGGGTGCACGCTGGGCTCGCCTTCGAACACATCGAGCCCGGCCGCCGCGATCTGGCGCGTGCGCAGCGCGTGCGCCAGGGCCGCGTCGTCGACGATGCCGCCGCGCGCAATGTTGACCAGCGTCGCCGTGGGCTTCATCAGCGCCAGCTCGGCCGCGCCGATGGTGTGGTACGACTCGGCCGTGTAAGGCAGCACCAGCACCACGTGGTCGGCGCTGCGCAGCAGCTCTTCCTTGCCGACATAGCGGGCCTTGCACTCGGCCTCGAGTTCGGGCGAGAGCTGCGAGCGGTTGTGGTAGATCACGTCCATGCCAAAGCCGTGGGCGCCGCGCCTGGCAATGCCCTGGCCGATGCGGCCCATGCCGATGATGCCTAGCGTGCTGCCGTGCACCTCGGTGCCGGCGAACATGTCGTAGCTCCATTTGTTCCATTTGCCGGCACGCAGGTAATGCTCGGACTCGGCCATGCGCCGCGCCGTCGCCATCAGCAGCGCAAAGCCGAAGTCGGCCGTGGTCTCGGTCAGCACGTCGGGTGTGTTGGTGCCCTGCACGCCCGCTGCCGTCATGGCCTCGACATCGAAGTTGTTGTAGCCCACGGCCATGTTGGCCGCGATCTTCAGGCGCGGACACGCGGCGATCAGCTCGGAGTCGATGCGCTGGCTGCCGGTGGTGAGGGCGCCATCCTTGTCGGCCAGGCGTTCGGCCAACTCCTGCGGCGACCACAAGATGTCTTCGGGATTGGCTTCGACCTCGAAGTGCTGCGTGAGCCGCTCGACCACTTCGGGAAAGATCGCGCGGGCGATCAGGATGCGGGGTTTGTTCATGGCGGGCTTTCTCTTTCAGTTTCAGCGGAACCAGACGAAGGTCATCAGAATGAACAGCGGCACCAGGATGCCGCACGACCACAGCATGTAGCCGAAGAAGCTCGGCATCTTGACGCCCCGGTCTTCGGCAATGGCCTTGACCATCAGGTTGGGCGCGTTGCCTATGTAGGTATTTGCGCCCATGAAAACGGAACCTGCCGAGATGGCTGCCAGCGTGGGCGCCAGCGTGGTCATGAGCTCGGCCGGATTGCCGCCGGCGGTGTTGAAAAACACCAAGTAGGTCGGCGCATTGTCGAGGAACGAGGACAACAGCCCCGAAGCCCAGAAGTACATCGCCGGGTCGGGCGTGCCATCGGGGCGCGTGACGGCAGCGACGATGGCGCCGAACGGCCCGCCCACGCCGGCCTTGAGCATGGCGATGACCGGGATGATGGTCAGGAAGATGCCGGCGAACAGCTTGGCCACCTCCTGCATGGGGCCCCAGCCGAACTGGTTGTCGGCGTGCACCTTGGCGGGCGTGAGCCACAGCGACACCAGGGTCACGACCACCAACCCCAGGTCGCGCACCAGGCCGGGCAGGCCCACGGGCGTGCCCGCGACGTCGAACACCACGTCGGACTTCCAGAAGCCGCTGAGCAGCACCAGCGCCACCACCGCGCCGAGCAGCGCGAAGTTGACCTTGCCATCGAAGCCGAGGGCGCGCGTGTCGGGCGTCGGGTCGCGGCGCTGCACCTCGCCCTGGCGGCGGAAATACCAGGTGTCGAGCGCATAGAACAGCGCCAGCAGCACGCCGACCAGGAACAGCGTCTCCTGGAAGATGTGGCCCACGGTCCAGAAGAAGTCGACGCCCTTGAGGAAGCCCAGGAACAGCGGCGGGTCGCCCAGCGGCGTCAGCGAGCCGCCGGCGTTGGAGACGATGAAGATGAAGAACACCACCACATGCGCCACATGCTTGCGGTTGTCGTTGGCGCGGATCAGCGGGCGGATCAGCAGCATCGACGCCCCGGTCGTGCCCATGAAGCTGGCCAGCACGGCGCCGATGGCCAGGATCGCGGTGTTGAGCCCCGGGCTGCCGTGCAGGTTGCCGCGGATGTAGATGCCGCCCGCCACCGTGAACAGCGCCGTCAGCAGGATGACGAACGGAATGTATTCGGCCAGCAGTGCATGCACGAAGCTTGCGCCCGCCGCGGCCGGGCCGAACACTGCGGCAAACGGCAGCAGAAACGCCAGCGCCCACCCCGCAACCACCTTGCCGTAATGGTGGTGCCAGAACAGGGGCGCCAGCAGCGGCAGGAGTGCGATCGACAGCAGGACGCCCGCAAACGGCACGCCCCACCACAGCGCGAGGCTGCTGCCATCGATGTCGGCGGCCCGCGCGAGGCCGGGCAAGGCCGACAGCGCGGCCACGGACAGCCAGCGGAAATGCTTCATGGGTGGGTCTCCCTCGAGTTATTGAAAACAGGCGCACCGAAACGGGCCGGGGACCGCAGGCCGGCGCAGCACGCGCGGCAACCGCCGGGAACACCTGCCCGCGGTCTGCCGCAGGCAACCCGAAAGTGTAGGCCATGGCCCGGGCATGCCGGCCCCATGGCAGCGTGCCCGGCCCGCCGCGGCGAAAATACAGTTAAAACCGGCGCAAACGCATGTCCCATATGCGCTTCCAGCTCCTGATAACAGAGCAAGATGTCAGCCCGGCAGCACCAGCGCCTGCAGCACGCCGTGCAGGCGCGCTGGCAGCGCGGCGGGTCGGCGGGTCGCGCGGTCCACATACACATGGATGAAATGCCCGGCCGCCGCTGTCAGCGGCTCGCCCTGGGCGAACAGCCCCACTTCATAGCGCACGCTGGTGCTGCCCAGGCGCGCCACGCGGATGCCGGCTTCCACCGCCTGCGGAAAGGCCAGCGGCGCAAAGTAGTTGCACTGCGTCTCGACCACCAGCCCGATGGTCTGGCCCGCGTGGATGTCGAGCGCGCCCTGCTCGATCAGGTGGGCGTTCACCGCCGTATCGAACCAGCTGTAATAGACGACGTTGTTCACATGCCCGTACACATCGTTGTCGGCCCAGCGCGTGGTGATGGGGCGGAAGGCGGCGTAGGCGCTGCGCGGCTGGGGCGCGGGGCGCGCAGGGGTCGCTGGCGTGGTCATGGCCGAGCATTTTGCCAGCGCAGTGGATGACAAAAATATCGATGCAGACGGACCACAAAAAAATGTAACGTCCGCGCCGACTTTGTAATTTGTTGCAATGCAACAAAAAGCGCTTGCACGCTTGGCAGCGTGCCCACTAGAATTCGCACTATGCTGCACTGCAACATGGCCCGGAAGGCATGCCAGCGCAGATATTTGTGAACCACAGTCGCTTTCGACTTTCCTTTCTTTTGGAGATATCACATGTCCCTGACCGCTGAACAAATCCTGGCCGCGCACAAAGCCAACATCGAAACCCTGTTTGGTCTGACCAGCAAAGCCTTCGAAGGCGTCGAAAAGCTGGTCGAACTGAACGTGACCGCTTCGCGCGCCGCGCTGAACGAGGCCGCCACCCATGCCCAGGCCCTGTTCAGCGTCAAGGACGCGCAAGAACTGATGGCCCTGCAAGCCGGCCTGTTCCAGCCCCTGGCCGAAAAGGCAGCTTCCTACAGCCGCCACCTGTACGACATCGCGTCGGGAACCGGTGGCGAATTCAGCAAGGCTGTCGAGTCGCAGACCGCTGAAGTGCAAAAGAACTTTGCCAGCCTGGTGGACAACGCTTCCAAGAACGCACCTGCTGGTTCGGAAACGGCCGTGGCCGTGATGAAGAGCGCCGTCTCGGCGGCCAACAATGCGTTTGAATCGGTGCAAAAGGCCGTCAAGCAAGCCACTGACGCCGCCGAAGCCAACTTCAACGCCGTGGCCACCACGGCCGCCGATGCGGCCAAGTCGGCTGCCGGTCACCGCAAGCAGCGCTGAGCCCTCCACCTGCCCGGCGACAACGCGCTGGACAAATGCAGGGATTACCCTGATAATGCGAACACTGTCCCGGCTCCCACCGGGACCCCAGTTGTCTCCTCGGATCCTCTCGAAACACGGGTTTCAGGGATTCGTTTAAGCCCGGTTCCGACCGGGCTTTTTTTTGCGCGCTCCACGGCCAAGTCCGCTGCCGAAGCAAGAACGGCGGCGCGCATGATTGCGAATGGTTCGCGTTTGCCTTACCATTGCGTTCGTTACCAATTCTCTCTCCCCCTCCCATGAAGAAAATCTCCACGGCTGCCGCAGCAGCCTGTTTCCTGCTTGCGGCCGGCAGTTTTGCGCACGCCCAAGAAAACGTCGTCAACCTCTATTCAGCCCGCCACTACGCCACCGATGAAGCGCTCTACAGCGGTTTCACCCAGGCTACGGGCATCAAGATCAACCGCGTCGATGCCGACGATGCCGGCATCCTCGCGCGCCTGAAGGCCGAGGGCTCGGCCTCTCCCGCCGACGTGATCCTGCTGGTGGACGCGGCGCGCCTGTACCGCGGCGAGGTCGACGGGCTGTTCCAGCCGATCCGCTCCAAGGTGCTCGAAGACGCCATTCCCACCAACCTGCGCAGCCTGCCGGCCGCAGACGGCGGCATTTCGTGGTTTGGCCTGTCGACCCGCGCGCGCGTCATCGTCTACAACAAGGTCAAGATGAACCCGCAGGACGTCGACACCTACGAGGAGCTGGGCGACCCGAAGAACAAGGGCAAGCTGTGCATCCGCTCGGGCTCGCACCCCTACAACCTGAGCCTGTTTGGCGCCGTCACCGAGCACCTGGGCGAGCAGAAAACGCAGGAATGGCTCAAGGGCATGGTGGCGAACCTGGCGCGCGACCCCAAGGGCGGCGACACCGACCAGATCAAGGCCGTGGCCTCGGGTGAATGCCAGATCGGCGTGACCAACAGCTACTACCTGGCGCGCCTGATGCGCTCGGACAAACCCGAGGACATCGCCGTGGTCAACAAGGTCGGCGTGGTGTTTCCGAACCAGCAGTCCTGGGGCACGCACATGAACATTGCGGGCGGTGCGGTTGCCAAATACGCCAAGAACCGCACCAATGCGATCAAGTTCATGGAATACCTCGCCAGCCCCGAAGCGCAGAACTACTTTGCCAACGGCAACAACGAGTGGCCCACCGCCAAGGGCGTGGACATCGCCAACCCCGCGCTCAAGGCCATGACCGGCGGCAAGCCGTTCAAGAGCGAGACCATTCCGATCAGCGCCGTCGGCGCCAACATGACCAAGGTGCAGCAGATGCTGGACCGCGTCGGCTTCAAATAAGCCCTGAACTCCCTCCGAAACCCGGCCCTGCCGGGTTTTTTTTCGCCTGCCGCATCCGCCATAATTTCCGTTTACGTCAACGTCATTCACTGGAGGCTCAGCATGGACATTCAGGGCAAGGTATTCATCGTGACCGGCGGCGCATCGGGCCTGGGCGAAGGCACGGCACGCATGCTGGCCGCGCGGGGCGGCAAGGTCGTCATCGCGGACATGCAGGAAGACAAGGGCGCAGCCGTGGCCCGGGACATCGGCGGCGCCTTCGTGCGCTGCGACGTCAGCAGCGAAGCCGACGGCCAGGCCGTGGTGGCGCAGGCCGTGTCGCTGGGCAAGCTGATGGGCCTGGTCAACTGCGCCGGCATTGCGCCCGCCGAGAAGACCGTGGGCAAGAACGGCGCCCACAGCCTTTCCGTGTTCAGCAAGACCATCACGGTGAACCTGGTCGGCAGCTTCAACATGATCCGCCTGGCGGCCGAGGCCATGTCCCAGAACGAACCCGAAGCCACGGGCGAGCGCGGCGTGCTGATTTCGACCGCGAGTGTCGCGGCCTACGACGGCCAGATCGGCCAGGCCGCCTACAGCGCCTCCAAGGGCGGCATCGTCGGCATGACGCTGCCGATCGCGCGCGACCTGGCGCGCAGCGGCATCCGCAACATGACGATTGCGCCCGGCATCTTCGGCACGCCGATGCTGTTCGGCATGCCGCAGGAAGTGCAGGACGCGCTCGCCGCCGGCGTGCCCTTCCCGAGCCGCCTGGGCACGCCGCAGGACTACGCCAAGCTGGTGCAGCATATTTTCGAGAACGACATGCTCAACGGCGAAGTGATTCGCCTCGACGGCGCCATCCGCCTGGCGCCGCGCTGAAGGGCGGGCTGCGTGCGGCCCCGCGCGCAGCAGGGCATCCAGGGGCTCCTACAATCGCGCCGTGTCCGGGGATTTGCCGGACACGACCGCTGGGGGTGTCGCCGGGTTCCTTTGATGGACCGGGCGGCTGAGAAAGTCCCTTTGAACCTGTTGAGATCATCCTCGCGCAGGGAAGCCGGCCGCAACGCACTGCCCCGTTCCCGGGCCGCCGTGCCCGGGCCCGCCCCGCGCGCGCACCGCACGGAGCCCTTTCATGACACAGCCCGCCACCCCCGCCAACGAGGCGCTGGCCCCCATTGGCGCCGACCGCCGCGTCTTCCAGTGGCACGACCACGCCTCGCTGTGGTTCAGCCTGGGCGTGGGCCTGCTGGTGATGCAGGTGGGCGCGTACCTGATGCCCGCCATGGGCACGCAGGATGCGCTGCTGGCCATCGTGTTTGGCTCGCTGCTCGGCGCCGGCCTGCTCGGCTGGGTGGCCAAGATCGGCTGCGACAGCGGCCTGGCCAGCGCCGGGCTGATGCATGCCGTCTACGGCCGCGCGTTCGCGCGCCTGCCGATCGTGCTCAACATCGTGCAGCTGCTCGGCTGGGGCACGTTTGAACTGGTGGTGATGCGCGACGCCACCGTCGCCATCGGCCGCCAGTCGGGCAGCCTGCTGGCGCCCTATTGGCCGGTGCTCGCCACGCTGCTGTGGGGCGGTGTCGTGACGCTGCTCATCAGCGGCTCCATGGTGCAGCTGGTGCGCCGCATCATCGCGCGCGTGGCGCTGCCGCTCGTCGTGCTGTCGCTGCTGTGGCTGAGCTGGCAGTTCCTGTCGCTGGCGCAGGCGCAGGGCCTGGCACGCGATCTGGCAGCGCCGCGGCGAAGGCGGCATGGGCGTGATGCCCGCGCTCGACCTGGTGATCGCCATGCCGATCAGCTGGCTGCCGCTGGTCGCCGACTATGCGCGCCACGGCACCAGCGGCCGCGCGGCGCTGCGCGGCACCTGGGTCGGCTATGCGCTGGCCAACATCTGGTGCTATGCGCTCGGCGTGCTCGTCGCGCTGGTGCTGCCCAGCCAGGACCTGGTGACCGCGCTGCTGCTGGCGCAGGGCGGGCTGATCGCGCTGTCGCTGATCCTCATCGACGAAGTCGACAACGCCTATGGCGACGCCTATTCGGGCGCCGTCTCGGCCCACAGCCTGCGGCCGCGCTGGAGCGTGCGCCGCTGGGGCATCGCGATCGCGCTGCTGTGCACGCTGCTGGCGCTGGTGCTGCCGATGCACAGCCTCGAACCCTTCCTGCTGCTGCTCAGCTCGGTCTTCGTGCCGCTGTTTGGCGTGATCCTGGGGCGCCTGGCCTTTGGCGCGAGCGCTGCGGCCTTGCTGGCGCAGGCGCGCCAGGCGCACGCCGCGCCGATCGCGCTGTGGCTGGCGGGCATCGCGTTCTACCACCTGGTGCCCCGACTCGCGCCGGCGCTGGGCTCGGCCCTGCCGACGCTGGCGCTGTGCTTTGTGCTCGCGTATGCCACGCGGACGCGGCCCGGTGCCGGCACGCTGGCCGCGGGCGCGCGCCAGGCGTGACCGGTCCGGCCCTGGGCCGGCGCTATGTAATCATGAGCACCAAGCGCACGCTGATCCTGCGTTTGGAGCCGAAACCAGCCTGAAACCCAGGCTGCGCCAGCGCCAGCAGCTCACTTTTTATGGAATACGCCGGAACTTCACCGGCAGCGCCCTGTCGGACCGGGCGCATGGATCCCCATGCGTCTGTCTACAAGGAGTGTTGTTCCCGTGCTGTTTCTGACCCGCCGTCTCTCGCTTTCCGTGGCCGCCCTCGGCCTGGCTGCAGCTGCCGCCCTGTCCTGCCTGCCGGCCGCCGCCGCACGCGCGCAAGAATTCGTCAGCGTGAAGGGCGCGAGCGTGAACGTGCGCGAAGCGCCCACGACCCGGTCGACCACGCTGTGGGAGCTGGCCTCGGGCTACCCGCTGCAGGTCACGCAGCGCAAGGGCCAGTGGCTGCGCGTAAAGGACCACGAGGCCACGCTCGGCTGGATCCACGCCCCGCTGACCCAGAATGTGCCGCACATGCTGGTCACCGCCCGCACGGCCAACCTGCGCGCCGGCCCCGGCCAGCAGCACCGGCGCGTGGGCCAGCTGGAGCAGCACGAGGTCGTGAAGACGCTGAAAAAATCGGGCGACTGGGCGCAGGTGCAGCGCGAAGGCGGGCAACAAGGCTGGATCGCGCGGCGCCTGGCCTGGGGCTGGTAAAGCGCGGACCGCGCGCTCGCGCGGGTGCGCCATCTCAGGGGTGCAGCACGCGCTGCACCACCGGTGCATAACCGTGGTTCAGCGGGCCGTGGCCATGCCCCGTGCGCACGGCGGCGCCGGCCGCGATCGCGCCCAGGATGTAGGCGCGCGCCTGCTCCACCGCCTGCGGCAGCGGCAGGCCCAGCGCCAGGTGCGCGGCAATCGCCGACGACAGCGTGCAGCCCGTGCCGTGGCCGTTGTGCGTGGCAATGCGCGGCGACTGCAGGCGCAGCCGCCCGCCGCCGGCCAGCGCCAGCACATCGACCACGGTCGTCGCCCGGCAGGTGCCCGCCCTTGAGCAGCACGGCCGGCGCGCCCAGCGCGAGCAGCGCGCTGGCGGCCTCGTCGAGCGCGTCGGCACCGTCGATGGGGCGGCCGAGCAGCAGCGCCGCTTCGTCGAGGTTGGGCGTGACGACGGTGGCCAGCGGAAACAGCTCGCTGCACCAGCACGCCCACGGTCTCCTCTGCCATCAGGCGGTCGCCGCTGGTGGCGACCATGACCGGGTCGAGCACCACCTGCAGCATCTGGTGGCGCGCGATGGCCTTGACGACCACGCGCACCACCTCGGGCGAATGCAGCATGCCGATCTTGACCGCGTCCACGCCGATGTCCTCGACCACGGCATCGATCTGCGCGCTGCAGCATGTCGGGCGGAACGCCGTGGATGGCGCGCACGCCCTCGGTGTTCTGCGCGGTGATCGCGGTGATCGCGGTCATGCCGTAGCAGCCCAGCGCGCTGAAGGTCTTGAGGTCGGCCTGGATGCCGGCGCCGCCGCCGCTGTCGGAGCCGGCAATCGAGAGCACACGCACATAGCGCGCGGGCCTGGCGGCCGGGAGGGTCGTTTGTGTCATGCCAAAAATTATGGCCTATGCGCCACGTCAAGGCGGGCGCTGGCGGCTTGTGCTGTAATTCCGGCTAGGACGAAACAGGGGTGTCCCGCCAGACTGGCGCGGACTGAGAAACACCCTGGGGCCGCTAGTGTCGCGTCCCCGATCGCGTGTCGCAGCTTGCGCGCCGCCATCGGCCCACAGCGCAAGGCGCAGACCGCAGCCCATACGAGCGTATGGGCAAGGACTGCAACGCAGTGCTGTGAGTCGAGGGCAAGTGCAAGCCGACAGGGGATCGGGGACGCGACACTAGTGCCCCGTTACCCGATCCAGGTCATGCTGGCGTGGGGAGTTTCCAGCACCGGCGCCCGCCCGTTTTGTCCGTGTACCCCACCAACGGACAACGATGATTTCTCAGCCTTCCTCTTTTGCGGTTCTGGGCGCCGGCCTCATGGGCCGGCTGCTGGCGGTGGCGCTGGCGCGCGCCGGCCACGCGGTGGCCGTGTACGAGGCAGGCAGGACGCCGCCGGCCACGGCAGCGCCGCGCGCGTGGCGGCCGCCATGCTGGCGCCGCTGGCCGAGTCGGCCGTGACCGAGCCCGGCGTGGTGCGCATGGGCCAGCACGCGCTCGCGCGCTGGCCACAGCTGCTGGCGCACGCTGCACGCGCCGGTGTTCTTCCAGCAAGAACGGCACGCTGGTGGTCTGGCACCGGCAGGACGCGCCGGAAGCGGCGCGCCTGCGCCTGCAGTTCGAGACCACGCACAGCGCGCTGCCGGCACTGCCGGCGATGCAGGCGCTCGACAGCACCGGCCTGGCGCGCATGCGAGCCGGCGCTGGCCGGGCGCTTTGCGCAGGGCCTGTACCTGCCCGGCGAAGGCCAGCTGGACAACCGCCAGCTGCTGGACGCGCTGCTGCGCACGAGATGGCGCAGCTGGGCGTGGCCGTGCACTGGCACACGCCGCGCGCGCCGGCCGACTTTGCCCCCGGCACGCCGGGCCAGCCCGACTGGCTGCTCGACTGCCGCGGCCTGGGCGCGCGCGCCGCAGTGGCGCGCGCTGCGCGGCGTGCGCGGCGAGGTGGTGCGCGTGCACGCGCCCGAGGTGTGCTTGCAGCGCCCCACGCGCCTGGTGCACCCGCGCTACCCGCTCTACATCGCGCCCAAGCAAGACCACCTGTTCGTGATCGGCGCGACCGAGATCGAGTCCGACGACATGTCGCCCGCCAGCGTGCGCTCGACGCTGGAACTGCTGAGCGCGGCCTATGCCGTGCATCGGGCTTTGCCGAAGCGCGCATCGTCGAGATCGCCACGCAGTGCCGCCCGACCCTGCCCGACAACCTGCCCGCCATCCGCCAGACAGCGGCCGCGCGTGCTGCGAAGTCAACGGCCTGTACCGCCACGGCTTCATGATCGCGCCGGCCCTGCTCGACGTGGTGCTGGAGCTGCTGCAGACCGGACAATCGCCGCTGGCCAGTGCCTTCGACCTGGCCGTGGATTTGCAAGGCGCGCCCAGCGCTCTCTCTCTGCCATGAACATCACTGATCAACCAGAAACCGCACCAGCTGCCCGACGGCGCCACCGTCGCCGACGCCCTGGCCGCCATCACCGCGCGGCCGCCGTTCGCGGTCGCGGTCAACACCGTCTTCGTGCCGAGCGCCGAGCACGCGCACCACCGGCTGCAGGCGGGCGACCGCGTCGAAGTCATCTCGTCCCGTCACCGGCGGCTGAGCGCCGCGCAATGCCATGAACACCACCCCTTCTGACGACGCCCTGGTCCTGTACGGCCAGATCCTTTTCCAGCCGCCTGCTGCTGGGCACGGCGCGCTACCCGTCGCCGGCCGTGCTCGAAGCCGCGGTGCAGCGCGCGCGCCCGGCCATGGTCACGGCCTCGCTGCGCCGCCAGGGCAGCGGCGACGCGGACGCCGGCCACAACAGCTTCTGGGAGCTGCTGCGCGAGCTCGACGTGCCGGTGCTGCCCAACACCGCCGGCTGCCACAGCGTGCAGGAAGCCATCACCACCGCGCAGATGGCGCGCGAGGTGTTCGACACGCCCTGGATCAAGCTCGAACTGATCGGCGACGACTACACGCTGCAGCCCGACACGCTGAACCTGGTCGACGCGGCCGAGCAGCTCATCCGCGACGGCTTCCAGGTGCTGCCCTACTGCACCGAAGACCTGGTGCTGTGCCAGCGCCTGGTCGATGTCGGCTGCCAGGCCGTCATGCCCTGGGCCGCGCCGATCGGCACCGGGCGCGGCCCGGTCAACCCCTATGCGCTGCAGGTGCTGCGCGAGCGGCTCGCCGTGCCGCTGCTGGTCGACGCGGGCCTGGGCCTGCCCTCGCACGCCTGCCAGGTGATGGAATGGGGCTACGACGGCGTGCTGCTGAACACCGCCGTGGCGCTGGCGCAGGACCCGGTCGCGATGGCCGGCGCCTTTGCCGACGCCGTGCAGGCCGGCCGCAGCGCCCGCCGCGCCGGTGCCATGGCCGGCGCAGGACAGCGCCCAGCCCAGCACGCCGGTGCTCGGCACGCCGTTCTGGCACCACGAACAGCCCTCGGCCTGAGACCTTTTTATGACCGACACCGACACCCTGGCCCAGGACATCGTGCGCCACCACACGGGCACGTTCACGCCGAGCGCGCCGCAGCCGGTCCCGGCCTCCGACGACCCCTCACCGGTGTACCGCGCGGCGCTGGCGGCCTGCAGCGCGCTCGGCTTCATCGCCGCCGATGCCGAATGCCTGGCGCGCGCCTGGCAGGCCCGCGCCGCGCGCACGGGCGCTGTCGATGCCGCCACCTGGCCCGACGCGCCGCAGGACTTCGGCCTGCAGGCCCTGCCACGGCAGCACGCTTTCGCCGCGTGCCCGCAGGCGCTCGGCCTGTACGCCGTGCTGCCCGACGCGGCCTGGGTGGGCCGCATGGCGCGCGCCGGCGTGCCGACGGTGCAGCTGCGCTTCAAGTCCGAGGACACCGCCGCCATCGCGCGCGAGGTGCGCGCGGCCGTGCAGGCGGTGCAAGGCACGGGCGCGCTGCTGTTCATCAACGACCACTGGCAGGCGGCCATCGCCGCGGGCGCCTACGGCGTGCACCTGGGCCAGGAAGACCTCGACGCGATGCGCCCCGAAGACCTGGACGCGCTGCGCGGCGCCGGCCTGCGCCTCGGCGTGAGCACCCATGGCTACGCCGAAATGCTGCGCGCCGATGCCGTGGGCCCGAGCTATATCGCGATGGGCGCGGTGTTCCCGACGACGCTCAAGCGCATGGCCACGGCCCCGCAGGGCCTGGGCCGGCTGGCCGCCTATGCGCGCCTGATGCACGAGCTACCCGCTGGTGGCGATTGGCGGCATCGGCGCCGAGCATTTCGCCCAGGTGCGCGCCACCGGCGTCGGCTCGATTGCGGTGGTGCGCGCCGCTGGTCAATGCGCCCGACCCGGAGGCGGCCGCGGCGCAGCTGCAACAGGCCCTGCAAGCGCCGCATTGAATGCGCATGAAAAAGGCCTCAAACGCTTGCTTGTCAATCGCTTGAAGCTATCAAAACCACAGTCACAAAACCGCCCGCTGCAGCGCCAGAACGCGCTCAGCCGGGCTTGCGTTCCTCGAGGTCGAAGCGCGCTTCGACGCGGTCGCTGTTGGCACCAAAGCCACGCGGCTGTTCGGGCTGGGGCGGCGGCGTCACCGGCATCGCGGGCAGCTCGCTGACGGTCAGGGGTGGCAGCGCCCAGTCGTCGACGCCGGCCGGCTCGGTCAAATCCAGGTCCAGGTCGAGATCCATGTCGAGCGACGGCGCAAGCGCCGCTGGCGCTGCCGCGGGCGTGTCGAGGCCCAAAGCGGCATAGCTCGAATCCGACACCAGTTCCAGGTCGTACTCCATCAAGTTGCCGGAATCCGCGGGCTCGAAGAGCGCGGCCACTGCCTGGGGCGTCAGCGTTGGGGGTTCGGGCGCCGGCGGCAATTCGGGCGCCGCCAGCGGCGTGGTGCGTGCCCGGGGCGGCGGTGCGCCGCGGGCGCTCGGTGGCGTGGTGCGGGCAATGGCGTACAGCAGCAGCAAATCGTCGTAGGCGGCCAGGTCAAAGCGCGCGGTGTCGGTGCCCTCGTGGCAAAACAGCAGGCCCTCGAGCAGCGCCAGCACGGCGGCATCGCTCCACAGCGCTTCGATCTGCGCCAGCGCCTCGGGCCAGTCCAGCAGCGTGCGGCTGGCGCGGTGGAACGCGGTGAACTCGGGAATCTGCGCGTTGAAATAGCGGTGGAACTGCTCGCGCAGGGTGTTGAAATCGCCCACGCGGCTGAGCGAGTGGTAGAGCCGCAGCAGTTCCAGATAAGCCAGCGGCGAGCTGCGCTCGTTGTCGGCGATGTGCCGTTTCATGACGTCGATGGCTTGGTCGTGTTCGCCCACCGAGACAAAAAACTCGGCCTGCTGCTGCAGGTCGAACAGGTCTTCGGGGTTGACCACCTCCGCCGGCGCGGCCGGGGCGCTGGCGGCCGTCGGAGGCCATGCACCATGGGCGTCTTCGGCCGCCATGTCGGGCGACAGGTCCGCGCCCGAAGGCGCCCCCGGCGCGGGCTCGGCGGCCCGTGGCGCTGGCTCCGGCGCGGCCGCAGGGAGCGGCTGCGGCGCAACGGACGCCGCGAAATCGGTTTCGGGGGCGCTGGCGCTGGACGCCACCAGGCCGCGCCACGCCTGCTCGGCCCGCTGCGCCTGCGTGCGCGCACGGCTCCACAACAGCCCGAGCACGGCCAGCGCAGCAGCCAGCAGCGCCACGAGGGCGTACACCACGCTGGCAGAAAAACGCTCGTCCTGATCGCGGGCCAGGCGCTGCTCGAGCTCTGCCGCGGTGGCCTGCGCCGCCGCAGCCCGGGTGCGCGCAGCGGCGGCCTCGGCCTGCTGCTGGCGCAGGCGTTCGTTCGCCGCTTGCACCTCGGATACCGGCGTGTTCAAGGCTTTCCAGAGCGCGGTGGCCTCGGCGCGCTGGGCGTCCGTCCCCTCTTGCGCGGGGGCCGCCAACTGCGCCGACAGACGCAGCGGCAAGGGCGTGGGCTCACCGCTGTCCAGCCAGTGGCCCAGCGGCTCCACCACCAGGCGCGACGGGAGTGCGGCCACGGGCGCTGGCGCGCGCGCTGCGCTGCGCGCCGCGGGCTTGCCGGAGGCCACCGCCTTGCGCGGCGTCTCGGCCACTGGCGTGGTGGCGCGCCGCGGCGCGGCCGCAGGCGCGGCGCCCTGCGGCGCATTGCGCTCGGGGTCGCCCGCCGGCGCCACCGCTGGCAACGGTTTGAAGGAAGGAATGGCCACCGGCGCGGTGCCGGCAGCCACGCTGGCCGGCATCTCGGCAAAGAAATGGTAAGTGCGTGCGATGGCGCCGGAACAGCCTGCGCTCAAACGCACCGTCAACACCGGCTCATTGACCACGACCGACGAGCGCACGCGCACCGTGGGCACCTGTCCTGCACCCGCAGGCTGCAAGACCAGGCGCAGGCGCGTGCTGTCGATTTTGGTCTCGCCCTGCAGGGCATCGGCGGCAAGGCAGGCGGCATCGAGGCCGACGCCGGAATCGGTGCGGACCTCGAAGACCAGGTCGATCGGCTGGCCCAGCACCACACGCCCCTGGGCATTGCCCAGCGACAGCGCCGGTGCATGGCCCGCTGCCAGACCCAAACCAATGCCGAATAACGTGTTACTAAGTTTCACATTTATTTCTAATATTTCGCCATCATTCTTGCATAGGTAGATTGCCTCTGGCCACAGAGATAATGCCGGTATGACCATCGAATTTTCTACCGTAGGCGTCGTCGGCTCTGGGGCCATGGGACGCGGCATCGCCCAGATCGCGGCCCAGGCGGGCAGCCAGGTCTGGTTGCACGACGTTTTGCCCGGCGCTGCCGAGGCCGCGCGCAGCAGCATCCGGGCCCAATGGCAGCGGCTCGCAGACAAAGGCCGAATGGACGCGGCCCAGGTGGCCGAACTGGAGCAGCGGCTGCACATCGCCGGTGGCATGGCCGACCTGGCGCCCTGCTCCCTGGTGGTCGAAGCCATCGTCGAGCGGCTGGACGCCAAGCAGGCGCTGTTTGCCGCGCTCGAAGGCGTTCTGGCGCCCGGCGCCGTGCTGGCCACCAACACTTCGTCGCTGTCGGTCACCGCCATCGGCGCGGGCCTCCAGCGCCCGGAGCGCCTGGCGGGCTTTCACTTCTTCAACCCCGTGCCGCTGATGAAGGTGGTCGAGGTGGTGGCCGGCCTGCAGACCGATCCGGGCGTCTGCGCGGCGCTCGCGCGCTTCGCGCAGCAGATGGGCCACACGCCCGTGCAGGCGCAGGACACGCCGGGCTTCATCGTCAACCACGCGGGCCGCGGCTTTGGCACCGAGGCGCTGCGCATCGTCGGTGAAGGCGTGGCGGACTTTGCCACCATCGACCGCATCCTGCGCGACCAGGCGGGCTTCAAGCTTGGGCCGTTCGAACTGATGGACCTGACGGCGCTCGACGTGTCGCACCCGGTCATGGAATCGATTTACCGCCAGTACTACGACGAGCCGCGCTTTCGGCCGAGCCCCATCACGGCCCAGCGGCTGGCCGGCGGCATGCTCGGCAAGAAGACCGGCGCCGGGTTCTACCGCTACGCCGATGGCGTGGCGCAGCTGCCCGCAGAACCGGCCACCCCGGTCGTGGCAGAGACCCCGCCCGTCTGGGTGTCGCCGCGCGCGGCGCGCCGTGCCGAGCTGTACCAGTTGCTCAAGGACCTCGGCGCGGCCATCGAGACCGGCACCGCGCCCTCGCCCACGGCACTGACGCTGGTGGCGCCGCTCGGGTTTGATGTGACCACCGTGGCCGTGGTCGAGCGGCTCGACCCGGCGCGCACGGTCGGCATCGACATGCTGATCGACGACGCCAGCACGCGCCGGCGCGTGCTGGCCACGAACCCGGCCACGCGCGTGGACATCCGCAACGCCGCGCACGCGCTGTTCGCGCGCGACGGCAAGGCCGTGAGCGTCATCCGCGACAGCGGCGGCTTCGTCACGCAGCGCGTGGTGGCGACCATCGTCAACATCGCCAGCGACATCTGCCAGCAAGGCATCTGCAGCCCCAAGGACCTCGAAACCGCCGTCACGCTCGGCCTGGGCTACCCCATGGGCCCGCTGGCCATGGGCAACCGCTGGGGGCCGACCAACATCCTGGAAGTGCTGTTCAACCTGCAGACCGTCTACGGCGACCCGCGCTACCGCCCCAGCCCCTGGCTGCGCCGGCGTGGCGCCATCGGCCTGAGCCTGCTGCACGAGGAAGAGTGACCCGCGCCGCACCGCGCCCACCCCACCGCCCGCCCCGCCCATGCCCGCAGAACTCCACAGCACCAGCGAGGGCCAGACCCTCGTCCTGACCCTGAGCAACCCGGGCCTGCGCAATGCGCTCGACCCGGGCCTGTACGCCGCCGGCGTCGAGGCGCTCAACGGCTGCGAGAGCAGCGCCGACGTGCGCAGCGTGGTCATCACCGGCGCAGGCGGCACCTTCAGCGCCGGCGACAACCTGCACCGCCTGCAGGCCCACCGTGCCCAGGGCGCCGAGGTGCCGGCGCAAAGCCTCGACGGGCTGCACCAGTGGATTGAAACGCTGCGCACCTACCCCAAGCCCGTGATCGCGGCGGTCGAGGGCGCGGCAGCGGGCGCGGCCTTCTCGCTGGCGCTGGCCTGCGACCTGATCGTGGCCGGGCGCGACGCGGTGTTTTCGACGGCCTACAGCCGCGTGGCCTTGTCGCCCGACGGCGGCGCGAGCTGGAGCCTGGCGCAGGCCCTGCCGCGCCAGCTGGCGGCCGAGCTGCTGCTGTGCGGCGACGGCATCGCGGCCGAGCGGCTGCATGCGCTCGGCGTCGTCAACCGCCTGGCCGCGCCCGGCCAGGCCCTCGCCGGGGCCCTGGCCCTGGCGCGGCAGCTCAACACCCGCGCGCCCAACGCGCTGGCCAGCGCCAAGGAGCTGCTGGCCGAGGCGCCGCAGCACACCCTGGCCGAGCAGCTGGCGACCGAGCGCGCGCACTTTCTGCGCAACCTCTACCACCCCAACGCCGGCGAAGGCATTGCCGCGTTTCTCGAAAAGCGCCCCGCGCGCTACTGAATCAATAGCTATCAGTGCTTAACCGGTAAGCGCTGTAGGCCATTTTCACCCAAAATCCGGCGGGCCAGCCGGGCAGCGCCCACACGGCGCTGCGGGCCAGCAAGGCACGCCGGGCACAAGCACTTTGGCGACAGGCCGCACCGCGCCGCGCCGGTCCCACGCGTGACAATGAAGCCATCCCCCAGTCACCCACAAGACAGCCCATGGACGACCCGATTCTTACCATCGAAGAACGTGAAGCGATCAACTCCGGTCGCTGGTTTTCATCCCTCTCCCCGTCCCTCCGCCACGACATACTGCGATGCGCCTACGTCAAACGCTACAAGGATGGCACCCTCATCGCCGCCCGCGGCGACCCGCCCGAGGAATGGGTGGCGTGCGCCCGGGGCGCGGTGCGCGTGAGTTCGACCTCGATCTCGGGCAAGCAGATCACGCTGACCTATGTCGAGCCGGGCATCTGGTTTGGCGACGTCTCGATCTTCGATGGCGACCGGCGCACGCACGACGCCTACGCGCACGGCGACACGACCACGCTGTGCGTTGCCAAGGCCGACTTCAAGAAGATCCTCGAGACGCATGTCGAGCTCTACGACGCACTCTTGCGCCTGCATTCGCGGCGCATCCGCCAGCTCTACGGCCTGGTCGAAGACCTCAACACGCTGCCGCTGCGCGCGCGCCTGGCCAAGCAACTGCTGCACCTGGTGCGCAGCTACGGCATTCCGAGCCTCGCGCACGGCGACGAGGTGCGCATTGGCCTGCAGCTGGCGCAGGAAGAGCTGGCGCAACTGCTGGGCGCCTCGCGCCAGCGCGTCAACCAGGAACTCAAGGCCCTCGAGCGCGAGGACACCATCCGCATCGAGCCGGGCGGCCTGGTGGTGCGCGACCGCGGCGCCCTGATGCGCATCACTGAAATGGAGCACTGAACCCCATGGGCAATTTCGACCACTTCATCGGCACCCGGGCGGTCCCGGGATCGCACGCGTTCGACACTGCCGCCCTGAGCGCCTGGCTCGCGCAGCACCTCGAAGGCTTTGCCGGCCCGCTGGAGGTCGAGATGTTCAAGGGCGGCCAGTCCAACCCGACCTACAAGCTCATCACGCCCGGCAGGAGCTATGTGATGCGCTCCAAGCCCGGCCCCGTGGCCAAGCTGCTGCCCTCGGCCCACGCGGTCGAGCGCGAATTCGCGGTGATGCGCGGCCTGCACGGCACCGGCGTGCCCGTGCCGCAGATGCACGTGCTGTGCGAGGACGAGTCCGTCATCGGCCGCGCTTTCTACATCATGGAATTCATGCAGGGCCGCGTGCTCTGGGACCAGTCCCTGCCGGGCATGGAGCCGGCCGAGCGCGGCGCCATCTACGACGAGATGAACCGCGTGATCGCCGCGCTGCACACCGTGCCGTTCGCCGATCGGGGCCTGGCCGGCTACGGCAAGCCAGGCAACTACTTCGACCGCCAGATCGGGCGCTGGAGCAAGCAGTACCTCGCCTCGGTCACCCAGCCCATCCCCGAGATGGAGCGGCTGATGGCGTGGCTGCCCGCGAACATGCCGGCGAGCGCGCGCGACGAAAGCCGCGTCTCCATCGTGCACGGCGACTACCGCCTCGACAACCTCATGTTCCACGCGACCGAGCCGCGCGTGATCGCCGTGCTCGACTGGGAGCTATCCACGCTGGGCCATCCGCTGGCCGACTTCAGCTACCACTGCATGGCCTGGAACATCCCGGCCGGCATGTTCCGCGGCATCGGCGGATTGGAATTGGCGGCGCTGGGCATTCCCAGCGAGGACGATTACATCGCGCGCTATTGCGAACGCACGGGCCTGGCCACGCCGCAAGAGCTGCGCGCCGGCTGGAACTTCTACATGGCCTACAACATGTTCCGCATCGCCGCGATCCTGCAGGGCATCGCCAAGCGTGTGGAGGCCGGCACGGCGTCGAGCGCGCAGGCCAAGGCCTCGGGCGAAGGCGCGCGGCCCATGGCCGAGCTGGCCTGGGCCTTTGCGCAGCGCGGCTGAGCCGGCATCCATTTTTTACGGAGGACCCCATGGACTTTGACTATTCCCCCAAGACCAAGGAGCTGCAGGCCCGGCTGCTCCAGTTCATGGACGCGCACATCTACCCCGCCGAAGCCCAGTACGCCGCCGAGCTGGCCGCCAACACGGCCGCCGGCAAGCGCTGGAGCGCGCTCAGCACGATCGAAAACCTCAAGCCCAAGGCCCAGGCCGCGGGCCTGTGGAACCTGTTCCTGCCGGTCGACAGCGCCGCCGCCTCGGGCTACGAGGGCGCGGGCCTGACCAACCAGGAATACGCGCCGCTGGCCGAAATCATGGGCCGCGTGCCATGGGCCAGCGAGGTGTTCAACTGCTCGGCGCCCGACACCGGCAACATGGAAACCATCGCCCGCTACGGCGACGAGGCCAACAAGGCGCGCTGGCTCAAGCCGCTGCTCGAAGGCCAGATCCGCTCGGCCTTCGCGATGACCGAGCCGGACGTGGCCTCGAGCGACGCGACCAACATCGCAACACGCATCGAGCGCCAGGGCGACGAATACGTCATCAACGGCCGCAAGTGGTGGATCTCGGGCGCGGCCGACCCGCGCTGCGCGGTCTTCATCACCATGGGAAAGACCGACCCCGAGGCCGCGCGCCATTCGCAGCAAAGCATGGTGCTGGTGCCGGCCGACACCCCCGGCATCACCATCATCCGCCCGCTCAACGTGTTCGGCTACGACGACGCGCCGCACGGCCACGTCGAGATGACCTTCGAGAACGTGCGCGTGCCGGTCGGCAACATCCTGCTGGGCGAGGGCCGCGGCTTCGAGATCGCGCAGGGGCGCCTGGGCCCCGGGCGCATCCACCACTGCATGCGCCTGATCGGCCTGGCCGAGCGCGCGCTCGAACTGATGTGCAAGCGCGCCAGCAGTCGCGCGCGCGTTCGGCAAGACCGTGGCCCAGCAGACCGTGACGCAGGAGCGCATCGCCGAGGCGCGCTGCAAGATCGACATGGCGCGCCTGCTCACGCTCAAGGCCGCCTGGCTGATGGACACCGCCGGCAACAAGGTCGCGCGCACCGAGATCGCCATGATCAAGGTGGTGGCGCCCAGCATGGCCTGCCAGGTCATCGACTGGGCCATGCAGGTGCATGGCGGCGGCGGCATGTGCGACGACTTCCCGCTGGCCTACGCCTACGCCGGCGCGCGCACGCTGCGCTTTGCCGACGGCCCCGACGAAGTGCACCGCAACGCCATCGCCAAGTGGGAGCTGGGCAAGTACGGCGCCTATGGCAAGAACGCCGACGTGCCCGTGACGCGCGGCGCCTGAGCCTTCCCGCCGCACCCGGCCCCGGCCGGGCGGCCCGGCAAAAACCCCTGGCGCTGCCACAGCCCCAGGGGGTTTCATTTTTGATAGCTGCAAGCGCTTGCCAGTCCAGCGTTTGGAGCACTTTTGGCCCTTATTTCAGAGCCAGTACTCCCACAGCCGCGCAAAGCCCTCCTGGAGGCGCAGGTGCAGTGGCCGGCGCTCCCACTGCTCCAGCGTCACCGCGTCGGACGCTGCCAGGTCCTTGCGGAACATGGCGGCCACCTGCTGGCCGAACTCGGGGCCCAGGACCACGGCATTGAGCTCGTGGTTGTGCAGGAAGCTGCGCCAGTCGAGGTTGGTCGACCCCACCGTGGCCCAGACGCCATCGACCAGCGCGGTCTTGGAGTGCAGCACGCGCCCGCGCCGTTCGTAGATTTTCACGCCCGCGCGCAGCAGCTGGCCGTAGTAGCCGCGCCCGGCGTGGAACACCAGCCACGAGTCGGTCTGGCTCGGCAGGATCAGCGTCACCTCGACGCCGCGCCGCGCCGCGCCTTCGAGCGCCGCGAGCAGCTGCGGGTCGGGCGCGAAATAGGCGTTGGTGATCTGTATGCTGGTTTCGGCGCTGTCAATCGCCGACAGCAGCGTGGCATAGATCAGGCTGAACGGCTCCTCGGGCGAGCTGCCAATGGCGCGCACGATGTCGTGCCCCACGCGCTCGGGCATCGGAAACCAGTGGCGCACCGCAAGCGGCTCGCCGCCCTGCGCGGCCCACGCCGCGAGGAACAGCTTTTGCAGCTCCGCGACGACGGGCCCCTCCAGCTGCAGGTCGGTGTCGCGCCAGGCGAGCTTGGCGTCGGGGCGGGCCGGCGTGAGGGCCTTGAACGAGCCGCTCGAATACACGCCGCTGATGTTGATGCCGCCGAGAAACGCGATCTTGCCATCGACGATCAAGAGCTTGCGGTGGTCGCGCTGGTTCAGCTCCCAGTGCTTGCGCGCCAGCAGCGGATTGATCGGGTTGAATTCGAGCACGTGCACGCCAGCGTCCTCCATTTGCGCAAAAAACGCCGTGGGCGTGCGGATCGTGCCGACGCTGTCGCGGATCAGGTTGACCTGTACGCCCTGGCGCTGCTTGGCCACCAGGGCATTGGCAAACCGCTGGCCGACCTCGTCGTCGTCGAAGATGTAGGTCTCGATGTGGATGTGGTCGCGCGCGCCCTCGATGGCGGCGAGCATCGCGGTGTAGGTGGCCGGTCCATCGCGCAGCAGCTGCACCCGGTTGCCGGTGGTCAGCGGGCTGCCGACGATGGCCTCTTCGAGCGCCAGGTGGCGCGCGAAAATGTCGGTGTTCGGGCTGCGGCTGCGCAGGCGATCCAGGATGGCCTTGCTCTGCGCGGCCGACAGCGGGCCCTGGACGCCTTCGAGCCGCACGGGCTGGGTCGGTCGGGCCAGGTCCGGCACGACCCGGGGCAGGCTGCTGCAGGCACTCACGCCGAGCACGCAGCACGCCGCCAGAGCACGCAGCGCGCGCCATGCCGCTGGCGCATGGGCGCGGATCGGGAAAAAAGACAACATGCGCAGTCCTTGTCAAAGCGGGGCCGGAGAGCAAAAATTCCGTCCCAAGATGTATCTTAGGACCTGCGCACGGCCTTTCCGCCGGGCCCGCCACGTCCAGCCCACACGGCCGACCGGCACTCCCGCTTCAGGGAACGCGGCCGCGCGGCGCGCCGTGCAGGGGAAGATTGGCGCATGGATCGGACACGCCCCATTGCCCTCCGGGGCGTGGCCCTGCCGCCGTGTCAGGCACCCACTGCGCCGTGCTGCGCCTGCAGCCAGTGCGCTGCGCCCTGCCCGGCTCTGAGGCCCGTGGCCATGCAGGCGGTCAGCAGGTAGCCGCCCGTGGGCGCCTCCCAGTCGAGCATTTCACCGGCACAAAACACGCCGGGCAGCGCGGCCAGCATGAGCTGCGCATCGAGCGCCTCGAAGCGCACGCCGCCGGCCGTGCTGATGGCTTCATCGAGCGGGCGCGCGGCCACCACGGTGACCGGCAGCGCCTTGATGGCCGCGGCCAGGCGAAAAGCATCGGCCACGCCCTGCTTGCCCAGCTGCTCGTAGAGGATCGCCATCTTGATGCCATCGAGCCCCAGTCGGCTCTTGAGGTGGCTGGACAGCGAGCGCGTGCCACGCGGATGGCGCACCTCGGCCAGCACGCGCTCGGGTGTGTGGTCGGGCAACAGGTCGAGCGCGAAGGTGGCACTGCCATGGGCCGCGATTTCATCGCGCAGCAGCGCCGAGACGGCATAGATGAGGCTGCCCTCCACGCCCGTGGCGGTGGCGACGAATTCGCCGCGCCGGCTGAAATGGCGCCCTGCGCTGTCCGTGAACGCAATGGCCACCGACTTGAAGGGCTGTCCCGCAAAGCGCTCCGTGAAGTGCGGCGTCCATCCCACGTCGGGGGCCGCGCCCTGGCCCACGAGTTCCTTGAGAAACGCGCGACGGGTCTCGCCCGCGGGCGCCGGGCCCTGCCCGAGCACGTCAAAGCCGCAGTTGGCCGGCCGCAAGGCAGACACGGCAATGCCGCGCGCCGCCAGCCAGGGCGCCCAGGCGCCGTCCGAGCCCAGGCGTGCCCAGCTCGCGCCCCCGAGCGCCAGCACTGCGGTGCGCGCGTTCACCTGCACGTTGCCGGCCGGCGCCGTGAACTGCAGTGCGCCGCTGGCGTCCCAACCCGATCCAGCGGTGGCGCATGTGAAAACGCACGCCCAGGCCACGCAGGCGCTGCAGCCAGGCCCGCAGCAAGGGGGCAGCCTTCATGTCGGTGGGGAAGACGCGGCCCGAGGTTCCGACGAACGTCTCGATGCCCAGCCCCTGGGCCCACGCGCGCATCTGTGGCGCACCGAAGTGCTCCAGCAAGGGCGCAATCGACGCCTGTCGCTCGCCATAGCGCGTGGCAAAGGCGTCCTGAAGGGCTCTGCGTGCGTGAGGTTCAGGCCGCCCTTGCCAGCGAGCAGAAACTTGCGCCCTGCGGTGGGCATGGCGTCAAACAGGTGCACCGTCAGGCCGGCTTGTGCCAGGGTCTCTGCGGCCATCAGCCCGGCGGGCCCGGCGCCGATGACGGCCGCCTCGCAGGTGAAAGGGGTGGATTCGGAGAAAGGTAGGGTGTTCATGGTTCGATGGGCGCCAGCGCCGCGGGCATTTTTGCTATCACGCTCATAGCGCTCAGCCCTAGGGCCACTGCGGTGCCGACGTGGGTTTCTGTCACAATGACCGCACTTTAGCGCCGACCGCCCCCGCATCTAAGGACAAGCGCCATGGCAAGCGAACTGATCAAACACATCTCCGACTCCAGCTTTGAAGCCGACGTGCTGCAAGCCGGCACGCCCGTGCTGGTGGACTACTGGGCCGAATGGTGCGGCCCGTGCAAGATGATCGCGCCGATCCTCGACGAAGTCGCGAGCACCTACGAAGGCAAGCTGCACGATCGCCAAGATGAATGTCGACGAGAACCGCGACATCCCCGCCAAGTTCGGCATCCGCGGCATTCCCACGCTGATGCTGTTCAAGGACGGCCAGCTTGCCGCCACCAAGGTCGGCGCCATGAGCAAGGCGCAACTGACGGCCTTCATCGACCAGCAACTGGCCTGAAACCGCGTCCTGCGTGTCTGCTGCGCCCTGCTGGCGCGGCGGACGCGCAAGCCCCGTTCCTCCCGCGCCCCCGGCATTTGCGGCGCACCATCCCGGCGGCAACCCAGCCCCACCATTTTTCCTGTCATAATCTGCGCTGATCACCGGCTCGCACGCATTGGCGGCCCGTTCGAGTTCCCCGGTTTGTCGAGCTGCAACCTGCAGCTCTCCACACATCAACCTTCCCCCCTGATTTCATACCAGCTCCGCCAAGGAGTCATTCCATGCACTTAAACGAACTCAAGGCACTGCACGTGTCTGAAGTCCTCAAGCAGGCCGAAGCGCTTGAGATCGAAAACGTCGGCCGCATGCGCAAGCAGGAGCTGATGTTCGCCATCATCAAGAAGCGCGCGAAGGCCGGCGAACAGGTCTTTGCCGACGGCGTGCTCGAAATCCTGCCCGACGGCTTCGGCTTCCTGCGCAGCCCCGACACCAGCTTCACCGCCAGCACCGACGACATCTACATCTCGCCCAGCCAGGTGCGCCGCTTCAACCTGCACACCGGCGACATGATCGAAGGCGAAGTGCGCACGCCCAAGGACGGCGAGCGCTACTTCGCGCTGACCAAGCTCGACAAGGTCAACGACGGCCCGCCCGAGCAGAACAAGCACAAGGTGATGTTCGAGAACCTGACGCCGCTGTTCCCCAAGGAACAGATGAAGCTGGAGCGCGACGGTCAAGAGCGAAGAGAACATCACCGGCCGCATCATCGACATCATCGCGCCCATCGGCCACGGCCAGCGCGCCCTGCTCGTCGCGCCGCCCAAGAGCGGCAAGACGGTGATGATGCAGCACATCGCCCACGCCATCAGCGCCAACTACCCCGACGTGCACCTGATGGTGCTGCTGGTGGACGAGCGGCCTGAAGAAGTGACCGAAATGCAGCGCACGGTCAAGGGCGAGGTCATCGCCTCGACCTTCGACGAGCCCGCCGCGCGCCACGTGCACGTGGCCGAGATGGTGATCGAGCGCGCCAAGCGCCTGGTCGAGCTCAAGAAGGACGTGGTGATCCTGCTCGACTCGATCACCCGCCTGGCCCGCGCCTACAACAACGTCGTGCCCTCGTCGGGCAAGGTGCTGTCCGGCGGTGTGGACTCCAACGCGCTGCAGCGCCCCAAGCGCTTCCTCGGCGCCGCGCGCAAGGTCGAAGAAGGCGGCTCGCTGACCATCATCGCCACCGCGCTGGTCGACACCGGCAGCCGCATGGACGAAGTGATCTTTGAAGAGTTCAAGGGCACCGGCAACTGCGAAATCCACCTGGACCGCCGCCTGTACGAGAAACGCGTGTTCCCGGCCATCGAGCTCAACAGCAGCGGCACGCGCCGCGAAGAGCTGCTGCTGGCGCCCGAGATCCTGCAGAAGACCCGCATCCTGCGCCAGTTCATGTACAACATGGACGAGATCGAATCGATGGAGCTGATGATCAAGAACATGAAGTCCACCAAGACCAACGTCGAGTTCTTCGACATGATGCGCCGCGGGGGCTGAGCCTCGCCAAGTGTGCAATAATCGAGGGCTTTTTCTGCGGAAAGTACGCACAATGCTCACCGGCGCAAGGGTTGCACCGGGTTGTGCACGGCTCCCGCAATTGACCCACAAGGATTGATCATGAAAGATGGCATTCACCCCAACTACCGCGAAGTTTGTTTCCAGGACATGTCCAACGGCTTCAAGTTCGTCACGCGTTCGTGCGTGAACAGCAAGGAAATGATCAAAATGGAAGACGGCCGCGAACTGCCGCTGTTCAAGCTGGATACCACCAGCGAATCGCACCCGTTCTACACCGGCACGCAAAAGTCGGTGGACAACATGGGTGGCCGCGTGGAGCGCTTCCGCAACCGCTTCGGCAAGACCGCAGCGAAGTAAACTCCGCATCTCCCGCCAAAAAGGCAGCCCGGGCAACCGCGCTGCCTTTTTGTTTGCATTTATTCTCCACCGGCTTACCCTTTCCCCTTGAGCGCGTGAACCTGCCCACCCCTGCCATCGTCCCCCAAAGCGCCGTGCGCCGGCTGCCGCGCTGGGCACTGCTGTTGCTGTGCCTGGCCTACATCGTTCCAGGTTTCGTGGGACGCGATCCCTGGCGTGGCGCCGACATGTCCGCCTACGGGCTACATGCTGGAGCTGGCGCAGGGGCGCACCAGCTGGTGGGCGCCGCTGCTGGGCGGCATGCCCCCCGATACCGATGGCCTGCTGCCCTATTGGTTGGGCGCCTGGGCCATGCAGCTCGCCCCTGCAGGCCTCTCGCCCGAACTGGCGGCGCGCCTGCCCTTTGCCGCCTTGCTCGCGCTGACGCTGGTGGCGACCTGGTACGGCGTGTACTGCCTGGCGCGCAGCCCGGGCGCGCAGCCCGTGGCTTTCGCGTTCGGCGGAGAAGCCCAGCCCAGCGACTACGCACGCGCCATGGCCGACGGCGGCCTGCTGGCGCTGCTCGCCTGCCTGGGCCTGGCGCAGCCCTCGCACGAGGCCACGTCCTACCTGACCCAGCTGTGCTGCACGGCACTGGTGTTCTTTGCGCTCGCGGCGGCCCCCTACCGCACGGCTGCCCCGCTGCTGGCGCTGCTGGCGGGCCTGACCGGACTGGTGCTCAGCGGCGCGCCGGCGCTGGCGCTGCTGTATGCGCTGGGCGGCGCGGCGCTGTGCCTGTGCTCGCCCGCCAGCAGCGGCCAGCCCCAGCGGCACCTGCGCGCGATGGGCCTGGTTTTGCTGGCCGCGGCACTGGCGGCGGCCGTGCTGGCGTGGTCGTTGCAGCTGTGGCGCTGGCGCATCGACAGCGCCTACGACGGCCCCAGCGAGTGGGCCAGTTTTGCGCGCTTGCTGCTGTGGTTTTGTTGGCCTGCATGGCCGCTGGCGCTGTGGACACTGTGGCGCTGGCGCAAGCAGCTCGCCAGCCGCCAGCTGCACCGCCACCTTCTGCTGCCGCTGTGGTTCGCGCTGGTGGCCGTGGGCGCGGCGTTCACCACGCAGCCATCGGACCGCGCGCTGCTGCTCGGCTTGCCGGCCATGGCGACCCTGGCGGCCTTTGCGCTGCCAACGCTGCGCCGCAGCGTGGCAGCGCTGATCGACTGGTTCACCCTGCTGTTCTTCTCTGCCTCGGCCATTGCCATCTGGGTGGTCTGGACTTCCACGCAAACCGGCGTGCCAGCCCAGCCTGCGGCCAACGTGGCCAAGCTGGCGCCGGGCTTTGTACCGGAATTCTCGGCCTTCACGCTGGCCGTGGCCCTCGCGGCCACCGCGGCCTGGTGTGCGCTGGTGGCCTGGCGTACCGGCCGCCACCGCGCCGCGATCTGGAAGAGCCTGGTGCTGCCTGCCGCCGGCGCCACGCTGGGGTGGCTGCTGCTGCTGACGCTGTGGCTGCCCATGCTCAACTATGCGCGCAGCGATGCGCCGCAGGTCCAGAGCATCCTGCAGGTGCTGGGACAGCCGACCTGCGTGCTCGGCGTGGGGCTCAACCGCAGCCAGGTTGCAGCGCTGCGCTACCACGGCAAGCTCAACGTGCAGTCGGTCCAGAGCACGGCGCATTGCCCCTGGCTGCTGGTGGCGGACCGCGGCACCCCGGGCGCGCTGCCCGATGTGGACTGGCAACAATGGACGCTCGCGGCCCATCTGGCGCGCCCGACCGACAGGAGCGACTACATCTGGGTCTACCGGCGCAACCCCTGAATGTCCGAGCGCACCACCCTCATCCGCCACGCCCTCACCGTGCTGGCAGGGCAGCTGGCGATCATGGCGTTTGGCGTCACCGACACCATCGTGGCGGGCCGGCATTCCGAAGCCTCGCTGGCTGCGCTGTCCATCGGTTCGGCGATTTTCGTGAGCGTCTTTGTCGCCCTGATGGGCGTGCTGCAGGCCCTGCTGCCAGTCTGGGCCGAGCAGCGCGGCGCCGATGCGCCCGCCCGCATGGGCGCGTCTTTTCGCCAGGCCCTGTACCTGTGCGCCATGGCGTCGGCGCTGGGCATGGCGCTCCTGCTCTCCCCCGCTGCCGTGCTCGAATGGACCAGCGTGCCGCCCGCCCTGCGCACGCCGGTGAGCCAGTACCTGGCCGTGCTGGCGCTGGCCCTGCCGCCAGCCTTGCTGCTTCGCATGTTCAGCACGCTCACCCAGGCGCTGGGCCATCCGAAGCTGGTCACCTGGATGCAAGTGGCCTCGCTGTTCGTCAAGCTGCCGCTGTCGGTCTGGTTCACGTTTGGCGGCGCCGGCCTGCCTGCCCTCGGCGTCGTCGGCTGTGCCTGGGCCACGCTCGCGGTCAATTACGCCCTGCTGGGCCTGGGACTGTGGCTGCTGCGCACCCAGCCGCTGTACCGGCCGCTGCGCGTCTGGCAGCGCATGGAGCGCCCCGACTGGCGGCAGATCGGCGCGCTGGCGCGGCTCGGCGTGCCGGCAGGCCTGGCGGTCACGGTCGAGGTCACCTCGTTCACGCTGATGGCGCTGTTCATCGCACGCCAGGGCATGCTGGCCTCGGCGGGCCACCAGATCGCGGCCAACCTCGCCGCCGTGCTCTACATGGTGCCGCTGTCGCTGGCCCTGGCAGCCAGCGCGCGCGTGGCGTTCTGGCGCGGCGCGGGCGATGAAGACCGGGCACGCGCCGCAGCCTGGATGGGTTTTCGGCTTGCAACGCTGATGGGCATTGCACTTTCAGCTACTTTATTCATAGTAAGAAGCCGCATTGCAGCGGTCTATTCGCCGGAGGCAGAGGTGATTGCGCTCACGGCACAGCTGCTGGTGTGGGTGGCGCTGTACCACGTCGCCGACGCAGTGCAGACGGTGTGCGTGTTTCTGCTGCGCTGCTACCGCATCACGGTGGCGCCCCTGCTGGTGTATGGCGTCCTGCTGTGGGGCGGCGGCCTGGGCCTGGGGTATGTGCTGGCCTACCGGGGCCTGGGCCCCTGGGCGCCGCTGCACTCGCCCGCACCGTTCTGGGCCACCAGCGCGTTGGCGCTGGCGGTCACGGCAGCGTGCTTCACGGGGATGCTGCGGCGCGCGGTCAGGCCGCAGCCGCGCTGACGGCCGTGGGCAGTGCCGGCACACGCAGCCGGCTCGCGGGGAAATGCACAGAAAAGGTCGCGCCTTTTCCGGGCACGCTGTCGATCTGCAACGAAGCGCCGTGGCGCTGCAGCACGTGCTTGACGATGGCGAGCCCCAAACCCGTGCCACCGGTCTCGCGCGAGCGGCTGCGGTCCACGCGGTAAAAGCGCTCGGTCAGCCGTGGAATGTGCACCGGGTCGATGCCCGGGCCGGTGTCGGCCACCGAAAACACCGCGCCGCCGTCGGGCGCCCGGGTCCAGGACACCTTGATGGTGCCGGGGGTCGGGGTGTAGCGCACCGCATTGCCGACCAGGTTCGACAGCGCGCTTTGCAGCTCGGCCGGCACGCCCGCGATCTCTCCGGCGCTCTGCAGCACCTGCGGCGGCGGAAACTCCAGCACATGCACGCGCTGGGGCGTGGGCGCCAGCAGGGCCGACAGCGCGCGCGCCTCGTCCTCGCACGCACGCAGCAGCTGCGCCACAGGCGTCCACTCGGCCAGGCCGGGCAGCGGGCTGCCCTCCAGGCGCGAGAGCGCCAGCAGGCCACTGACCACGCTCTGCATGCGCGCGGCCTGCTGCGCCATCAGCGCCAGGTAGCGCCGCTGCTCCTCGGGCGGCAGGTCCAGTGTCTGCAAGGTTTCGACGAAGCCGCTGAGCACGGTCAGCGGGGTGCGGATCTCGTGCGAGACGTTGGCGACAAAATCGCGCCGCATGGCGTCGGCCTGCTCCAGCGTCGTCACATCGCGCGACAGCAGCAGGCAGCGCCCCTGGCCATAGGGGTGCAGCTGCACCGACAGGCGCACCGGGCGCGCTGGCGTGCTTTGCCGGCCCGCAATCACCACGGCCGAGGCAAAGTCGCGCCCCGCGTAATAGGCGCTGAAGTCGGGGTGGCGCACCAGGTTGCCGATCGACTGCAGCAGATCGCGCTCGGCGTCGATGCCGAAATGCGCGCCCGCGATCTGGTTGCACCATTCGATACCGCCTTCGGCGTTGAGCAGGACCACCCCGTTGGGCGAAGCCTGCAACGCGGACAGCACCTCCTGCAGGCGCTGCTCGCTCTCGTGCACCTGGCCCTGCATCTGGCGCAGCAGGCGGCGCACCCGGTCGCTGGCCTCGCCCCACAGGCCGTGCAGCTGGGGCGCCTGCGCCAGGTCACCGTGGCGCAGCCAGCGCAGGACCCGCGCAGCCGCGCACCATGTCCCAGGCAAACCAGCTCCACGCAGCGATCCCAGCGCCCACGGCCGCGCCCCAGGGCCCCGCCTTCCACCAACCCAGCAGCCCACCCGCCAGCTGCCACGAGAAAAAAACCACGAAGCGAAAAAGCATAGGGACCTGGGATGAATAGAAAAAAACCGGCGGCAGGCGCGCGGCCGCGTTCAGGCCGGGCCGCGTCAGGCCCGCGCCAGCGCCTGCGGCTGGGCCGTGAGGCGGTAGCCCGCACCACGCACCGTCTCGACCATCACGCTGCCCGCACCCAGCGACTCGCGCAGGCGCTTGACGTGCACGTCCACGGTGCGCTCCTCGATGAACACATGGTCGCCCCACACCTTGTCGAGCAGCTGCGAGCGGCTGTGCACGCGCTCGGCATGCTTCATCAGGTAGTGCAGCAGCTTGAATTCGGTCGGCCCGACCTTGAGCGCCTGGTCCTGGAACGTGACGCGGTGCGTGGCCGCATCGAGCACCAGCGCGCCGATGGCCACGCTGTCGGCCACCTGCTCGGGCGCGCGCCGGCGCAGCACGGCGCGGATGCGCGCCAGCAGCTCCTGCGTGGAAAACGGCTTGGTGATGTAGTCATCGGCGCCCGCATCGAGGCCCGCCACCTTGTCGGGCTCATCGCCGCGCGCGGTCAGCATCAGGATGGGCACGGCCTTGGTGCGGCCGTCCGCGCGCCACTTGCGCGCCAGCTGCAGGCCACTTTGGCCGGGCAGCATCCAGTCGAGCAAAATTGCGTCGGGCAGCACGGCATCGAGCTCGCGCTGCGCCGATTCACCGTCTTCCGACCAGATGGGCGAAAAGCCGTTGTGGCGCAGGTTGACGGCGATCAGCTCGGCAATCGCGGGCTCGTCTTCAACAATCAAGACGCGGGGCAGCTTTTTCATGGCGTTGCGCGCACTTTCAGAGCACGGTCGATTCAATCTGGTCGAGCGAGGTGTGGCGCACGTCCTTGCCCTCGACCAGGTAAATGATCAGCTCGGCCATGTTCTTCGAATGGTCGCCGATGCGCTCGATGGCCTTGGCCAGGAACAGCAGGTCGAGGCTGGCCGAGATGGTGCGCGGGTCTTCCATCATGTAGGTGATGAGCTTGCGCACGAAGCCGTCGAACTCTTCGTCGATCAGGTCGTCTTCGCGCAGGATGGCCACCGCCGCCTTGGTGTCCAGGCGCGCAAACGCATCGAGCGCCTTGCGCAGCAGGCCCGACGCCAGGTCGGCCGCCACGCGCAGGTCCATGGTGGGGAGCGAGCGCGGCGCGCCGCCCTCGATGATGGACTGCACCATGCGCCCCATCTTGTGCGCCTCGTCGCCCATGCGCTCGAGGTTGGCCGTGGCCTTCGAGAACGCCATCAACAGGCGCAGGTCGCGCGCCGTCGGCTGGCGCCGCGCGATGATGGTGGAGAGCTCATGGTCGATCTCGACCTCCATGGCGTTGACGCGGCCCTCGATCGCCACGACCTGCTCCACGGCCTCCAGGCTGAAGTGCGACAGCGCATAGATCGCGTGCTGGATCTGCGACTCCACCAGGCCGCCAAGCTCCATGACCCGTGCCGAGACGTTCTTGAGTTCGCTGTCGAACTGCGATGAGAGATGTTTTTCAACCATGCCAACCCCTTTCAGCCAAAACGGCCGGTAATGTAGTCCTCGGTCTCCTTGCGCTGCGGCTTGAAGAACATCTGCTCGGTCTCGCCGAACTCCATCAGGTCGCCCAGGTACATGTAGGCCGTGTAGTCGCTGCAGCGCGCCGCCTGCTGCATGTTGTGCGTCACGATCACCACGGTGTACTCGCTCTTGAGCTCGGCGATCAGCTCCTCGATCTTGGCGGTGGAAATCGGGTCCAGCGCCGAGCACGGCTCGTCGAGCAGCAGCACCTCGGGCTTGATCGCAATGCCGCGCGCAATGCACAGGCGCTGCTGCTGTCCGCCCGAAAGACCGGAGCCGCTTTGCTGCAGCTTGTCCTTGACCTCGTTCCACAGCGCGGCCTTGCGCAGCGCCCATTCGACGCGGTCGTCCATGTCGGTGGCGTTGAGGTTCTCGAACAGCTTCACGCCAAAGGCGATGTTGTCGTAGATCGACATCGGAAACGGCGTGGGCTTCTGGAACACCATGCCGATCTTGGCGCGGATCAGCGCGACATCCTGCTTGCTGGTCAGCAGGTTTTCGCCGTCCAGCACGATCTGGCCTTCGGCGCGCTGCTCGGGATAGAGCTCGAACATGCGGTTGAAGGTGCGCAGCAGCGTGGACTTGCCACAGCCCGAGGGCCCGATGAAGGCCGTCACCTTGTTCTCGGGAATGTCGAGGTTGATGCCCTTCAAGGCATGGAACTTGCCGTAGTAGAAATTGAGGTCGCGCACCGTGATCTTGGGGGCGCTGGTCGCTTTGCTGGGAGACATGAAGACTTCCTTGTTTTATTTCTGGCGCGTGAGAACGCGCGCCAGAATGTTGAGCCCCAGCACGGTCACGGTGATCAGGAACACGCCCGCCCATGCCAGTTGCTGCCAGTTTTCGTAGGGGCTCATGGCAAATTTGAAGATGGTCACCGGCAGGCTGGCCATGGGCTTGGACAGGTCGGAGTTCCAGAACTGGTTGTTCAGCGCGGTGAACAGCAGCGGCGCGGTTTCACCCGCAATGCGCGCCACCGCCAGCAGCACGCCCGTGATCACGCCGGCCCGCGCCGCGCGCAGGGTCACCAGCGTGACCACCTTCCACTTGGGCGCGCCCAGCGCATAGGCGGCCTCGCGCAGGCTCGCCGGCACCAGCACCAGCATGTTCTCGGTGGTGCGGATGACCACCGGAATCACGATCAGCGCCAAGGCGACGACGCCCGCATAGCCCGAGAAGCTGCGAAAGCGCGCCACCACCACGGCATAGACGAACAGGCCGATCACGATGCTGGGCGCCGACAGCAGGATGTCGTTGACGAAGCGCGTGACCGACGCGAGCCAGCCGCGCGGGTCGTATTCCGCCAGGTACACGCCGGCCATGATGCCGATCGGCGTGCCGATGAAGGTCGCCATGAGCACCATGACGAACGAGCCAAAAATGGCGTTCGAGATGCCGCCGGCCTCGTTGGGCGGCGGCGTCATCTCGGTGAACAGGGCCAGGCTCAGGCCGCCCAGGCCCAGGCGCACGGTTTCCCACAGGATCCAGACGAGCCAGAACACGCCGAACACCATGGCCGCCAGCGACAACGCCAGGGCGACCCGGTTGACGCGCTTGCGCCGCGCATACATGGCCTGCCGCGCGCGGGTCTGCTCCGCGGCCGTGACCAGCTTGTGTGCCGTGCCGCTCATGCGCGCGCTCCTTCGTTCTTTTTCAGGCGGGCCAGCAGCACCTTGGACAAGGCGAGCACCACGAAGGTGATGAAAAACAGCACCAGGCCCAGGTAGATCAGCGAGGCCTGGTGCAGGCCCTCGCCCGCTTCGGCAAACTCGTTGGCCAGCGCCGACGTGATGCTGTTGGCCGCCTCGAACACCGACAGCGAATTGAGCTGGTTCATGTTGCCGATGACAAACGTCACCGCCATGGTCTCGCCCAGCGCGCGCCCGAGCCCGAGCATGACGCCGCCCAGCACCCCCGTCTTGGTGTAGGGCAGCACCACCTTCCAGACCACCTCCCAGGTGGTCGAGCCCAGCCCGTAGGCCGACTCCTTGAGCAGCGGCGGCGTCACCTCGAACACATCGCGCATCACGGCGGCGATGAACGGAATGATCATGATCGCCAGGATGATGCCCGCCGACAGCACGCCGATGCCCACCGGCGGGCCCGACACGAAGGCCCCCAGAAAGGGCACGCCCGACAGCAGGCTCTGCAGGGGCTGCTGGACAAAGCGCGCCAGGATCGGGCCGAACACCATCAGGCCCCACATGCCGTAGACGATCGACGGCACCGCCGCGAGCAGTTCGATGGCGGTGCCCAGCGGACGCTTGAGCCAGGCCGGCGACAGCTCGGTCAGAAACAGGGCGATGCCGAAACTCACCGGCACCGCGATCAACAAGGCAATGAACGACGTGGCCAGCGTGCCATAGATCATGACGAGGCCGCCATAGTCGTTCTGCACGGGGTCCCACACGCTGCGCGTGAGAAAGCCCAGGCCATATTTTTCAATGGCGGGCCAGGCGCCGATGACCAGCGACGTGAGAATGCCCAGCAGCAGCGCCAGCGTCAGCAGCGCGGCGCACCGCGCCAGCAGACCGAACAGCTTGTCTGCCAGCCCGCCAGAAAAAAGCGGCCGCCGCATGGAAGACGCGGTCTTCACCGCGCCTGGCCCGGCAATGTCGGGAGGCGGAATCGGATGGGCGGGCAGGGGTGTGGACACGTCGGTGCCTTGAAAAAATGCAATGGAACACAGGCCGGCACGGGGCCGGCCCGGGGAATCACTTCAGCGCAATGGCCTTGCCCGAAGTGTCCTTGATATCGCCCCAGGCCTTCATGATCTGGGTCTTTACGCTGCCCGGCATGGGCACGTAGTCCAGGCTGGAGGCCGTCGCATCACCCGATTTGTAGGCCCACTCGAAGAACTTCAACGCCGTCGCGGCCTGCTCGGGCTTGTCCTGCGATTTTTGCATCAGGATGAAGGTGGCCGACGTGATGGGCCACGATTCCTTACCGGGCTGGTTGGTCAGGATCTGGTAGAAGGTCTTGGACCAGTCGGCGCCTGCTGCGGCCGCCTTGAAGGAGCCCTCGGTGGGCGACGCGAAGGTGCCGGCGCTGTTTTGCAGCTGCGCATAGGTCATCTTGTTTTGCTTGACGTACGCATATTCCACGTAGCCGATCGAGTTGGGCAGGCGGCCCACGAAGGCGGCAACGCCTTCGTTGCCCTTGCCGCCGGCGCCCGTGGGCCAGTTCACGGCCGTGCCCTCACCCACCTTGGACTTCCACTCGGCATTGACCTTGCTCAGGTAGTTGGTGAAGCCAAAGGTCGTGCCCGAGCCATCGGCACGGCGCACCGGAGCGATGGCCGCGTCGGGCAGCGGCAGGCCGGGGTTCAGGGCCTTGATGGCCGCATCGCTCCACTGGGTGATCTTGCCCAGGTAGATGTCGCCCAGCACCTGGCCGCTGAGCTTGAGCTGGCCGGGCTCGATGCCCTTGATGTTGACCACGGGCACGATGCCACCGATCACGGTGGGGAACTGCACCAGGCCCTTCTTGGCCAGGTCTTCGTCTTTCAGCGGCGCGTCCGAAGCGCCGAAGTCCACCGTCTTGGCTTCGATCTGGCGCAGACCCGCGCCCGAGCCCACCGACTGGTAGTTGATCTTGACGCCCGTGGCCTTGTGGTAGTCGGACGCCCACTTGGAGTACAGCGGCGCCGGGAAGCTCGCACCGGCGCCCGTGGCCTCTTGCTGCGCCCAGGCGCCAGAGAAGGCACCGGCGGACACCACGCCAGCCACCAGAATTCGAATCGCGGACAGTTTCATGAAAGACCTTTGGGTTGAGAAAGTGGGGTTGAGGTGACTCTAAAAGGCCTGTGTGACATTGTTGTGACACACGGAAATGCCGTCATATCCCCGATGAAACAGATGTCACAGCCCCGTCACAGCACCCGCCTAGGCTGCCGCCACGGACCGCTCCCGCAAAGGCCGGCCCGCAAGAAATTCAAAACCATAGCTGCATGCGCGCATCTTCATTGGTTTTCAGACAAAAAACCATCTGAAACACAGAAAACACTAGCGCTGGCAGCTCACTTTTTTGAACCTTCCTATCCGGCCACCGCAGAAAGCGTCCACCGTGTTCACCCCTCCGCCTCCGCCCTCCGAGCGTCCCGCCCTCCCCTCCCTGAGCCGCCGGCGCTGGCTGCAGTGCACGGCGCTGGCCGGCGCGGCGCCCGCCGCCTGGTCGGCGCCGGCGCCCGCGGGCCGCGCCGTCACGATCGCCCAGATCGCCGACCTCTCGGCCGCGCAGCAAGACGTGAGCCACGACTTTCTGACCGGCTCGCGCGCCGCCTGGCAAGAGCTCAATGCGCAGGGCGGTCTGGTGGGCCGGCCGGTGCAACACCTGGTGCTGGAGACCGACGGCAGCGCCGCCGGCCTGCAGGCCGCATGGCACAAGGCCCACGCCACGGCGGGCTGCGTGGCACTGTCGGGCTGCGTGGGCAACGCCGCCGCGGCCGGCCTGGCCACTCTGCAAGCGCGCTCGGGCAGCAGCACGCCCCTGGCCCAAGTGGCGCCGTGGCTGCACGGCACCGAAGCCTGGCCAGACGACACGGTGTTCGACATCTTTCCGGGCTACCAGGCACAAATCGCCCACGCCCTCAAGACGCTGGCCAGCATGGGCGTGCAGGACATGGGCGTGGCCTACGGCAGCGCCAGCATCCAGCAGCAGTCGCAGGCCGAGATCGCGCGGGTGGCGCAGACCCTGGCGGTGCGCATGCAGACCCTGCCGCTGGCACGCCGCGAGGCGGCCCGCGCCGCGCAGCACCACGCCCTCATCCTGTTCGTCGGCGGCACGCCGGAGCTGCACGCCTTCACGCGCCAGATCGTGCTGCCGCCCGGGCGCCAGTGCTATGTGGTGGCGCTGGCCGATGTGAACCTGCAGGTGCTGGCACAAATGAAAGCCATGCCGCGCAACACCTCGGTGATTGCCACGCAGGCCGTGCCCCTGCTCACGTCCGCCTTGCCGGTGGTGCGTGCCTACCGCAGCGCCCTGGCGCGCTTGTACGACGAATCGCCCACGCCGCTGGGGTTGGCCGGCTTCATTGCAGCGCGCTACACCGCCGAGGCGCTGGCCCGCGTCGACGGGCCTTTGACACGCGCCAGCGCGCTGGCGGCCCTGCGCCGGCGCACCGACGCCGACATCGGCGGCTTCACCGTCGCCTTCCAAGGAAAAAGGCGGGCCAACGCCTACGTCACGCAAACCATGCTGACCCCGGACGGCCGCATCGTCGGCTGACGTTCGCAGCGAATGCTATGCTGCGCCGCCACAAAGCTGGCACCCCAGGCACCCCCATGCACCACGGAACATTGCTCGCCGCTGTCGATCTCGGATCGAACAGCTTTCGCCTTGAAATCGGCCGCTTCGAGCACGGCCACATCCAGCGCGTCGAATACCGCAAGGAAACGGTGCGCCAGGGCGCGGGGCTGGACGAGCAACTCAACCTCAGCGCGCAGGCCATGCAGCGCGGCTGGGACTGCCTGGCGCGCTTTGGCGAGCGCCTCGCCGGATTTGCCCCCGCCCAGGTGCGCGCCGTGGCCACGCAAACCCTGCGCGAGGCGCGCAACCGCGACGACTTCCTGCAGCGCGGCAGCGAACATCCTCGGCTTCCCCATCGAAGTGGTGTCGGGCCCCGAGGAGGCGCGTCTGATCTACCAGGGCGTGGCGCGGCTGCTGCCCCAGTCGGACGAACGGCGCCTGGTGGTGGACATCGGCGGACGCTCGACCGAGCTGATCCTGGGCCAGCAGTACCAGGCGCACGCCGTGGCGTCGTTCCCGGTGGGCAGCGTGGCCTGGTCGTCGCGCTACTTTGCCGATGGCGCCTTCACCCCGCAGGCGTTCACGCGCCGCCGAGGTCGCCGCCAAGGCCGTGCTGGACGAGGCACTGGAGAGCTTCTGCCGCGGCGCCTGGGACGTGGCCTATGGGTCCTCGGGCACGGTGGGCGCCGTCGGCGAGATCCTGGCCGCTGCCGGGCAGCCCGCGGGGCGCATCCAGCGCGCCGACCTCGACTGGCTGCAGGAGCGCCTGCTGCGCGCCCAAAGCGCGGACCGCGTGCGCCTGGACGGTCTCAAGGAAGACCGCCGCCCCGTCATCGGCGGCGGCATCAGCGTGCTGCGGGCCGTGTTCGACCTGCTGGAGATCGACGAGATGCGGGTGGCGCAGGGCGCCCTGCGCCAGGGCGTGCTGTACGACCTGGTCGACCGCGAGACAGCCGGCGACCGACCTGCGCGCCGCCACCGTGCGCGCTTTGATGCTGCGCTTTGGCGTGGACGGCGCCCAGGCCGAGCGCGTGCGCCAGGTGGCCTGTGCGCTGTTTGCCCAGCTGCGCCCGCCGCGACGCCAGCCCAGCGCTGCGCCAGCTGCAGTGGGCGGCGCAGTTGCACGAATCGGCTGCCGCATCGCCCACAGCGACTACCACCGGCACGGCGCCTACATCCTCGACAACACCGACGCCGCCGGCTTTGCCATGCCCGAAATGCACCGCCTGGCCCTGCTGGTGCTGGGCCACCGCGGCAAGCTGCAGCAAAATCGAAGCCGAGCTGGGCGATGCCGGCTCGGCACTGCCGCTGCTGTGCCTGCGCCTGGCCGTTGCGCTGTGCCACGCGCGGCGCGACCCCGATGTCCAGGGGCTGGCGATCGCGCAACAAGGGCAGCGCATCGTGTTGAGCGCACGCGCCGGATGGGCGGCGGCATTTCCGCAGTCCGCCCACCTGCTGCGCGAGGAAGTGCTGGCCTGGCAGAAGACGCCGTGGGAGCTGGCCCTCTCGGCCCCCTGAGCAAGGTTCTCGAAGGCGGCCGCGTGCACCTTGCGCGCCACGGCGCGGCACAGCGGCCGGCGTTGGAACGTGTTTACAGAAAGTCGGCCGACTGCACGGTCAGCACCACGGTTTCCAGCTGGTCCATCCGCTGGCGCTGGCGCAGCCACCACACCGAGCCCTTGCGCACCGCGCACTCGCCGGACGTCTGACCCAGCAGTTGCGCAATTGTTTGCCCGAGCACCGGCTGGTGCCCCACCATGAGCACCGCGCCGCGCGCACGCGGCCACTGCACGAGCTCCAGCAACTCCGCGGGGCTTGCGCCAGGCAGCAGCTCGGCGCGCAGCTTGTACTTGCGGCCCAGGGCCTGGCGCGGTCTGCTCGGTGCGCCGCGCCGGGCTGCACAGCACGCGCAGTGCCGTCGGGCAGTTGGCGGTCGAGCCACGCCGCCATGCGCGTGGCCTGCTTTTCGCCGCGCGCGGTCAAGCGAGCGTTGCAGGTCGTCGCATGCCCTCGGTCGCATCCTCGCGCTTCGGCGTGGCGCCACAAGATCAGGTCCATCATGCGGGCCCCCTCAATCCGCCTGCGCGGCGGAGCGCGACACGGGGCCGTAGCGCTGCATCAGGGCGTCCTGCGCCCCCGTGCCCCCGTCTGGCGCGTGGACGCGCGTCATACCGGCCATCGGCCTGCAGACTCCAGGCATCGCGGTCATCGTAGCAGGTAGGCCACCAGGCACTCGTCAATGATGCGCTGGCGCAGTTGCGGGTCGGTCACGGGCCAGGCCATCTCGACGCGGCGCAGCATGTTGCGGTTCATCCAGTCGGCGCTGGAGAGGTAGAGCTCTTCGTCTTCGCCGCAGCGGAAATAGAACACGCGCGAATGCTCCAGGAAGCGGCCAATGATCGAGCGCACGCGGATGTTGTCGGTCAGCCCCGGCACCTGCGCCGGCAGGATGCAGGCGCCGCGCACGATCAGGTCGATCTGCACGCCGCTGCTGGCCGGCCAGCACCAGCGCAGCGATCAGCGCCTCGTCGGTCAGCGCATTCATCTTGGCCACGATGCGCGCCGCCCTGCCCGCCGGCTGGCGGCCAGGCCGACCTGCTCGATCTTGCTCGAGCGTGCGCCGGTGCAGGTCGAACGGCGCCAGCCACAGGCGGTGCAGCTTCGGCAGCCGGTTCTGGCTGGCCAGGTGGACGAACACGCTGTCCATGTCGGCCGTGAGTGTCGTGTCGGCCGTGAGGTGGCTGATGTCGGTGTACAGGCGCGCCGTGCGCGGGTTGTAGTTGCCGGTGGACAGGTGGCCGTAGCGGCGCAGGTGCCGGCCTTCGCGGCGCGTGACCAGCAGCATCTTGGCGTGGGTCTTGAGGCCGACCACGCCGTAGACCACCTGCGCACCGATCGACTCGAGCATCTCGGCCCAGTTGATGTTGGCCTCTTCGTCGAAGCGCGCCTTGAGCTCGACCACGACCATGACCTCCTTGCCGCGGCGCACCGCTTCGCGCAGCAGGTCCATCAGCTGCGGAGTCGGAGCCCGTGCGGTAGATGGTCTGCTTGATGGCCAGCACCTGCGGGTCGTTGCACCGCTTCGCGCAGGAACGCCAGCACGCCGTCGAAGCTCTCGAACGGCTGGTGGATCAGCACGTCGCGCCGGCGGCGCATCTCGGCCATGATGGATTGCGCCGGCGCAGCATGCGGCGCGGCCCAGCCGCCTGCCAGGGCGAAAACAGCAGCTCGGGTGCGTCGCACCAGGTCGACCAGCTGCGTCAGGCGCACCAGGTTGACCGGCCCGTGCACGCGGTACAGCGCGCCGGCCGGCAGGTCGAACTGCGCCAGCAGGAAGTCCGACAAGCGACCGGGAACAGCCGGACGAGACCTCCAGCCGCACGGCCTGCGCCATAGTGGCGCTGCTGCAGGCCCTGGCGCAGCGCGGTGCGCAGGTTGCGCACGTCCTCTTCGTCCACCGCCAGGTCGGAATGGCGTGTGACGCGGAACTGCGAGAACTCGCGCGACCTCGCGCTGCCGGGAAACAAGCTCCGCCAGGTGTGCGCGCACCACGCTCGACAGGCTGACGAACAGCGTCCCTCGGCGCGCCGACGCTGGCGGGCATGCGGATCAGGCGCGGCAAGCACGCGCGGCACGCTTGCACGATGGCGATCTCGTTCTCGCGCCCGAAGGCGTCGCTGCCCTCGAGGCGCACGATGAAGTTGAGCGACTTGTTGGCCACCTGCGGAAACGGATGCGCCGGATCGAGCCCCACCGGCATCAGCAGAGGGCGCACTTCGCGCTCGAAATAGTCCTGCACCCAGCGGCGCTGCGCCGCGCTGCGCTCGCCGTGCGAAACGATGCGGATGCCCTGCGCCGCGAAGGCCGGCATCAGCTCGTCGTTGTAGAGCGCGTACTGGCGGCTCACCAGGGCGTGCGCCTTGGCCGAGATGGCTTCGAACGAGGACGCAGTGTACGCCCCCTTGGTGTCGCCGTTGCGTGGCCGCTGCCAGGTGTGGCGCGGCGCGCACCTCGAAGAACTCGTCGAGGTTGGACGACACGATGCACAGGTAGCGCAAGCGCTCGAACAGCGGCACATCGGGCCGCACGGCCCAGTCGAGCACGCGCTCGTTGAACGCCAGAATGCTGTGGTCCCGGTCCAGCAACGCAGCCGCAGGGCGCTCGCCCGTCCCCTCGCTCACTGGCACGGCCCATTCTGGCTCTGCCTCTGGCGTCCCCGCAGGCACGGCGTCCGGTGTGGATGGCGCATCGCCGGTGGAAAACGGCGGTTCGGTTCTTTGGGCGCAATCGACGGGCATGGACACATTCCAGGACACTGACAAGCTGGAAGTATCAAAAGCAGATATGACAACTTCATGACGCGGCACATGACACCCCTGCGGGAGCGGTGCGCCGCAGCGGACCGCCGCCCAAATCACCGAGCGCCCAGAAAATGCCTGCGGTAGCGCGGCGGCAGGTCGGCGATGCGCATCATCATCGGCAGGTCCGCGGTGTTGAAGTCGGGGTCCCAGGCCGGCGCGCCCAGCACCTTGGCGCCCAGGCGCAGGTAGCCCTTGATGAGCGCCGGCGGCTCGACGTCGCAGCGAGCCGTCGAGCCGCTCCACCGGCAGCGGCAGGCGCGGCTGCACCTGGTACTCGATCGGCGCCAGGTGGGTCTGGCGCAGCTGCTGCCAGATGCTGGCCGCGGCATCGCCGCTCACCACGCCCTGGTGCAGCATCGGGAATGCTGGCGCAGCCCATCATGGTGTCGAGCCGGTTGCGCACCATGAAGTCCGCCAGCGCGCCCCACAGTGCCAAGATCACGCCGCCTTGCCGGTGCTCGGGGTGCACGCAGCTGCGGCCCAGCTCGACCATGCGGTCGCGCAGGCCGCGCAGGCGTGTCAGGTCGAACTCGGTGTCGCTGTAGGTGCAGCCGACGCGGCGCGCCTGCGCTGGCGTCAGCACGCGGTAGGTGCCGATCACCTGGTGGCTGCGCGCATCGCGCACCAGCAGGTGCTCGCAGTAGTCGTCGAACAGGTCGATGTCGTGGCCCGGCTCGGGGCTGATCAGACGCGCGCCCATCTCGCTGGCGAAGACATCGAACCGCAGGCGCTGCGCTTCGCGCACTTCGTCGTGGTGGCGTGCCCAGGCCACCGCATATTCCGTGCGACCGTCGCCGGGAGCCGGCAGATCCACTGCCCTGAGGGGCTGAAGCATCTCCCGCAGGGCAGATGCCATAGGCAAAGGCCCGGTGGCAGTGGGTAAATCGTCCATCAGGTTCTCCTGTTCTTCGGGATGCCTGCGGTGGCATCCGCCGTGTGACCGAAGCCCGGGCACCGTGCCCGGCCTCTTGGGAGCAGTCTGAAAGACGGTCATGACGCACCCATGTCCGTTGCGCGGCAAATTCGTGACAGCCCTGGCACACCGAAACCCAGCTTTCGGCACCGCAGCGCGGCTCCTCCACCCCAGCGCACGGGATGCAGAAAACGGCCGTGTTTGCGTAACAGTTGCACGCAAACCCACCCAAAATCAGCCTCCACTGATACACTTTCGTACACTTTTCAGCCCCAGCCACCCCACCTGCGACCGCGCGGCGACATGTCCTTTTTGCACGACGCACCCGTCTTTTCGGAAGTCCTTGACCCGGTCGACGCCCCCTTGCAACGCGCCCTGCGCGAGCAGCAGGTTTTGCTCGACAGCGCGGGCGCGGGCATCGTTTTCATCCGCAAGCGCCGGGTGGTCCGCTGCAATCCGCGTTACGCCGAAATTTTTGGCTACCGCTCGCAGCATGAGCTGATCGGCTACAACAGCGAGGGTTTCCACCCCCACCGCGCCGCGTTCCAGGAACTGGGCCGCGCCGCCTACCCGGTGCTGTCGGGCGGGCAAAGCTACCGCACGGAGCGCACCATGCGCCGGCGCGACGGCGCGCTGTTCTGGGCACGGCTCACGGGCAGCCTCATCAACCCGCGGGACACGTCCGAAGGTTCGATCTGGATCATCGACGACATCGACGAGCAGCGCAGCTCCCAGGCCCTGCTGGACGCGGCCCTGTGGGAAAAGGAGGCGCTGTTCGACAACGCCATGGTCGGCATCGTGTTTCTGCGCGAGCGCCGCCTGACGCGCTGCAACCTGCATTTCGAGCAAATGCTCGGCTACGGCCCGGGCGAGCTGCTGGGCAGTCTCTCGCGCCGCTGGTACACCAGCGACGCCGAGTGGGAGCGGGTCGGGCAGCGCTGCTATGGTTCACTCTCGCAAGGGCTGTCGTTCGAGGGCGAACTCACGCTGCGCAAGAAGGACGGCTCGACCGTGGTGTGCGAGGTGCGCAGCAAGGCCGTGGACCCGGCCCATCCGCAACGCGGCACGGTGTGGATCACCATGGACATCACCGAGCGCCAGCGTTCGCAGGCCGCGCTGGCGCGCGTGCACGAGGAACTCGAGCAACTGGTGCTCGAACGCACCCGCCAGCTCAGTGAGACGGTGGACAACCTGCACCGCGAAATCAACGACCGCCGCCAGGACCAGGAGCGCATCTACTGGCTGGCGCACTACGACGCCCTGACCGGCCTGCCCAACCGCGCGCTGCTGGCCGAGCGCAGCCAGCATGCCATCCACGCGGCGCAGCAGAGCCAGACGCCGCTGGCGGTCATCTTTTTGGACCTGGACCACTTCAAGCACGTCAACGACTCGCTGGGCCACCGCGTGGGCGACGCGCTGCTCGTGGCCATTGCCAAGCGCCTGCGCTCGGTCGTGCGCGACAAGGACACCGTGTGCCGGCTCGGTGGCGACGAATTCATCCTGTTGCTGCCCGGGGCCAACGCCCGGGGCGCGGCACGCGTGGCAGACAAGCTGCTGCAGGCCTCACGCCTGCCCTACCAGATCGACCACCACGAGCTGACGATGGCGCCCTCGATGGGCATTGCGCTGTTTCCCGACGATGGCGCGGACTTCGACACGCTGAGCCAGTGCGCCGACGTGGCCATGTACCGCGCCAAACTCGACGGGCGCAACACCTACAGTTTTTTCACGCCGCAGATGCGCGCGCTGTCGGTGCGCGCGCTGCAGCTGGAAAATGCGCTGCGCCGCGCGCTCGAGCGCGGGCAGTTCACGCTGGTCTACCAACCGCAGATCTGCCTGGACTCGGGCACCGTCACCGGCGTGGAGGCGCTGCTGCGCTGGCATCATCCCGAGCTGGGCCCCATCCCGCCGTCCGAGTTCATCCCGATCGCCGAAGACTGCGGGCAGATCCTGCCGATCGGCGAGTGGGTGCTGCGCACGGCGCTGGCGCAATTGCAGGCCTGGCGTGCGCAAGGCGTCCAGCTCAAAACCATGGCGGTCAACCTCTCGGCGGTGCAGTTCCGCCAACCCCAGCTGCCCGAGCTCATCACGCGCATTCTGGAAGAAACCGGGCTGCCCGCCGACTCGCTGGAGCTGGAGCTGACCGAAGGCGTGGCGGTGGACGACCCGCGCGCTGCCATCGACACCATGGACCGCCTGCACGCGCGGGGCGTGCGCATGTCCATGGACGACTTCGGCACGGGCTATTCCTCGCTGAGCCAGCTCAAGCGCTTCCCGATCTACAAGCTCAAGATCGACCAGTCGTTCGTGCGCGACCTGGGCGAGGACAACAACGACCGTGCCATCGTCAGCGCCATCATCCGCATGGCGCAGGCCCTGGGCATGCAGACGACCGCAGAAGGAGTCGAGACCCAAGAGCAGCTGAGCTTCCTGCGCGAGCAAGGCTGCAACGAAGCGCAAGGCTATTACCATGGCCGGCCCGTTCCTGCCGCCCAGCTGCTGGAGACGCTGCGCCGCTAGCCAGCCGGTACGCTCCAGGCCCGGGACACGCGTTCAATGCCCCAGGATCTTGGACAGGAAGTCGCGGCTGCGTTCGTTTTCGGGGTGGTTGAAAAAGCCGTCGGGCGTGTTCTGCTCGACGATCTGCCCCTGGTCCATGAAGATCACCCGGTCGGCCACGGCCTTGGCGAAGCCCATTTCGTGGGTCACGCAAATCATGGTCATGCCCTGGTTGGCCAGCTCGATCATCACGTCGAGCACCTCCTTGATCATTTCCGGGTCCAGCGCCGAGGTGGGCTCATCGAACAGCATGATCTTGGGGGTGAGGCACAGCGCGCGCGCAATGGCCACGCGCTGCTGCTGCCCGCCCGACAGCTGCAGCGGGTACTTTGCGGCCTGCTCGGCGATGCGCACCCGCTCCAGTTGCTGCATGGCACGCGCCTCGGCCTCCTTCTTGGGCAGCTTGCCCACCCACATCGGCGAAAGCGTGAGGTTTTCGAGCACCGTGAGGTGCGGAAACAGGTTGAACTGCTGGAACACCATGCCGACCTTCTTGCGCACATCGTCGATGGCGTGCACGTCGTCGCTCAGCTCCACGCCATCGACCACCAGCCGGCCCTGCTGGTGCTCTTCGAGGCGGTTGATGCAGCGGATCAGCGTGGACTTGCCCGAGCCCGAGGGCCCGCACACGACGATGCGCTCGCCGCGCGCCACGTCCAGGTCGATATCGCGCAGCACATGGAAGTGGTTGCCGTACCACTTGTTGACTTTGTCGAAGGTGATGATGGATTCGGGCATGGGCATGGTGGCGGGGCTCAGCGTTGCCGCCCCTTGTTGGCCTGCTTTTCCACCCAGCGGCTGTAGCGCGACATGGAGAAGCAGAAAGTGAAATAGATCAGCGCAATGAACAGGTAGCCTTCGATCTTGAAAGGCCGCCAGTTCGCATCGGAGTTCAGCGCCAGGTCCAGCGCGCCGGTCAACTCGTACAGGCTCACGATCGCCACCAGCGACGTGTCCTTGAACGTGGAGATGAAGCTGTTCATGATGCCGGGCACCACCAGCGCGAGCGCCTGGGGCAGCACGACCTTGCGCTGCGTCTGCCAGTAGCGACAGCCCCAGCGTGGCCGCGGCCTCCACCTGGCCCTTGGGAATGGCCTGCAGGCCGCCGCGAATCACCTCGGCCAGGTAGGCGGCGGCAAACAGCGTGATGCCCACCAGCACACGCACCAGCACATTGACCGTGAAACCCTGCGGCATGAACAGCGGAAACATGAACGAGGCCATGAACAACACCGAGATCAGCGGCACACCGCGCACCAGTTCGACATAAATGGTGCAGGCACTGCGTATCGCGGGCAAGGACGACACCCGCCCCAACGCCACCAGCAGCGCAATCGGAAACGCCAGCGCAATCGACAGCGTGGACAGCAAGATGGTCAGCGGCAGCCCGCCCCAGCGGTCGGTCTCGACCCGCGAAAGCCCGGCCACGCCGCCATGCATCAAGGCAAAAAACACCGCCAGCACCAGCACCCACAGCACCGGCAGCCAGGGCCGCCAGAACGCACGCGTGCAGCTGGCCACCAGCAGCGCCATCACCAGCAGCGTCGCCACCAGCGGGCGCCACTGCTCTTCGTAGGGATAGCGGCCGAACAGGATCAGCCGGTATTTTTCGGCGATCACGCCCCAGCAAGCGCCGGCGCCCGGCGCCCGGCAGGCCTCGACATGCGGCACCCAGACCGCCTTGACCAGCGCCCAGTACAAGACCTGCGGCACATACCACAGCAGCAGACCGCCGACCAGCACCGTGGCCAGCGCGGTCTGCCAGTCGCCCAGCAGGTTGGCACGCACCCAGGCCAGCATCCCTTCTGTGGAGACAGGCGCCGGGCGCGGCGCAATCGGAGCAAATGTCTTGGCGGCCATGGCTCAGCGCTCCTGGATGGCGGCGCGCGCGTTGTACCAGTTCATCAGCAGCGACGTGAGCAGCGACAGGCACAGATACACCGCCATGACGATGGCGATGCACTCCACCGCCCGGCCCGTCTGGTTCATGGCGGTGTTGGCGATCGAGACCACGTCGGGGTAGCCGATGGCCACCGCGAGCGAAGAGTTCTTGGTCAGGTTGAGGTACTGGTTGGTCAGCGGCGGGATGATCACGCGCAGCGCCTGCGGCAGAGTGACCAGCCGCACCTCCTGCCCCCGGTTCAGGCCCAGCGCCGCCGCCGCCTCCCCCTGCCCGCCCGGCACCGACAGGATGCCCGCACGCACCACCTCGGCAATGAAGGCCGTGGTGTAGACCGTGAGGCCGAGCAGCACGGCCGTGAATTCAGGGGTCACGGCGCCGCCGTTTTCGATCGAGAAATCGCCCTTGAACGGCACGTCGAACGCCGCCGGCGCGCCGCCCAGCCACCATCCCAGCAGCGTGGCCAGCAGCACGATGGCCACGGGCGCCAGCCACAGGCTGGGCGGTTGGCCCGTGGCCTCGAAGCGCCGCACGGCCCAGCGCCTGTAACCCCAGGCCAACACCGCGCCCGCGGCCAGCCCGCCCACCGCCCAGCCATGCCCGGCAGACCAGACGGGGATAGGAAAGTTGAACCCGCCCTTGCTCAGGAAGAAGGGCCCGAGCTTCCAGGCATCGACCGTGGCGGGCAGGATTTCGGTGAGCAGCAGGTACCACATCAGCAGCTGCAGCAGCACCGGGATGTTGCGAAAGCACTCGACATAGGCCGAGCACAGCCCACGCACCAGCGCATTGCGGGAAAACCGTCCGATGCCGATGAGGGTGCCCAGCAGCGTGGCCAGGACGATGCCCACCACGGCCACGCGCAGCGTGTTGGTGATGCCCACGCCGAAGGCGCGCCAATACGACTCGGCGGAGTCGAACGGGTACAGGCTCTCGCCGATCGAAAACCCCGCAGGCTGACCCAGGAAGTCAAAACCGCTCTGAATGCCCCGCACCCGCATGTTGAGCAGGGTGTTGTGCGCCAAAAACCAGATGCCGAGGCCGATCAGCACCACGGCCAGAACCTGGTACACCGCGCCCCGGAAGGCTTGGCTGCGCCAGGACCATGTGCGCTTTTTGGGCGGGGCAGTTGGAAGCATGGGCACCACAATCTCGTTGAGAGCAACAGCGCTGCAAAGGCTGCAGCGCCCTCATTGGCCTGGGCCAGGCCGGCGCAAGCCGGCTGACGCCGGCCCGCCGCGTGCGCGCTCAGCGCACCGGATCGGCGTACATCAGGCCGCCGTTGTTCCACTGGTTGTTGAGGCCGCGCGGCAGGCCCAGGGCCGACTTCGGCCCGACATTGCGCTCGAAGATCTCGCCGTAGTTGCCCGTGGCCTTGAGTGCGTTGGCCATCCAGTCCTTGCCCAGGCCCAGCAGCTTGCCCATGTCTTCCGTCACGCCCAGGATGCGCAGCACCACCGGATCCTTGCTGGTGGTCTTCATCTGCTCCACATTGGCCTGGGTGATGCCGTATTCCTCGGATTCGATCAGGCCGTAGATCACCCACTTGACGATCGCAAACCACTCATCGTCCCCGCGGCGCACCATCGGGCCCAGCGGCTCCTTGGAGATCAGATCGGGCAGGATGCTGTGGTCTGCGGGGGTGGCCGCCTGCTTGTTGCGGATCGAGGCCAGTCCCGAGGCGTCGGTGGTGTAGGAGATGCAGCGGCCCGAGAAATACGCCGCCACGGCCGCCTCTTCCTTCTCGAACACCACGGTCTTGATGTTGAGGCCATGGGCCTTGGAGTAGTCGGTCAGGTTCTTTTCGGTGGTGGTGCCGGACTGCACGCACACCGTCTGGTTCTTGAACTGCTTGGCGCTCTTGATGCCGCTCTTGACCGGCACGATGAAGCCCTGGCCGTCGTAGTACGTGACGACGGTCTGGTTCAGGCCCAGCGAGGCATCGCGCGTGAGCGTGAACGTGGTGTTGCGCGAGAGCACGTCGATCTCGCCCGACTGCAGCGCCGTGAAACGCTGCTGCGCGGTCAGCGGCACGTACTTCACCTTTTCCGGATCCCCGAGCACCGCCGCGGCGGTGGCTTTGCAGATGTCCACGTCCAGCCCGGACCATTTGCCCGTGGAGTCCGCCGCAGAAAAACCCGCCAAACCCGTGTGGACGCCACAGACCACCTGACCGCGCGACCGGATGCCGTCGAGCGTCTTGCCCGCATGGGCGGGCAATGCCAGCAGCGTGCTGGCTGCTGCGGCCAAGGTGAGGGCTGCCCACTTGAATTCGCTGATCTTCATGGCGGTCTCCGGTGTGTGGAATGTCACAAAAAGCCGCCACGGTGTGCGACAGCCCTGGAGGCGCACCTTAACGAAAGCACTCTGTGACCCACATCGGGGTTTACACGCGCGGCAGGGCAAACCCGCCCCGCCGCCACCGGAGCTTCTACCAACGGCGCTGCGAGGCCGAACGCCCGCACGGCCTGGACCACCGCCGCAGCGCCAGGAATTCAGCAAAATCAGCCTCAGACGCCGATGGATAAAGCGCTTGCAGCTATCAATATGATATCAATCAGCCACGCCGGGCGGCGTCGGCCAGGCGTTCGGCGCAGGCGCTGGCCTGGGCCGCGTCGCGCGCCTCCACCATCACGCGCAGCAGCGGCTCGGTGCCGCTGGCGCGGATGAGGACCCGTCCCGCGTCGCCCAGCTCGGCCTCGACGGCCCGGGTGGTATCGGCCAGCAGGGCATTGCTTTTCCAGTCCTGGTCCGGCTGCAGGCGCACGTTCAGCAGCACCTGCGGGAACAGCACCAGGTCGGCCAGTGCCTGCGCCAGGCTCTGGCCCGTGCGCACGCAGGTCTGCAGCACCTGCAGGGCGCTGACCAGGCCATCGCCGGTGGTGTGCTTGTCGAGCACCAGCAGGTGGCCCGAGCCTTCACCGCCGAGCACCCAGTGGTGCTGGGCCAGCGCTTCGAGCACGTAGCGGTCGCCGACCTTGGCGCGCACGAACTTCACGCCCCGCGCCTGCAGGGCGAGCTCCACCGCCATGTTGGTCATCAGCGTCCCGACCACACCGGGCACATGTTCATCGCGCCCCATGCGTTCGCACGCCATCAGGAACAGCAATTCATCGCCGTTGTACAGGCGGCCCTCGGCGTCCACCATCTGCAGCCGGTCGGCGTCGCCGTCGAGCGCAATGCCGAAGTCGGCGCGGTGCGTGCGCACCGCCTGCACGAGGGCAGCAGGATGCGTGGCACCGACGCCGTCGTTGATGTTGACGCCATCGGGGGCGCAGCCGATCGCAACGACCTCGGCACCCAGTTCATGGAACACCAAGGGCGCAATCTGGTAGGCCGCGCCGTGGGCCGCGTCCACGACGACCTTGAGGCCGCGCAGCGTGAGGTCGTGGGAAAAGGTGCTCTTGCAGAACTCGATGTAGCGCCCGGCGGCATCGTCGAGCCGGCGCGTCTTGCCCAGCGAGGCCGAATCGGCCCAGACCGGCGGCTCGTCCAGCGCGGCCTCGACGGCCAGCTCCCAGGCGTCGGGCAGCTTGCTGCCCTGGGCGCTGAAAAACTTGATGCCATTGTCGGGAAAGGCGTTGTGGCTGGCCGAGATCACCACCCCGAGGCTCGCGCGCTGGGCGCGGGTGAGGTAGGCCACGCCGGGCGTGGGCAAGGGCCCGAGCAGCACCACATCGACGCCGGCGGAGTTGAAGCCGGACTCGAGCGCGCTCTCGAGCATGTAGCCCGAAATGCGCGTGTCCTTGCCGATCAGCACCGTGGGGCGCTCTTCGGTCCGCTTCAATACGCGGCCGACAGCATGCGCCAGGCGCAGCACAAAGTCGGGGGTGATGGGCGCCTGGCCCACGGTGCCGCGGATGCCGTCGGTGCCAAAGTATTTTTGGGTCATGGAATGGGTGTAACGCTGCTGTTTTTGAAATTTGAGTCTAGCGCACGGCCCTGCCCGAAACGCGCTGCTGCCGTGCAAAAGCGATCAGCCGCGCCTCGCTGTGGCCCGCCTCGCGCGGCGACTGGAAAACCGCAGGCCCAGAGCATGGCTTTGCCACCAGGGAGTGCCGCCCAGTCCGCCACGGGACAGTTCGGCGGGGTTGCCACAAGAGGATGGAAACGGTGCCTTTTAGGCTGCTTCCATGGCACGCCAGACCGCCAAGGCCTGCACCGTTTCACGCACATCGTGCACGCGCACAATGCGCGCGCCGCGCTCCACGGCGAGCAGCGCAGCGGCCACGCTGGGCTGCAGCCGCTGGCCCACGTCCAACCCCGTGACGGCGCCCAGCGATGATTTGCGCGACCAGCCTGCCAGCAACGGAGAGCCCAGCGCCAGCAATTCGCGCTGGCGCGCCAGCAGCGCGAAGTTCTGTTCCACGGTTTTGCCAAACCCAATGCCAGGGTCCAGCACAATGCGGGTCTTTTCGACCCCTAACGCTTGCAAGGCTTGCGCTGATTGCTCTAGAAACAAGAGCACCTGCCGTAGCACATCGCCCGCCATGGGCGCGGTCTGCATGGTCTGCGGGTCGCCGTGCATGTGCATCAAACACACCCCGCAGCGCGGGTGCTGCGCCACTACCTCGGCCGCGCCGGGCCGGCGCAGCGCCCAGATGTCGTTGACGATATCGGCCCCCAGGTCGAGCACCGCCTGCATGACTTCGGGCTTGTAGGTGTCGACCGAGATCGGCACACCCAAGGACACCGCGCCACGCACCAGCGGCAGCACACGCGCCAGCTCTTCGTCCAGACCCACGGCCGGGCTGCCGGGGCGGGTGGATTCACCGCCGATGTCGAGCATGTCGGCACCGTCCTTCAACAGCTGTTCGCAGTGGCGCAGCGCCGCCGCGGTCGAGCCATGGCGCCCGCCGTCCGAAAACGAATCCGGCGTCACGTTGACGATGCCCATGGTCTGAGGGCGTGTCAGGTCGAGGGTGAAACGGGTGGTTTGCCAGAGCATGGGATTCCAGAAAGAGAAAACAAAAACGGGGCTGCAAGCCCCGTTTGGTGGTGAAGGTGCGCCTCGCGTCAGGCGACCGTGGGCGCAGGCTCCCCGGCAACGGCGGGTGAGCCACCGCTGGGGCCATCGCCCGAGGACGGAGGCGTGCGCGGCGTCCAGTCCTTGGGTGGACGGGGCTCCTTGCCGGCCATGATGTCGTCGAGCTGCTCGGTATCGATGGTCTCCCACTCGAGCAGCGCCTTGGCCATCGCGTGCATCTTGTCGCTGTTGTCTTCGATCAGCTTGCGCGCCAGCGCGTACTGCTCGTCGATGATCTTGCGCACTTCCTGGTCGACCTTCTGCATGGTCGACTCGCTCATGGTCGTGGTCTTGGTGACCGAGCGGCCCAGGAACACCTCGCCCTCGTTTTCGGCGTAGACCATCGGGCCCAGCGCGTCCGTCATGCCGTAGCGCGTGACCATGTCGCGCGCGATCGAGGTGGCGCGTTCGAAGTCGTTGCTGGCCCCGGTGGTCATCTGGTGCATGAACACCTCTTCGGCAATGCGGCCGCCAAACAGCATGCTGATCTGGTTCAGCATGAACTCCTTGTCGTAGCTGTAGCGGTCCTGCGAGGGCAGGCTCATCGTCACGCCCAAGGCGCGGCCGCGCGGGATGATCGTGACCTTGTGCACCGGGTCGCATTTCGGCAACAGCTTGCCGATCAGCGCGTGGCCCGACTCGTGGTAGGCCGTGTTGCGGCGCTCTTCCTCGGGCATCACCATGCTCTTGCGCTCGGGACCCATGAGGATCTTGTCCTTGGCCTTTTCGAAGTCCTGCATCTCCACGGTGCGCGCGTTGCGGCGCGCAGCCATCAAGGCCGCTTCATTGCACAGGTTGGCCAGGTCGGCGCCCGACATGCCGGGCGTGCCGCGCGCGATGATGCTGGGGTTGACGTCCTGGCTCACGGGGATCTTGCGCATGTGCACGTTCAGGATCTGCTCGCGGCCGCGGATGTCGGGCAGCGTCACATAGACCTGGCGGTCGAAACGGCCGGGGCGCAGCAAGGCTGCGTCCAGGATGTCAGGGCGGTTGGTGGCAGCCACCACGATCACGCCGAGGTTGGTCTCGAAGCCGTCCATCTCGACCAGCATCTGGTTGAGGGTCTGCTCGCGCTCGTCGTTGCCGCCGCCCAGGCCCGCACCGCGCTGGCGGCCGACGGCGTCGATTTCGTCGATGAAGATGATGCAGGGAGCGTTCTTCTTGGCGTTCTCGAACATGTCGCGCACGCGGGCCGCGCCGACGCCGACGAACATTTCGACAAAGTCCGAACCCGAGATCGAGAAGAACGGCACCTTGGCTTCGCCGGCGATCGACTTGGCCAGCAGGGTCTTGCCGGTGCCCGGAGGGCCGACCAGCAGCAGGCCGCGCGGAATGCGGCCGCCGAGCTTCTGGAACTTGTTCGGATCCTTCAGGAAGTCCACGACTTCCTTGACCTCTTCCTTGGCCTCGTCACAGCCGGCCACATCGGCAAAGGTCACGGTGTTGTTGTTCTCGTCCATCATGCGCGCCTTGCTCTTGCCGAAGCTGAAGGCGCCGCCCTTGCCTCCGCCCTGCATCTGGCGCATGAAATACACCCACACCCCGATCAGCAGCAGCATCGGCCCCCAGCTGACCAGCAGCGTCATGAGCAGCGAGCCCTCTTCGCGCGGCTTGACGTCGAACTTGACGTTGTTGTTGATGAGGTCGCCGACCAGGCCACGGTCGAGGTAGGTGGCGGTGGTGCGGATGCGGCGGTCATCGTTGGTGACGGCCACGATCTCGGTACCGCCCTGGCCTTCCTGGATGGTGGCGCTCTTGATGCGGTTGCCGCGCACTTCTTGCAGGAATTCCGAATAGCCGACATGGCCTGCGGCGGCACCGGCACGCGTGTCGAATTGTTTGAACACGGTGAAGAGCACCATGGCAATGACAAGCCACACGGCAATTTTTGAAAACCACTGATTGTTCAAGCGGGACTCCAGAGAGAGTGGCGGGAAACAGGCATGACCTATATGGCCCCGATTTTAGGCGTTTCAACCCAAGGCCCTTGGGCAATGCCCCCTCGCGGCCATGGGCGGAACACGGACTTTAGGGACGAGCGACCGTGTTATGGAACTGCGGCAGGCTTCAGGCCGTGTCTTTGAGACCGATGCCGACCAGAAAGGTTTCCGAAGATTTGTCACGCGATGCCTTGGGCTTGACCGGCTTGACCACACGGAACGTGTCCTTGAACAGCTGCACCAGCTGCGCATACCCGCCGCCATGGAACAGCTTGACCACCAGTGCGCCCTCGGGCTTGAGGTGCTGGCAGGCGAAATCCACCGCGAGCTCGACCAGGTGCGCAATGCGCGCGGCGTCGGTCGACCCGATGCCCGAGAGGTTGGGCGCCATGTCCGAGACCACCACGTCGGCCTGGCGGCCCTGCAGTGCCTGCTCGAGCTGCTGCAGCACCTCGGGCTCGCGGAAATCGCCCTGCAGGAACAGCACGCCCTCGATGGGCTCCATGGGCAGGATGTCGAGGGCAATGATGCTGCCGTTGAGCTCCCCCGCGGCCGCGCCCGTGGGCGAGAGGCGGCGGCGCACATACTGGCTCCAGGCGCCCGGCGTGCTGCCCAGATCGACCACCGTGTGGCCGGGGCGGATCAGGCCAAACTGTCTCGTCGATCTCCTTGAGCTTGTAGGCAGCGCGTGCGCGATACCCCTCTTTGTGGGCCAGTTTGACGTAGGTGTCGTTGACATGGTCGTTGAGCCATGCCTTGTTCACCTTCTTGCTTTGGGTTTTGACTTTCATGCTTCTTTCATCCTGCCTCGATAATACGGCCCATGCCCCAAATTGAACTCACTCCGGCCGAGCGCCGCGAACAACGTGCCGATGCCCACCACCTGGACCCTGTGGTCCTGATCGGTGGCGACGGCCTCACCCCTGGCGTGCGCAAGGAAATCGATGCCGCGCTGAACGCGCACGGCCTGATCAAGGTGCGCGTCTTCAACGACGACCGCGCCGCGCGCGAGCTGATGTACCAGGAACTGGCCGCCGACCTGAACGCCGCGCCCATCCAGCACATCGGCAAGCTGCTGGTGCTGTGGCGCCCGCAACCCGAGAAGGAACGTGCGCTGTCGACGAGGACCGCATGCCCGGCCCGCGCGACGTGAAGGTCATGAAGTACAGCAAGCGCGGCGGCCAGCGCCCCGAGATCAAGACCCTGCGCGTGCTCGGCAACCAGCGCCTGACGCCGGGCGGCCAGATCAAGCGCGCCAAGCCGAAGAAAAAATCCATCAAGAAGCGCCAGGCCGACTGACGACATGAGCGCGACCGCTCCTGCTGCCACGGCCCCCCAGCGCCATGTGATCTGCATGAAATGGGGCCGCAAGTACGGCCCCGAGTACGTCAACCGCCTCTATGCGATGGTGCGCCGCCACCTGAGCGGCGACTTCCACTTCGTCTGCCTGACCGACGACAGCGCCGGCATCCGCAGCGAAGTGCAGTGCCTGCCGATCCCGCCACTGGACCTGCCCGCGGGCATTCCCGAGCGCGGCTGGAACAAGCTGGCGACCTTCCAAGCCGATCTGCACGGCCTGCGCGGCACGGCGCTGTTCCTCGACGTGGACGTGGTCGTCACCGGCAGCCTGGACGACTTCTTCACGCAGCCCGGTGAGTTCCTCATCATCCACGACTACAAGCGGCCCTGGCGCATCACCGGCAACTCGTCGGTCTACCGCTTCGAGCTGGGCGCACACCCGGACGTGCTGGACTATTTCCGCGGCCACTTTGCCGAGATCCGCGAGCAGTACCGCAACGAGCAGGCCTATCTGTCGGACTTCCTGCACAAGCAGGGCAAGCTGCAGTACTGGCCCAAGGACTGGTGCCCCAGCTTCAAGTACGACGGCATTCCGGCCTGGCCGACCAACTACTGGAAAGCCCCGTTCGTGCCCCCGGGCGCGCGCATCGTGATTTTTCATGGGGAGTGCAACCCGCCCGACGCGCTCGCGGGCCGGCGCAACCGGCGTTTCCGCTTCATCCAGCCCGCCACCTGGGTGGCCGAGCACTGGCACGAATAGACGGGCGAGACGGGCGGCGCGCCGGGGTCAGGCCGCCTGTTTTGCAGGGCTGCGCAGCGTGTGCCACAGCACCGTGAACGCGCAGGCCCATTGCGCCAGGTACAGCACGCTGCCCACGCTGTGCCACAGCCGCAGGTCCTGGCGCGCCACGATGCGCGGCGCCACGCCGAACTGCGACAGCAGCGCCAGCAACAACCCGCCGACTATAAAAACAATAGCTGCTTGCGCCCATGGGTATTGCGTTACAGAGCCTTTTGGCCGTGAAACCAGCAACAGAAGCATGCAGCACACCACCGACACCCAGGTCTGCGCGGCAAACAGGCGCGCGGCCATGCCGCCCGCCAAGGCGGGCGTGGGCAGGTGGGCGAACAACAGTGGCACGACCAGAAACCCCACGGTGCTGAGGCTGCCCCACCACAGGGCGGCGATGAGCGCTGGCAAACGTGCACGCATGACCGGCTCCGCCTTGCCGCGCCTCAGGCGTAGCGGACGCCGACGATCTCGTAGCGGCGGATGCCGCCCGGCGCCTGCACTTCGGCGGTGTCGCCCGACTCCTTGCCGATCAGCGCGCGCGCAATCGGGCTGGAGATGTTGATCAGGCCGAGCTTCAGGTCGGCCTCGTCTTCGCCGACGATCTGGTACTTCACGGCGTCGCCCGTGTCCTCATCTTCGAGCTCGACGGTGGCGCCAAACACCACGCGTCCGCCGGCGTCCAGCGTGGCCGGGTCGATGACCTGGGCCACGGAGAGCTTGCCCTCGACCTCCTGGATGCGGCCTTCGATGAAGCCCTGGCGGTCCTTGGCGGCCTCGTACTCGGCGTTTTCGCTCAGGTCGCCCTGGGCGCGCGCCTCGGCGATCGCGGTGATCACCGCGGGGCGGTCCACGGTCTTGAGGCGGTGCAATTCGGTCTTGAGCTTTTCAGCACCGCGCTTGGTAATCGGAATGGTGGCCATGTCTTGAGTCTCCACATACATGATGCGCCGCACAGGGCGCTGCGAAATCCGCGTCGGGCATACGTGCCATTGCGACGCCCCAAAAGCAAACCGCCGCACGTTGCCGCGCGGCGGTGTTGATCCATGCGGCCATTATGCCGCTTTTGAAATTGCTTACGCCAGCAGCTGGGCGTGCATTTCCTGCACCGAGATCACGTCCAGCTGCTCCATGTGCTGCATGCCTTCGACGGCCGCTTCGGCGCCGAAGATGGTCGTGAAGGTGGTCACGCGCGCCAGCAGCGACGAGGTGCGGATCGCACGCGAGTCGGAGATGGCGTTGCGGCGCTCTTCCACCGTGTTGATGACCATGACGATCTCGTCGTTCTTGATCATGTCCACGATGTGCGGGCGGCCTTCGGTCACCTTGTTCACGACGGCCACGGGCACACCCGCTTCTGCGATCGCGGCAGCCGTGCCCTTGGTGGCCACGAGTTCGAAGCCCAGGGCCACGAGCTGGCGCGCGATGTCCACCGCGCGGGGCTTGTCGGCGTTCTTCACGGTCAGGAACACCTTGCCCGAGGTCGGCAGCTTGGTGCCGGCACCCATCTGGCTCTTCACAAAGGCTTCGCCGAAGGTCTTGCCCACGCCCATCACTTCACCCGTGGACTTCATCTCGGGGCCGAGGATGGTGTCCACGCCGGGGAATTTGACGAACGGGAACACGGCCTCCTTCACGCTGAAGTACGGCGGCGTCACCTCCTTGGTGATACCCTGCGAAGCCAGCGTCTGGCCCGCCATGCAGCGCGCGGCCACCTTGGCCAGCTGGATGCCCGTGGCCTTGCTGACGAAGGGCACCGTGCGCGAGGCGCGCGGGTTCACTTCGAGCACGTAGATCACGTCCTGGCCATCGACTTCCTGGATGGCGAACTGCACGTTCATCAGGCCGACCACGTTCAGGCCTTCGGCCATGGCCGCGGTCTGGCGCTTGATCTCGGCCACGGTCGCGGCCGACAGGTAGTACGGCGGCAGCGAACAGGCCGAGTCGCCGCTGTGCACGCCTGCCTGCTCGATGTGCTCCATCACGCCGCCGATGAAGGTGACGCCCGCCGAGTCACGCACGCAGTCGACGTCGCATTCGATGGCGTTGGAGAGGAAGCGGTCGAGCAGCACGGGCGAATCGTGGCTGACCTTCACGGCCTCGCGCATGTAGCGCTCGAGGTCGCGCTGCTCGTGCACGATTTCCATGGCGCGGCCGCCCAGCACGTAGCTCGGGCGCACCACCAGCGGATAACCCAGCGCAGCGGCCTTTTCCAGCGCCTCGGGCTCGGTACGCGCCGTGGCATTGGGCGGCTGGCGCAGGCCGAGCTTGTGCAGCAGCGCCTGGAAGCGCTCGCGGTCTTCGGCCGCGTCGATCATGTCGGGGCTGGTGCCGATGATCGGCACGCCCGCGGCCTCCAGGTCGAGCGCCAGCTTCAAAGGCGTCTGTCCGCCGTACTGCACGATGACGCCGACGGGCTTTTCCTTGTCGACGATTTCGAGCACGTCTTCGAGCGTGACGGGCTCGAAGTACAGGCGGTCGGACGTGTCGTAGTCGGTGGACACGGTCTCGGGGTTGCAGTTGACCATGATGGTTTCATACCCATCCTCGCGCATGGCGAGCGCCGCGTGCACGCAGCAGTAGTCGAACTCGATGCCCTGGCCGATGCGGTTCGGGCCACCGCCCAGCACCATGATTTTTTTCCTGTCGCTCGGCTCGGCCTCGCACTCGCCATCGCCGTTGCCTTCGTAGGTCGAATACAGGTAGGCGGTGTTGGTGGCGAACTCGGCGGCACAGGTGTCCACACGCTTGTACACGGGGCGCACGTTGAGCTGGCGGCGGGCTTCGCGCACGGCCTTCTCGGTGGTGTGCAGCAGCTTGGCCAGGCGGCGGTCCGAAAAGCCCTTTTGCTTGAGCGTGCGCAGCGTGGCGGCGTCGAGCGCAGCCAGGGCGCCCTCGCCTTTTTCGGCCACCAGCCGGTCGATGTCGAGCTCGATCTTGACGATCTGCTCGATCTGCACCAGGAACCATTTGTCGATCTTGGTGAGTTCGAACACCTCGTCGACCGACAGACCCATGGCAAATGCGTCTCCCACGTACCAGATGCGCTCGGGGCCGGGCTCGCCGAGCTCGCGCTCCAGCACTTCGCGGTCCTGCGTCTTCTCGTTCATGCCGTCCACGCCCACTTCGAGGCCGCGCAGGGCCTTCTGGAACGACTCCTGGAAGGTGCGGCCCATGGCCATGACCTCGCCCACGCTCTTCATCTGCGTCGTCAGGCGGCTGTCGGCCGTGGGGAATTTCTCGAACGCGAAACGCGGGATCTTGGTGACCACGTAGTCGATGCTGGGCTCGAACGAGGCCGGCGTGGCGCCGCCCGTGATGTCGTTCTTGAGCTCATCGAGCGTGTAGCCCACGGCCAGCTTGGCCGCGACCTTGGCGATCGGAAAACCCGTGGCCTTGGAGGCCAGCGCAGACGAGCGCGAGACGCGCGGGTTCATCTCGATCACGACCATGCGGCCGTCGACCGGGTTGATGGAGAACTGCACGTTCGAGCCGCCCGTGTCCACGCCGATCTCGCGCAGCACCGCGAGCGAGGCGTTGCGCATGATCTGGTATTCCTTGTCGGTCAAGGTCTGCGCCGGCGCCACGGTGATCGAGTCGCCGGTGTGCACGCCCATGGGGTCGAGGTTCTCGATCGAGCAGACGATGATGCAGTTGTCCGCCTTGTCGCGCACCACTTCCATCTCGTACTCTTTCCAGCCCAGCAGCGACTCTTCGATCAGCAGCTCGTTGGTGGGCGAGGCTTCGAGGCCGCGCTTGCAGATGGTCTCGAACTCTTCGGGGTTGTAGGCGATGCCGCCGCCCGTGCCGCCCAGTGTGAAACTGGGGCGGATCACGGTGGGGAAGCCCATTTCCTTTTGCACCGCCCAGGCCTCGTCCATGCTGTGGGCAATGCCCGAGCGGGCCGACCCCAGACCGATCTTGGTCATGGCGTCCTTGAACTTCAGCCGGTCCTCGGCCTTGTCGATGGCCTCGGGTGTCGCGCCGATCAGTTCGACCTTGTACTTGTCGAGCACGCCGTGGTGCCACAGGTCGAGCGCGCAGTTGAGCGCCGTCTGGCCGCCCATGGTGGGCAGGATCGCGTCGGGACGCTCCTTGGCGATGATCTTCTCGACCGTCTGCCAGGTGATGGGCTCGATGTAGGTGACGTCGGCCGTGGCCGGGTCGGTCATGATCGTCGCGGGGTTGCTGTTGATCAGGATGACCTTGTAGCCCTCCTCGCGCAGCGCCTTGCAGGCCTGCACGCCCGAGTAGTCGAACTCGCAGGCCTGGCCGATGATGATGGGACCGGCGCCGATGATCAGGACGCTTTGGATGTCTGTGCGCTTAGGCATTCTTGTGTGTCTCCATCAATGCCGTAAAACGGTCGAACAGGTAGGCAATGTCTTGCGGACCGGGCGAAGCTTCGGGGTGGCCCTGGAAGCAGAACGCCGGGCGGTCGATGTGCTCGAAGCCCTGCAGCGTGCCGTCGAACAGGCTGATGTGCGTGGTGCGCAGGTGGGCGGGCAGCGAGTCCAGGTCGACGGCAAAGCCGTGGTTCTGGCTCGTGATGCTGACGCGCCCGGTGGCCAGCTCTTTCACGGGGTGGTTGGAGCCGTGGTGGCTGTTGGCCATCTTGAAGGTCGTGGCGCCCGCTGCCAGCGCCATGATCTGGTGGCCCAGGCAAATGCCGAAGGTGGGCATGCCGCTGTCCACGATGGTGCGCACGGCCTCGATCGCGTAGCCACAGGGCTGCGGGTCGCCCGGGCCGTTCGACAAGAACACGCCATCGGGCTGCAGCGCCAGCACCTCGGCCGCGGGCGTTTGCGCCGGCACGACGGTGACTTTGCAGCCACGCTCGGCCAGCATGCGCAGGATGTTGAACTTGACGCCATAGTCATAGGCAACGACATGGAATCGCGGCGCGCTCTGCGTGCCGTAGCCGGTGCCGAGCGTCCACTCGGTCTCGGTCCAGTCGTAGCGCTTGGCGGTCGAGACCACCTTGGCCAGGTCCAGCCCCTTCATGCTGGGCGCGGACTGCGCGGCGGCAACCGCTTGGTCGATGCGCGCCTGCGTGACCACCTCGCCTGCGGGCAGGCCGACGATGGCGCCGTTTTGCGCGCCCTTGCTGCGCAGCAGGCGTGTGAGCTGGCGGGTGTCGATGTTGGCAATGGCCACGGTCCCCTCGCGCACCAGGTAGGCGGACAAGGTTTCGGTGGAGCGGAAGTTGCTGGCCAGCAAGGGCAGGTCTTTGATGACAAAACCTGCGACATGGACTTTATGGGCTTCGACGTCCTCGGCATTGACCCCGTAGTTGCCAATGTGCGGATACGTGAGCGTCACGATCTGCTGGCAGTAGCTGGGGTCGGTGAGGACTTCCTGGTAGCCGGTCATGGAGGTGTTGAACACCACTTCGCCGACGGTGGTGCCGGTGGCACCGATCGAATTGCCGATAAAGACCGTGCCGTCTGCGAGCGCCAGGATGGCGGGCGGGAAGGTTCCCTGTAGAGACAAAAGCACTGGGTACTCCGGTTTGGTTACGGTTACGCCCAGCGGCACAAGAGACAAGTCTCTTGCAAAAGCTTTTGTGGGGGTCGGCTAAGAAGCTGCGCTAGGCGTATAGGGGTGCGGAAAAGCCGCCCATTATAGCCAGCGCAATCCGGTCAACGCCGGCCGAACGCGGGAAAACCCGGCCTCTTACTGGGTTGGCGCGGGCGGTGCGAAAGCGCCGACCGCACTGGCATGCAGGCAGATCGCGGCGGCAGCAGCCACATTGAGCGACTCTTCGCCGCCCGGCTGGCCGATGCGCACCGACAACGCCGCCCGCGCCGCGACGGCCTCGCCCACGCCCTGCCCTTCATGGCCCAGTGCCCAGGCGCAGGGCCAGGGCAGGCGCTGCTGCTGTATCAGTGCGCCCTGGTGCGAGCTGGTGACGATGAGCGGCATCTGCAGCGCCGCGAGCGCATCGGGCTCCAGCGCCTCGACCAGGCGCAGGCCGAAATGCGCGCCCATGCCGGCGCGCAGCACCTTGGGCGCCCACAGCGCCGCCGTGCCCTTGAGCGCGAGCACCTGGCCAAAGCCGAAAGCGGCGGCGCTGCGCAGGATGGAGCCGACGTTGCCCGCGTCCTGCACGCGGTCGAGCACCACGGTGGCGGTCGATGGCGCCAGCGCCGGCGCGGCGGGCAGGTCCATCAGGTAGCCCATGCGGGCGGGCGACTCCAGGCCGCTGATGTCGGCAAACAGCGCATCCGCCAAGACTATTGTTTTGATAGCTGGTTGCGTATATTGGGCGGGCGCCAGAGGCCAAAAAGACTCTGAAAACACGGCGATGGCAGGCACGAGGCCCCGGGCCAGCGCCGCGCGGCACAGGTGGTCGCCCTCCAGCCAGACGCGGCCCTGCTTGCGGTAGGCCGTGCTGTCGTGTGCCAGGCGGCGCAGGTCTTTGACGAAGGCGTTGTCGCGCGACTGGATGTGGGTCACGGGGGCGGAGGTCATGCAGGGCTCCCTTGCCGGTGCAAAAGCTGCGCCACGGGCGCGAACGAGCTGCGGTGCAGCGGAGCAGGCGCCGTGCGTGCGCAGCGCCGCCAGGTGCGCCGCCGTGCCGTAGCCCTTGTGGCCGGCAAAGCCGTACTCGGGGTACTGCCCATGCACCTGCGCGCACCAGCGGTCGCGGTGCACCTTGGCCAGGATGGACGCGGCCGAGATGGCCTGCACCAGCGCATCGCCCTTGACGATGGCCTCGGCCGGCACGTCGAGCACCGGCAGCCGGTTGCCGTCGACCAGCACCATGACGGGCTTGAGGCGCAGGCCGAGCACGGCGCGGCGCATGGCCAGCAGCGTCGCCTGCAGGATGTTCAGGCGGTCGATTTCTTCGACGCTGGCCTCGGCAATGCTGCAGCACAGCGCCTTGGCGCGGATCTCGTCGAACAGCGCCTCGCGCCGCGCGGCGGTGAGCTTCTTGGAGTCGGCCAGGCCGGCGATGGGACGCAGGTCGTCGAGGATGACGGCCGCCGCCACCACCGGCCCGGCCAGCGGGCCGCGGCCGGCCTCGTCCACCCCGGCGCGCAGGCCCGGCGGGTGCCACGGCAGGCAGTGCTGCTCAGGTGTGGAGGATTTTGCGGATCGCATCGGCGGCCAATTGGGGGGTGTTGCGCTGCAGGCTGTGGTGCAGCGCGGTGAAGCGCTGCTCGAGCGCAGCAATGCGTTGGGGGTGGTTGCGGCGATCGTCCAACCACTGCAGCACGGCCGCGGCCAGGGCCTGCGGCGTGGCGGCGTCCTGGATCAGCTCGGGCACGACGAAGTCGCCGCACAGGATATTGGGCAGGCCGACCCAGGGCTGCAGCTGCTTGCGCCGCATCAGGCGCCAGCTCAGCGCGTGCATGCGGTAGCCGATGACCATGGGGCGCTTGAACAGCGCGGCCTCCAGCGTGGCGGTGCCGCTGGCGATCAGGGTCACGTCGCAGGCGGCGAGCACCGCGTGCGACTGGCCCGTGACGATCTGCAGCGCGTCGCCGAGGCCGCATGCCTGCGCCATGCGCGCAATGCGCTCGCGCAGCGCGGGCACCGCAGGAACTACCATTTTGATAGCTGGATGCGCTTGCCTGATCAGCGCTGCAGCCTGAAAGAACCCTGGAGTGATGTACTGCACCTCGGCGCGCCGGCTGCCCGGCAGGATGGCCAGGACCTCGTCGTCCGGGCCCAGCCCGAGCTGCGCGCGCGCGGCCGCGCGGTCGGGCTCCATCGGGATCACGGCGGCCAGCGGGTGCCCCACGTAGGTGGCGGCGATGCCGTGGCGCGCCAGCAGCTCGGGCTCGAACGGGAAGATGCACAGCACGTGGTCGGTGCTGCGGCGGATCTTCTCGACCCGCTCGGCGCGCCAGGCCCAGATCGACGGGCAGACGAAATGCACGGTCTTGACGCCGGCGGCGCGCAGGTCGGCCTCCAGGCCCAGGTTGAAGTCGGGCGCATCGACGCCGATGAACACGTCGGGCCTGTGCTGCAGCAGGCGCGCGCGCAGCTGCTTGCGGATGCCGATGATCTCGGCGAAGCGGCGCAGCACCTCGAAGCTGTAGCCGTGCACGGCCAGCTTCTCGCTCGGCCACCAGGCGTCAAAGCCGCGCTGCGCCATCTGCGGGCCGCCGATGCCCTGGCTGTGCAGGTCGGGCCACAGGCCGCGCAGGCCGTCGAGCAGCAGGCCGGCGAGCAGGTCGCCAGACGTCTCGCCCGCCACCATCGCGACGCGGGGTACTGGATGGGTCATGGGGTCAACGCGCGATGCCGCGCGCGGAGGTGTCGAGAAAGGCCAGCAGGAGCGCGATGTCGCCCTCTGCCTCCGGGTGCATGCCGGGCAGTTCGGCAATGGCGCTGCGCGCGGCCTCCAGGGTCAGGCCCTGGCGGTACAGCAAGCGGTGCATCTGCTTGATGGCGGCGATGCGCGCGGGCGAGAAGCCGCGCCGGCGCAGGCCTTCGAGGTTGAGCCCGCGCACGGCCAGCGGGTTGCCGTCGACCATCATGAAGGGCGGCACGTCCTGCGAAATGTGGCTGGCAAAACCGGCCATCACATGGGCGCCGATCTGGGTGAACTGGTGCACCCCGGTCAGGCCGCCAATGATGGCGTAGTCGCCCACCTGCACATGGCCGGCCAGCGTGGCGTTGTTGGCCAGGATGGTCTGCTGGCCCACCACGCAGTCGTGCGCAATGTGCACATAGGCCATGATCCAGTTGTCGTCGCCGATGGTGGTCACGCCCCGGTCCTGCGCGGTGCCGGTGTTGAAGGTGCAGAACTCGCGGATGGTATTGCGGTCGCCAATCACCAGGCGCGTGGGCTCGCCCGCGTATTTCTTGTCCTGCGGCGCGGCACCGAGCGACGCGAACTGGAAAATGCGGTTGTCGCGGCCGATGGTGGTGTGCCCTTCGATCACGCAATGCGCGCCCACGGTGGTGCCTGCACCAATGGTGACCTGCGGACCGATCACGCAGTACGGGCCAATGTGGACCGAGCTGTCGATGCGCGCCTGCGCGTCAACCACAGCGGTGGGATGGATGCTGCTCACGGAAACTTCACCTCAGGGGCATCAGGCCACGGTGCGCATGGTGCACATGATTTCGGCCTCGCAGGCGACGCTGCCATCGACGCGCGCCACGCCCTTGAACTTGTAGATGCCGCCCTTGATGCGGTCGAGCTCGACTTCGAGGATCAGCTGGTCGCCCGGCTCCACGGGACGCTTGAAGCGGGCGTTGTCGATGCCGACAAAGTAGAACACCGTGTTCTCGTCGGGTGCCTCGCCCAGCATGTCGAACGACAGCAGGCCGGCGGCCTGGGCCAGGGCTTCGAGCATGAGCACACCCGGCATGACGGGGCGGGCGGGAAAGTGGCCGGTAAAAAAAGGCTCGTTGACCGAGACGTTCTTCAGCGCCTTGATGCGCTTGCCTTTGTCAATCTCCACCACGCGGTCCACCAGCAAGAAGGGGTAGCGGTGTGGCAGGAGCTTGAGGATTTTGTAGATGTCCATCATCGGGGTCGGTCAATCGGTGTTGTTTGTTGCAGGGATTCCAGCGCCTTGATGCGCTCGCGCAGACGGTGCAATTGCTTGAGCGTGGCGGCGTTCTTTTCCCACTTGGCATTGTCGTCGATGGGAAACATGCCGGTGTACTGGCCCGGGCGCGCCAGCGAGTGCGTGACCACGGTGGCGGCGGACACGTGCACATGGTCGGCCAGCGTCAAATGCCCCAGCACGATGGCGCCGCCGCCGACGGTGCAGTGCGCGCCAATCGTGGCGCTTCCGGCCACGCCGACGCAGCCGGCCATCGCGGTGTGGCGGCCAATGTGCACGTTGTGGCCAATCTGCACCAGGTTGTCGAGCTTGACGCCGTCCTCGATCACCGTGTCGAGCAGTGCGCCGCGGTCAATGCAGGTGTTCGCGCCGATCTCGACGTCGTCGCCAATGCGCACGGCGCCCAGCTGCTCGATCTTGGTCCAGGCGCCGCCTTCGTTGGCGAACCCAAAGCCGTCGGCGCCAATGACGACGCCCGCATGCACGATGCAGCGCGCACCGATGTGGCAGCCCTCTCCCACGGTGACGCGCGACTTGAGCACGGTGCCCGCACCAATGTGCGCACCGCGCTCGACCACGCACAGCGGCCCGATCGATGCCGTCGGGTGCACCACGGCCGCGTCGTCAACGACGGCGCTGCGGTGCACTCCCGGCGGCGCGGGCGGCGCATGGTGTTTTTTCCAGAGCTGCGTGGCGCGTGCGAAGTACACATAGGGATCGTCCGCCACGATGCAGCCCCCGCGCGCCAGAGCCGCCTCGCGCAGCGCGGGCGCCACAATGACACAGGCCGCCTTGGAGGCGGCCAGTTGCTGCTGGTAGCGCGGGTTGCTCAGGAAGCTCAGGTCCCGGGGGCCTGCCACTTCGAGCGGCGCGAGCCGATCGATGGGCAGGTCGGGGTCCGCTTCGAGGATTCCGCCCAGCGCCTGCGTGAATTGCGCGAGACGCAGGCTCACAGGCCCCCCATGGCACACCGCATGGGCTTACTTGGCAGGCGCCGCATTGAGCGCCTTGAGCACCTTCTCGGTGATGTCGTGCTTGGGGTTGATGTAGACGGCCTCCTGCAGGATCACGTCGTACTTTTCGGCTTCGGCGACCTGCTTGACCACCCTGTTGGCGCGCTCGAGCACCTGGCTGAGCTCTTCGTTCTTGCGTGCGTTCAGGTCTTCCTGGAACTCGCGGCGCTTGCGCTGGAACTCGCGGTCCTGGTCCACCAGCTGGCGCTGGCGCGCAGTGCGCTGGCTCTCGGCCATGGTCGGGGCATCGCGCTCGAATTTCTCGGTCGCGGTCTTCAGCGTGTTGCCCTGGTCGACGAGTTCCTTTTCGCGGCGCGAGAACTCCTGCTCCAGCTTGGCCTGCGCCGCCTTGGCGCTGTTGGCTTCGCGGAAGATGCGGTCGGTGTTGACGAAGCCGGCCTTGAACTCCTGCGCATGTGCCGGCACAGCGGCCACCAGGGAGCCCAGAAGCAGGGCCAGGGAAAAATGGCGGGAAAGGGATTTCATTAGAAGGACGTTCCGATCTGGAATTGCAGTTTCTGGATTCTATCGCCGGCGAACTTGCGCACCGGCTGGGCGAAGGCAATGCGCAACGGGCCCAGCGGGGATATCCAGCTCAAGCCCAGCCCTGCGGAGGCACGCATTTCACTGAAATTTACTTTTTCGTTGTCGCCGTAGACGTTGCCCACATCGATGAAGGTGAACACGCGCAGCGTGCGGTCGTTGCCCGCGCCGGGGAATGGGGCAATCAGCTCCGCATTGAGCGTAACCTTTTTCGGTCCTCCCAATGATGCGCCGGTCACGTCGCGCGGCCCCAGGGTGCCTTGGTCGAAGCCCCGCACCGAGCCTAGGCCGCCCGAATAGAAGTTCTTGAACACCGGGAAGGGCCGGCCATTCATGCCTTTGCCCAGACCGAGTTCGCCATTGAACGCGAGGGTGAACTTCTTGTTCAATGGCACATATTGCTGGTATTGGTAATTGGCGCGCACATAGCGGGCGTCGCCCGCCACGGACCATTCGGAATTGAGGCGCTGATAGCGGCCTGCATTGGGCGCCAGAGCGCTGTCGCGGTCGTCGCGCGTCCAGCCAACGGTGAGCGGCACAGACGCGCTGGTGTAGCCAAAACGGTCTGCATAGTCCAGGTAAGCGGCCGGGATGTTGGTGCCCGGTTTGATCTGGGTCTGCTCCAGGCCACCACCGAAAAACACGGTGTCGGTTTCGCTGAACGGGACGCCGAAACGCACGCTGGCGCCCTTGGTCACCAATTCGTAATTTCCGCCTTGGTCCTCGTACGGCTTGCTGGTGCGGTAATACACGTCCAGCGTGCGCGAGACGCCATCGGGCGTGAAGTACGGATTGGTGGTGCTGAACACCAGGGTGCGACGGTACTTGCTGGTGTTGACTTCAACGCCCAGGTAGTTGCCGGAGCCGAAGGCATTTTCCTGCTTGATGGCAAAGGACAGGGCAACCTTTTCGGCGCTGGAGAAGCCTGCGCCCAGTTGCAGGGAACCCGTGGGTTTCTCGGCCACGGTGATCAGCAGGTCTACCTGGTCGGGGGCGCCGGGCACCTCCTGCGTCTCCACGTTGACCTCGGTGAAATAGCCCAGCCGGTCCACGCGGTCGCGCGAGAGCTTGATCTTGTCGCCGTCGTACCACGACGCCTCGAACTGGCGGAATTCGCGCCGCACCACCTCGTCGCGCGTGCGGTTGTTGCCGGCCACATTGATGCGCCGCACATAAGCCCGGCGCGACGGCTCGGCATGCAGCACGAAGGCGACGCGGTTGTTGGCGCGGTCGACTTCAGGCACCGCCTCGACGCGCGCGAACGCAAAGCCGAAATTGGCGAAATAGTCGGTGAAGGCCTTGGTGGTGGCAGCCACCTCGTCGGCGTTGTAGGGCTCGCCCGGCCGGATCGTGACGAGCGACTTGAACTCGTTTTCACGGTCGAGGTAGTTGCCTTCGAGCTTGACGCCCGAGACAACATAGCGCTGGCCTTCGGTGATGTTCACGGTGACCGAGATATCCTGCTTGTCCGGAGAAATGGCCACCTGGGTGGAGTCGATGCGGAACTCCAGGTAGCCACGCTGCAGGTAGTACGAGCGCAGGGTTTCCAGGTCGGCATTGAGCTTGGTGCGTGCGTAGCGGTCGGACTTGGTGTACCAGCTCAGCCAGCCGCCGGTGTCCTGCTCGAACAGGCCCCTGAGCGTCGATTCGCTGAACGCCTGGTTGCCAACGATGCGGATGTCCTTGATGCGTGCGGGCTCGCCCTCGATCACGGTGAAAGTGAGGTTGACACGGTTGCGCTCGATCGGTGTCACGGTCGTCACCACGTCGACGGCATAAAAGCTCTTGTTCAGGTACTGGCGCTTGAGCTCCTGCTCGGCCCGGTCGGCCAGCGCCTTGTCGAACGGGCGCCCATCGGCCAGCCCCACGTCGCGCATGCTCTTCTTGAGCGCTTCCTTGTCGAATTCGCGCGCACCGGCAAAGTCCACATCGGCGATGGTGGGGCGCTCTTCGACCACCACCACCAGCACGTTGCCACTGGCCTCAAGCCGCACGTCCTTGAACAGCCCGAGCGCAAACAGCGCCCGGATCGCTGCAGCGCCCTTTTCGTCGTTGTATTCATCGCCCACGCGCACCGGCATGGAGGCAAAGACGGTTCCCGGCTCGACGCGCTGCAGGCCCTCGACCCGGATGTCCTGGACCTTGAACGGCTCCAGGGCCCATGCCGCCTGGGCGGCAAAAATCATGGCGGCAACGGTCGACGCGGTGCGCACGCCAAAGCGATGGATGTGTTTTTTCATGAATGAAGCCGGTGCCGCCAAGGCCACACGCTGGCGGACAGAAGATTAGCCAAAGAGCCGGGTGATATCGTTGAACAAGGCGATGGACATCATGAGCAGCAGCACCGCAATGCCGCCGCGCTGCAAGCGCTCCATCCAGGCGTCGGACACGGCCTTGCCGGTCACGCCTTCCCAAAGATAATACATCAGGTGCCCACCATCGAGGACGGGCAGGGGCAGCAGGTTCAGCACGCCCAGGCTCACGCTGATGAGCGCCAGAAACCCCAGGTACTGCGTCAGCCCCATGCTGGCCGAGCGGCCCGCGTAGTCGGCGATCGTCAGCGGCCCGCTCAGGTTCTTGAGCGACGCCTGGCCCACCACCATGCGACCCATCATGCGCACCGTGAGCACCGACACCTCCCAGGTGCGCGCGACGCCGCTCCACAAACCTTCGACCGGCCCGTAGCGCACCGTGGTGAATTGCGGCGGCGCGCCGACATAGGCGCCGATGCGGCCTACGGCGCCGGTGGCCTCCTGCAGCACATCGGGCGTAACCTCCAGGTCCAGCGCCCGCCCGCCGCGCTCCACGCGCCAGGCCTGCGGCAGGGGCTGCGCGCCGCGCACCGAAGCGCGGATCAGCTCGCGCAGCTGCTGCCCATCCACCACGCTGGTGGCGCCCAGGCGCAGCACGAGGTCTCCGGCGCGCAGGCCGGCGCGCTGCGCCGCTCCCCCCGCCACCACCTCGCCGATGACCGGGCGCGTCCACGGCCCGAGGATGCCGACCTTGCGCAGCAGCTGCGCGTCGGCCTGGCTCGGCATCGACCTGGTCCAGCGGCAGCACCACCGAACGCAGCGCCGCGCCCGGCCGGGGCTCCAGCTCCAGCCGCACGGGCACGCCGTCGAGCGTGGCACGGGTGAGCAGCCAGCGCAGGTCCTCGAACGAGCGCACGGGGCGCGCATCGTCTCCGCCCAGCGCGGCGCTGCGCACCAGCTCGCCGCCGTGCAGCCCCGCGGACTGCGCGACCGAACCCGGCACCGGGCTCGCCAGGTAGGCCATCGGTTCCTCGACCCCGCTCCAGTTGACGACGGCATACAGCACGGTGGCCAGCAGCAGGTTCGCAGCTGGCCCTGCCGCGACAATGGCGGCGCGCGCGCGCAGCGGCTGGGCATTGAAGGCCAGATGCCGCTCCTCGGGCGGCACCGGCGCCTCGCGTTCGTCGAGCATGCGCACATAGCCGCCGAGCGGAAACGCACCGAGCACGAACTCGGTGGGCGAGCCCTGGGGCTGCCAGCGCAGCACCGACGGGCCAAAACCCACCGAAAAACGCAGCACCTTGACGCCACAGGCCACGGCCACGCGGTAGTGGCCATATTCGTGCACCGCGATCAACACCCCCAGTGCGACGATGAAAGCAACAGCGGTCAACATGGTGGACGCTCCAGGGTCAGGTCCGGGATTCAGGCCGCCATGCGGCCCGCACTGCGCAGCGCGGCAGCGCGCGCGCGCGCATCGAGGGCCAGCAAGGCCTCCAGGGAATCCGGGTTGGACGGCTGCACAGCCTCCAAAGTTGCAAGGTTGACGGCGTGGATCTGGTCAAAGCGGATGCGCTGCTCCAGAAACTCCGCCACGGCCACCTCGTTGGCGGCATTGAGCACCGCCGTCGTGCCCGCCGGTGCGGCGAGCACCTCCCACGCCAGGCGCAGGCCCGGGAAACGCTCGGGGTGGCCATGGTCGTCGATGGCCTCGAACGTCATGGCGCTGAGCGCATGGAAGTCCAGCGCCGCGGCCCCAGAAGCCACGCGCTCGGGCCAGGCCAGCCCGTACGCAATCGGCACGCGCATGTCGGGCGTGCCCAGCTGCGCGACCACCGACATGTCGCGGTACTGCACCATCGAGTGGATGGTGCTTTGCGGGTGAATGACCACGTCGAACTGCGCGGGCGCCAGGCCAAACAGGTAGCGCGCTTCGATCACCTCGAGCGCCTTGTTCATCATGGTGGCCGAGTCGATCGAGATCTTGCGCCCCATGACCCAGTTGGGGTGGGCGCAGGCTTCGCTCGGTGTGACGTCGCGCAGGCTGGCCGGGCGCGCGCTGGCGGAACGGGCCGCCGGAGGCCGTGAGGATGATCTTGTCCACGCGCTGCGCCCAGGTCGCGGGGTCTTCGGGCAGCGACTGGAAAATGGCCGAATGCTCGCTGTCGATCGGCAGCAGCGTGGCGCCGCCCTCGCGCACGGCCCGCAGGAAGACCTCGCCGCCGACGACCAGGGCCTCCTTGTTGGCCAGCAGCAGGCGCTTGCCGGCACGCGCGGCGGCCAGACAGGGCGCCAAGCCGGCCGCGCCGACGATGGCCGCCATCACGGCATCGACTTCTGGATGGGACGCTATTGTTTCAAGAGCATCCTGCGCTTGCAGAACCTGCGTTTCAAGCCCATTTGCCTTGATTTTTTCGGCCAGCAAGCGGGCGTGCGGCGCGCTCGCCATCACGGCATAGCGCGGCTGGAACTGCGCGCATTGCGCCAGCATCAGGTCCACCTGGGTGCAGGCACTCAGCGCAAACACCTCAAAGCGCTCGGGGTGGCGCACCACCACGTCGAGCGTGCTGGTGCCAATCGAGCCGGTCGAGCCCAGAACCGTCAGGCGTTGTTTCATGCGTGTGCCAGGGAATAGATCATCATTGCCAGCGGCAACGTGGGCAACAGCGCGTCCACGCGGTCGAGCACGCCGCCGTGCCCCGGCAGCAGCCCGCTGCTGTCCTTGACCCCGGCGCTGCGCTTGATGAGCGACTCGACCAGGTCACCGACCACGCTCATCGCGGCCATGAACAGCACGGCCACCAGCAAGAGCCACCAGCCCTGGCGCGCCAGGCGGGTATAGAAGCTGGGCACGGCGGCCTGCAGTGCGGCATCGGCGGCGACCCAGACCAGCGCCAGCAGCAGCACCCCCGCGATGCCGCCCCAGACGCCTTCCCAGCTCTTGCCGGGGCTGATGCTGGGCGCCAGCTTGTTTTTGGTGAAGCGCAGGCCAAAGGCGCGGCCCGCAAAGTACGCCGCGATGTCGGCAGCCCAGACCAGCAGCAGCACCGACAGCAAAAAGTTGACGCCGACCATGCGCGCCTGCACCACAGCCAGCCAGGCCAGCCACAGCGCCAGCACGCCACCCACCAGCCGCAATGCGGCGGGAATGCGCGGCCAGCCTGGCACGCCCGCATGCAGCAGCCAGGCGCCGCCCAGAACCCACATTGCGCCGCCCACCACCCACAAGGCGGTCAGGGGGCGCTGCAGCCAGCCCAGGCTCCAGCTCAGGGCGCACAGTGCGACACAGGCTGCGCCCACCGCGCACGAAGCGGCCATGCCCAGCGCATTCAGGCGCCCCCACTCCCAGGCGCCCGCCGCCATCAGCACCAGAACCACAGCGGCGAACGGCCAGGGCGACGGATAGAACAGTGCGGGCAGCAAAATCGCCAGCAACACCAGGGCAGTGATAACGCGCTGTTTCAGCATGGGGGCCCTTCAGGTGCGCACCGCAGGCGGGTGCTCGGACACAACTTGGTCGGATGTTTTACCAAAGCGGCGCTCGCGCGCTTGGTAAGCGGCGATGGCGTTATCTAAATCTGCCTCGGCGAACTCCGGCCAGAGGCGGTCGCTGAACACCAACTCGGAATAGGCAGCCTGCCACAGCAGAAAATTGCTCAGGCGCATCTCGCCACCCGTGCGGATCAGCAGGTCGGGATCGGGCACATGGGCCAGGGCCAGCGCCCCGTTGAGGCTGGCCTCGGTGATCGGTTCGCCGCGTGCCGCCAGCGCGGCAGCCGCCTGCGCGACATCCCAGCGTCCGCCGTAGTTGAAGCACACGTTGAGCACCAGGCGGGTGTTCTGGGCGGTGCCGGTCTCGGCCTGTGCGAGGCCCCGGCGCACCTTGTCGGACAGGCCAGCGCGCTCGCCGACGAAGTGCAGGCGCACGCCGTCGCGGCTCAGTTGCGGCACCTCGCGCGCCAGCGCCATTGCCAGCAGCTCCATGAGGCCGGAGACCTCGTCCGCGGGACGGTTCCAGTTTTCAGAGGAAAACGCAAACACCGTGAGAATGCCCACGCCGCGGTGCGCGCAGGCCTGGGCGCAGCGCCGCAACGCATCCACGCCCTGCTGGTGCCCTGCCAGGCGCGGCAGGAAGCGGCGCTTGGCCCAGCGGCCGTTGCCATCCATGACGATGGCAATGTGGTGGGGCAGCCCCGGCGCAGGGGCAAGAGACGCGGGCAAGGCCGTCGGCCTCAGACGGCCATGATGTCGTGCTCTTTGGCGGCCACCAAGGCATCGATGGCGGCGATGTGCCGGTCGGTGACCTTCTGGATGTCCGCCTCGGCGCGCTTTTGGTCGTCTTCAGACGCCAGCTTGTCCTTGACCAGCTTCTTCACGGCCTCGTTGGCGTCGCGGCGCAGGTTGCGCACGGCGATCTTGGCCGATTCACCCTCGTTGCGCGCCAGCTTGGTCATTTCCTTGCGGCGCTCCTCGCTCATCGGCGGCATGGGCACGCGGATCAGGTCGCCCATCGAGGCCGGGTTCAGCCCCAGATCGCTTTCGCGGATGGCCTTTTCAATCTTGGCGCCCATGCCCTTTTCCCAGGGCTGGACGCTCAGCGTGCGGGCGTCGAGCAGCTGCACGTTGGCGACCTGGCTCAGCGGCACCATGGAGCCGTAGTAATCGACGTGGACCGAATCGAGCAGCGCCGGGCTGGGGCGGCCGGTGCGGATCTTCAGCAGGTTGTTCTTGAATGCCGTGATGGACTGGTCCATCTTGGCTTCCATGTTGTTCTTGATATCGACAGTCATGTTTTCTCCTCAAGTCCGGGGCCTGCGTGCACGCCGCACACGGCGCGGCGCTTGCACAGCCGTCAAGCGTAAACCAGCGTGCCTTCGTCTTCGCCCATCACCACGCGCTTGAGCGCACCGGGCTTGATGATCGAGAACACCTTGACAGGCAGCTTCTGGTCGCGGCACAGGGCAAAGGCAGTGGCATCCATGATGCCCAGGTTGCGCATCATGGCCTCGTCGAAACTGAGTTTCGTATAGCGCGTGGCCGTGGGATCCTTGTGCGGATCGGCGGTGTAGACCCCGTCCACCTTGGTGGCCTTGAGCACCAGCTCGGCACCGATCTCGGCGCCGCGCAGCGCCGCTGCCGTGTCGGTGGTGAAGAACGGGTTGCCGGTGCCGGCGGCGAACACCACCACCTTGCCCTCTTCGAGGTACTGCAAGGCCTTGGGTCGCACATAGGGCTCGACCACCTGCTCGATGGAGATGGCCGACATCACGCGCGCGGTGACGCCTTGCTTGACCATGGCATCGGCCAGGGCCAGCGCGTTCATCACGGTGGCCAGCATGCCCATGTAGTCGGCGGTGGCGCGGTCCATGCCGACCGCCCCGCCCGCGACGCCGCGAAAGATGTTGCCGCCACCGATCACCACGGCGACCTCGACCCCCATGCGGGTGACCTCGGCCACCTCTTCCACCATGCGGACGATGGTGGCGTGGTTGATGCCGAACGCGTCGTCCCCCATCAGCGCCTCACCAGACAGCTTGAGCAAAATACGCTTGTAGGCTGGCGTAGCGATGGACATAGGGGATTCTCCGTGGGTCAGGATGCGGTAAGGGATGGCGGCGGGGGTCTGGGATCAGGCGGATCCCTTGGCGGCAGCGACCTGGGCGGCCACTTCGGCGGCGAAGTCGTCGACCTTCTTCTCGATGCCTTCACCGACGACGTAGAGCGTGAAGCCCTTGACGGTGGTGCCGGCGGCCTTGAGCATCTGCTCGACGGTCTGCTTGTCGTTCTTCACGAAGGGCTGGTTGAACAGCGAGACTTCCTTGAGGAACTTCTGCACGCCGCCTTCGATGCGCTTGGCCACGATTTCATCGGACTGCACGGGCTTGCCTGCGGCTTCGGCGGCCTTCTTGTCTTCGTCGGCCTTGGCGGCTGCCACCGAGCGCTCTTTTTCGATCAGCTCGGCCGGCACGTCGGCGCTGGTCAGGGCCACGGGCTTCATGGCGGCGATGTGCATGGCCACGTCCTTGGCGGCCACTTCGTCGCCTTCGTACTCGACCACCACGCCGATGCGCGTGCCGTGCAGGTAAGACGCCAGCTTGCTGCCGCCCGCGAAGTGCTTGAAGCGGCGGAACGACATGTTCTCGCCGATCTTGCCGATCAGGCCCTTGCGCACGTCTTCGAGCGTGGGGCCGAAGCTGTCTTGCTCATAGGGCAGCGCGCCCAGGGCGGCCACGTCGGCGGGGTTGTGCTGGGCGATCAGGTCGGCAGCGGCCTGCACCAGGGCGATGAAGCTGTCGTTCTTCGTGACGAAATCGGTCTCGCAGTTCACTTCGACCAGCGCACCCGTGGTGCCGTTGATCGTGCTGGCCACCACGCCTTCGGCGGTGACGCGCGAAGCGGCCTTGCCGGCCTTGCTGCCGAGCTTGACGCGCAGCAGCTCTTCGGCCTTGTCCATGTTGCCCTCGGCCTCGGTCAGGGCCTTCTTGCATTCCATCATGGGGGCGTCGGTCTTGGCGCGCAGTTCGGCGACCATGCTTGCGGTAATTGCAGCCATCTGTGTTTCTCCGTATTCAGTTCAATCGATTCAAGATAAAAAAAGGGGGCCAAATGAGCCCCACTTTTTCTCGCGATGCTTCGCGCGGCCCAGGGCTTCAGGCAGCGGATTCTTCCACTTCCACGAACTCGTCCGAGCCTTCGCTGACCACGGCCTTGGCGACGTCGTTGAGCGCGTCGTTGCGGCCTTCGAGGATGGCGTCGGCAATGGCGCGGGCATAGAGGTCCACGGCCTTGGCCGAGTCATCGTTGCCGGGGATCACGTAGTCGATGCCTTCGGGCGAGTGGTTGGTGTCGACGACGCCGATCAGCGGGATGCCCAGCTTCTTGGCTTCGGCCACGGCGATCTTGTGGAAGCCCACGTCGATCACGAAGATAGCATCGGGCAGCGCAGCCATGTCCTGGATGCCGCCGATGTCCTTCTCGAGCTTCTCGATTTCGCGGGTGAACATGAGCTGCTCTTTCTTGCTCAGCGACTCGAGGCCCGCTTCTTGCTGGGCCTTCATGTCCTTGAGGCGCTTGATCGAGGTCTTCACGGTCTTGAAGTTGGTCAGCATGCCACCCAGCCAGCGCTGGTTCACGAAGGGCACGCCAGCGCGCGCGGCTTCAGCGGCAATGGTGTCGCGGGCCTGGCGCTTGGTGCCGACCATCAGGATCGTGCCGCGGTTGGCCGACAGCTGCTTGGCGAACTTGGCCGCGTCCTGGAGCATCGGCAGCGACTTTTCCAGGTTGACGATGTGGATCTTGTTGCGGTGGCCGAAGATGTACGGGGCCATCTTGGGGTTCCAGAAGCGGGTCTGGTGACCGAAGTGGACACCGGCTTCCAGCATTTCGCGCATGGTAACGGACATGAGAATTCTCCAAAGGTTGGGTCTAAAATCCAGCCCTTCCATTGCAGCCCGCCAGGGGCAGCAACACCTTGATAGGACTGGTTTGCTATTTGCCTTGCCAAAGCGCAGCCACCCAAAGCGCCACGCGCCACAAGCTTCCACGGTCCAGCAAAACCCAAAGATTCTAGCACAGCCATGCTCCAAGACATCGACACCACGCGGCGCAGGCTGCAGGCACGCCAGACCAGCGCCCCCGCCGAAATGGAGCGCTGCATCGCAGCCGCCCAGTCGCCTGCGTGCGCTGCGGCATGGACGCGCACGCTGTTCGACGCGGCCCGCGCGCGCGCGGCAGAGCCGAACGTGCAGCAGCTGCCGCTGGCAGGCCTCGCGGTGTCCGTCAAGGACCTGTTCGACATCGAGGGCCAGCCCACGCCGGCGGGCAGCACGGCGCTCGCCGACGCCCCGGCCGCACAGGCCGACTGCGCGGCCGTGGCGCGGCTGCGCGCCGCCGGCGCCGCCGTCATCGGGCGCACGCACATGGTCGAGTTCGCCTTTTCGGGCGTCGGCACCAACCCGCACTGCACCACGCCCGCTGCCTGGGACGCGCGCAGCGGCGCCCTGCCCGGCCCGGCCCGCGTGCCGGGCGGCTCCTCGTCGGGCGCGGGCGTCTCGGTGGCCAGCGGCGCGGCCTTCATCGGGCTGGGTTCGGACACCGGCGGCTCGATCCGCATTCCGGCCGCGCTCAACGGCGTGGTCGGCTTCAAGAGCACGGCCCGGCTCGTGCCGACCACGGGCGCCGTGCCGCTGTCTTCGACGCTCGACACCGTCTGCGCCGTGACGCGCTCCGTGCGCGACGCGATCACCGGCGCACGAGATCCTGGCGGCGAGGCGCGTCACGCGCAGCCCGGCGCCGCTGTCGGCATGGCGGCTGGCGGTGCCCCAGAGCGTCTTTCTCGAGGGCCTGGACCCGACCGTGGCCGGCGCCTTCGCGCGCACGCTCGACTCTTTGCGCCAGGCCGGCGCACACATTGTGGAAATGGCCTTGCCCGAAGTGGCCGAACTCGGCGACATGCAGGCCAACGGCAGCCTCTCCGCCGCCGAAAGCCATGCCTGGCACCGCCAGCTGCTGGCCACACGGGGCGAGCGCTACGACCCGCGCGTGCGCAGCCGCATCGAGCGCGGCGCCACCATGTCCGCCGCGGACTACATCGATCTGCTGCGCGCGCGGCGCGACTGGATCGCGCGCATGGAGGCCGCCATGGCCGGGTTCGACGCCCTGCTCTCGCCCACCGTGCCCATCGTCGCGCCCACCATCGCTTCGGTCGCGCCGGCCGACGGCCGGGACGCGGCCGACGACGCGCAACGCGATGCCGCGTTCTTCCGCGCCAACGCCTTGCTGCTGCGCAACACCAGCGTGGTCAACATGCTCGACGGCTGCGCGCTGTCGCTGCCCTGCCACGGGGCCGGCGAACTGCCCGTGGGGTTGATGGTCTGGCATGCTGCACTGCACGATGATGCGGTGCTTAATGTGGGCCTGCAGGCCGAGAAAACACTACAAAAACAATAGCTACTAACGCATGACTGCATTGCGCTAGAGGCCAAAAACACCCTCATTCATGAACATTGCCATTGTGGGCGCAGGCATCGTCGGCGTCACCACTGCGTACGAGCTTGCCCGCGACGGGCACAGCGTGAGCGTCTTTGAAGCGCGCAGCAGCGCCGCCGAAGAGGCCAGCTTTGCCGCCGGCGCGCTGCTGGCGCCCGGCCCCCTGGTGCCGTGGTCGGCCCCGGGCGCGTCGGCGGGCCCCTCGGTCTGGGGCGCGCGCGCCACGCTGCGCCTGGGGCGCGCGCTGTCGTACACGGACCTGGACTGGCTGCGCCGCTGGCGCCGCGCGGCACGTGCCTACCGCCACGGCGCTGCACCGCAGCCGCCGCTGCAGGCGCTCGAGCGCCTGGCGCGCTACAGCCAGGCGCGGCTCCATGCGCTGACCGATGCGCTGGACCTGCAATTCGAACGCAGCACCGGCGTGCTGCTGCTGCTGCGCACCGCCGCCGACGCCACGGCCCTGCAGCCCGTCGTGCAGGCGCTGCGCGACGCCGGCACCGTGGCCCACGAAATCGATGCCGATGCCGCGCGCCGCATCGAGCCGGGTCTCTCGGGCGAGACACCGCTCGCCGGCGCCCTGCACCTGCCCGGCGGCGAGGCCGGCAACTGCCGCCAGTTCGCCCTGCTGCTGCGCCAGGCTGCGCAGCAGCTCGGGGCGCAGTTCCACTTCAACACGCGCATCACCGCACTGGCCCACACGCCGGCCGGCGTGCAGGTGGAGGGCGAAGCGACCGCGCGGCGCTTCGATGCGGTGGTGCTGTGCGCGGGCGTTGCCTCTGCGGCGCTGCTGCGCCCGCTGGGCCTGCGCCTGCCGCTGGTGGCGCTGCACGGCTGCTCCATCAGCGCGCCGCTGCGCGAGGCGCTGCACGCGCCGCACAGCGCGGTGATCGACGCGCGCCACCAGGCCAGCATCGTGCGCCTGGGCCAGCGCGTGCGCGTCAGCGGCGGCGCCGAACTCGGGCGCCGCGGCAGCGCGCCGCACGGCGCCACGCTGCGCATGCTCTACCGGGTGCTGAGCGACTGGTTTCCGGGCGGCGCGCAGCTTTCGGGCAGCCTGCAGGTCTGGCGCGGCGCGCGTCCCACCCTGCCCGACGGCCCGCCCGTGGTCGGCGCCAGTGGCCGGCCCGGGCTGTGGCTCAACCTCGGCCACGGCGCCAGCGGCTGGGCCCTGGCCTGCGGCAGCGCGCGCGCGCTGGCGGACACCATGGCCGGACGCGCGCCCGACATCAGCCTCGACGGGCTGGGCGCGCAGCGTTTCTGAGCGGTCCGGTCCACAGACCCAAAGGCACAATGCGGCGGTCACCTCCATTCGGCACCGCCCATGCACCGCATCACGCCCAGCCACACACGCCCGCTGTTTGACACGGCCGCCACGCAGCGCATCGAGCGCCAGTGCGCCGCGCGGCTGCCCGCGCACACGCTGATGCAGCGCGCCGGCCTCGCCGTGGCGCAACTGGCGCGGGCCCTGGCGCCGCACGCACGCACCGTCTGGATCGCGTGTGGCCCGGGCAACAACGGCGGCGATGGCGTCGAAGCCGCCATCCACCTGCACCGGCACGGGCTGCAGGTGGTGGTGACATGGTTGGGCCACCCCGAGCGTGCCACGGAAGACGCCCTGCAGGCGTGGCAGCGCGCACGCGCCGCCGGGGTGCATTTCAGCGACCACGCGCCGGCGCCCCTGGGCCCGAACGACCTGTGCATTGATGCCCTGCTCGGCCTGGGCCTGGTGCCCGGCGACCGGCGCGCCGCGCCCGACCCGCACAGCCCGTTGCTCACCGTGCTGCGGCAGTTGCGCAGCAGCGCAGCCCCGCTGCTGGCCGTGGACCTGCCCAGCGGACTGCAGGCAGACACAGGCCAGTACGCCTCCGGATTTGCCCCCGACACCCCACCAGACGCCCCGGCACCGGCCGCGCGCCACACCCTGAGCCTGCTCACGCTCAAGCCCGGCCTGTTCACCGGCGCAGGGCGCGATGCCGCAGGCACGGTCTGGTTCGACGACCTGGCCTGCGACCCCGGCAAGGAGCCCCCCAGCGCCTGGCTCGCCGGCCCCCCGCCCACCGCAGTACGCTGCCATGCGAGCCACAAAGGCAGCTATGGCGACGTGGCCGTGGTCGGCGGCGAGGGCCTGCGGGCCCGCGGCATGGGCATGTCGGGCGCGGCCCTGCTGGCGGCCCGTGCGGCACTGCACAGCGGCGCAGGCCGTGTGCTGCTGGCCCTGCTCGATGGCGCGGCGCTGGAGCTCGATCCGCAGCAGCCCGAGCTGATGCTGCGCGACTTTGGCGTGCTGCCCCTGGAGCAGCTCACGGTGGTGTGCGGCTGCGGCGGCGGCGAAGCGGTGAACGCCGTGCTGGCACCGGTGCTGGTGCGCACGCCGCGCCTGGTGCTGGACGCCGATGCGCTCAACGCGGTGGCGTCCGACCCGGCGCTGCAGCGCGCGCTGGGCGCGCGGGCGCAGCGCGGCCACAGCACGGTGCTCACCCCGCACCCGCTGGAAGCGGCGCGCCTGCTGGGGCAGGAGACGGCCCAGGTACAGGGGGACCGGCTGGCCGCGGCGCAGCGGCTGGCCGAGCGCTTTGCCTGCGTGGTGGTGCTCAAAGGATCGGGCACCGTGGTGGCCGCGCCCGGCCAAGCGCCCCACATCAACCCAACCGGCAACGCGCGGCTGGCCACCGCGGGCACAGGCGACGTGCTGGCCGGCATGGTGGGCGCGGGCCTCGCGGCCGGCGCCAGCGCGCTGCAGGCCGCCGTAGCCGCCGTGTTCGCGCATGGACGGGCCGCGGACCGGTGGCCCGCAGACCAGCCCCTGACCGCCAGCCGGCTGGCCGCCACAGGAGGGAGTTGGAATGAAAACGGACTCTAACGCTTACCAGTAAAGCGCCAGCAGCTATATTTCGTATAGCAAAAGGCCATCAGAAACCCGGTGACGGCCCCGCCTCAAGCACATGGCGAGCGCGGCGTTGCCACGCCCGCCAAGGCACCTCAAGCGCCTGTGCCGCGCCCCTTGCCCTTCGCTCCCTTGGCGGGCTTGCCGCCGTCGCCGGAATGGCCCGACTTGGTGAGCAAAGCCGCTTTCTGGGTAGAAGGCTTGCCGGGCTTGCGGTAGACCTCGGGCTCCTCCGGCTCCAGGTGCTCGGGGACGGCAGGCGGGGCCGGCGCTTTCGGCGCCGTTGCATGGTGCCGCTCCCCCTTGCCTGCGCCGCGCCCGCCGGAGCGGTCTTTGGACGACCGCGGGGACACGACCTCACCGTCGGTCACCAGACGGAAGTCGATGCGCCGCCCGTCCAGATCGACGCGGCTGACCTGCACCCGCACCCGCGTGCCGATGGCATAGCGCGTGCCGCTGCGCTCGCCGCGCAGTTCCTGGCGGGCTTCATCGAACTTGAAGTACTCGCCGCCCAGTTCGGTGATGTGCACCAGGCCTTCGACGTACATCGCGTCCAGCGTCACGAACACACCGAAGCTCGTGGCCGAACTGACCACGCCGCTGTACTCCTCGCCCAGGTGTTCGCGCATGTACTTGCACTTGAGCCACGCTTCCACGTCGCGGCTGGCCTCGTCGGCGCGGCGCTCGTTGGCGCTGCAGTGCAGGCCTGCGGCCTCCCAGGCCTGGGTTTCGACCAGCGCGGCGCCGGTTTCCTTTTTGCGCGGCTTCTCGCCGGGCGCCGTTGGCGGCGCGACACGGGAGGCCAGGCGCTTGGCCAGCTTGGCGTGCGCCTCGCCCGGCGTCGGCAAGGCCGGCAGGCGGTACTTGGTGTTGCCGAGGATGGCCTTGATGACACGGTGCACCAGCAGATCGGGGTAGCGCCGGATGGGGCTGGTGAAGTGCGTATAGGCCTCGAACGCCAGGCCGAAGTGGCCGCTGTTGGCCGGCGTGTAGATCGCCTGCTGCATCGAGCGCAGCAGCATGGTGTGGATCTGCTGCGCGTCGGGCCGCTCCTTGGTGGCCTCGGCAATGGCCTGGAACTCGGCCGGGCGCGGGTTGTCGCCGATCGTCATGCCCACGGCCATGGCCTTGAGGTAATTGCGCAGGATGTCCTGCTTTTCCGGCGTGGGGCCTTCGTGCACGCGGTACAGGCCGTGCTGCTTGCCCTGGGCGATGAAATCGGCGCTGCAGACGTTGGCGGCGAGCATCGCCTCTTCGATCAGCTTGTGCGCATCGTTGCGCGTGCGCGGCACGATCTTCTCGATGCGGCCGTTCTCGTCGCAGACGATCTGCGTCTCGGTGGTCTCGAAGTCCACCGCGCCACGCTCGCGCCGCGCAATCAGCAGGGCCCGGTACACGTCGTGCAGGTTCAGCAGATCGGGCACGCGCTCCTTGCGCTTGGCGGCCTCGGGGCCGCGTGTGTTGGCCAGAATGGCAGCCACCTCGGTGTAGGTCATGCGCGCATGGCTGAACATCACGGCCGGATAGAACTGGTAGGCGTGCACCTCGCCTTTGGCGTTGACCAGCATGTCGCAGACCATGCACAGGCGCTCGACATCGGGGTTGAGCGAGCAGAGGCCGTTGGAGAGCTTTTCGGGCAGCATCGGAATCACGCGGCGTGGGAAGTACACGCTCGTCGCGCGCTCGTAAGCGTCGATGTCGATGGCGCTGCCGGTCTGCACGTAGTGGCTCACGTCGGCAATGGCCACCAGCAGGCGCCAGCCCTTGCCGCGCCCGACCTTGGCGGGTTCGCAGTAGACGGCGTCGTCGAAGTCGCGCGCGTCTTCGCCGTCGATGGTCACCAGCGGCACATCGGTCAGGTCCACGCGCTGGCGCTTGTCCTGCACGCGCACCTTGTCGGGCAAGGCGCCCGCCTCGGCCAGACAGGCCTCGGAGAATTCATGGGGCACGCCGTACTTGCGCACCGCGATCTCGATTTCCATGCCCGGGTCGTCGACCTCGCCGAGCACCTCGGTGATGCGTCCCACGGGCTGGCCGAACAGCGCGGGCGGCTCGGTGAGTTCCACCACCACCACCTGGCCCGGCTTGGCCATGGCCAGCGCGCCCGATGGGATCAGCACGTCTTGGCCGTAGCGCTTGTCCTCGGGAGCCACCAGCCAGACGCCGCTTTCCTGCAGCAGGCGGCCGATGATGGGCTGCGGCGGGCGCTCGATGATCTCGACCACACGGCCTTCGGGCCGGCCACGCCGGTCCTGGCGGACGATGCGCACGCGCACACGGTCCTTGTGCAGCACGGCACGCATCTCGTTGGGGGGCAGGAAAATGTCGCCTTGGCCGTCGTCGCGGATCAGATAGCCGTGGCCATCGCGGTGCCCCTGCACACTGCCTTCGATTTCGTCCGAGGAAGGCGCAGGACTTGTGCTGGAATTCATTTTTTTACTATACAATCTTAGTCTTTCCTGAAATGCCCAGGTGGCGGAATTGGTAGACGCACTAGTTTCAGGTACTAGCGAGTAACATCGTGGAGGTTCGAGTCCTCTCCTGGGCACCAAGTTTAACGAGAAGCCGCTGCACCCCAGCGGCTTTTTTATTGCCAGTTTTGCTGCAACTGGCTTTGGCAGGGTTTTTCTTGCTATACAATTCAAATCTTTCCTGAAATGCCCAGGTGGCGGAATTGGTAGACGCACTAGTTTCAGGTACTAGCGAGTAACATCGTGGAGGTTCGAGTCCTCTCCTGGGCACCAAAACAATCAAAAGCCGTTGCACGTGCAACGGCTTTTTTGCTTTCTGGCACGTGCTTGCCACAAACCCCTGGGCCGCACGGCTGCTTGCCATGGCGACTCAGGGGCGCAGACCCGCTGGCGCGGGCCTGCGGCAACGTCACTGCTTGCGCAGCAGCGCCTTCAACACGTTTTGCAGCCGGCGTGCGCTGGCGGCGTCGCTCGCACTGGCCAGCACCGTCGCCGTGTCCTGGCCCCAGGTTTCGGTGGGGGCCGGGTCGTTGCGGCGCGTGAGCAGCTGCAATTGCAGCATGCGGCGCGCCGACAGGTGCTCGGCCGGCGTCGGCGCTTCGGCGGCAATTTCCAGCCGCAGCAGCGCTTGCGAGGCATCGCCCGCAGGCGCCTTGCCCAGCGCCTGCGTCCAGGCACCGCGCACGGCGGGCGTCACGCGGCCACCGATTTCCTGCGCCGAGGGCAGCAACGCGGCGTCGCGCTTTTCCCACGCCGTGAGCAGCTGCGTCAGCGCCTCGCCATGGGCCTGGGCGGCGAGCTTCTTGAGCGCCTGCTGCGCATGCTCCATGGCGTCGCGCTGGGCCCGGAATGCCGCGTCCCCGAGGCGCGGGCCGCGGTCTTCGTAGGCAGGGCGGTCGCCAAAGCGGCCGCCGCGCATGTCGTCGCGCGGGCCACGCGCATCGGGGCGGCCGGCGTCGCGGCCCGGACGGGCATCGCGCCGGTCGCCGGGCCGGCCACCACGGCCCAGGGGCGCGGGAGCCTCCTTGCGCATGCCAGGGCGGTCGTCGCCGCGCACCGCCACGACCGGGCGTGCAACGGGCTTGGGCGCTGGCGCGGCGCTTTCCTGCACCGGGGCCTCGGCACCGGCTTCGGCATCGAGGGCGGACTCTGCTTCAGTTTCGATAGCTGCAGATGCTTCACCGGCGGGCGCTGGAGCCTGATTCGGCTTGGATTTCTCCTTCGCATCGGCTTCTGCCCGCTCCTGCGCCTGGCCGCGCAGGGCGGCCTCGAGCGCCGCCATCGCCGCGCGGATCTGCTGGGCATCGCCCGTGGCGTTGGCCGCGTCCAGCGCCTTGGACGCATCGAGCACGGCGCGGTCGCGTCGCTCATGAGTTCGGTCGCGCCCTTCTCGCGCTCGGCGGTCTTGCGGTTGAAGGCCTCGTCGATCGGCTTGCGGAAGGCGTCCCAGAGCTTTTGTTCGTGCTTGCGGTCGAGCGGCACGCCTTGCGCCTCGGCCTGCCAGCGCTGCTGCAACGCCTTGATCGCGTCGATGCGCAGCATGGGCGCAGCGCCCAGCACGCCGGCCTCTTCGATCATGGCGTGGCGGCGCGCGAGGCTTTCCTTCTGTGCGGCTTCGAGCGGCGCGGCAGCGGCGCCGAATGGCCTCGCTTCCACAGCGGCTGCAGTTCGGCAAACACTTTCTCGCCGACATGGCCGCCGTCGCGCCAGCGGTCGCCAAACTGGTGCAGGGCACGGTTGATGCGCCTTCCAGTCGCCCGAGGCGGCCGGGGTCTGCGGCCCAGGCCTTGACCTCGTCGATCAGCGCCATGCGCTGCGCCTTGTGCTCGGCGGCGTCGGTGCGCACCTTGTCGAGCCAGGCTTCGACGACCTTGTGCGCGTCGTTGCAGGCTTCGTCGAATTGCTTCCACAGGCGCATGGTTGGGCACGCCGCCCTGGTCGGCCTGCTTCCATTGCTCGCGCAGCTGGCGCAGCGTTTCCTGCATCTTGCGCCCGCCGAGCGCCTGGCCGTCGGGGCGCTTGAGCAAGGCCTCGGCCTTGGCCACCAACTCCTCGCGCACCTGGTCGGCGCTCCAGCGCTGCCAGCCTTCGAGCTCACCGGCCGCCACCAGCGCGGCATGCACCTGTTGCTTCGAGCGCGCGTGTCGATGTGCTTGCCGTGCTCCTTGAGCACGCGCGCGCAGCGCCGCGGCAGCCCCGGCGCTGGCCTTGCCATGGCCTTCGGCCGTTTCCTGCTCGAGCTTGGCCAGCGCGTCGTGCACGGCCTGCGCGGCCTTGGCGACCACGGCCGGGTCGACCTTGGGCTTGGGCGGCGCGTGCCGGGCGTTCGGCTGCGGCCGGCGCTTCGGCGGGCACGCCGCGGGCGACGCGCAGCTCATCGGCCCACACCGGCACGGGCGGCAGCGGCGCCTGCGGCGTCGTCTGCGGCCGCTGCGGCCTGGGCCAGCGGCGGCCTGGAACGCCTCCCACACCACGAGCAGCTGCGCGCGGACGCATCGAGCAGCGGCGGGAAGCGCGCCTCCACACTGGCCCAGTTGGCATCGCCAGCGAGTCTCGTCGGCCTGGTCCTGCCAGTGCGTGCACGTCGGCGCGCAGCACTTCGAGCGCCGCCTGCGCGTCGCGCCAGGACTTGGTCGACAGCACCTCGATGCGCTGGGCCAGCAGCACGGCGGCCTCGCGCTGCACCTGCACGCGGTGCTGCAGGTCTTCGATGCCCTTCACGCGGTCGGCCAGCTGCACCTTGAGCAGCGACAGCGGCTCGCGCGACAGCGGCGCGCCGGCCTTGGCCGCGTCGCGCTGCCAGGCCAGGGCGTCGGCAATGTTGAGCTTGGACTGCGGCCAGCAGCGCCTCGGCCTTGTGCGGCCCATTCGGCGGCGATGGCTTCCTGGCCCTTGGCGCGGCGCAGCTCGTCGAGCTTCTCGCGCACGGCGCGGGCCGCGCCCTTGTCGCGGCCGCTGAGCTCCTTGAAGACTTCCTGCAACTGCTCGGGCGCGGGCTGCGTGGCGAGCCAGTCGCGGATGCGCGGTGCGCGCTCACCCGACGTGGCGGCCGAGAAGGCGCCACCGGTCAGCGCGTCGAGCGGGTGCGCTTCGGGAGTTTTGGCCGGGGCCGGATGGGTTTCGGGTGCGTCGGACATTTTGTTGCGGGAGAGAAAAGGAAACATGGATTCAGGAGGAAACGGACGCGCGGGAACAGCCCCGGGCGCGGCCACCATCGCACAGAAAGTCAGTGTGTGGACGGTCGGCCAAACGGCTATTTTCGCTGGTATTTGATCTGCGCCTCTTGCGCACGTCAATGCAGGGCCAGAGTGAGCTCGGCATGGGGTGTCCACTGGGGCGTCGGGGGCAGCGTTTTGGCCGCGCCCAGGAACAGGCGATCGCGCGGCAACTGCTGCGCGACCAGGTAGTCGCGCACGGCCACGCCGCGCGCCAGCGCCAGTTGCGCGCATGGCGTCCTCGTCGACCGGCCATGTTGGCCAGCAGCAGGTCTTCCATCTCCGACTGCGGCAGGTCCTTGGCCAGCCGACCAGGTTGCGCGGCTTGGGCATGTCGGCGCGCTTGTAGAGCGCCTTGAGCAGCGCGGGGTATTCCGGCGTCGGTCACCGGCCGCCACGTCGGCTCTGCCGTCCTGGCCGCTGCGCAGCGCGGCCCGGCGCTTTTCGCGCCAGCAGGGTCATGCTGCGCAGGCGCTCGCGTTTGTAGGCGTCGCGCTCCTCCTCCAGGCTGGCCGTGCCGACCACGGTCATCTGTCAGCGCGGGCCGGTCGGTCAGCGCCTTGGCCACCTTGTCCAGGCTGCCTGGCGCGCACGGTCGTCGAGGTCGGCGCTGCCCGGCGCGAAGGCGACCGAGCTCGCGACCCGCCGCCGCCGCCGCCCAGGCCGCATGGGCCAGCAGCGAGAACGGCGCCGTCACCGCCTTCACGATCAGGTTGCCGATGGCCTTGAAGATCACCGGCCCGAGGCTGAACTGCGGGTCGTTGAGCGAGCCGCTGATGCGGCAGGTCCAGGTCGATCACGCCATTGCGGTCGGCCAGCAGCGCCACTGCCAGCCGCACCGGCAGGCTGGCCGGTGCGCCTTCGACCGGTTCGCCGAAGGTGAGCTGGTTGAGCACCAGCTTGTTGCTCGCCGTGAGCTGGCCGTTGGGCAGCGACCTTGTAGTTCACGTCCATGCTGAGCTTGCCGCGCTCGATGCCATGGCCCGCGTATTTGATCGGTGTAGGGCGACAGCGGCGGCAGCTCCAGATCGCGCACATGGCCGTGATGTCGAGCGCCAGCGGCTTGACCAGCGGGTTGAGCTTGCCGATGATCTCCAGCGAGGCCGAGCCCTCGGCGCGACCGCGCAGCTCCAGATCGGCCATCTCGGGAGCGATGTCGCCCCCGGGCTTGGCGGAAGAAAACGCGCTGAGCTTGCCGGTGAGGTCGCTGAGATCGGCCGAATAGTTGGGCTTGATGAAATGGTCCGTGAATCGGACCTGGCCGCCCGCGAGCTTGAGCGGACCGATGCGAATCACCGGCTCCGAGCCCCTGCCATCGGGTGCGGCCGAACCCGGCTTCTTCACCAAGTCCTGCAGGTTCAGGCGTCCGTTTTCCTGCACGATGATGCGGGCGAAGAAGTCGCTCAACGCAGTTTCGCGGACGTCCACCGTGGTCGGCCTTCCCGGCGCCAGCGCCACCTGCAGGCCGCGCACGCTCAGCGACTTCCAATTCAACAGCTCGTCACCGCCTGCCGCCCGCGCGCGTGCCGCGGCCCCTCCTGCCTCAGGTGCCACCGCCTGCGCCATACGCACGCGCACCTCGTCGAGCGCGGCGTCGCCGCGGACGCTGACGCGCGGGCCGCCACTCGACTGGGCATAGCGCACCTCCCCCTGAAAGCTGCCATCCGCACGGCGGATGGCCACATTGAGCGATTCGGCGAAATAGGGCGCGAACGCATGCAGCGGCACATGGCTAGCCCGCACCCTGCCCTGCGCGGCCAGCGGAGCCAGGCCCAGCGTACCCTCGTACTCCACACGGCCCGGATCGGTGCGCCCCGCGCCCAGGCGCGCCGACATGCTGAGTGCCGACGGCTGTGCGGACGGCGCGAGTGGAGCAAAGTCCTTGAGCCGCATCTGCAGCGACGACAGCTCGAACGCCACGGGCGTGGCCTGCGCCGCATCGCGGAACGCCAGCGCACCGCTGTCCACCGACACATCGGCCAGCTGCACGCTCCAAGGCGCGCCCTGCCCGGCAGCCGCCTGCGCGGGGCGCGGCCCCGGGGCGACCGGGGGCGCGGCCTGCCAGCGCTCAAACATCCAGCGGCCGTCGGCGCCGCGCTCGAGCCGCAGGCGCGGCTGCACCAGAGCCAACTGTCCTACGCGCACCGTGTGCCGTGCCACGTCCACCTGGGCATCGGTGACCTGAAGCCGTTGGATTTCGCCCAGTGAGTCCTTTGCGTGCATCGCCATGCCGGCGGGCAGCGGCCCCCCAGCGGCGCAGCCGGAGCGCGGCGCGCAGGCAAGCGCCACGCCATCGAGCGTCAGCCGGGCCACATGCGCGACCAGCGCAGGCGCATTCCAGGCGACGCCCAGGTCGGCATCGACCGCGCCCTGCAGCTGCGGCGCCATCCACTGGCCCAGATAAGGCGCGGCCAGCGCGAGCGGCAGCGCACGCACCGAGGCCGCCACCTTGGCCTGCCGATCCGTCGCCTCGCCTTCGAACACCAGGTGCGCATCCGCTGGCCCGGCGCCGGCGCCTGCCACCTGCGCCTGGCCGGAAAACCGCAGCGGGTGGGACCAGGGCAGCGCCAGCGACGACACATCCAGCGCCAGACCGCGCAACGCCGCCTTGGCCGGTGCCGGCAGGCTGTCGTCCTGCCAATCGACCTGCGCATCCCGAACGGCCATGCGCGCCACGGCCAGTTGCCAGCCGGCCGCGCCGGCCCCGTGGCCGGCCTGCGCGGGAGTGCCGCTGGCCGCTGCGGAGGGCGGGTTCACCGCTTGCCCCGTGCCCCAGTCCAGGTTGATCTTGCCGGCGCGGTCTTTGCGCACCGCCAAGCGCGGCGCATCGAGCCGCACGGCATCGATGCGTGCGGTGCGTGCCAGCGGCTGCAGGTCGGCCACATCCAGCGCCAAGGCATCGAAGTACAGCAGCGCGCGCTGCTGTGTATCGGTCACACGGACCTGGCGCGCCTGCAAGTGGCCGCCCAGCCTGACCACCGCGCTCGGGGTGTGCTCGAAAGACAGGCGCAGGTCGGCGTCCACCACGCCAGACTGCAGACGCAGCGGCAGGCTGGCGGGCAGATAGGGAAGGTACGGGGCCACGTCGACCCCCGACACGCGGACCGTGACCGTGGCCTGTGTTTTCTGGCTTTCGCTGAAGGGTGTGGCCTCGGCCTGCGAGTCGAAGGCACTGCCATTGAGCGTGAACGCCAGGTGCGGAGACACCTTGACCTCGCGTTGCGAGTCCAGGTTGCTCAAGAAAGGGATGTGCAGCTCCAGGCCCCGCAGCGCATGCGTGCGCCCCACGGTTTCGTCCTTGAAATCCACCGAGCCGCCAGTCACTGCGATGTTGTAGAGCGCGAACCGGGGCGGCGCGGCCTGCGGGTCGGCCTGGCGCCGGAGCTGCGCAACGATGTCGTCGATGTCGTAGCGGCCGGGCGCCCGCTGCGCGAGCCGAACGGCCAGGCCATCGATCTGCACCGCGTCTGCCACGGGCGCGAGGCGCACCAGGGACTGCAGTTCCGCATCTATATAGATGCGCTCGATATGCAGCTGGGGCGCGCCGCCATCGGTGGCCGCCACGGCCAGGTCATGCACCGTCAACTCCAGCGTCCAGGGCACAAAATCGACCCGGCCGATCGTGACCGGGCGACCGAGCTTGTCGGACGCGAGCTTCTGCGCCTGGCTGCGCACCAACGCTGGCACGGCGAGCCACCCCAAGGCCCAGACCAGCAGGACGCACACCAGCACCCAGCCCAGGCGCCGCACCCATCGGTAGTTCGTGATGTGCAGAGAGTGCATGCGGCCAGCCTTCAGGAATAACCCGGTGGGTCAAGAGGCCAGATTGGACCAGAGGACGCGCATTGCATGCACCACCTTCGCACACAAGAAAGCCCGGTGAACCGGCGCAGCGCCAGCCCACCGGGCCCGTGACGGCTGACACAACGGTCTTTGCCATCGGGTTCGCGGCACGGAGAAAAAGTCCGGGCCGCGAGGGGACAAGGTATTGCCCCCGAGGGTTTGCCGAGGAAGCTTTTGCGCCACGTTCCTCTCGCTGAATGTGAACGGGCACGTCTGCATTCGTTCGGCGGCGTCCGCAAAAGCGGGCAAGAAACCATAACAAAAACGCTCCAGCGTCTCAAATGTTCAAGTCAATCGTGTGAAAAAACCGATTGAATTTGCTGTAACGCTTCGCGCCGCGTTGTCCGCCTTCCCTGGGGGCAAGCAAGCAGTTTTGGCTAAAAATATGCGTTTAAACACAGTTTTGATATTCTATTTTTGTATAAAAATACAACTTAACAGTGTTGACGAGCTATTAAATGAACTCCTAGAATCCGCCAGCCCCGAAACGGGCTAGTACAAACCCCACCGCTGCCGAATCCGGCTAAGTCAATTCGGTGTCTCAGGTGCTGCGCACCGAACACGAATCTGATGGCGTACCAATCCAGGCAAGGTCTCCGGATGCCGCCCCACTTCGGTGGTGCATCGACTCTCCGGACCATGCCGCAGAAAGGAAAGCTATGACAGCGTCAGGAAATATGGTCTCTGGCTTGCGCACTGTTGCCGCCGACGTGATCGCAGGTTTTCTTGAAATCACCCACAACAGCTTCGCCCTCCTGGGCCTGGCTGTGGCCATTCTGCGCCATCACCCTGGTCGCGCGGCCCGACCTGCGCCAGACCGGAGAAGAACAGCTCATGGGCTGGCTGCAGTCGCGCCAAGCGATCCCGCTGAGCGCGCTCAGCGAGGCCGAACCCGAACCCGAGCCGAGCGAGCGCGCCACTGGCGGCCAATCCGCAGGATCTGCCCAAGCAGCAGGCCGCGGTGGCCTACTGGCTGAGCAAGAAGTACCGCGTGGCGCCCGAGCCGCTGAGCGTGCTGGTCGCCGAGGCCTACGACATCGGCGCCGCACCAAGCTCGACCCGACCCTGATCCTGGCCATCATGGCCGTCGAATCGAGCTTCAACCCGTTCGCCCAGAGCCCCGTCGGGCGCGCAGGGCCTGATGCAGGTGATGACGCGCATCCACGCGCGACAAGTACGAGAACGTGGGCGGCACAGCTGACCGCCTTCGACCCGGTGACCAACCTGCGCGTCGGCGTCAAGGTGCTGCAGGAATGCATCGCGCGCGCCGGCTCGGTCGAAGGCGGCCTGCGCTACTACGTGGGCGCGGCCAACCTGCCCGACGACGGCGGCTACGCCGGCCAAGGTGCTGGCCGAACATGCGCGCCTGCGCCAGGTCGCCGGTGGGCGCGCCACGCCCGTGGCGCCGCCTGCGCGCATGCTGGCCACCAGCGCCGCGCCGGCACCGTCCGCACCGGCTGCGCCGCCCGCGGCCCTGGTCCCCGAGACGGCCCCCCGGAGCACGGGCGACAAAGTGGCGATGCTGTCGGGATTCTGAGCGGGGCCATCGCGCGCGCCAGCCTGCCGGCGGGCTGTCTGTCAGCTACACTTGCGCGGCACGCGACTGGCGATAGGCGCGGCGCCCTGCACGGGATGCGCCGCCGCTGACGTGGAACCCGCAGAGGCCTGGGCCTCTGGCAAACCACTGGGGAGCGTACCGCTGGGGCCCCGGCCTGGAGTGATTCAGCCGTTCGCCTGGGCAGCCCTTGTTTGCTTGAACAAGGACATCAGTCTTCACAGGACTGCCATGTACCAACGCAATATCCTGGTCGAACAGACCGACCCCGAACTCTTTGCCGCCATCCAGGCCGAAAACGCACCGCCAGGAACACCACATCGAGCTGATCGCCAGCGAAAACTACGCCTCGCCTGCCGTCATGGCGGCCCAGGGCTCGCAGCTCACCAACAAATACGCCGAAGGCTACCCGGGCAGCGCTACTACGGCGGCTGCGAGCACGTCGACGTGGCCGAGCAGCTGGCCATCGACCGCGTCAAGCAGATCTTCGGCGCCGACGCCGCCAACGTGCAGCCGCACTGCGGCGCCTCGGCCAACGAAGCCGTGTTCCTGGCCTTCCTCAAGCCCGGCGACACCATCATGGGCATGAGCCTGGCCGAAGGCGGCCACCTCACGCACGGCATGCCGCTGAACATGAGCGGCAAGTGGTTCAACGTCGTGAGCTACGGCCTGAACGACAAGGAAGAGCATCGACTACGACGCGATGGAGCGCAAGGCGCACGAGCACCAAGCCCAAGCTGATCATCGCCGGCGCCTCGGCCTACTGCCTGCGCATCGACTTCGAGCGCTTTGCCAAGGTGGCCAAGGACGTGGGCGCGATCTTCATGGTCGACATCGCCCACTACGCCGGCCTGGTCGCCGCGGGCGTCTACCCCAACCCGGTGCCGCACGCCGACGTCGTCACCTCGACCACGCACAAGAGCCTGCGCGGCCCGCGCGGCGGCATCATCCTGATGAAGTCCGCAGCACGAGAAGGCCATCAACAGCGCCATCTTCCCCGGCCTGCAGGGCGGCCCGCTGATGCACGTGATCGCGGCCAAGGCGGTGGCCTTCAAGGAAGCGCTGTCGCCCGAGTTCAAGACCTACCAGCAGCAGGTGCGTGAAGAACGCGCAGATCGTGGCCGAGACGCTGACCGAGCGCGGCCTGCGCATCGTCAGCGGCCGCACCGAAAGCCACGTGATGCTGGTCGACCTGCGCGCCAAGGGCATCACCGGCAAGGAAGCCGAGGCCGTGCTGGGCAGCGCCCACATGACGATCAACAAGAACGCCATCCCGAACGACCCGGAAAAGCCGATGGTCACCAGCGGCGTGCGCATCGGCACGCCCGGCCATGACCACGCGCGGCTTCAAGGACGAGGAAGCGCGCGCCACCGCCAACCTGATCGCCGACGTGCTCGACAACCCGCGCGACGAGGCCAACATCGACGCCGTGCGCGCCAAGGTCAACGCGCTGACCAGCCGCTTCCCGGTCTACCGCTGAGCCGACCGGCAGACGGCCGCATGAAGTGCCCGTTCTGCGGCCACCTGGAAACGCAGGTCGTCGAGACCCGGGTGTCCGAGGACGGCGACTTCGTCCGCCGGCGCCGCCAGTGCGGCGCCTGCGAGAAGCGCTTCACGACCTACGAACGGCCCGACGTCAACTTTCCCGTCGTCGTCAAGAAGGACGGCCGCCGCACCGACTTCGACGCGCGCCAAGCTGCGGGCTCGATGCAGCTCGCGCTGCGCAAGCGCCCGGTGAGCACCGAGCAGATCGACACCGCCATCGAGCGCATCGAAGCAAAAGCTGCTCAACCTGGGCCTGCGCGAGATCCCGTCCAGCCGCATTGGCGAACTGGTGATGCGCGAACTCAAGAAGCTCGACAAGGTCGCCTACGTGCGCTTCGCCAGCGTCTACCGCAGCTTCGAAGACATCGACGAATTCAAGACGCTCGTGGACGAGGTGCGCTGACGGCGCTGCGCCTGCGGCCGGGCGCAAGTCCCAGCGGCTGCGTGCACGCCGCGCCATGGGCGAGGCGCACTCCCGTACCGGCGGATCGCCTGCAGGCCAGTCGCCTCAAAATTGGGTGTTTTCGGCCTCAAACCCTGATGCAGCCTGCGCCAGCAGCTCTATTTTTTATAGCACCCTGCCCCGGGCACCGCGCTACAGCAGCGAGGCCTTGATCGGCGCCAGGGTCGCATGCACGTCGCCACACTGCGCCCGGTGGCGCAGCGCGTGGTCCATCAGCACCAGCGCCAGCAGTGCCTCGGCAATCGGCGCGGCGCGGATGCCCACGCACGGGTCGTGGCGCCCCTTGGTGACGACCTCGCACCGGCTGGCCGTGGATGTCGATCGACGCCCGCGGGCTGATGATGGAGCTGGTCGGCTTGATGGCGATCTGCACCTCGATGTCCTGCCCCGTGCTGATGCCGCCGAGCACGCCGCCCGCGTGGTTGCTCTGAAAGCCCCCGGGCGTGAGCGAATCGCCGTGTTCGGTGCCGCGCTGCGCCACGCTGGCAAAGCCGGCGCCAATCTCGACGCCCTTGACGGCGTTGAGGCCCATCATGGCGTAGGCGATGTCGGCGTCGAGCTTGTCGAACACCGGCTCGCCCAGGCCCACGGGCACGCCCGTGGCCTGCACGCGGATGCGCGCGCCGCACGAGTCGCCGGCCTTGCGCAGTGCGTCCATGTAGTCTTCGTAGCGCGCCACGTCGGCCACCGGGGCAAAAAACGGGTTGTGGCGCACATGCTCCCAGGACCCAAACGGAATCTCCAGCTCGCCCAGTTGCACCATGCAGGCGCGAAACTGGGTGCCGAACTTTTCCGCCAGCCACTTCTTGGCGATGGCGCCGGCCGCCACCGTGGGCGCCGTCAGGCGCGCCGACGAACGCCCCCCGCCGCGCGGATCGCGGATGCCGTACTTGTGGAAATAGGTGTAGTCGGCATGGCCGGGGCGGAAGCTCTCGGCGATGTTGCTGTAGTCCTTGCTGCGCTGGTCGGTGTTGCGGATCAGCAAGGCGATCGGCGTGCCGGTGGTCTGGCCCTCGTACACGCCCGAGAGGATTTCGACCGTGTCGGGTTCGTTGCGCTGCGTGACATGGCGGCTCGTGCCGGGGCGGCGGCGGTCGAGGTCGGCCTGGACGTCGGCCTCGCACAAGGCCATGCCGGGCGGGCAGCCGTCGATCACGCAGCCAATGGCCGGTCCGTGGGATTCACCAAAGTTGGTGACAGTGAAAAGGGTGCCAAAGGTGTTGCCGCTCATGGGCCGTGATTATCCCCGAGTGGCGGCGCCGCGGCAGCCACATCGGTGGCCCGCCTGGCACTCCCAAAAAAATAGCTGCAAACGCTTGACTGGCAAGCGCTGCAGCCCTGTTTGGCCCAAAACCGGGGGTCAGTTGGAAGCGTTCTGGCCCTCGGCCGGCCAGTCGCGGATGTAGGCCTTGAGCATCTTGTTCTCGAAGTTCTGGCTGTCGACCACGGCCTTGGCGACGTCGTAGAAGCTGATCACGCCCATCAGCATCTTCCTGTCCATGACCGGCATGTAGCGCGCGTGGCGGTCGAGCATCATGCGGCGCACCTCGTCCATGTCGGTCTCGGTGGTGCAGGTCAGGGGGTGGTCGTCCATGGCCGAGCGCACCAGCCGCGTGCCCAGGCTGCCGCCGTTCTTCACCACGGCCTGGATCACCTCGCGAAAGCTCAGCATGCCCACGAGGTCACCGTGCTCCATGACCACGAGCGAGCCGATGTCCTTGTCTGCCATGACATCGACGGCATGGGCCAGCGGCTCGTCGGGCGTGACGGTGTAGAGGGTGTTTCCCTTGACGCGAAGGATGTCGCTGACTTTCATGGTGTTCTCCGGGCCGCCGCGTGCGGCGCTGTTCTGGTGCCTCGGAAATATAGCCCACAATGCCACGGCCCATTGACTGCAGCCCCACCTTGGAGACATTCATGCCCGGCTACGCCGACCCTGGTTTTGACACGCTGGCCCTGCACGCGGGCGCCGCCCCCGACCCTGCCACCGGCGCGCGCGCCACGCCGATCCACCTGACGACCTCGTTCGTCTTCGAGTCGAGCGAGCACGCGGCCTCGCTGTTCAACCTCGAGCGCCCCGGCCATGTCTACAGCCGCATCAGCAACCCGACCACGGCCGTGCTCGAGCAGCGCGTGGCTGCGCTCGAAGGCGGCGTGGGCGCGGTCGCGGTGGCCAGCGGCCAGGCCGCGCTGCACCTGTCGATCGCCACGCTGATGGGCGCGGGCAGCCACATCGTCGCCAGCACGGCGCTGTATGGCGGCTCGCAGAACCTGCTGCACTACACGCTGCGCCGCTTCGGCATCGATACCACCTTCGTGCAGCCCGGCGACATCGACGGCTGGCGCGCCGCCGTGCGCCCGACGACCCGCCTGTTCTTTGGCGAGACGGTGGGCAACCCGGGCCTGGACGTGCTCGACATCCCCACCGTCAGCGCCATCGCGCACGAAGCCGGCGTGCCGCTGCTGGTCGATTCGACGCTGACCTCGCCCTGGCTGATGAAGCCGTTCGAGCACGGCGCCGACCTGGTCTACCACTCGGCCACCAAATTCCTCTCGGGCCACGGCACGGTGGTCGGCGGCGTGGTGGTCGACGGCGGCAGCTTCGACTGGGACCGCTCGGGCAAATTCCCCGAACTCAGCGCGCCCTACGACGGCTTCCACGGCATGGTGTTCAGCGAGGAGAGCACCGTCGGCGCCTTCCTGCTGCGCGCGCGCCGCGAGGGCCTGCGCGACTTTGGCGCCTGCATGAGCCCGCACACGGCCTGGCTGATCCTGCAGGGCATCGAGACGCTGCCGCTGCGCATGGAGCGCCACATGCGCAACACGCAGCAGGTGGTCGAGTTCCTGGCCGGCCAGCCGTTCGTTGCGCGCGTGGGCCACCCGATGCTGGAATCGCACCCGAGCCACCTCGCTGGCGCAAAAACTGCTGCCGCGCGGCGCCGGCTCGGTGTTCAGCTTCGACATCGCCGGCTCGCGCGCGCAGGGCCAGAAGTTCATCGAAACGCTCAAGGTCTTCAGCCACCTGGCCAACGTCGGCGACTGCCGCAGCCTGGTGATCCACCCCGCGAGCACCACGCACTCGCGCATGGACGACGCGGCGCTGGCCGCGGCCGGCATCACGCAGGGCACGATCCGCCTGTCGATCGGGCTCGAGGATGCGGACGACCTGATCGACGACCTGAAACGCGCGCTGAAGGCGGCAGAAAAGGCAGGTGCGTGATGTACGTCGACGTCAACGGCCACGCCAGCTACTGCTACACCGGCGGCAAGACTTTCGACCCGGCCCAGCCCACCGTGGTGCTGGTCCACGGCGTGCTCAACGACCACAGCGTCTGGGCACTGCAAAGCCGCTACCTCGCGCACCACGGCTGGAACGTGCTTGCCGTCGATCTGCCCGGCCACTGCCGCAGCGCGGGCGAAGCCCCGGACAGCGTCGAGGCGGCGGCCGGTTTCATCGCCGCGCTGCTCGACGCCGTGGGCGTGCAACACGCCGCGCTGGTCGGCCACAGCTGGGGCTCGCTGATCGCGCTTGAGGCGGCGGCGTGCCTGGGCGCGCGCGTGAGCCACCTCGTGCTGGTGGGCACGGCCTTTCCGATGAAGGTGTCGCCGGCGCTCATCGACGCGGCGCTGAACGCGCCCGAGAAGGCGCTGCGCATGGTCAATGTGTTCTCGCGCAGCACGCTCGCGCCGCCCTCGGGCGCGGGCTCGTGGGTCTATGGCGCCGGGCTGGCCCTGGGCCGGCGCGTGCTGCGCAGCAACCCGCAGGCCAACGTGTTCCACCGCGGCTTCGTGGCGTGCGACAGCTATGCCAACGGCGAGGCCGCCATCGCGCAGATCGCCTGCCCGGTGCTGTTCGTGCTCGGCGCGCAGGACCAGATGACCACGCCCAAGGCCGCGCAAACCCTGGTGGCGGCCGCGCGCGCGGCCGGCAAGGCCGTGCAGGTGGTCAGCCTGCCCGTGGGACACCACCAGATGACCGAGGCGCCCGACGCCACGCTGCTCGCGCTGCGCGACTTTCTGGCACGCTGACCGCGAACGCCACCGGACCGGTCGCCGCAGGCGCGGCGGAATTCATGCAAAAACAGGCTCTAGCGCTTGCTGCACCAGCGCTTATAGCTATGTTTTTGGAAGCACATCGGCCAGATGCAGGTCGGCCAGGCCCGCGCGCTCCCACAGCGGCTCGAGGCTGTCCGCGCGGTCCAGCAGCAGGCGCTGCAGCAAGGGCTCGAGCCGCGTGGTCTGCGGGTCGGCCAGCAGCACATAGCGGGGCCCCTGCTCGCCGGGCGCAGCGCCGGCGGCCTCGTCGTCGATCCGGCCGACCCAGTCGAGCGCGGTGAGCGCCTCGAGCGCGGGCACGAGCGGCAGCACGTCCACGCGCAAGCGCTGCGCCAGCTGGCCCGCGCGCAGGCCCGGGGCGCCCTGGTGGCGCACACGGTGCAGCTGCTGCAGCACCTCGACCGCCAGCTGGAACTGCCAGCCCTGGCCGCTCGCGCGCCGCGCCACCCCCGCCAGCAGGCTCGGCAGGTAGGCCGTGACCACCGCGCCCAGCAGCACGATGACCCAGGCGACATAGATCCAGACCAGCAAGATCGGCAGCGTGGCAAACGCGCCGTACATCACCGAGTAGGTCGGCACCGTGCTGATGTAGACGGCCAGCACCTTCTTGGCCAGTTCCATGCCCACGGCCACGAACAGGCCGCCGACCCAGGCATGGCGCCATTTCACCAGCGTGTTGGGCACATAGTGGTAGAGCCCCGCCATGCCGGCGGCCAGCACCAGGAACTCGATCGAATCGAACAGCAGGCGCACGCCGCCGGGCAGGGTCTGCACCAGGCCGCGCGAGGCCGACACCACGTACGACGACAGCGCCAGGCTCGCGCCCAGCACCAGCGGACCCAGCGTGATCGCGGCCCAGTAGATCAGCACGCGCTGGCCGAGCGGGCGCAGGCGGCGCACGCGCCAGATGTTGTTGAGCGTGCGGTCGATCGTGAGGATCAGCGCCAGCGCCGTCGCCAGCAGGATGCTGAAGCCCGCCACCCCCAGGCCACTGGCCTGGGCGGCGAACTGCGTGAGGTAGCCCAGCACCTGGCGCGCAATGGTCTCGGGCACGAGGCTGTCGACCAGCCAGCGCTGCAACCCGCCCTGCACCTTGCCGAAGATCGGGAACGCCGTGAACACGGCCAGCGCCACGGTCACGAACGGCACGAGCGCCAGCACGGTGGTGAAGGTCAGGCTGCTGGCCGTGAGCCCCAGCCGGTCCTCGCGAAAGCGCTCGCGCAGCGTCTGGGCGGTGGTTTGCCAGGGAAAGCGCGAAAGGTCGGCCAGCAGCGGCTCCAGCCGCTGCACCGCCGTCTGTAGGGACAAGGGCATGCTCGCTATGATGCCACCGCCATGACACTCCAAAACTCCGCCCCCGGCCCCCTTGCCACCCCCGTGGCGGCCGCCGCCCCCCTGGTGGACAGCACGCGCCGCGTGGCCGTGGCCAGCCTGCTGGCGCTGATTGCGTTGAGCCTGGCGTGGGAACTGTTCCTGGCCCCGCTGCGCCCGGGCGGCTCGTGGCTGGCGCTCAAGGCGTTGCCGCTGTGCATTCCGCTCGCGGGCTTCCTGAAGAACCGCATGTACACCTACCGCTGGGTCAGCCTGCTGGTGTGGCTGTATTTCACCGAAGGCGTGGTGCGCGCCTGGAGCGACCGCGCCCCCGGCAACTGGCTGGCGCTGCTCGAAGTGGCGCTGTGCCTGGTGCTGTTCATCGCCTGCACGCTGCACATCCGCCTGCGCCTGCGCAGCGCCAAGCCAGCCACCACCGAAGCGCCCTCCCCCTGAAACCGCGCGGCCACCGCGCCGCCCACCGCAAAGCCCCCTGCCATGCACGCACTGATCGCCTCCCTGCAGCACACCGTGGGCGCCGCCCATGTCCTCACCGAGGGCGACCTCACCGCCTATGAGCAGGACTGGCGCCGCCGCGTGCGCGGCAAGGCCCTGGCCGTCGTGCGCCCGGGCAACACGCAGGAAGTGGCCGCCGTGGTGCGCGCCTGCGCCGCGGCCGGCGCGCCGATCGTGCCGCAGGGCGGCAACACCGGCCTGTCGGTCGGCTCCACGCCCGACGGCTCGGGCCGCGAGGTGGTGCTGAGCCTCACGCGCCTGAACGCCGTGCGCGCCGTCGATCCCGACAACCTGACGATGACCGTCGAAGCCGGCTGCATCCTGCAGAACGTGCAGGAGGCCGCGCGCCAGGCCGGCCTGCTGTTCCCGCTCAGCCTCGCGGCCGAGGGCAGCTGCACCATCGGCGGCAACCTGGCGACCAACGCCGGCGGCACGCAGGTGCTGCGCTACGGCAACACACGCGAGCTGTGCCTGGGCCTCGAAGTGGTCACGCCGCAGGGCGCGGTCTGGAACGGCCTGCGCGGCCTGCGCAAGGACAACACTGGCTACGACCTGCGCAACCTCATGATCGGCAGCGAGGGCACGCTCGGCATCATCACCGCCGCCACGCTCAAGCTGTTCCCGCAGCCCGCCGCGCGCCTCACGGCCTGGGCGGCCGTGCCGTCGATGGAGCACGCGGTGGCGCTGCTGGGCCTGGCGCACCAGCACCTGGGCGCGGGCCTGACGGGCTTCGAGGTCATGGGCCGCTTTGCGCTGGGCCTGGTGCACAAGCACATGCCGCAGCTGCGCGTGCCGTTCATCGACCAGGCGGACGTGCCCTACTGCGTGCTGCTCGAGAACTCCGACAGCGAATCCGAAGCGCACGCCCGCGCGCGCTTCGAGTCGCTGCTGGAGACCGCGTTCGACGCCGGCTGCGTCAGCGACGCCGTGGTCGCCGAGAGCCTCGCGCAGGCGCACCAGCTCTGGCACATCCGCGAAAGCATTCCGCTGGCGCAGGCCGAAGAGGGCCTGAACATCAAGCACGACGTGTCGGTGCCGATTTCGCGCATCCCGGCGTTTGTCGCGCACACCGATGCGCTGCTGGCGCGCGAGATCGCCGGCGTGCGCCTGGTCAACTTCGGCCACCTGGGCGACGGCAACCTGCACTACAACGTGCAGGCGCCCGAGGGCGGCGACGCCCGGGCCTTCCTGGCGACGCAGGAAGCGCGCGTCAACGACCTCGTCTACGAGGCCGTGGCGCAGTTCGGCGGCTCGTTCTCGGCCGAGCACGGCGTGGGCGCGCTCAAGACCGACAAGCTGCAGCAGTACCAGTCGCCCGTGGCGCTGTCGATGATGCGTGCCGTCAAGCAGGCGCTCGACCCGCAGAACCTGTTCAACCCCGGGCGGGTGCTGGGTGCCGCGGCAGCGACAGCGGCCGCCGGGCAGAAAAACTAAAATAGCGGCTCGCGCAGACGGGCGCAATACCGGCGGCGGCCCTTTCGCACCGGCCCTGCCCCCCCGCTGCCGGGAGCGCCCCGCTGCGCCGCCGGCGGCTTTTCCCGAGGGGTGTGCGCCCGTATGATGCTATTTTTTCAATAGCTATAAACGCTTACCAGTCAAGCGCCAGAGCCCTAAAACACCTAAAACCTGCTGCACCGCCGGTGCACCCCATGAGCCTCATCCAACCCCTTCCCCCCGGCCCGCTCGACATCGTGGGCGACATCCACGGCGAAATCGACGCGCTGCAGCAGCTGCTGGCGCACCTGGGCTATGGGCCGGACGGCGCGCACCCGCAGGGGCGCACGCTGGTGTTCGTGGGCGACTACTGCGACCGTGGCCCCGACAGCCCGGGCGTGCTGGCGCGCGTGGCGCAGCTGCATGCCGCCGGGCGCGCGCTGGCCGTGCTGGGCAACCACGAGATCAACCTGCTGCGCGACGACCCGAAAGACGGCTCGGGCTGGTTTTTCGACGAGCGCCTGGCGCGCGACGAAGACAAATACGCGCCCTTTGCCCGCCCCGGCAGCGCCGAGCGCGCCGCGATCCGCGCCTTTCTGGCACCGCTGCCGGTGGCGCTCGAGCGCGCCGACCTGCGCATCGTCCATGCCGCCTGGCAAGGCGCCGCCATCGCCGCTGCGCGCACGCTGGCGCCCGGCAGCACGCGCACCGCCTACGACCACTGGGAAGAGCAGGTGCGCGCCGAATCGCGCGACAGCGACATCGCCCGCCGCATGGTGGACGAGCGCCAGCGCTGGCCGCACAGCCTCGAAGACAGCCAGCACCGCCCGCCGTTTTTGCGCGCGCATGGCGAGCACGAACTGCTCAAGGCCATGCTCAACCCGCTCAAGGTGCTGACCTCGGGCGTCGAGCGCCTGGGCACGCAGCCGTTCTATGCCGGCGGCAAGTGGCGTTTTGTCGAACGCGAGGCCTGGTGGGACAGCTATGCCGATGCCGTGCCGGTGGTGGTCGGCCACTACTGGCGCCGCCCCTTTGTGCCCAACCCGCTGGCCACCACGCACGAAGAGGCCAGCCTGTTCGGCGACGCCCCGCCCTTTGCTTGGCACGGCCAGCAGCGCAACGTGTTCTGCGTCGACTATTCGGTCGGTGCGCGCTGGGCCGCGCGCAAGGCCGGCATGCCGGTCGATGCGCAGTGCAAGCTCGCCGCGCTGCGCTGGCCCGAGCGCACGCTGGTGTTCGACGATGGCGCCAGCGTGGCCACCACCGGCTTTGGCGGCGGCGCCGAAACGCCGTCGCCTGCCGTGCCAACACCCGTCCCGCCCGACGCCGCGGCCCCGCAGCGAGCGGCCTGAGGGCGCCTGCCGCGGCGCCTGCTTTTTGCGTTTACCCTGTCCAGCTTTGCCCTTGCCTTCGAATTCCGCCATGACCGCTCCGCCCGCCCCCCGCCCCGTCCGCTCCCAGTACGAAGACCTGATGCGCCATGTGTTCACGCACGGCGTCGAGAAGGGCGACCGCACCGGCACGGGCACCAAGAGCGTGTTCGGCCACCAGATGCGCTTTGACCTGAGCGAGGGCTTTCCGCTGGTCACCACCAAGAAGGTGCACCTCAAATCCATCATCGTCGAGCTGCTGTGGTTCCTCACGGGCTCGAGCAGCAACCACTGGCTGACCGAGCGCGGCGTGACCATCTGGAACGAATGGGCGCGCGCAGACGGCGACCTGGGCCCGGTGTACGGCGTGCAGTGGCGCAGCTGGCCCACGCCCGGCGGCGGCCACATCGACCAGATCAGCCAGGTCATCCAGACGCTCAAGACCAACCCCGACTCGCGCCGCATCATCGTCAGCAGCTGGAACGTGGCCGAGCTCGACAAGATGGCGCTGATGCCGTGCCACGCTTTCTTCCAGTTCTACGTGGCGCCGCCGCAGGCGCCGGGCGGGCGCGGCAAGCTCAGCTGCCAGCTCTACCAGCGCAGCGCCGACATCTTCCTGGGCGTGCCGTTCAACATTGCGTCATACGCGCTGCTCACGCACATGGTGGCGCAGCAGTGCGATCTCGACGTGGGCGACTTCATCTGGACCGGTGGCGACTGCCACATCTACAGCAACCACACCGAACAGGTGCAGACGCAGCTGGCGCGCACGCCCTACCCCTATCCCACGCTCCACATCAAGCGCCGGCCGGCGTCGATCTTTGACTACGCGTACGAGGATTTCGAGGTGGTGGGCTACCAATGCCATCCGGCGATCAAGGCCCCTGTAGCGGTGTAGCGCGTACTGGCGCTCAACCAACCGCGCACAGGAAGGCCCGCCAGGCGCACCGGTGCAGCGGGATCGCTCGTCTTGTAGGTAGCGCTGGAGGCTGTGTGCCCTGTTCGGCGGCGGTTCACGCGACCGGCCCCGCAGTAGACATCATCGAAGCGACCTGCGAAGCTGGCTGTCTTCGAGGAGCATGAACGATGACTGCATCCGGCACCCCATCCATCGAACGCATCCGCAACCTCTGCCTGGTCGGCCCGGCGGCGGCCGGCAAGACCACCCTGGTGGAGGCGCTGCTGCAGCACACAGGCGCCATCGGGGCGGCGGGCAGCGTGGAGCGCGGCAGCACCGTGAGCGACCACGATCCGCTGGAGATCAAGGCCCAGCACTCGCTGCAGTCGGCGGTCATGCACGCCGAGCACGGCGGCTGCCGCATCCATCTGATCGACACGCCCGGCCTGCCCGACTTCATCGGCCAGAGCCTGCCCGCGCTGGAGGCGGTGGAAACGGCGGCCATCGTCGTCAGCGCCGCCACCGGCATCGAGCCGATGGCGCGGCGCATGATGGAGCACGCAGCCGAGCGCAAGCTCGACCGGCTGGTCATCGTCAACAAGATCGACGCCGAAGGGGCCGATCTGCCCGCATTGCTGGCCGACATCCAGGCGGCGTTTGGCAGGGAGTGCCTGCCCCTCAACCTGCCCGATGCGGGGGCGACGAAGGTGGTGGACTGCTTCTACAACCGCGCCGGCCGCAGTGATTTGGGCCCCGTGGCCGACGCACACCGTGCACTGGTCGAGCAGGTGGTGGAGGTCGATGCCGACTTCGTCGACCGTTATCTGAACGACGGCGACATCGACCCCGGCGAGCTGCACGCGCCGCTGGAGCAGGCGTTGCGCGACGGGCACCTGATCCCGGTGTGCTTCGTCTCTGCGCGCACGGGCGCGGGCGTGGCCGAACTGCTCGACGTGATCGCCCGGCTGCTGCCCAACCCGACCGAGGGCAACCCACCCGACTTCCTGACCGGCGAGGGCGACGCCGCCCGGACCGTGCACGCCAGGCCCGATGCGGCGGCGCCTGTGCTGGCCCATGTGTTCAAGGTCAGCATCGACCCCTACGTGGGCAAGCTGGGCTTTGTGCGCGTGCACCAGGGCACGATCGCGCCCGGCATGCTGCTGTACGTGGGCGACGGGCGCAGGTCGTTCAAGGTGGGCCACCTGTTCCTGCAGCAGGGCAAGAACCATGTCGAGGTGCCCAGCGCCGGGCCGGGCGACATCTGTGCGATCGGCAAGGTGGACGAGCTGTATTTCGACGCCGTGCTGCACGACGCCGCCGAGGACGAGCACATCCACCTGCGGCCCCTGCCCTTCCCCGTGCCGGTGCACGGCATCGCGATTGCGCCCAAGCGGCGCGGCGACGAGCAGCGCATGTGGGACATCATGAAAAAGCTGGTGGCCGAGGACCCTTGCCTGCTGATCGAACATGTGCCGGCCACCAACGAGACCATCGCCCGCGGCCTGGGCGAGCTGCACCTGCGCATGCTGCTGGACCGCCTGCGCGAGGTGTACAAGTTCGAGCTCGACACGCGCCCGCCACGCATCGCCTACCGCGAAACCATTACCCACGGCGCGGCGGCGCAGTACCGCCACAAGAAGCAGAGCGGCGGCGCCGGCCAGTTCGGCGAGGTGCACCTGCGCATCGAGCCGCTGGCGCGCGGCGCCGGCTTCGAGTTCGTCGACCAGGTCAAGGGCGGCACCATCCCCGGCCAGTTCATGCCGGCGGTGGAAAAAGGCGTGCGCGAGGCACTGACCGAAGGCGTGATCGCCGGCTATCCCGTGCAGGACGTGCGCGTGATCGTCTACGACGGCAAGCACCACGCGGTGGACAGCAAGGAGGTGGCCTTCGCCACCGCGGGCAAGAGGGCTTTCCAGGCCGCCATCCGCGAGGCCGGTCCGGTGGTGCTGGAGCCGATCGCGCGCATGCAGGTCACCGCGCCCGAGAGCGCGATGGGCGCCATCACGGGCGATCTGGCGTCGCGCCGCGGCGTGGTCAACGGCACCGTCAGCGACAGGCTGGGCCAGCTCACCGTCAACGGCGAAGCGCCGATCGCCGAGCTGACCGACTACCAGAGCCGGCTGAACGCGATGACCGCCGGCCAGGGCAGCTACGCGCTCGCCCTGTCGCACTACGAGGCGGTGCCGCCTGCGGTGCAGCAGCAACTGGTCGGCCAGCACAAGGTGCAGGACGACTGAGCCCAGCGCCTGTGCCCCGGTTTTGCCCGATGCGTTGCCGCCGCCCCGCTGCGGCGGACGCCGGGTCTAGGGGCGTTATGCTCGTTGGACTATGGAAATCGCCCTCATCTACGCGCGCGCCGCCAACGGCGCCATCGGCCACAACGGCGCCATGCCCTGGCACCTGCCCGAAGACCTGGCGCACTTCAAGCGGCTCACCAGCGGCTGCCCGGTCGTCATGGGACGCAAGACCTGGGACTCGCTGCCCGCGCGCTTTCGCCCGCTGCCCGGCCGGCGCAACATCGTCGTCACGCGCCAGCAAGATTGGAGCCAGAATGGCGTACAACGCGCGTCCAGCCTGGCCGAAGCGCTACAACTGTGCGAGCATGAAGCGACCGTGTGGGTGATGGGCGGCGCGCAGATCTATGCCCAGGCCCTGCCGCTGGCGGACCGCGTCGAAGCGACCGAGATTGCGCAGCACTTCGACGGCGACGCCCATGCGCCGACGCTGGGGCCCGAGTGGGTGGAAGCCGCGCGCGAAGACCACGTCAGCGCCAGCGGCCTGCCGTTCAGCTTCGTGCGTTACCTGCGCCAGCGCTGAGCGCTCGCCGGCCAGGCGGACCGGCTCAGGCCGGCGTGCCGACGATCACGCTGGACGCCTTGAAGACCGCCGTGGCGGCGGCGCCCTCGGCCAGGCCCAGCGCGGCGCTGCTTGCGTTGGTGATGGTCGCGGCGACCGAGCCACCGCCCGCCAGAGCGATCACCACCTCGGTGTGGACTGCGCCCGGCACCAGGCGCGTGACCGTGCCGGCGAGCTGGTTGCGCGCCGACAAGCGTGCGCCCTGCGCGTGCGTCACCACCACGATGGACGAGGCCTTGACCAGCGCGAACGCCTGCGCGCCCACTTCCAGCGCCAGACCCTCGGCGCTCTCGTGCGTGACGGTGGCCACCACCGTGTGGCCGCCGGCGACCGCGATCTCGATCTCGTCGTTGACCGCGCCGCGCTGGACGCGGCGGACCTGCCCGGCAAAGTGGTTGCGAGCACTGGTTTTCATGGCCATTCTCCGCAGCAACAAAAAATCGTCGGCAATGCCTTCGGCCTCTTGGCTCAGCTGCGCAACGAAGCGCCGGTGCGCGCGCTCGATCAGGCCAAAGTTCTCGACCAGCTGCACGCCGCGGCGCGTGAGCACCGTGCCGCCGCCGCCCTTGCCGCCGGCCACGCGTTCGACCAGCGGCTCGCCCGCCAGGTTGTTCATGGTGTCGATGGCGTCCCAGGCGGCCTTGTAGCTCATCTTCATGGCCTTGGCCGCGTGCGTGATGGAGCCGCACTCGGCAATCTGCGCCAGCAGCGCAATGCGGCCCGGGCCGCCCAGGTTCTCGCCGCCCACCGTCATCCAGATGGCGCCGCCGAGTTCAATGCGTTTGTCGTGGGACGGCATGGTGGGTTTTGCGTCCATCGCTCAGGGAAACATCAAAAATCATAGCTATCAGCGCTTTCCGCATAAGCGCTAGAGGCTGATTTCATCGTTGATGCTTGCGCACGGCGCGCCCTCGGGCCCTTCGATCTCTCCCGCGCGCATGTGCAGCACCTGCTCGCCAAACACCGCCACGTCGTGCGGGTCGTGCGTGATCAGCACCATCGGCACCTGCAGGCGCCGCTGCAGCGCGTCGAGCTCGGCGCGCAGCGTGGCGCGCAGGGCCGGGTCGAGCGCGGCAAACGGCTCGTCCAGCAGCAGCGCGCGCGGCTGGGCCACCAACGCCCGGGCCAGCGCAGTGCGCTGGCGCTGGCCGCCCGAGAGTTCGTGCGGGGCCTGGTGCGCCACCTCGTCCAGGTGGAACGCGTCGAGCCAGTAGTCCACGGCTGCGCTCTCGTGGTCGCGGCGCGGGTTGCGCCACCCGCGGGCCAGGCCGAAGGCGATGTTCTGGCGCACGCTCAGGTGCGGGAACAGCGCATAGTCCTGGAACAGGTAAGCCACCTTGCGCGCCTGCGGTGCCAGGTTGGTGCCGGTGCGCGCATCGAACAGCGTCTGGCCATCGAGCCGCGACGTGGCCGCTGTCGGGCCGCACCAGGCCGGCAATGGCCTTGAGCAGCTGGCTCTTGCCCGCGCCCGACGGCCCGACCACCACCACGCGCTGGCCCTCGGCACAAAAACGTGCGTCCAGCTGGAACACGCGCGTCCCTGAGCGCAGCGTCTTGCGGATGTCGATGTCGAGCTGCATGGCGTGCTTTCAGGACCGCGGCGCCATGCGCCCGGGGGCCAGGCGCCCGGCCCCGAGCAGCACCACGATGCACACCAGCGAGGTGATCAGCACGAGCGTGTTGGCGACCGCGTCCTGCCCGGCCTGCACGGCCTCGTAAACGGCAATCGACAGGGTCTGCGTCTTGCCCGGAATGCTGCCCGCGACCATCAGCGTGGCACCGAACTCGCCCAAGGCGCGCGCAAACGCCAGCAGCACGCCGGCGAGGATGCCGCGCCAGGCCAGCGGCAGCGTGATGCGCAGGAAGATGCCGACTTCGGAAATGCCGAGCACGCGCCCGGCCTCTTCCATCTGGCGGTCGATCGCCTCGAACGCTGCGCGCGCCGGCTTGAACACCAGCGGAAACGCCACGATGGTGGCGGCGATCACCGCGCCCTGCAGGGTGAAGATCAGGTTGATGCCCCAGGTGTCCTGCAGCCATCGGCCCACCCAGCCATGGCGCCCCAGCAGCACCAGCAGGTAGTAGCCGAGCACCGTCGGCGGCATCACCATCGGCAGCGTCAGCACGGTGTCGAGCAGGTCGCGCCCCGGAAAGCGCGTGCGCGCCAGCAGGTAACCGACGCCAATGCCCAGCACCAGGTTGAGCGCGGTCGCCCAGCCAGCGACCTGCAGCGACAGGCTCAGCGCCGACCATGCCACGTCCATGCCTTACGCCCCGCTCCAGCCGCTGCGCGCGGGCATCTCAGGGCTGGGCAAAGCCGTATTTGCGCAGGGTGTCCTGCGCAGCCGGCGTGGCCAGGTAGTCGATGAACGCCGTGGCAGCGGCGGCATTGCGGCTGGCCGCGGTTTTGGCGATCGGGTAGAGGATGGCGGTGGCCAGCGGCACCTCGAAGGCCACCTTGACCTTGTCTTGCATGAGCGCGGCATCGGTCGCATAGACAAAGCCGGCATCGACCTCGCCGCGCGCCACGTAGTCGAGCGACTGGCGCACGTTCTGCGTGTGGATCGCCTTGGCCTGCAGGGCGGGCCACAGCCGGGCGGCCTGCAGCGCCGTTTGCGCATAGCGGCCGACCGGCACGCTGGCCGGGTTGGCGATGGCGACGCGCGCAAAGCCCGGCCGGGCCAGGTCGCCCAGCTGGGCGGGCACGGTCTTGGCATCCACCGGAACGATCACCACCAGCCGGTTGCGCACGAAGTCCTTGCGGTCGGCAGCGGCCACCAGGCCCTGCTTTTGTGCGGCGTCCATGGTTTCCTGGTCGGCCGAGGCAAACACATCGACCGGCGCGCCCTTGGCGATTTGCTGCAGCAAGGCGCCCGAGGCGCCAAAGTTGAGCCGCACCCTGGTGCCGGAGTGCTGCGCCTCGTAGCCCTGCGCAATGTCCTTGAAGGCATTGGTCAGGCTGGCGGCCGCCGACACCGTCAGGTCGGCCGCCAGGGCCGTTCCTGCCACCGCAACCAAAGAAGATGGCCAGGAGATTTTTTACACAGCGGGAAGTCATCGGCGCGCCTCGCAACGGAAAACTGGACCGAAGTATACGCACGGGAATAACGCTTTTTTGCGCAAAGCCACTCATAGGCTGAGGCAGGTCAACGCGCTGCCAGCCTGCAGCCCGCCGGCAATGCACGCGCATGCGCAGCATCGGCCCCAAGGCCGCTACCATTGAACGCTGCGGGCGGCGCTGCGCGGCGCCCATGCCCTTTCCATCGGCCAACGCCTTCCCTGAACTGCCGCTCCCTCGCCATGAAAATTGCCACCTGGAACATCAACTCCCTTACCGTGCGCCTGCCCCAGGTGCTGGACTGGCTGGCCGCCCACCCCGTGGACGTACTGGGCCTGCAGGAGCTCAAGCTCACCGACGACAAGTTTCCGTTCGCCGCGCTGCAGGAGGCCGGCTACCACGCCGTTGCCTTCGGCCAGAAGACCTACAACGGCGTGGCCCTGCTGGCGCGCAGCCCGCTGCGCGACGTGGTGCGCAATATTCCCGGGCACGGCGACGCGCAGGCGCGCGTGCTGGCCGCCACGGTGGACAGCGCGAGCGGCCCCGTGCGGCTGGTGAACTGCTATTTCGTCAATGGCCAGGCGCCTGGCACCGACAAGTTCGCCTACAAGATGGGGTGGCTACAGGCGCTGCACGACTGGCTGCGCAGCGAGATTGCACAGCACCCGCGCCTGGTGCTGCTGGGCGACTTCAACGTGGCGCCCGAGGACCGGGACTCGTTCGATCCCGAGGGCCTGCGCGGCACCATCCACCACACCGACGAAGAGCGCGCGCACTTCCATGCCTTGCTGGCGCTGGGCCTGACGGACGCCTACCGCCTGTTCGAGCAGCCCGAAAAGACCTACTCGTGGTGGGACTACCGCATGCTCGGTTTTCAGAAGAACCGGGGCCTGCGCATCGACCACATCCTGGTCAGCGAGGCGCTGCGCAGCGCCGTCACCGCCTGCACCATCGACCGCTCACCGCGCAAGAACCCCCAGCCCAGCGACCACGCTCCGGTGGTGGTGACGCTGGAGTGAGCCGACGCGCGGTGGTGCACCTTCAACGCTATTTTTTCGATAGCTGTCAGCGCAATACCGCTAAGCGCTGAAGGCCATTTTCACCCATATTCGCCAACGGCGCGCCACGCCACGGAACGCCTGCCGCAAAAGCGGCATTCCATGTCTAGGGCGCGCACGCTGGCGTGCGCCTGGACACATTGACCGCTGCCTGCGGTGGCAGCGGCCGCCCAATTCCAGAGATCAGATAGGCTGCGCCACCAGGTCGTGGCCGCGCACGCCCACGATGCGCGCCTTGGTGAACTCGCCGGCCTTCATCGTCTTGCTGACCTTCTCGGGCGGCAGCAACTGCACCGTGCCGTCGATCTCGGGCGCATCGGCATACGAACGGCCCACGCCGCCCTTGCGGCCGAGACTGGGGGCCGAGTCGACCAGCACCTGCATGGTGGCGCCGACGCGGCGCTGCAGCTTGGCGATCGACACCTCTTCGGCCACGGCCATGAAGCGTGCGCGGCGCTCCTCGCGCAGGGCCAAAGGCAGCATGCCGGGCAGTTCGTTGGCCACGGCGCCGGTCACGTCGCTGTAGGCAAAGCAGCCGGCGCGGTCGATCTGCGCCTCGCGCAGGAAGCCCAGCAGGTGCTCGAACTCTTCCTCGGTCTCGCCCGGGAAGCCGGCGATGAAGGTGCTGCGGATCACGATGTCGGGGCAGGCCTCGCGCCAGCGCTGGATGCGCTCGAGGTTCTTTTCGCCGCTGGCCGGGCGCTTCATGCGCCGCAAGACGTCGGGGTGGCTGTGCTGGAACGGCACATCGAGGTACGGCAGCACCAGGCCCTGGGCCATCAGCGGGATCACCTCGTCCACGCTCGGGTACGGGTAGACGTAGTGCAGGCGCACCCAGGCGCCGTACTGTGCAGCGATCTCGCCGAGCGTCTGCACCAGTTCGAGCATGCGCGTCTTGACCGGCTTGCCATCCCAGAAGCCGGTTCGGTACTTCACGTCGACGCCGTAGGCCGAGGTGTCCTGGCTGATCACGAGCAGTTCCTTGACGCCACCCTCGAACAGCGCCTTGGCTTCGGACAGCACGTCGCCGACGGGGCGCGACACGAGGTCGCCGCGCATCGACGGGATGATGCAGAAGGTGCAGCGGTGGTTGCAGCCTTCGCTGATCTTCAGGTAGGCGTAGTGCCGCGGCGTGAGCTTGATGCCGGCCACGCCGAAGGCACCGGGCACCAGGTCGGTGAACGGATCGTGCGGCTTGGGCAGGTTCAGGTGTACCGCGTCCATGACCTCCTGCGTCGCGTGGGGGCCGGTCACGGCCAGCACGCTGGGGTGCATTTCGCGCACCAGGTTGCCGCCCCCGTCGCCCGCGCGCGCGCCCAGGCAACCCGTCACGATGACCTTGCCGTTCTCGGCCAGCGCTTCGCCAATCGTGTCGAGGCTCTCGCGCACGGCGTCGTCGATGAAGCCGCAGGTGTTGACGATGACCAGGTCCGCACCCTCGAAGGTCTTGGAGGTCTGGTAGCCCTCGGCGCTGAGCTGCGTGAGGATCAGTTCGGAGTCCGTGAGGGCCTTGGGACAGCCAAGGCTCACGAACCCGACCTTGGGTATTTTGGTGGGGGATGGGGCTTCAATCATCCTCGTATTCTCCCAGTATTGGGATGTGACCTGGCGCCGCAGGGTCAGCGCTTGAGTCCCAGAACGCCCAGCATCTGCTCGGTCTGCTTTTGCATCTGCTCCTGCATTTGCGTGAACATGCCGCGCGACTGCTCGGCGTAATTGCCCATCAGGCCCTGCAGCATGGGCGACTGCGCGCTCATGAACTGGGCCCACATTTCAGGCGTCAGGGCCTGCGATTGATCGGCCAGCTTGGCCTGCATGTCGGTGAACACCTGCACGTTCTTCTCGAGGTAGCTGCCCATGAAGCCCTGCATGGCATGGCCGTAAAAGCGAATGATGTTGGCCAGCACGGCCTCGGTGAACATGGGCGCGCCACCGGCCTCTTCCTCGAGAATGATCTGCAACAGAATGCTGCGCGTGATGTCCTCGCCCGTCTTGGCGTCGCGCACCACGATGCTCTGGTTGGCCATGACCAGTTGCTTGACTTCGGAGAGCGTGATGTAGGCCGAGGTTTCCGTGTCGTACAGCCGGCGGTTGGGGTACTTCTTGATGACGCGTTGCGCGGTCTTGGCGGCGGGCGGAGGTTTTTGATCTGGCACGGCGGAAGTTCCTCGGGCGATCTGGCCCATGTATTGCACTGCAACAGATTCTAGGGCCCGCCCCCTGCGGCCCCGCGCAGGATTACCCTGAGGCGCAGCGCAGCGCGCCGGGCGCTGCCGCCAGTGGCACTGCGATAAACCGCGGGCAAGAAAAAAGGACCTAGGCGTTAACCTAAGTCCTTGTTTCATTACCATTTCTGGTAGGCGCGATTGGAATCGAACCAACGACCCCCACCATGTCAAGGTGGTGCTCTAACCAGCTGAGCTACGCGCCTGTATTTATTACAGAAGCGAAATTGTAGCAGCAAAAAATCGGGCTTTTTGCCAAACGCCGCAAATTGCGCGAAACACGTCAGCGCCGCCGTGCCCAGCGCACGCCCTGCACCGATGCCACGGTGCCCAGCACCTTGCCCAGCCGCCCTGAATGCGCCACTTCCACCGTGAACGTCATCCAGGCCGTGCCTTTGACGGACTGGGTCTGCACGCCGATGACGTTCATCTTTTCCTTGGAGAACACTTCCGAGATGTCGCGCAGCAGGCCTTGCCGGTCTGCCGCCTCGATCGCCACGTCGACCGGGTACACCGAGGCCGCGGCTTCGGCCTTGGCGGCACCCCAGTCCACGGCGATCAGCCGCTCGGGGCTGCGCGCGGCCATCTCGCGGAAGTTGCTGCAATCGGCGCGGTGCACGCTCACGCCCTGGCCGCGCGTGACGAAGCCGCCGATCTCGTCCGGCGGCGCCGGCTTGCAGCACTTGGCCAGCTGCGTGAGCAGGGAATCGACCCCGACGACCAGCACCCCGCCCTTGGGGGTTTTTTCGGTGTTGCGCGCCTTCTTGAGCAGCAGGTAGTCGTCGGGCTGCAGCACGGGCTCGGGCGGGCGCAGCAGGGTTTCGATGTTGCGCAGCGAAAACTCGTCCTTACCCACCACCTCGAACAGCGCGTCGGCGGACTTGAATCCCAGCTGGCCCGCCAGCTCGTCCAGGCGCATGGCCGTCTTGCCTTCGCGCTGCAGGAGCTTCTCGACCGCCTCGCGCCCGCGCGCAATGGTTTCATTGAGCGCGCGCGCGTTGAACCAGGCCCGCGCCTTGGCGCGGGCACGGTGGCTGTGGAGGTAGCCCAGCTCGGCATTGAGCCAGTCGCGCGAGGGCCCGCCTTCCTTGACGGTGATGACCTCGACCGTCTGGCCGTTTTGCAGCTGCGTGTTCAGCGGCACCATGGCGCCATCGACGCGCGCGCCGCGGCAGCGGTGGCCCACGCTGGTGTGCACGGCGTAGGCAAAGTCCACCGGCGTCGCGCCTTGCGGCAGCTCGACGATCGCGGCGTCGGGCGTGAGCACATAGATGCGGTCCTCGAACAGGCCGCGCTGCTGCGGCGCGCCGGACAGGTCGCGCTCCCAGGCCAGCAGCTGGCGCAGCACGGCGATCTTGGCGTCGTAGTCGCCGCTGGCCGACACGCCCGCATAGCCCTTGCTGCCCGCCTCCTTGTAGGCCCAGTGCGCGGCCACGCCGTGCTCGGCATGGTCGTGCATGGCCTGGGTCCGGATCTGGATCTCGATGGCCTTGCCGCCTTCGTCGCGCACCACCGTGTGCAGCGACTGGTAGCCGTTGGGCTTGGGCTTGGCGATGTAGTCGTCGAATTCCTCGACGATGGGCTGGAACTGCTCGTGCACCCAGCTCAGGGCCGCGTAGCAGTCCTTGACGCTGGGCACGACCACGCGCAGAGCGTGGATGTCGAACACCTGGTCGAAATCGAGCCCCTTGCCGCGCATCTTCTTGACGATGCTGTAGATGTGCTTGGGCCGCCCCTGCACGCTCGCACTGATGCTGCGGGCGCGCAGCTCTGCCTCCACGCGCACGCGCAGCTGCTCCATGTAGACCTCGCGGCCGGCGCGCTTTTCGTGCAGCAGGTGCGCCACTTCCTTGTAGGTCTCGGGCTCGAGGAAGCGGAAGGCCAGATCCTCGAGCTCCCACTTGATCTGCCAGATGCCCAGCCGGTTGGCCAGGGGCGCGAACACCTGCAGCGCCTCGCGCGCCACGGCGGGCGAAACCGGCCGCTTGCTCGCGGCATAAAAGCGCAGCGTCTGCAGGCGCGACGCCAGGCGCAGCATCACCACGCGCAGGTCGCGCGAAAACGCCAGCAGCATCTTGCGCACGTTCTCGGTCTGCACGGCCGGATCGTCCACCAACTGCGCCGCCGACTGCACGCCGCGCGCCTGTTCCTGCACGCGCATCAGCTTGGTGGTTTCCACCGCCAGCGCAGCGAAATTGGGGCCGAACACCTTGGCGATGACCTCCTCGGGCTTGTTCAGGTGGACGCAGGCATGGACCAGGTAGCTGGCCGCCTGCATCGCCTCCGATCCGCCAATGGCCTTGAGGATGGCGGCCACCGCCTCGGCATGGGCCAGCGTGTTCTCGCCCGTCGACAGCTCCTCGCCGGCAATGAGCGGCTCGGCAAAGGCGCGCGCGCGCGCCAGTGCGTCGCGCTGCTCGGGCAGCGCGTGCGCCGTGGCGGCGATCAGGCTCGGCACGGCTTCGGCGCCGTGGGGCGTGTCCGGCGTGCTTTTCATGCTCTCCCCTGCGCGGCTGCGTCCAGCAGAAAGGACCGCACCACGGCCACCTGGTCCGGCGCCACCAGCGTGGGCGCATGGCCGACCCCCTCGAATTCGACCGTGGGCGCACGGGGCCCGCGCTCGCCCATGGCCCGCGCCGTCTGCGGCGACAGCAGGTCGGACTGTGCGCCGCGCAGTACCAGGGTGCGCGCCTGGACCTGGTCATAAAGCTGCCACAGCTGCGCCTCGCCCGCGCTGGCCGCCTCGCGCGCCATCGCGCGGTAGGGCACGGCAATGGCCGGGTCGTAGTGCAGCGTGAGGCCGCCATCCGGCAGGGCCCGCACCATGTGCCGCGAGAGCTCGAGCCACTGCTGCGGCGTGTGCGGGCCAAAGCTGCGCGAGAGCTCCCACATCGCGTCGGCGGCCTGCTGCAGCGTGTCAAAGCGCGGAGCCCGGCCGAGGTACTGGCCAATGCGCTCGATGGCCTGCCACTCGATGGCCGGGCCGACATCGTTGAGCACCAGGCGGCGCACCGGCACAGGCAGCGGCAGACCGGGCTGGCCGCACAGCACGAGGCCGATGAGGCCGCCCATGCTCGTGCCCACCCAGTCGAGCGTCTGCAGCGGCGCGCCCTGGTGCAAGTGCGCCAGCAAGGCCAGCATGTCGGCCGCGTACAGTGGAATCTGGTAGCCCAGCGGGTCGGCCAGCCAGTCGCTGCGGCCGCGCCCCACCACATCGGGGCAGACCACGCGCACATGCGGGCACAGGGCGCGCGCCAGGGTGTCGAAATCGCGCCCCTGGCGCGAGAGGCCATGCGCGCAGACCACCACATGCGGATGCTGCGGGTTGCCGGTGGCGTTCCATTCCCAGTAGGCCATGCGGTGCCCGTGCCCGGGTTCAGACCCTTCCCGGGAAGCAGCTGCGGGGCCCGGGCAGGATACGTAGTTCAGCCTAGGTTCAATCATGGGTGCAGGCTCCGGGTCGTGGCTCGATAATTGCTGCGTTGCATCGTAATTCATTCGGAGAAACGTCCATGCTCAAAGGCAAAACAGCCCTCGTCACCGGCTCCACCAGCGGCATTGGCCTGGGGATCGCCAAGGCCCTCGCGCGCCAGGGCGCCAACATCGTGCTCAACGGTTTCGGCGATGTCGATACGCCGCGCGCCGAGGTGCTCGCCGCCGGCCAGGCCAGCGGTGCGCAGGTGGCCTACCACGGCGCCGACATGTCGCGCGCGGCCGATATCGAGGACATGCTCAAGTACAGCGCCTCGCAGTTCGGCGCGGTCGACATCCTGGTCAACAACGCGGGCATCCAGCACGTGGCCAGCATCGAGGACTTTCCGGTCGAGCGCTGGGACGCGATCATCGCCATCAACCTGACGAGCGCCTTCCACACCACGCGCCTGGCCCTGCCCGCCATGCAGGCGGCCAAATGGGGGCGCATCATCAACGTGGCCTCGGTGCACGGCCTTGTGGGCTCGGCGCAGAAGTCGGCCTACGTGGCGGCCAAGCACGGCATCGTCGGGCTGACCAAGGTCACGGCGCTCGAAAACGCCACCAGCGGCATCACCTGCAACGCCATCTGTCCCGGCTGGGTGCTGACGCCGCTGGTGCAAAAGCAGGTCGATGCCAAGGCGGCCGAACACGGCCTGTCGAACGAAGAGGCCAAGAAGCTGCTGCTGGGCGAAAAGGAGCCTTCGATGCAGTTCACCACGCCCGAGGAGCTGGGCGAGCTGGCGGTCTTCTTCTGCTCGCCCGCGGCCAACAACGTGCGCGGCGTGGCCTGGAACATGGACGGCGGCTGGGCCGCGCAATAACGCCGGCTGCTGCGTTTTCAATAGCTGCCAGCGCTTACGGGGTAAGCGCCAGCGGCCATTTTGGCTCGAAACCAGAGGGTCAGCGCATCTGCACCGAGCCCGACACGTTGACCGTGACCGTGCTCTTGCCGGCCTCGACGGCCACCGGTGCGTCGGCGGCGGCCGACTTGGCTTCCATCGCCATCACGCGCGGGCGCGGCGCCGGCGCGTAGCTGTTGCTGTTCACCGCCACCTCGCGCAGCGTGAAGCCGCCAAAGCCGAAGGCGCGCGTCAGGTCGGCGGCCTGCGCCTTGAAGTTTTCGATCGCCTGCGCCTGTGCCTCGCGCTCCACCTTGGCGCGCTGCTCGCGGCTCAGGCCAAAGCCCACCTGGCCGATCACCAGGGTCGAAATGCGCGCCGCCGTGCCCGTGATGCGCGCGAAATCGCGCCCCTCGAGCACCAGCTCGGCGCTGCCCTGCCAGCCGTTGATCTGGTTGCTCTGGCTGTAGCGCGGGTACAGGCTGAAGTTGCCGGTGCGCACGTCCATCTGCCCGGGCTCGGCGCTGCGGCGCGCTTCCAGCACCGCCGCGTCGAGTGCCTGGCGCAATTGCGCCTGCACCGCCGCGGCATCCTTGCCGTCGCGCGTGGTGCTCAGCGTGAGCACCAGCAGGTCCTGCTGCACATCGACCGAGCCGGTGGCCGACAGCTGCACCACGTTTTGCGGCGCGGGCACCGGCAGGTTTTGCGCAAAAACGGCGCCAACGCTTGCCAGCATTGCGCAAGCAGCTATTGACTTGATAGCATTCTTCATCTTCTGGTTTCCTGGGATAGTTGCCAACCGCGCACCATAGCGTGCATTTCGGCGCGCCGCTGTAAGCCATGGGCGCAAGTGGCCTTGCGCCCCAACGCGCTGTGCCTGCGGGGCAAAACTTGTAACGGTTGGTCATATCGCCCTGAAAACCTCCTTTTTCTTTTGCCAAAGTGGTAACAATGGCCGTTGTTACAAATTGGACTGAGGTACGACATGGGCACTCCCAACAACCGCACTGACAAGATTTTGGTGGTGGACGACGACGCGCGCATCCGCGATCTGTTGCGCCGCTACCTGACCCAGGAGGGTTTCGAGGTCATGGTGGCGGAAGACGGGAAGGCACTCAACCGCATTCTGCTGCGCGACACGGTCGACCTGATCGTGCTCGACCTGATGATGCCGGGCGAGGACGGCCTGTCGATCTGCCGGCGCCTGCGCGCGGCCAACGACCGCACGCCCATCATCATGCTGACCGCCAAGGGCGAAGACGTGGACCGCATCGTCGGTCTCGAAGTGGGCGCCGACGATTACCTGGGCAAGCCCTTCAATCCGCGCGAGCTGCTCGCGCGCATCCACGCCGTGCTGCGCCGGCGCCCGCCCCACGAGGCCCCCGGCGCGCCCTCGGGCGAGAACGAGGTCGTCACCTTCGGCCCCTTCAGCTTCGACCTGGGCACGCGCGCGCTGCAGAAGAACGGCGAAGAGCTGCCACTGACCACGGGCGAGTTCGCGATGCTCAAGGCCCTGGTGCGCCATCCGCGCCAGCCGCTGTCGCGCGAGAAGCTCGCGCTGCTGGCGCGCGGGCGCGAGTTCGAGCCGTTTGACCGCAGCCTGGACGTGCAGGTCTCGCGCCTGCGCAAGCTGATTGAAGAAGACGCGGCCGCGCCGCGCTACATTCAGACCGTGTGGGGCGTGGGCTATGTGTTCGTGCCGGACGGCGCCAACTGAATGAACCGGTGGGCCTGCCCCGCAGGCCCCCAGGCCCGGCCACCGGCACCCTGCCCGGACCGCCGGGGCGCACTCCAATACCCATGACCGCATCCCGTTACGTCGACCACGAAGCCACCAGTCCCGCTCCCCTGGAGCTGCCCGAGCGCCGGCGCGAGCAGCGCTCGCGCGTCGGCCTGAACCTGTTCTGGCGCACCTTCTTCCTGCTGGGTCTGCTGCTGGTGGGCAGCATCCTGGTGTGGCTGCAAACGCTGCGCGCACTCGAGTTCGAGCCGCGCGCGCTCTACAACGCCCAGCAGGTCGCCTCGCTCGTGAACCTGAGCCGCGCGGCGCTGGTGCACGCCGACGCGATTGCGCGCGTGTCGCTGATCAAGACCATGGCCGACCAGGAGGGCGTGCGCATCCTGCCGCGCGAGCCCGGCGACCGCTTCGAGCTGCTCGACAACTCGGCGCTCGGACAGCGGCTGACCGAAGAGCTCACGCGGCGCCTCGGCCAGGGCACCATCGTGGCCGCCAGCGTGAACGGCGAGAAGGGCCTGTGGGTGGGGTTCACCATCAATGGCGACCCGAACTGGCTGCTGATGGACCGCTCGCGCTTCAGCCCCGCCGGCGGCAAGACCTGGCTGATCTGGCTGGTCACCACCGGTGCGCTGTCGCTGGCCGGCGCGGCCATCATTGCGCGCCTGATCAACCGCCCGCTCAAGCAGCTCTCGTATGCCGCCAACCGCGTGCGCGACGGCGACTTTGCCGCCAGCGAACTCGACGAGGAGGCCGTGACCAGCGAGATCCGCGAGGTCAACATCGGCTTCAACCGCATGGCGCAAAAACTTGCCAAGCTCGAGCAGGACCGCGCCGTGATGCTGGCCGGCATCTCGCACGACCTGCGCACGCCGCTGGCGCGCCTGCGGCTGGAGACCGAGATGAGCGTGGCCGACGAGGTGGCGCGCGAGCACATGGTGGCCGACATCGTGCAGCTCGACGCCACCATCGACAAGTTCCTCGACTACGCGCGGCCCGACCATGTCACGCTCACGCCCGTGAACCTGCACGGCGTGGTGTCGTCGTGCGTCTACGCAGTGCAGGACCACCGCGAGCTGCAGATCACCATGTCGGTGCCCGAAGACCTCAACGTGCTGGCCGACGAGGTCGAGCTGGCGCGCATCCTGTCGAACCTGCTGGAGAACGCGCGCCGCTACGGCAAGACCCCCGACACCGGCGTGGCGCGCGTGGAAGTGGCCGCCAAGGGGCGCGAGGGCTGGGTGCTGCTGAAGGTGCGCGACCACGGCACGGGCGTGCCGCCCGAGCAGCTGGCCAGCCTGACCAAGCCGTTCTTCCGCGGCGACTCGGCGCGCACGGCCGCCGCAGGCGCCGGGCTGGGTCTGTCGATCGTCGACAAGACCATCCAGCGCATGGGGGGCATCTTTGCGCTGGCCAATTCGGCCTCGGGCGGCATGGTGGCGCACGTGCAGCTGCAGCGCGCCAGCGACCAGCCCGAGGGCACGGACCTGCAGCAGCGCCTGCAGCGCCCGCTGGTCAAGCGCAACCTGCCGCCGCGCCCCGTCAAGGGGTGAACAGCAGCACCACCGCCCGTGCCTCCATGGCCAGGCCCTGGCCCACGGGCCCCAGGCGCTCGGCCGTCTTGGCCTTGACGTTGACCTGGCCCACGGCCAGCGCCAGTGCCAGCGCAATGCGCTCGCGCATCGCCGGAATGTGCGCCGCCAGGCGCGGCGCCTGCGCTACCACGGTGCTGTCGACATTGCCGATCTCGTAGCCCTCTGCACGCACGCGCCGCGCGGCCTCGGCCAGCAGCACGCCCGAGTCCGCGCCGCGGAACGCGGCGTCGGTGTCGGGGAAATGCGTGCCGATGTCACCCAGCGCCGCCGCGCCCAGCAGCGCGTCGGTGATCGCGTGCAGCAGCACGTCGGCATCGGAATGGCCCAGCAGCCCCGCGCTGTGGGCGATCTCGACCCCGCCGATGACCAGCCTGCGCCCCGGCACCAGCGCATGCACGTCCCACCCTTCGCCCATCCTGAAATTCATGGAAAAACCTTTGCAGTGATCAAAAAATCGTTCGGGCCGGCGCGTCGCTGGCCTGGCCGCGCGCGCCGCCGAAGCGGTCCAGCGTCGCGCCGTGCATGCGTTGCAGCAGCACGGCCTGCGCCAGCAGAAAGTCCTCCGGGTAGGTCACCTTGAAGTTCAGCGCACTGCCCGGCACCACGCGCGGGTGCAGGCCCATGGCCTCCATGGCGCTGGCCTCGTCGGTGGCGCTGGCGCCCACCTGCGCGAGGGCTGCCTGCAGCGCGCCCAGGCGGAACATCTGCGGCGTCTGGGCCAGCCACTTGTCGCTGCGGTCCACCGTGGCCGCCACGCGGATGCCGCCCGGCCCGGCCGTGGCGGTCTTGAGCGTGTCGGCCAGCTTGTGCGCCAGCAGCCCGCCCACGCGGTCGCCGGCGCAGGCGTCGATCAGTGCGTCGATCTGTTCGGGTGTGATGAGGCAGCGCGCCGCGTCGTGCACCAGCACCCAGTCGTGCGCCTGGGCACCGCGCTGCTGCAGCGCGCGCAGCCCGCCCAGCACCGTCTCGGCGCGCGTCGCGCCGCCGCATTCCACCACAAAGAACGAGGGGTTGGCGTGTGCCTGCAAAAAGGTGTCACCCGGCGCCACCGCCACCAGCGTGCCGCGCAGCCGCGCCACGGCGGCAAACGCGGCCAGCGTGTGCAGCACCATCGGCTGGCCGGCCACGCTCTGGTACTGCTTGGGCAGGTCGGCCACGGCGCCGGGCGCGAGCGCGCGCGAGCCGGTTCCGGCGCAGGGCAGCAGCGCCCACAGGCCGGCGGATGTGGGCAATGCCCCCGGCGCGGCAGTTGGCGAAGGAGGCGGCAGCGGATGGGTCATGGGCGGCATTCTAAAATCGACGCTTCCCGCTTCGCCCGGCCTGTGCGCGTTTCGCGTCGCCGGGGTCGTGGCGCGGCCTTCTTCTTGAGCGCATGGACCTCCCCAAACTCACCCCCGGCAAACGCTTCACCGTGCCCCGCCCGGCCGGCAGCGCCGACGCCCTGCTGCTGGCCCGCCTGGGCGAGCGCGAGCAGGCGGCGCGGCGCACCACCGCCATCGTCACCGCCGATGCGGGCGATGCGCGGCGGCTCATCGATGAACTGGCGTTTTTCGCGCCCGGCCTGCGCTGCGCGCTGTTTCCAGACTGGGAAACCCTGCCCTACGACACCTTCTCGCCGCACCAGGACCTGATCAGCGAGCGCCTGGCCGCGCTGTGGCGCATCAGCCAGAAGGACAAGGACACCGGCGCCGACGTGGTCATCGTGCCCGCCACCACGGCGCTGTACCGGCTCGCGCCGCCCTCTTTCCTGGCCGGCTACACCTTTGAATTCCGGGTCAGGCAAAAGCTCGACGAGGCCAAGTTCCGCGCCCAGCTCACGCTGGCCGGCTACAGCCATGTCTCGCAGGTGGTGAGCCCCGGTGAATACGCGGTGCGCGGCGGGCTGATCGACCTGTTCCCGATGGGCTCGCTGGTGCCCTACCGCGTGGACCTGTTCGACGACGAGATCGACAGCATCCGCACCTTCGACCCCGACACGCAGCGCAGCCTCTACCCGGTGCCCGAAGTGCGCCTGCTGCCGGGGCGCGAGTTCCCGATGGACGACGCGGCGCGCGCCAAATTCAGGAGCCGCTGGCGCGAACTGCTCGAAGGCGACCCGACCAAGAGCCGCATCTACAAGGACATGGGTGCGGGCGTGGCCACGGCCGGCATCGAGTACTACCTGCCGCTGTTCTTCGACGACACCGCGACCGTGTTCGACTACCTCGGCCCCGACGCCACGGTGGTGCTGCACGGCGACCTTGAACCCGCCTTCCAGCGCTTCTGGCAGGACACCAAGGACCGCTACCGCCTGGTGCAGGGCGACCCCGAGCGCCCGGTGCTGCCGCCCGAAGCGCTGTTCCTGAGCGCCGACCAGTTCTACACCGAGCTCAAGGCGCATGCCCAGCTGTCGGTGCGCGCGGGCGACGACGGGGCCGTGGACGGCACGCAGCCCAGAGCCCCTGGGCGACCTGTCGGTGGCGCGCGGCGCCGACGAGCCGCTGGCGCGCCTGCAGGCGCACATCCGCACCACGCCGCAGCGCGTGCTGCTGCTGGCCGAGAGCGCCGGGCGGCGCGAGAGCCTGCTCGACTTCCTGCGCACGGGCGGCGTGCACCCGCCGGCCTTTGAATCGCTGGCCGAATTCACGGCCAGCAGCGAGAAGCTGGGCATTGCCACGGGCGCGCTGGCGCAGGGCTTCTCGTGGCCGGCCCAGGGCATCGACTTCGTCACCGAGACCGAGCTGTTCGCCGCCGGCGCCACCACGCGCCGGCGCAAGAAGCAGGAGCAGGTCAGCGATGTCGAGGCGCTGATCAAGGACCTGGCCGAGCTCCAGGTGGGCGACCCGGTGGTGCACAGCGCGCACGGCATCGGCCGCTACCGCGGGCTCGTCAACATGGACCTGGGCGAGAAAAACCCCGACGGCACGCCCGCCGCGCAAGAGTTCCTGCACCTCGAATACGCGGGCCATGCGGTGCTGTACGTGCCGGTGAGCCAGCTGCAGCTGATCAGCCGCTACACCGGCGTCTCGCCCGACGACGCGCCGCTGCACAAGCTCGGCAGCGGCCAGTGGGAGAAGGCCAAGCGCCGCGCCGCCGAGCAGGTGCGCGACAGCGCCGCCGAGCTGCTCAACATCTATGCGCGCCGCGCCGCGCGCGCGGGCCACGCGTTCCGCTACTCGCCGCAGGACTACGAGCAGTTCGCCAACGACTTCGGCTTCGAAGAAACCGCCGACCAGAACGCCGCGATCCACGCCGTCATCCAGGACCTGATCAGCCCGCGCCCCATGGACCGGCTGGTCTGCGGCGACGTGGGCTTTGGCAAGACCGAGGTCGCGCTGCGCGCGGCCTTCGTGGCCGTCACGGGCGGCAAGCAGGTGGCGCTGCTGGCGCCCACCACGCTGCTGGCCGAGCAGCACTACCGCACGCTCGTCGACCGCTTCAGCAAGTGGCCCGTGAAGGTCGCCGAGGTCTCGCGCTTTCGCTCGGGCAAGGAGATCACGGCGGCCCTCAAGGGGCTGTCCGACGGCACGGTGGACATCGTGGTCGGCACGCACAAGCTGCTCAGCGAATCGACGCATTTCAAGAACCTGGGCCTGCTCATCATCGACGAGGAGCACCGCTTTGGCGTGCGCCACAAGGAGCAGATGAAGGCGCTGCGCGCCGAGGTGGACGTGCTCACGCTCACGGCCACGCCGATCCCGCGCACGCTGGGCATGGCGCTCGAAGGCCTGCGCGACCTGTCCGTGATCGCCACGGCGCCGCAGCGGCGCCTGGCGATCAAGACCTTTGTGCGCAGCGAAGGCACGGGCGTGATCCGCGAGGCCGTGCTGCGCGAATTGAAGCGCGGCGGCCAGGTCTACTTCCTGCACAACGAGGTCGAGACCATCGAGAACCGGCGCCAGAAGCTCGAGGAAATCCTGCCCGAGGCGCGCATCGCCGTGGCCCACGGCCAGATGCCCGAGCGCGAACTCGAAAAGCGTGATGCGCGACTTTGTCGCGCAGCGCTTCAACCTGCTGCTGTGCTCGACCATCATCGAGACCGGCATCGACGTGCCGACGGCCAACACCATCGTCATGAGCCGCGCCGACAAGTTCGGCCTGGCGCAGCTGCACCAGCTGCGCGGACGCGTGGGCCGCAGCCACCACCAGGCCTATGCCTACCTGATGGTGCCCGACGTGGAGAGCCTGACCAAGCAGGCCGCGCAGCGCCTGGACGCGATCCAGCAGATGGAGGAGCTGGGCAGCGGCTTCTACCTGGCCATGCACGACCTGGAGATCCGCGGCGCGGGCGAGGTGCTGGGCGAGAACCAGAGCGGCAACATGATGGAGATCGGCTTCCAGCTCTACAACGAGATGCTGTCCGAGGCCGTGCGCTGCCTCAAGGCCGGCCACGAGCCCGACCTGCTGGCGCCCCTGTCGGTCACCACCGACATCAACCTGCACGCCCCCGCCCTGCTGCCCGACGACTACTGCGGCGACGTGCACCTGCGCCTGTCGTTCTACAAGAAACTCGCCACCGCGCGCACGCCCGAGCAGATCGACGCGCTGCTCGAAGAAATCGTCGACCGCTTCGGCAAGCTGCCGGCCCAGGCGCAGACGCTGATCGACGTGCACCGCCTGCGCGTGCTCTCGCAGCCGTATGGCGTCATCAAGGTCGATGCAGCGCCGGGCGTGACCCACATCACCTTCAAGCCGCAGCCGCCGGTGGACCCGGTGCGCATCATCGAGCTGATCCAGAAGAACCGGCACATCAAGCTCGCCGGCAACGAGAAGCTGCGCATCGAGCGCGACCTGCCCGACCCGAAGGCGCGCGCGCAAATGGTGCGCGATGTGCTGCGCAGCCTCGGCCAACCGCTGGTGCCGCAAGCGCTGGCGGCATGACACGCCATGCTGCTCGAAGCCGCCCTGGCCTGCCTGGCCCTTGCCGCGGCACTCGCCACCCGGCCGTGGCGCCTGCTGGCCAGCCGCAGGGTGGCGGACGGCAGCCGCCGCGCGCCGCCGCTCTTGACGCCGCTGCTGGCCACGCTGGTGTTGCTGCCCTGGCTGTGGGCGCTGCCCGCGCTGCACGCCATGCCGCTGCAGCTGCAGTGGTCGGGCGCCTGCCTGGTGGTGCTGATGCTGGGCTGGCCGCTGGCCATGCCGGTGCTGCTGGCCGTGGGCGCGATCGCCTGCCTGCTCTCGCCGATGGGCTGGCAGGACGCCCTGGCCACCGCCGTGTGGCAGGGCGTGGTGCCCGGCACGCTGGCGCTGCTGCTGGGGGCGCTGGTGCGGCGCCTGACGGGCGAGCACCTGTTCGTCTATGTGCTCGGGCGCGCGTTCCTCGGCACCGCCGCCTGCGTGTTTGCCGCGGGCGTGCTCGCGCAGTGGTCGAGCCAGCCGCTGCCCGGCGTGGGCTCGGAGCTGTCGCTGGTGGCACGCTGGCTGATGGCCTGGGGCGACGGCATCGTCACCGGCATGCTGTGCGCCGTGTTCGTCGCCTTCAAGCCCGAATGGCTGGCCACCTGGTCGGACACGCTGTACCTGCACGGGCCGCCCTGACGCCGCCGGGCGCCGCACCGCGCGCCATTTTTGTAGTCCAATCGGCCTCCAGCGCTTATGCATCAAGCGCCAACAGCTATCAAAAACAGAGTCAAAAATCCTATGCAAGCCACTGAATACGCCCCCGGTCTCGTTGTCCAAGGCATTGCCACGCCCGCCCCCCAACTCAGCGACTTCAAGCTGATCGCCTTCGACATGGACTCGACGCTCATCAACATCGAGTGCGTGGACGAGATCGCCGATGCCGCCGGCCGCAAGGCCGAGGTGGCGGCCATCACCGAGGCCGCCATGCAGGGCGTGATCACCGACTTCAAGGAAAGCCTGCGCCAGCGCGTGGCGCTGCTCCAAGGCGTGCCATTGGCGCACCTGGAAGCCGTGTTCCGCGAGCGCCTGCGCTTCAACCCCGGCGCCCAGGCGCTGATCGGCGCGGCCCGTGCGGCGGGCCTCAAGACGCTGCTGGTCTCGGGCGGCTTCACGTTCTTTGCCGACCGCGTCAAGGCCGGGCTGGGCATCGACTTCGCGCGCTCCAACCAGCTCGAAATCGACCACGGGGCGCTCACGGGCCGCATGGTCGACCAGTGCTGGGGCGACATCTGCGACGGCGCGGAGAAGCGCCGCACGCTGCTGGAGGTGGCCTCGCTGATGGGCATCTCCCCGGCACAGACCATTGCCGTGGGCGACGGCGCCAACGACCTGCCCATGATGGGCGCGGCCGGCCTGTCGGTGGCCTACCACGCCAAACCCAAGGTGCGCACGCAGGCGCAGGTGGCCATCAACGAGGGCGGCCTGGACCGGCTGCTCGAAGTGCTGGGCTGAACAGCGCAGCACCTTCAACTATTGATTTGATAGCTTCAAGGCCTTTACCCGGGCCAGAGGCCAATTCGGCCTGATTTTCAGTCCAAGACCGGCAGCCCCGGCATGTGGCGCAGCACATGCGTGATCGGTGTCAGCGGCAGGTGCGGCGCAGCAGGATCGGCATGCACCGTCGGCACCATCAGGTCGGCCAGCGTGACCTGGTCGAGCACGCGGAAAAAGCTCTCCATCGCCTCGACCAGAACGTTCTGCAGGCGGCAGTGGCTGCTGAGGCGGCACTGGTTCACGGTGCTGTCGAAGCACTCGACCAGCGCGAAGTCGGTTTCGGTGGCGCGCACAACGGCGCCCACGTTGATGTCGTGCGCCGGTCGCATCAGCCGCATGCCACCGCCGCGCCCGCGCGTGGTTTCAAGCAGCTGCTTGGCCGCCAGCTCCTGCACGATCTTGGTCAGGTGGCTGCGCGAGATGTCGTAGCTTTGTGCCACTTCGCTGATCGTGACCGGCTGGGCGCGCCCCTCGCATGCCGCGCAATACATCAACACCCGCAGCGTGTAGTCGGTCCATTGGGTCAGTCGCATGGCATTTGCCCCAGGTCAAGAAAGAAGGAACACATGGGATGGATCTTATCGAATAAAACATTCACAATATATGAATCTTTAAAGGAGCCCCTGCCATGCGTGCCCGTTTACCCTCTTCCGCCACCGGTTTCGGCGGTGCGCCCGCCATCGACACAGCCCAGTCCATCGGCCAGATCGCGGTCGAACTGCCCGGCGCCACGGCGGTGTTTCGCCGCCTCAAGCTCGATTTCTGCTGCGGCGGCCAGATCGCCCTCGCCGATGCGGTGGCGGCCAAGGGGCTGGACCTCGACGGCGTGATGGCGGAACTCTCGGCCCTGCAGCGCCCCGCCAGCCTGCCCGAGGCCACGGAGCCGGTCGCGCTGATCGACCACATCGTCACCCGCTACCACGACGTGCACCGCGCGCAGCTGCCCGAGCTGGTCCGCATGGCGCACCGCGTCGAGGCCGTGCACCGCGGCAACCCCGACGTGCCCGCCGGCCTCGGCGCGTTCCTCGAGGAGATGGAGCAGGAGCTGGTCTCGCACATGCACAAGGAAGAAGCCATTCTGTTTCCCATGCTCAAGGCGGGCGGCAACCCGTTCGTGGGCCAGCCCATCGGCATGATGCGCGCCGAGCACGTCGACCATGGCGCGGCGCTCGACAAGCTCCATGCGCTGACCCACGACGCGACGCCACCGGCGGGCGCCTGCAACACCTGGCGCGCGCTGTACGCCGGCGTGGCGCAGCTGGCCGACGATCTGGTGAACCACATCCACCTCGAAAACAACGTGCTGTTTCCGCAGTTCGAAGCCACGGCGGCGGCTGCAGCCACGACCGGTGGCTGCGGCGGCACGTCCGGGTGCGGCTGCCAGTGAGCCCCGCCGCCCATGCGCTGGGCCTGCCCAGCCCCGAAACCCTGGCGGCATTGGTGCACGGCTTCTATGCCGACGTGCGGGCCGATCCGCTGCTGGGCCCGGTGTTCGAAGACGCGCTGGGCGACCGCTGGGAGCCGCACCTGGCGCGCATGGTCGACTTCTGGAGCACCGTGGCGTTGGGCAGCAAACGCTTCAGCGGCAACGTGTTCGCCAAGCACATGGCGTTGCAAGGCGTGACGCCCGCGCACTTTGCCGCCTGGGTGCGGCTCTGGGGCGAGCACACCGAGCGCCTGTTCGAGCCCGACGTGGCGCGCGAGCTGCAGGCCACGGCGCACGGCATTGCGCGCAACCTGTTCCAGGGCTACTTCGGCACGCGCCCGGTGTTTGCGGCCGACGCGGCCGATCCGCGTTAAACGCGCGCCTCTGTCGGGTAGGCCGGATCGGTGTAGCCGGGCGTGGACGGGTGGCCCGGATGCACCAGCGCATCGACCAGGGCTTCGTCCTCGGCCGTCACCACATAGTCGAGCGCAGGCGCATAGTCCAGCCACTGCTGCAGCGTGCGCGGCCCGGCAATGACGGAGCTGACGCTGCGGTGCGCCAGCACCCAGGCCGTGGCGAACTGCGCCAGACTCACGCCGCGCGCCTCGGCGTGTGCCTTGAGCTGCTGTGCGATCTGCAGCGACTCTTCGCGGAATTCGGTCTGCGTGATGCGCCTGTCGCCGCGCCCGGCGCGCGTGCCCTCGGCCGGCGGCTGGCCCGGCAGGTACTTGCCGGTGAGCACGCCGCGCGCCACCGGGCTGTACGGCGTCACGCCGAGGCCATGGTGCGCACAGGCCGGCAGGATCTCGACCTCGGGCATGCGGTTGAGCAGGTTGTAGTAGGGCTGGCACACCACCGGGCCGGGCATGCCGATCTGGCGCGCCAGGTGCACCATTTCGGCAATGCGCCAGGCGCGAAAGTTCGACACGCCCCAGTAGCGGATCTTGCCCGCGCGCAGCAGGTCGTCCAGCGCGCGCAGCGGCTCTTCGAGGTCCATGCCCAGGTAGTCGCGGTGCAGATAAAGGATGTCGATGTGGTTGGTCTGCAGGCGCTGCAGGCTGGCCTCGACCTCGCGCAGCATCCAGGCGCGCGAATAGTGGCCCTCGTTCACGCGCTCGGACATGGCGTTGCCCAGCTTGGTGGCCAGCACCCAGTCGTGGCGCTGGCCCTGCAGCAGGCTGCCGAGCATGCGCTCCGACGCCCCATTGGTGTACACGTCGGCCGTGTCGATGTAGTTCACGCCCATGTCGCGCGCGCTGGCCACGATGGCGGCGGCCTCGGGCGCATCGGTCTGGTCGCCGAACATCATGGTGCCCAGGCACAGGGCAGAGACTTGCAGGTTGCTTCGACCAAGGCGGCGGTATTGCATGGCGGGGTGGTGTGCAGGATGGGGGACCGGAATCATGGCACAGGCCCACCGCCGGCCAGCGGCGCCCGAAGGACGCCCGCCCCAGGGTTTTTTCGGATTTCCACGCTCCCAAAAAATTGACCGTCTTTTCCACACCGCGCATATCGACATAGCGGAAAACCATTTAGCCGCCCCGCCGCGCCGGCCTAAACTGGCGCTTCACCGTGTACAGAAAGACCCCTGGAATGCTCAAAAAAACCCTGACCGCCCTCGCCATTGCCGCCGCCGCCCTGAGCGCGCAAGCCCAAGATGTCCTGAAGGTGGCCGCCACCGCCGTGCCGCACGCCGAGATCCTGAACTTCGTCAAGCCCCAGCTCAAAGCCCAGGGCGTGGACCTGCAGGTGCGCGAGTTCAGCGACTACATCCAGCCCAACGCCGCCGTCGAAGACAAGCAGCTCGATGCCAACTTCTTCCAGCACCAGCCCTACCTCGACAGCTACAACAAGGACCGCAAGAGCAGCCTGGTCATGGTGCCCAACGGCAAGGTGCATGTCGAGCCCTTTGGCGCTTACTCCAAGAAGATCAAGAACGTCAAGGACCTCAAGGACGGCGCCCTGGTCGCGATCCCCAACGATCCGTCGAACGCCGGCCGCGCGCTGCTGCTGCTGCAAAAGCAGGGCCTGATCGAACTCAAGGACCCGAAGAACATCACGGCCACGCCGCTCGACATCGCCAAGAACCCCAAGAAGCTCAGGTTCCGCGAGCTCGAAGCCGCCCTGCTGCCGCGCGCGCTCGGCGACGTGGACCTGGCCCTGATCAACACCAACTACGCGATCGAAGCCAAGCTCAACCCGACGACCGACGCGCTGTTCATCGAAGGCGCCGACTCGCCGTACACCAACATCGTCGTGGCGCGCGCCGACCGCGCCAACGACCCGGTGATCCAGAAGCTGATGAAGGCCCTGCACACGCCCGAGACGAAGAAGTTCATCCAGGACAAATACAAGGGCGCGGTCGTGCCGGCGTTCTGAGCCCACGCTGCCCCACAACTGGAAAGCGCTGCCTGGCAGCGCTTTTTTCATGGCCGGACCGAGGGTGTGGCACGGGTCGATACACCGACAGTGTTGAATCACATCGGCAGGGGCCACTGCTGGCTGGTGTTGCGCAGACGTCCGATTGAACGGTCTGGCCAAGTGCCGTGTTGCTGGCAGCCAGAGCACTTGGGTTGCGCCTGTTGAGCTGAATGGCCCTGGGGCCACCGCTCATCCCTTTCTTACTCGAGCGTGAATCCGACCTTGACTGTGACCTGCCAGTGGGCGACCTTGCCCTGCTGGATGTGGCCGCGCGTTTCCACCACCTCGAACCACTGCATATTGCGCATGGTCTCGCCGGCCTTGGCAATGGCCGTGTTGACGGCATCTTCTATGCCCGCAGGCGAGGAGCCGGTGAGCTCCATGGTCTTGTATACGTGCTTGGACATGGCATCTCCTGAACAGTGGGCCCATTGGAGCCACCCGACCTTGGGCAAGGGCGCATGGCAGACCCAGTATGGCCGCATTTGACCTGTTGCTGCACTTTGAAGAAAACCGGCCGCTGACCGGCTCAGCAGCGGTTGTAGACGTGGGTTTTGCGTGAATGCACGCGTTTATCAACGGCAAGCCGCACCTTCCGGCTGCAGCGCACTGCGCACGCCGTGCGTGAGCACCATGCGCAGACAGCGATCGTTGGACTTTTTCTGCATGGAGAGCCTCCGAACCTGTGCGAAAAAAGGGGATGCGCGTTAACGCGCATCCCCTTTTGGAGCTGGGCTTAGCGGCCGTCGCGGTCCGAGTCACCGGGAATCGCGCGCTCGACTGCGTTGCTCACGCGGTGCCAAGCGTCACGCGACGCGTGCTTGGCGTTTTCCCATTCAAGCGACGACTTGCCGCGCACATTGCTCCAGTCGCGGCCCAGTTCCGGCTCGATCTCGTCGAAGGAACGGTTGGGGTACTTGGAGTACGAGTCCGTGCCATAGCGATAGGCGGGCTGGTAGTCGTCGTACCTGGCGCCGCTGGCAATGTAGGGGCGCGAAGAGTAGTTGTCCCGCCAATACGTGTCCTCGACCACCGGGTCCACCTTGACGTTGTGGCCCGCCACGGCACCGGCCACGGCGCCGACCACCGCGCCCACCGCGGCGCCCACCGGACCCGTCATGCCGCCAGCCAGGGCGCCTGCGGCCGCGCCACCGGCAACACCGCCGGCTGCGCCGCCGATCACTGCGCCGACGCCGGTCTTGGTCGCGGAATGGTCCGCGTTATTTTGCAGGTCATTTGTACGATCGTTCATGGGAGGTCCCTTTCGGAGATGCCAAGGTCTGCCCGGTCCTGCGACCGGCAGCCCCACATGGCGGGTTGCTGATAACTCCACAGTACAACCGCCACGTGCTGCCCGACTGCGGTCCAGTTCCCTTATCGCTGCGGGCCAGCGCCTACACCTGTCAGTGGCGGCTGACAGGCGCGGCCAACGGCGGGGCCAAAGGCACAGGGAAAGACGGGACGCGACGTTCTCCTTTTGATAGCAGATCTGGTCCGCCCGATCAGGGCTGCACGCCCACCACATGGGACGAGCGCCGTCACCCCAAAAACGTGGCTTGAGGCGCGGATTTGCTTTAGGACAGAACCTTCCTGTGGCCGCACTCCGTTGGGACATGGTCTGACCCCAAGCAGCACGCCTCCGGTCACGCGCCTGATACATCGACAAGCAGCCATCTTTGCGAAACCCAGGGCGGCAGCATTTGCACCATCGGTTGCGCCTAGAAACGGGACGGCGCCTACAATGCCGCCCCTTCCCACTTCGCCCGCCCTTCCCCGCCATCGCTCCCATGAACATCGTCGTCACCGAAGAACTCAAAGCCTATATCGACCCGCTCACCACCGAGGAATACGAAGCGCTCGAGCGCAGCATCCTGGCCGAAGGCTGCCGCGACGCGCTGGTGCTGTGGGGCGAGGTGCTGGTCGACGGCCACAACCGCTACGGCATCTGCCAGAAGCACGGCCTGCCGTTCCAGACGGTGCAGAACACGCGCTTCCAGTCGATGGAAGACGTGCACCTGTGGATGATCGAGCAGCACCTGGGCCGCCGCAGCGTCTCGGACTTCCAGCGCGGCGTGCTGGCACTGCGGCAAGAAAGACATCGTGGCCGAGCGCCGCGCCCGCGCCGCTGGCGGCCAGCAGCCCCGAGGCATCGCCTGAAGCGGCACCCAGCGGCGACAGCGCTGCGGCCCCCGCCCCGCCGACCAGCCGCGAAGCCATCGCCCGGGCTGCACGCCTGAGCAGCAGCCAGGTGGTGATGATCGAGAAGATCCAGAAGCAGGCCGCGCCCGAGGTGGTGGCCGCCGTCAAGTCCGGCACCATTTCCATCAACGCGGCCGCCGCTGTGGCCAGCCTGCCGGCCGAAGAGCAGGTGGCCGCCGCCCAGGCCGGCAAGGACGAGCTCAAGCAGGCCGCCAAGCGCGTGCGCGAAGCCAAGCGCAAGCCCAAACCGGCAGACGACGTCGCAGCGCCCCAGGAACCCGCTGCTGCCCCCGATGCGCTGCAGGCCCTGCAGCAGCGCGTGGCCGAACTCACGGCAGAAAACGAGGCCCTGCGCCGGCAGCTGCTCGAACTGCAGGCGCAACTGGCCGGCTGATCTGCGCGGGTGCTGCTCAGCCCGGCAGCGCCACCCCGGGCCAGATCCACCACGCCAGCGCCAGCATCATGGCGCCGGTGAGCGCATCGAGCGCGCGCCAGGCCAGGGGACGGGCGAACACCCCCTGCAGCCGCCGCCCGGCCACTGCCAGCGCCGCGAACCACACCAGGCTGGCCGACGCCGCCCCGGCCACGAACACCCATTTGAGGGCGCCCTCCTCGCGCGCGCCGATCGAGCCGACCAGCACCACGGTGTCGAGGTAGACGTGCGGGTTGGCCAGCGTGAGCAGCGCCAGCGTGCCCAGCACCCCGAGCAGGCTGCGCTCGGCCAAGCCCGCCGCGCTGGCATCGACCTGCGCATCGGGCGCAGCCCATGCGCGCCATCCGGCGAACAGGCCATAGGACAGCAGGAACAGCGCCCCGCCCAGGCCCAGGTAGTGCGCGAGCGTTGGCGAACGGCCCAGCAGCTGCGCCATGCCGGCCACGCCGATGCCGATGAGCAGCGCGTCGCTCGCCACGCACCAGGCCACGCAGGCGCGCACATGCCGGCCGCTCACCGCCTGGCGCAACACATAGAGGTTTTGCGCCCCGATCGAGACGATCAGCGACAGGCAGACGGTGAAGCCCGCGAGCCATGAAGAAGAAGCATTGGCAGTCCACATGCCCGCGAGTTTGTGCGTCGCTTCACATTAAGTAAAATTAATTATCCTGAACCAAACTTAGAAAATTTAATGTTTGACTACGCCGGACTCGAAGCCTTGGCCGCCGTGCTGCGCGAGGGCAGTTTCGAGCGCGCGGCGCGCAAGCTGCACATCACGCCCTCGGCGGTGTCGCAGCGTGTCAAGCAGCTCGAAGAGCGCGCGGGCCAAGTGCTGGTGCTGCGCGGCTCGCCGTGCACCGGCACCGAGGCCGGACAGCGCCTGTGCCTGCATGTCGAGCAGGTGGCATTGCTCGAGAACGAACTGCGCCGCGCCAACCCCGCCCTGCTGCAGGGCGGCCCCGCCACCGCGCCCACGCTCAAGCTGGCGGTCAATGCCGACTCGCTCTCGACCTGGTTCATGGACGCCATGGCGGCCTTCACGGCCGGGGGCAACGAGCTGCTCGACATCCGCATCGACGACCAGGAGCACACCGCCCAGCGCATCAAGGAAGGCGACGTACTGGCCGCCGTGACGGCCAGCGGCGCCAGCATTGCGGGCTGCAACACCTGGCCGCTGGGTTCGGTGCGCTACGTAGCGGCGGCGAGCCCGGCCTTTGTGGCGCAGCACTTCGGCGCAGGCGTCACCGCCGAAGCCATGGCCCACGCACCGATGATGACCTTCGACCGCAAGGATCGCCTGCAGGAGCAGTGGCTGCAGCAGCAAGGCCTGGCCTCGCGCCGCCATCCGCCCAAGCACTTTTTGCCGTCGAACGATGGCTTTGTGCGCGGCTGCGAAGCCGGCATGGGCTGGGGCATGCACCCCGCGGCGCTGATCCAGCGTCAGCTGGACGCCGGCACTCTGGTCGAGCTGCTGCCCGGCACCGGCATGGAGATGCCCTTGTACTGGGTGCACGCGCGCAGCGTGCAGGCAGGGCTGGAGCGCCTGACGCAGTGCGTGATGGCGGCCGCGCGCGCCTGGCTGCAGCCCGGACCATCCCATTGATGCCGCCCGGTTTGCTATTAAAAGGAGAGCCTCTTGCGCAATACCAGAAAGCGTTTGGGCCACTTTTTACCATCATTCGTGTGCGACGGCGCCGTGCACCGCCACCGCCGTTGGGAGAAGGCCTGCGGGCACATGGGCGCTTTGATTTCAATAGCTGGAAGCGCTTTCTGGCTGTGGGTTTGCGCGCAAAACCCCCATACCATGGCGCACCCCGGCGTGCGCGGCACGGCGTGTCGCACGCACCGCTTGCAGGGACGCCATAGCGCCCCATATAGACCGCAGCGCCGGACCGGCCCCGGTCCGCCGCACAGCCTGTGGCTGTGCGGTCATTTCCATCCCTTTTTTGACAAAGAACCTGCTTTGAACCCCTCGTTTCGCACCTCGGCTACCGTGATCACCCTGACCATCGCCGCGCTGGCGGCCCCTTCGCTCGCCCATGCCAAACGCATGGGCGGCGGCGGCCGCTCCGTGGCGCCGGCCCGCATCGGCAAGGCGCCAGCGGCGCCGGTGGCGCCTGCCGCCAAGGCACCGGCTACCGTGGCCGCCCCTGCGGCAACACCGGCCACACCAGCGCCCGCAGCCGCCGCCTCCACCGCGGCGCCTGCCGCCGCCGCTGCACCGGCCCGCGGCCCCGGCCTGATGGGCACCATGGGCGCGGCCGCCGTGGGCGCCGTTGCGGGCTCGATGGCGGGCAACGCCCTGGCTGGTGGCACCGCCAGCGACAAGGACGCCAAAGCCAAGGAGGCCAAAGCCAAGGAAGCCGAAGCGGCCGAGAAGGAAGCCAAGGAGCTGCAGCGCAAGGCCGATGAAGCCAAGGCCAAGGCCGAAGCGGCGCGCGCAGCCGCCAAATAAAGGCCCGTGCGCATGGCCGGGCCGGCCCCTTACTCCTGTGCGCGCGGCGCCAGCCCGGCGGCGGCGCGCAGGGGCTCGAGCAGTTCCGACAGGCCGTTGTGGTCTATCTCGTGCATCAGCGCCAATAGGCGCCCGATGTCGCCGCGCGGGAAGCCGGTCCGCGCAAACCAGTTCAGGTAGTTGCCGGGCAGGTCGGCAATGACCCGGCCCTGGTATTTGCCATAGGGCATGGTCACCGTCACCAGGCGCTGCAGCTGGTCCGGATCCATCAGCCGCCCGCGCGCTTGATCCGGTGGCCGAGCTTCTTCAAGGCCTCCAGGACGCGCTCCACATGGTCGCCCTGCACTTCGATCACCCCGTCCTTGACGGTGCCGCCGCTGCCGCACGCGGCCTTGAGCTGCTTGCCCAGCTGCACCAGCCCGGCCTCATCGAGCGGCACCCCTTTGATCAACGTGACCGCCTTGCCGCCGCGCCCCTTGGTCTCGCGCAAGACGCGCACGGTGCCGTCGCCCGCGGGCACCGGCTTGGCCGCCTTGCACAGGCACTGCGCCACGGGCTGGCGGCAGGCCGGGCACATGCGCCCCGCTTCGGTGGAATAGACGAGCCCGCCGAGATCACTCAAACGCATGGCCGCCCTTCACTTCTTCAGCATGTGGAAATTCAAGAGACGCGTCGCCAGCACGGTCTCGACCATGAAGCACAGCAGCGCCAGCACGAACGACACCACGCCGGCCAGAAAGCCCGTCACCGCGAGACGCACGGCCTCCAGGCCCATGGTTTCGCCCAGGAACAGCAGGATGATGGTCAGCCCGATGAGCACCGCGCACAGCGTCAGCAGGCCGATGCTGCCATTGGCAATGCGCCCGCGCAGGCGCAGCTGTCCCAGCTCGGTGTAGGCGCGCTGCACGAAGTCCTCGTCTTTCGAGACGCGTGCACGCTCTTCGACCGTGCGTGCGCGGTCGATGATGCGCGCCAGCCGCCCGGCCACCGCGCCGATCATGCCGGCCACGGCAGTGAGCAAGAACACGGGCGCCACGGCCAGCTGGATGCCGTGGGTGATGTTGGTCGAGTCGAAGGCAAAGTTCATGGCGTAGGTGCAGGGCCGAGGGTGAGCGTGCTGGGGCAGCGATTATCGGACAGCGCAGCGCCGTGGCGCACAATCCCAGGCTTAGCGACCGCAGGCCCCGCGCCCCCGGTCTGAACCCTTTTTGCGCCACATTCCATGCCTTTTGCTTCCCTCGGCCTTTCTCCGGCCCTCGCCCGCGCTGCCAGCGACCTGGGCTTCGCCGCGCCCACGCCCATCCAGGCGCAGGCCATTCCGGCCATCCTGCGCGGCGCCGATGTCTGGGCCTCGGCCCAGACCGGCTCGGGCAAGACCGCCGCCTTTGCCCTGCCCGCGCTGCAGCAGCACCAGGACGTGCTGCTGGCCCAGCAGCGCGCCGGCGGCGCGCGCCGCGTCCACACCCTCGTTGTCGTGCCCACGCGCGAGCTGGCCGCGCAGGTCGGCGAGGTGCTGCGCAGCCTGGGCCAGCACCTGGTGCAGCCGCCCAAGGTGGCCGTGGTGTTCGGGGGCGTGTCGATCAACCCGCAGATGATGGCGCTGCGCGGCGGTGCCGACATGGTGGTGGCCACGCCGGGGCGCCTGCTCGATCTGGTCGAGCACAACGCGCTCAAGCTCGCCAGCGTGCAGCTTCTGGTGCTCGACGAAGCCGACCGCCTGCTCGACCTGGGCTTTGCCGACGAATTGAACCGCGTGCTGGCGCTGCTGCCCGCGCGGCGGCAGAACCTGTTCTTCTCGGCCACCTTTCCCGACAGCGTGCAGGCGCTGGCCGCAGGCCTGCTGCGCGAGCCGGTGCGCATCGAGGTGGCGCCCACCGACGCGGGCGAAGGCGGCGCAGCCACGATCCTGCAGCGCGCCATTGCCGTGGACAGCAACCGGCGCACGCAGCTGCTGCTGCAGCTGATCCAGCAGGAGGGCTGGGAGCGTGTGCTGGTGTTCGTGGCCACCAAATACACCGCCGAACATGTGGCCGAGAAGCTCTACCGTGCCAAGGTTTTTGCCACGCCGTTCCACGGCGACCTGGGCCAGGGCGCGCGCGCGCAGGTGCTCGACGAATTCAAGGCCGACCGCTGGCAGGTGGTGGTGACCACCGACCTGGCCGCGCGCGGCATCGACATCGCGCAGCTGCCCGTGGTGGTGAACTACGACCTGCCACGTTCGGCGGTCGACTACGTCCACCGCATCGGCCGCACCGGGCGCGCGGGCGAAAGCGGCCTGGCGGTCAGCTTTGTCATGCCCGCCAGCGAGGCGCACTGGCATTTGATTGAAAAGCGCCAGGGGCTGAGCCTGCCGCTCGAGCAGGTGGCGGGTTTCGAGCCGACCGAGGTGGCGTCGCCGTCCGCGCCCGCCAGCGGCACCGGCGGCGTCAAAGGACTGCGCCCCAGCAAGAAGGACAAGCTGCGTGCGGCCCAGGCGGCTGCCACAGCCGGCACGCCCGGCGACAGTGACCCCGCGGCCAAGGGCTGAACGCCGTCGGCGCGGCCCGGCCTGACGCGGCCCGGCCTAGCGCGGCCCGGCTCAATCGCCGGTGAAGGGTGCGGCCGTGGGCGGCGCTGCCACCGCACCGTCTGCAAGCGGCGGCGCCTTGCGGTGGCCGTGGCAGGCGAGAATTTCCAGATAAAACTGCGTGCCCCCCTCTTTGGCCAGCGTGTCGACCAGGCCGATCAGCTCGCCCACGCGCGCCGGCACGGCCGCCTCCTGCGTGGCGCCGAACCTGCACTCAAAGTCCCAGTAGTCGACGCCCTCGGGCAGAGCGCGGCTGCGTTCGCGCTTGAGGTATTTGCGGATTTCGTGCTTGGTCGCGTCGAGCACGCGGTCGGGGTTTTTGCCTTCGGGGCGGAGCTGGAATGTTTTGCGCATGGGAAGTGTCCTTCAGTGCAGAGAAATCGCCCTGGATGGACGCGGTAGGGGCGTGATGATACGGCGCCGCGCTTTGCCTTCGGGGCCCAGCCGTTATCCTCCCGCAGAACTTTGGCCTATATGCACACCACCCACCCCACCCCCAGCAAGGAGCAAATCGCGCTGCTCGCCCCGTTCGAGCGCCTGGGCCTCGACCGCATCGATCTGGTCGCCACGCCTGCGCAGGCCGAAAAAGCCTGCGCCGCACTACGGGCTGCGCCGGTGTGGGGCTTTGACACCGAATCCAAGCCGACCTTCGTGAAAGACCAGGCCTCCGACGGCCCGCACATCGTGCAGCTGGCCACGCTGGAGCGCGCCTGGGTGTTCCAACTGCACGATCCGCAGTGCCGCGCGCTGGTGGCCGGCTTACTGGCGCGGCCCGGCGTGACCAAGGCCGGCTTTGGCCTGGGCGACGACCGCAAGCGCATCAGCGCCAAGCTGGGCGTGGAGCCGGCCGACGTGCTGGAGCTCAACACCGTATTCCGCCAGCGCGGCTACCGCAAGGACATGGGCGTCAAGGGCGCGGTGGCGGTGCTGTTCCAGCGGCGCTTTCTGAAGTCGAAGAAAGCCGCCACCTCGAACTGGGCCAACCCACGCCTGAGCGAATCACAGTTGCTGTATGCGGCCAACGACGCGTGGGCAGCAGCGTGCGTGTACCAAGCGCTGGGGCTGCCGGGCTAGCGTGCGGCCCGCTCGCCTTGCCGCCAGCGCACAGCGTCTTCCCAGCGTGCGCCTGCATCCGGCGCAGTTCTACGGCGCGGACTTGTGTTCGTCACCCGCCTCATCCAGGCCGAGTTCGTGGATCTTGCGCGTGATGGTGTTGCGCCCGATGCCCAGGCGCTGCGCGGCCTCCATGCGCCGACCGTGTGTGGCCGCCAGCGCGCTGCGGATCAGGCAGGACTCGAAACGGCGCGCCAGCACATCCCACACCGCGCCGGGCGCGCTGTCCAGCAGCGCCTGCGCTTCGCTGGCGAGGGCCTCCTCCCAGCTCCCCTCACTGGCGGGCAGCACCTGCGGCGCGGCCTGCAGGGGCTCGGCGGGGCGCTCGGGCGGCGGCGCCGCAGCGACCGGTGCGCTCGCGCCCGGCCCAGGCAGCGCGGGAGCGGCTGCACAACACCTCGGGCGGCAGGTCCTGCTCGGAGACCACCTGGGCGGGCGCCATCACCGTGAGCCAGTGGCAGATGTTCTCTAGCTGGCGCACATTGCCCGGGTAGCCAAACTGCGCCAGCCGCGCCAGCGCCGCTTCGGTCATGCGCTTGGGCTCCACGCCGAGCTGGCGGGCGCTTTGCTGCAGGAAGTGGCGCGCGAGCATGGGCACGTCTTCGCGGCGCTCGCGCAGCGCCGGCAGGCGCAGGCGAATGACGTTGAGACGGTGGTACAGGTCTTCGCGGAACGCCCCGTCCTGAACGCGCTGCTCGAGGTCCTGGTGGGTGGCGGCAATCACGCGCACATGGGCCTTGACGGCGCTGTGCCCGCCGACGCGGTAGAAGTGCCCGTCCGAGAGCACGCGCAGCAGGCGCGTCTGCAGGTCGAACGGCATGTCGCCGATTTCGTCCAGAAACAGCGTGCCGCCCTCGGCCTGCTCGAAGCGCCCGCGGCGCTGGGTCTGGGCACCGGTGAAAGCGCCGCGCTCATGGCCGAACAGCTCGGACTCGAGCAAGTCCTTGGGGATGGCGGCGGTGTTGATCGCCACGAACGGGCCCGCCGCCACCGGCGAGTGCTTGTGCAGTGCGCGCGCCACCAGCTCCTTGCCCGAACCCGACTCCCCCGTGATCAGCACCGTGACCTGGCTCTGGCTCAGGCGCCCGATGGCGCGGAACACATCCTGCATGGCGCTGGCCTGGCCGAGCATTTCGGCGGCCGCCTCCTGGCTGTCCTGGGCGACGTCCTCGCGCTGGCTTTCCTGCACGGCGCGGCGGATCAGCTCCACCGCCTTGGGCACGTCAAACGGCTTGGGCAGGTACTCAAAGGCGCCGCGCTGGAAGGCCGACACGGCGCTGTCCAGATCGGAGTACGCGGTCATGATGATGACCGGCAGGCCCGGCTGCAACGCATGCACCTTTTCAAGCAGCTGCAGGCCCGAGCCGCCAGGCATGCGGATGTCGCTCACCAGCACCTGCGGTCCCGGCGGGGCGCCCTCGCCGGCGCCCACCTCGGCCAGGGCGTCGAGCACCTCGCGGGGGTGGCTGAAGCTTCGCGTGGGCAGGTTTTCGCGCGCCAGCGCCTTCTCGAGCACGAAGCGGATCGAGGGGTCGTCATCGGCTATCCAGATCGGCTTCATGGCGGGTTTCTCGCAGGTGGCTGGCGGGCCGGAACTCAGGGCAAGGGGATCAGGATGCGAAAGTCGGTGCGCCCGAGCGTGCTATCGCACTCGATCATTCCATGGTGGCGCTGCACAAAGGTCTGCGCCAACGTCAGCCCCAGGCCCGAGCCGCCGTCACGGCCCGAGACCAGGGGGTAAAAAATGCGCTCCCGGAGGGCTGCGGGCACGCCGGGTCCGTTGTCGATGACATGCAATTCCAATGCCAGCCTGTGGCGTTCGCGCCCCAGCGTGATCTGCCGGGCCACGCGCGTGCGCAGCGTGATGCAGGCATCGCCCTGCAACATGCGCTGCGCCAGCGCCTGGGCCGCGTTCTGCACCACATTGAGCAGCGCCTGGATGAGCTGCGCGCGGTCGCCACGGAATTCGGGGATGGAGATGTCGTAGTCCTGCTCGATGCGCAGGCCTTGCGGGTGCTCGGCCAGGACCAGCGAACGCACGCGCTCGCACACCTCATGGATGTTGACGTCGCCCACCTCGTGCGGGTGCCGGTGCGGCGCCAGCAGCCGGTCGACCAGGCTTTGCAGGCGGTCGGCCTCGTGGATGATGACCTGGGTGTATTCGGCGAGGTCGGGACTCGCCAGCTCCATCTCCAGCAGCTGCGCCGCGCCGCGGATGCCGCCCAGCGGGTTCTTGATTTCATGGGCGAGGTTGCGGATCAGCTCCTTGTGCGCCTGGGCCTGCTCGCGCAGGCGCTCCTCGCGGTCCTGGCGCGCGTGCTGCTCCAATGGCCACAGCTCGACCAGCACCTCGCCGGGCAGCTCGGCCTCCGCCACGCTCACGTGCACGGGCACGGCCTCGTGGTGGAGACGTTTGAGGCTCCCTTCAAAACGCAGCGCGGCGAAATCGTGGCTGCGGGCGCCTTCCAGCGCCGTCTGCAGCAGAGCCGGGTCGGTGAAGAATTGGGCGAAGTCCACGCCTTCGAGCGTGCGCCGCGACAGGCCGAGCACATTCTCCAGCGCCGCGTTGGCAAACAGCACGGCCCCGTCGGAACGCAATACCGCCACCAGCAAGGACAGCAGGTCCAGCGGCTGAAAGCGGCTGGACGCCGCCAGGTGTTCTGCGCTGGCTTTCACCCGCTTGTTCGCTTATCTGCTGGCCGGACCCAGACGGCCCAGTTCGCGCCGGATGCCGGCAATATCGCTCTCGGTCCGGGCCAGGTTGGCCTTGATCTCGGCCGTGCGCTCCATGTAGCGCTGGGGATTGCGCAGGTCCAGCGCATTGCGCTCGGGCTCGCCGTTGTTGTATTCCCTCCTCAGCTCGGCCAGCCGGGTTTCCGCCTTGCGCAGCTCGGACTCCAGGATCACCCGTGCATCGGCATCGCGAGCGCGCTGGTCGCTGTTGTCGACGCGCGGTGCGCTGGGGGGAGACGCCGAAGCCGCTGCGCCGGGCGCCTGTGCGGCGGGCGCATTCGGGCGCGCACCTTGCAGCACGGTCACGTTGCCGCCTTCGACCAGTTTGCAGCCGCGCTCCTTGGCCTGGCTGGCGTTGTTGGTGTATTCGTTGCCGCAGCGGTAGATGCGGTCTTGCGCCCAGGCGGACGGCACCAGGACGGCAACCGCCAGCAAGGGCAACAGCAATGTAGAAAAGGGACGTTTCATCAGGGTTCCTCGCATCGGACGTGCAGGCTTGTCTCTGAGTATCCCCCAAACCTCCCACCCAAACCCAGCGCGAGCGCGGGTGGCCCCACTCCGCCTGACCTGAGCCAGAGGGAGGTGGCGGCGCCGCACGGGTTCCCGAGGCCAGCACCATAGAAAAAGGCGGTGCAAGCACCGCCTTGGCTCGGTCCAGGCCTCTGCGGGCCCATCGCTCAGAGCGAGTAATACATGTCGTACTCGACCGGGTGCACCGCCTGGCGGAAGCGCGACACCTCGCCCATCTTCAGCTCGATGTATGCATCGATCATGTTCTCGGAGAACACACCGCCCTTGGTCAGGAAAGCGCGGTCTGCATCGAGGGCTTCGAGTGCCTGGTCGAGGCTGTGGCAGACGGTGGGCACCAGCTTGTCTTCTTCGGGCGGCAGATGGTAGAGGTCCTTGGTGGCGGCTTCGCCCGGATGGATCTTGTTTTCCACACCGTCGAGGCCAGCCATCAGCAGCGCGGCAAAACCCAGATAGGGGTTCATCAGCGGATCGGGGAAACGTGCCTCCACGCGCCGGCCCTTGGGGTTCGACACATAGGGAATGCGGATCGACGCCGAGCGGTTCTTGGCCGAGTAGGCCAGTTTCACCGGGGCTTCGAAATGCGGCACCAGGCGCTTGTAGCTGTTGGTGCCGGGGTTGGTGATGGCGTTGAGTGCGCGCGCGTGCTTGATGATGCCGCCGATGTAGTACAGCGCATAGTCCGACAGACCGGCATAGCCGTCGCCCGCGAACAGGTTCTTGCCATCCTTCCAGACCGACTGGTGCACGTGCATGCCCGAACCGTTGTCGCCCGCATAGGGCTTGGGCATGAAGGTGGCGGTCTTGCCATAGGTGTTGGCCACGTTGTGGATCACGTATTTCTGCAACATGGTCCAGTCGGCGCGCTGCACCAGGGTGCTAAAGCGCGTGCCGATTTCGTTCTGGCCGGCGCCCGCCACTTCATGGTGGAACACCTCGACTGGAATCCCCAGGGATTCAAGGACCAACGCCATTTCGGCACGCAGGTTGTGCGTGCTGTCGACCGGTGGCACGGGGAAGTAGCCCCCCTTGACGGTGGGGCGGTGGCCGCGGTTGCCGCCCTCGAGGTCGCGGCCCGAGTTCCAGGGGGCCTCGTATTCTTCGATCTCGTACATCACCTTGCCGGGCTCGTTGCTCCAGCGCACGCCGTCGAAGATGAAGAATTCGGGCTCCGGTCCAAAGTAGGCGGTGTCGCCCAGGCCCGAAGCCTTGAGGTAGGCTTCGGCGCGCTTGGCGATGGAGCGCGGATCGCGGTCGTAGGCCTTGCCGTCGCTGGGCTCAATGACGTCGCAGCTCAGGATCAGCGTGGGCTCTTCATAGAACGGGTCGATGTTGGCCGTGTTCGGGTCGGGAATGAGCTGCATGTCCGATGCTTCGATACCCTTCCAGCCGGCAATCGACGAGCCATCAAACGCATGGCCGGACGAGAACTTGTCTTCGTCGAAATGCGACACCGGCACCGTGGTGTGGTGCTGTTTGCCAAGGGTGTCGGTGAAACGGAAATCGACGAACTTGACTTCATTCTCCTTCACCATTTTCATGACGTCTGCAACGGTCTGGGCCATCGGGTTCTCCTGGAAAAACGTTGGTTGTTTAGGGGTATATCGACAATACGCAAAGTGCATGCCAGCTCTGCGCCGCACGGACGTGATTGTCAGCGCGTCTTTCCAGCCTCACTTGACGCACCACTGTGGTGCGCAACGGAGGTCCGGCAGAACTTCACAGTTTGCGCACCAATTCGGGGCCACAGTTTGCACCGATTTGGTGCAGACATGCCCGCATGTCGGTCCATGCTGCTGGAACCAGCTCTGCAGGCCCCTTGACGCCCAGCTCGATGTGGCGACCGTGCACCGGGTGATCGACGCTCGGCAGGCTGAAAACACGCACTGGCGCGTGGTCGCGTTCGATGCGTTCCATCAAGGGCGTGAGGGCCGCTTCCATGGCGCCGAACACCAGCACCGAGTGCTCCACCTGCGGCGCACGGTGGAACAGGTGGGCGCAATGCTGGTCCAGCACCCATTCGATCATCGGCCAAGCCATCACAGGAAACCCAGGCACAAAATGCACGCTGGCGCCACTGGGTGCGCTGCAGCTGAAGCCCGGAATCTTGTTGTAGGGGTTGGGAATGACGCGCGCCCCCGCAGGAAACACCCCCATGTTGAGTCGGTGGACATTGTCCGCGCTGTCTGGATCGTACGGGTGGCCCTGCTCGCGCGCCACGTCCTGCATGCGCTCGCGGATCAGCGCCTCGGCCTGCGGGTGCAGCGCCAGCTCGACCCCGAGCGCGCGGGCCGCGCACTGGCGCGTATGGTCGTCCGGCGTTGCGCCTATGCCTCCGGTGCTGAAGACCACATCGCTGGAAGCGAAAGCCCGCTCGAGGGTCGCCGTGATGCGCGCAGGGTCGTCTCCGACATAGTCGGCATACGCCAATCCCAAGCCGCGCGCCGCCAGCAGCTCGATGATCTTGGGCAAATGCTTGTCTGCCCGCTTGCCCGACAGGATCTCGTCGCCCACGATGATGAGGCCAAATGCAGAGGTCATGGTGCAGGGGATTCCGGTGAAGCCAAAGGAGGGATGGGTGCCGAGCTGCCCGCGCCGGGCAACGGCAGCCCAGCGGAGGACATTTGCGGCGCGCCAGGGGGTACGGGCAGCGACTGCGCACGCAGTTGCTCCAGCGCTGCAAGGCCGAAGTGCGCGAACCACAGCGACGAAAACGCAAACACCAGCGTATAAATCCAGATCGCCAGGGGTATCAGGATAAAAAAGGCGGCCGCAAACACCACACCCGAGGCCCAGACGACGGCTGGAGCCGCGCCGAGGTAACCGCAGAGCACGCCCATGGCCAGCAAGGGCACACGGTGGCGCTGGAACAGCTCCTTGCGCTCGGCTTTGCTCGCATGCTCGGCCAACGCGTCAAACGCCATGACCCGGTAGGTCAACCAGCCCCAGATCAACGGCGGCAACACCAGCACCAGCGGAGGAACCAGCCACAGCGGCAGGGATACGGCAAGGGCCACCAAGGCCAGCAGCGTGGCGCCAAGCGACCATCCCAGGCTCGCCAGCAGCGAGCCTCCTTTCTTGCGCTCCAGCCCGGCAAAGCGCCGCTGCGCGACCAAGGCCACCAGCGCAGGGGCCATGAGCAGGGCCACGGCGAGCACGGAAACCACCACGATCACCGGGGTGACGGCGGCGACCACGATCAGCGGCGCCACGAACGCCGTGGCGTTGTCCATGCCCCAGCGCTGCAGCCAGCCCCAGACGGTGCCCAGCCAGCCGGGCGCCTCCAGCAGCGCGCGCACGCCCTGCACTGCGGGATCCCAGTAGAAATACCCCAGCCCCAGCGCCAGCGCGCCCATGAGCAGCAGCGGCAGCAGCGACAGCGCGATCACACGCGGGTGCATGCAATACGCCACCGCGCGCCAAAAGGAGTCGAGCAACAGGGCCATGGATGGAAATCGGCTTCGCATCACCTGAAAGCGCCCAAGCATACCTGCGTCGCAGGCTGCGCGCATCGAGGCGCTACGCTCGCCCCGCCAACCGCAGCAGGCCGCGCCACTGCTGCGCCCAGAACCCCTGGCCATAGTCGCGCACGCGGCCGTCCGGGCCCGGCTCGACCTGGTCGCGCAAGCCGGTGGGGCCAAAGCGCCGCTCAAAATTGGCCGTGCCGAACAGCATGTCCCACCAAGGCAAAAGCACGCCAAAGTTGCTCCCGCGTGCGCTCTGATGGCGCGGCTCCTGCGCCATGGCGTGGTGCATGCGGTGAAAGCGCGGGCTGATCCACAGGCGCTCGCCCACGCGGCCAAACCACAGCCGCAGGTTGGCGTGCTGGAAGCTCTCGCTCAACTGGGTGATCGCCACAATGGCCACGAATTGCCCAGGCGCCACGCCAATGAGCTGCGCCGCGACGACGATGAGGCTGTCGCGCAGCACGTCGTCGAGCAGGTGGTTGCGGTTGTCGCTCCACATCGTCATCTGGCGCTGCGAATGGTGCAGTGCGTGCAAACGCCACCACCATTCAAACCGGTGCTGACCGCGGTGGATCCAGTAATCGAGCAGATCGAACGCCACCAGATACAGCAGCAGACTGGCCCAGGGACCGTCGGTCACACCGGGCCAGACGCTGTCGAGCTGGAACGTGTGCATCCCGCCTACACGCAAGCGCCCGAACACGCTGTCCCACAAGGGATCGATCGCAAAGAACAGGCACAGCCTGAACAGCCCCAAGCGGTGCAGCAGCGTGTAGACGATGTCGGTGCGCACTGCGGCACGGTCGGCCAGTGGCTCCACGGGCCGCCAGCGTTGCAGCGGCGCGAACAGGCAAACGATCACCAGCAATTGCAGAATGCCGACCAGCAGCCATCCCGTGGCGCGGTATCCATCCTCCAGGAAGCTGGCCAGGCCGGCAGCGAACATCAGCGGCTGCACCACGGCTTCAAACAGCCATTGCTGCACGGTATCAAATGAGGTCGTCCACCAATCCATGGCTGTCTTGTCCTTGGTTTGAGTGCCGTGCCGTCAGGGCTTCGGTGCCGTCCAGATGGGGTAGTCCGGGTGCTCGCGCAAGGTGCGGAAACAGAAACCCCGCTCCTTCAGCCCCACGATGAGCGGCTCCAACACGGCCGGCGCCCATGGATCTTTGCGCGACCAGATGCCCAGATGGGCCAGCAAGATATCGCCACTGCGGATGTTCTTGAGCGCCTGCTGCAGCAGCATCTGGTTGCTGTAGCGCTCGCTGGGCAGTTCGTCCCCCAGGAAACCGGCCGCAGACCAGCCCACATGGGCATAACCGCACGAGCGCGCTGCCGCCAACAAGCGCGCCGACGTCTTTCCACCGGGCGCGCGGAACAGCGGCAGGGCCGGTTGACCGGTCACCGCCTGCAGGCGGCGCGCCGCCTGTGCAATGTCGTCGCAGTACTGCGCCGCGGTCACGGTGAACTCCTGTCCAGCGCGGCTCCCGGCCGATGGGCGCACCCGAAACGCCGGCGCAGCATCCGTGCCGGCGTCTGCCCGCCAATAAGTATGGTTCCAGGTGTGGGAGGCAAAGGCGTGGCCCTCTGCTGCGCGGGCTCGCCACCAAGGTGCCCAGTGCTCTCCCAGGCTGCCGTCGCCTTGCTTGCTGGGCTCGTTGGCGGCAAAAAAAGTCACGCGCACATGCTGGCGCTGCAGCACCTCGGCCACCAGCGGCGCCACCTCCATATGTCCGGTGTCAAAGGTGAGGTACAGCGGCTTTTTGCAGTCAATTTGGCCCCTAGCGCCCATGGGGTAAGCGCCTGCAGCTATCAATAATGAAGCAACAATGCAGCTCCGCCGCTGCCGGGTCCGCTCAGCGTGGCGCGTGCGCAAGTGTCCAGACACCATGCGGAGACTTCCCGACCTTGACCTGGCGCACCACCTGGCGCGCCTCGGTGTCGATGACCGTCAGCTTGCGCGCCCAGCGGGAGCTGACGTAAATCCAGCGGCCGTCGGCCGAAACATCCATGCAGTCGGGGCCGCCAGGCGCCGGGTAGCTGGCCACCACCTCGCCGTTGAGCATGTTGATCTTGCTGATGGTGTTGGCCACGCGGTTGCTCACGTACAGATGGCGCTGGTCTCCGGCCGCACGGAAAGCATGCGCGCCGTTGCCGGTCTTGATGACCCTGAGGCTGCGCGGTTCGCGCCCTGAAATATCAAAAACTTCCACGCCATCGCCGCCCGTGAGACCAACGAAGAGCTGTCGACCGTCCGGGCTGCCGTACACATCGGCCGGCATCGGGCCCGTGCGGTTGCGCGACAAAATGGTTTGGCTGGCGATGTCGATCACCACCAGTTCGTCGCTGTCCTGCATCGAGGCGTAGACCCGCCGGCTGGCAGCATCAATCCACAAATGGCTTGGGGTTCGTCCGGTGGACACACGCTGCACCAGGCTCAGCTCTTTGCCATCCCAGCGGTAGAAATCCACATGGTCGAGCCGGTTGCCTGCAGTGATGAGCCACTTCATGTCGGGCGTGAACCGCAAGTGGTATGGGTCGACAATGCCACGCACCGTGCGCTGAACCTGCGCAGTGCGCGGGTCGATGAAGGTCAGCGAATCTCCCAGCGCATTGGCGATGATGAGCGACTTCTCATCGGGTGTGAGGTAGAGGTGGTGCGGCTCCTTGCCCGTCGGAATGCGCGATGTCTCTTGCCATGTCTGCGGGTCGATCACGCTGACGCTCGCATCCAGGGAATTGAGCACAAAAAGGGGCGGCGGGGCTGCAAAACCAAGTCCGGCCGATCCCATCAGTAGCACGGCAGCGATTCGGCGAAATGCGCGCATAAATATTTTCACAGGAGCTTTCAAAGCAGCAGGAAGTGTAGCTGCGCGCCCCCGGCGTGGCGCACATGGAACGGGATTCTCGTGTCGTCTTTAGGGAGCGGCCTGCAGCTTCTGCAAGTCCTCTTGCCCAAGCCAGCGCCACTGGCCTGGCGCCAGATCTGCAGGGAGTTCGAGCGCGCCAATGCGCGAACGGTGCAGCGCTTCCACACGGTTGCCAACGGCAGCCACCATGCGCTTGACCTGGTGGTATTTGCCTGCCGTGAGTGTCAGATCGAGCCGATGCGCACCGACCAGGGCACACGCTGCCGCGCGAACGGGTTTGGGATCATCGTCCAGCACCACACCGGCCAGCAGCCGATCGATCTGCTCTTGCCCCACAGGGTGCTTGGTGGTGATCTGGTAGACCTTGGGCACATGCTTTTTTGGGGAACTCATGCGATGGATGAACTGGCCATCGTCGCTGAGCAGCAGCAGGCCCGTCGTATCCTGGTCCAGGCGCCCGACGGCCTGCACACCCTGCACCGCGCTTTTGCTGGGCCGCAACCGCAAGGGCGATGGCAGCAGCGTGTAAATGCTGGGATAGGTGGATGGTTTTTGCGAGCACTCGGTCCCAGCTGGCTTGTGCAGCATCACATAGGCCTTGGCGTGGTAGTCCCAATCCACACCTTGCACCCGCAACCGCAAGCCTTCGATCGGGAATTCGGCCGTGGCATCGGTACACAGGGCAGACGCCTGCCCTGGATGCGGTCCGTAAACCTCCACCCACCCCTGCTGCACAAGGCCCGCGCACACACGGCGGGTTCCAAACCCCTGGGAATAGAGAATATCCTGCAGTTGCATAGCCAGCCCGAATGAAAAGAGTCAACACAAAAAGCAGGAAACCCCCCGCACATTGCTGAGCGGGGGGTTTACTGGGCTGTAAGAGCCTGACGATGACCTACTTTCACACGGGAACCCGCACTATCATCGGCGCGAAGTCGTTTCACTGTCCTGTTCGGGATGGGAAGGAGTGGGACCGACTTGCTATGGTCATCAGGCATAACTGGGTGTCGTGTTGATCACATGATCAACCCAACGAATTCATAGAGTTTGGAATCAGCTTGTTTGGTTTTGACTGCGTCAACTTGGCATAACAATCTTTGAAGCTTTGGGGCCATCAAAGTTATAGGGTCAAGCCGCACGAGCAATTAGTACTGGTTAGCTTAACGCATTGCTGCGCTTCCACACCCAGCCTATCAACGTCCTGGTCTTGAACGACTCTTTAGGGGGGTCAAGCCCCCGGCAGATCTCATCTTGAAACGAGTTTCCCGCTTAGATGCTTTCAGCGGTTATCTCTTCCACACTTAGCTACTCGGCAATGCCACTGGCGTGACAACCGATACACCAGAGGTGTGTCCACTCCGGTCCTCTCGTACTAGGAGCAGGCTTCCTCAAATCTGCAGCGCCCACGGAAGATAGGGACCAAACTGTCTCACGACGTTTTAAACCCAGCTCACGTACCTCTTTAAATGGCGAACAGCCATACCCTTGGGACCGGCTACAGCCCCAGGATGAGATGAGCCGACATCGAGGTGCCAAACACCGCCGTCGATATGAACTCTTGGGCGGTATCAGCCTGTTATCCCCAGAGTACCTTTTATCCGTTGAGCGATGGCCCTTCCATACAGAACCACCGGATCACTATGTCCTGCTTTCGCATCTGCTCGACTTGTCAGTCTCGCAGTTAAGCACGCTTATGCCATTGCACTATCGTCACGATGTCCGACCGTAACTAGCGTACCTTCGAACTCCTCCGTTACGCTTTGGGAGGAGACCGCCCCAGTCAAACTGCCTACCATGCACTGTCCCCGATCCCGATAAGGGACCTGGGTTAGAACCTCAAACACACCAGGGTGGTATTTCAACGTTGGCTCCATGTGATCTAGCGACCACACTTCAAAGCCTCCCACCTATCCTACACAGATCTGTTCAAAGTCCAATACAAAGCTACAGTAAAGGTTCATGGGGTCTTTCCGTCTTTCCGCGGGGAGATTGCATCATCACAAACATTTCAACTTCGCTGAGTCTCTGGAGGAGACAGTGTGGCCATCGTTACGCCATTCGTGCAGGTCGGAACTTACCCGACAAGGAATTTCGCTACCTTAGGACCGTTATAGTTACGGCCGCCGTTTACTGGGACTTCAATCAAGAGCTTGCACCCCATCATTTAATCTTCCAGCACCGGGCAGGCGTCACACCCTATACGTCCACTTTCGTGTTTGCAGAGTGCTGTGTTTTTATTAAACAGTCGCAGCCACCGATTTTTTGCAACCCCTTTGGGCTCCCTCTGTTCGAGTTCACCTACTTGGGGCATACCTTCTCCCGAAGTTACGGTATCAATTTGCCGAGTTCCTTCTCCAGAGTTCTCTCAAGCGCCTTAGAATACTCATCTCGCGCACCAGTGTCGGTTTGCGGTACGGTCGTCAATAGCTGAAGCTTAGTGGCTTTTCCTGGAAGCAGGGTATCACTCACTTCGGCTGCAAGCAGCCTCGTTATCACCCCTCATCTCAGCCCGGCGGATTTGCCTACCGGGCACGACTACAGGCTTGAACCAACATATCCAACAGTTGGCTGAGCTAACCTTCTCCGTCCCCACATCGCACTATTGATCGGTACAGGAATATTGACCTGTTTCCCATCAGCTACGCATCTCTGCCTCGCCTTAGGGGCCGACTCACTCTACGCCGATGAACGTTGCGTAGAAAACCTTGCGCTTACGGCGAGGGGGCTTTTCACCCCCTTTAACGCTACTCATGTCAGCATTCGCACTTCTGATACCTCCAGCATCCATTACCAGACACCTTCACAGGCCTACAGAACGCTCTCCTACCACGTGCAATAAATTGCACATCCGCAGCTTCGGTAACTGGCTTAGCCCCGTTACATCTTCCGCGCAGGACGACTCGATCAGTGAGCTATTACGCTTTCTTTAAATGATGGCTGCTTCTAAGCCAACATCCTGACTGTTTTAGCCTTCCCACTTCGTTTCCCACTTAGCCAATTTTAGGGACCTTAGCTGGCGGTCTGGGTTGTTTCCCTCTTGAGTCCGGACGTTAGCACCCGGTGCTCTGTCTCCCAAGCTGTACTCGTCGGTATTCGGAGTTTGCATAGGTTTGGTAAGTCGCCATGACCCCCTAGCCTAAACAGTGCTCTACCCCCGACGGTAATACTTGAGGCACTACCTAAATAGTTTTCGGAGAGAACCAGCTATTTCCAAGTTTGTTTAGCCTTTCGCCCCTATCCACAGCTCATCCCCTAGTTTTGCAACACTAGTGGGTTCGGACCTCCAGTACCTGTTACGGCACCTTCATCCTGGCCATGGATAGATCACTTGGTTTCGGGTCTACACCCAGCGACTATGTTCGCCCTATTCGGACTCGATTTCTCTACGGCTTCCCTATTCGGTTAACCTTGCCACTGAATGTAAGTCGCTGACCCATTATACAAAAGGTACGCAGTCACCCCTTGCGAGGCTCCTACTTTTTGTAAGCATGCGGTTTCAGGATCTATTTCACTCCCCTCCCGGGGTTCTTTTCGCCTTTCCCTCACGGTACTGGTTCACTATCGGTCGATGATGAGTATTTAGCCTTGGAGGATGGTCCCCCCATATTCAGACAGGATTTCTCGTGTCCCGCCCTACTTGTCTGCAGCCTAGTACCACACGTCGGTTTTCGCATACAGGGCTATCACCTGCTATGGCCGGGCTTTCCATCCCGTTTTGCTAACCGTCGTGCTATCACTGCAAGGCTTGTCCGATTTCGCTCGCCACTACTTTCGGAATCTCGGTTGATGTCTTTTCCTCGAGCTACTGAGATGTTTCAGTTCACCCGGTTCGCCTCGCAACCCTATGTATTCAGGTTGCGATACCCCGAAGGGTGGGTTTCCCCATTCAGAAATCTCCGGATCAAAGCTTATTTGCCAGCTCCCCGAAGCTTATCGCAGGCTATCACGTCTTTCGTCGCCTATCATCGCCAAGGCATCCACCACATGCTCTTAGTCACTTGACCCTATAACTTTGACGTCTCTTGACGAGACATCGCCATTTAATCTTTCAAGGACTTGCCAGGTCTTTCACCCGGCGCGTTATGCCGTAAACAACTTCAGATCTTTCGATCTGTCATCGTATTACTTAAGAATTTCAAACCAGGTTTGAATATTCGTTTTGACGCAATCAAAAATTCTTGTTGCTGATGGCACGGTCTGCACTAAACCTTTACGAATGTGCAGTTTCCATCAGCAACGCTGATTCGACTCTATGAATTTTTAAAGAACAGCCGATTGATCGATTGATATCGATCAACATCAAAGCAGCCTTTTGCAAAGCTGCTTTGGTGTTGATTCACCACCCTTGCGGGCGCATCGTGTGGGTTGGTGGAGGATGACGGGATCGAACCGACGACCCCCTGCTTGCAAAGCAGGTGCTCTCCCAGCTGAGCTAATCCCCCGGGGTTTTGCGCTTGTCGCATTGTCGTGTCGCCCCTCGGACTGCAGCACTTGGTGGGTCTGGGTGGTCTCGAACCACCGACCCCCGCCTTATCAAGACGGTGCTCTAACCAACTGAGCTACAGACCCAAGCCGGCCTCTACAGAGGCCCATATGCTTTCACATATGCGCCTTGCAGCGACTTCTTCCAACAACCGATAAGTGTGGGCGTTCAAATTGAATTGCAGTTTTCCAGAAAGGAGGTGATCCAGCCGCACCTTCCGATACGGCTACCTTGTTACGACTTCACCCCAGTCACGAACCCTGCCGTGGTAATCGCCCTCCTTGCGGTTAGGCTAACTACTTCTGGCAGAACCCGCTCCCATGGTGTGACGGGCGGTGTGTACAAGACCCGGGAACGTATTCACCGTGACATTCTGATCCACGATTACTAGCGATTCCGACTTCACGCAGTCGAGTTGCAGACTGCGATCCGGACTACGACTGGCTTTATGGGATTGGCTCCCCCTCGCGGGTTGGCAACCCTTTGTACCAGCCATTGTATGACGTGTGTAGCCCCACCTATAAGGGCCATGAGGACTTGACGTCATCCCCACCTTCCTCCGGTTTGTCACCGGCAGTCCCATTAGAGTGCCCAACTGAATGTAGCAACTAATGGCAAGGGTTGCGCTCGTTGCGGGACTTAACCCAACATCTCACGACACGAGCTGACGACAGCCATGCAGCACCTGTGTTATGGCTCTCTTTCGAGCACAATCGCGTCTCTGCGATCTTCCATACATGTCAAAGGTGGGTAAGGTTTTTCGCGTTGCATCGAATTAAACCACATCATCCACCGCTTGTGCGGGTCCCCGTCAATTCCTTTGAGTTTTAACCTTGCGGCCGTACTCCCCAGGCGGTCAACTTCACGCGTTAGCTTCGTTACTGAGAAAGTGAATTCCCAACAACCAGTTGACATCGTTTAGGGCGTGGACTACCAGGGTATCTAATCCTGTTTGCTCCCCACGCTTTCGTGCATGAGCGTCAGTGCAGGCCCAGGGGATTGCCTTCGCCATCGGTGTTCCTCCGCATATCTACGCATTTCACTGCTACACGCGGAATTCCATCCCCCTCTGCCGCACTCCAGCTATGCAGTCACTAATGCAGTTCCCAGGTTGAGCCCGGGGATTTCACATCTGTCTTACATAACCGCCTGCGCACGCTTTACGCCCAGTAATTCCGATTAACGCTTGCACCCTACGTATTACCGCGGCTGCTGGCACGTAGTTAGCCGGTGCTTATTCTTACGGTACCGTCATGGGCCCCCTTTATTAGAAGGAGCCTTTTCGTTCCGTACAAAAGCAGTTTACAACCCGAAGGCCTTCATCCTGCACGCGGCATGGCTGGATCAGGCTTTCGCCCATTGTCCAAAATTCCCCACTGCTGCCTCCCGTAGGAGTCTGGGCCGTGTCTCAGTCCCAGTGTGGCTGGTCGTCCTCTCAGACCAGCTACAGATCGTCGGCTTGGTAAGCTTTTATCCCACCAACTACCTAATCTGCCATCGGCCGCTCCGTCCGCGCAAGGCCCTTGCGGGTCCCCTGCTTTCATCCGTAGATCGTATGCGGTATTAGCACAGCTTTCGCTGCGTTATCCCCCACGATCGGGCACGTTCCGATGTATTACTCACCCGTTCGCCACTCGTCAGCATCCGAAGACCTGTTACCGTTCGACTTGCATGTGTAAGGCATGCCGCCAGCGTTCAATCTGAGCCAGGATCAAACTCTACAGTTCGATCTTGTGTTTTTTGCCCCTTGCGGGGCCACTCAAAAAATCAAGAATTGAAGTGAACTTCACTTCTTTACTCTCATGAGCGTTTAAAGTCTTGCGACTTGAGTTCCAAAGAACTTGGCAATCGCCTTCAAACGCCCACGCTTATCGGCTGTATATTTTTAAGGTTCCTGGCAAAGAGCAGTCAGACCGGGGTCTTTCTTTTCTTGCCGACTTAGCTGCGATCAGCTGAGCCTTGAATTATAACAGGGTTTTTATTTCCCTGTCAACATTGTGGTTATTAACCACTCCGTCTTTCTTGCCTTCCAGAAGCACTGCTTGGCAGCACTTCCGTTCAGCGAAGCCTTGAATTATAGACCGGGTTTTTGCCCGCTTTTCTCAAAGCCCCAAGATTTTTTCTCTTTTCTTCTTTCGGCCAACCTTTTAAGGTCCGCCGCGCCTTTTCTGCGCCGCGCCCCAGGCTCTTGAACCCCTGGGGCCAGGCTGGCACGGGGGCTTCCTTGAAAAGAGGCTTCCTGTGCAGCGAAGGGCGCAACTATAGCACAGCGCCGCTTCAAAAAATCAAACTTTCCACTTTTCAAGCAGCTTGTCGGGACTCAAGTTGTCATATGTCTCAAACGGCTGGTGGATCCAGGGGTTGGTTGGCAAGAACTCTACAGAGTAGTCTGGAGTGAAATTCGACATGCCTTTGGTCCAGATGACTGCACTGCGCAACTCCGTGATGGGAGAGTAGCTATTGCGGAGCATGTCTATGACTGCATGCAGCGTGTGGCCGGAGTCTGCCAAGTCATCCACCAGCAGCACACGACCGGCAATTTCGCCTTTGGGCGTCGTGATGAAACGTGCGATATCCAAATGCCCTTGCACTGTGCCTGCCTCAGCCCGGTAAGAACTGGTAGACATGATGGCCAAAGGCTTGTCAAAGATACGGCTCAGGATGTCGCCCGGACGCATGCCTCCCCGGGCCAAGCACAAAATGGTATCGAAACCCCAGCCAGATTGGTGCACCTTGAGTGCCAGTTTTTCTATGAGGTTGTGGTACTCGTCATAGCTCACATACAGGTGCTTGCCATCTTCTGTCAACATTCTTTACTCCTAATTTAATAGCTATCTGCGCTTATGAGGAAAGGTCTTAAAGCCTATTTGACGCTTATTCAGGCAGGTAGGGATGTTGCATCATGATGGTGTGGTCCCGGTCCGGGCTGGTGGAGATCATGGCCACCGGCACACCTGTGACATGTTCAATGCGCTGCAGGTACAGGCGCGCATTGACAGGCAGCTCGTCATACTGGGTCACGCCCACCGTGGAATCGCTCCAGCCGGCCATGGTTTCGTACACGGGCTTGCAACGTGCGATGTCGTCCGCGCCCATCGGCAACAGGTCAATGTGTTGGCCGTCGAGTTCATAGCCTGTGCACAGCTTCAACTCCTTCAAGCCATCCAGAACGTCCAGCTTGGTGATGCACAGCCCAGTCAGGCCATTCACCTGAGCGCTGCGCTTGAGCAATGCCGCATCGAACCAGCCACAGCGTCGGCTGCGCCCGGTCGTGACGCCCTTCTCTGCGCCGACAGTGCTCATGTGGTAACCGGGCGTGCCGGGCACATCCCAGTCCAGCTCTGTGGGGAAAGGTCCGCCGCCCACACGGGTGCAATAGGCCTTGGTGATGCCTAGGATGTAGTGCAGCATGCCCGGCCCCACGCCCGAGCCCGCGGCCGCATTTCCGGCCACGCAGTTGCTGGACGTCACATAGGGGTAAGTGCCATGGTCCACATCCAACAAGGTGCCTTGCGCGCCTTCAAATAACAGGTTGGCCCCATGCTCGTGCGCCTCGTTCAATTCCCGCGACACGTCGGCCATCATGGGCTTGAGCAATTCAGCGTGGCGCAGGGCCTCTTCATAAACCGGTTCGAACTGCACCTGGCCATCGCGAAGGTACGGCGCCAGCCCAGCGCCGAAATCAAACCGCTTGGAGTCCAGGAAAGTACTCAGCACATGGTTGTGGAGTGCGAGCAGATCACGCAGCTTTTGCGCAAAGCGCTCTGGGTGCTTCATATCCTGCACGCGCAAGGCCCGGCGGGCGATCTTGTCCTCATAGGCTGGACCGATGCCCCGGCCGGTGGTGCCAATTTTTTCGCTGCCGCCTTGCTCACGTGCAGCTTCGCGCGCGACGTCCAATGCAGCATGGAACGGCAGGATCAGCGGACAGGCCTCGCTGATGCGCAGGCGTGAACGCACTTCGACGCCCGCTTTTTCAAGGCCTTCGATTTCTTCGAACAATTTGGCGGCTGACAGCACCACGCCGTTGCCGATATAGCACTTCACACCCGCACGCATGATGCCGCTGGGAATGAGGTGCAAAGCAGTCTTGACACCATTGATGACCAGGGTGTGGCCAGCGTTGTGTCCCCCCTGGAAACGCACAACGCCTTGTGCGCTCTCGGTCAACCAATCCACCAGCTTGCCTTTGCCTTCGTCACCCCATTGAGTGCCGACCACGACCACATTACGACCTTTGGTAGTTTTCATCTCAAACCCAATTCAATTATCAAAAACATCCAATGGCTTGCACCATCCAGCGCCCGTCGACATAGACGAGTTCACGATCACAGTGAAACTCATCCACCTCGCTGCCACGTCCGGGCATCGAGCACACCACCGTTTCGCCCTGGCTGCGCAAGGCAGCAATGGCCAGACGCAGGTCCTTGGTCTCATCCCAAGGCGCACGAACCGCGGCTTTGAGCGCCCGCGCCGGCACGGCGCCTACCAACTGCTTAAGGTCCAGACTGAACCCTGCCGCCGGCCGGTTGCGGCCAAACACCGCGCCCACTTCGTCGTAACGTCCACCCCGCACCAGCGCATCGCCGGCACTCTCGGAATAGACAGCGAAACGCACGCCGCTGTAGTAGGCGTAGCCCCGCAGGTCTGCCAAGTCGAAACTCACGCGTGTGCCCTCGAGGCGCGTCGCAAGCCATTTCAAATTTGAGAGCGACTCACGCACAGCCGGCGTGTGTTGAAGTGCCTTTTCAGCCTCCACCAACACGGATTCATCACCGTACAGCTGCAGCAGGGCCTGCAGGCCTTCGCGCGAAGCCGCAGGAAAATTTCGGGTCAACTGCGCCAATTCGCTCGCGTCCTTAGAGGCCAGTGCGGTGTACACATCACGCAGCACACTTGCTTCCACGGGAACACCGGCCAGAAGACTGCGAACGATGCGGACATCCGCCAAGTCCACACTGGTATGGCCTACGCCAGCCACACGCAGGCACGCCAAGGCCAGCTCCAGGGCTTCAAGGTCCGCTTCCAGCCCGGCATGGCCATAGATTTCTGCACCAAACTGCAGTGGCTCGCGCGTGGCATGCGGCCGATCGGGCCAGGTATGCAGAACAGGGCCGCAGTAGCACAGGCGGGCCGTTCCTTGGCGATTCAAGAGATGGGCATCGATGCGGGCCACTTGCTGTGTGGTGTCTGCGCGCAAACCCATCATGCGGCCAGAGATCTGATCGACCAGCTTGAACGTTTGCAGATCGAGCGCTTCACCGGAGCCGGTGAGCAGCGATTCCAGATGCTCAAGCAGCGGCGGCATCACCAACTCATACCCATAGCGGCATGCAGTGTCGAGCAGCCCGCGGCGTAATTCTTCGATGTGCCGGGCCTCGGAGGGCAGGACATCGGCAATGTGATCCGGTAGGACCCAAGCAGACATGGAAAGAGGGAGGGCTGTTAAAAACGTGATTCTACCGGCAGGGGCTCCTGCCCTGGCCCGTGCAGGCCATACACCTCGGCACAGGCGTGCCGATCCGCGTCAGCGCAGCATTAAAACGACCGCGCCAGACGCCATGCAAAGCACGGAAAAAAACGGATCTGGCCGTCACGCAACGGCATGAGCTGCGTGAACATCCAGCGCCACCCCACAGGAAAGAAGAAAGGCATAAGCCCTGCCATCAGCAGGATTAGCGCCACAGCGGCCCGGGCGCAACCTGTCCACTCCATCGCGTGGACAGGTTGGGATGTTCAATCGCAGGCTTATTTGCGCGCCGCCGCAGGTGCGGGCGCAGCACCTCGGAATGCCTTGAAGAACTCGGACGATGCAGGATCCAGCACCATCACGTCGGCCTTCTTGTTGAAACTGGCCTTGTAGGCTTCGAGGCTGCGGTAGAACTGCGCAAACTGCGGATCGCGGCCGAAAGCTTCGGCGTACACGCGCGCCGCTTCGGCATCGCCCTCGCCCTTGACCTTTTGAGCGTCACGATACGCATTGGCAATGGTGATCTCGCGCTGGCGATCGGCATCGGCGCGGATTTTCTCGCCCTCTGCAGCCCCGGTAGAACGCAACTCATTGGCCACCCGCTTGCGCTCAGCCTCCATGCGCCGGTACACCGACTCGGTGATCGCTTCCACATAGTCGACACGCGTAATGCGCACGTCCACCACATCCACCCCCCAGGGCTTGGCGCCGCGCACCGACTCCAACACTTCGCGCTTTACGTCCGCCATCAGGGCTTCGCGCTTGACCGACAGCAGCTCCTTGACCGTGCGCTTGTTGATTTCTTCCTGAAATGCATTGCGCACCACGCGATTGAGCTGCATGGCACCGGCATTCTCATCCAGCCCCACGTTGCGGATGTATTCCGACGGATCGCTGATGCGCCAGCGCACATACCAGTCGATCACGACGCGCTGCTTTTCGGCCGTGAGCATGGGCTCGGTATCCGTGCTGTCGAGCGTCAGCAGACGCTTGTCGATGTAAGTAACGTTCTGGAACGGCGGCGGCAGCTTGAAGTTCAAACCAGGCTCCGTGATCACCTCTTTGATCTGTCCGAGCGCATAGAGGATGCCAAACTGGCGCTGATCCACCACAAAAAGCATGGAACTCATCAGTGCCAGCACGACGAGAATAGAAGATGCAATAAATCCGACCCTGTTCACGTGCTTCTCCTAGCGGCTCTCGCGCTCACGGGAACGACTGGTGTCGCGGGCCCGGGCGTCATTCGAAAATGTGGATGGTGCAGCGGCTGGAGCTCCTCCAGCAGGCGCGGAACCGGTACTTGCCCCCTCCCCTGCGCCCGCAACGGGCTGCTGCGCAACGGTCTGCATGATCTTGTCGAGCGGCAGGTACAAAAGGTTGGAGCCCTGGCGGGAGTCCACCAATACCTTGGTCACACTGCTGTAAATCTGCTGCATGGACTCCAGATACAGGCGGTCGCGGGTCACCTGAGGTGCCTTCTGGTACTCGACCAACACCGAGCTGAAGCGCTGGGCATCGCCTTGCGCCTGGGCCACGATACGGGCCTTGTACGCCTCGGCCTCTTCCTTGAGGCGCGACGCAGAGCCCACAGCACGCGGCACCACATCATTGGCATAGGCCTGGGCTTCGTTCTTGGCGCGCTCACGCTCCTGCCCGGCCTTGAGCACATCGTCAAAAGCAGCTTGCACCTGTTCAGGGGGGCGCACGCCGCCTTGCTGCAAATTGATGCCGACCACTTCGACACCCACCTTGTAGCGGTCCAGAATCGTCTGCATCAGAGCCCGCACTCGCGGCGCGATCTGGTCGCGCTCCTCCGCAAGAGCGGTGTCCATGCGCATCTTGCCCACAACTTCGCGCACCGCAGTTTCCGCCGCCTGCACCACTGCATCCGCAGGGTTCTTGCTTTCGAACAGCCATGCACGGGCATCGTTGAGCCGGTACTGGACCGCAAATTTGATCTCAACAATGTTTTCGTCTTCCGTCAACATCGCCGACTCGCGCAGCCCCGTGGACTTGATCACGGTGTCGCGCCCCACGTCTGCAGAGCGGATCTGCGTCACAAAGACCAATTCGTGGCGTTGTATGGGATAAGGAAGACGCCAGTTAAAACCGGCTCCCACAGTGGATTTGTATTTGCCGAACTGGGTAATGACGGCCTGCTGGCCTTCTTGGACGATAAAAAAGCCGGTGCCAAGCCAAATCAGGACGGCAATGCCAGCAATCAAGCCCACACCCACGCCCGCATTTTTCATGTCGGGCTGAAAGCCACCGCCATTGGAGGGGCCTCGGCCGCGACCGTTACCGCCTCCGAACAAGCCCGAAAGCTTGCGGTTGAGGTCGCGCCAGAGCTCATCCAAATCCGGCGGCTGGCTACCAGCAGGCCTGGAGTCACGCGGACGATCCGTCTGTGGCGGCTGCACCGGCCGCTCCTGTTCAGGACGACCGTCTTCGCCTGCGCGGTCGTCGCCGCCCCGCCCCCACCGTGGATCGTTCAAGTTAAACGCCCCCCGGATACGGGCTGGCAACAATGCCCAACGGCGGACGCTAAATGGTTGATTCATGCGCAAAATCTCGGATTCTCTGAAGACATCAAATGACGCGGCATTGTGCCCAATCACACGCTGCCCGGAGGCAATTCAGCAGCAGCATCCAGGGTCATGTCCGGCGGCTTGGCCGCCAGCACGGTTGCCGCCAACTGCTGGCGCAACTGCAGCAATCCACTGCCGCTGATGGCACTGACAAACAGGCGGGGCACCTGCCGCCCGTCCACGTCGTAGCTATCCTGCAATGCTTCTGGCTGATGGGAAGCCTCAACCCTATCCAGTTTATTGAACACTAGAATCTGGGGGATAGCAGCAGCGCCAATATCGGTCAACACGCGCTGGACCTGCGCCATTTGTTCTGGAAAATGGGAATTGGACGCATCCACCACATGCAGCAGCAGGTCTGCATCCACAGCCTCTTGCAACGTCGCCTGGAACGCATCCACGAGGCCATGGGGCAAGTCTCGGATAAATCCGACGGTATCGGACAGGGACACCGATCGCCCCGCCTCACCCAGATACAACTGCCGCGTCGTCGTGTCGAGCGTGGCAAAAAGCTGGTCGGCCGCGTAGGCTCGCGCCTTGACCAGCGCATTGAACAACGTGGACTTGCCGGCGTTGGTGTAGCCCACCAATGAAATGTTGAAGGTATCTTGGCGCTCTCGCTGGCGGCGTTGCGTGGAACGCTGGCGCTTGACTTTCTCCAAGCGCTCACGTGTGCGCTTGATCGCTTCGCCAATCATGCGGCGATCAAGCTCGATCTGCGTTTCACCCGGTCCTCCCCGTGCGCCAATCCCGCCACGCTGGCGCTCCAAATGCGACCAGCGCCGCACCAGGCGGGTGCTGAGGTACTGCAGGCGCGCCAACTCCACCTGCAACTTTCCCTCATGGCTGCGGGCGCGCTGCGCGAAAATCTCGAGAATCAGAAGCGTCCTGTCGTTGACAGGCAATTCGAGGTGGCGCTCGAGGTTGCGTTGCTGTGCAGGGCTCAAGGATTGATCAAACAACACCTCCAAGGCGCCATGCATTTGCGCCAGCGTGCGCAACTCGTCGGCCTTGCCACTGCCCACGAACAAGGCTGCGTCAGGCGCCTTGCGTTTGCAGGTCAACCGCGCCACGGGCTTCATCCCCGCGGTTTCAGCAAGCAAGCCTAACTCTTCCAGTTCAGCATCGAAATGCGGGAGGCCAAAGTCCACCCCGACGAGCAACACCGGCGTCAAAGAGCGATCATCCATAGGAAGCGCATTCACCTGGCTGAGCTCGGCGCATCTGCGCAAGGGCTGCTGCCCCGGTAAACATCACGAAATAACGCGCTCAGGTCCCACCGCCTTCGGCTTCCGGAGTTTCCGCTGTGGAAAAACTCACTGCGCGACCCGGAACAATGGTGGAAATGGCGTGCTTGTACACCATCTGCGTCACGGTATTGCGAAGCAACACCACATACTGGTCGAACGACTCGATCTGCCCCTGCAGCTTGATGCCGTTGACAAGATAAATAGAGACCGGCACATGCTCGCGGCGCAAAGCGTTGAGAAAGGGATCTTGCAAAAGCTGGCCTTTGTTGCTCACGATATTCTCCGTGTTCAAAATATTGTTGTAAAACGGCACCTTACCACAGCAACAGTCTCCCGCGGAGCCATGCCAGATTTCTCTGGTCTCTGGCCGCGGGCCGTCGCAGGTCAAGCGTCGTTCTTGTCCGCGAACGGGTTGTGCGAAGTTTTCATTTCGATGCGCAGAGGCGTTCCCACCAGGCCGAACTCCTTGCGGAAACGGCCCTCGAGAAAGCGCTTGTATGCATCGGTCACGTGCTCAAGCGAATTTCCATGGATCACAATCACAGGCGGATTCATTCCGCCCTGGTGCGCATAGCGCAGCTTGGGCCGGAACATGCCTGCCCGCTTGGGGCTCTGGAACTGAACAGCCTCCAGCAGCAAGCGCGTCAACACAGGCGTTGACATCTTGCACATGGCCGCCTTGTGCGCTTGTGCAATCGCTGCCCACAGCGGCCCGAGGCCTTGGCGCTTCTGGGCCGAGATGAAATGCAGCGCAGCAAACTTCAGAAATGGCAGCCGGGTCTCGATGGAGCGCTCCAGCATCTGCCGCTGGTAGTCGTCCACCGCATCCCATTTGTTGACGGCCACCACCACGGCACGCCCACTTTCCAAAATATAGCCGGCGATGTGCGCGTCCTGGTCCGTGACCCCTTGCGTCGCATCCAGAAGCAGCAAAACCACGTTGGCAGATTCAATGGCCTGCAGTGTTTTCACCACCGAGAATTTTTCAATAGCCTCGAACACCTTGCCTTTGCGACGCAAACCTGCGGTATCAATCAACTCGAAACGCTGACCATTGCGCTCAAAAGGGACCGAAATGGCATCGCGCGTCGTACCAGGCAAGTCGAACGCCACCAGGCGTTCCTCGCCCAGCCAGGTGTTGATGAGCGTGGACTTGCCGACATTGGGGCGCCCGGCAACCGCAAGCTTGATGGCGCTTTTGTCGCTGCCCTCCGCTGCGTCTTCCGGATCGGGCAGGTGCAACGGTTCCAGCGCCAGTTCCACCAAATCTCGAATGCCTTGTCCATGGGCCGCCGACACCGCATGGACCTCGCCCAAACCAAGCTCGTAGAACTCGGACAACTGTGCCCCTGCAAGCATGCCTTCTGCCTTGTTGGCAGCCAGCACGCATGGCTTTCCCAGACGTCGCAGGTACTTCGCAATGTCGTGGTCTTGCGCCGACAGACCTGCACGAGCATCCAACACAAAAACGACCACATCCGCTTCAGCCACGGCCTGCTGCGTTTGGCGGGCCATTTCGCGGTAGATGCCACTGGAAGCATCCGGCTCGAAGCCCCCGGTGTCGATGACGATGTACTCTAGCTTTCCCTGTTTTCCATTGCCGTAGTGCCGGTCCCGGGTCAAGCCCGCAAAGTCTGCCACGATGGCATCCCTCGATTTGGTCAGGCGGTTAAAAAGCGTCGACTTACCGACGTTTGGGCGCCCCACCAAGGCGATAACTGGCTTCATTGCAAACTACTTTTCATCAATCCGGGCGAAAACCGTAAACATTTCCCTTGCGGGTCACTACTACCAGGGTGTCGGCCACTGCGACGGGGGGTGCAGCAATGCCAGAACCATCGGTCGACAGCCGATTCAGAGGCGCGCCATCTTCCCGCGAAAGAAGATGCACCAGCCCCGTATCGTCTCCGACCACGACAGACCGCCCCAACAACAGGGGCGCGGTGAGCTTGCGGTACTGCAGCCGCTGCGATGCCCAAGCACGGCTACCGTCCGCACGGCGCCATGAAGTCACGGTGCCATCGCTTTCGACGCCGTACAACGCAGCGCCGTCACCATCCAGGCCTTCAGATCCATTGGACTTTTGCGTCCACAGCACCGCAGCACGGTCGATGTCGACACAGCCCACCGCGGCCTGGAAAGCCCGGGCGCAGACACTCTCGCCGACGCGGCTGACTGGAGCAACAAGCTCGACCAACCGCTCAACATCGTTGGTGCCACGCGGACTGGCCAACGGAGCCTCCCAGCGCACTGCACCGGTATCCGGGTTGAGCCCGACCAGTCGTCCAGACAAGCCTGCCACCAAGGTATCCTTGACCGCCAACAAGACTCCGGGCTGGCGCAGCACCAATGGCTCGCCGGGGCGCGTCTGGCTCCACAGACGCTGCCCCGTCTGGGCATCAAATGCCAGGATGGTGCGGTCGGCGGCCAACACAAAAACCCTTCCACCAGCCACCAGGGGTGGCGTATAAGTCTGCGCCGCCAAGCGCTGGCGCCATTGCTCACGGCCGCCTTCCAGCACCACCACATCGTTGTTGCGTGACACCACAGCGGTCCAGCGACCATCGCTGCCAACACCCGCGGCCAATGCTCCATCCACGCGGGTGCGCCAAACCTCTGCACCGGTGCGCGCGTCAATCGCCACCAATGTCCCATCTGCGGCGGCCAGTGTGACGGCGCCCCCTTGCACGTGCGCCACCAACGGCGCTCCGGTGGCTGCGCCCAGCTGCGCGCTCCAAGCCTGGCGCACACCCAGCAGGGGTATGTTGGGCCCAAGCTCTGCGGGTTGGGGTTTGGAAGCGCCTTTACTCCACAAGGAGCATCCGGTCAAGCCGGTGAGCAGCGCTGTGGCCAGCAAGGCTGCACGCCATGCGCGCCAGTTACGGCGGCGTCGCACCATCATGCCCTCAGCGCTCATTTGGTCGTCTCCGCTTTAGTCACCAACGCCACTGCCTGAGGCTGCACGCCCAAAGCATTGAGTTTCACCTCAACCAGGCGGCGGTATTCGGACGTTTCGCCAAATGCTTTGTAGGCGCGGCCGTATTCGGCTGCGGCTTCCTGCTTCTTGCCCTGCAAGACCAAAATGTCTGCCTTTCGGTCGGCCTTCACGGCGTCAAACTCGGGCGGAAAGGAAGAGTCCAACTGCTGGAGCGCCTCGTCATAGGCCTTTTGCTCCACCAGCAGGCTTGCCATGCGCAAGCGGGCCAGCGCCTTGTAGCCATCGTCGGATGCACTGGCTGCGACCCACGCCAGCGCAGCCTTGGCAGCATCGCGCTGCCCCTTCTCCGCTTCGACCTTGGCAACCAGCAGTCCAGCCTGGGCAGCCTGCATGGTGCGCGGATATTTGTCTCTGATATCGCCAAAAGCCTGTTCCAGCCGCGGTTGGTCGCCGGCCCGCACGGCAACCTCGACCGCGTCGAACAGGGCTGCGGCCTGTGCGGCCTGGCGGTTTTGCCAGAATTGGTACCCGTTCCACGCTGCGACGGCCCCAAAGACAACCACCAACACGGAACTGATGAGAGTCCCCCAGGTGTTCCAAAAATGCTTGAGTTGATCAAGCTGTTCCTGCTCTTCAAGATCGAGATGATTTGCCATGGTGTGTGTTCGGGTTAACGGCTGGATTGTAGGGTGCCGGCCCAGGCCGCCACCGCGTCGAGCGGGTACTCTGTCTGGCTGCCATTGCCGTCGCGCAACGCCTTTACCGTCACACAACCGCGGGCCAGCTCATCGGGGCCAAAAACCAGCGCGAAGCGCGCACCGCTCGCGTCGGCCTTCTTGAACTGCGACTTCATGCTGCCCATCCCATCGGCCGAGTTGGCCGGGCTGTGCATTTGCACGCGCACGCCACTGGACCGCAGCTGCTGCAGCACATGCATGGCCAACGGCAAGCCCGCCGCGTCCGGCAACACGGCATAGGCGTCTGGTGCCAGCGGGGGCAGCGCTGTCCCCTGCTCTTTAAGCAACTCCAAAACCCGCTCCACGCCCAACGCCCAGCCTACCGCTGGCGCCGGCTTGCCGCCGATTTGTTCGATCAGGTAGTCATAGCGCCCACCGCCGCAAATGGTGCCCTGGGAGCCCAACTGATCGGTGACAAACTCGAACACCGTGAGGTTGTAGTAATCCATGCCGCGCACCAGGCGCGGATTGAAACTCCAGGCCACGCCATTGGCATCCAATATGGCCTTGACCCGCCCGAAGTGCTCGAGCGACTCCTGGCCCAAAAAATCAATCAGGCGCGGGGCTGACTCGACCACCGCCTGCATGGCTGGATTCTTGGTGTCAAGGATGCGCAGGGGATTGCTGTGCAGGCGCCGGCGCGCTTCTTCATCCAGCACGTCAATATGGGACTCAAGGTAGGCGATCAACGCGGTCCGGTGGGCTTTGCGTTCGTTGGGCTGGCCCAGGCTGTTGAGCTCCAGGCGAACATTTTCAAGGCCCAACTCGCGCCACAAGGCTGCGGCCAGAAGAATCAGCTCGGCATCCACCTCGGCACCCGCAAAACCCAAGGCTTCTGCGCCAATCTGGTGGAACTGGCGGTAACGGCCACGCTGTGGGCGCTCATGCCGAAACATGGGGCCCATGTAATAGAGCCGCTTGCCCCCTTCGTAAAGCATCGAGTGCTCGATCACGGCACGCACCACCCCCGCCGTAGACTCTGGCCTGAGCGTGAGCTGCTCACCGTTGAGTCGGTCTTCGAAGGAATACATTTCCTTCTCGACAATGTCCGTCACCTCTCCCAGGCCCCGGACAAACAAGGCCGTGGGCTCCACAATGGGCGTGCGAAGGTTGCGGTATGCGTAGCGCTCCATCAGATCGCGCACCTTGCCCTCGAGCCACTCCCAGCGCGCCGACTCGGGTGGCAGGATGTCGTTCATTCCTTTAACGGCGGCCAGCTTCTCGGCTTTCGGCGCAGAATTTGCGGTTGCAGTGTTCACGGTATTGGCTTCTTCTTTTATTGGTGGCACTGCGCATCTCGAGCGCCCACCCCATCATGCAAGGCCCAGGATCAGCGCAAACGCGCTGCCCCTGCGGCCCCAAAACGATTTTCGATATAGCGCTCGACGAGCTGGTGAAATTCCGCGGCGATATTGTCGCCGCGCAGCGTCATGGCCTTCTCACCATCGATGAACACCGGGGCGGCCGGCGCCTCCCCGGTTCCGGGAAGACTGATGCCGATGTCGGCATGCTTGCTTTCGCCGGGGCCATTGACAATGCATCCCATCACGGCCACCTTGAGGTTTTCCACGCCAGGATAACGAAGCTTCCACACAGGCATCTGGGCACGCAAGAAGTCGTCAATCTGTTTGGCCAGTTCCTGGAACGTCGTGCTGGATGTGCGGCCGCAGCCAGGGCATGCGGTCACGCTGGGCACGAATACGCGCAAACCGAGCGCCTGCAATATTTCAGAGGCGATCACGACCTCTTGGGTCCGCGACTCGCCAGGCTGGGGCGTGAGCGACACACGGATGGTGTCGCCGATGCCTTCCTGCAGCAACACAGACAGTGCAGCAGCCGAAGCGACGGTTCCTTTGGTGCCCATGCCTGCCTCGGTCAACCCCAAATGCAAAGCGTAGTCACAGCGGCGCGCCAACTCGCGGTAGACCGAGATGAGGTCCTGCACCCCGCTGACCTTGCACGACAAAATGATCTGGCTGCCATCGAGCCCCATGCTTTCTGCGCGCTGAGCCGACTCCACCGCGGAGGTAATCAGGGCCTCATACATGACCTGTCGTGCATCCCAGGGCTGCGCGCGCCGGCTGTTGATGTCCATGAGCTGCGCCAGCAACTCTTGGTCCAGGCTGCCCCAGTTCACGCCAATGCGCACTGGCTTGTTCCAGCGCATGGCGGCGTCGATCATTTGCCCGAACTGCCTGTCGCGCTTGTCCCCCTTGCCCACATTGCCGGGATTGATGCGGTATTTGGACAAAGCTTCTGCGCAAGCGGGGTAGTCGGTGAGTAGCCGGTGACCGTTGTAATGAAAGTCTCCCACCAGTGGCACGTCCACGCCCATGCGGTCCAGCTGTTCTCGCACATAGGGGACCGCTGCAGCGGCTTCCGGGGTGTTGACGGTGATGCGCACCATTTCCGAGCCCGCTTGCGCCAACTCCTTGACCTGGATCGCCGTACCGACAGCATCGACTGTGTCGGTATTGGTCATCGACTGCACGCGCACCGGAGCGTCTCCGCCCACCGTGACCGTACGTCCTCCCCACACAACACGGGCCTGGCGCGTGCGCCGGGGCGGAGGGGATGCCATCTGAATGGGAGCGCTTGCAGCGCCGTTCACATTGTTCACTCTTTCACCTCAAAACGGGCCACGTTTTCTCGGGCCAATGTGGCGATGTCCAATGGTGCACCCCGCACAAAAACCTCTGTCGCGTCCGCCCGGCCCACCACGACAGACAACGGCAGCGCGGATGATGACGCAGAGGCACTTTCCCCCAACGCAAGTGTGCGCTGAAAAACCACCGCCCCCGTCGCATCGCGCACCTGCACCCACGACTGACCGCGCGCCCGAAACGCGAGCGTGCCAACGGGAACCGTCTGCCCCGCGTCTGTCGGCGCAGAGCTTGCTGCAAGACTTGCCCCGTCTGGCCCCAGCGCAGACAGGGGCTTCGGTGCCGCGGCAGTTGCAAGCGCGCCAGCCGGTGCATCGACCATCGTGCCTGCCTCGGGAACCAGCGCAGCGGGCGGCGCAGCGTCCATCCCGGCAGGGAGCACCGGCGCCAGAGGCTGAGATGCAGCGGGCACGGGCCCCCTCGGATCTGGCAATGGACTGACCACGGGACTGTCAGACACCTGGGCTTTCCGGGGGAAAAGCACCAGCGCCACGGCCCCCAGCAACAGGACCGCAACCGCCCAGCCCAGCGGGCGGGTGGCTTGGGCCACCCAAAAACTGCGCCCCGATTTTTCCGACCCGTCTTTGAAGGATGCGTTGAGTCCACCACCGCCGACAGCCAGCCGGGACGCCTCTGCCTTGGGCATCAGCGCAAGAACCTGAGCAGGATCGAGCTTCAGCGCACGGCACACACTGGACGCCAGGGCGCGCCGGAACACAGCATCGGGCAAAACAACGCAGTCGTCGGCCTCCAGCGCCTCCAGTTTGGCGACCGGAACCTTCAAGGCGCCTGCCAGCGCAGCGATGTGGATGCCGGCGGCCTCTCGTGCTTCCTGCAGCAACGCACCGGGAGATGGCGCCACCCAACCCGGCTCACCGGACCCTTGCTCCAAGCCTTGCACGACAGAACGCCCCTGTGTCTCACTCATTGAAAATGCCTCGCTCATGCAGTGATTGCTCACGAGAGTCGGGGAAACGCTTGCGCAACTGGCTGGCAAGCTGTTCGGAAGCGACCCTGTCGCCCAATGCGCGCTCGACCTTGATGCCCAGCCAGAGGGATTCCGAATTGGCCATCTCGCTGTTGTTCAAGCGCCGAATATAGAACTGCGCCTTGGCCGCCTCGCCGCGCTGCAAGAGCATGTGGGCAAGGTTATAGCCAACGATGGGGTTGCCTGCATCGAGCTCATAGGCGCGCACCAGGGTCTGCTCGGCCTGCGCAAGCTGCCCTGCCCTGGCCTGGCATAGGCCTTGCGCCATCAAGGTCTTGTCTTTGGCAGGGTAAGCAGGCTGGGACAGCACGCGCACAAAATTCTGGTCCGCTTCGGCGTATTTCTGCTGCAGGCACTGCAGCCACGCCTGGTTGTGGAGCACGGAGGGATCATTGGGCCGCACTCCCAATGCACGGCGAAAACTGTTTTCAGCTTGCGCATACTCGTTCAGACGCATGTAAATCAGGCCGCGCAGGTTGTATGCATCCGCGTAGCCCGGATCGGTTGCGAGTGCCTGCTTGACCTCATCGAGAGCGACCGTGGTCTGGCCAGATTCGAAATAGTTGGCAGCAAGCTCCAACCGAATGCGCGCGCGGCGGCGCGCTTCGGGCTCATCCGAAGGCGTCACGATGTCCTGCCCTGTGGCGGAAGCGCCGGGCTGCGCCGAACACCCCGAAATACCAGCCACGCTGACGATCAGTGCACCACCCATGCAAAAGTCCGCTGCCCACCGCCGCCACCGCCCCATGCTCACCGCCATCTCAGTTCCCCCTGTATGGATCTGCTGCTTCATTCACCGGTGCCAGCATGATGGTGCGGCGCTTGGCCATGCGCTCGTTTGCGCGGGTGCGGTCCTGGACTTCGCCTGCCAACTGTCCACAGGCGGCATCGATGTCGTCGCCCCGTGTCTTGCGCACGGTCGTCACGATACCGGCATCGCTCAGCATCTTTGCGAATGCCGCCACTTGCTGTGGCGCCGAGCGGTGCAAGCCCGAAGCAGGAAAAGGGTTGAATGGAATCAGGTTGAACTTGCACCACACGCCTGGGCGCGCGTGCTTGCGCACCAGCTCAATCAGCTGCACCGCATGCTCTGGCTGGTCGTTGATGCCGTCGAGCATGCAGTATTCAAAGGTAATGAAATCGCGCGGCGCATGCTCCAGGTAGCGATTGCAGGCATCGAGCAGTTCGTCCAGTGGATACTTGCGATTCAAGGGCACAAGGTTGTCGCGCAAGGCATCGTTGGGCGCATGCAAGGACACAGCCAACGCCACCGGGGAATCGATGGCCAGGCGATCCATGAAGGGAACGACCCCGGAAGTGGACACTGTCACCCGCCTGCGCGAGAGGCCATAGCCATGGTCGTCGAGCATCACGCGCAGCGCAGGCACCAGAGCGCCATAGTTCTGCAGCGGCTCACCCATGCCCATCATGACCACATTGGAGATCACTCTGTCAGTCGTTCCGAAGCGGGCGCGCAGCGAATGCTCCGCAAACCACAGCTGCGCCAATATTTCGCCCGTGGTCAGGTTGCGGCTGAAGCCCTGATGGCCGGTGGAGCAAAACCTGCACCCTACCGCACACCCGGCCTGGGAAGACACGCACAGCGTACCGCGGTCGTCCTCGGGAATGAATACGGCCTCCACCGCATTGCCCGCTCCCACATCGAACAGCCACTTGACCGTGCCGTCGGCAGAGCGGTGCTCGCTGAGAATGGGAAGGGCCTGCACGTGGGCGCAACCCACAAGTTTTTCACGCAACGACTTGGCCAAATCGCTCATCTGCGTGAAATCGTGCGCGCCGCGCTGATGGATCCAGCGAAACAACTGGGTCGCGCGGAAACGCTTTTCGCCCAGCTGCTCACAAAACGCAGCCAGGCCATCAAGGTCAAACTCTAAAAGATTGGTGGTCATGGCGTCCTACGGATGAGTCCGCTCCACCGGTGGTGCTCCCCAAGCACCCGACAACCCCGCGTTTGCGCGAAAGCTGGGCATGGGGAGCGCCATATCAGCGTGCGTAAATGTTCATGCCCGGGAAGAAGAAGGAGATTTCCACCTGGGCGGTTTCGGGAGCGTCAGAACCGTGCACGGCATTGGCATCAATGCTGTCAGCAAAGTCTGCGCGGATGGTGCCAGCTTCGGCTTTCTTGGGATCGGTCGCGCCCATCAGCTCGCGGTTCTTCAGAATGGCGTTTTCGCCTTCCAGCGTCTGGATCATGACGGGACCCGAGATCATGAAGTCCACCAGGTCCTTGAAGAAGGGGCGCTCCTTGTGCACAGCGTAGAACTGCTCAGCTTCAAGGCGAGACAGGTGGGCCATGCGGGCAGCCACCACCTTCAGGCCAGCGGCCTCAAAGCGGGCGTAAATCTGACCGATGACGTTCTTGGCCACAGCGTCGGGCTTGATGATGGAGAGAGTGCGTTCGATAGCCATTTTTGAATTCCTGGAAAATAAACTTGCGGGGTCGTTCTGTCGCAAAGACAAAGCTTTTAATTCTAACCCGCGCATATTGCCTTGCTTGCAGCTCAACGGCCGCTGCGCCGGCCACCCGCCCCACCACGCCCGCCGGGCCCACCCTTGCCGTCGCGGCGCTGCTCCTGGCGCTGCTGCGAAAGGCTGTCCACGCCGATGTACCCCACCGAGGTCTTCATGGGGTCGGGCTGCGCCCCCATGGGCTTGCGGGCAGAGCCGGTTTCTGGCTTGTCTGCACGCGCTCCCGCACCCCTGCCAAAAATGCGCGGCGCGCCGCCTGGGCGGTTGTTTTGCGCAGGCCGACCGGGTCGGCCGTTGCGCACGGCGCGCGCATCGCCTCGCTCTGCAGTTCCCTCACCAGGGACCGATTTCGCAGCTCGCTCGGCGCCTGCGGCCTTCTGCAGCGCCTGGATGTCACGCTCATCGAGCTCCATCCACGCACCACGCTTGAGACCGCGGGGAAGCATCATGGCGCCGTAGCGGATGCGGATCAGCCGGCTGACGGCGTGGCCCACAGCCTCCATCATGCGCCGCACCTCCCGGTTGCGCCCTTCGGAGATCGTCACGCGGTACCAGCAGTTGGAGCCTTCTCCGCCGCCATCCTCGATGGAGCCGAAAGACGCCACGCCATCATCGAGCTGCACGCCATCGAGCAGGCGCGTCTTTTCCTCATTGCTCAAGGCACCCAGCACCCGCACCGCATATTCCCGCTCCAAGCCGAAGCGCGGGTGCATGAGCTTGTTGGCCAACTCTCCGGAACTCGTGAACAACAACAGCCCTTCGGTATTGAGGTCCAGGCGCCCGACAGACTGCCACTTGCCCTGCACCAGCCGCGGGAGCTTGCGAAACACCGTGGGGCGGTTCTGCGGGTCGTCGTGCGTCACCACCTCGCCCACAGGCTTATGGTAGGCAATCACCCGCGGCGGCGGCGGATCGATGCGGTAGCGAATGGGTTTGCCATTGACCTTGACTTGGTCGCCGTACTGCACCCGCTGTCCAATGTGGGCCGGTTCGCTGTTCACGGAGATGCGCCCCTCGAGGATGAGCTGCTCCATCTCCAGGCGTGAGCCCAGGCCCGCCTGTGCAAGCACCTTGTGCAGCTTGGGCGTTTCCACCTGGGGCAGCAACACCCGCTTTGCGGGAACGACCTCCTGGGATTCTTCATCGGCGTCGAACTGACCCGACACGACATCGGCGAACTGGTACCCCGCCTGGGCACCGAGGTCTGCGGTCGCGGCAGCCTGCCGACGCTGGCCTTGGGGATGGCGCGCATCAGGCGCCTTGCCCGGGCGCTCGCCCCGGGCAGACGGCATGGGCGCGCCGCTGTCCACAGGCGCCTCTGCCGAGTGCTTTACAGGCTTGTGTTCGGGCTTGGACTTTGCTTCTGGCGCGGAGGCCGGGTCGCTACCAGCCTCTGCCGGGGCGGCGGCATCTTCGGACGAAATGGCGTTGGTCATGAATCACTTTCTCGGATGCTGCCCAGAGCATCCACATTGTCTAGAGAGAACTCCTGCCCCTTGTCGCCAGGAACGGAGTCACATAATTTTGCAGGGCTTTCGGCAGCCGCCCCACCTGCGTGCTCTGCGGCCACACCGCGCAACGCAGCGGCGCCGTCTTCCTTCGCGGCTGGCCCGTCCGCCTCTTCGCGCTCCGGCAACTCCAGCGCCTGCAGCAAGCTGCCCTGCCCCCCCTGCTCGTCCAAAACGGGCAACTGGTCCAGCGACTGCAGTCCGAGGTCGTCCAAAAACTGCCGCGTGGTCGCCAGCAATGCAGGTCGCCCCACCGTCTCGCGGTGCCCGATCACTTCCACCCAACCCCGGTCTTCGAGCTGCTTGACGATCAGGCTGTTGACCGCCACGCCGCGGATGTCCTCGATGTCGCCGCGCGTCACAGGCTGCCGGTAGGCAATGATGGCCAATGTCTCCAGCGTCGCGCGGGAATAGCGCGGTGGCTTTTCCGGATGCAGGCGATCCAGGTACAGGCGCATCTCGGGCCGGCTCTGGAAACGCCACCCCGTGGCCACCTGCACCAGCTCCACACCGCGCTGCGCCCAATCCTGCTGCAGCTCCATCAGCAAGCCCTTGAGCGTATCGGAGCCCAGTGCATCGTCGAACAACAGGCGCAGATCGCGCACCGTCACAGGCTGCGGGGTACAGATCAAGGCCGCTTCAAGGACCCGTTTGGCATCCACCGTATTCATGGTTCAGCGTTTCCGGGAAGAGTCCCGCTGTCGCAACACGGAGCGTTGCCCCAACAGAAGGAATCAATCAATGGGAGGGCTGTGCAAACATGCAGCACAGCGGCCTGGCGAGAATCCGCCGGCGGACGGGCACAGCTGGCCGTCAGGCTCCATTGTAGCTTAGGCCCCACTGTGCGAGCGCGCCTTGCATGTCCTGCGGCAAAGGCACCTTGAACTCCATTGGCATGCCCGATACCGGGTGTGCGAACGCCAGGCGAAATGCGTGCAAGGCCTGGCGCTGCATGCCTGCGGCGGGCGCTCCCCCATACAGTGCGTCAGCCACCAGCGGATGCCCTATCGATGCCATGTGCACGCGGATCTGGTGCGTGCGCCCCGTGTGCAGCGTGCAGCGCACCAGACAACCCGAATCGCCGCCCACGAGCAACTCGACATCGGTCTGGGCCACCTTGCCGGCGTGCAACGCAAGGTCCACCACCGCCATGCGCAAACGGTTGCGGGGGTCACGCCCTATGGGCGCGTTGACTGAGACGCGCGCCGCGCCGCGCCACGGGCGGTGCGCCAAAGCCAGGTACTGGCGACTGACCTCGCGTGCGGCAATCATGCGCACCAGCGCATCCATGGTCGAGCGGTTGCGCGCGACCACCATGAGGCCGCTGGTGTCCTTGTCGAGGCGGTGGACGATGCCCGCGCGCGGAACCTGCATTGCCCTGGCATCGCGCGCCAGCAGGCCGTTGAGCAGCGTTCCGCTCCAATGGCCCGGTGCCGGGTGCACCACCAGCCCTGCCGGCTTGTGGATCACCCACAGATGCGCATCTTCGTAGACCACCTCGATGTCCATGGGCTCGGGCCGAAAGGCCTGGCTCTGTACCGTGGGGCGCATTTCGACGCACACGACGTCGCCCGCCTTGACGCGCTGCGCCGGCTTGGACATCGGCGCGCCGTTGAGGCGCACCGCGCCGAGCGCGAGCAGCTGCTGCAGGTAGCTGCGCGAGAACTCGGGCACGGTATCGGCCAGTGCGCGGTCCAGGCGCTGCCCGTGCTGGGCCGCTCCCAGGGCAATGGTGCGCAGCTCGGGTTCGGCCGGCGCGCCCGGTTCGCCTTCGGCAAACTCGTCAGAGAGGGCCAGGGCATCGGTGTCCGCGCCCTGCTCAGGAGCCGGCACGGAATGCGCGGAGACGTTCACTCAGCGCGACGGCAGGTAGCGCGACGGATCGACCGGCTTGCCTTGGCGCCGAACCTCAAAGTGCAGCTTCACGCGATCGGCATCCGTGCTGCCCATCTCGGCAATTTTTTGCCCCCGGCGCACGGACTGGTCTTCCTTCACGAGCAGGGTCTGGTTGTGGGCATAGGCCGTCAGGAACGTGTTGTTGTGCTTGAGGATGATCAGGTTGCCGTAGCCGCGCAGCCCCGCGCCGGCATAGACCACGCGCCCATCGGCTGCCGCCAGCACCGGGTCGCCTGCTTTTCCGGCGATGTCGAAGCCCTTGTTGCGCGCCTCGTCGAAGCCAGCCAGCAGTGGCCCCGATGCAGGCCAGATGAAGCCCAGGTCGTCGTCAGCGGCGGCGGTCGCAGCCGGTGCAGGACTCGTTGCTGGCGCCGGGGCAGCAACAGCCGCCGCCGAGGGCTTGGCGGCGCTGGCCGGCGTCTGCGGCGACACGGCAGACGCCGTCACGGGGCGGGTGACCACGCCACTGGCGTCCGGCATGGCGGCCGTGGCCACCGTCGACGGCGGCGCAACCCGCAGCACCTGGCCGACCTCAATCAGGTTCGCGTTCTCGAGGCTGTTCCAACGGGCGACGTCTTTCCAGCTTTGCCCTGTTTCCAGGCCGATGCGAATCAGGGTATCCCCAGGCTTGACGGTGTAATAACCGGGTTTTCCGGCGTTCTCTGCACCGGGCAAGACCTTCTCGGGGGCAGCCACCACCACGCCCTGGCCGACCGTACGGCCGGCCGATGTGCCTCGGTCCTCCACAGGGGCCCCGGTGAGCCGGGTGCCGCATCCGGCAAGCACCAGGCCTGCAAGCACGGCAGACCCCCAAACCGCAAGACCACGCGAAACGCTCATAAGTAATTCCCTTCAGGCTATCCCCGATTTTAGGGGGACAAAATGAACCGGCTCCAACACAGTTTGTTTCAACCCGTGCGCCGTTTTGTCGACCACGAGCAACATTTGTTGCCCGTCGGGCCGTGCAATGGGTGCGACCAAGCGCCCGCCCACGGCCAGTTGTTCACACCACTGTGCCGGGATCGAGGCGCCGCCGGCCGCCGCCACGATGCCGGCATACGGCGCGCCCTTGGCATAGCCGAGCATGCCATCGCCAAACAGCAGGTGCACGTTGGCCAGCCGCAACGGCCGCAGGTTGGTCCGCGCCTTTTCGTGCAGGCCGCGCAGCCGCTCGATGCTGTAGACCTCGCGCGCCAGAAGGCTCAGCACGGCCGCCTGGTAGCCACAGCCCGTGCCAATCTCGAGCACCCGGCCCAGGCCGCCACCGCGCGCGCCTTCGGCGTCCTGCAGCAGCTCGGCCATGCGCGCCACGATGCCCGGCTTGGAGATGGTCTGCCCCAGCCCGATGGGCAAGCTCATGTCTTCGTAGGCCTGGTTGGCCAGGGCACTGTCGACAAAGCGGTGCCGCTCCACGCTGGCCATGGCCTGCAGCACCGCTGCGGCCTCGATGCCCGCAGCGGCCAGGCGCCGCACCATGCGCGCGCGCACCGCGGCCGAATCGAGCCCGACCCCCATCGCCATCGGCGGGGCCGCAGCGGGTGCCGGGCGCGTGGCAGCAGAGGGCTTGGCCTGCGCGCCCGCCCCCTGCGGTGGCAGCGGCATGCGTGCCGGAAAACCAGGCCGGCGCTGCATCATGGCGCCTTGGTCTGGGCCGCGGGCGCGGGCTCGCTCACCATGCGCGCGGCCGTCTGCGCCCAGTAGCCCAGGTTCTGGTGATCGGTCAGGTCGACCTTGAGCGGGGTGACCGCCACATGGCCCTGCGCCGTGGCGTGAAAGTCCGTGCCCTCGGCGTCGTCCTTGGCGGGGCCGGCCGCCCCGATCCAGTACATGGTGTCGCCGCGCGGGCTCTCCTGCACGATCACGCGCTCGGCCGCATGGCGCCGCCCCAGGCGGCACAGCTTCAGCGGCTTCAGCGCGGCCAGCGGCAGGTTGGGAATGTTGATGTTGAGCAGCCAGGGGGCTTCGCCAACGACGTGCCTGGCCTGCATCTGCTCGACGATTTCGCGCGCCTTCTGCGCCGCAGCCTCGATTTCGCCCCAGCCCTTGTCCACCTGCGAGAACGCAATCGCCGGGATGCCGAAAAGATAGCCTTCCATGGCCGCGCCCACCGTGCCCGAATAGATGGTGTCGTCGCCCATGTTGGCGCCATTGTTGATGCCCGAGATCACCAGGTCGGGCCGGTAGCCCAGCAGGCCGGTCAGCGCGATGTGCACGCAGTCGGCCGGCGTGCCGTTGACGTAGCGAAACCCGTTCGGCGCCGTCTGCACATACAGCGGCGAATGCAGGGTCAGGGCGTTGGACTTGGCGCTGTTGTTGTGCTCGGGAGCGACCACTTCCACATCGGCCACCGGCGCCAGTGCCGCGTGCAGCGCCACGATGCCGGGCGCCTGGAAACCGTCGTCGTTCGAAATCAAAATCTTCATGGTGCTGGGGCGAGTTGCAAGCGATTGTAGGCGTGCACCTACGTGCGCCAGCGCCGTCGCTGCAGGGACATGCCGCGCGGGTGCGCCCACCTATCATCAAGGCCCATCCCAACGACCGGAGACCGCCCTCATGCACGCATGGCTTTGCACCCAACCCACAGGCGTCGAGGCCCTGGCCTGGACCGAACTGCCCACCCCCGCGCCCGGCGCCGGGCAGGTGCTCATCGAGATCAAGGCCGCCAGCCTGAACTTTCCCGACCTGCTGATCGTGCAGAACAAGTACCAGATCAAGCCGCCACTGCCCTTCGTGCCCGGCTCGGAGTACGCGGGCGTGGTGCAGGCCGTGGGCGAAGGCGTGACGCACCTGCAGGTCGGGCAGAGCGTGGCCTGCCTGTCGGGCACCGGCGGCTTCGGCACCCACACGCTTGCACCGGCGGCGCTGTGCATGCCGCTGCCGCCGGGGTTCCCGCATGTGGACGCGGCCGCCTTCATCATGATCTATGCCACCTCGCACCACGCGCTGGTCGACCGGGCGCAGCTCAAGGCGGGCGAGACCGTGCTGGTGCTGGGCGCCGCGGGCGGCGTGGGCACGGCGGCCATCCAGATCGCCAAGGCCCTGGGCGCAACCGTGATCGCCGCCGCCTCCACCGACGACAAGTGCGCGCTGTGCACCTCGATTGGCGCCGACGCCACCATCAACTACGGCCGCGAAGACCTGCGCGAAGCGCTCAAGCGCCTGACCGGCGGCAAGGGCCCGGACGTGGTCTACGACCCCGTGGGCGGCGACTTCACCGAGCCGGCCTTCCGCTCGATCGCCTGGCGCGGGCGCTACCTGGTGGTGGGTTTTGCCTCCGGCCCGATTCCGGCACTGCCGCTGAACCTGCCCCTGCTCAAGGGCGCCTCCATCGTGGGCGTGTTCTGGGGCGAGTTCGCCCGGCGCGAACCCCAGGCCAATGCCGCCATGATGGGCACCCTCGCCCAGTGGTACGCCCAGGGCAAGATCAAGCCCGTGATCGACCGCACCATGCCCATGGCCGAACTGCCCGCCGCCTACGCGCACATGGGCTCGCGCGCCGTCCGGGGCAAGCTCGTGATGGTGAACTGACTTCGCCTGCCATGGTTCCAGCGGCCCACCGGCGCCTGCCGCCGGTGGGCCGTTTTGAGGGCGCCTTTTCGTGGCAGCGTTTCTTTGCGCCTGCCGCTGTTCAAGCCCGTGCGCCTCTGTCAGACTCGGCGCTCTTTCACTTCCTGACTGCCCCAGTAGCTGCCCATGGCGGAACGACTTCCCTCGGACATTGCGCGTGACACCTTCAAGCAGCTCGCCGCGCGCAAGCTGGCGCCCACCCCCCAAAACTACCAGGCGCTGTACGAGGAAATCGCCGGCAGCCGCACCGCACCACCTTTTCCGGAAGGGCCGCTGCGGCACATCCTGCGCGTCATTCCGGCCCAGACATCGGGCCAAAGGCGCCTGCTCGACCTGTTCGAGGCCGCCGTGGCCCAGCACGACTGGCCGGCGCTGCAAAGCGTGCTGGTCGGGTACGCCAACCTGGGGCTGAACCCCGCCGTCGCAGCGGCCGAGCCCGCCGATGCACCGCGCCCCCGTGCACGTCCTGCCCGAGGACCTTGCCGAACAGCTGGCCCGCGTCGTGGAGAACACGCTGCCCGCGCTCGACAGCGAAGACGCGCGCGTGCACCTGCTGGGCGAGCAGCTGGTGCAGTTCCTGCGCCAGCCCGGGCCGCCAGCGAGCACGCTGCAGCTGATGCTGGCCAACTTCAGCTACCGCCTGTCGTTTGCCACCGAAGACCAGGCCGCCATCCGCGCCATGCTGCTGGAGCTGCTGCACATGGTGTTTGACAACATCGCCGCGCTCAGCCTGGACGAGCGCTGGCTGCACGGCCAGGCCCAGGCGCTGACCGCCGCCATCGGCCAGCCGCTCACGCTGCGCCGGCTCGACGACGTGCAGCGGCGACTCAAGGACGTGGTCTTCAAGCAGACCGAGGCCAAGGGCCGCCTGATCGAAGCGCAGGACCAGATGAAGGCGCTGCTGTCGGGCTTCATTGCGCGCCTGTCCGCCATGGTGCAGGCCAGCAGCAGCTACCACGAGAGCATGGAGCGCTGCGCCGAGCAGATCGCCCAGGCCAGCCGCTTCGAGGACATCGCCCCGCTGCTCCAGGAGCTCATGGGCGCCACGCGCGCCATGGCGCTCGACAGCCGCCTGGCCCGCGACGAGCTGATCGACCTGCGCGAGCGCACCCAGCAAAAGCACGCCGAGCTCGAGCGCCTGCAGAACCAGCTCGACCAGGTCAGCGCCCAGGCGCGGCACGACCCGCTCACCGGCGCCCTCAACCGCAAGGGGCTCGATGAGGTGGTCGAGCGCGAAATGGCCCGTACCCGCCGCACCGGCGCACCGCTGTGCGTGGTGCTGCTGGACGTGGACGATTTCAAGCAAGTCAACGACCAGGCCGGCCACGCCGGCGGCGACGCGGCGCTGGTGCACCTGGCCGAGGTGGTGCGCGCCGTCATGCGCCCACAGGACCTGCTGGCGCGCTGGGGCGGTGAAGAATTCGTGCTCGTGCTGCCCGACACCGCGCTGGCGCAGGGCGTGGACGCGGTGCAGCGCCTGCAGCGTGCGCTGACCACGCGCTTCTTCCTCCACAACAACGAGAAACTGCTGATCACCTTCAGCGCCGGCGTGGCCCAGATCGGCGAGGACGAAACCAGCGCCGACGCGATCCGCCGTGCCGACCAGGGCATGTACCTGGCCAAGCGCGCGGGCAAGAACCGCGTCATGGCAGGCTGAGCGGCGCAACACTTTCCCGGCCAGCTTTTGCCGTCACACACCATGTCCACCCAACTTGCACGCCGCCAGCTGCTGCAACAGGCCGGCGCCGCCGCGGTCGCCAGCATGCTGCCGCGCTGGGCCTGGGCCGGCGAGACGCTGCGCCACGACCCGTTTGCCCTGGGCGTGGCCAGCGGCGACCCGGCGCCCGACGGCGTGGTGCTGTGGACGCGCCTGCTGCTGGCCGATCCGGGCGTGACCAGCGGCCCGCTCACCGTGCACTGGGAGCTGGCCGACGACGCCGGCTTTCGCCGCGTCGTGCAGCGCGGCCAGGCCACGGCACTGCCCGCGCTCGCGCACAGCGTGCACGTCGAACTGCGCGGCCTGGCGCCCGGGCGCTGGTACCACTACCGCTTCTTCCATGGCGACGCCGTGAGCCCGACGGGGCGCACGCGCACCGCGCCGGCCCACGACCAGATGGACACACGGCTGCGCCTGGCCTGGGCCTCGTGCCAGCGCTGGGAGCATGGCCACTATGCCGCCTGGCAGCACCTGGCCAGCGACGCACCCGATCTGGTGCTGTTCCTGGGCGACTACATCTACGAATACGCCACGCCCAAGGACACCAGCGGCCTGGCGCGCATGCACGGCCTGCGCCATGCGCGCACGCTGGCGGATTTCCGCGACCGCTACGCGCTGCACAAGAGCGACCCGCAGCTGCAGGCCGCGCATGCCGCCTGCCCCTGGGCCGTGACCTGGGACGACCACGAGGTGCAGAACGACTACGCCGGCGGCCAGGGCCAGGACGACGCCGCCACGTTCCTCGCGCTGCGCGATGCCGGCTGGCAGGCGTTCTACGAGCACATGCCGCTGCGCGCGGCCAGCCTGGCGCAGGGCTTTGGCGCGCTGCAGGTCTACCGCCACCAGCCCTGGGGGCGGCTGGCCCGGCTGCACCTGCTCGACGGCCGCCAGGGGCGCAGCTGGCAGGCCTGCCGCCGCCCCGGCACCAGCGGCGCCGGCGCCGTGCGCCCCGAGGACTGCGCCGAGCGCGCCGACCCCGCGCGCAGCCTGCTTGGCGCCGCGCAGGAGCGCTGGCTGGACCAGGGTCTGGCCAGCGACGCCGGCACACAGCAGCGCTGGAGCGTGCTGGCGCAGCAGACGCTGTTTGCGCCGCGCCGCTACCCCTCGGGCGTGCGCTCCACCGACACCTGGGACGGCTACCCCGCCGCGCGCACGCGCCTGCTGCAGTCCGTCGCCGGCCACGCGCCGCGCAACACCGTGCTGCTGGGCGGCGACATCCACCAGAACTATGTCTGCCGCGTGCTCGCCGACGCCGAGCGGCCCGACGCGCCGGTGCTGGCCAGCGAGTTCTGCGGCACCTCGATCAGCTCGCGCGCCGGCACCACGCAGGACAAGGTCGATGCCATCGCGCGGCACAACCCCCATGTGCTGCTGGCGCGCTGCGACCTGCGCGGCTACGGCCTGGCCGACATCACGCCCACGCGCTGGACCACGCTGCTGCGCACGGTCGACGACCCGCTGCGCGCCGACAGCGGCATCGCGACCCTGGCGCGCTTCGTGGTCGAGGATGGCCGGCCCGGGCCGCAGCGCCTCTAGCCATCAAAAACCATAGCTGCTTGCGCAGCATCCATCTGCGTTTCAGGCCATTTCTATGCCTAAACCGTGGCTTGGCATGCGCATGCAGCTCCTGATACAGGAGCACCCGGAACGGCTGCAGTACCATGGCCACCGACGGTTTTGCCGGAGACACGCCATCCGCCCACTCTTCACCCTGTTGTGCGCCCTGCTGCTGGTCGGCTGCACCCTGCCGCCGCTGCAGGGCCGCCCCCTTTCCACGGCCCTTGGCGGGGAAGAGGCCGCGCAGACCCGGCTGGGCCAGGCGCTCGCGCCGCAGCTGCTGCAGCACCCGGGCCTCAGTGGCATCCATCCCCTGCCCGACCCGCTCGACGCCTTTGCCGCGCGCATGCTGCTGGCGCACGCGGCCGAGCGCAGCCTGGACGTGCAGTACTACATCTGGCGCGGCGACCAGACCGGCACGCTGCTGCTGCAGGCGCTGGTGGCCGCCGCCGACCGGGGCGTGCGCGTGCGCCTGCTGCTCGACGACGGCGGCACCGCAGGGCTCGACGGCCTGCTGGCAGCGCTCGCGCTGCACCCGCGCATCGAGGTGCGGCTGTTCAACCCGTTCGTGCTGCGCTGGCCCAAGGCGCTGGGCTACCTGACCGACTTTGAGCGCACCAACCGGCGCATGCACAACAAGTCGTTCACGGCAGACAGCCAGGCCACCATCGTCGGCGGCCGCAACGTCGGCGACGAATACTTCGGCGCCACCGACGGCGTGCTGTTCAGCGACCTCGACGTGCTCGCCGTGGGCCCGGTCGTGCCCGAGGTGGCGCAAGATTTCGACCGCTACTGGGCCAGCGCCTCGGCCTATCCGGCGCAGTCCATCCTGCCCGCGGTGGGGGCGGCCGAGCTGCAGGCGCTGGGCGCCGAGGCCGGGCGCATCGCAGAGTCCGAATCGGCGCGCGCCTACACCGCGGCCGTGCGCGACACGCCTTTCATCCAGGCGCTGCTGCAAGGGCAGCTGCAGATGCAGTGGGCGCAGACCACGCTGGTCAGCGACGACCCCGCCAAGGGCCTGGCCCAGGCGCAGCGCGACGGGCTGCTGGTCACCCAGCTGCACGATGTGCTGGGCACGCCGCAGCGCTCGGTGGCGCTGGTCTCGCCCTACTTCGTGCCCACCGCGGCCGGCGTGCAAGCGCTCGCACGCCTGCGCGAAAACGGCATCCGGGTGCGCGTGATGACCAATGCCTACGAGGCGACCGACGTGCCGCTGGTGCATGCCGGCTACGCCCAGCACCGCAAGGCGCTGCTGCAGCACGGCGTGGAGCTGTACGAAATGCAGCGCATGGCGCCGCCGGCCAAGGGCGCGCGCCGCAACCCGCTGGGCAGTTCGGGCTCGAGCCTGCACGCCAAGACCTTTGCGGTCGACAGCGCGCGCGCCTTTGTGGGTTCGTTCAATTTCGACCCGCGCTCGGCCCGGCTCAACACCGAGCTGGGCCTGGTCATCGACAGCCCGGCCCTGGCGCGCCAGATCGAGCAGGCCTTCGACGTGTGGATCCCGCTGGAGTCGTACCGCGTGCAGCTCTCGGCCGATGGGAGGCTGCAGTGGCTCGCCAGCCCGCCGGACCCGGGCGCGCCGCCGATCGTCTACACCGTCGAGCCGGGCAGCAGCTGGCTCAGCCGCTGGGGCCTGCGCGCGCTGGCGCTGCTGCCGATCGAGTGGCTGCTGTAGGTCCGCGGCGGCGGCGCAAAAACCAGTCAAACTGGCCGCAAACGCAGGACACACCAGCGCAGTCAGCTATTAATATGTGAGTTCGACTGCGCGCCGGCTGCCCAGGTTTGCGCGTACCATCCACGTCCCGCAGGCCGCCAGGCACTGCTTTTCAGTGCACCGTTTCGCCATGACCGACACCACCACACCGCCCGTCCCCGCCACCCAGCGCGCCGGTTTCAGCTCGGGTTTTGGCGTGCTCGCCGCCACGCTGGGCTCGGCCGTCGGCCTGGGCAACATCTGGAAGTTTCCGTCGCTCACGGGCGCCAATGGCGGCGCGGGCTTTTTGCTGGTGTACCTGCTGGCCACCTTGCTGATCGGCCTGCCGGTGATGATGGCCGAGATCGCCATCGGGCGCCAGGCGCGCGCCAACCCGATCACGGCCCTGGTGGCGCTGGCACCGCGACGCCAGCCGTGGTGGCTGATTGGCGTGGCCGGCATGGTGGCGGCTTTTTTGATTTCGTCGTTCTATTCCGAGGTCGTGGCCTGGGTGTTTGCCTACGTCGCCAAGGCGCTGCGCGGCAGCCTGCTCAGCAGCGACCCGGCCGTGACTGAAGCGGCGTTCCAGGCGCTGATCACCGACCCGGTGCAGTCGCTGCTGTGGCAGTGGGGCGTGCTGGCGTTCATTGGCGGCATCCTGCTGCTGGGCGTGACCAAGGGCATCGAGGCGATCACCAAAAAGCTCATGCCGCTGCTGTTCGTGCTGTTGCTGCTGCTGTGCGCGTTCAGCCTGACGCTCGACGGGGCGGCCGAGGGGCTGGCGTTCCTGTTCCTGCCCGACTGGGGCAAGATCACCGCGCCCGTGGTGCTCACGGCCATGGGGCTGGCGTTCTTCAAGCTGTCGATCGGCATGGGCACGATGATGACCTATGGCAGCTACTTCGGTAACGACCAGAACATCCCGGCAACGGCCACGCGCGTCATGGCGGCCGACCTGTGCGTGTCGATGCTGGCGGGCATGGCGATCTTTCCGGCGGTGTTCACCTTCGGCTTCGCGCCTTCGGCCGGGCCGTCGCTGGTCTTCATCACCATTCCCGCGGTGTTTGCGCAGATGCCGTTTGGCCAGGTGCTGATGGCGGCCTTCTTCGTGCTCACCGCGGTTGCGGCCACCGGCGCCATGCTGTCGCTGATGGAAGTGCCGGTGGTGACGCTGCACGAGCGCTGGGGCCTGTCGCGCCCGCGCGCCACCGTGCTGACGCTTGTGCTGCTGATGGTCGTGGGCGCGGGCTGCGCGCTCAGCCAGAGCACGCTGGCCGGCTTCCAGCCCGGCGGGCGCACGCTGTTCAACTGGGCCGACTATGTCTCCTCCAACCTCCTGCTGCCGCTGGGCGGCATCTTCATCGCGCTGTTCGCCGGCTGGGCCTGGGGCGCGGACAATTTCCGCCGCGCCCTGTCCAACCAGGGCACGCTGCACAACGGCGCGCTGGCGCGTGCCATCGTCTGGGTGCTGCGCTGGGTCTCGCCGCCGCTGATCCTGGCGGTGATGCTGCGTGGCCTGGACCTGATCTAGCGCCAACCTAGGCCGCGGCGCCCTGCTGCGCCAGGCCCAGGCGCAGGTCGTTGCCGCTCGGGCTTTGGTACAGGCGCAGGCCGAACTCGGGCAGGATCGCCAGCAGGTGGTCGAAGATGTCGCCCTGCGTGCCTTCGTAGGCCACCCAGGCCGTGTTGGCAGTGAAGCAGTACAGCTCCAGCGGCACGCCTTCGGGCGTGGGTTCGAGCGTGCGCACCATCAGCGTCATGCCCTGGTGGATGCCCGGGTGGGCGCGCAGGTAGGCCTCGACATAGGCGCGCAGCGTGCCGATGTTGGTCAGGCGCCGCTGGTTGGCCAGCAGCTCGGCCTTGTCGCCGAGCGCGGCGCGCGCCTGCGTGTTGGCCGCCTCCACCGCCACGCTCTTGGCGGCCATATAGGGTTTGAGCAGCTCGAACTGCGCAAAGCGCGCCATCTCGCGCTCGTCGAGGAAGCGCACCGAGCTGGCGTCGAGCCGCAGCGTGCGCTTGATGCGGCGCCCGCCCGACTCGCTCATGCCGCGCCAGTTCTTGTAGCTCTCGCTCATCAGCCGCCAGGTCGGGATGGTGGTGATGGTCTTGTCCCAGTTCTGCACCTTGATGGTGTGCAGCGCCATGTCGACCACGTCGCCATCGGCGCCGACCTGCGGCATCTCGATCCAGTCGCCCAGGCGCAGCATGTCGTTGGACGTCAGCAGCACGCCGGCGGTGAACGACAGGATGGTGTCCTTGAACACCAGCATCAGCACCGCCGACATCGCGCCCAGGCCCGAGAGCACGATCAGCGGCGAGCGGTCCATCAGCGACGCCACCGTGACCACGGCGCCCGCGAGCATCAGCACCAGCTTGCCCAGCTGCACATAGCTCTTGATCGAACGCGCCTTGTGCGCGGCCGCCTGCGCCCCCTCGTGGCGCCCGCCCTGCTGCTGCAGTTGCAGCATCGCGTCGAGCATCGCCATCAGCGCGCGCACCACCTGCAGCGCCATGAAGGCCATCGCCACGTTGCCGACCACGGTGGCGAAGGTGGGGTCGAGGTGCGGTATGCGCTCCACGCCCAGTTGCACCACCAGCGACGGCAGCACGCGCGCCACGCGGCGCAGCACGTCGTCGTGCAGCAGCACATCGGTCGGCCACGAGCGGGCGCGTGCACGCACGCGCCGCAGCACCGGCAGGAACAGCAACAGCGCCAGGCCACGCGCGGCCATGGCCAGCAAAAACAGCAGTGCCAGCCCGGCCACGGCCTGGACCCAGGGATCGGCTTGCGCCAGGAAGTCAATGTGCAATGGAGTCGCCTCTGGAATACAAAAAAGGGGGTCAGACCCGTGCCCGGCGGCCGGGTTCCACCTGCGGCCCGGTGCGCCACCTCGGTTTTTGAATGAAAACAGCCTGCAGCGCTTGTACAGCAAGCGCTGGCAGCTATCAATTCAATAGTTCAGACGTCGATGGCTGCCGCCGAGCCGGCCTGCTTGCGCAGCTCGAACTTCTGGATCTTGCCCGTGGCGGTCTTGGCGATGGGGCCGAAGACCACGGCGCGCGGCACCTTGAAGCCGGCCAGGTGCGCCTTGCAGTGCGCCACGATCTCCTGGGCCGTGGTGCTGGCGCCGGCCTTGAGCTCGACGAAGGCGCAGGGCGTCTCGCCCCACTTCGGGTCGGGCTTGGCGACGACGGCGGCGGCCAGCACGTCGGGGTGGCGGTAGAGCACGTCCTCGACCTCGATGGACGAAATGTTCTCGCCGCCCGAGATGATGATGTCCTTGCTGCGGTCCTTGATCTTGATGTAGCCGTCGGGGTACTGCACGGCCAGGTCGCCGCTGTGGAACCAGCCGCCGCGAAACGCCTCGTCGGTCGCCTGCGGGTTCTTCAGGTAGCCCTTCATGGCGATGTTGCCGCGGAACATGATCTCGCCCATGGTCTCGCCGTCGTGCGGCACCGGCGCCAGCGTCTCGGGGTCGCGCACGCTGGCGGCGCGCTGCAGGTGGTAGCGCACGCCCTGGCGCGCGTTGAGGCGCGCGCGCTCGCCGATGTCGAGCTGCTCCCAGGCCGCGTGCTGGGCGCAGACGGTGGCGGGGCCGTAGACCTCGGTCAGGCCATAGACATGGGTCAGGTCGAAGCCCATCTTTTCCATGCCCTCGATCATCGACGCGGGCGGTGCAGCCCCGGCCACCATGGCCTTGACGCCGGCGGGCAGGCCGGCCTTCATCGCGGCCGGCGCGTTGACCAACAGGCCGTGCACGATGGGCGCGCCGCAGTAGTGCGTGACGCCGTGCTCGCGGATCGCGTCGAAGATGGCTTGCGCTTCGACGCGGCGCAGGCACACGTTGACGCCGGCGCGTGCCGCCACCGTCCACGGAAAGCACCAGCCGTTGCAGTGGAACATCGGCAGCGTCCACAGGTAGACCGCGTGCTTGGGCATGTCCCACTCCAGCACGTTGCTGATGGCGTTGAGCGCCGCGCCGCGGTGGTGGTAGACGACGCCCTTGGGGTTGCCGGTGGTGCCCGACGTGTAGTTGAGCGCGATCGCATCCCACTCGTCGCCGGGCATCTGCCAGTCGAACTGCGCGTCGCCGCTGGCCAGGAAGTCTTCGTAGCCGGTGCCGCCGAGCGACTGGGTGGCCGGGCCGTACAGGGCGTCGCTCACCTCGATGACCCGGATCGGCGCCGTGCCGCTGCGCAGCGCCAGCGCGCGCGCCATGGTGCCCGCGAACTCGGGGTCGACGATGACGGCCTTGGCCTCGCCATGGTCGAGCATGAAGGCGATGGCCTCGGGGTCGAGCCGGGTGTTGAGCGCGTTGAGCACCGCGCCGGCCATCGGCACGCCAAAGTGCGCCTCGACCATGGGCGGGGTGTTGGGCAGCATCACGGCGACGGTGTCGTTCTTGCCAATGCCGCTGCGCTGCAGCGCGCTGGCCAGTTGGCGCGCGCGCGCATAGGTCTGGCCCCAGGTCTGGCGCAGGCTGCCGTGCACGATGGCCAGGCGCTCGGGGTAGACCTCTGCGGTGCGCTCGATGAAGTCCAGCGGCGACAGCGGCGCGTGGTTGGCACGGGTGCGGGGCAGGTGCTGGTCGTAGATGCTGCTCATGGTTTTGCGTCCTTGCGAAGCTGAAAATAAGCCTGCCGCATTACAGCAGGGCCAACTGACGTGCCGCTGAAAAACCGCGATGGGCGAAAATGCGGCCGTGTCCATTCCCCAATCATTCATCCAGGAGCTGATCGCACGCGCCGACGTGGTCGAGATCGTCGGCCGCTACGTCCAGCTCAAGAAGGGCGGCGCCAACTTCATGGGCCTGTGCCCCTTCCACGGCGAAAAGTCGCCTTCCTTCAGCGTCAGCCCCACCAAGCAGTTCTACCACTGCTTTGGCTGCGGCAAGAACGGCAACGCCATCGGCTTCCTGATGGACCACGCCGGCATGACCTTCGTCGAAGCCGTGCAAGGACCTGGCCCAGCAAACCGGCCTGCAGGTGCCCGAGGACGACGCTCTCGCCGCAGGAGCGCGAGCGCGCCGCGGCCCAGCGGCAGAAGCAGGCCACGCTGACCGACGTGCTCGAAAAGGCCGGCGACGCCTACCGCCAGCAGCTGCGCAGCTCGCAGCGCGCCATCGACTACCTCAAGGGCCGCGGCGTCTCGGGCGAGATCGCCAAGCGCTACGGCCTGGGCTATGCGCCCGAAGGCTGGCGCGGCCTGGCCAGCGTGTTCCCGCACTACGACGACCCGCTGCTGGCCGAGAGCGGCCTGGTCATCGTCAACGACGAGAACGCCGACGACGTGCAGCCGCTACGACCGCTTCCGCGACCGGCTGATGTTCCCGATCCGCAACGTCAAGGGCGAATGCATCGGCTTTGGCGGGCGCGTGCTCGGCGACGACAAGCCCAAGTACCTCAATTCGCCCGAAACGCCGGTGTTCAGCAAGGGCCGCGAGCTCTACGGCCTGTTCGAGGCGCGCACCGCGCATCCGCGAGCAGGGCTACGCGCTGGTCACCGAGGGCTACATGGACGTGGTGGCGCTGGCGCAGCTGGGCTTTCCGAACGCGGTGGCCACGCTGGGCACGGCCTGCACGCCCGAGCATGTGCAGAAGCTGTTCCGCTTCACCGACATCGGTGGTCTTCAGCTTCGACGGCGACGCGCCGGCCGGCGCGCCGCGCGCAAGGCGCTCGACGGCGCCCTGCCCTACGCCACCGACATGCGCACCATCAAGTTCCTGTTCCTGCCGGCCGAGCACGACCCCGACAGCTTCATGCGCGACCACGGCAGCGAGGCGTTTGCGCGCTTCGTCGGCGACGCGATGCCGCTGAGCCGCTTCCTGGTCGACGCCGCCAGCGAACGGTGCGACCTGGGCACGCGCCGAGGGGCGCGCCCACATGGCCAGCAACGCGCGGCCGCTGTGGGAGCCGCTGCCCGACGGCGTGCTCAAGCGCCAGCTGCTGGGCGAGACTGGCCGCTCTGGCCCAGCTCGATGCGCGCGACCTCGCGGAAGTCTGGGGCCAGGCCAGCGCACGCGATGCCGCCCGCGGCCAGGGCGGCGCGCGCGCCCCGGCGCCGCGCGACGCCGGCGAGGCAGGCGCCGCCAGCGCGCCGCAGGGCAGCGCGCACGCGGGCGCTCCGGTGCAGCGCCCCAGCGCGCGCACCAACCCGCGCTTTCCGCGCCGTGGCAGTGGCGGCTATGGCGGCGCGCCCCCGGCGCCCGCGTGGGAGAGCGAGCCGCGCGGCCCGCGCGCGGCGCCCGCCAGCCGCGCCGACCACGCCGCGCGCCTGCTGCTGTCGCACATGGATTTCCTGGACACGCTCGCGCACGAGGACCAGGCCGCCCTGTGCGCCCTGCCGGCGCCGCACGGGCCGCTGTTCGCCTGGCTCGAGGGCCAGTTCCACGAAAACGGCACCCAGCCGTGGGCCGTGCTGCGCGAGAGCCTGCGCGGCCACGCCTGCGAGGCCATCGCCGAGCGCGTGATGACCGGCTCGCACGCCCAGACCGAAGGCGACACGCGCGAGCTGCGCATGGAGCTGCGCGGCCTGCTCAACCGCATGCTGGCCGAGCAGCTGCGCCAGCAGGAGACCGAGGCGCTGCAGGCCGCGCGCACCGATCCGGGCGCGCTGCAGCGCTACCGCGAACTGCAGGCGCGGCGCGTGGCGCTGGAAAAACTGGCGCAGCTGCCCTCTTGAAATTGGCACGGCCGGTATAATTTAGGGTTTAAGTCGGCAAGAGCGACAGCAACACCTCCGGACCGGGCCACCGTGACACACACGCACAACCGCCCTTTACACCGCAAGGACTGCACCCCAAATGTTCGCCCAGACATCTTGCCGCTGAGGGTGACCCCTCCAACCGCAAAGGCCCCGCCTTTGCCGTGCCACCCGCGCCGAAGCCCGTGGCGCTTGTGTTTTCTTTGTGTTTGATTTTGATTTTGAGGTTGCACCATGCCCGCTCAAAAGTCCGCGAAGCTGCCCAAGTCCGCCCCAGGCACCGCCGCCAAGACCTCTCCTGCAACCGCCAAGAAACCACCGGCCAAGGCCGCTGCCGTCCCCCCGGCTGCGCAAGCGGCTTCGGTGGACAAGAAAGTCCCACCTGTGAAAAGTTCTGCCGAGCTGACCAAAGCCGCCGATGAATTGTTGAAGAAAGCCGCCCGCACCAAGACCGCAAGCGCAGCGGGTGACGCCACCGCCACCGACGAAGCGCCGAAGAAGCGCCCTGGCCGCCCCGCCAAGGCCGCCGGCACCGCCACCGCGGCCGCCAAGGCACCGGCCAAGCGCGGGCGCAAGCCCAAGGCGGGCGCGGCCGATGACGCCGCGGACGACGCCGACCTGTCCGACATCGAAGCGGACCTCGAAGGCGAACCCGAGGCCGAAGCCGAGACCACGGCGGCCGCACCGGCCGAGAAGGTCAAGCCCCTGCGCATGAAGATCAGCAAGGCCAAAGAACGCGCCTGATGAAGGAATTCGGCCTGGACGAGACCGTCCTGTCCGAAGAAGACATGGCCAAGCGCCGCCAGCGCCTCAAGACCCTGATCAAGCTGGGCAAGACGCGCGGCTACCTCACGCACGGCGAAATCAACGACCACCTGCCCGACAAGCTGGTCGATGCCGAAACGCTCGAGGTCGTGATCTCCATGCTCAACGACCTGGGCGTGGCGGTCTACGAGCAGACGCCCGACGCCGAGACCCTGCTGGTCACCAACACCGCGCCGACCGCCGCCACCGAGGAAGAAGCCGAGGAAGCCGCCGAAGCCGCCCTGTCCACCGTGGACAGCGAATTCGGCCGCACCACCGACCCGGTGCGCATGTACATGCGCGAGATGGGCACCGTGGAGCTGCTCACGCGCGAGGGCGAAATCGAAATCGCCAAGCGCATCGAAGGCGGCCTGATGGACATGATGGAGGCGATCAGCGGATCGCCCGCCACCATTGCCGAGATCCTCAACATGGGCGAGGAAATCCGCGAAGGCAAGGTCGTCATCACGACCATCGTCGACGGCTTCACCAACCCCAACGAGGCCGACGACTATGTGGCCGAGGAAGACTTCGACGAGTTCGACGAGGAAGACGACGACGACGGCAAGGGCGGCTCCAAGGCGCTGACCAAGAAGCTCGAAGAGCTCAAGAGCGAGGCGCTGCGCCGCTTCGACAAGCATGCGCGAGATGTTCGAGAAGATCCACAAGATCTACGACAAGGAAGGCTACGGCACGCCGGCCTACATGAAGGCGCAGCACGCGCTGAGCGAACGAGCTCATGACCATCCGCTTCACGGCCAAGACCATCGAGAAGCTGTGCGACACGGTGCGCGCGCAGGTCGACGACGTGCGCAAGAAAGAGCGCGAGCTGCGCCGCATCATCGTGGACAAGTGCGGCATGCCCCAGGAGCTCTTCATCAAGGACTTCCCCGCCAACCTGCTGAACCTGCAATGGGTCGAGAAGCAGGCGGCTGCCGGCAAGCCCTGGAGCACCGTGATGGCGCGCAACATCCCGCCGATCCAGGACCTGCAGCAAAAGCTCGCCGACATCCAGTCGCGCGTGGTGGTGCCGCTGGCCGAGCTCAAGGGCATCAACAAGCGCATGAACGCGGGCGAGTCGACCTCGCGCGGCGCCAAGAAGGAGATGATCGAGGCCAACCTGCGCCTCGTGATCTCGATCGCCAAGAAGTACACCAACCGCGGCCTGCAGTTCCTCGACCTGATCCAGGAAGGCAACATCGGCCTGATGAAGGCCGTGGACAAGTTCGAATACCGCCGCGGCTACAAGTTCTCGACCTACGCCACCTGGTGGATCCGCCAGGCCATCACGCGGTCGCATCGCCGACCAGGCGCGCACCATCCGCATCCCGGTGCACATGATCGAGACCATCAACAAGATGAACCGCATCTCGCGCCAGCACCTGCAGGAGTTCGGCTTCGAGCCCGATGCGTCCGTGCTGGCCGAGAAGATGGAGATCCCCGAGGACAAGATCCGCAAGATCATGAAGATCGCCAAGGAGCCGATCTCGATGGAAACCCCGATCGGCGACGACGACGACAGCCACCTGGGCGACTTCATCGAGGACGGCGCCAACACCGCCCCGATCGAAGCGGCGATGCAGGCCGGCCTGCGCGACGTGGTCAAGGACATCCTCGACGGCCTGACGCCGCGCGAAGCCAAGGTGCTGCGCATGCGCTTCGGTATCGAGATGACCAGCGACCACACGCTCGAAGAAGTCGGCAAGCAGTTCGACGTGACGCGCGAGCGCATCCGCCAGATCGAAGCCAAGGCGCTGCGCAAGCTCAAGCACCCGAGCCGCTCCGACAAGCTGCGCAGCTTCATCGACTCGCTGTAAGCGTACGGGGCCTGGGCCCTGGCCCTTCCCCCAATAAAAAGCCCTGTCCGCTCCCGCGGCAGGGCTTTTTTCATGCGCGGTCGCAGCCGCGGGAAATTTGAAGCGTTTTAGGCCTCCAGCGCAGACCCAGCCTGCGCTGATAGCTCCTGTTTCAGGAGCATCAATCCATCTTCACGTTGGCGTTCTTGACCACCTGCGCCATGCGCGCGAGCTCGCTGCGGAAAAAGGCGGCCGAGGGCTCGGGCGGCATGAGCTTGATCTCGTAGCCCTGCGCCACCAGCGCGTCGCGCGCCTCGGGCATGGCCAGCGCGGCCTTGAAGCCGTTGTACAGCCGGGCCACCTCGGCCTTGGGCGTGCCGGCGGGTGCGATGGCGGCGATCCAGCCCTCGAGCTCGTAGCGCGGCAGGCCCTGCTCGGCGATGGTCGGCACGTCGGGCAGCGAGGGCACGCGCGTGGCGGTGCTCACGCCGATGGCGCGCAGCGTGCCGCTCTTGATGTGCGCGGCGGCGGGCGCCACCGCCACCACGCCGAGCTGCACCTGCCCGCCCAGGATGTCGTTCATCAACGGGGCCATGCCGCGGTAGGGAATGTGCTTCACGTCGATCTGCGCCTGGTCCATGAACATCGCCGCGCCCAGGTGCAGGATGGTGCCGTTGCCCGAGGACCCGTAGTTCAGCACGCCGGGCTTGGCCTTGGCGAGGGCGATCAGCTCCTTGACGTTGCGCGCCGGCACCGACGGATGCGCCACGAGCACGAAGGGCGTCGCGCCGATCACGGTAATCGGCGTGATGTCTTCGATCGAGTCGAACGGGATGTTCTTGTAGACGCTGGGGTTGACCACGTGGTTGTTCGAGACCACGCCGATCACCGAGCCATCCTTGGCCGCGCGCACGATCTGCGTCGTGCCGGTGATGCCGCCCGCGCCGGGCAGGTTCTCGATCACCACCGGATGGCCGAGCGCTTTGGCCAGGCTGTTGCTGATGGCGCGCACGGCCCCGTCCGCGCCCGATCCGGCGGACAGCGGCAGGATGATGCGCAGGGGCTTGTCGCCCAGCTGCGCCAAGGCCAGCGCCGGTGCGCCCAGGGCGGCAGCGCCCAAGGCAAGGGCATGGCGGCGCGTCAGCGGCGCGCGCGGCGGCAGAGCGGTCTGTGGCGGGGGAAGCGAGGGCATGGTTGTCTCCAGGTGGGATCGTGGTGAAGGGCTGCGCAGACTGCCGCTGCGCTTGCGCCCGGAAGTGTAAATACCGATCGGTCAGGCAATGGCCGAGGCCGCCAGCAGCGCCTGCGTCTGCTCGGGCGTATAGCCCAGGCTTGCCAGCAACTCCTGCGTGTGCTGGCCCAGCGTCGGCGGGTCCATGCGCACGCCCATGCGCTCGCCGCCCATGCGCAGCGGCAGCAAGGTGGTGCGCGCGGTCTGCCCGGCGCGCTCGCCGTCGGGCAGCGTGATCTCGGCCAGCCCGCCCGTGGCGTGCAGGTGCGGATCGTCCAGCAGCTCTTCAGGCCGCGAAATCGGCGCGAACGGCAGGCCGTGCCGCTCGAAGATGGCCGACAGCTCCTGCGCCGTGTGCGCGGCCAGGCGCCGGCGCAGCTCGGGCAGCAGCGTGGGCCGGGCGCGCACGCGGTCGTTGTTCAGGGCCAGTGCCGGGTCGGCCTTCAGGTCGGCATAGCCCATGGCGTCGCAGAAGGTGATCCACTGCGCATCGCTGACGGCGGCCAGGAAGATCTGCCCGCCGTCCTTGACGCTGAACACGTCGTACACCGCCCACGACGAGATGCGGTCGGGCATCGGCGCGGCGGGCTCGCCGGTCACGGCGTACTGCATCATGTGCTGGCCCACCAGGAAGACGTTGTTCTCGAACAGCGCCGAGTCGATCTCCTGCCCCTGCCCCGTCACGCTGCGCTGCATCAGCGCGGCCATGGCGCCGATCGCACCGAACATGCCGCCCATGATGTCGTTGACGCTGGTGCCCGCGCGCAGCGGGTCGCCCGGGCGCCCGGTCATGTAGGCCAGCCCACCCATCATCTGCACCACCTCGTCGAGCGCCGTGCGGTGCTCGTAGGGGCCGGGCAGGAAGCCGGTGTGGTTCACATAGACCAGGCCGGGGTTGAGCCGGCTCAGCGCCGCATGGTCCAGGCCGTACTTGGCCATCACGCCGGGCTTGAAGTTCTGCACCACCACATCGGCCGTGCCGGCCAGGCGCAGCGCCACCTCCAGGCCCTGCGCATGGCGCAGGTCGATGGCCACGCTTTTCTTGTTGCGGTTGAACATCGGGAAAAAGCCCGCCCCCGCGCCCAGCAAATGGCGCGTGCGGTCGCCGTCCACGGGCTCGACCTTGATGACCTCGGCGCCCAGGTCGGCCAGCACCATGCCGCAGGTCGGGCCCATGACCATGTGGGAAAACTCGACGACACGGATGCCGGCCAGCGGCAGGGGCTTGGGCACGGCAGCGCCGTCGACGGCGGAAGAGGATGGGGAAGGAACAGCAGAGGAATTCATCGAGGCAGAACGGTAAGAATATCAAGCGCTCGCGGTCGCCAGGGGCTGCGCAGCGGCAGAAAGATGGCGCGGAAGGCCCGCCTGCCACAGTGTGCCGTGCAGCGTCTCGCCGGCCAGCCAGCCCTGGCACGCGCTGGCGCAGCGCCAGCAGCGCGGGGACGTCGAGGCCCGTGGCCACGCCCATGCGCTCGAGCATGAAGGCCAGGTCTTCGGTGGCAACGTTGCCGCTGGCGCCCGGGGCGTGCGGGCAGCCGCCGATGCCGGCCAGGCAGGCATCGAAGCGCGTGATGCCGGTCTGCCAGGCCGCATAGGCATTGGCCAGGCCCATGCCGCGCGTGTCGTGGAAATGCGCGCAAGCCAGGCGCTCGCCCACCAGCGCGCGGGCCTTCTCGAACAGGCGCTGCACGCCGGCCGGGTCGGCATAGCCCACGGTGTCGGCCAGGCTCACGCGGTCGGCGCCGGCGTCGAGCAGGGCCTGCATCAGGCGCAGTACCTCGCTCTCGGCCACTTCGCCCTGCAGCGTGCAGCCAAAGGCCGTGCCCACGCCGCCTTCGATCAGCGTGCGGCTGCCGGCGGCGTCGCGCAGCGCGCGGATGCGCGCCACCTCGGCCACCACCTCGTCGGGCGTCTTGCGCAGGTTGGCCAGGCTGTGCGCGTGGCTGGCCGACAGGGGCACGACCAGCAGGTCGGCAGCGCAGTCGATGGCGCGCTCGGCTCCCTTCAGGTTCGGCACCAGCACCGAGGCCACCAGCCCGGGCAGCGTCTTGGCATGGGCCAGCACCTCGGCGGTGTCGGCCAGCTGGGGCAGCAGGCGCGCGGGCACGAACGAGCCCACCTCGATCTCGCGCTGGCCGGCCGCATAGGCGGCATCGATCCAGGCGATCTTGTCTGCGGTCGGAACGATGGTGGCAATGCTCTGCAGACCGTCGCGCAGCCCCACTTCGCGGACCACGGCGCTGCGGGGCGGACAGGATGGAAGGGGGCTGGGGGGCATGCGGGTCTCCAAAATCTGGCGCCATTCTAGAAATTCCATTTGGATTCAGGAAATCTATTCCGGAACATTTATGCTTCCCAGATGGAATCTCACAAAAGCCCACACGCCCGGCCATGCGCGACCTCGACCTGCTGACCCTGCGCCTGTTCGTGGCCGTCTGCGACAGCCGCAACATCGCCCGCGTGGCCGAACAGGAAGCCATCGTCGGTTCGGCCATCAGCAAGCGTCTGGCCCAGCTCGAGCGCACCGTGGGCACGCCGCTGCTGGTGCGCCGGCGCCGGGGCGTGGTCCCTACGGCGGCCGGCGAAACGCTGCTCGAGCACGCGCGCACCATGCTGGCGAGCGCGGGGCAGATCGAGCGCGACATGGCCGCCTATGCCACCGGCATCCGCGGCCATGTGCGCATGCTGGTCACGGCCTCCGTCATGGCCGAATCGCTGGCGGACGACGTGGCGGCCTTTCTGCAGAACCCGGCGCACCGCGACATCCAGGTCAGCATGGAAGAGCGCGTGAGCCCCGACGTGGTGCGCGGCATCCACGAAGGCAGCGCCTCCATCGGCATCTGCTGGGATGCGGCCGACCTGCAAGGGCTGCAGACACGCCCCTACCGCAGCGACCACCTGGCCATCGTGGCGCACGCGTCCCACCCCGTGGCCCAGCTGCCCTCTGTGCGCTTTAGCGATGTGCTGGAGCATGAATTCGTCAGCATGCCGGCCCTCAGCGCCGTGCAGGTGCTGCTGGCGCGCGCGGCGGCGGTGGAGGGCAAGACCCTGGCGCACCGCGTGCTGGTGTCCAACTTCGATGCGGCGCTGCGCGTGGTGCGCGCCAACCTGGCCATCAGCGTGGTGCCGCGCGAGGTGGCCGAGCCCTTTGCCGCCACCGCCGACGTGCGCGTGGTGCCGCTGTCGGACGCCTGGGCGCAACGGCGCTTTGCCATCTGCTTTCGCAGCGCCGAAGCGCTGGCGCCGGCCGCGCAGCTGCTGGTGGAGCACCTGCTCGGCGCGGGCCGCCCCTGAACTCCCCGACCGTGGCGGTCCGGCAACACTTTCGCGGAGGCTATGCAGTTTGCCGGCTTGGCGCATGACAGGCATGCATCTTGAGCTATTAAACTTGTAGCAAAATAGATTCGGCGCTATAGTGCGCCGGGCGCCCCAAGCGCCCAGCCGCTGGCGCTGAACCGCCTTTGAGTCCCCATTGCGCAAGGAGAAGCTTCATGAGCTCCAAAGAGAACGCCGCCATCAACCAACTGTTTGAACGGCTCGAGTGCCGCTACGCCTTGCGCGTGCTGTGGGCACTGCGAGACGGTCACCCGCAGACCTTTCGCCTGCTGCAGGACAGCGTCGGGGGCATCACGCCCAACACGCTCAATACCCGCATCAAGGAGCTGCGCGAAGCGGGCCTGGTGGACCATGGCAGCGACGGCTACACCGTCACCGCGCCGGGCTCCGACCTGCTCAAGCGCCTCTCCGACGTGCAGGCCTTCGCCACGCGCTGGGTGGCCGGCCGCGCCAAAAAGTAAGCAGCACCGCCAGCGCCTGCATCTTTTGCATCAAAAGGGCCGGTAACGCTTTACTGGCAAGCGCTGACAGCTCTTTATTCAATAGCATTCAAGACAAGGATTTTTCATGGCATTGACCACCACGGCCTCGGGCCTGCAGTACGAAGACACCACGGTGGGCGAAGGCGCTGAAGCCACCAAGGGCCAGCAAGTGACGGTGCACTACACCGGCTGGCTCTACAACGACGGCGTGCAGGGCGCCAAGTTCGACTCCAGCCGCGACCGCAACGACGCCTTTGCCTTCGGCCTGGGCGCCGGCATGGTGATCAAGGGCTGGGACGAAGGCGTGCAGGGCATGAAGGTGGGCGGCCAGCGCACCCTGGTCATCCCCGCAGCCCTGGGCTACGGCGCGCGCGGCGCCGGCGGCGTGATCCCGCCCAACGCCACGCTGAAATTCGATGTGGAACTGCTCAAGGTGGGCCGCTGAACCAGCGCCCTCGCCTCTTCGGCAACCCACAAGCGGCTTCAGGCCGCTTTTTTGTTTTGCGCTGCGCGCGCCCTTCCCTTTCAGAGCCCCAGCGCGAACCGAAGGCGCAGAGGCGCCGGCAACGTGCGCGTGGGATCGGACCGCATCAGGCGAACAAGGCGTGTTCCAGGCGCGCAAACGGCGCCGCTCCCACGGCCTCGCGGATCTTTGGGGCCAACGCGGCCAGCGCCTCGTACCCGCCCGCGCCTTCGACCGCAAGGTTCAGCCGAAAGCCGCGCAAACCCAGTGCGGCCGTGATCTCGATGGCGATCGGGTAGGCCGCCTGGTAGCGGGCCTGGTCGGAACGCCCGCTGCCAAGTCGGCCGGAAGGCGCCTCCACTGCGGCGCTGTCCGCCGCGGGCGCCAGCAGGCCCTGCTCCAGCATCGCTTCCACATCGCTGTGCGTGATCCCCATGGCGGCGGTGGCGGCCAGCACCTCGGCCGTGGCGCGTTTGCCATCGAACAGGATGAACGCGGTGCGCTGGCGCGCGCTGAGCACGCCGTGGCGCTCCTTGAGCGCCTGTTGGCCGGCGTCGGTTTTGGCAAGTCGCATCGATTTTCCTGTGCAGGGTGCCTGCGGTATCTTGCCGCGGAGATTCGCAGAACCTGCCGCCTTTGCACATCGGGGCTATCCATAAGCCCTGGTCCATAGGCGACTGCGCACTGCCGCCCTGCCCGGCGCCCCGGCGCCAAGGCGCTCACATCTCGAGGCGCACCTGCGGCTGCGGCGGCGCCGGCCGCGTCACCCAGCTCACCAGCCAGGCCGACACCAGCCCGGCCGGCACGCCAAACACGCCGGCTGAAATGGGCTGGATGCCAAACCACAGGCCATCGGCCATCAGCCAGCGCGGCAGCCCCTGCAGCGCCGGCACATGCGAGAGCATGTAGTACACCGCCACGCCCAGGCCGCAGAGCATGCCGGCGACCGCGCCCGCGCGCGTGGTGCCGCGCCAGAAAATGCCCAGCACCATCACCGGCACGAACGCCGATGCCGCCAGGGAGAACGAGGCCGACACCATGGGCAGGATCTCGGACGGCTTGAGGGCCGCCACGAACGCCGCCACCAGCGCCACCGCGAGCAGCGCGAACTTGGTCAGGATCACGCGCTGCTCGGGCGAGGCGGCGCGCGGGCGCGACTGGAAATACAGGTCGCGCACCAGGGCGTTGCTGATGGTCAGCAGCAGCGCGTCGGCGGTAGACAGCGCCGCCGCGAGCCCGCCCGCGGCCACCAGCCCCGACACCACATAGGGCAGACCGCCGATCTCGGGCGTGGCCAGCATGATGAGGTCGGCGCCCAGGCGGATCTCGGAAAACTGCACGATGCCGTCGCCGTTCACGTCTTCCACCGACAGCAGCGCGCCATCGACGTGGGCCCACTGCGCCATCCAGGTGGGCAGCGCGTCGAAACTGCTGCCCGCGAGGTTGTTCATGACCTCGAACTTCACCAGCACGGCCAGCGCGGGCGCGCTGAGGTACAGCAGCGCGATGAAGAACAGCGACCAGGCCACCGAGGTGCGCGCGTCTGCCACCGAGGGCGCGGTGTAGTAGCGCGTGAGCAGGTGCGGCAGCCCGGCCGTACCGACCATCAGGCAGAACATCAACGCCAGGAAGTTGCGCCGCGTCGTCTCGTAGTCGGCGCGCTCCTGCGGCGTGCCGTCCGGGTCTCCCACATAGGCTTGGCTGTGCCGCGGCAGGCCGCCCAGCGGGCGCGCGCGCTCATAGCTCTCGCGCATCTGCCGCTTCCAGTGCTCGCGCGCAGCCGCGGCGTCGCGCGGCATCACAGCGAGCTCGCGGCTGGCCATGACGATCAGGCCGACGTCGGCGTTCTGCGCGCGCAGCCGGTGCAGGCGCTCCTGCAGCTCGGCGCGCTGGCGCTCCAGCGCTGCATCCACGTCCTGCAGGCGCGCCTCGAAGTCGCGCGCACGCTGCAGGTAGGCAGCCATCACCTGGTGCTCGGCGGGCGAGTTCAGCAGCTGCGCCTCGAGGTCGGCGATCTTGCCGATCTGCGCGCCATAGACCAGCGGCGCCACCGGGTTGCCCAGCTGCTTGTAGGCCAGCCAGGACACCGGGATCAGGAACGCCAGCAGCACGACCACGTACTGCGCGACCTGCGTCCAGGTGATGGCGCGCATGCCGCCCAGAAACGAGCACAGCAGCACGCCGCCGAGCCCGAGCATGATGCCGATCTCGAACTGCACGCCCGTCAGGCGCGAGGCGATCAGGCCCACGCCGTAGATCTGCGCCACCACATAGGTGAACGAGCACAGCACGGCGGCCAGCGCGGCGATCACGCGCGGCCAGCGCCCGCCGAAACGGACCTGGAAAAAATCAGGAATCGTGTAGAGCTTCATCGCCCGCAGGTGCGGCGCGATCAGCAGCGCCACCAGGCAAAAGCCCCCGGTCCAGCCCAGCAGATAGGCCAGCCCGCCGGTGTGCCCGGGCGTGCCCGAGAAGCCCTGCAGGTACAGCGCGCCCGAGAGGCTGATGAACGAGGCCGCGCTCATCCAGTCGGCAGCCGCAGCCATGCCGTTGTACATGGGCGGAATGCGCCGGCCCGCGACGTAGTACTCCTCGGGGTCGGTCGTGCGGCCATACACGCCGATGGCGGCATAGACCATGACGGTGAGGAACAGGAAGATCGGCCCGATCCACTGGCGCGACAGGCCGCTGTGTTCGGCCCAGGCCATCAACGCGAGAAAACCCAGCACTCCCAGCACATAGAGCGCAAGGATGCGGTGCAGGCGCCGCAGGTAGCTGGCGCCGGTGCCGGGCTCACCCATCGGCACCCTCCGTGCCCGGTGAAGGCGCGGCAGCGGTGCCGTCGCTGCGCTCAAAGCGGCTCATGGCCCAGGCATAGACCACCACGATGGCGATGAACACCAGCACCGCGCCCTGCGAGGCCATCCAGTAGCCCAGCTGCCAGCCGCCCCACGACAGCGACAGGTCGCGTGCGAAGAAGATGGCGCCAAACGACACCGCCACCCAGACCAGCAGCAGTGCGGCCTTGAGCTTGAGGTGCCGCACATCGTGCAGGTCGGGCGGGAACGGCCGCGCCTCTTGCGCTTCGTCCTCGGCGCTGGGCACGGCACGCATGGTGCTTGAGCGGACTCAGCCGGCCAGCTGCTGCCAGGTGGCAATCACGCTGTCGGGGTTGAGCGAGATCGACGAGATGCCTTCGTTCGCGAGCCACTGCGCAAAGTCGGGGTGGTCGCTGGGCCCCTGGCCGCAAATGCCGATGTACTTGCCCTGGGCCCGGCAGGCCTTGATGGCCAGGTGGATCAGTGCCTGCACCGCCGGATCGCGCTCGTCGAAGTCGGCCGCGAGCAGCTCCAGGCCCGAGTCGCGGTCCAGGCCCAGCGTGAGCTGGGTCAGGTCGTTGGAGCCGATGGAGAAGCCGTCGAAGAACGCGAGGAACTGCTCGGCCAGGATGGCGTTGCTCGGGATCTCGCACATCATGATCAGCTTGAGACCGTTCTCGCCGCGCGGCAGGCCGTGCTGCGCCAGCAGCTGCGTGACGCGCTCGGCCTGGCCCAGCGTGCGCACGAAGGGCACCATGATCTGCACGTTGGTCAGGCCCATCTCGTTGCGCACGCGCTTGAGCGCCTCGCACTCCATGGCGAAGGCCTCGCCAAACTCGGCGCTCACATAACGCGCTGCGCCGCGGAAACCGAGCATCGGGTTTTCTTCTTCGGGCTCGTAGCGGCTGCCGCCGATCAGCTTGCGGTATTCGTTGCTCTTGAAGTCCGACAGGCGCACGATCACGGGCTTGGGCCAGAAGGCGGCGGCAATCGTCGCCACGCCCTCGGCCACCTTGTCCACATAGAACGCGCGCGGGCTGGCATGGCCCCGGGCCACGGACTCCACGGCCTTTTTCAGGTCGGCATCGACGGCGGGGTAGTCGAGGATGGCCTTGGGGTGCACGCCGATGTTGTTGTTGATGATGAATTCGAGCCGCGCCAGGCCCACGCCCTCGTTGGGCAGCTGGGCGAAGTCGAAGGCCAGCTGCGGGTTGCCGACGTTCATCATGATCTTCACGGGCGAGGCGGGCATTTCGCCGCGCTGCACCTCGGTCACTTCGGTCTCCAGCAGGCCGTCGTAGATGTGGCCGGTGTCGCCCTCGGCGCAGCTCACCGTCACCAGCGTGCCGTCTTTCAGATGCTCCGTGGCGTCGCCGCAGCCCACCACGGCCGGAATGCCCAGCTCGCGCGCAATGATGGCGGCGTGGCAGGTGCGCCCGCCGCGGTTGGTGACGATGGCGCTGGCGCGCTTCATCACCGGCTCCCAGTTCGGGTCGGTCATGTCGGTCACCAGCACGTCGCCGGGCTGCACCTTGTCCATCTCGGCGATGCTGTGCACCAGGCGCACCGGGCCGGTGCCGATCTTCTGGCCGATGGCGCGGCCCTCGGCCAGCACCGGGCCTGTGCCCTTCAACTTGTAGCGCAGCTCGGCCTGCCCCTTGGACTGGCTCTTCACGGTCTCGGGCCGGGCCTGCAGGATGTAGAGCTGGCCGTCCTGGCCGTCCTTGCCCCACTCGATGTCCATCGGGCGGCCGTAGTGCTGCTCGATCACCAGCGCGTAGCGCGCCAGCTGCTCGACATCGGCATCGGTCAGCGAATAGCGGTTGCGCTGCTCGGCGGGCACGTCGACGGTCTTGATGAGCTTGCCCTCGGCGGCTTTTTCTTGCGGGCTGGCAAACACCATCTGGATCAGCTTGCTGCCCAGGTTGCGCGCGGATCACGGCCTTGTTGCCCGCGCGCAGCATGGGCTTGTGCACGTAGAACTCGTCGGGGTTGACGGCGCCCTGCACCACGGTCTCGCCCAGGCCGTAGCTGCGGGTGATGAACACCACGTCTTCGAAGCCCGACTCGGTGTCGATGGTGAACATCACGCCGGCCGCGCCCAGGTCGGAGCGCACCATGCGCTGCACGCCGGCCGACAGCGCGACCACGTCGTGCTCGAAGCCCTTGTGCACGCGGTAGCTGATGGCGCGGTCGTTGTAGAGGCGAGGCGAACACCTCCTTCATCTTGTGCAGCACGTCGTCGATGCCGACGACGTTGAGGAAGGTCTCCTGCTGGCCGGCGAACGAGGCGTCGGGCAGGTCTTCGGCCGTGGCGGACGAGCGCACCGCAAAGCTGGCCTGCGGGTTGCCGGCAGACAGGGTGGCAAACGCTTCGCCAATGGCCTGCTGCAGGTCGGCCGGAAACGGCTGGGCCTCGACCATGGCGCGGATCTCGGCGCCCACGGTGGCGAGCGCGCGCACGTCTTCGGTGTCGAGCGCGGCGAGCTTGGCACTGATCTTGTCGGCCAGGCCTTCGAGGGCCAGGAACTGGCGGAATGCGTGCGCCGTGGTGGCAAAGCCCGTGGGCACGCGCACGCCCTGGGGCAGTTGCGAAATCATCTCGCCGAGCGAGGCGTTTTTGCCGCCGACCGACTCGACGTCGGTCATTCTCAGGTTTTCAAACGGTACGACCAGGGCGGTCGGGCTGAAAAGTGCAGACATGGGAAAGCTCCAGAAGTTGAAAGCGGTTCAGTGCTGGCGCCCGTCTGGAGAAGCGGGCCAGCGGCCATGCAGCAGCACGACTTTGTCGTTGTGCTTGTGGGTTGTGCGCTTGCATGGCGGGAATTCGGATAATCGGCGCAATTGTAGGCTTCCTCCCGCGCACCATGACCACGCACCAACGCACCGTTTTCTTCGTCTCGGACGGCACCGGCATCACCGCCGAAACCTTCGGCAATGCCATCCTGGCGCAGTTCGAGCTGGTGCCGCGCCGCGTGCGCCTGCCGTTCACCGACACCGTCGACAAGGCGCACCAGGTGGTGCGCCAGATCAACCACACGGCCGAGCTCGAGGGCAACAAGCCCATCGTCTTCACCACGCTGGTGAACATGGAAGTGCTCAAGGTGATCCAGCAAGGCTGCAAGGGCATGCTGCTGGACATGTTCGGCACCTTCGTGCACCCGCTGGAGATGGAGCTCGGCATCAAGTCGCACCACCGCGTCGGGCGCTTTTCGGACATCAGCAAGAACAAGGAATACCAGGACCGCATCGAGGCCATCAACTACAGCCTGGCGCACGACGACGGCCAGAGCCACCGCAACCTCGAAGAGGCCGACGTGATCCTGGTCGGCGTCTCGCGCAGCGGCAAGACGCCGACCAGCCTGTACCTGGCGATGCAGCACGGCCTCAAGGCCGCCAACTACCCGCTGATCCCCGAAGACTTCGAGCGCCGCCAGCTGCCGCCGGCGCTGGTGCCCACCGCAAGAAGATCTTCGGCCTGACCATCAGCCCCGAGCGCCTGTCCGAGATCCGCAACGAACGGCGCCCCGACTCGCGCTACGCCAGCCTGCGAAAACTGCCGCATGGAAGTGGGCGAAGCCGAAGCCATGATGCGGCGCGCCGGCATCCGCTGGCTGTCGTCGACGACCAAGTCGATCGAAGAGATCGCCACCACCATCCTGCAGGAAGTGCGGCCCGAGCGGCTGAGCTACTAGCACAGCAGCGGCCCGCCCACCGGCCCACGCTGGGCGACACAGTGTGACGCCGGCGCCAGGCCACGGCCCAGCCCGGCACGGCCGCCCCTTCGGATCGGGCCGCAGTTCGATGGAAGCGACGACACGGCCAGCTTTGGGCCAGCGCGGCCCTGCTGCAGGTGGGCGTCGTGCTGCGTTCCTGACCGCGCGCGCAGAATGGACGCAGCGGGCCCGACGTTCACCCTCCCGCAAGGAGCATTGCAATGACCACCAAAGCCTACGGCGCCCACGCCAGCGACCAACCCCTCCAACCCCTGGACATCGACCGCCGCGCACCGGGCGCGCACGACGTGCAGATCGACATCGCCTACTGCGGCGTCTGCCACTCGGACCTGCACCAGGTGCGCGCGGAATGGGCGGGCACGCTCTACCCCTGCGTGCCGGGGCACGAGATCGTCGGGCGCGTGTCGGCGCTGGGCGCGCACGTGGCGGGCCTCAAGGTCGGCGATCTGGTCGGCGTCGGCTGCATCGTCGACAGCTGCCAGCACTGCGCCGAGTGCGGCGAGGGGCTCGAGAACTACTGCGACCACATGGTCGGCACCTACAACGGCCCGACGCCGGACGCGCCCGGCCACACGCTGGGCGGCTACTCGCAGCAGCATCGTCGTGCACGAGCGCTACGTGCTGCGCATCCGCCACCCCGAGGCGCAGCTGGCCGCCGTGGCGCCGCTGCTGTGCGCGGGCATCACCACCTATTCGCCGCTGCGCCACTGGAAGGTGGGGCCGGGCCAGAAGGTCGGCGTGGTCGGCATCGGCGGCCTGGGCCACATGGGCATCAAGCTGGCGCACGCGATGGGCGCGCACGTCGTGGCCTTCACCACGTCCGAGTCCAAGCGCGACGCGGCCAAGGCGCTGGGCGCGGATGAAGTGGTCGTCTCGCGCAATCCCGAGGAGATGGCCGCGCACGCGCAAGAGCTTCGACTTCATCCTCAACACCGTGGCCGCGCCGCACGACCTCGACGCCTTCCTGGCGCTGCTCAAGCGCGACGGCACGATGGCCCTGGTCGGCGCGCCGGCCACGCCGCACCCGTCGCCCAACGTGTTCAACCTGATCATGAAGCGCCGCAGCCTGGCCGGCTCGATGATCGGCGGCATTCCCGAAACCCAGGAGATGCTCGATTTCTGCGCCGAGCACGGCATCGTGGCCGACATCGAGATGATCCGCGCCGACCAGATCAACGAAGCCTACGAGCGCATGCTCAAGGGCGACGTGAAGTACCGGTTCGTGATCGACAACGCATCGCTCGCGGCCTGACGGCACCGCAACGCCTCCGGGGCAGTCTGCCTGCGTTGTCGACCGCGCCGGCCCCCAAAAAAAGCGGAGCCGAAGCTCCGCTTTTTTTTGATAGCTACCAACGCTTACCCCATAAGCGCCAGAGGCCTTTTCGACCTGAAACTCACGCCGTGGGCGCGCTGGTGCGGATCAGGTGGTCGAACGCACCGAGCGCCGCCTTCGCGCCATCGCCGGCCGCGATGACGATCTGCTTGAACGGCACCGTGGTGCAGTCGCCGGCCGCGAACACGCCCGGCACGATGGTGCGGCCATGCGCGTCGACCACGATCTCGCCGTGCCTGGACAGCTCGACCGTGCCCTTGAGCCAGTCGGTGTTGGGCACCAGGCCGATCTGCACGAACATGCCTTCGAGCGCGATCGTGCCGGATCTCGTCCGTCGTGCGGTCCTTGTAGGTCAGGCCGTTGACCTGCTGCCGTCGCCGGTGATCTCGGTGGTCTGCGCGTTCAGTGATGACCTGCACGTTGGGCAGGCTCTGGAGCTTGCGCTGCAGCACGGCGTCGGCCGCAGTTCGCCTGCGAACTCGAGCAGCGTGACATGCGCCACGAGGCCCGCCAGGTCGATGGCCGCTTCGACGCCCGAATTGCCGCCGCCGATCACCGCCACGCGCTTGCCCTTGAACAGTGGGCCGTCGCAGTGCGGGCAGTAGGCCACGCCCTTGTTGCGGTACTCGCTGCTTCGCCGGGCACGTTCATGTTGCGCCAGCGCGCGCCGGTCGACACGATCACCGTGCGCGATCTTCAGCGTGGCGCCGCTCTCCAGCTGCACCTCGATCAGCCCGCCGTCGCTGCTGGGGGGCACCAGTGCCTTGGCACGCTGCAGGTTCATGATGTCGACCTCGTAGTCGCGCACATGGCGCTCCAGCGCGCTGGCGAACTTCGGGCCGTCGGTCTTCTTGCACCGAGATGAAGTTCTCGATGCCCATGGTGTCCAGCACCTGGCCGCCGAAGCGCTCGGCGGCCACGCCGGTGCGGATGCCCTTGCGCGCCGCATACACCGCGGCCGCGGCGCCGGCCGGGCCGCCGCCGACGATCAGCACGTCGAACGGCGTCCTTGGCGTCGAGCTTGGTGGCTTCGCGCGCGACGGCGCCGGTGTCGAGCTTGGCGACGATCTCGTCCAGCTCCATGCGGCCCTGGCCGAAGCGCTCGCCGTTCAGGAACACGGTCGGCACGGCCATGACCTGGCGCTCCTCGACTTCCTGCTGGAACAGTGCCGCCGTCGATGACGGTGGTGCGTGATGCGCGGGTTGAGCACGGCCATCAGGTTCAGCGCCTGCACCACGTCGGGGCAGTTGTGGCAGGTCAGCGAATCATAGATCTCGAAGTGGAAATCGCCGTCGAGCGCCTTGATCTGCTCGAGCAGGTCGGCCGCTCGACCTTCGGGCGGGTGGCCGCCGACCTGCAGCAGAGCCAGCACGAGCGAGGTGAATTCGTGGCCCATCGGCAGGCCGGCAAAGCGCACGCCGCTGTCTTCGCCCGGGTCGGTGATCGAGGAACGAGGGCTTGCGCGCGTCGGCGTCGTCGGCTTCTCGACCACGCGTGATCTTGTCGCGACTGGGCGCGGATGTCCTGCAGCAGTTCGCGCAGCTCGCGCGACGTGGCTGCTGTCGTCCAGCGAGGCCACGATCTCGACCGGGCGCTGCAGCGCGCTCCAGGTAGGCTTTCGAGTTGGGTCTTGAGGGTGTCGTCGAGCATGGCAGAACTCCTGAAATCTCGTTATTTGGGTAAAAAAAAGCCCGGGCGCCAGGCACCCGGGCGTCTTGCGTCAGTTCAGCAAAAAGGTGGCGTCAGCCCGCTCAGATCTTGCCGACCAGGTCCAGCGACGGGGCGATGGTCTTGGCGCCTTCGTTCCACTTGGCGGGGCAGACTTCGCCCGGGTGGGCGGCGGTGTACTGGGCGGCCTTGAGCTTGCGCAGCGTTTCCTTCACGTCGCGGGCGATCTCGTTGGAGTGCACTTCCATGGTCTTGATGATGCCGTCGGGGTTGATGATGAAGGTGCCGCGCAGCGCCAGGCCTTCTTCGGGGATGTGCACGTCGAAGGCGTTGGTCAGCTGGTGCGTCGGGTCGCCGACCAGCGGGAACTTGGCCTTGCCGACGGCTGGCGAGGTTTCGTGCCACACCTTGTGCGAGAAGTGCGTGTCGGTGGTGACGATGTAGACCTCGGCGCCGAGCCTTCTGGAATTCGGCGTAGTTGTCGGCGGCGTCTTCGACTTCGGTCGGGCAGTTGAAGGTGAACGCGGCCGGCATGAAGATCAGCACGGACCACTTGCCCTTGAGCGTCTGCTCGCGTGACGTCGATGAACTTGCCGTTGTGGAAGGCGGTGGTCTTGAACGGCTGGACTTGGGTGTTGATCAGGGACATTGGAGTTTCCTTTCGTTGGTTGGAATGAACACAGGACTGAAGTCTAGGTCAGACTGGATGATTGATCCAATCAATTGAATGAATCAGTACGATATCGTTTGACTATCAAAAGTTCCCGGCACGCCTGCGGCGCCCTGGGCAGCGCGCCCATGCCGAGCGGACGGCGCTGCACCGGCCCATGGCTTGCGGCCCCTCTGGGCAGGCACGACAATGGGCGCTTTCCATCGCATTCCAAGGAGTCCCCATGAAAGGCGACCCACAAGTCATCGGCCACCTGCAGGCCCAGCTCAAGAACGAGCTGACGGCCATCAACCAGTACTTCCTGCACTACCGCATGCTCAAGCACTGGGGCCTCGACAAGCTGGCGAAGAAGGAATACGAGGAATCGATCGGCGAGATGAAGCACGCCGACTGGCTGATGGACCGCATCTTCATGCTCGACGGCCTGCCCAACCTGCAGGACCTGGGCAAGCTCCAGGTCGGCGAAGACGTGCCCGAGATCCTGGCCTGCGACCTGCGCTCGGAACACGGCGCGCAGGCCACCATCAAGGACGGCATCGCGCACTGCGAGACCGTGCGCGACTACGTCTCGCGCGACCTGCTGCAGAAGATCCTCGACGACACCGAGGAGCACATCGACTTCCTCGAGACCCAGATCGACCTGGTCGGCAAGGTCGGCCTGCAGAACTACCTGCAGTCGCAGATGGGCGACATCGAATAAGGCGCGCCGCAGCGCCAGGCACCCTGCGGGCCCCGGCCCGCTTTTTTGTGCCTGCGCGGCCCCGCGTGCCGCGGGCTCAGCGCGCCAGCGCCGCCTGCGTGATGCTGCTGAGCGTGCCGCGCGTGCTGATGATTTCCTGGCTCAGCGGAATCTCGATCAGCGTGCCCGTGGGCGCCGCGAGCGCCCGCAGCAGGGCCGCTTCGAAGTCTTCGGTGCGCGTGACCTGCTCGGCCGCATAGCCATAGGCCCGCGCCAGCGCGCAGAAGTCGGGGTTGTGCAGCGCCGAGCCGCTGATGTGGTGCGGGTACTCGCGCTCCTGGTGCATGCGGATCGTGCCGTACATGCCGTTGTTGAGCAGCACGATGATGCTCTTGCCGCCGTGCTGCACCGCGGTTGCAAGCTCTTGCCCGTTCATCAGGAAGTCGCCATCGCCCGCGATCGTGAACACCGTGCGGCCCGTGGCGATGCTCGCCGCGATGCCGGCCGGCACGCCGTAGCCCATGGCGCCGTTGGTCGGCGCCAGCTGCGTCTTGTGCCCTTTGGCGATGCCGTGGTAGCGGAAGTAGCGGTGCACCCAGCTGGCGAAGTTGCCGGCGCCGTTGGTGATGAGCGCATCGGCGGGCAGGTGCTGCTGCAGCGTGGCGACGATGGCGGGCATGTCGACCACGCCAGGCTGCGCGGCATCGAGCCCGGGCAGCGCCTGGGGCGCCAGGTTGGCCTGGTAGTCGGCCTGCGCCGCCTGCGCCCACGCCGCCCAGGGCACGCTGGCGGGCGGCTGCAGGCCGGCCAGCGCCTGCGCGGCAGCGGGCATGGTGGCGCACACGGCCAGGTCGGCCTGGTAGACGCGGCCCAGCTCGTCGGCGCTGGCATGGATGTGGATGAGCTTCTGCGCCGGGCGCGGCGCCTGCAGCAGCGTGTAGCCGCCGGTCGTCATCTCGCCCAGGCGCGGGCCGATGGCAAGCACCAGATCGGCCTGCCGGATGCGCGCGGCGAGCTTGGGGTTGATGCCGATGCCGACGTCGCCCGCGTACAGCGGGTGGTGGTTGTCGAACGTGTCCTGGAAGCGGAACGCGTTGCCCACGGGCAGCTGCCAGTGCTCGGCAAACGCCTGCAGCGCCTGCGCGGCCACCGGCGTCCAGCCGCTGCCGCCGGCAATGACGAACGGACGCTCTGCTTTCAATAGCATCTCGCGCATGTCCAGCAAGCGCTGCGGGCCGATATCGCTCTCAACCGGCTCTGCGCGCGGCAGTGGCACGGCATCGACCTGCTGCACCAGCATGTCTTCGGGCAGCACCAGCACCACGGGGCCGGGGCGGCCGTTGAGCGCCGTGGCAAAGGCGCGCGCGATGTATTCGGGGATGCGGCGCGCGTCGTCGATGCGCTCGACGCGCTTGGCCATGCCGCGCGTGCCGGGGCCGAAGAACGTGCCGAAGTCGACCTCCTGAAAGGCCTCGCGGTCGCGCATCTCGCTGCCGACGTCGCCGACCAACAGCACCATCGGAGTCGAATCCTGGAAGGCCGTGTGCACGCCGATCGAGGCGTTGGTGGCGCCCGGGCCGCGCGTGACCATGCACACGCCGGGGCGGCCCGTGAGCTTGCCGTAGGCCTCGGCCATGAAGGCGGCGCCGCCCTCCTGGCGGCAGGTGACGAAGCGGATGCGGTCGCGGTGTGCGTGCAGGCCGTCGAGCACATCGAGATAGCTCTCGCCCGGCACGCCGAAGGCGGTGTCCACCCCCTGCGCGATCAAACACTCAACGATCAGATGCCCTGCGGTTTGCTGTGCCATGCCTTGCCTGCCTGTGGTGTGAAGTGGATCGAAGCGGGCCATTATCCCGATATGCTTGCGGCCATGAACGCCCCCACGCCAGCCCCTCCATCCGTGCCACCCGCGCAAGTGCGCAACCCCTTGCACGGCGTGACGCTGGAAGCCATGGTCACGGCGCTCGCCGACTACTTTGGCTGGCAGGGCCTGGGCGAGCGCATTCCGGTGCGCTGCTTTCAAAGCGACCCGAGCGTGGCGTCGAGCCTGAAGTTTTTGCGCAAGACGCCCTGGGCACGCGCCAAGGTCGAGAGCCTGTACCTGTTCATGCTGCGCGAGCAGCGGCGCAGCGGCGGTTAGGCCGCGCTCAGGGCGGCGGCGCAAGGTGCTGCCAATAGCGCGGCTGCAGCGTGCGTTCGCACTGCACCTGCCCCGGCCTGCGCCGAACGCCAGAGCGCCGCGCCGCAGCCGGCCGAATCGACCACGGCGATGCCGCGCTCGCGGTAGCGCCGCACCACGTCGGGCGCCGGGTGGCCAAAGCGGCTGCGGTAGGCGGCCTGCACCAGCGCGATGCGCGGCCGCACCGCGTCCAGAAAATCCGTGCTCGACGAGGTCTTGCTGCCATGGTGCGGCACCAGCAGCACATCGGCCGCGACGGGTGCGTTGCGCGCCAGCAGCGCGTGCTCCTGCGCCTTTTCGATGTCTCCGGCGAGCAGCGCGGCCGCGCCGCCGGCCGCCGCGATGCGCAGCACGCAGCTTTGCGCGTTGGCGGGCACGGCGCGTGCGCCGTCGCCCGCAGCCACGGCAGCCAGCGGGTGCAGCACGGCAAATTCCACGCCGTCCCAGCGCCAGCGCTGGCCCGCCACGCAGGGCTGCACCGGGCGCAGCGCCTGCAACGCGTGTTCGTCTTCGATCGATCCGGTGAGCAGCGCCTGCGGCTGGGTCGCCAGCACGGCCGCGGCGCCGCCGGTGTGGTCGCTGTCGCGGTGGCTCAGCATGAGCAGGTCGACGCGCTCGCCTAAAGCACGCAGCAGCGGCACGAGCACGCGCGCGCCGGCGTCGCTGGTCTGGTTGTAGCGCGGGCCGGCGTCGTACAGCAGGGTGTGCGTGGCCGTGCGCACCAGCACCGCATTGCCCTGGCCGACGTCGGCCGCAAGCAGCTCGAACTGGCCCTGCGCGGGGCGCGGCGCCTGCCACAGCAGCACTGGCAGCAGCAGCGGCACGCCCAGCGCGCGCACCCGCCACGGCAGGCGCAGGGCCAGCAGCACACCGCCCGCGACCCCGGCCAGGCCGGCCCACAGCGGCGCCGCCGCGACCCAGACGGTGGCCGCTCGGCAGCGCGGCCAGCCACTGCAGCAGCACGGCCAGCGCCTGCACGCCCCAGCCCGCGGCATGCCACAGCGGCGCCCAGAGCACGCCCAGGAAGGCCAGCGGCGTCACGACCAGCGTCACCCACGGAATCGCCAGCAGGTTGGCCACCAGGCCGATCAGCGAGACCTGGCCAAACAGCAGCAGCGTCAGCGGCGTGAGCGCCAGCGTGACCACCCACTGCTCGCGCAGCAAAGCACGAAATCGGCCCCAAACGCCCTGTGGGACTGCACTGTCAGCTCCTGAATCGGTAGCAAACAGCACCGCCACGGCGACAAAGCTGAGCCAGAAACCCGGCTGCCACAGCGCCCAGGGGTCGGGCACCACGACCACCGCGCAGGTCAGCAGCCACACCAGCGGCCACGGCCAGCGGCGCCCGCTCAGGCGCAAGAGCGCCACGGCGGCCAGCATGGACACGGTGCGCTGCGCCGGCACGCCCCAGCCGCTGAACAGTGCATACGCCGCCGCGAGCGCCACACCGCACACCAGCGCAGCCGACGGCGCGGGCCACGCCAGGCACAGGCGCGGCGAGCGGCGCCAGAGCCACTGCACGGCTGCCGCGGCCAGCCAGGCGAACAAGGTGATGTGCAGGCCCGAAATGCTCATCAGGTGGGCCACCCCGGTGGCGCGGAACACGTCCCAGTCGGCGCGGTCGATGGCGCGCTGGTCGCCCGTCACCAGGGCGGCCACCACGCCGGCCACGCGCACGGCGTGCGCGTCCGTCGCATCGGGCGCCAGGCGCGCGATGATGGCGTCGCGCACCGCCTGGCGCAGCTGCTCGACCGGGGCCTGTGCGGTGGCGCCCAGGCGCTGCGGCGGCACGTCGCGCGCCCCGGCGCGCACATAGCCCGTGGCCTGCACGCCCTGCTCCCACAGCCACAGCTCATAGTCGAAGCCATGCGGATTGCGCTCGCCGTGCGGCGCCTTCAGGCGCACCGTCAGCTGCCAGCGCTCGCCCGCGCGCAGCGGCGGCGGCGCGCGCTGTGCCTGCGCCGGGTCGGGGGCATCGCGCCACAGGCCCGCATACCAGCCCAGGTCGATCAGCGGCGGCAAGCGCACGGCGGCACCATCGAGTTGCGCCGACTCCACCGCCAGCCGCAGGCGCACGCCGGCCGCGATCGGTTGCGGCATGGCCGCGACCACGCCCGTCACGCGGATGTCGCGGCCCTCGAGTGCCGGCGCCAGCGCCTGCGCGGCAAAGTGCGCCGCGCGCAAGCCGCTTACACCAAACACCACCGCCGCAGCGGCCAGCCAGACCATGGCGCCGCGCGCTGCGCGCAGCCTGCGCCCGCTGCGGGCGCAGGCAATCGCACACGCCAGCGCGCCGGCCAGTGCCACCGCGGCATAGGCGCCCGCCTGCCACAGCAAAGGCTGGCGCACCTGCAGCAGCGCACCGGCCACGCAGCCCAGCAGCAGCGCCGGCAGCAGCCAGGTGCGCCGCGGCAGCGGCGCCCGTGGGGGCGAGGCGGGCGACAGGGCATCCATGGCCGCCATGCTAAGCGCAGCCCGCCGCTCTGCGGTGCCGTCCGTCCCGGCCATGCGCTTGTGTAACACTTGCATGCCGCCCGCACGGGCTGCGGCAGCCCCCTCCTCACCTCGGAGCGCCACGCCGCCAACGGACGGGCCCTTTCATTGACCGAGCCAAGGAAGACCATGAGCGTTTACGACCAACTTGCAGCCCTGAACATCACCCTGCCCCCGGTGTCCACGCCGGCAGCCGCCTATGTACCCTATGTGCAGACCGGCAACCTCGTGTTCCTGAGCGGCCACATCGCGCGCAAAGACGGCAAGCCCTGGGTGGCGCAGCTGGGCCGCGACATCACGACCGAAGAGGGCAAGGCCGCCGCGCGGGCGGTGGCCATCGATCTGATGGGCACGCTGCACGCAGCCACCGGCGGCGATCTCAACCGCGTCCAGCGCATCGTCAAGCTGATGAGCCTGGTCAACTCGACGGGCGACTACACCGAACAGCACCTCGTGACCAACGGCGCCAGCGAACTGCTGGGCCAGGTGTTTGGCGAGCGCGGCCAGCATGCGCGCAGCGCGTTCGGCGTGGCGCAGATTCCCATGGGCGCCTGCGTGGAGATCGAACTGATCGCCGAACTGGCCTGAACCAAAAAAGGGCGGCACGCTGGCCGCCCTGGTGGTTGGCAACGCGGCACCGCGCTGCAGCGTTAGAAACTCTCCCAGTCATCGCCCGCCGCGGCCACGGCAGCCGCGCGCGCCGCGGCAGGCTGCACGGGCGCTCGCGCGGCGGACAGGCGCTGCGGCGGCGCCTTGACCGCCGGGCTGCGCGACCTGCGCGCAGCGGGCCACCGCTGGTGCGTGTCCGGCCGGCCCCTGCGGGAAATCAACGGTCCGCCTATTCCACGCGCACCACCGCAGCCGGCTTGAAGCCCAGGTCCGCCGCCTTGCCCTTGCGCCCGCGCGCAGCGCGGGCGTTGTTGAGCGAGCGGATCTCCAGCGTTTCTTCGCGCGGCTTGCCGCCCCGGCCGATGCCCTCGATGCGGATGCTGCGCGTGTAGGCCGCTGCGCCCGCCAGCTGGTCCTTGGATTCCAGGTCGATCAGCATCAGGCCGCGCCCGCCCTTGTCCATGCGCTTGAGTTCACTGATTTCAAAGGTCAGGATGCGCCCGCCCACCGATGCGCAGGCCACGTGCGTCGCGGCCGCCAGCGGCGCGCTGCCGCTGGTGTGCGCTGCGTGCGACGGTGCGCACACGGCCTCGCCCTCGCCGAGGCTGAGGAAGGCCTTGCCGCTCTTGTTGCGCGAGACCATGGCCTCGACCGGCGCCACAAAGCCATAGCCCCCGGTGCTGGCCAGCAGCAGCACGGCCGCGGCGGGGCCGGCAAAGTAGTGCGCGATCTGGCTGCCGGGCTCGAGCTCGATCAGCGTGGTGACCGGCTGGCCGTCGCCGCGCGCGCCGGGCAGCTGCGCCACCGGCACCGAATACACGCGGCCGTTGCTGCCGAACACCAGGAAGGTGTCGACGGTGCGGCACTCGAACGTGCCGTACAGCCCGTCACCGGCCTTGAAGGCGAAGCTCGCGGCCTCGTGGCCGTGGCCGTTGCGCGCGCGCACCCAGCCTTTTTGCGACACCACGACGGTGACCGGCTCATCGACCACCTTGACCTCGACCACGGCCTTCTTCTCGGCCTGGATCAGGGTGCGGCGCGCATCGGCAAACTGCTTGGCGTCGGCTTCGATCTCCTTGACCATCAGGCGGCGCAGCGCGGCCGGGCTGCCGAGAATCTCTTCGAGCTTGCCCTGGCTCTCGCGCAGTTCCTTGAGCTCCTGCTCGATCTTGATGGCTTCGAGCCGCGCGAGCTGGCGCAGGCGGATTTCGAGGATGTCCTCGGCCTGCCGCTCGCTCAGGGCGAAAGCGCGCGATCAGCGCCGCCTTGGGCTCGTCGGCGGCGCGGATGATGGCGATGACCTTGTCGATGTTGAGCAGCACGATCTGCCGCCCTTCGAGGATGTGGATGCGGTCGAGCACCTTGGTCAGACGGTGCTGCGAGCGCCGCGTGATCGTGCCCTGGCGGAAGGCGATCCACTCGTCGAGCATGTCGGCGCAGCGACTTCTGCACGCGGTCGGCCATCGATGCCGACCATGGTCAGGTTGATCGACGACGACGTCTCCAGGCTGGTGTGCGCGAGCAGCGCCGTGACCAGCTCCTGCTGCGGCGTCTTGCCGGTCTTGGGCTCGAACACCAGGCGCACGGGCGCGTCCTTGCTCGGACTCGTCGCGCACCATGTCGAGCACCGCGAGCACGCTGGCCTTGAGCTGGGTCTGCTCCTGCGTGAGCGCCTTCTTGCCGGTCTTGATCTTCGGGTTGGTGAGCTCCTCGATTTCCTCGAGCACCTTCTGCGTGCTCACGCCGGGCGGCAGTTCGGTGACCACCAGCTGCCACTGGCCGCGCGCCAGGTCCTCGATCTTCCAGCGCGCGCGCACCTTGCAGGCTGCCGCGCCCCGTGCGGTAGGCGTCGGCAATGTCGCTGGCGGCACTGATGATCTGGCCGCCGCCGGGGAAGTCGGGGCCGGGCACCCGCGCCAGCAGGTCGGCCTCGGGCAGCTGCGGGTTCTTGATCAGCGCCACGCAGGCATCGGCCACCTCGCGCAGGTTGTGGGTCGGGATCTCGGTCGCCAGGCCGACGGCGATGCCGCTGGCGCCGTTGAGCAGCATGAACGGCAGGCGCGCCGGGCAGCTGGCGCGGCTCCTGGTGCGAGCCGTCGTAGTTGGGGATGAAGTCGACCGTGCCGTCGTCGATCTCGCCCGAGCAGCAGGCTGGTGATCGTGGACAGGCGCGCCTCGGTGTAGCGCATCGCCGCGGCGCCATCGCCGTCGCGCGAGCCGAAGTTGCCCTGGCCGTCGATCAGCGGATAGCGCAGCGTGAAGTCCTGCGCCATGCGCACCAGCGCGTCGTAGGCCGACTGGTCGCCGTGCGGGTGATAGCTGCCCGAGCACGTCGCCGACGACGCGCGCGCTCTTGACCGGCTTGGGCGCGGTGTTGCCCGAGTAGCCCAGGCCCATGCGCTCCATCGCATACAGGATGCGCCGCTGCACGGGCTTCTGGCCGTCGCCGACGTCGGGCAGCGCGCGGCCCTTGACCACGCTCATCGCGTATTCGAGGTAGGCGCGCTCGGCGAAGGTGCCCAGGCCCGGCTCGTCGGGCGTCTCGGGGGCAGAAAATTCGAGGGTGGGTTGGTCACTCATGCGGGGAATTCCGTCGTTGGCGCGCGGCGCGGGGCCGGGCCACCAGATTGGTCACTCTATTTTGATAGCTACCAGCGCTTACCCAGTAAGGGCTGGAGGCCAAAAACACTTAAATATCGACCTCGACGCTGTCGCCGTTCTGCTCCATCAGCTCGCGCCGCGCGCCGGCCTCGCCCTTGCCCATGAGCTTGGTGATCAGGACCTCGGTGGCCGCAAAGTCGAGCGCGCCCAGCTGCACCGGCAGACAGGCGCCGCGTGTCGGGGTTGATCGTGGTCTCCCAGAGCTGCTCGGCGTTCATCTCGCCCAGGCCCTTGAAGCGGCTGATGGCGCATTTCTCGCGCGCCACGCCGTCCTTGGCGCAGCTTGTCGAGAATCGCGGTCGAGTTCGCCCTCGTCGAGCGCGTAGATCTTGGCGGCCGGCTTCTTGCCGCGCGCCGGCACGTCGACGCGGAACAGCGGCGGCCTGCGCCACATACACGTGGCCGGTGTCGATCAGCTTCGGGAAGTGGCGGAAGAACAGCGTCAGCAGCAGCACCTGGATGTGCGAGCCGTCGACGTCGGCGTCGCGCAGGATGCAGATCTTGCCGTAGCGCAGGCCGCTCAGGTCGGGCGTGTCGTTGGGTCCGTGCGGATCGACGCCGATGGCCACCGAGATGTCGTGGATTTCGTTGTTGGCGAACAGCCGGTCGCGGTCCACCTCCCAGGTGTTGAGCACCTTGCCGCGCAGCGGCAGGATGGCCTGGTACTCCTTGTCGCGGCCCAGCTTGGCGGTGCCGCCGGCCGAGTCGCCCTCGACCAGGAAGACCTCGTTGTGCGCGATGTCGCGGCTTTCGCAGTCGGTGAGCTTGCCCGGCAGCACGGCCACGCCCGAGCCCTTGCGCTTCTCGACCTTCTGGCCGGCCTTCTGGCGCGTCTGCGCGGCCTTGATCGCGAGCTCGGCGAGCTTCTTGCCGTACTCGACGTGCTGGTTGCAGCCACAGCTCGAGCGCCGGGCGCACGAAGCTCGAGACCAGGCGCACCGCGTCGCGCGAGTTCAGCCGCTCCTTGATCTGGCCCTGGAACTGCGGGTCGAGCACCTTGGCCGAGAGCACGTAGCTGAGCGCGCGCGAACACGTCCTCGGGCATGCAGCTTCACGCCCTTGGGCAGCAGGCTGTGCAGCTCGATGAAGCCCTTGACGGCCTCGAACAGGCCGTCGCGCAGGCCGCTCTCGTGCGTGCCGCCGGCGCTGGTCGGGATCAGGTTGACGTAGCTCTCGCGCACCGGCGCGCCCTCTTCGGTGAAGGCCACGCACCAGCTGGCGCCCTCGCCTTCGGCGAAGCTGTCGTGGCCGCTGTCGGCAAAGCCCTCGCCCTCGAACAGCGGGATCACCGGGTCGGCCGTCCAGCGTCTGCATCAGGTAGTCGCGCAGGCCGCCCTTGTACTGCCAGGTCTGCGCCTCGCGCGTCTTTCTCGACCGTGAGCGTGACCGACACGCCGGGCATCAGCACCGCCTTGCTGCGCAGCAGGTGCGTCAGCTCGCCCATGGGCAGGTGGGCCGATTCGAAGTACTTCGCGTCGGGCCAGGCGCGCACGCGTCGTGCCCTGGCGTGCGGTCGCCCGGGCCCTGCGCGCGCAGCGCCAGCGGCTCGACCACGTCGCCGCGCTGAGAACACCAGCGTGGCGACCTGGCCTTCGCGGTGGCTGGTGACCTCCAGGCGCGTGCGACAGCGCATTCGTCACCGACACGCCCACGCCGTGCAGGCCGCCCGAGAAGCTGTAGGCGCCGCCCTTGCCCTTGTCGAACTTGCCGCCGGCGTGCAGGCGCGTGAAGACCAGCTCGACCACGGGCGCCTTTTCTTCAGGGTGCATGCCGAACGGGATGCCGCGGCCGTCGTCGTCGACGCTGACCGAGCCATCGGTGTGCAGCGTGACGCGTGATCTTCTTGCCATGCCCGGCCAGCGCCTCGTCGGCGGCGTTGTCGAGCACTTCCTGGATGATGTGCAGCGGGTTGTCGGTGCGCGTGTACATGCCCGGGCGCTGCTTGACGGGCTCGAGGCCCTTGAGCACGCGGATCGAGCCTTCGGAATATTCGGGGACGGTTGTGGGGGTGGGTTTGGCTGCCATGGTGGCGGATTGTAGTGCTGCGCTGCCGCAATAGCTGGATATAAAGACAGGCGTTGCAGACGCCCCGGGCCGGCCGCCGCGTGCGCACGCGTCATGCAGGCGTCAAGCAAACCGGGGCACAAATGGCTACATTCGCCCGATGCAAACCGAACTGCGCAAACTCTCGATGTTCCAGGTGCTGGCCTGCGGCGCCGCCATCGTCACGCTGTCCATGGGTATCCGCCACGGCTTTGGCCTGTGGCTGCAACCGATCACGCAGGAGATGGGCTGGACGCGCCAGTCGTTCGCGCTGGCCCTGGCCATCCAGAACCTGTCCTGGGGCGTGATCGGCGTCTTCGCCGGCATGGTGGCCGACCGCTTCGGCGCCTTCCGCGTGCTCATCGGCGGCGCTGTGCTGTATGGCCTGGGACTGGCGGGCATGGCGCTGTCACCCACGCGACGCTGTTTGCGCTGACGGCCGGCGTGCTGATCGGCGCCGCGCAGGCCGGCACCACCTACGCTGTGATCTACGGCGTGCTCGGACGCCAGATTGCGCCCGAAAAGCGCTCGTGGGCCATGGGCGTGGCCGCAGCCGCAGGCTCGTTCGGCCAGTTCCTGATGGTGCCGATGGAGGGCTTCCTGATTGCGGGCCTGGGCTGGCAACAGGCACTGCTGGCGCTGGCGCTGATGGTGCTGCTGATCGTGCCGCTGGCCTTCGGCCTGCGCGAGCCGGGCTTCAAAGGCGCAGCGCCCGTGCAGCGCAGCCAGAGCATTGCCCAGGCACTGGCCGAGGCCTTTCGCTACCCGAGCTTTCTGCTGCTGACGGCGGGCTATTTCGTCTGCGGCTTCCAGGTGGTGTTCATCGGCGTGCACATGCCCAGCTACCTGCAAGGACCATGGCCTGTCGCCCGCAGGTGGCCAGCTATGCGCTGGCGCTGATCGGCCTGTTCAACGTGTTCGGCACCTACATCGCGGGCACGCTGGGCCAGCGCATGCCCAAGCGCAACATCCTGGCGTTCATCTACTTCGCGCGGGCTGTGGTCATCGGCATCTTCCTGCTGGTGCCGCTCTCGCCGACTAGCGGTGTACGTCTTTTCCGCGGTGATGGGCACGCTGTGGCTGTCCACCGTGCCGCCGACCAACGCCACCATTGCGCAGATCTTTGGCGTGCAGCACCTGTCGATGCTCGGCGGCTTCGTGTTCTTCAGCCACCAGATCGGCAGCTTCATGGGGGTGTGGCTCGGCGGCTACCTGTACGACCGCACCGGCAGCTACGATATCGTCTGGTACCTCGCGATCGTGCTCGGCGTCGTTGGCCGGCGCTGATCAACCTGCCGGTCAAGGAGCAACCCATCCAGCGCACCGCCCCGCTGGCCGCCTGACATGCCCACGAACCCGCTGCCCACCCCGCACACCCGCCGCCCCGCCTGGCGCGGCTGGGTGCTGGGCGGGCTCGCGTTGGCGGCCTTGGTGGCGGTGTTCGCGCTGTACTCCGAGCCCGGCTTCATCGTGATGCTGGCAGACCAGATCTGGGCCTGCTTCTGACGCATTTCACATGAAAACGGCCTCCAGCGCTTACCCATAAAGCGCTTGCAGCTACAAAAACAATAGTAAGGATATGCATGCACGGCTCTGAAGCCCCTTCCGACTGGGTGCGGCGCTGGTCCCATCTGGTGCCGGCCGGCGCCCCGGTGCTCGACGTGGCCTGCGGCCTGGGCCGCCACCTGCGCTGGTTCGCCGCAGCGCGGCCACCCGGTCACGGGCGTCGACCGTGCACCGCAGGCTGCCGACGTCGGCGGCGGCTCTCGGCGAGGCGGTCTGGCCGACATCGAGAACGGCCCCTGGCCGTTCGCCGGGCGCCAGTTCGGCGCCGTGGTGGTGACCAATTACCTGTGGCGCCCGCTGCTGGCCCACGCTGCGTCGCCAGCGTGGCGCCGGGCGGCGTGCTGGTTTACGAAACCTTTGCCAGCGGCAACGAAACCGTCGGCAAGCCCGTCGCGCCCCGACTTCCTGCTGCAACCGGGCGAGCTGCTCGCCCGCCTGCGCCGGCCTGCGCGTGGTGGCCTACGAAGACGGCTTCCTGGACGCGCCCGAGCGCTTCGTGCAGCGCATCGCTGCGGTGCGCGCGGCCTGCGACGCCGCCGTGCCCGCACGCCACTGGCTGGCCGGCGGCTCTAGTTAGAATGCCCTTTTACCGTTTTGCACTGCGGACATGACACTACCTAGCGCCCCCCTCACCGGCAGCATCGTCGCCCTCGTCACCCCCATGCACGAAGACGGCAGCGTCGACTACCCCACCCTGCGCAAACTGATCGACTGGCACATCGCCGAAGGCACCGACTGCATCGGCGTGGTGGGCACCACGGGCGAGTCGCCCACGGTCGAACGTCGAGGAGCACTGCGAGATCATCCGCGTCAGCGTCGAGCAGGCCGCCAAGCGCGTGCCGATCATGGCCGGCTGCGGCGCCAACTCCACCGCCGAAGCCATCGAGCTGGCCCGGTTCGCCAAGAGGGTGGGCGCCGACAGCCAGTTGCAGGTCGTGCCCTACTACAACAAGCCCACGCAAGAGGGCCAGTACCAGCACTTCAAGGCGATTGCCGAAGCCATGGGCGACCTGCCCACCGTCCTCTACAACGTGCCCGGCCGCATCGGTCGCCGACATGCAGCACGACACCGTGCTGCGCCTGGCGCAGGTGCCGGGCATCATCGGCATCAAGGAAGCCACCGGCAACATCGAGCGCGCGCAGTGGCTGATCCGCGACCTGCCGAAGAACTTCGCCGTGTACTCGGGCGACGATCCGACCGCCGTCGCGCTGATGCTGTGCGGCGGCCACGGCAACGTCAGCGTGACGGCCAACGTGGCGCCGCGCCTGATGCGCGAGCTGTGCGAGGCGGCCCTGGCCGGCGACGTGCGCCGCGCCATGGAGATCCAGTTCCAGCTGATGCCCGTGCACAAGAACCTGTTCGTCGAGGCCAACCCGATCCCGCTCAAGTGGGCCATGGCCCGCATGGGCCTGTGTGGCGGCACCATGCGCCTGCCCATGACAGCGCTCGCACCCCCACAACGAAGCCGTGGTTGCTGGCGCGCTGCGCGACAGCGGCCTGCTGTGACGCCTTTCGCTCCTGTCCGCATTTCCAAGGATTTCTGCGTGAACCCTACTGCACGACTGGGCCTGCTGGGCCTGACCATTGCGCTGTCCGCCTGCTCGGCGGTCAATGGCGAAAAAATCGACTACAAGAGCGCCACCAAGGGCGCCGACCCTCGAGGTGCCGCCCGATCTGCAACAGCTCTCGCGCGAGAGCCGCTACGCGGTTCCCGGCGGCGTGGTATCCGCCAACGCGCTGCAGGCCGGCCAGGCCGCCCAGCCGTCGGCCAACAGCACCGCGGCAGTCGCCGCGCTCGGCGACGTGCGCATCGAGCGCGACGGCAACCAGCGCTGGCTGGTCGTCAAGCGCCCTGCCGACAAGCTCTGGGATCCGGTGCGCGAGTTCTGGACCGAAAACGGCTTCACGCTCGCGCTCGACCAGCCCAACGTCGGCATCATGGAAACCGACTGGGCCGAAAACCGCGCCAAGCTGCCGCAGGACATCATCCGCTGCGACGCTTGGCAAAGTGTTCGAGTCGCTGTACTCCACCGGCGAGCGCGACAAGTTCCGCACCCGCCTGGAGCGGGCTGCCGACGGCAACACCGAGATCTACATCAGCCACCGCGGCATGGTCGAGGTCTATACCAGCGCAGCCAAGGACAGCACCATCTGGCAGCCGCGCCCGGTGAGCCCGAGCTGGAAACCGAATTCCTGCGCCGCCTGATGGTCAAGCTCGGCGTGAGCGAAGAGCAATCGAAGGCAATTGCGGCTGCACCGGTGCAACTGCCGCCCAGCGCACGCATCGCCACTGTGGGAGGCGCCCCGGTGCTGCAACTCGACGAAGGCTTCGACCGCGCCTGGCGCCGCGTCGGGCTGGCGCTGGACCGCACCGGCTTCACCGTCGAAGACCGCGACCGCAGCCAGGGCGTGTATTTCGTGCGCTACGTGGCACCGGGCACCGACAAGGAGAAAGAAGGCTTCCTCAGCAAGCTGTTTGGCGCCAAGGGCGCCACGCCTCCGCTCAAGTACCGCGTGGTGGTGCGCAGCGAGGGCAATGCCAGCACGGTGTCGGTGCTCAATGCGGCCGGCGCGCCCGAGACCTCGGCCAATGCCCAAAGCATCGTGCGCGTGCTCGCCGACGACCTGAAGTAAAGCGCAGGGCGCCATGCTGCGCTTCAAAAGCCTGGGCAGCGGCAGCTCGGGCAACGCCACCGTGATCGAGGGGCGCAGCGGTGTCCACGTGCGGCGCCTGCTGGTGGACTGCGGCCTGGGCATCCGCCAGCTGCAGGCCCGCCTGGGACTGGCGGGCCTGCAGCTGGACCAGATCGACGCCCTCTTCATCACCCACGAGCACTCGGACCACATCGGCTGCGCGCGCGCGCTCGCCCTGCGCGAGCGCATTCCGGTCTGGATGAGCACAGGCACGCATGCCGCGCTGGGCGAGCCCGGTTTTGACGGCCTGCTCCACCTGGCCTGCGACGGCGAGGCGATCGATCTCGGAAGTTTCGAGGCCCGGCCCTTCACCGTGCCGCACGATGCGCGCGAGCCCCTGCAGCTGCGCTGCAGCGACGGCGCATCGCACCTGGGCGTGGTGACCGATCTGGGCCATGCCTCCGACCATGTGCTGCGGGAACTCGCGGGCTGCCATGCCTTGCTGCTGGAGTCGAACCACGACCCCGAACTGCTGGAGGCTTCGCGGTACCCGGCGTTCCTCAAGCGCCGCGTGGGCGGCGCCTATGGCCACCTCGCCAATGCCGCAGCGGCGGACATCCTGCGTGCGGTGTCCCACCCCGGACTTCAGTGCGTCGTCGGTGCGCACCTGAGTGCGCACAACAACCGCGCCGAGCTGGTGCAGGCGGCTCTTGCCAATGCACTGGGCTGGAGCCCCTCGGACATCGGCATTGCCGACCCGCTGTCCGGCACCGACTGGTTGAGCGTGCCGCCTGGCTGACCGCGCCATCGTGCGCAGGCGAAAAAAAACCCCGACCCAGAGGTGCGGGGTTTCTGGCCAGAGCGCCAGCCGCAGAGGCGTGGCGCCCGGACAAAATCGATTTACTTCGAAGAAGGCGCAGGTGCGGGGACAGCAGCAGCGGCAGCAGCGGAGTCCGCAGCAGCCTTGGCAGCGTCGTCGGCAGCAGGTGCGGCAGGAGCAGCAGCGTCAGCAGCAGGAGCGGTGGCATCGGCAGCGGGTGCGGGGGCCGGAGCTTCTGCGGGAGCAGGTGCGGGTGCTTCGACGGGAGCAGGTGCAGGCGCAGAAACGGGCTCTTCCTTCTTGCCGCAAGCAGCGAGGGCAGCGACAGCGATCAGGGATGCCAGGACGAGGGTCTTGTTCATTTCAGGTTTCCTTGGTGGACGTACAAAAAGTGGATGCCACAACGCCAGCGCTCTTGCAGCTAGGCTACGCTCTGGCAGAGTTTGCGCCAACGCGCGCTTTCTACTCGATCGGCGATTATATTGGGAATTCGTCAATCCTGACTAACACTGACGTCCCCTGGCTGCTACCAAACGTTGCGCGCATCGGACGCTTTTTTGCGGTTGCGGTCTACAGCCCCAAGGTGCTGGCAGGAAAGCCCGGTGCGCTCTTGCTGCGCACCCACTCGCCCAAGGCCTCGCGCAGCAGGACACGCCGCTCGGGTTCGCTTCCTGTGGCGCCAATGCAGCGCTCCGGGTCCCATCGCTGCAGCGTCCAGCCAGGCGACCAGATGGCGCTGGGAATGTCCAACGGGTCTGCCGCAGCGCTGGCTCGGCAGGTCACGATGTGGTCCCAGGTGCGGCGCCAGGACACGAAGCGGGCGTGGCGCCGCAGCACCTCGTCGTAGCTGCGCGCCAGCACGGTCAAGCGCCGCCCCGGGCGGGACCAGGCCTGCAGTGCGTCGGCCACCGCACGCTCGCCCAGCGGCCAGTCGTGAAAATTCGCATCGCTGATGAAGATCTCGCGCCAGCCTTCGCGGGCGGCCGCGGCAAACGCACCGCGCACCAGCTGCTGGAACTGCGTGCGCCCACTGAACCGGCCCTCCGGCAGCGGAGCGCCCCGCTCGTCGGACAGGTTCGGTGGCAGGGCCATGTCAGGCGGCTCGGCCAGACGGATGGGCATGCGCCCAGCCGGCATCGCACCACGACGAGAGCAGCTCGAGCGCGCCGTCGCTGGCCTGCGCCAGCTCGTGCGCCTGCAGCCTGCGCTGGTCGGCCAGCTGGCGCATCAACCGCGCATCGCGCCCGGCCGCGCGGTAGCTCTCGCCATTGATGAACACATGGTCTGCGTCGTACAGCATGCGCGTGCGCCGGTCCAGCGCCAGCTCTTCCAGCATCACGCCATCCGGTCCGGGCTCGAACCAGACATTGGCTTTGGGCTCGGTCAGGTACTCGCCGAGCGCACGCTCCAGCACCCGCGGCTGCGCCAGCGCGCGCTGCAGTGCGGCACGGGCGAACTCCTGCAGTGCCTGCGGAATCTCGCCCGGCTGCGCCACGGCGGCTTGCTGGGCATCGCGGTAGAGCAGCGGCGCAGTGCCTTCGCTGTCGTCGCCATCGGCCAAGCGCACCAGCAGCTCCTGCGCCAGATCGGTTCGCTCGGGCACGCGAAAACCCACCGAATAGGTCATGCACTCGCCCTCGGCAACGCCGTCGTGCGCCCAGCGCGGAGGCAGGTAGAGCATGTCGCCGGGCTCCAGCAGGTACTCTTCCTCGGGCTCGAAGTGCGCGAGGATCTTCATCGGCACGTCGTCGCGCAGGCTCAGGTCTTTCTGCCGCCCGATGCGCCAGCGCCGGCGTCCATGGGCCTGCAGCAGGAACACGTCGTAGCTGTCGAAGTGCGGGCCCACGCCGCCGCCGTCGCTGGCATAGCTGATCATCAGGTCGTCGAGCCGCGCATCGGGCACAAAGCGGAACTGCTGCAGCAGCGCATGCACGCCGTCGTCGTGCAGGTCCACGCCTTGCACCAGCAGCGTCCAGTCGGGTCGCTGCAGCGGCGGCAGCGCGCGGCGCGCCAGCGGACCGTGCTGCATCTTCCATGCCGAACCGACCTGCTGCACCAGGCGCGACTCCACGCCCTCCTGCCCGGCCAGCGCAAACAGCTGCGCCCGCGAGAGCGCGGGCTTCAACCCAGGGATGGCCTGGCGCACCAGCAGCGGTTTTTTCTGCCAGTGGCGGCGCATGAACTGCGCGGGCGTGAGTCCGCCCAGAAGGGCCAGGGGGTGGTCAATGTCCATGGAAATTTATCTGCCCCAGAAGAAGGCTGTTGGTCAAACTGCGACAATTCTCCTATGGAAATTACAGAACAATGCGTGGTCGCACTGACGTGGACCCTCCAAGACACCCTCGGCGAGGAACTGGACGTGCTGGCGGAGCCGGTGGAGTTTCTGGTCGGCGGCGACGACCTGCTGGCGCGCATCGAAGAGGCGCTGCAGGGCCACACGAGCGGCGACAAGCTCTCGCTGCACATCGAGCCCGAAGAGGCGTTCGGTGATTTCAACGACCAGCTGCTGTTCCTGGAGCCACGTGCCCTCTTCCCGGCCGAGCTCGAAGAAGGCATGACGTTCGACGGCAGCGCCCTGCCGGCCGGCGTGCAACCCCGAAGCGCCGCGCGACGCGCTCTACACGGTGTCGGAGATCTACCCCGACCATGTGGTGCTGGACGGCAACCACCCGCTGGCAGGCATTGCCATCCGCCTGCACATCACCGTCTGCGGTCGTGCGCGAGGCGACCGAAGAAGAGATTGGCAGCGGCACCGCAGGCACGGGCTTCTTTCGCATCCAGCCCCAATCGCGCGGCAACGACCTGCTGCACTGACGGAACCTGCGGGCACGGTGGCAGCGCCCCCGCACCCGCCTGGCCGATCACATGCGCGAAATCTGGCCGTTGTAGAGGCGCACCCGGTCGCCCACGCGCAGGTCGCCCGGCGAACTCACGTCATAGGCGCGCATCCCGCCCTGGTCGAGCTGGATGGTGATGCGATAGGCCTGCTCATAGCTGCCCGCATTGGCAGCGTTGTTGCGGCCTTCCACCGTGTTGCCCACCACGGCGCCTCCGAGCGCCCCGACGGCCGTGGCCGCGGCACGGCCGCTGCCGCCGCCGATCTGGTTGCCCAGCACGCCGCCCACCACCGCGCCCAGCAAGGCCCCGCCGCCCGAGGTCTGGCCGCGTGGCTGCCCCTGCGCCTGCAGCAGTTCGATGTTCGCAACCCGGCCGTACTCGGTGCCGACCGATGCGCCTTGCTGCGCAGGGTAGTTCTGGTAGCCGCCCGACGGGTAGGCCGGCTGCTGCGGATACGAGGTTTGCGGATACGACGGCTGCTGGTAGACCGGCGACTGGGTGGGGTACGGTGCGCAGGCTGCCAACGTGCCCAGCAGCAGGACGGATGCGGCCACATGGGTGCCGCGGGTGATGAGGGTATGCATGACAAACTCCTTGAGAGGGTGCGGCCAGCGGGAGGGCTCCCGGCAGCCTGCTTGAGAGACAGATTTCAGCAGACCGCACACGCTCCCCGCGCCGGGCGATGGCGGACGCACAGGTCGGCCAGAACGCCGCGCCCCGGTGGGCCGGGGCCTACAGGATCACGCCTTGCCGGTGGAGCCGTAGCCGTTTTCGCCGCGCAGGGTGGCGGCGAAATTCGCTCACCACGTTGAACCGCGCCTGCACCACCGGCACGATCACCAGCTGGGCCAGGCGCTCCATGGGCTCGAGCGTGAACGGCGCGCTGCTGCGGTTCCAGGCACTGACCATGAGCTGGCCCTGGTAGTCGCTGTCGATCAGCCCGACCAGGTTGCCCAGCACGATGCCGTGCTTGTGGCCCAGGCCCGAGCGCGGCAGGATCAGCGCGGCATAGCCGGGGTCTTTGAGGTAGATGGCGATGCCGGTGGGCACGAGCTGCCAGGCATTGGGCTCGAGCGTGAGCGGCGCGTCCAGGCAGGCACGCAGGTCCAGGCCGGCGCTGCCGGGGGTGGCGTAGGCAGGCAGTTGCTGTGCCAGGCGCGCGTCGAGAATCTTGAGGTCTATTTTCATGGCTTGTGGGGGTCTTTGCGGCGGTACCGCATCGGCGCTCGCAGCCTCTGCTGCAAGCGGTCGAAGGCGACGGCAAGGCCCCTGGGTACAGGGACAGCGGACCGCGACTGTAACCGCGCCAACAGCCGCTGCGCTGAACGCAAAGCCCAGCCGGCCAGTGCTGTGGCCAGCAGCGCCCACAGCGATCCCCATCCCCAAGCGAACAACGCCAGCGCCTGGAACGCCACCAGCCAGGGCCACGCGGTGGTGACCGGGCGCAGCAGCCGCAGCCATTCGGCGGGCATGTCGGCCAGCACCGGCGCGGGACTGGCATGCATGGGCTGGTACGCACCACCTGCGCCACTGATGCCGGCGGGCGCAGGTGCCACGGATTGCGCGGGCGGACCGCTGGCGGCTTCGCCCAGCCGGTGATGCGGCTGCCCCGCCCGGCTGGCAACGCCCAGCGCCGCGGCCTGCTGCGCCACCAGCTGCTCCACATAGCGCGCAAAGTCCCCGTCAGCGGGCGGGTCCCAGCGCGATGGGGTCGGTGTGGCCATGCGCGTTCCCGTCAGGCCGCCGGGCGCGGTGGCAGTCGGGTGGCCAGGTCTTCCACCAGCTGCCGCGCCAGCGCACGCTTGGAAGCGCGCGGCAGCTCGCGGTGGCCGTGCGCGTCGACCAGCAGCAGCGCGTTGTCGTCCTGGCCAAAGGTGGCCGGGCCGATGTTGCCCACCAGCAGCGGCACACCCTTGCGCGCGCGCTTGGCGCTGGCGTGCGCCAGCAGGTCATGGCTCTCGGCGGCAAAACCGACGCAGAACAGGTCGCCGACCAGCGCATGCTGCGACTGCGCGACGGTCGCCAGGATGTCGGGGTTCTCGACAAAGCCGCAGCACCGGCGTCTGGCCCGAACCGTCCTTCTTGATCTTCTGCTGCGACTGCGTGGCCGGCCGCCAGTCGGCCACGGCCGCAGTTGCTATGAACACAGTAGCTACCTGCGCACGCGGGACAACCGCTTCGAGCATTTCCTGTGCAGATTGCACGTCGACACGGTGCACGCCGCGCGGCGTGGGCAGGTGCACCGGGCCGGCCACCAGCGTGACCTCGGCGCCGGCCTCGCGCGCCGCGCGCGCAATCGCAAAACCCATCTTGCCGCTCGAATGGTTGGTGATGCCGCGCACCGGGTCGATGGCCTCGAACGTCGGGCCGGCAGTGACCAGAACCTTCTGCCCCGCCAGCCGCTTGGGCGTCAGGAAAGCAATGATCTCTTCGAGCAGCTCGGCCGGCTCGAGCATGCGCCCGTCGCCGGTCTCGCCGCAGGCCTGGTCGCCGTGACCCACGGCCAGCACCACGGCGCCGTCCGCGGCGACCTGCGCCAGGTTGCGCTGCGTGGCCGGGTGCGCCCACATCTCGCGGTTCATGGCCGGCGCCAGCAGCAGCGGCACACGCTCCTGCGGCCGCGCCAGGCACAGCAGGCTCAGCAGTTCATCGGCCCGGCCCTGCGCCAGCCGGGCCACGAAGTCGGCGCTGCACGGAGCGATCAGGACCAGGATCGGCCTCGCGGCCCAGGTTGATGTGCGGCATGGCGTTGGGTTCGCGCGCGTCCCACTGCGAGCCGTACACGGGCCGGCCCGACAGTGCCTGCATCGTCACGGGCGTGATGAAGCGCTCGGCCGCCTCGGTCATGACCACCTGCACGGTGGCACCCTCCTTGGTCAACAGGCGGCACAGTTCGGCCGATTTGTAACAAGCGACGCCTCCGCTGAGGCCCAGAAGCACGTGTTTGCCAGCAAGCTCATTCATGGCCCGCAATTTAGCAGACGCTGCCATGGGGCCAAGCGCGCAGGGACCGGCAAGCCGGCGGGGGCGACACCTATAATCCCAATTTCCCACCACCTATAAATGACATGACCAAATTTGTCTTCGTCACCGGCGGTGTGGTGTCTTCCCTGGGCAAGGGAATCGCCTCAGCCTCCCTTGCCGCGATCCTCGAATCGCGGGGCCTCAAAGTCACCCTCATCAAGCTCGACCCGTACATCAACGTGGACCCGGGCACCATGTCGCCCTTCCAGCACGGCGAAGTTTTCGTGACCGACGACGGCGCCGAAACCGACCTCGACCTGGGCCATTACGAGCGTTTCATCGAAACGCGCATGAAGAAGTCCAACAACTTCACCACCGGCAAGATTTACCAGTCGGTGCTCGAGAAAGAGCGCCGCGGCGACTACCTCGGCAAGACCGTGCAGGTGATCCCGCACGTCACCAACGAGATCCAGGAATTCATCAAGCGCGGCGCCGGCATGGACACACCCGACGCGGTCGATGTGGCCATCGTCGAGATCGGCGGCACGGTCGGCGACATCGAATCGCTGCCTTTCCTCGAAGCCGTGCGCCAGATGAGCCTGCGCATGGGACCCAACAACACCGCCTTCGTGCACCTGACCTACCTGCCCTGGATTGCCACGGCCGGCGAGCTCAAGACCAAGCCCACCCAGCACACGGTGCAGGAGCTGCGCAAGATCGGCATCCAGCCCGACGCACTGCTGTGCCGTGCGCACCACCCCGTGCCGTCGGAAGAGCGCGAAAAGATCTCGCTGTTCACCAACGTGCAGGAATGGGGCGTGATCTCCATGTGGGACGTGGACACCATCTACAAGGTGCCACGCATGCTGCACGAGCAGGGCCTGGACGGCCTGATCTGCGACAAGCTGCGCCTGAACACGCCGCCCACCAGCCTCAAGCGCTGGGACGCGCTCGTGCACGAGACCGAAAGCCCGCAAGGCGAAGTGCGCATTGCCATGGTCGGCAAATACGTCGAGCTGTCGGACAGCTACAAGTCGGTCAACGAGGCGCTGCGCCACGCCGGCATGCAGAACCATGTGCGCGTGAAGATCGACCACATCGACTCCGAGACCATCGAAGGCCATGCCGCCGAGAAGCTCGCGCAGTACGACGCCATCCTCGTGCCCGGTGGCTTCGGTTCGCGCGGCGTCGAAGGCAAGATCAGCACGGCCCAGTACGCCCGCGAGCAGAAGGTGCCCTACCTCGGCATCTGCCTGGGAATGCAGGTCGCCACCATCGAGTACGCCCGCCATGTGGCTGGCCTAGAGGGCGCCAACTCCACCGAATTCGACCCCGCCACCCCGTACCCGGTGATCGCACTGATCAACGAGTGGAAGGACGCGGACGGCTCCATCCAGACGCGCGACGCCAACTCCGACCTCGGCGGCACCATGCGCCTGGGCGCGCAAAGCTCGGACGTGGAACCGGGCACGCTGGCGCACCGCATCTACGGCGACGTGGTGATCGAGCGCCACCGCCACCGCTACGAAGCCAACGTGAACTACCTTGAGCAGCTGCGCAAGGCGGGCCTGGTGATCTCGGCACTGACCCAGCGCGAGCACCTGACCGAAATCGTCGAGCTGCCCCAGTCCGTGCACCCCTGGTTCATGGGCGTGCAGTTCCACCCCGAGTTCAAGTCGACCCCATGGAACGGCCACCCGCTGTTCAACGACTTCATCAAGGCCGCCGTTGCGCACCAGAAGCGTGCGCCCGCGGCAGCCGTCCACCCCCACGAGGTGCCAGCATGAAACTCTGCGGCTTTGACGTCGGCCTCGACCAGCGCTTTTTCCTGATCGCGGGCCCCTGCGTGATCGAGTCCGAGCAGCTGCAGATGGATGTGGCAGGCCAGCTCAAGGAGATCACCGCGAGCCTCGGCATCCCGTTCATCTTCAAGAGCAGCTTCGACAAGGCCAACCGCTCGTCGGGCACCAGCTTTCGCGGCCCCGGGCGCGACAAGGGCCTGGAGATCCTGGCCAAGATCCGCCGCGAACTGAACGTGCCGGTGCTCACCGATGTGCACACCGAGGACGACATCGCCGCTGCCGCCCAGGTCGTCGACGTGCTGCAGACGCCCGCGTTCCTGTGCCGCCAGACCGATTTCATCCGCGCCGTGGCCCAGTCGGGCAAGCCGGTGAACATCAAGAAGGGCCAGTTCCTCGCGCCGCACGACATGAAGAACGTGATCGACAAGGCGCGCGCCGCAGCGCGCGACGCCGGCCTGCCCGAGGACAGCTTCATGGCCTGCGAGCGCGGCGCGAGCTTTGGCTACAACAACCTGGTGAGCGACATGCGCAGCCTGGCGATCATGCGCGAGACCGCGGCTCCGGTGGTGTTCGACGCCACCCACAGCGTGCAGCTGCCCGGCGGCCAGGGCACCACCAGCGGCGGCCAGCGCGAGATGGTGCCGGTGCTGGCGCGTGCGGCCGTGGCCGTGGGCGTGGCGGGACTGTTCATGGAGACCCATCCCGACCCCGCGCACGCGATGAGCGATGGCCCCAACGCCGTGCCGCTGCAGCACATGAAGGCGCTGCTCGAAACGCTGGTCGCGCTCGATGCAGTGACCAAGAAAAACGGATTCCTCGAAAACAACTTTGGAGCCTGAAGACATGAGCAGTGGTTACGTCATCGCATCGGTCACCGTCACCAACCCCGAGCAGTACGAGGAGTACCGCAAGTGGAGCAGCGAGGCCATGCGCGTGCACGGCGCCGAGGTGTGCGTGCGCGGCGGCAAGGTCGAAGTGCTCGAAGGCGACTGGAACCCCGGCCGCACCGTGGTCCTCAAGTTCCCCAGCTTTGACGCAGCGCGCGCTTTCCACGACTCGCCCGAGTACCGCAAGGCCAGGGCCGCGCGCGAAGGCGCTGCCGTGATGCGCATGGTCTGCGTCGAAGGCGTCTGAAAACGTTCCCACTGCGCTGCGAACCGCTGTGCCAGGCACCGCAGCCACTTATTTATTGATAGCTGAAAGCGCAAGCCAGTCTTGCGCTAGAGGCCATTTTCACCAATAAACTGGCGCCCGCTGGCATGCCAGTCTTTTATTAAAAACTCCCCAAGGAAGACCATGAGTGCCATTGTTGACATCGTAGGCCGCGAAATTCTCGACAGCCGCGGCAACCCCACCGTCGAATGCGACGTGCTGCTCGAATCGGGCGTCATGGGCCGCGCGGCCGTGCCGTCCGGCGCCTCGACCGGCAGCCGCGAAGCCATCGAACTGCGCGATGGCGACAAGGGCCGCTACCTGGGCAAGGGCGTGCTCAAGGCCGTGGAACACATCAACACCGAAATCTCCGAGGCCGTGCTGGGCCTGGACGCCTCCGAACAGGCCTTCCTCGACAAGACCCTGATCGACCTCGACGGCACCGACAACAAGAGCCGCCTGGGCGCCAACGCCATGCTGGCCGTGTCGATGGCCGTGGCCCGCGCCGCTGCCGAAGAGTCGGGCCTGCCGCTGTACCGCTACCTCGGCGGCATGGGCGGCATGCAGCTGCCCGTGCCGATGATGAACGTGATCAACGGCGGCGCGCACGCCAACAACACGCTCGACATCCAGGAATTCATGATCGTGCCCGTGGGCGCGCCGAGCTTCCGCGAAGCCGTGCGCTGGGGCGCCGAGGTGTTCCACGCGCTCAAGAAGATCATCCACGACAAGGGCATGAGCACTGCCGTGGGCGACGAAGGCGGTTTTGCCCCGAACGTCGAGAACCACGAAGCGGCCATCGCGCTGATCCTGCAGGCGATCGACGCGGCCGGCTACACCGCCGGCGAGCAGATCGCGCTGGCGCTCGACTGCGCCGCGAGCGAGTTCTACAAGGACGGCCAGTACCACCTGGCCGGTGAAGGCCTGGCGCTCAGCGCCGAAGCCTGGACCGACATGCTGGCCGCCTGGTGCGACAAGTACCCGATCATCAGCATCGAGGACGCGATGCACGAAGGCGACTGGGACGGCTGGAAGCACATCACCGAGCGCCTGGGCAAGAACGTGCAGCTGGTCGGCGACGACCTGTTCGTCACCAACACCCGCATCCTGCAGGAAGGCATCGACAAGGGCATCGCCAACTCGATCCTGATCAAGATCAACCAGATCGGCACGCTGAGCGAGACCTTCGCCGCCATCGAGATGGCCAAGCGCGCCGGCTACACCGCCGTGATCAGCCACCGCTCGGGCGAGACCGAGGACAGCACCATCGCCGACATCGCGGTCGGCACCAACGCCGGGCAGATCAAGACCGGCTCGCTCAGCCGCTCGGACCGCATGGCCAAGTACAACCAGCTGCTGCGCATCGAGGAAGACCTGGGCGACATCGCCCACTACCCCGGCCGCCGCGCGTTCTACAACCTGCGCTGAGCCCGCTGCTGGCCGAACGCCGCGCCTAGCCGCCGTATTGCGAAGCCATGGTCTCCCGCCTGGTCACCCTGGTGCTGTTGGTCCTGCTGACCGCACTGCACGCCCAGCTCTGGCTCGGGCGCGGCAGCGTGCTGCGCGTGCACGAGATGCAGCGCCAGATCACCGCGCAGAAAGCCGCCAACGCCAGCGCCAGCGCGGCCAATGCGCGCCTGATGTCCGAGGTGCACGACCTCAAGGAAGGCCTCGACATGGTCGAGGAGAAGGCGCGCAGCGAGCTGGGCATGGTCAAGCCGCACGAAATCTTCGTGCAGTACACGCCCTGAACCGGGGAAGGCGCTTGGTCAGGCCGGCCCTGCAGGTCTGCGGCGGCGCGGCGAAATGGCTGAAAAAGCGCTGTCCGCTATCCATCTGATAGCTAACAGCGCTTTATCCATCAGCGTTACAGCCTTATTTGATCAAAATACACCAATGCCGCATGCGGCCGGCAGCGCGCATGGAAGCGCACCGGTCCACGCCGGCCGGGTCACTGCATGGCCGAGGGCGCTGGCGGCTGGCTGATGGGTGGGGCGGCGAAAATCTGGGCCGCGTCCACCGGGTCGAAGTGGTACTGCTTGCCGCAGTATTCGCACGCCACCTCGATCTGGCCCTGCTCGGCCAGGATGCTCTCGGCCTCGTCCACGCCCAAACTCTTGAGCATGCGGCCGACGCGCTCGCGGCTGCAGGTGCAGGCAAAGCGCGGGCCGGCGGCGCCTTGCTGGGGCTCGAAGCGCAGCAGCTTTTCTTCCCAGAACAGGCGCCGCAGGATGGTCTCCACGTCGAGCGTGAGCAGTTCCTCGCGCGTCAGGCTGGCCGCCAGGTGCGCGATGCGGTTGTAGTCTTCGCTCCGGCCGATCTGGTCTTCGTCGTCGCGCCGCGCCGCGCCGCGCGCAATGTTGCCCTCGCCCTTGACCGGCATGCGCTGCACCAGCAGGCCTGCGGCCACCTGATCGTTGGCGGCCAGCACCAGCGTCGCGTCGAGCTGCTCGGACTGCAGCATGTAGTGCGACAGCACATCGCTCAGGCGCTCGAGCTTGCGCCCCTGCGCATCCACCAGCGGCACCACGCCCTGGTAGGGCTGCTGGCCCGGGAACTTGTCCTTGGGGTCGAGCGTGATGGCGCAGCGCCCGCCGCCGCCCACGTTGACCAGCGCGCCGAGCGCAGCGTCGTCCGCCACATCGCCCTTGAGCGTCGCGGTGGCGCGCAGGCTCAGGTCGGACTGCACCTCGGCCACGGCCAGCTTGACCGGACCGTCGCCAAAAATCTGCAGCACGAGCGCGCCATTGAACTTGATGCCCGACTGCATCAGCACGCCGGCCGCCGCCATCTCGCCCAGCAGCTCGCCCACGGGCACCGGGTAGGCGCCCGAGGCGGTGTTGTCTGCGCGCCGGCGCAGCATTTCGGTCCAGGCATCGGTGAGGCGCACGATGGCGCCGCGCACGGGCTGGCCGTCAAAAAGAAATCGGTGAAGTTCAGACACGCAAGGGTTTCCTGGATTGAAAAGGCTGCGTTCAGCCGGTGTTGCGCAGGCCGCTCTGGAAGCGCCGCGCGTTGTCGATGTAGTGCTGGGCGCTCTGGCGCAGGCCCTCGATCTGCTCGGGCGTGAGTTGGCGCACCACCTTGGCGGGGCTGCCGACGATCAGGGAGCCGTCGGGAAACTCCTTGCCTTCGGTGACCAGCGCGCCCGCGCCCACCAGGCAGTGCTTGCCGATGCGTGCGCCGTTGAGCACCACGGCGCCAATGCCGATCAGCGACTCGTCGCCGATCGTGCAGCCGTGCAGCATGACCTTGTGGCCCACCGTCACGCGCTCGCCCACCACCAGCGGCTGGCCGATGTCGGCGTGCAGCACGCTGGCATCCTGGATGTTGGAGCCCGCGCCAATGCGGATGCATTCCGTGTCGCCGCGCACCACGGTGCCAAACCACACGCTGGCATCGCTGCCCAGCTCCACGTTGCCCATCACCTGCGCACTGTCGGCCACCCAGGCCGTGGCGGCCAGGGTCGGGGCGACTCCATCGAGTTCATAAATTGCCATGGACGGATCCTGTCTTGAAACGCGAAAAAAGCAGCCCTGGCACGGCAGAATCTGCGGCCCCAGGGTTTTCCTACAATTGTAGGGATGGAACTTCGCCACCGCGCCTTGCAGGTCTTGTGCCTTGCAGACCCTGAGCAAAAAACGGCCTCAGCCCTTGATACGTATGCGCAAGCAGCTCTCTATTCAATAGCAGAACAGGCCCCGCCAGCGCCCGCCGATGCGCAGGCCCTGCCGGGCCGCCCTGCGCGCCCGCTGCTGCTGCGCCACACCGAGGTGGCGCGGCGCTCGCCCGCCACGCTCGAGGGGCGTGCGGTGCTCATCCACGCGATTGCGCACATCGAGTTCAACGCCATCAACCTGGCGCTCGATGCCATCTGGCGCTTTGGCGGCATGCCGCACGCCTATTACCTCGACTGGTTGCGCGTGGCCGCTGAAGAGGCCCAGCATTTCAACCTGCTGCGCGCCCACCTGCGCAGCATCGGGCACGACTACGGCGACTTTCCTGCCCACCAGGGCCTGTGGACCATGTGCGAAAAAACCCAGCACGACATCGTCGCGCGCATGGCGCTGGTGCCGCGCACGCTCGAGGCACGCGGGCTGGACGCCACGCCGCTCATCCAGCGCAAGCTGCGCCAGGTGGGCACGCCCGACGCGCTGGCGGCCGCCGACATCCTGGACACCATCCTGCGCGAGGAAGTGGGCCATGTCGCCATCGGCAACCACTGGTACCGCTGGCTGTGCGCGCGCGAAGGGCTGGAGCCCGAGCCGCATTACGCGACTCTGGTACAACGCTACGAGGCGCCGCGCCCCAAGCCGCCGTTCAACGAGGCGGCGCGGCGCCTGGCCGGCTTCAGCGAAGCCGAGCTGCAATGGCTGCAGCACGGCTGACGGACACGCACGGTCCGGCCCGCCGATCCTTCCTAAAATAGCCCGCACCCTGCCCACCCCGATTGAAGCCACCGAACATGTCGAGCACTCCTGCCACCGGGATCCCTTACACGCCCTCGCCCGATGCCGGCCAGTCCTCCGTGGCCCTGATTGCCCGCCAGGCCATCGTGAACGCGCAGCATGCGGTGATCGGCTACGAGCTGTTCAACCGTTCGCGCACCGGTCCCACGCACACGGCGGCGACCGACGTCGCGCTGGTGTTCACCGCGCTCTCGCACGCCGGCAGCGACGAGCTGGTCGGCAAGAAGCTCATCTTCGTCAACTGCACGCACGAGAGCCTGGCCGGCGGCCACCTTGAACTCGTCGACCCCGACAAGGTGGTGCTGGAGATCCCGCCTTTGGGCCATGTCGCCACGCAAGAGGTGGGCGCGCGCCTGCCCATCCTCGCGCAGCTGCGCGAGCGTGGCTTCCACCTCGCGTTCAACCACACCGTGCTGCAGTCCGCCTATGCCGCGTGGCTGCCGCTGGCCGACTACATCAAGCTCGACCTGTCGCTGCTGGCGGCCGACCAGCTGGCCGTGCTGATCCGCTATGCGCAGCGCCACTGCAAGGCCGAACTGATCGCCGAGAAGGTGGAGACCGCGCAGCAGTACGACGCGGTATCGAGCCAGGGCGTGCAGCTGTTCCAGGGCTACTGGTTCGCGCGCCCTGCCCTGGTGCACGCCAAGCTGGTCACGCCGGCGCAGGCCAGCATCCTCGGGCTCATCGACCTGGTGCGCAAGCAGGCCAGCACCGACGAGATCGAGGACGTGCTCAAAAAGGACGCGGGCCTGGCCTTCAACCTGATGCGGCTCATCAACTCCTCGGGCTTCGGCCTCACGCGCGAGATCACCTCGTTCCGCCAGGCGGTGCTGCTGCTGGGCCTCAAGAAGCTGTTCCGCTGGGCCGCGCTGCTGCTGACCACCTCGCGCGCCGGTGGCACGCCCTCGTCGGTGGGCCACACCGCGGTGGTGCGTGGGCGCCTCATGGAACTGCTGGCGCTGGAGACCATGTCGCAGGACGAGGCCGACCAGGCCTTTGTCGTCGGCATCTTTTCGCTGCTCGACACCATGCTGGGCCTGCCGATGGCATCGGCGCTGAACCTGCTGAGCGTGGGCGGAAGCGTCGAGGCCGCACTGCTGCGCCACGAGGGCACGCTCGGCCAGCTGCTGCGCCTGGCCAAGGCCTGCGAATCGAACGACGACGCGGCGTTTGACAGCGCTGCGGGCTCGCTGCACCTGAGCAGCGCACAAATCAACGGTGCCCACCTGCAGGCCCTGGCGTGGGCGGACCATGTCAGCGACTGACCGGGCCGCCCGGCCGGCCGCCTAGAATCGAAGCCCCACCACCGCGCCAGAGCCATGTCCAGCACCTTTTCCTCCGAATCCCCTGCGCCCGCCGATATCGCCGAAGACATCGGACTGACCGAATCCGACAACGTGGCCGTGATTGCCCGCCAGGCGATCCTCGACGAGCAGCGCGCGGTCTTTGGCTACGAGCTGTTCGACCGCTCCACCGCGACCGACGCCCACACCGCCGCGAGCGACGCGGCCCTGCTGTTCAACGCGCTGTCGTATGCGGGCACCGAAGCCTTGGTCGGCAAGAAGACGGTGTTCATCAACTGCACGCACGAGAGCCTGGCCGGCGGCCACCTGGAGCTGATCCACCCCGAGAAGGTGGTGCTGGAGGTGCCCACGCTGGGCAACGAGGCCACGCCCGAAGACATCGAGGGCCGCATCGCCACGCTCGACGGCCTGCGCAAGCGCGGCTTTCGCCTGGCCTTCAACCAGCAGGTGCTGCGCCGCCCCTACGCGTCGTGGCTGCCGCTGGCCTCGTTCATCAAGCTCGACATGACGGCCTTCAAGCCCGAGCTGGCCGACGCCCTGGTGAAGTTTGCGCGCGCCCACAGCCAGGCCGCGCTCGTGGCGGAAAAGGTCGAAAGCGCCGAGCAGTACCAGCTGATGGCCGGCCTGGGCGTCCAGCTCTTCCAGGGCTACTGGTTTGCCCGGCCGTCCCTGGTCAGGGCGCAGACCATCCGCCCCTCGCAGGCCACGGTCATCCAGCTCATCAACCTGGTGCGCAAGCAGGCCAGCACGGCCGAGATCGAGGACCTGCTCAAGAAGGACCCCACGCTCTCGTTCAACCTGCTGCGTTTCATCAACTCCTCGGGGTTTGGCCTGTCGTGCGAAGTCACCTCGTTCCGCCATGCGGTGATGATCCTGGGCCTCAAGAAGCTGTTCCGCTGGGCCGCGCTGCTGCTGACCACCTCGCGCGCGAGCGGCACGCCGCCGGCCGTGGGCACCACGGCGGTGGTGCGCGGGCGGCTCATGGAACTGCTGGCGGCCGAGCTGCTGCCGCCCGAGGAATGCGACAACGCGTTTGTCGTCGGCGTGTTTTCGCTGCTCGACACGATGCTCGGCGTGCCGCTGGAAAAAGCGCTCGAATCGGTCGCCCTGCCCCAGCCCGTGGTCGATGCGCTGCTGCACCACAGCGGCGTCTTCGCGCCTTTCCTGGCACTCACCATCGCCTGCGAGAGCGGCGACGAAGCGGCTTTTGCGCACAATGCCGAGCTGCTGCACCTGTCCAACCGCCAGGTCAACTGGGCCCACCTGCAGGCCCTGACCTGGGCGGAAAGCCTGGACGCGGAATAGCCACACGGCTGGAGCGCCTGCGCTCCAAATTTTCAACGGACGCAGCGACCCAGGCGGCCGCCGTGCCTGTTGTCCATTGCCGTGCGCGAATCAATTGGCCTGGATGCCGGCCGCGCGGATGACGCGGGCATTGTTCTCGGACTCCCGGGCGATCTGGCGGGCAAAGTCTGCTGCCGTGCCCCCTGCGGGCACGTTGTCGGTGGCCTCCAGCTTGCTGCGGATGTCGGGCAGGGCCAGCGCCTTGTTGATCTCGGTGTTGAGCCGCACCAGCACAGGCGCTGGGGTTTGCGCAGGCGCATAAACACCAAACAGGGACGACAGGTTGGCTGCGGGCATGCCCAGCTCAGCGAGCGTGGGCACATCGGGCAGCGCGTCCAGGCGCGAGGGGGCGCCAACCGCCAGCGCCTTGAACTTGCCGGCCTTGATGTGTTGCATGACGGCAGGCCCCGCATTGGTGGACAACACCTCGAACTGCCCGCCCAGTGCGTCATTCATCTGCTGGCCGCCGCCCTTGTAGGGAATGTGCGTCATCTGCACCTGGCTTGCGGCCATGATCTGCTCGAGCATGATGTGCCCCAACGACGCCTGGCCGGAGGTGGCCCAGCGCAAAGCCCCCGGCTTGGCCCGCGCAATGGCCAGCAGATCGCGAAAGTCCCGTGCCTTGCTGGCTGGCGTCCCCAGCAGCAACACGGGCGAATACATGACAGCGGCCACAGGCGCTATGTCTTTTTGCGGGTCGAAGGGAGACTTGCCCAGGTGCGGGTTGAGGGCCAGCGGACTGATAGCGGCAAAACCCAGGGTATAGCCGTCGGGCGCCGCCTTGGCCACGGCATCCACACCAATGCTGCCACTCGCGCCAGCCTTGTTGTCGATGACGACGGGCGTGCCCAATTGCACTGCCAGCTTGTCTGCCAGCGCGCGTGCAACAGTGTCGCTCACGCCGCCTGCCGGGTAGGCCACCACAATACGGATGGGCTTGGCGGGCCAAGCTTGCGCCTGGGCCTGGGCCGCGCCCAACGGCAGCAGCGCCCACAAGGGCAGCGCGCCCAGCAGGCGGCGGCGGGAATTCGATGGCATGGAGACTCTCCAGAAAAACCGACGATTTTCGGTCAAATGGCGTGCGCCTGCAGTCAGCCTCGCGGATGGTGCTGCGCGTGCAGCGGCTTGAGCCGCTCGCGCGCCACGTGGGTGTAGATGGTGGTGGTGGAGATGTCGGCGTGGCCCAGCAGCAGCTGCACCGCGCGCAGGTCGGCGCCGTGGTTGAGCAGGTGCGTGGCAAAGGCATGGCGCAGCGTGTGCGGCGACAGCGGCGCCGTGATGCCGGCGGCCAGCGCGTATTTCTTGACCAGCATCCAGAACATCACGCGCGTCATGCCCGCGCCGCGTGCGGTCACGAACAGGTCATCGGTCTGCTGCCCGCCCAGAATCGCGCCGCGCGCTTCGCGCAGGTAACGCTCGATCCATGCGCTGCGCCTCTTGCGCCGAAGGGCACCAGGCGCTCCTTGTCGCCCTTGCCGATCACGCGCAGCACGCCCTCGTTCATGCCCAGCTGGTAGGTCTTGAGCGTGACCAGTTCGCTCACGCGCAGGCCGCTGGCGTACATCAGCTCCAGCATGGCGCGGTCGCGCAGGCCCAGCGGCGGTGGCGGCATCGGGCGCGTGCAGCAGGGCTTCGACCTGCGCCTGCGACAGCGTCTTGGGCATGCGCGGCGGCTGGCGCGCGGCCAGCAGGCGCACGGTGGGATCGGCGCCGATGCGCTGCTCGCGCAGCGCCCAGTGGAAGTAGCGCTTGAAGCACGGTCAGGCGCCGGTTGGCGGTGGTGGCCGCGTGTCTTCGTGGCGCGCCGCGAAGTAGGCCTGCAGATGCGGCTCGGCCGTGTCGTCCAGCGCCAGCGGCTGGGGTTGCGCGGCCAGCCACTGGGCGTACAGCGCCAGGTCGCGCCGGTAGGCGGCCAGCGTGTTGCGCGACAGGCCGTCCTCGAGCCAGAGGGCGTCGACGAAGCTGTCGATGGCGGTCTGGCTGGCGGGCAACATGCAAACACCTTGGCAAAACAAAAAGCCCGGCCGCCCCTGCGAACCGGGCCGGGGCCGGCGGGCGCCGGCAAGGCTCAGTCGATGCGCGAGCTTCTGCTCGTCAACCACCTTCTTGTAGACCGCGAATTCGGCCTTGATCTGCTCGCTGAACTGCTCGGGCGTGTTGCCGATGATGAGCGAGCCGGTGTCCTCGATGCGCTTGCGCACGGCCGGCTCTTCCAGCGCCTTCCGCACGGCGGCATTGACCTTGTCGACCACCTCCTTGGGCAGGCCCTTGGGGCCGACGATGCCGTAGTAGGCCATGCGGTTCACCGGCTCCAGGCCCACTTCCTTGAAGGTCGGCACGTTGGGCAGGGCGGCCAGGCGCTGCGGCGCGGCCACCACGATGGGCACCAGGCGCTTGTCGCTTGATGAAGGGCAGCGCCGACGGCAGGTTGTCGAAAATGATCGGCACCTGGCCGGCCACCGTGTCGTTCAGCGCCGGGCCGGCGCCGCGGTAGGGGATGTGCGTGACGAAGGTGCCGCGTCAGGCTCTTGTACAGCTCCATCTGCAGGTGCGCGATGCCGCCCGTGCCCGAGGAAGCGTACGAGTACTTGCCGGGGTTCTTCTTGAGCTTCGGCGACGAAGGACTTGTAGTCCTTGGCCGGGAAGTTCGGGTTGCACCGCGATGATGTTCGGCGTGGCGGCGATGTTGATGATCGGCGTGAAGTCGGTCAGCGGGTTGTACGGCGTCTTCGGGTTGATGGCCGGGTTGGCCGCCGTGGTCGACACCGTGGCCACGCCCAGCGTGTAGCCATCGGGCGCGGACGTGCGCGGTTTCGTTGGCGCCCACGATGCCGCCGCCGCCGGCCTTGTTGTCCACGATCACGCTCTGGCCCAGCGCGCGGCCCAGCGGGTCGGCGATCACGCGGGCGATGATGTCGGTGGTGCCGCCGGGCGCGAAAGGCACCTGCAGCTTGATCGACTTGTTGGGATAGCCCTGGGCCAGGGCTGGCGCCAGCGGCAAGAGCCAGGGCCAGGCCCAGCCAGTCTGCGATCCATTGACGACAGTCTCCGGATGTGTGCAGAAAACTCCTTGGATCCTAAGCGCTGCAAGCCGCATCGCCGAGGGCAGTGCGCATTCGCTCCCGGAAGCCCGCGCCACGGGTGCCGCACCGGCGACAGCGCCGCGGGCAGGCGCGCCGCGCCATGGCCTGTCCGCGCGGTATCCTGCACGCCGTGAATTACGCGCAGCTCCTCTTCCCCGATTTCTCCCTGATCCTGTGCGGCTACCTGATCTGCCGCTACACCGCCCTCAACCGCTCGCGTCTGGGAGCCAGGTGGAAAGCCTGGTGTACTACTTGCTGTTTCCGGTGCTGCTGTTCCAGTCCATCGTGCAAGAGCCCGCTCGACCTCGGGCGCCGCCTCGAGCCTGATGGCCGCGGGCATTTTGCTGAGCCTGGCGGGCATCGCCCTGGCCTACGCGCTGCCGCACCTGCCCTGGATCGGCGCGGCACATCGACCGGCGCGACCACGCGGCCAGCGCGCAGGTGGCGTTCCGCTTCAACTCGTTCATCGGCCTGGCGCTGGCCGAGCGCCTGGCCGGGCCCGCAGGGGCTGCTGATGATCGCCGTGCTGATCGGCGTGTGCGTGCCGCTGTTCAACGTGGCCGCCGTCTGGCCGATGGCGCGGCAGGCGCAGCACAGGCTTTGCGCGCGAGCTGCTGCGCAACCCGCTGATCGTCGCCACCGCCACCGGCGCTGGCCTGCCAACCTGCTGGGCCTGCACGATGCCCAGGCTGGCTCGAGCCCACCGTCCAGCGCATCGGCGCGGCGTCGCTGGCGCTGGGCCTGATGGCCGCCGGCGCGGGCATGCAGTTCGGCCACGCTCGCGCGCGGCAAGGTGCTGGCGGCTGTCGGTGCTGTCGATCCGCCACCTGCTGCTGCCGCTGGTGCGCGCTGGGCCTGGCGCGCGCGCTGCAGCTGGACGCCGGCGCAGACCACCGTGCTGCTGGCGTTCTCGGCCGCTGCCCACGGCCTCGAGTGCTACGTGCTGGCCGCGCGCATGGGCTACAACGGCCCGTACGTGGCGGGGCTGGTGACGGTGTCGACCGTGCTCGGGCTGGTGAGCCTGCCGTTGGCGCTGGGCGTGCTGCGCTGAACAGCTCCATAGCTATTGAATAGATAGCTACTAACGCTTGTCTCATAAGGGCTAGAGCACATTTTGGTCCAAAGCCCATGCCACATGCTCGCGCACCAGGGCGCTGGCGTCTTCGGCGCGCGAGAGCAGCGCTGCGCGCACCTCGGCGCTGCCCGTGGCGCGCAGCGCGTTGCCCAGCGCCACGGCCACGTTGCGCAGCCAGCGCTCGTGGCCGATGCGGCGGATCGGGCTGCCCTCGGTCAGGCGCAAAAAGTCGTCCTCGTCCCAGGCGAACAGCTGCACCAGCTGCTGGCCCGACAGGCCCGCGCGCGCATCGAAGTCGGGCAGGCGGCTGCGCCTGCGCGAACTTGTTCCAGGGGCAGACCAGCTGGCAGTCGTCGCAGCCGTAGATGCGGTTGCCGATCAGCGGGCGCAGTTCGAGCGGAATCGGCCCGGCGTGCTCGATGGTCAGGTACGAGATGCAGCGGCGCGCATCGAGCCGGTAGGGGCGCGACGATGGCCTGCGTGGGGCAGACGTCGATGCAGGCGCTGGCAGCTGCCGCAGTGCGCGCGTCACCGGCTGCGCTGGGCGGCAGTGCCATGTCGACATAGATCTCGCCCAGGAAGAACATCGAGCCGGCGTCGCGGTTCAGCACCAGCGTGTGCTTGCCGCGCCAGCCCTGGCCGCTGCGCGCGGCCAGCTCCGCCTCGAGCACCGGCGCCGAATCGGTGAACACGCGGTGGCCGAAGCGGCCCGACCTCCTGCGCGATGCGGTCGGCCGAGCTTTTGCAGGCGCGCGCGCAGCACCTTGTGATAGTCGCGGCCCCGGGCATAGACCGACACGATGCCTTCGCCGGGTCGCGCCAGACGCGCGAACTCGACCGCCTGCCAGCCGGCGGGCGTATCGCGCGGCAGATAGTCCATGCGCGCCGTGATCACGCTCACCGTGCCCGGCACCAGTTCCGCGGGGCGCGCGCGCTTCAAGCCGTGCGCCGCCATGTAGTGCATCTCGCCGTGGAACCCCTGGGCCAGCCACTGCATCAATCCGGGCTCGGCGGCGGACAGGTCGACGCCGGCCACGCCGATTTGGGAAAATCCCAGTTCGCGCGCCCACTGCTGAATTTGAGGAACGAGTTGACTGCTGCACACCACCATCGCCCGATTGTAGAAAGCGCCCCCGCGCAAGATCGGTGCAAAGCCACCTGGCACAGCGAGGACGATACTGCCGCCTTCGCGCGCCAGCTGGCCGCACAGCCGCTGCTGGCCGACGCCTTCATCGCGCTGCACGGCGACCTGGGCGCCGGCAAGACCACGCTGGTGCGTCACCTGCTGCGCGCGCTCGGCGTGCACGGGCCGCATCAAGAGCCCGACCTACGCCGTGGTCGAGCCCCACGAGGCGCCGGGCCTGGCCATCTGGCACTTCGACTTCTACCGCTTCAGCGACCCGCGCGAATGGGAAGACGCGGGCTTTCGCGACATCTTCGCCAGCCCCGGCCTCAAGCTGGCCGAATGGCCGGAAAAGGCTGCGGCCCTGATCCCGCCTGCAGACCTTGCTATCCACATTGAAGCGCTGGACGACCACGAGCGCAGCGTGGCGCTGCACGCGCACACCGCCCGCGGCCGCCAGCTGTTGCAAGGAATGGCCGCATGACGCCCCCCTCTCCCCCTCCACAGACCGCGCTGCGCACGCCCTCGCGCCGCGCGCTGCTGCAGGCCGGCAGCCTCGTGCTGCTGCTGGGTGCGCAGCAGATTGCGCGCGGCGCAACCATCATGGCCGTGCGCGTCTGGCCTGCGCCCGACTACTCGCGCGTCACCATCGAGTCCGACGGCGCCCTCAGCGCCAAGCAGTTCTTTGTCGCCACACCGCCGCGGCTGGCCGTGGACATCGAGGGCATCGAGCTCAACCCCGCGCTGCGCGAACTGGTGGCCAAGATGCAGCCGGACGACCCCTACATCGCCGGCATCCGCGTCGGCCAGAACGCGCCCGGCGTGGTGCGGCTGGTGATCGACCTGAAGCAGCGCCGCCGCTGCCGCAGGTGTTCACGCTGCCGCCGGTGGCCGCGTACCAGCACCGCCTGGTGTTCGACCTGTACCCGGCCGAGCCCGTGGACCCGCTGGAAGCGCTGATCGCCGAGCGGCTGCGCGAGCCCGCAGCCCCCCCGGGCGTGGCGATGGCGCACGCGGGCGCTGCTGCACCGGCCACGCCCGGCGCCCCGGACCCGCTGGGCGAACTGATCGCCCAGCAAACGGCGCGCCCCGCCGCTGCGCCGGACGGCACCCGCAGCGCCGCCCACGCAAACAGCGGCAGCGCCCGCCGCGCCCCTCCAGCCGCGCCCTGGCCGCGACCGCCCAGCGCACCGACCGGATCATCATCGTTGCGCTCGACCCCGGCCACGGCGGCGAAGACCCGGGCGCCATCGGCCCCAGCGGCACGCGCGAGAAAGACGTGGTGCTGCAAGGTGGCCCACCTGCTGCGCGATCGCATCAACGCCACCACCGTCAACGGCAACCCGATGCGCGCCTTCCTCACGCGCGACGCCGACTATCTTCGTGCCGCTGGGCACGCGCGTGCAAAAGGCCCGGCGCGTGCAGGCCGACCTGTTCGTCAGCATCCACGCCGACGCGTTCACCACGCCCAGCGCGCGCGGCGCCAGCGTGTTCGCGCTCAGCCAGAGCGGCGCCTCGAGCACCGCCGCGCGCTGGCTGGCCGAACAAGGAAAACCAGGCCGACCTGGTCGGCGGCATCAACGTGCGGCGCCAAGGACCAGCATGTGCAGCGCGCCCTGCTCGACATGAGCACCACGGCGCAGATCAACGACAGCCTCAAGCTCGGCAGCGTGCTGCTGGGCGAGATCGGCGGCATGGCCAAGCTGCACAAGCCGCGCGTCGAGCAGGCCGGCTTTGCCGTGCTCAAGGCGCCCGACATCCCCAGCGTGCTGGTCGAGACCGCCTTCATCAGCAACCCCGAGGAAGAGGCCAAGCTGCGCAGCAGCGCCTACCAGGAGCAGCTGGCCGATGCGCTGATGCGCGGCATCACGCGCTACTTTGCCAAGAACCCGCCGCTGGCGCGCAGCCGCTCGCTGTAGCGCCCGGGAAGCGCGCTGGCGGCTTCGTGCGCCTGCCGGGCCGCGCCCATGGCCCGAGGCGCTGGACGGTGCGCCTCGCCACCGTCGGCCTGGCCGAGCCGCCGATGAAAGACCCTGCCGCCCTGGCGGCCTTGTCTGACAGGTTGTGCCCCCGCCGGCCTACGCGCCCCGTTGGGTTGCGGGCGCACAGTGGAGTCCTCACACCGGCAACGGTGCCCTGCGCACCACCGGCCTTGTACAGAACCACCGAAAGGAGCTCTACCATGAACGTCCGACACATTCTGATTGCAGGCAGCTGCACCGCTGCACTAGCCCTGGGTGCCTGCTCCACCAACCCCACCAACGCTCAGATCGGCACCGGCGCGGGCGCCGTGATCGGCGGCGTGGCCGGCAATGCCATCGGCGGCGGCACGCTGGGCACCGTGGGCGGCGCCGCGGCCGGTGCCCTGATCGGCAACGAGTTGGGCAAGGACCGCGACCAAAAGCGCCGCTGAGTCCAGGCTCCAGGTTCTAGCTTCTAGACACCTAAGCACTTGCGCACCGGCCCCGGTGCGCCGTGTGCGCTTGTCAGCGCGGGTGTGTGGCGCGCTCTGCGCGGCCGGCGCGCCAGGCGCCGAAGAGCGTGATGAAGCCGGGAATGAAGATCATTGCCCAGATGATCTTGTCCAGATGGCGCTGCACCCAGGCAAAGTTGCCAAAGAAATAGCCAGCGCTGCAGATCCCGATCACCCACAGCACGGCCCCGCCCACATTGAAAGCCGTGAACTTGCCCCGCCCCATGTCCGCCACGCCGGCCACGAAGGGCGCAAAGGTGCGGATGAATGGCATGAAGCGCGCCAGCACGATGGTGATGCCGCCATAGCGTTCGTAGAACGCATGCGCCTGCTCGAAGGCCCGGCGGTTGAACCAGCGCGAGTTCTCCCACTGGAACACCTTGGGCCCGAAACAGCGGCCGATGCTGTAGTTGCACTGGTCGCCCAGCACCGCTGCCACCAGCAGCACCGCACAGGCCAGCGGAAAGCTCATCATCCCGGCGCCGCTGAGCGCGCCGACGATGAACAGCAGCGAATCGCCGGGCAGAAACGGCATCACCACCAAGCCGGTTTCCACAAACACGATCACAAACAGCAGCGCGTAGACCCAGGGCCCATAGGCCACAACAAAGGCCTCCAGATGCTTGTCGACATGCAGGATGAAGTCGATCAAAAACGCAATGATTTCCAAGAGAAGGTCCTTCCGAATCGGCTCCGACGCGGCACCGATCGCCGCGCTGGGCAAGGCCCGTAATGTAATGCGCGCCACCCGGCGCGGCGACGTGCGCGGGCTTGCACGCGAACAGCGCACGTGGCATGGCCATGGCCGCGTCCGATACATTCCCTTTCTGACAGAAACATGTGAACTCAATTGCGGTTGATTTTTTACATATATCTATCAATATCTACGCACGAGACACAGGGAGGCGCCCGGTTTGCGGCAATAGTCGTGCCATGGGTTTCAGCGGCAGCGCCACGGCACGCCGCCTGCCATGCAACCCGCACGGCACGCAGCCCACCATCCACATTGAGAGGAATCGATATGAAACACAAAATTTTAAGCGCTGCCTGCGCACTGGCCGCCGCCCTGGCCCTGGGCGGCTGTGCCAGCCACCCCACCAATGCGCAGATCGGCACCGGCGTAGGTGCCGTGGCCGGTGGCGTGGTGGGCGACGCCCTGTTCGGCTCGACCCTGGGCACCGTCGGCGGCGCTGCCGCAGGCGCGCTGATCGGTAACGAGATGGGCAAGAACAGCGACAGGAACAACCGGCGCGGCCGACGCTGACAGGCCGCAGCGCTGACCCTGCAAGGTCTGCGCTGTTCCCACCCAGGCTGCCCGCAGGCAGCCTTTTCTTTTGTCGGCCCGGCCTAGAATCGCAGCGGTGAACGCCCCCACTTCCACGCCCGCACCCGCCCCGCCCGCCCGCCGCCCCATCCGCGACCTGCCCGACGAGCTCATCAGCCAGATCGCCGCCGGCGAAGTGGTCGAGCGCCCTGCGTCTGTCGTGCGCGAATTGGTCGACAACGCGCTGGATGCCGGCGCCACGCAGGTCACCGTGCGCCTGTCGGCCGGCGGCGTGCGCCTGATTGCCGTGGAAGACGACGGCGGCGGCATCGCCCAGGCCGAGCTGCCCGTGGCCCTGCGCCGCCACGCCACCAGCAAGATCACCGACCTGCACGACCTCGAAACCGTGGCCACGATGGGCTTTCGCGGCGAAGCTCTGGCGGCCATTGCCTCGGTCTCGGAGATGGCGCTGCTCTCGCGCCCGGCCGACCAGGCCAGCGCCTTCTTGCTCGATGCACGCAGCGGCGAACTGCGCCCGGTGGCGCGCAGCACCGGCACCACGGTGGAGGTGAAGGAGCTGTTCTTCTCGACCCCGGCGCGGCGCAAATTCCTGAAAACCGACGCCACCGAGCTGGCGCACTGCATCGAATCGGTGCGCCGCCACGCGCTCGCGCGGCCCGACGTGGGCTTTGCCATCTGGCACGAGGGCAAGCTGGTCGAGCAGTGGCGCGCCACGCTGGCCGCGGGCGGCGACCTTCCCGAGGCGCTGGCGCGGCGCCTGGCCGATGTGCTGGGCGAAGACTTCGTGGCGCAGTCGGTGCCCGTGCACTACAGCGCCGGCCGCGTCACCGTGACCGGGCGTGCCGGCCTGCCCGACGCCGCGCGCTCGCGCGCCGACCACCAGTACAGCTACGTCAATGGCCGCTTCGTGCGCGACAAGGTGCTCACGCACGCCGCGCGCAGCGCCTACGAGGACGTGCTGCACGGCCAGCGCCAGCCGGTGTATGCGCTGTATGTGCAGATCGACCCGGCGCGCGTGGACGTCAATGTGCACCCGACCAAGATCGAGGTGCGCTTTCGCGACAGCCGCGAAGTGCACCAGGCCGTGCGCCATGCGGTCGAAGACGCGCTGGCCGCGCCGCGCGCTGCCGCGCTGGCCGCTGCGGCCCTGGCCGCAGAACACCGCGCGGGCCCCGCCGCGCCCCCGCCTGCCGCGCCAGACTATGCGTCCAATCGGCCGCAAACGACCGCGTGGCAAGCGCAAGCAGCTATTCATTTTGATGAGCGCAGCGGCCACCGCGTGAGCGACCTGCAGGCCCTGTGGGGCAGCCCGGCCGTGCCCAGCGCGCCGCCGCTGCTGTGGCGCGCAGAAGCCCGCAGCGACGGCGCTGCCCGCGAAGGCGCCGGCGCAGCGCTGTCCGAAGCCCCCGCACAGGCACGCGCTCCCGCAAACGCCACCGCCGATGACTCCGGGCCCGGCGGCACGGCCGTGGCCAGCGCTGCCGCCACGGCCGCCGCCAGCCCCTGGCCCCTGGGCCGTGCGCTGGCGCAGCTGCACGGCGTCTACATCCTGGCCGAAAACGCCCAGGGCCTGGTGCTGGTCGACATGCATGCCGCGCACGAGCGCATCGTCTACGAGCGGCTCAAGGCGCAGGTCGACCAGCACGCGCGCATTGCGAGCCAGCCGCTGCTGATTGCGGCCACTTTCGCCGCCACGGCCGAAGAAGTGGCTTGCGCCGAGGCCTGCCAGGAGGCGCTCGCGCTGCTGGGCCTGGAAGTCGTGCCGTTCTCGCCCAAGACCCTGGCCGTGCGTGCGGTGCCGACCACGCTGGCGCAGGGCGACGCGGTCGAGCTGGCGCGCAGCGTGCTGGCCGAGCTGGCCGCGCACGACGCCAGCACCGTGGTGCAGCGCGCGCGCAACGAGATTCTGGGCACCATGGCCTGCCACGGCGCGGTGCGCGCCAACCGGCGCCTGACGCTCGACGAGATGAACGCCCTGCTGCGCCAGATGGAAGTGACCGAGCGCTCGGACCAGTGCAACCACGGCCGCCCCACCTGGCGCCAGATCGGCATGCGCGAGCTCGACGCGCTGTTCCTGCGCGGGCGCTGACCGCCCTGCGGGCGTCCCTAACGCAAACCCGCTGCATGCGGGTTTTTGCTGTCCTTTCGAACCATGCAACTATTCAACTATGATTGAATCATGGAAGAAAACGATGTTGTACGCACCTTGCTGGCGCTTGCGCAGCCCGTGCGCTTGCGCGTGTTCCGCAGTCTGGTGGTTGCCGGCACGCAAGGCCTGACGCCCGGGGCCATTTCTGCCGAGCTGGAAGTGCCCGCTACCGGCTTGTCCTTTCACCTGAAGGAATTGATGAATTCCGGGCTGGTCACGCAAGAACGCCAAGGGCGCAACCTGATCTATCGCGCCGACTTCACGCGCATGGAAGGGTTGCTGGGCTACCTGACCGAGAACTGTTGCCAGGGACAAGCGTGCTTCCAAGAGACCCCGGCCTCCCGCTGTTGACTGCCGCTCCGGGCAGCGCCACCCGTCCTTTCCAGGGCCCTGCAGCCGTTGCCGGGACAGAGGAGGACACGCGGCGTGCCCATAGCGGTACCGCGCCGCGCCTCCGGCGGCACGCGCCTGGCCACGAGCGAACGCATGCACCGCCCGCGCGCAAGCGCCTTTCCACGCGCTGCAGCTGCGGCGCTCCGACCGATCCATTTCCTCGAAGAACCCCTGCGCCATGCTGACGGCCATCCTGATTTTTGTTTTCACCCTCGTTCTGGTGATCTGGCAGCCGCGCGGCCTGGGCATTGGCTGGAGCGCATCGATGGGCGCGGCGCTGGCCCTGCTGCTGGGCGTCGTTCACCTGTCCGACATTGCGGTGGTCTGGAACATTGTCTGGAACGCGACAGCCACCTTTATCGCCGTCATCGTCATCAGCCTGCTGCTCGACGAGGCGGGTTTCTTTGAGTGGGCTGCATTGCACGTTGCGCGCTGGGGCGGCGGGCGAGGCCCCAGGCTGTTCGCCTTCATCGTGCTGCTGGGCGCAGCGGTGTCGGCGTTGTTTGCCAACGATGGCGCGGCGCTGATCCTCACGCCCATCGTGATGGCCATGCTGGTGGCCCTGGGCTTTTCGCCGGCGGCGACTCTGGCATTTGTCATGGCAGCCGGGTTCATTGCCGACACGGCCAGCCTGCCGCTGATCGTGTCGAACCTGGTGAACATCGTTTCGGCCGACTTCTTCAAGATCGGCTTCCACGAATACGCCTCCGTGATGGTGCCGGTCAACATGGCTGCGGTGCTGGCCAGCCTGGGTGTGCTGGTGCTGTTCTTCCGGCGCGGCATCCCTGCGACCTATGACCTCGCGCAGCTCAAGCGGCCGGCCGATGCGATACGGGACCGCGCCACCTTTCGTGCCGGCTGGGTGGTACTGGTGCTGCTGCTGGTCAGGCTTCTTTGCCCTGGAGCCGCTGGGCGTGCCGGTCAGCGCCGTGGCGGCGGTGGGAGCGGCGCTTCTGCTGGCCGTGGCGGCACGCGGACCGGTCATCCGCACCCGGAAGGTGTTGCGTGGCGCACCCTGGCAGATCGTGGTGTTCTCTTTGGGCATGTACCTGGTGGTCTATGGCCTGCGCAATGCCGGGCTGACCGACCACACCGCTGCGCTGCTGAACACTTTTGCGCAAGGCGGGGTGTGGGGGGCGGCCATGGGCACAGGGGTGCTCTCGGCGGTGCTGTCCTCCGTCATGAACAACATGCCGACGGTGTTGATCGGTGCCTTGTCCATCGATGCGTCCAATGCCAGCGGCGCGGTCAAAGAGGCCATGATTTATGCCAATGTGATCGGCTGTGACCTGGGCCCGAAGATCACGCCCATCGGCAGCCTTGCCACACTGCTGTGGCTGCACGTTCTGGCCAGGAAGGGCATGGCGATTGGGTGGGGCTACTACTTCAGGGTCGGGACCGTGCTCACTGTGCCGGTGCTGGCCATCACCCTGGCGGCTTTGGCTCTGCGCCTGAGCCTGTTTGCTTGAAACCATTGTCTGGACAGGAACCTCCATGAGCGACATCACGATCTACCACAACCCCGCATGCGGCACCTCCCGCAACGTGCTGGCGCCTGATCCGCAATAGCGGAGAAAACCCGACCGTCATCGAGTACCTGAAGACGCCACCCGACCGGGCCACGCTGCAGAGGCTGATCGCAGCCCTGGGCACGCCGGTCCGCGCCGTCCTGCGGCAAAAAGGCACGCCTTACGACGAACTCGGTCTGGCCGACCCGAAGTGGACCGACCAGCAGCTGATGGATTTCATGCTCGCAGCACCCGATCCTGATCAATCGCCCGATCGTGGTGACGCCCTTGGGCACCCGGCTGTGCCGGCCTTCCGAGGTGGTGCTCGACATCCTGCCGCAGCCCCAGCAGGGGGCATTTTCCAAAGAAGACGGCGAAGCCGTCGTGGACGCCAAAGGACAACGTGTTGCAAAGCACTGACTTGCCCCACCTGGATGTGCCGGCGTTCGATGCGCCTGGCCTGGCCCGCCTGCTGCCGGAAAAGCGCGCGGCCCATGCTCCGCGTATCCTCCTGCTCTATGGCTCGACCCGCGAGCGTTCCTACAGCCGGCTGCTGACGCAAGAGGCGGCACGGCTGCTTCAGAAGATGGGCGCCGAGCCGCGGATCTTTGACCCGCGGGGGTTGCCCCTGCCCGACGATGCCCCGGACGACCACCCCAAGGTGCAGGAACTGCGCCACCTCGCGCAATGGGCGGAAGGCATGGTCTGGACATCGCCCGAGCGCCATGGCGCGATGACCGGTGTTCTGAAAGCCCAGATTGATTGGCTACCGCTGTCGGTCGGCGCCATCCGCCCGACCCAGGGCAAGACCCTGGCCGTGATGCAGGTGTCCGGCGGATCGCAATCGTTCAATGCCGTGAACCAACTGCGCGTGCTCGGGCGCTGGATGCGCATGGTCACCATCCCCAACCAGTCATCCGTTGCGAAGGCCTTCCTGGAGTTCGACGAAGCTGGCCGCATGAAGCCCTCTTCGTACTACGACCGGGTGGTGGACGTGATGGAGGAGTTGGTCAAGTTCACGCTGCTCACGCGCGACTGTGCGGACTACCTGGTCGACCGTTACAGCGAACGGCGCGAGAGTGCAGAGGCGCTGTCCCAACGCGTCCATCAGCGCGGCATCTGATCGCTGGAATGCCGCGCCGCCGTACCCGGACCACCGTGATGCTGGGCATGGCCCAGACGCTTTCATGGGCGTCTTCGTACTACCTGCCAGCGGTCCTGGCCGAACCGATCAGCCATGCAGTCGGGATGGCGTATTCCACCGTTTTCGCCGCATTCTCGGTCGCGTTGCTGGTCGCCGCGGCCTCGGGGCCGGTAGCGGGTCGGCTCATCGACCGCTGGGGCGGCCGGCCTGTGCTCATCGCCAGCAACCTGGTGTTCGCAGCAGGGCTCTTGCTCCTGAGCCAAGCCACGCATACCGGCCACGTGTTCCTTGCCTGGGCGGTGATGGGCCTGGCCATGGGCAGCGGACTGTACGAAGCGGCCTTTGCCACGGTCGTTCGGCTCTATGGCCAGGACGCGCGCCGTGCCATCACCGGGATCACACTTTTCGCCGGCTTTGCCAGCACGGTGGGCTGGCCGCTCTCGAGCTACCTCGAAAGCGCGTTGGGCTGGCGCGAAACCTGCATGGCCTGGGCGCTGCTGCACCTGGTCGCAGGGCTCCCGCTGAACGCGCTGTTGCCACGCGTGAAGCCGAGCGCCATGCCACCTCCAGCGCAAGGCGCTGCGGCCGGGAATGGTCCCCGGGCGGTCGAAGCGGGGCACCCGCCGCTGCGGCGCACAGCGTTCTTGATGGCGTATGTGTTTGCTGTGTCCTGGTTCATCAGCACTGCCATGGCCGCGCACCTGCCCCAGCTGTTGCAGTCCAGTGGCGCCGCTGTGGCCGTGGCCATTGGCGCTGCCGCGCTGGTCGGGCCGGCGCAGGTGGCAGGCCGGCTGGCCGAATACGGCTTTCTGAAAAGCGCCCACCCGCTGCTGTCGGCACGGCTGGCCATCCTGGCGCACCCTCTGGCGGCCGTTGGCCTCGGCTTGCTGGGCGCACCTGCTGCGGATGCTTTTGCGATCCTGCATGGCCTTGGCAACGGCATCCTGACCATTGCCATCGGGACGCTTCCCCTCAAGGTCTTTGGTGCGCACGGCTATGGGCAGCGGCAGGGCTGGCTCATGGTGCCTGCGCGCACCGTGCAGGCAGGCGCGCCCTTTCTTTTCGGCATGGCAGTTGCCTCGTGGGGAACGGGGGCGCTTTGGCTGTCTGCGCTGTTGGGGCTGAGCGCTTTCGCGGTGCTCTGTGCGATGCGCATCCAGCCGCCTGCTTCCTCCGTCCAGCAGGAGGCCGGCAAGCAACCATGACGTGCCTTGCCCCCGCAAGGCGCCGGCGCAGGCACGCCATGCATGAACGCATAACTTTTTGGCATAATCTCGCGCTGCAGTGCCCCCCACCGATCCTGATTTTTTGAAAGAAAGCCCGTTGTTATGAAGTACGCGTCCGTAGGCCAATTCCTAGAACAGGTTGCCCAGCGCAACCCCGGCCAGCCCGAATTCCTGCAAGCCGTGACCGAAGTCATGGAAAGCCTGTGGCCCTTCATTGAAAAACACCCCAAGTACGCCGACCACGGCCTGCTCGAGCGCCTGATCGAGCCCGAGCGCACCGTCATGTTCCGCGTCTGCTGGACCGACGACCACGGCAGCGTGCAGGTCAACCGCGGCTACCGCATCCAGCACAGCATGGCCATTGGCCCGTACAAGGGCGGCCTGCGCTTTCACCCCTCGGTCAACCTGTCGGTGCTCAAGTTCCTGGCGTTCGAGCAGACCTTCAAGAACGCGCTGACCACGCTGCCCATGGGCGGCGGCAAGGGCGGCTCCGACTTCGACCCCAAGGGCAAGAGCCCCGGCGAAGTGATGCGCTTCTGCCAGGCCTTTGCCTCTGAGCTCTTCCGCCACATCGGCGCCGACACCGATGTGCCGGCCGGCGACATCGGCGTGGGCGGGCGCGAAGTCGGCTTCATGGCCGGCATGTACAAGAAGCTCAGCAACCGCGCCGACTGCGTCTTCACCGGCAAGGGCCTGTCGTTTGGCGGCTCGCTGATCCGCCCCGAGGCCACGGGCTACGGCACGGTCTACTTTGCGCAAGAGATGCTCAAGCAGAAGGGCCGCAGCTTCGACGGCCTGCGCGTGTCGGTCTCGGGCGCCGGCAACGTCGCGCAGTACGCGATCGAAAAGGCCATGGCCATGGGCGCCAAGGTGGTGACGGTGTCCGATTCGAGCGGCACGGTGATCGACGAAGAGGGCTTCACGCCCGAGAAGCTGGCCATCCTGATGGAAGTCAAGAACCACCTGTACGGCCGCGTCAGCGACTACGCCGAGCGCACCGGCACGCGCTTCGAAGCCGGCGTGCGCCCCTGGCATGTGCCGGTCGACGTCGCCCTGCCCTGCGCCACGCAGAACGAGCTGGACGAAAACGATGCCGCTACGCTGATCCGCAACGGCGTCATCTGCGTGGCCGAAGGCGCCAACATGCCGTCGACCAACGAGGCGGCCAAGGCCTTCGAAGCCGCCGGCGTGCTCTACGCCCCCGGCAAGGCCAGCAACGCCGGTGGCGTGGCGACCTCGGGCCTGGAAATGAGCCAGAACGCCATGCGCCTCTCCTGGACCGCCGAGGAAGTCGATGCGCGCCTGCTGATGATCATGCAGGGCATCCACGCGGCCTGCCTCCAGCACGGCCAGCGCGCCGACGGCAGCGTGAGCTACATCGACGGCGCCAACGTGGCTGCCTTCGTCAAGGTCGCCGACGCCATGCTGGCACAGGGCGTGGTCTGAGTCTGGCCCCCGTGGTCATGAAAGGAGCTTCGGCTCCTTTTTTTGTGCCCGTGCCCGGCCTGCATGCGTTCGGCGGCTTTGTCTTACGGCGTGCGCCCGGCGCGAGGCGCACCATCTCTGGGGCCGTTTCCACATCCCTTCTGAAAGGCACCTACCATGGCCCAAAAGATCCTGATGGTTTTGACCTCGCACAGCGCGCTCGGTGACACCGGCAAAAAAACCGGCTTCTGGCTCGAAGAGTTTGCCGCGCCCTATTACGTGTTCCAGGACGCGGGCGCCGAGATCACGCTGGCCTCGCCCCAGGGCGGCCAGCCGCCGCTCGACCCCAAGAGCGACGACCCGGGCGCGCAGACCGAGGCCACGCGCCGTTTCAAGGCCGACGCTGCCGCCCAGAAGGCGCTCGCCCACACGCAGAAGCTGGCCGACGTCTCGGCCGCCGACTTCGACGCCGTGTTCTACCCGGGCGGCCACGGCCCGCTGTGGGACCTGGCCGAGGACCGCGCCTCGATCGCGCTGATCGAGCAGTTGCTGGCCGCCGGCAAACCCGTTGCCGCCGTCTGCCATGCGCCCGCCGTGCTGCGCCACACCCAGACGGCCGACGGCGAGCCCGTGGTGCGCGGCAAGAACGTCACGGGCTTCACCAACACCGAGGAAGAAGCGGCCGGCCTGACCCACATCGTGCCGTTCCTGGTCGAAGACATGCTCAAGGGCCAGGGCGCGCACTATTCGAAGGCCGGCGATTGGCAGCCGCATGTGCTGACCGATGGCCTGCTCATCACCGGGCAGAACCCTGCCTCGTCGGAGCCGGCCGCCCAGGCGCTGCTGAAAAAGCTCGGCTGAAGCGGCGGCGCGGGCGCACGCTGTCGGCGGCGGGCCATCTGCTACGCTCGAACGGCCATGCCTTTTTTCACCGCCTTTCGTGCCGCGCTCGCGGCCGCTGTTTCCGTTGCCGGCCTCTCGGCGCCCACCGCTGCGGTGGCCGCTCCATGACGCCGCCCCCCCTGCCCTGCATTGCCATCGCCGGTCCCACGGCCTCGGGCAAGACCGCCGGCGCATTGGCCGTGGCCGCGGCGCTGGCGCCGAGGCTGCCGGTCGAGATCGTCAGCGTCGACTCGGCGCTGGTGTACCGCGGCATGGACATCGGCACGGCCAAGCCCACGCCGGTCGAGCGCGCTGCCGCGCCGCACCACCTGATCGACATCCGCGACCCGCTGCAGGCCTACAGCGCCGCTGAATTCGTGCACGACGCGACGCGGCTGATCGCCGAGATCCGGGCGCGCGGTGCGCTGCCGCTGCTGGTGGGTGGCACCATGCTGTACTTCAAGGCGCTGATCGACGGCATCGACGACATGCCCGTCGCCGACCCTGCCGTGCGCGCCACGCTCGAAGCGCGCGCCGCCGAGCTCGGCTGGCCCGCGCTGCACGCCGAGCTGGCGCGCGTCGACCCCGCCACCGCCGCGCGCCTGGCGCCCGCCGACAGCCAGCGCATCCAGCGCGCGCTCGAGGTGTGGCAGGTGTCGGGCCGGCCGCTGTCGAGCTTTCACACTTCAAAAACCATAGCTAACAGCGCAAGCCCCATCAGCGCTGGAGCGTTATTTTCATTGGAACCGCAAGACCGCGCCTGGCTGCACGCGCGCATTGCGCTGCGTTTCGATGCGATGCTGGCCGCAGGCTTTGTCGACGAGGTGCAGGGCCTGCGCGCCCGCGGCGACCTGCACCCCGACCTGCCCGCGATGCGCTGCGTCGGCTACCGCCAGGCGTGGGAAGAGCTCGACGCCCAGGCCAGCGGCCCGGCCGGCACCGCACTCGACCTCGCGCGGCTGCGCGAGCGCGGCCTGGCCGCCACGCGCCAGCTCGCCAAGCGCCAGGTCACCTGGCTGCGCAGCATGCCGCAGCGCCACGTGGTGGCCTGCGACGCGCCCGGCGCCACGGCGCAGCTGGTGCAGGCGGTGCTGCAGCGGCTGGAGCAGACCGCATGAGCGCGGCGCCGGCCGTGCTGCAGGTGCAGGCGCTGGCCAAGCACTACGGCGCCACGCCGGTGTTTGCCGGCGTGAGCTTTGCGGTGCAGCCGGGCGAATTCGTCGCCATCGTCGGCGACTCGGGCGTGGGCAAATCGACCCTGCTCAACTGCCTGGCCGGGCTCGACGACTGGGACAGCGGGCGCATCGTGCACGGCACCACCGACCTGGCCCAGCTCGACGGCACCGCGCGCGCACTGTGGCGCCGCGCGCACGTCGGCTTTGTGTTCCAGGCCTTCCATGTGCTGCCGCACCTGGACGTGGCGCAGAACGTGGCCCTGCCGCTGATGCTGCTGGGCCAGAACGACGCGGCGCGCGTGCAGCAGATGCTGGCCGCCGTCGGCCTGGGCGACCTGGGCGCGCGGCTGCCGCAGCAGCTCAGCGGCGGGCAGCTGCAGCGTGTGGCCATTGCGCGCGCCCTGGTGCACCGCCCGGCCCTGCTGCTGGCCGACGAGCCGACCGGCAACCTCGACCCCGGCACGGCCCGGCGCACGCTCGACCTGCTGCTGGCGCAGACGCGCGAACACGGCGCCGCGCTGGTGCTGGTCACGCACTCGGACGCGGCCGCAGCGCGCGCCGACCGCGTGCTGCGGCTCACGGCCCAGGGCATTGCGCCGGCCTGACGCGGCCGCGCTGCACACGCAAAAACGCCCCGGTGGGCGGTGGCCGCACCGGGGCGCACGTATCACGTCAAAAGTGCTTCAAACGCTTATCCAGCCTGCGCTGGCAGCTATCAAATTAGCAAGCCGCGCCCGCTGCCGCCTCACTCGATGGACAGGCGCTGCGCGTTGCCGCCCTGCTTCTTGGGCAGCGTCAGCGTGAGCACGCCGTTGTCGTACTTGGCCTTGCACTGCGCGGCGTCGATGTCGGCCGGCAGCTGGAAGCTGCGCGCGACGGCGCCGAAGTAGCGCTCCGAACGCAGCACCTTCTCGCCCTCGGTCTGCTGGTCCTGCTGGCGCACCTCGGCGCGCAGGCTGACCACGTTGCCCTCGACCGAGACCTGGATGTCCTCCTTGGGAACGCCCGGCACCTCGGCGCAGACCGTGTATCCGCTGTCGTTTTCCTTCACGTCGACCTTCATCTGGCCCGGCGTGGGCAGCGGATCGCCGTGCAGCGGGCGCACATAGAAGCCCGGGTTCACGTCCTTGAAAAATTCGTCAAACAGGCCACCACGGCCGACCAATGCGTTCATGACAGTGCTCCTTCCAGTAATGGCTAGAAACAAAGAAAAAATTGGCGAGGACCGCTAGCCACCAGCCCCTTTTTCTTACGTAAGGCCGCGCCGCGCGACTTCAAGCCGTGGCGTGCCTTGGCCTTGATGCAGCGCAAACCGGGCGGCGTGCGAGCCGTGCGCCGCCGCCGCCGTGCTGCAGCGCCACAATCGCCCCATGCTCGCCTTGCTTCGCACCTGGTCCCTGCAGGAACTGCGCCACCACCCCTGGCGCAGCGCGGCCGCGGCCTGCGCCGTGATGCTGGGCGTGGCGCTGGCCTTTGCCGTGCACACCATCAACGCCTCGGCGCTGGACGAGTTTGCGCAGGCGGTGCGCAGCATCAATGGCCAGCCCGATCTGGAGCTGCGCGCCGTGCAGGGCGGCTTCAACGAAGCGCTGTTCGAGCGCCTGGCCACGCGGCCCGAGGTGGCGCGCGCCGGCCCGGTGCTCGAGCAGTCGGTGCTGGCGCTGCCCGCGGCGGCCAGCGCGGCGCCGCGCGGCCTGTGGCGCTGCGCGTGGTCGGTGCCGATGCGCTGCTGCTGCCGGCCATGGCGCCCGCGCTCATGCCGCGCCCTTTTGCGAGCCTGCCGCCCGACCGCTTTGCGCTGTTTGCGCCTGCCACCGTGTTCCTCAATGCCGCCGCGCTGCAGGCGCTCGGCCTGCCCAGCCAGCCCGGCACGGCCCCCCGGCTGGAACTGCAATCGGGCCTGCAGCGCGTGGCGGTGCGCGTGGCCGGCAGCGTGGCGGCCGGCGGCGCGCCACTGGCGGTGATGGACATCGGCGCTGCGCAAGACCTGTGGGGCCGCGGCGGCGAACTCAGCCGCATCGACCTGCAGCTGCGGCCGGGCACCGTGCGCAGCGCTTTCCGCCAGGCGCTCGAGGCCACCCCCGGCTGGCCGGCCGGCCTGGTCTGGGCCGAGCCCGGCGACGCCGCGCAGAGCGTAGGCAACCTCTCGCGCGCCTACCGCGTCAACCTCACGGTGCTGGCGCTGGTGGCGCTGTTCACGGGCGCATATCTGGTGTTTTCGGTGCTGGCGCTGAGCGTGGCCCAGCGCGCGCCGCAGTTCGCGCTGCTCGCCGTGCTCGGCGCCACGCCGCGCCAGCGTTTGCAACTGGTGCTGGCCGAGTCGCTGCTGCTGGGCCTGGTGGGCAGCGCCGCCGGCATTGCGCTGGGCACGGCGCTGGCGGCCGCCGCGCTGCGCCTGCTCGGCGGCGACCTGGGCGGTGGCTACTTTGCCGGTGCCGAGCCGCCCCTGCAGTGGAGCGCGGGTGCCGCGCTGCTGTACGGCGCGCTGGGCATGGGCGCGGCCGTGCTCGGCGGCTGGTGGCCGGCGCGCGCGGCGCAGGCGCTGGCGCCGGCACAGGCCCTCAAAGGGCTGGGGCAGACCGGCGGCGGCGCGCCGCGCGGCCGCGTCGGTATGGTTTTGATAGCTGTTGGCACTTTGCTGGCACTGGCTCCGGCCGTTTTTGGCATTCCATTGGCGGCCTATGTGGCAATCGGCCTGCTGCTGGTCGGCGGCATTGCGCTGCTGCCCTGGGGCGTGGCGCTGCTGCTGCGCGCGCTGCAGCCGCTGGCCGCGCCGCGCCTGCTGCCGCTCTTGGCGCTGGAGCGAGCGCGGCGCACGCGCGGCACGGCCGCCGTCGCGGTCGGCGGCGTGGTCGCCAGTCTGAGCCTGGCGGTGGCGCTGACGGTGATGGTGACGAGCTTTCGCGGCTCGGTCATGGACTGGCTCGACGCCGTGCTGCCGGCGCCGCTGTATGTGCGCAGCGCCGGCGCGCAGACGGGCGACGCGCCGGCCTTCGGCCCCGACCTGGTGCGCCGCATCGCCGAGCTGCCCGGCGTCGAACGCGTGCAGGGCACGCGCTTTGTGCCGCTGCTGCTCGACCCGGCGCGCGCGCCCGTGGTGCTGATCGCGCGCCCGCTGAACGGCGACGCGGCACGCACGCTGCCGCTGGTGGCGCCGCCGCTGCCGGTGCCTTCCGGCCACACCGCGGTCTATGCGAGCGAGGCGCTGGCCGACCTGTGGGGCGCCACGCCGGGCCGCACCCTGCCCGCGTTTTCCCAGGCTTTTGGGGCTCTGGCGCAGACAGGACAAGCGTTGACAGCTCCCTTGTTTGTAGCAGGCGTGTGGCGCGACTATGCGCGCCAGAGCGGCGCCCTGGTGATGGACGCGCAGGACTACACGCGGCTGACGGGCGATGCGCGCGCCAACGACCTGGCGCTGTGGCCGCGCGCCGGCGCCGATGTGGCGCAGCTCGAGCAGGCCATCACGGCGCTGGCGGGCACAGCGGCCGGCATGGATGCAGCAACAGGCGCCAGCGCGGCAGCGGCGCCGCTGCTGGAATTTGCCGCGTCCGGGGCGATCCGCGCGCGCTCGCTGCGCATCTTCGACCGCAGCTTTGCCGTGACCTACTGGCTGCAGGCGGTGGCGATCGGCATCGGGCTGTTCGGCGTGGCCGCCAGCTTCAGCGCGCAGGTGCTGGCGCGGCGCAAGGAGTTCGGGCTGCTGGCGCACCTGGGGCTGACGCGCCGCCAGATCCTGGCCGTGGTCGCGGGCGAAGGCGCGGCCTGGACGGCGGTGGGCGCGCTTGCCGGCCTGCTGCTGGGCCTGGCGGTGGCGGTGGTGCTGGTGCATGTGGTGAACCCGCAGAGCTTTCACTGGCGCATGGACCTGCGCCTGCCGCTGTGGCGCCTGCTCGCGCTGTGCGCCGCCGTGGTCGCGGCCGGCACGCTGACGGCGTGGCTCGCCGGGCGCGCGGCGGCCGGGCGCGCGGCGGTGCTGGCGGTCAAGGAGGACTGGTAGGCCTGCCACAATCCGCCCATGTCCCACGCCGCCCCCCTCCCGATTCCCCAGAGTCCCTGGCTGCACCAGGCCATTGCCCGCATCGAGGCCGATTTCCAGCGCAGCGCCGACACCCACCTGATCCCGCTCGCGCTGCCCGGCTATGCCGCGCAGGGCATCGACCTGTACCTCAAGGACGAATCGACCCACCCCACGGGCAGCCTCAAGCACCGGCTGGCGCGCTCGCTGTTCCTGTACGCGCTGTGCAACGGCTGGGTGCGCGAGGGCTCGACCATCGTCGAGGCGTCGAGCGGCTCGACCGCGGTGAGCGAGGCCTATTTCGCGCGCCTGCTGGGCCTGCCCTTCGTCGCCGTGATGCCGCGCAGTACCTCGCCCGAGAAGATCGCGCAGATCGAGTTCCATGGCGGGCGCTGCCACCTGGTGGACAGCGCGAGCGCCGTCTACGACGAGGCCCATGCCGTGGCCGCGCAGACCGGCGGCCATTACATGGACCAGTTCACCTATGCCGAGCGCGCCACCGACTGGCGCGGCAACAACAACATTGCCGAGAGCATGTTCACGCAGATGGCGCGCGAGCGCCACCCGGTCCCGCGCTGGATCGTGGTCGGCGCGGGCACGGGCGGCACCAGCGCCACCATCGGCCGCTATGTGCGCTACCAGCGCCACGCCACGCAGGTCTGCGTGGCCGACCCGGCGGGCTCGGTGTTCAGTGCCTACCACCGCACGGGCGACGCCACCCTGACCGCGCCGGGTTCGCGCATCGAGGGCATCGGCCGCCCGCGCGTCGAGCCGAGCTTCATCCGCACGCTGGTCGACCGCATGGAGGACGTGGCCGACGTCGATTCGGTAGCCGCCATGCGCGCGCTCTCGCAGCTGCTGGGGCGGCGCGTGGGGCCGTCCACCGGCACCAACTTCGTTGCCATGCTCACGCTCGCGCAGGAAATGCGCACGCGCGGCGAGCAGGGCGCGATCCTGTCGCTGCTGTGCGATGCGGGCGAGCGCTACCTGCCGACCTATTTCAACGCCGACTGGGTCGCGCAGACGCTGGGCTGCTGCGAAGCCGCTGGGCAGCGGGTGCAGGCCGGCATGGCCTGAACACGGCCCCCTTTTTCTGATCCGCCTTCTGCCATGCCCCGCCCCGGCACCGCTTCCACCCCAGGCCCTGGGCCCGGCGCCTCGCGCCGGCAGTGGCTGGCGTGGGCAGCGGGCACCGCGCTGGCCGGGCCCGCACGGCCCGCTGGGGCGCTGGCGCCGCGCCGCTTGCAGTTTCCGCGCGACTTTGGCAGCCACCCCGATCTGCGCACCGAATGGTGGTACATCACCGGCCAGGCGCGCGCGGGCGGGCAGCGCTGGGGTTTCCAGGTCACCTTCTTTCGCTCGCGCGTCGACGCCGCGCAGGGTCTGCAATCGGCATTCGCCGCGCGCCAGCTCGTGTTCGCACACGCCGCGCTGACCGACCTGCGGGCCGGCCGGCTCCACCACGACCAGCGCATCGCGCGCGCCGGCTTTGGCGTGGCGCAGGCGAGCGAGGCCGACACCGACATCCGGCTGCAGGACTGGTCGCTGCGGCGCACCGACCGGGGCCCGGGCAGCCGCTACAGCGCGCGCGTCACGGCCGGCGACTTCGCGCTGCAGCTCGACTTCGACACCACGCAGCCCGTGCTGCTGCAGGGCCAGCAGGGCCTCTCGCACAAGGGGCCCGACGCGGCGCAGGCCAGCTACTACTACAGCCAGCCGCAGCTGCAGGTGGGCGGTAGCTTGGCGCTGGCGGGGCGCCAGATGGCCGTCGAGCCGGCAGCGCAGCCCGGCGACAACCGCGCCTGGCTGGACCACGAGGCCAGCGAGGCGCTGATGGACCCGCAGGCGGTGGGCTGGGACTGGATCGGCATGAACCTGCACGACGGCAGCGCGCTCACCGCCTTTCGGCTGCGCCGCGCCGATGGCTCGGCGCTGTGGGCGGGCGGCTCGTGGCGCGCGCCCGGTGCCGCTCCGCGGGTGTTTGCCGAGGCCGAAGTCGTGTTCACGCCGCTGCGCTGGTGGACCAGCCCGCTGGGGTCAACGCGCTACCCGGTGCAGTGGCGCGTGGACACCCCTGCAGGACGCTTCGAGGTGCGCGCGCTGCTCGATAACCAGGAGCTCGACAGCCGCGGCTCGACCGGAGCGATCTACTGGGAAGGCCTCAGCGCGCTGCACGCCGCCACGGGTGCAGTGGTGGGCGGCGGTTACCTTGAGATGACGGGTTACGCGCAGGCGCTGCGCCTGTAGCCATGAAAAAGCCACGATGGCCAGGTAGCGATCGGGGCGTTGGATGGGGGAGCGCCGCGGGCGCCAAAGCTTCAGGCCTTTCTGCCCCCGCGCAGGCGCGTCAGCCAGGCGATCAGCTCGCCCATGATGCCGCGGCGGAAGGCCAGCACGCAGATCACAAAGATCAACCCCGTGACGATGGTGACCGACTCGCCCAGCGTGTGGAACCACGCAATGCCCGAGACATTGGCCAGCAGTTCGCCCAGCTCGCCGATCTTGTTCTCGAGCAGCACCACCACGGCCGAGCCGACCAGCGGCCCCGACAGCGTGCCCAGGCCGCCCACCAGCGTCATCAGCACCACGTGGCCCGAGGCCGTCCAGTGGACGTCGCTGAGCGTGGCAAAGCCCAGCACCAGGGTCTTGAGCGAACCGGCGAGGCCCGACAGCGCGGCCGACAGCACGAACGCCAGCAGCTTGAAGCGGTTGGTGTCGTAACCCAGCGAAATGGCGCGCGGCTCGTTTTCCTTAATCGCCTTGAGCACCTGGCCATAGGGCGAATGCACGGTGCGCACGATCAGCAAAAACGCTGCCACCACGACGACCAGCACCACGTAGTACATCGCCAGGTCGTCCTTCAGGTCGATCAGGCCGAACAGCTTGCCGCGCGGCACGCCTTGCAGGCCGTCCTCGCCGCCGGTGAAGGGCATCTGCAGGCAGACGAAGAACAGCATCTGCGCGAGCGCCAGCGTGATCATCGTGGAGTAGATGCCTTCGCGGCGGATGGCGAAGAAGCCGACGATCAGGCCCAGCAGTGCACCGCTGGCCGTGCCCAGCAGCAGGCCGACTTCGGGAGTGAAGCCCCACACCTTCAGGGACTGGCCCGCCACATAGGCCGAGCCCCCCAGGAAGGCGGCGTGGCCGAAAGACAGCAGGCCGGTGTAGCCCAGCAGCAGATTGAAGGCCGCGGCGAACAGCGCAAAGCACAGCAGCTTCATCACGAACACCGGGTAGGCGCCCAGCCAGGGCGCCACCAGCAGGCCGACGAACAAAAGGCCGTAGCCGATGGCGGAAAGTTTCTTGAAATTCATGTGGGCAGCCCCTTATTTTTCTTTGCCGAACAGGCCGGCGGGGCGGATCAGGAGAACGATGACCATGATGACGAACACCACGGTCGATGACGCTTCGGGATAGAACACCTTGGTGAATCCTTCGATGATGCCCAGGCCCAGCCCGGTCAGGATCGAGCCCATGATGGAGCCCATGCCACCGATCACCACCACGGCGAACACCACGATGATGAGGTTTTGTCCCATCAGCGGCGAGACCTGGTAGACCGGCGCGGCCAGCACGCCGGCAAAGGCCGCCAGCGCGGCACCAAACGCATAGGTCAGCGTGATCATGACCGGCACGTTGATGCCAAAGGCCTCGACCAGGCGCGGGTTTTCGGTGCCGGCGCGCAGGTAGGCGCCCAGCTTGGTCTTTTCAATGACGTACCAAGTGGCGATGCACACCACAATGGACGCCACGACCACCCAGGCGCGGTAATTGGGCAATATCATGAAGCCCAGGTTGGTCGCGCCTTCGAGCAGCTCGGGCGTGTCGTAGCCCAGGCCCGAGACGCCGTAGACCGAGCGGAAGACCCCCTCGATCAGCAGCGTCAGGCCGAGCGTGAGCAGCAGCCCGTACAGGTGGTCGAGCTTGTAGATCCAGCGCAGCAGCAGGCGCTCGATCAGGACCCCGAACACCCCCACCACCAGCGGCGCCAACACCAGCATCAGCCAGTAGTTGATGCCCAGGTAATTCATGGCCATCCAGGTCACCACGGCCCCCATCATGAACAGCGCACCGTGCGCAAAGTTGATGACGTTGAGCAGGCCGAAGATCACGGCCAGCCCGAGGCTGAGGATTGCGTAAAACGAGCCATTGACCAGCCCCAGCAGGAGCTGGCTGAGCATGGCCGGCAAGGAGACACCAAAAATTTCCATGGGAAGGCGGCAGAAAGTGAAGGAGTCGGGTCAGCGGCTTATTTCCAGAGAGCGCACTTGCTCTCGGCTTTGGTCGTGAAGATCTGCTCGCCCGGAATCTTCTTGACGACCTTGTAGTAGTCCCAGGGCTTGGTGGACTCGGAGGGCTTCTTGACTTCCATCAGGTACATGTCGTGCACATAGCGGCCATCCGGACGCAGCGTGCCGGTCGCATAGAAGTCGTTCATCTTCATGCCGCGCCAGGCTGTCATGACCTTGTCGGCGTCCACGCTCTTGGCCGCTTCGACGGCCTTGAGGTAGTTCATGGTGGCCGAGTAGTCGGCGGCCTGGATCGACGTGGGCATGCGCTTGGTCTTGTCGAAGAAGCGCTTGGCGAACTTGCGCGTATCGTCGTTCAGGTCCCAGTACCAGCTCGTGGTGAGCTGCAGGCCGGCGGTGTTCTTGAGGCCCAGGCTGTGGATGTCGGTGATGAACAGCAGCAGGCCGGCCATCTTCATCGTTTTGTCGATGCCGAACTCCTTGGCGGCCTTGATCGCGTTGATGGTGTCACCACCCGCGTTGGCCAGACCGAGGATCTGGGCCTTGGAGTTTTGCGCCTGCAGCAAGAACGAAGAGAAGTCCGAGGCGTTGAGCGGGTGGCGCACCGAGCCCACCACCGTGCCGCCCTTGGCCTTGACGGCGGCGGCGGTGTCGGCTTCGAGCGCTTGGCCGAAGGCGTAGTCGGCGGTCAGGAAGAACCAGCTCTTGCCCCCAGCGTCGACGATGGCCGAGCCCGTGCCGCGCGCCAGCGCCACGGTGTCGTAGGCGTAGTGCACGGTGTAGGGCGTGCACTGTTCGTTGGTCAGGGCCGACGAACCTGCGCCGTTGTTGACGTACACGCGCTTCTTCTCGGCCGCGACCTTGGCCGAGGCCAAGGCGGTGCCCGAGTTGGTGCCGCCGAACAGCATGGTGAGGCCTTGCGTGTCGATCCATTCGCGCGCCTTGGAGGCGGCGATGTCGGCCTTGTTCTGGTGGTCTGCCGTGAGCAGTTCGACGGGCATGCCCAGCACCTTGCCGCCGAAGTCGTCGATGGCCATCTGGATCGCCAGGGCGCCGTTCTTACCTTCGACGTCGGCGTACAGGCTCGACATGTCGGTGATGAAACCGATCTTGACCTTCTCTTGCGCATGCGCGGTGGGGGCGACCAGGCCGGCGGCGCCCAGCATCAGCGCCAAAACCGTCAGTTTGTTTTTCATGGATGTCTCCTGTTGTAGTGAGAGGGTTGCGAAAACATGGGCGCAGCAGTGCGACCGGTCAAACGCCGAGCAGGTTGTTGAGCACGGGCATTTTTTCTTCGAGCTCGCTAGCGCCGAAGCGCTCGACGATGCGGCCGTGCTCCATCACATAGAAGCGGTCGGCCAGCGGTGCGGCAAAGCGGAAGTTCTGCTCGACCATGACCACGGTGTAGCCGCGCTCGCGCAGCATGGTGATCATGCGCGCCAGCGCCTGCACGATGACGGGCGCGAGGCCTTCGGAGATCTCATCGAGCAGCAGCAGCTTGGCACCGGTGCGCAAGATGCGTGCCACGGCCAACATCTGCTGCTCGCCGCCCGACAGGCGCGTGCCCTGGCTGTGGCGGCGCTCGGCCAGGTTCGGGAACATGGCGTAGATTTCGTCCACCGACATGCCGGCCGAACCGGTCTTGAGCACGGGCGGCAGCAGCAGGTTCTCTTCGCACGAGAGGCTGGAGAAAATGCCACGCTCTTCGGGGCAGTAGCCCAGGCCCAGGTGCGCAATGCGGTGCGTGGGCATGCCGATTGTTTCCACGCCGTTGATCTTGACCGAGCCGCGGCGCGCACCGGTCAGGCCCATGATGGCGCGCAGCGTCGAGGTGCGCCCGGCGCCGTTGCGGCCCAGCAGCGTCACCACTTCGCCGGGCTGCACCACCATGTCCACGCCATGCAGCACATGCGATTCGCCGTACCAGGCTTCCAGGTTCTGAAGCTCCAGCGCGGGGGTTTGGGAAGATGCGGTCGCCATGTCAGTGGGCTCCCTGCAGTTGACCGTCGGTGGTGCCCATGTACGCTTCCATGACCTGGGGGTTGCTCGATACTTCGGCGTACGGCCCTTCGGCCAGCACGGCGCCGCGCTGCAGCACGGTGATGCGGTCGGCGATGGTCGAGACCACCTTCATGTTGTGCTCCACCATCAGGATGGTGCGGCCGGCCGACACCTTCTTGATGAGCCGGGTCACACGGTCCACGTCTTCGTGGCCCATGCCCTGTGTGGGCTCGTCCAGCAGCATGAGCTCGGGCTCCATGGCCAGCGTGGTGGCGATCTCCAGGGCGCGCTTGCGGCCATAGGGCAGATTCACGGTGAGTTCGTCGGCCAGGTCTTCCAGGCCCACTTCGGTGAGCAGTTCCATGGCGCGGGCATCGAGCTGGCGCAGGCTGCGCTCGCTTTGCCAGAAATGGAAGGCGGTGCCCAACTTGCGCTGCAGGCCGACGCGCACGTTCTCCAGCAGCGTCAGGTGCGGGAACACCGCCGAGATCTGGAACGAGCGGATCACGCCGCGGCGCGCGATCTCCGCGGGCTTCTCGCGCGTGATGTCCTGGCCGTTGAAGCGGATCAGGCCCGAGGTCGGCACCAAAAACTTGGTCAGCAAGTTGAAGCAGGTGGTCTTGCCTGCGCCATTGGGCCCGATCAGGGCGTGGATGGAGCCGCGGCGCACCGACAGGGTCACGTTGCTGACCGCGGTGAAGCCTTTGAACTCTTTGGTCAGGCTTTGGGTTTCAAGTATGACGTCGCTCATTGCGCCTTGGCTGCTCCGTAGGGATGGGCACGGGCACACCGAGAAGGCGCGCCCGCGGGAATTTCTGTAGCACGCATCCTAAGTGCCCGGCCATTTACCGGTTCCTGGGACTAACGCCTATGTATTAATGCCTACCGCTCCAGCGCCCGAACGCCGTGCGCATGCGCCAATGAACGAGGGCGCAGCCATGCCCCTGCAGCGCCACGCCCTACACTGCCGCGATGGCTTCTTCACACCCCCCTGCGGCGCCTGGCGCGCCGCGTGCGCTCAGCGGGCTGCTGCCTTTCTTGCGCCCCTACCGCGGGCGCATTGCACTGGCCATGCTGTTTCTGCTGCTGGCCGCGCTGGCCACGCTGGCTTTTCCGCTGGCGCTGCGCACGCTGATCGACGGCGGCCTGGGCAGCAACAGCGCCGACCGCAGCGCGCAGGCGCTGGCCTTGCGCGGCCACTTCGGCGCCCTGTTCGCGGTGGCGGTGGCGCTGGGGTTTTTTTCGGCGGCGCGCTTTTACATGGTCAGTTGGCTGGGCGAGCGCGTGACGGCCGACCTGCGCAACGCCGTCTATGCCCATGTGCTGCGCCAGAGCCCGCAATTTTTTGAGACCACGCAAAGCGGCGAAGTGCTCTCGCGCCTGACCACCGACACCACGTTGGTGCAGACCGTCGTGGGCTCTTCGCTGTCGATGGGCCTGCGCAATGCGGTGATGGGGGTGGGTGCATTGGCCATGCTGGTGTGGAGCAACCCCCGCATCATGGCCATCGTGCTGCTGATGCTGCTGCTGGTCGTGCTGCCCGGCATGTGGATCGGCCGCCGCGTGCGCCGCCTCTCGCGCGCCAGCCAGGACCGCGTGGCCGACTCCAGCGCCATTGCCGCCGAGGTGCTCAACGCCGTGCCCGTGGTGCAAAGCTACACCGCCGAGCCGCGCGAGGCGGCGCGCTTTGCCCGCGCCACGCAGAACGCGTTCGAGGCCGCCGTGCGCCGCACCAGCGCGCGCGCCGTGCTGGTGGCCTTCATCATCATTGCCAATGCCGCGCTGCTGCTGTGGGGCCTGTACCGCGGCACCGAGGCGGTGCTGGCCGGCCAGCTGAGCGCCGGCCACCTGGGGCAGACCGTGTTCTACGTGGCCCTGCTGGCCGGGGCCGTAGCGGTGCTGGGCGAAGTCTATGGCGACGTGCTGCGCGCGGCCGGCGCCACCGAGCGCCTGATGGAACTGCTGGCCAGCGAGTCGCCCGTGGCCTCGCCCGCGCACCCGCGGCCCCTGCCCGTGACCGGCAGGGGCTGGCCGTGGTGTTTGAAAAAGTGCAGTTCCATTACCCGTCGCGCCCCGCCCAGGCGGCGCTGCAGGATTTTTCGCTGACGCTGGCGCCCGGGGAAACCGTGGCCCTGGTGGGCGCGAGCGGCGCGGGCAAGACCACGGTGTTCCAGCTGCTGCAGCGCTTCTATGACGTGGACACGGGCCCGGCCGCGGGACGCATCTGCCTCAACAGCGTGGATGTCCGCGACCTGACGCTCGGGGCCTTGCGCAGCCACATCGGCACGGTGCCGCAGGACGCGGTGATTTTTTCTGCCAACGCCCTGGAGAACATCCGCTACGGGCGGCCCGAGGCCAGCGACGCCGAAGTGATTGCGGCCGCGCAGGCGGCTTTCGCGCACGACTTTCTGCTGGCGCTGCCCGAGGGCTATGCCACGTTCCTGGGCGAGCGCGGCGTGCGCCTGTCGGGCGGCCAGCGCCAGCGCATCGCGATTGCGCGCGCCATGCTCAAGAACCCGCCACTGCTGCTGCTCGACGAGGCCACCAGCGCGCTGGACGCCGAGAGCGAGCGCATGGTCCAGGCCGCACTCGACTCGGCCATGCAGCGCCACACGGGCCAGCGCACCACGCTGGTCATCGCACACCGCTTGGCCACCGTGCAAAACGCCGACCGCATCGTCGTGCTGGACCAGGGACGCATCGTCGAACAGGGCCCGCACGCACAGCTGATGGCGCTCAACGGGGTGTATGCCCGCCTGGCGGCGCTGCAGTTCACCGCCTGAGCAAAGCCGCTCATTCCGGTAAAAACAAGCCAAATCCGGCTCCAGCCCTTACCAGACAAGCGCTGACAGCTATCAATTTTTCATGCATGGACCTGCGCCGTAGCGGCAGGTGGGCAGCAGCCCGAACCGCTATTGCAGGGTGTCGGTGGCGCCGTCCGGCAGCGCGAGCGGCAGCACGGCGATGCCTTCGTCGAGCAGCTCCACCGTCTCTGCCAGGCTGGCCTGGCCCCGGATGGCGCGTTCGGGCGCTTCGCCGTAGTGCATGCGCCGGGCCTCTTCGGCGAACCGCAGGCCCACGTTCTCTGTCTGTGCAGCGATCTTGCGCGCCCATTGCAGCCACGCGGCCTGCGCCGACACGGCGGCGGTCGGTGACGCTGTGGCCGGCACGGCAGGCATTGCGCCGGCCTGCGCCGCGCCGGCTTGCACCGCGCCGGCCTCTGGCTCGCGCGCCCCGCGCTGGATGCGCGGCGCACTCAGCACCTTGCGCACCTGCGCGTCGCCGCACAGCGGGCACTGCAGCAGGCCGCGCTGCAACTGGTCCTGAAAATCGGCTTCGCCGCCAAACCAGCCCTCAAAGGCATGGTCTTGCGGGCAGCGCAGGTCGAGCACCTTCATGGCGATGGCCGGACGCTGGCATCCTTGACGCCGTCAGCCGCGGCGGCGCACCAGGTAGCGGTAGACGAAGCCGGGAAAGGCGAGCGTGATGAACAATGTTCCGGTGATGGCATAGAACTCCCAGCCCTGGGGCGCGATCTGCCCTGCCCGCTTTTCCAGCAGCAGCGCAAAAGCGCCGACCACGAAGTAGAGCAGCAGCAACTCCAGCAGGCGCACCGCCAGCGGTTTGCGCGGCCGCAACACCGGGCCCACGGCCAGCACCCGGTGGTTGAAGAACGGCAGGTTGGCAGCAAGGCATGCGGCCACGATCACCAGCCAGACGGCTGCGGAGGAGGACACGGGCGGGCTGTGCGGCGGTCAGGACGCCAGCGAACGCACGATGGCGTCTGCGCACAGCGCCATCAGGCCGCCGGGAACCAGGCCGAGTACGAGCACCAGAGCGCCATTGACGGTCAGCACCACGCGCACCTGCAGCGGCGCGGACACGGTGGTGGCCGTGAGGGGCGCATCAAAGTACATGACCTTGACCACGCGCAGGTAGTAGAAGGCGCCAATCAGCGACAGCACCACGGCGAACACCGCCAGCGCAATATAGGCCGTCTGGCCGGAGGCCATCAGCGCCTGCAGCACCGCGAGCTTGGCGTAGAAGCCCACCAGCGGCGGCAGGCCGGCCATGGAGAACAGGCACACAGCCAGCACGCCGGCGTAGAGCGGGCTGCGCTGGTTCAGGCCGGCCATGTCGGAGATCTCTTCGCTCTCGAAACCTTCGCGGGCCAACAGCAGGATGACACCGAAGGCGCCCAGCGTCGTCAGCACATAGGTCACGACGTAGAACATGGCGGAGCTGTAGGCGCCCTCGACCGTCGAGGCGTCCACGTTGCCGTTGATGACACCCGACAGCAGGCCCAGCAGCACGAAGCCCATGTGCGAGATCGTCGAGTACGCCAGCATGCGCTTGAGGTTGGTCTGTGCGATGGCGGCCAGATTGCCCACCAGCAGCGAGGCAATGGCGAGCACGGCCAGCATCTGCTGCCAGTCGATCGCCAGGGGCAGCAGCCCGTCGACCAGCAAGCGCATGGCGATGGCGAACGCCGCCAGCTTGGGCGCGCTGCCGATCAGCAGGGTAACGACCGTCGGCGCGCCCTGGTACACATCGGGCAGCCACATGTGGAACGGCACGGCGCCAAACTTGAACGCCAGGCCGGCCACGATGAAGACCACGCCAAACACCAGCACCTGGTGGCGGATCTGGCCCGAATTGACGGCCTTGAAGACCTCGCCGATGTCGAGCGAGCCGGTCGCGCCGTACAGCATCGACATGCCATAGAGCAGAAAACCGCTGGCCATGGCACCGAGAACGAAGTACTTCATGGCGGCTTCGGTCGCGGTCGCGTTTTCGCGGCGCAGCGCCACCAGCGCGTAGCTCGACAGGGTCAGCAGCTCCAGGCCCAGGTAGATCACCAGGAAGTTGTTGGCGCCGATCATCACGAACATGCCCAGCAGCGAGAGCATGGCCAGCGTGAACAGCTCGCCGCCGCGCAGCATGCCGCGGTCGCCGGCGTAGGGCCGGCCATAGACCAGCGTCACCATCATGGCCACGGTGGCAAAGCACTTGAGCCAGTTGCCCATGGCGTCGCTGACGACCATGTTGCCAAAGCCATAGAAGGTATTGCCGCTGCTGGCATACAGGCCCTGCAGCACGGCCACCACGGCCAGCGTGAGCATGGTCAGGGCATAGGTACCGGTGCGCCGCGGGCTGTGCACGCCCAGGTCGACCAGCGCGATCACGCAGGCCATGACCAGGAGCAGGATCTCCGGGTAAATCACCAGCCAACTGATGTTGTCAATCATCTCGGGTCTCTCAATTCAGTTGGTTCAATTCAGCTTGGACAGCGCCACATGCTTGAGCAGCTCGGCCACGGAGGTGTCCATCACGTCGGTGAAGGGCCGTGGATAAATGCCCATGTACAGGATCGCAACGGCGAGCAGGGCCAGCATGAAGAACTCGCGCCGGCCGATGTCGAGCATGGCCTTCACGTTGGCATTGCCGACCGCGCCCAGGTAGACGCGCTTGAACATCCACAGGCTGTAGGCCGCGCCCCAGATCAGGGCCGTGGCAGCGGCCAGGCCGAGCCAGAAGTTGGCCTTGACGGCCGCAAGGATCACCATCCATTCACCGACGAAACCGGCGGTGCCCGGCAGGCCGCAGTTGGCCATGGTGAACAGCAGGGCAAAGGCCGCGAACTTGGGCATGGTGTTGACCACACCGCCGTAGTCGGCGATTTCCCGCGAGTGCATGCGGTCGTAGAGCACGCCGATTGACAGGAACATGGCGCCCGAAACGAAACCGTGGGCAATCATCTGCACCAGGCCGCCCGAGACGCCCAGGTCATTGAAGATGAAAAAGCCCAGCGTGACGAAGCCCATGTGCGCCACCGACGAATAGGCCACGAGCTTCTTCATGTCCTTTTGCACCATCGCCACCAGACCGACGTAGACCACGGCGATCAGCGACAGGGAGATCATCAGCCAGGCCCATTCGCGCGAGGCATCGGGAGCGATGGGCAGCGAAAAGCGCAGGAAACCATAGGCCCCGAGCTTGAGCATGATGGCCGCCAGCACGGCCGAGCCGCCCGTCGGCGCCTCGACGTGCACATCGGGCAGCCAGGTGTGCACCGGCCACATCGGCACCTTCACCGCAAACGCGGCAAAGAAGGCAAAGAACAGCAGGGTCTGCGCTCCGGCGTCGAGCGGCAGCTTGTGCCACGTCGCAATGTCGAAGCTGCCACCGGACTGGTGGTACAGGTAGATCAGCGCGATCAGCATCAGCAGCGAGCCGAGCAGCGTGTACAGGAAGAACTTGAACGCCGCGTAGATCTTGCGCGGGCCACCCCAGATACCGATGATGAGGTACATCGGGATCAGCGTGGCCTCGAAGAAGACGTAGAACAGCAGGCCGTCGAGCGCGCTGAACACGCCGATCATCAGACCCGACAGGATCAGGAACGCGCCCATGTACTGGTTCACGCGCTCGGTGATCGACTCCCACGAAGCGATCACCACGACCACGGTGATGAACGCGGTGAGCGGCACGAACCAGAACGAGATCCCGTCCACGCCCGACGTGGTAGAAGATATTGAAACTTTCGATCCACGCAGCTTTTTCAACGAACTGCATGGCCGCGGTACCCAGCTCGAAGCCCTCGTACAACGGCAGCGTGACGGCAAAACCGATCAAGGCACCGATCAGCGCCAACCAGCGCACCATGCGCGCCTGTTCCTCACGGCCGAAGAACAGCAGCAGTGCACCGAACGCGATCGGCGTCCAGATAGCAAGACTCAACAAACCCATTTTTATTTTTCTCCTACTTGTTGAGCCAGACGAAATACGTCATGAGCACAAAGACGCCCAGAATCATGACCAGCGCATAGTGGTAGATGTAACCCGTCTGCGCGCGGCGCACCACAGCGGCGATCCAGCCCACCACTTTCCATGATCCATTGACCAAGGCGCCGTCGATCAGGGCCTGGTCGCCGCCTTTCCAGAGGCCCACGCCCAGAGCGCGCGCGCCGCGTGCGAGGATGTTCTCGTTGATCCAGTCGAGGTAGTACTTGTTTTCCAGCAGCGTGTAGATGGGCTGGAACGTGCGCTTGATGGCCGCCGGCAGCGCCGGGTTGACCATGTACATGTAGTACGAGAGCGCCACGCCTGCCAAGGCCAGCCAGAACGGCGCGGTCGAGAAGCCGTGCAGCGCCATCGCCACGGGGCCGTGGAAGAACTCTGCCAGCTCGGCCATGGCAGGGTGCTTGGCGGAGTCCACCAAGATCGCGTCCTTGAAGAAGTCCCCGAACAGCATCGGCTCGATGGTCATGAAGCCGATCACCACCGAAGGAATCGCCAGCAGCACCAGCGGCAGCGTCACCACCCAAGGAGATTCGTGTGGCTTGCTGTGGTCGTCATGGTGGTGGTGCGGATCGGGCTCCTCGTCTGCCGCGTGGTGCGCATCGGGGTTCTGGTCGTAGCGCTCCTTGCCATGGAAAACCAGGAAGTACAGGCGGAAGGAATAGAACGCCGTGACAAACACCCCGGCAAGCACCGCGAAGCTGGCAAAGCCTGCGGCCGGGAGCTGGCTGGCGTGCACGGCCTCGATGATGCTGTCCTTGGAGTAGAAGCCCGAGAACAGGGGCGTGCCGATCAGGGCCAGCGAGCCCAGCAGGAACGTGATCCAGGTGATGGGCATGTACTTGCGCACGGCCCCCATCCAGCGGATGTCCTGGTTGTGGTGCATGCCGATGATGACCGAGCCGGCGGCCAGGAACAGCAGCGCCTTGAAGAAGGCGTGCGTCATCAGGTGGAACACCGCCACCGAGTAGGCCGAAGCGCCCAGCGCCACCGTCATGTAACCCAGTTGCGACAGCGTGGAGTACGCGACCACGCGCTTGATGTCGTTCTGGATGATGCCCAGGAAGCCCATGAACAAGGCGGTGATGGCGCCGATGACGAGGATGAAGTTCAGTGCCGTGTCGCTGAGTTCAAACAGCGGCGACATGCGCGCGACCATGAAAATGCCGGCCGTCACCATGGTGGCGGCGTGGATCAGCGCGGAGATCGGCGTGGGGCCTTCCATGGAATCGGGCAGCCACACATGCAGCGGGAACTGCGCGCTCTTGCCCATGGCGCCAATGAACAGGCAGATGCAGATCACGGTGATCAGCATCCAGTCAGTGCCCGGGAAGCCCAGCGCACCCAGTTCGCCGGCCTTGCCGAACACCTCTGCATAGTCGAGCGTGCCGGCATAGGCGGCGATCAGACCAATGCCGAGGATGAAGCCGAAGTCGCCGATGCGGTTGACCATGAAGGCCTTCATGTTGGCGAACGTGGCCGAAGGCTTGTTGTACCAGAAGCCGATCAGCAGGTAGGACACCAGGCCCACCGCTTCCCAGCCGAAGAACAGCTGCAGCAGGTTGTTGCTCATGACGAGCATCAGCATGGAGAAGGTGAACAGCGAGATGTACGAAAAAAAGCGGTTGTAGCCTTCGTCCTCTTCCATGTAGCCGATGGTGTAGATGTGCACCATCAGCGACACGAAGGTCACCACGCACATCATCATGGCGGTCAGGTTGTCGATGAGAAAGCCGACCTCCATCTTGAGGCCGCCGACCACCATCCAGGTGTAGAGCGCCTCGTTGAAGCGTGCGCCGTCCAGCGCCACGCTCTTGAGCGTCAGGGCGGACAGGACGAAAGCGACGAGCACCCCCAGGATCGTCACGGTGTGCGACAGGCGCCGGCCTATCCAGTTGCCACCGAAGGCAGTGCCAAAAATGCCGGCCAGCACGGCGCCGGCCAGCGGCGCCAGGGGAACGGCCAGAAGCGTTGCAGCGGAAAGGGTTTGACTCATTGTGGAGAACCTTGCATGTCCGGCGGCTCAACCGCGGAGGGTGTCGAGGGTGTCCGCATTGATGTTGGACTTGTTACGGAACAGCAGCACCAGGATGGCCAGCCCGATGGCCGACTCGGCGGCCGCCACCGTCATGATGAAGAACACGAACACCTGGCCGTGCATGTCGCCCAGGTAGTGGGAGAACGCCACGAAGTTCATGTTCACGGCCAACAGCATGAGCTCGATGGCCATCAGCAGGACGATCAGGTTCTTGCGGTTCAGGAAAATACCGATGACGGCCAGCGAAAACAGCATGGCGCCCAGCGATAGGAAATGCCCCAGTGTCAAAGTCATGCTTTCTTCTCCTCGGTGCCCACGGCGCTGTCGGCCACCACGGGTGGCTGCGCCTTCTGGGTGACCGGCATCTTGAGCAGCTGCACGCGGTCGGCAGCCTTGACGCGCACCTGCAGCGCCGGGTCAATGGCCTTGCTGTCCTTGCGCTTGCGCAGGGTCAGGGCGATGGCCGAAACCATGGCCACCAGCAGGATGACCGCCGCGATCTCTACCGGGTAGAGGTACTGTGTGTACATCAGCCTGCCCAGGGCCAGCGTGTTGGAATACGGAATCGCGTTGCCTGCCGCATCGACCATGGCCGCCAGCGCCTTGGGCTCGTCCATGCCGCGAAAGCCGCCCATCAGGACCGCCGCCATTTCGAGCGCGATCAGCGCGCCCATGGTGGCAGCCACCGGGAAATGCTTCCAGAAACCCTGCCGTATCGTGTTCACATTGATGTCCAGCATCATGACCACGAACAGGAACAGCACCATCACCGCCCCCAGGTAGACCAGCACGAGCACGATGGCCAGGAACTCGGCCTTGAGCAGCAGCCACACGCCAGCGGCCTGTGAAAAGGCCAGGATCAGGTGCAGTACGGCATGCACCGGGTTGCGGGCGGTGATGACGCGGAAGGCTGCATAAAGCAGCACGACCGAGAACAGATAGAAAAAACCAGTCTTGGCGTCCATGAATCGATTCTTTGTAGAAGTCGGCTTAGAGCGGGCGCTGCATCAGCGGTATTTGGCGTCGGCTGCCTTGGCAGCGGCGATTTCGCCCTCGTAGCGGTCGCCCACGGCCAACAGCATGTCCTTGGTGAAGTACAGGTCGCCCCGCTTTTCGCCGTGGTATTCGAGGATGTGCGTCTCGACGATGGAGTCGACCGGGCAACTCTCTTCGCAGAAGCCACAGAAAATGCACTTGGTCAGGTCGATGTCGTAGCGCGTGGTGCGGCGTGAGCCGTCGTCGCGCACTTCCGACTCGATGGTGATGGCGACGGCAGGACACACCGCTTCACACAGCTTGCAGGCAATGCAGCGCTCTTCGCCGTTGTCATAACGGCGCAACGCATGCAGTCCGCGAAAACGCGGCGACAGCGGTGTCTTCTCTTCGGGGAACTGCACCGTGACCTTGCGCCGGAACGCATAGCGCCCGGTCAGGGTCATGCCTTTGACGAGTTCCACGAGCAGAAAGCTCTTGAAAAAGTCCTTGATGGAAAAAGATGCAGCAGCAACGGCAGCCATTCGTGTGTCCCCGCTTATTTCCAGATGTTCCATGGCGAGTGCAACCACGCCCCGACGATGACCAGCCACACCAAAGTGACCGGAATGAAGATCTTCCAGCCCAGGCGCATGATCTGGTCATAGCGAAAGCGCGGGAAGGTGGCGCGGATCCAGATGAACATGGACACCACCACGAAAGTCTTCACGCCGAGCCAGATCCAGCCGGGAATCCAGTTGAAAAGTGCACTGTCGATGGGGGACATCCAGCCGCCCAGGAACATGAGCACCGCCAGGATGGACACCAGCCACATGCTGGCGTATTCCGCCAAGAAGAAGATGGCAAAGCCCATCCCCGAATACTCGACCATGTGACCGGCCACAATTTCCGCCTCGCCTTCGACCACGTCGAACGGGTGGCGGTTGACCTCGGCCACGCCGGAGATGAGGTAGACGATGAAAATCGGCAGCAAGGGCAGCCAGTTCCACGACAGGAAGTTGAGCCCGGAGCCCGCCGCCATGCCGCGCGACTGGCCCATGACGATCTCGGTCAGGTTCATGCTGCCCGACACCATGACCACCACCAAAAAGCAAAAGCCCATGGCGATTTCATAGCTGACCATCTGGGCCGAAGCCCGCATGGCGCCAAGGAACGCATATTTCGAGTTCGAGGCCCAGCCCGCAATGATCACCCCATACACCTCGATCGAGGTGATGGCCAGCATCAGCAGCAAGCCGGCATTGACGTTGGTCAGCGCGACATCGGGGCCGAAAGGAATCACCACCCAGGCCGCCAGGGCCGGCATGATGGCCATCACGGGACCGAGCACGAACAGACCCTTGCTGGCCGCCGTCGGCTGGATGATTTCCTTCGTGAGCAGCTTCAGCGCATCGGCAATCGGCTGCAGCAGGCCCATCGGGCCGACCCGGTTGGGGCCGTGGCGCACCTGCATGAAGCCCAGGAGCTTGCGCTCCCACAGCGTGAGGTAGGCCACGGCACCCATCAGGGGCAGCAGCACCACGACGATCTTGATCAGGATCCAGAGCACGGGCCAGGCAGCGCCGGTCCACCAGGGCTGTCCGACCAGGCCCAGGCCGCCGTTGTAGAGCGCGTCGATCATGCTGCAGCTCCTTCACGGGCCATGCGCGCATCGGCAGTGAGCTGCAACGGGGGCGAACGGCGCACGATGCTGTCGAGCTGGTAGATGGAAGCGACCACCGGATCCGGCACAGCCACCGATGCCACCTGAATGCTTGCCTGCGTGGCATTGTTCAGGTGCGCAGCGGGCACACGGGTCACGTCGCCTGCCAACGCGCCGGTCGCCTGCGCCAGCACCTGCTGCGAAGTCTCGTAATCAAAGCCCGGCAGGCCCAACAGATTCGCCAGCACGCGCAGCACCTTCCAGCCCGGGCGGGTGTCGCCCAGCGGCCGCACCACGGCATGGAAGCTCTGCAGCCGGCCCTCCGCATTGACAAAGCTGCCCGACGTTTCGGTGAACGGCGCGATCGGCAGCAGCACGTCGCTGAACTCCATGTTCGCCTTGAAGGGGCTCAGGGTCACGACCATGTCTGCACGGCCCAGGGCCTGGGCTGCGGTAGCACCGGCGGCACTGTCGTATTCGGGCTCGGTGTTCAACAGCAGCAGGCCGCGCAGGCCGCCCGCGAGCATCTGTCCGGCGTTCTGGCCGCCTTGCGCAGGCAGCGCGCCCATCCACTGCGCTCCCACGGTGTTGGCCGCTTCCGTGAGGTAGCCGACTGTGGCACCCGTCTGCGCACCAATCCACTGGGCCAGCGCCAGCAGGCTACCGGCCTGTGCATGGTGTGCGGCCGCGTTGCCCAGCAGCACGGCCTTGTTTTCCCCTTGCAGCAGCGAGCGGGCGATGGCCTGGGCCGAGTCGCTGGCCTTGCCGGCCGCGTCTGGCGCGGACACGCCCTTTTCGAGCGCAATGGCAGCTGCCACGTCGGCCAACGCCTGCGCCCAGGACGCAGGCGCGGCCAGCAGCGTGTGCGCCACGGGCATGGCCCAGTCGCGCTCTACCGCATCGATGCAAGACACACTGCCACCCTTGCGTACAGCCTGGCGGATGCGCTGTGCAAACAGCGGGTGGTCCTTGCGCAGGTTCGAACCCATGACCAGCACGGCGTTCAAGGTGGACAGCGACGCAATGGAGCGCCCCAGCCAGCGCACGCCTTCTGGCGCGGCAAAGTCGGCATGGCGCAGGCGGTGGTCGATGTTGCCGCTGCCCAGCGCTTGGACCAGCGCGCGCGCGAGGAACAACTCCTCGAGCGTGCTGTGGGGGCTGACCAGCGCGCCGATGCTGCCGGCGCCGTGCTCGGCCTTGATCTGCTGCAAGCCATTGGCCACATATTCCAGCGCCGTCTGCCAATCGACTTCGCTCCAGACCCCGCCCTGCTTGAGCATGGGGCGCTGCAGGCGTTCGTCGCCGTTCAGCGCTTCGTAGGAGAAACGGTCCCGGTCCGCCAACCAGCACTCGTTGACGTCTTCGTTCTCGAGGGGCAGAACGCGCATCACCTTGTTGTTCTTGACCTGCACCACCAGATTCGCACCGGTGGAGTCGTGCGGGCTGACCGACTTGCGGCGCGACAGCTCCCAGGTGCGGGCCCGGTAGCGGAACGGCTTGCTGGTCAGCGCACCCACCGGGCAGATGTCGATCATGTTGCCCGAGAGTTCGGAGTCGATGGTTTCGCCGGCCACCGTGGTGATTTCGGAATGCTCGCCGCGGTGGATCATGCCCAGCTCCATGGCGCCGGCCACTTCCTGGCCAAAGCGCACGCAACGGGTGCAGTGGATGCAACGCGTCATCTCTTCCATCGAGATCAACGGTCCGACATTCTTGTGCAGGACCACGCGTTTTTCCTCGTCGTAGCGCGAGGCAGATGCGCCGTACCCTACCGCCAGATCCTGCAACTGGCATTCACCGCCCTGGTCGCAGATCGGGCAGTCCAGCGGGTGGTTGATCAGCAGAAACTCCATGACCGACTTCTGTGCCTGGATGGCCTTGTCGCTCTTGGTGCGCACGACCATGCCCTGCGTCACGGGGGTGGCGCAGGCAGGCATGGGCTTTGGGGCCTTCTCCACATCGACCAGACACATGCGGCAGTTCGCCGCAATGGAAAGCTTCTTGTGGTAGCAAAAATGCGGAATGTAGGTGCCTGCCTTCTCGGCCGCATGCATGACCATGCTGCCTTCGGCAATCTCCACTTTCTGACCGTCAAGTTCAATTTCAACCATATGCTTTTCTCCCGATCAGGCAGAAGCTGCGGACTGGGGGTTCGCCTTCTGGATCAGCGCTTCGAACTCGGGCCGGAAATGCTTGACCATGGCGCGCACCGGCATGGCCGCTGCATCGCCCAGGGCGCAGATGGTTCGGCCCATGATGTTGCTGGCCACGGAGTCGAGCACGTCCATGTCGGCCGGACGGCCCTCGCCACGGTGGATGCGGTCCACCAGGCGCCAGAGCCAGCCCGTGCCTTCGCGGCAGGGCGTGCACTGGCCGCAGGACTCGTGCATGTAAAAATAGGACAAGCGCTTGAGCGACTCGACCATGCAGCGGCTGTCGTCCATGACGATGACCGCGCCGGAACCCAGCATGGAGCCGGCCTTGGCGATGGAGTCGTAGTCCATCGTGCACTCCATCATGACGGCGGCAGGCAGCACGGGCGACGACGAGCCACCCGGGATCACGGCCTTGAGCTGGCGCCCCTGGCGCACGCCGCCGGCGAGTTCCAGCAGCTTGGCAAAAGGCGTACCCATCGGAACCTCGTAGTTCCCGGGTTTTTCCACATCGCCGCTGACCGAATAGATCTTGGTGCCGCCGTTGTTGGGCTTGCCACAGGCCAGGTAGGCCGCACCGCCGTTGCGGATGATCCACGGCACGGCTGCGAAGGTTTCGGTGTTGTTGATGGTGGTGGGCTTGCCGTACAGGCCAAAACTCGCCGGAAATGGCGGCTTGAAACGCGGCTGCCCCTTCTTGCCTTCGAGCGATTCCAGCAAGGCGGTTTCCTCACCGCAGATGTAGGCGCCGAAGCCATGGTGGGCGTGCAGCTGAAAGCTGAAGCTGCTGCCCAGGATCTTGTCTCCCAGGTAGCCCGCTGCGCGGGCCTCTTCGAGTGCCGTCTCGAAGCGGTCGTACACCTGGAAGATCTCGCCGTGGATGTAGTTGTAGCCGACGCTGATGCCCATCGCGTAAGCGGCAATGATCATGCCCTCGATCACGATGTGTGGGTTGAACATCAGGATGTCGCGGTCCTTGCAGGTTCCCGGCTCGCCCTCGTCCGAGTTGCACACCAGGTACTTTTGCCCCGGAAACTGCCGCGGCATGAAGCTCCACTTCAGACCCGTCGGAAAGCCAGCGCCGCCGCGGCCACGCAGGCCCGACTCCTTGACCGTGGCAATGACCTGGTCCTGCGTCATGGCTTCTGCGCCGTCGTGCAGGCCCAGCATCTTGCGCAGGGCCTGGTAGCCGCCGCGCGCCTCATAGTCCTTGAGGCTCCAGTTGGAGCCGTTGAGCCCGGCGTAGATTTGCGGCTCGATGTGGCGGTCGTGGAAGCAGGTCTCCACGCCCGCGGCCTGGAATTGGGAAAGGACTGCAGCTGCCGTGTTCATGGCTGATCCTCCACCGCGCGCAGGCTGTCGACCAGCTGATCGAGCTTGTCGTTGCCCATGAAACTGCACATGTTGCGGTCATTGACGAGCATCACCGGTGCATCGGCGCACGCGCCCAGGCATTCGCACTGCTGCAGGGTGAACAGGCCGTCTGCCGTGGTTTCGCCCATGGCAATGCCCAGCTTCTGCTCCAGGTGCTCCAGGGCCTTGCCACCGTCGCGCAACAGGCAGGGCAGGTTCGTGCACACGGCCAGCTTGAATTTGCCGACGGGCCGCTGGTTGTACATGTTGTAGAACGTGGTGACCTCGTGCACCGCAATCTGCGGCATGCCAAGGTACTGGGCGATGGCCGCCTCGTGCTCCTCGCTCACGAAGCCCTGCTCCTGCTGGACGATCGCGAGACAGGCCATGACCGCGGACTGCTTTTGCTCCGCCGGGTACTTGGCCACTTCGCGCGCAAAGCGCGCTTGGGTCGCTTCAGAAATCATCGGTCAATCTCTCCGAACACGATATCCATGGTGCCAATGATGGCCACCACGTCGGCCAACATATGGCCACGGGCCATTTCGTCCATGGCGGCCAGGTGCGCAAAACCCGGTGCGCGGATCTTCAGGCGGTAGGGCTTGTTGGCGCCGTCGCTCACCAGATAGATGCCGAACTCGCCCTTGGGGTGCTCGACCGCGGCGTAGGCCTCGCCCTCGGGCACGTGGAAGCCTTCGGAGAACAGCTTGAAATGGTGGATCAGCTCTTCCATGTTGGATTTCATGGATTCGCGGTCGGGTGGCGCCACCTTGTGGTTGTCGGTGATGACGGGGCCCGGGTTGGCACGCAGCCACTCCACGCACTGCGCAATGATGCGATTGGATTGGCGCATCTCGTTCACACGCACCAGATAGCGGTCGTAGCAATCGCCCGTCTTGCCCACCGGCACATCGAAGTCCATGCGGTCATAGACGTCGTAAGGCTGGGTCTTGCGCAGATCCCAGCCAATGCCGGAGCCGCGCAGCATCGGCCCGGTCATGCCCAGATTGAGTGCGCGCTCGGGCGCCACCACACCCACGCCCACGGTGCGCTGCTTCCAGATGCGGTTGTCGGTCAGCAGGGTTTCGTACTCGTCCACGCAGTTGGGAAAGCGCCGCGTGAAATCTTCGATGAAATCGAGCAGCGAGCCCTTGCGGTTCTGGTTGCGCGCCTCGAGCGACTTGGCATTGCGCACCTTGCTGGCCTTGTACTGCGGCATGCTGTCGGGCAGGTCGCGGTAGACCCCCCCGGGGCGGAAATACGCCGCGTGCATGCGTGCGCCGGAGACTGCCTCGTAGATGTCGAACAGGTCTTCGCGCTCGCGGAAGGTGTAGATCAGGATCGTCGAGCTGCCGCAGTCGTTGCCGTGCGAGCCAAGCCACATCAGGTGGTTCAACAGGCGCGTGATCTCGGCGAACATCACACGGATGTACTGCGCGCGCAGCGGCACTTCCAGGCCCAGCAGCTTCTCGATGGCCAGGCAGTAGGCATGCTCGTTGCACATCATGGACACGTAGTCGAGACGGTCCATGTAGGGCAGCGACTGGATGTAGGTTTTGTGCTCGGCCAGCTTTTCGGTGGCACGGTGCAGCAGCCCGATGTGCGGGTCGGCGCGCTGCACGACTTCGCCGTCGAGCTCCAGCACCAGGCGCAGCACGCCGTGCGCGGCAGGGTGCTGCGGCCCCAGATTCAGGGAATAGTTCTTGATTTCAGCCATGGTGGATCACAGAAAACGCCAAGCGCCTCAGTGCAGGCCTCCGTATTTGTCTTCGCGAATGATGCGCGGCGTGATTTCGCGCGGCTCAATGGTCACCGGCTCGTAGATGACACGGCGCTGCTCGGCGTCGTAGCGCATCTCCACGTGGCCCGACAGCGGGAAATCCTTGCGGAAGGGGTGGCCGATGAAACCGTAGTCGGTCAGGATGCGGCGCAGATCGCCATGCCCGTCGAACACGATGCCGTACAGGTCGAAGGCCTCGCGCTCGAACCAGGCCGCGGAGTTCCACAGAGCCGTCACCGACGGCACCACGGGGAAGTCGTCATCGGCGCAATACACCTTGACGCGCACGCGCTGGTTCAGGCTCACCGACAGCAGGTGCGACACCACGCAGTAGCGCAACCCTTCCTGCGGCCGATCGCCATAGGAGGAATAGTCGAGACCGCACAGATCGATCAGCTGCTCGAATTGGCAGCCCGGCGCATCGCGCAGCTGCCGCATCGCTTCCAGGTAACGCGCAGCAGGGACCTCGACGGTCACTTCGCCCAGCGCCACCGACACCTGGCGCACCTTGTCGCCCAACGCGGCCACAAGGGTGTCCCTGAGCTTCTCAGGGTGAATGGCAACAACTGTCATGGAACCCCTTCAGACGCGCGCGATGGTGTTGGTGCGGCGGATTTTTTGTTGCAGCTGGATGATCCCGTAGATCAGCGCCTCGGCCGTGGGCGGGCAGCCAGGGACATACACGTCCACCGGAACAATCCGGTCACAGCCACGCACCACCGAGTAGCTGTAGTGGTAGTAGCCACCGCCGTTGGCGCACGAGCCCATGGAGAGCACCCAACGCGGCTCGCTCATCTGGTCATACACCTTGCGCAGCGCAGGCGCCATCTTGTTGCACAGCGTGCCCGCCACGATCATCAGATCGGACTGGCGCGGGCTGGCGCGGAACACCTCGGCACCGAAACGGCCGATGTCATAGCGTGCCGCGGCCGCATGCATCATTTCGACGGCGCAGCAGGCCAACCCAAAGGTCATGGGCCACAGCGACCCCGTCTTGGCCCAATTCACCACGGAGTCATAGCTCGTGGTGATGAAGCCTTCCTTCATCACGCCTTCAATCATTGTGTCTGTCCTCGCTCAAGCCCGGTCATTCCCAGTCCAGGGCACCCTTTTTCCACTCGTAGACAAAGCCCACGACGAGGATGGCCAGAAAAATCACCACCGCAACGAAACCCACCACCCCAACGTCATGGAACGCCACCGCCCACGGAAAGAGAAAGGCAATTTCGAGGTCAAAAAGAATGAACAGGATGGCCACCAGGTAATAGCGCACATCGAACTTCATGCGCGCGTCCTCGAAGGCCTCGAAGCCGCACTCGTAGGGGGAGTTCTTTTCGGGGTCGGGGCGATTGGGGCCGAGAATGTAGCCCAGCGCCAAAGGCACGACGCCCACGGCCATGCCGACCAAAATAAACAAAAGAACGGGGAGATATTGATCGAGGTTCATCTTGGGGATGTGCTCACCGCTGGAGCCTTGCCCGACATGACCGCTGAACGGGACATGTGGGCAGACTCTTTTTTGTTTGGTGCCGTCGGCGAGACTCGAACTCGCACAGCTTTCGCCACTACCCCCTCAAGATAGCGTGTCTACCAATTTCACCACGACGGCTGTTGTTTTGTCTGAATGGCTTGAGGAACCTGTTGGTTTTTGCTTTCCAGACAATCGTAGATTCTACCCCGGAAAAACCCTGCCTTCGAGCTCTCCCAGGGATTTAATCGCTTTTATTTCGCTGGAATCTGCGCCGTGCCGGGAGCCTCGCCTCGGGCCGGGGCCGGCGCCACGGGAGCGGGCGCAGCATTGCCCGGAATGGCGGCGGCGGGGCCGGTATCGGCGGCCGGCGCGGTCACGGCGGCGGGGCCTTCCAGCACACTACCCGAGCTGACAGGGCGCGCATTGCCGAAGTAAGCGAGGGCCAGTGTGCAGACAAAGAAGACCGCCGCCAGCACGGCCGTGGTGCGCGAGAGAAAGTTGGCACTGCCGCTGGCGCCAAACAGGCTGCCCGAGCTGCCGCTGCCAAACGCTGCGCCCATGTCCGCACCCTTGCCGTGCTGGATCAGGATCAGGCCGATCATGCCCAGGGCGGTCAACATCTGGACCGCCAAAATTACATTCACTAGCATGCTCATAGTTTTATTACTCCTGATTTAATAGCTGCTACCGCACGCCCTTATTGGGCCGCAGCAATAATTCGCTGAAAGTCTTCGGCCTTGAGCGAGGCGCCGCCCACCAGACCACCGTCGATATCGGGTTGCGCCAGCAACTGCGCCGCGTTGGCGGCATTCATGCTGCCGCCATACAGCAAGCGCATGTGTTGCGATTTGTCGCTCGCCGCCGCCAGCTGGGCGCGCAGCACGGCATGCACCTGCTGCGCCTGCTCGGGCGATGCGGTCTGGCCGGTGCCAATGGCCCAGACCGGCTCATACGCCACCACCACCTCGCTGATGCAGTGGCCGATCAGATGGGTCACGGCCGCCAGCTGGCGCCGCACCACGGCCTCGGTCTGGCCGGAATCGCGCTCGGCCAGGGTTTCGCCCACGCAGACGATGGGCGTGATCCCTGCCGCCAGGGCGCGCTGCGCCTTGACCGCCACATGCACATCGGTTTCGCCGTGGAACTGGCGGCGCTCGGAATGCCCCACCAGCACGTAGCGCACGCCGAAGTCGCGCAGCATGGTGGCCGACACCTCGCCGGTGTAGGCCCCCGCCTCGTGCTGCGACACATCCTGTGCCGCCAGCGCCAGGGGCGAACCCGCCGCCAGCGACTGCACCTGCGCCAGGTAAGGCGCCGGCACGGCCACGGCCACCTCGGCCCCCTCTCCCCGCTCCACCAGGCCAGCCACCAGCGCACGCACCAGGGCGTCGTTGGCGGACAGGCTGCCGTTCATCTTCCAGTTGCCTGCAATGAGCTTCTTCTTCATGGTCACCACGTCAAAACGATCTTGCCAATGTGCTGGCTGGACTCCATCAGCGCATGCGCCTGCCCGGCCTGCGCCGCAGGGAACGTGCTGTGGATGACCGGCCGCACCGTGCCTGCCGCCAGCAGCGGCCAGACATGCTCGCGCAGCGATCGCGCGATCGCGCCCTTGAACTCCACCGGGCGGGGCCGCAGCGTGGAGCCCGTGATCGTCAGGCGCCGACGCATGACCAAACCCGCGTTGAATTCGCTCTGCAGCCCGCCCTGCACCGCGATGATGACCAGGCGGCCATCCTCGGCCAGGCATTCCACCTCGCGCGCCACGTAGCTGCCGGCCACCATGTCCAGCACCACATCGGCGCCCTTGCCGCCGGTGATGCGCTGCACCTCGGCGACAAAGTCCTGCGTCTTGTAGTTGATGGCATGGTGCGCGCCGAGCGCGAGGCAGGCCGCGCATTTTTCGTCGCTGCCCGCCGTCACGATCACGGTCGCACCCAGCGCCCGGCCCAACTGGATCGCGGTCACGCCGATGCCGCTGCTGCCCCCCTGCACCAGCAGGGTTTCGCCGCGCTGCAGGCGGCCGCGGTCGAACACGTTGCTCCAGACGGTGAAGAAGGTCTCGGGCAGCGAAGCGGCCTCCACGTCGCTCAGCCCCGCCGGCACGGGCAGGCACTGCGCGACCGGCGCGACGCACCACTCGGCATAGCCGCCGCCGGCCACCAGCGCGCAGACGCGGTCGCCCACGCGCAGGCCGGCCTGCGCCAGGGCGGCCGCATCGCCGCTCTCCACCACGCCTGCCACTTCGAGGCCCGGCAGGTCGGAGGTGCCGGGCGGCGGCGCATAGCCGCCCTTGCGCTGCAGGACGTCGGGGCGGTTGATGCCGCTGGCCGCGACGCGGATCAGCAGCTCGCCGGCGCCGGGCACCGGCACCGGGCGCTCGCCCAGACGCAGCACGTCGGGCGGGCCGAATGAGGTAATTTCTACAGCACGCATGTCGATAGCTTTCCGTTGATTTGAATGATTTAAGCTTCTAACGCACGACTGGCGTGCGTTAGAAGCTCTTATATCAATAGCAAACCAGCCGATCAGCCGTTGAGCTGGCCTTGCTGATCGGGCGGCAAGGTCTGCTGCTGTTGCTGCTCGGCATCGCGCGCCACCGGCTCGCGGCGCTCGCCACGGTCGGCAGGCGCCGGACGGTCGCCGCTGTTGCTGCGCTCGGCCAGCGCCTTCATCGACAGCTTGACGCGGCCCTTCTCGTCGGTCTCGAGCACCTTGACCTTGACGATCTGGCCTTCGGTCAGGTAGTCGCTCACGCGCTCGACGCGCTCGTGGGCGATCTGGCTGATGTGCAGCAGGCCATCCTTGCCGGGCAGCAGGTTGATCAGCGCGCCGAAGTCGAGGATCTTCGTCACGGGGCCTTCATAGACCTTGCCGATTTCCACTTCCGCGGTGATCTGTGCAATGCGGCGCTTGGCTTCGTCGGCCTTGGCCGTGTCGGTCGAAGCGATGGTGATGGTGCCGTCCTCGTCGATGTTGATCTGGCAGCCGGTCTCTTCGGTCAGCGCACGGATCACCGAGCCACCCTTGCCGATCACGTCGCGGATCTTCTCGGGGTTGATCTTCATCGTGTAGAGCTTGGGCGCGAAGCTGGACACTTCGGTGTTGGCCTCGCCCATGGCTTCCTGCATCTTGCCCAGGATGTGCATGCGCGCTTCCTTGGCCTGCGCCAGGGCGACCTGCATGATCTCCTTGGTGATGCCCTGGATCTTGATGTCCATCTGCAGGGCGGTGATGCCGGCGGTGGTACCTGCGACCTTGAAGTCCATGTCACCCAGGTGATCTTCGTCGCCCAGGATGTCGGTCAGCACGGCAAAGCGGTTGTCTTCCTTGATCAGGCCCATGGCGATGCCGGCCACGTGGGCCTTCATCGGCACACCGGCGTCCATCAGCGACAGGCAGCCGCCGCAGACCGAAGCCATCGACGAGGAACCGTTGGATTCGGTGATTTCCGAGACCACGCGCATGGTGTAGGGGAACTCTTCCTTGCTCGGCAGCACGGCAACCAGCGCGCGCTTGGCCAGGCGGCCGTGGCCGATTTCACGGCGCTTGGTCGAGCCCATGCGGCCCACTTCGCCGGTGGCAAAGGGAGGCATGTTGTAGTGCATCATGAAGCGGTCTTCGTACTCGCCGGCCAGCGCGTCGATGCGCTGCGCATCGCGCTCGGTGCCCAGCGTGGTCACCACCAGCGCCTGGGTTTCGCCGCGCGTGAACAGCGACGAGCCGTGTGCGCGGGGCAACAGGGCGTTGCGGATCTCGATCGGGCGCACGGTGCGCGTGTCGCGGCCGTCGATGCGCGGCTCGCCCGACAGGATCTGGCTGCGCACGATCTTTGCCTCGATGTCGAACAGCATGTTCTCGACAGCGACGCTGTCGAACTCCACGCCTTCGGCCTTGAGGCCGGCCAGGGTCCAGGCGGTCACTTCGCGCGTCGCATGGGTGCGGGCTTGCTTGTTGCGCAGCTGGTAGGCGGCGCGCATTTTTTCCTCGGCCAGGGCCGCCACCTTGGCGATCAGCACCTCGTCCTTGGCGGGCGCCTTCCAGTCCCACACGGGCTTGCCGGCATCGCGCACCAGTTCATGGATGGCGTTGATGGCGATCTTGCTCTGCTCGTGGCCAAACACCACGGCGCCGAGCATCACGTCTTCGGGCAGCTGCTGCGCTTCGGACTCGACCATCAGCACGGCGACTTCGGTGCCGGCGACGACCAGGTCCATCTGGCTGCTCTTGCGCGCCGTCTGGCCCGGGTTGAGCACGTATTCGCCATTGATGTAGCCCACGCGCGCAGCGCCGATCGGGCCGCTGAACGGGATGCCGGAAATGGCCAGGGCGGCGCTGGACGCGATCAGCGCAGCGATGTCGGCGTCGACTTCAGGGTTCAGCGACAGCGTGTGGATGACCACGTGCACTTCGTTGAAGAAACCTTCGGGGAACAGCGGGCGGATCGGGCGGTCGATCAGGCGGCTGGTCAGGGTTTCGTGCTCGCTGGGCTTGGCCTCGCGCTTGAAGAAGCTGCCGGGGATCTTGCCGGCGGCGTACGTTTTCTCGATGTAGTCCACCGTCAGGGGAAAGAAGTCCTGACCGGGCTTGGCGCCCTTGGATGCCACCACGGTGGCCAGCACCACGGTGTCATCGATGTTCACGACCACAGCGCCCGACGCCTGGCGCGCGACCTCGCCCGTTTCCATGGTGACGGTCTTGTCACCCCATTGGAAGGACTTGCTGACTTTGTTGAAAATGCTCATGTTTGCTCCTGAGTTAATAGCTGGTAACGCTTTACCAGAGGGCGCCAGCGGCCAATTCAGAACACGATGCCATTCCAGGGGAACCGCACGCGGAAATCCATTGGAATGACACAGCTTCGCTCTGCATTGCTCACCGGCAAAGTAAAAAACGCCTGAGCTAGCGCGCTAACCCAGGCGTTTTTGCATGTGACGACGCTTACTTGCGCAGACCCAGCTTGGCGATCAGCGCGGTGTAACGTTCGCCGTCCTTGGCCTTGAGGTAGTCCAGCAGCTTGCGGCGGCGGCTCACCATGCGCAGCAGGCCACGGCGACCGTGGTGGTCCTTGGCGTGCGTCTTGAAGTGGGGCATCAGTTCGTTGATGCGGGCCGTGAGCAGGGCCACTTGCACTTCTGGGCTACCGGTATCGTTGGCAGCACGGGCATTGGCCTTGACGACTTCGGCTTTGATGGAGGATGCGATCATTTGGGTTTTCCTGAATGTGGCCTGCCGCCTCTTGCAAGGCACGGCGGGCACTGGTTTTACTTGCGCCAGAAGCTGGAAGGGCCACCGGCGTGCGTCTTGCACCATGCAAAACCCTGCAATTATAACGCGAGCCAGCTTTTGAGCCGCTGCACTCCGTCCACCAGGCGCTGCGGGTCGCGCGAGGCGAAGCACCACCGCAGCCAGCCCTGCCCCTCCGCACCAAAGGCATTGCCCGGCGCCAGGCCCAGCCCTGCCTCGGCCACCAAGCGCTTGGCCACCTGCAGCGAATCGCCCTGCCCCGCCAAGCGGAAGAACGCATACATGCCGCCGCGCGCCGGCGCCACCTGCACGCCCGGCAGCGCCTGCAGCAGCGGCACCAGCGTGTCGCGGCAGCTCTTGAGGTGCGCCACCACGCGCGGCGTGATCTGGTCCGCATGCTGCAGCGCCGCCAGGCCCGCGCGCTGCGTGAACACGCTGGAGCACGAGGTGTTGAACTCGATCAGCTTGCCCATGTGCGGCGTCATCCCGGGCGGCATTACCAGCCAGCCCAGGCGCCAGCCCGTCATCAAGAAGCTCTTGGAAAAGCTCTGGACGACCACGAGCCGGTCCTCGGGCGCCGCCACGTCCAGAAAGCTCGGCGCGCAGCCGTTGGCTGTGGGCTCGTAATAGAGGCGCTCGTACACCTCGTCGGACAGAATCCAGGTGCCGGTGCGGCGGCAATGCTCCAGAATCTGCTGCTGCTCGGCAGCCGTCAGCGTCCAGCCCGTCGGGTTGTTGGGTGCATTGACGATCAGCAACCGCGTGGCCGGCGTGATGGCCGCGAGCAGACTCGGCCATATCCAGTGCCCATGCGCCACCCGCCTGCGGGCGCAGCGCCACGCAGCGCAGCCGCGCGCCCATGATGCGCGGCTGTGCCGTCAGGTTGGGCCACACCGGCGTGACCGCGACCACCTCGTCGCCCGCATCCACCAGCGCCTGCACCGCCAGCATCAGCGCGTTCACACCGCCGGCGGTGATGGCAATACGGTCGGCGCCCACCGGGCCGTGCAGGCGGCTCGTATAAGCAGCCACCTGCTCGCGCAGCTCAGGCAGGCCGAGGTTGTGCGAATAAAAGGTCTCGCCAAGCTGGATCGAGTCGATGGCCGCCTGCCGTACCACCTCAGGCGTGCTCTCGTCGCTCTCGCCAAACCAGAAGGCCAGCACATCGCTGCGCCCCATGCCGGCGTTGGCAACTTCGCGGATACGGGATTCTTCGAGGTTCAATACAGCTTGGCGCATGGCAGGATGGGTGTAAAGAATGGCAACGCAGCATCGTACGGGATGCCGCAGGAAACGCCCTACCGACCAACCCGCACGCCCGGAGCGCCCATGCACACAGCCAGTTGCCACAAAACCCTGGATCGCCATTGGGGCGCCGCCATCCTCAGTGCCTGCATGGCCGTAGGCCTGCTGGCCACGCCCGAAGGCGCGTATGCCGCACGCCAGAAGAAAACCACCGACGCCGCCACCCACCAGCCTGCCAAGAAGCACCGCGCCGTCAAGGTCAAGCACCAGCGCACCTCGTCGGAAGAAAGCACCGCCGAGCGTGATCGGCGCCTGTACCGGGAGTGCAAGGGACTGCCGAATGCGGGGGCGTGCCTGGGCTACACCCAGCGCTGAATCGGCACACAAACCGCAGTAGGCCGACCACTGGTCTGGCCGCCAGCGCCGCTCGTCCACGCACCCGGCGCCGTAGTGCAGCAACCCGATACCATGGGTTACATGTATTTCCATTTATCCGATCACCGCGAAGTACCCATGGCGTCACGCACCACGTTTTACCGCCGGGCGCTTGGCTTTACCCTTATCGAAGTCATGGTGGTGGTGGCGATCATGGCCGTTCTGGCTGCGCTGGCGGCGCCCAGCTTCACCTCAATGACAGAGCGCTGGCGCGTGCGCCAAGTCGTTGAAAGCATGACATCCACGCTGTACTACGCCCGTTCGGAGGCGATCAAGCGCGGCGGTCAAATCGGTATAGAGAAAAACCCAGAAACCACCCCTGGCTGTGCACTCGCAGACACTTCGCAGGAATGGGGCTGCGGGTGGTTTGTCTTTGTAGACAGTGATGGCAATGGGAAATGGAAAGCTGGGGAAGAAGTTTTGCAGACCGTTACCACGCCCACCAATGTCAACGTCATTCATAAATCGGGCGGTGCCAACATCAAGGTCGATCGCTACGGAATGATGAGCGGCCTCAACGCCAAAGGTTTCATTTTTTCGCCCGAGCCAGCAGGCATTGCCTCCCCTGCCACAAGAGGCATTTGCATGGCCTCGGGTGGTCGCATCAGAGTGATTGAGGACGTTCCATGTTCCTAAAAATCCACCGCACCCGCCAAAAATTACAACGTGGTATCAGCCTGATCGAATCCTTGGTTGCGATCGTCGTTATGGCCCTGGGCATCCTCGGCATTCTTGGCGTGCAAATGCGCACCTTGACGGATACCCAGACCAGCGTGCGTCGAGCACAAGCAGTTCGCCTCATTGAGGATTTGAGCGAACGCATGAAGGTCAACCCTAATGCCTTGATTGACCTCAGTGCCTACGTATCTGCATTCAGCGCCGAACCTTCACCCGGCGACTGCCAGACAAAGAACTGCACCCACAGCCAGTTAGCCGCCTATGACCTAGGTACTTGGAAGCAAGCCGTCAAAAACACCCTGCCGCTGGGACAGGCCAACATCTTTCTGGCCCCAGGCGAAAACGACGCCGCCAACCGCCGTCAACTGGGCGTAATGATCAGTTGGCGTGAAAACGAGCGCGACACCAGTGACGCTTTCAAGAACAGCATCGACGCCACCAAGAACCGCGCGGCCGATGGCAGCTTCACCAACGGCGGTGGCGCTGCTGCCGAATGCCAGGATGGCCGTACATGCCACCTGCAATACATCCCTGTCGCTGCCCGCTGCGCGCCCTATACGGGCGGGGGAGCCGTCACCCAGTATTTTTGCTCGGGCCTGTAAATGCCATCAAAAACCATAGCTGCACTTCCTCTATCAGCGCCCCTTACAGGCAAAAAAAAACACACTAGAACCCAGGCGCACGGCCCGCTCGCTCAGCGCGGCGTAAGCTTGGTCGAGCTAATGGTGGGCGTCGCCATCGGCCTGCTCACTGTGGCCGTTGCCATGGGAGCGCTCATGGTTTCGCGCAGCGTTTCGGGCACCGTGAGCGACGCCAGTGGCATCCAGCAGCAAGCAGCCTATGCCATGCGCGTCATCGGTCTGCAAATGCGCCAGGCTGGTTCGCTGTATCTCAACCTCAACTCCGCTAACGCGGGGGCTGAAAACGTCCTCACGGCCCCCGTGGCGTTCGAAACCACCGCGCCCGCAGCGGGAACTGGCAACGGCTTCGATCCCGTTACCAACACACTCCTCGGCGCAAGCAGCCCCATCACGCTTACCGTGGGCTACCGCCGCTACAAAGAACCAGTCCATACCGACCCCAGCGAGCAATCGCAGGCGCGCAACTGCCTAGGCGGCCCAGCCAACACCAGTGATGACCAGCGGGTGGAAAGCATTTTCCAGCTCAATGGCAGCGAACTGCGGTGCAACGGCAACGGCGCGGGCTACCAGCCCGTCGTGCAAAACGTGGCCAACTTCCAGGTGCGCTACCTGCTGCAAGACAACACCACGCCGGGCGACACCAAGATTCAATACGTCGCTGCGGACAGCGTGGACAACTGGAGCAAGGTGCAGGCAGTGGAAGTCTGCTTGGTGCTCTATGGCGTGGAGCCCATCGACATGCCCTCTGGCAGCACCTACACCGACTGCGACGGCGCCACGAAGGTGGACATGGCCACCCTCACCGGCGTGCGCGCCAAGCGCATGCACATCGCTTTTCGCAACGTCTATCAACTGCGCAGTCAAGGGCTGATTGGCACAGTGCTTTAACTTCAAAGAACAACAACATGCAACGCATGCCTCCCGTCCACCGCCGGCGCCAACATCAGCACGGCATAGCGCTGTTCATCGTCATCGTGTTCGTCATGCTCTCGATGCTGCTGGCACTGTGGGCATCACGCACTTCGCTGTTCAACGAAATGGTGGTCGGCAACGACGCCGACTACCAGCGTGCCTTCGAGGCCGCGCAGGCCCTGCTGCAAGATGCCGAGCTGGACATCCGCGGTGAAAACGCGGATGGCAGCGCCTGCAGCGGCACCGGAAACATTTGCCGCACCGCCACCGCCGACAAGATCCCGCTCGAAGCCAAGGACGTGGGTCCCCTATTGGCCAATCTTGATACTCAGACCACTAAATGCCGCAGTGGCTTGTGCGCCAAACGCACTAACAAGCAGGACTTCTGGAACAACGCCGATGCCTCCAAGGGCATCACGCTGGCCCAGATGACAGTCGATACCGCCGGTGCGCGCTATGGCCAGTTCACTGGCGCCGCCGTGGGCACGACCTCGGAGCCCGCCAACCCCATCCTGGCCGATACCTCCGCTCCCAACCGAGGAGGCTGGTACTGGACCGAAGTGCTGCCCTACGACGAAAGCAGCAAAAGCTCCAGCCTGATCGTGGGCGGCGCCGGCAACCTGCTGCCGCTCAACCTGATGCCCAGCGTGGTGTACCGCATCACCGCTCTGGCCTATGGCCGCAAGCCCAACACCCTGGTGGTGCTGCAACAAACCTACGCGCAACAAAAACGCAAGGACTGAGTCCCGTTCTTTAAAAGTGAGCTACCGGCGCAAGCCACAAGCCCTAGAGCCGCAGTCAGCCCATCACATCATTGACGTCCAGAAGAGCACACCATGCCTTGCAACACCTCCCCTCGCTTTCGCAAAACCTTGCTCGCCCTTGCCACAGGCGCCGCGCTGGCCCCGCATGGCGCCTGGGCGCTCACGTTGGCAGAGGCCCCGCCGGGCACAGTGGAGCCCTATGTAACGCCCAACGTCATCATCTCCATTGACGATTCGGGCAGTATGGACTATTGCCTAACTCTGCAAAAAGACGGCAAGGAAGGCACCTCTAACTGCGCAACCGAATGGGATGACAAAGGTAAGCCTACAAAATATGCAAACGTTAGCGATACCAAGGTTCCCAATGCCGACGGCACCTGGCCTGGCAACGCCCGCCGCATCAACGTACTGAAGTACGCGATGAGCGGCACCAACGGCGTGGGCGGCGTGTTCCGCGACACGGCCGTGCTGCCAGACAAAAAAATCCGCCTGTCATGGCAATCCATGAATGCCAACAACAGCACGCCAGGCACGCTCAACAGCGGCACCACGGCCCAGTTCAACACCAATTCCATGAAGGTACTGAACAGTACCCACCGATCCAACTTTCTCGACTTTGTCGGCAAGTTGAAACCGGGCAGTTCCACGCCATCGCACAAAATGCTCAAGCAGGCCGACGAGTACATGCGTCTCCCTATGAGCAAAAACGGTCCCTGGGCCAGCGTCCCAGGCACCACGGATACGCCCTACCTGGGCTGTCGACGCAACTACCACATCTTCATGACCGACGGCCGTTGGAACGGCGCGGTTTCTGGTGGCGCAAAAGACAATGCCACCAACCTGACTTTGCCCGACGGTATGGTGTACGGCGGAAGTACGGCAGATCAGGCAAAAACCGCGCTCTACCGGGACACTTACAGTGACACCCTTGCCGACTGGGCCTTTTACAGTTGGGCAACACCGCTGCAAACCACGGGCCTGACCGGCACCCTGCAGCCCGCTACCGACTATCGCAAGGCCCCCGCATCGGAAAATTTCGGTCAGGACACCTCCACGTCGAAGAAGAATGCCATTCTGGACCGCTACTGGAACCCCCGCTACGACCCGGCCACCTGGGCGCACATGGTCACTTACACTATTGGTTTCAGCACCATGGCCGTCACCTGGCCCAAGGCACCGACCATCTTCGGCCCCACCGACCAAGTGCCTTTCGGCTATGACGGCAGCTTTCCTGACTTAGTGACGGGCAACAAGAAATGGCCCGACATGGACAAAGGTGGTGAAGAGGTTCGTTCACTGGATCTGTGGCACGCCGCCCTCAATGGTCGGGGGCGTTTTTATGCCGTGACCCAGGGGGAAGACCTTGAAAAAGCCTTCCGCGACATCTTCGGGCAGATCAATACCCTGAACGACCCTGACCTCACCTCCACAGCCACCAGTGGCTCCAACACCTCGCGCAACGACGTGGGCAAGTTCACGGGTGCCTATGAGCCCATCAATGCCTGGAAGGGCTTTGTGACCGCCGAAACCGTGCTAAAAGACGGCACTACTGTGGCCGCCGCGGGCTGGGGAGGCAAGAACACAGCCGACAAGCTGGACGCGCTGGCTAACGTGAACAACCGCTTGGTGCTGGGCTGGAGCGACAAGTGGAATGCCACCAAGTACCAGGGCGGCGTGCCCTTCCAATGGGCCAGCAATGAAACCAACCTCAGCACCGCGCAAAAAGCCTTGCTGGGACTGAACCCCGGCGCCACCGGTGTCACGGTGGCCACTAATGGTCAGAACCGGCTCAACTTCATTCGTGGCGATCGCAGTCTGGAGGGCTCAGAGTCCAGTGGCTATACCGCTGCCAAGCCTTTCCGCGAGCGCAAGAGCCGACAGGGCGACATCATCAACTCCGTAGTGTGGTACACGGGCGCACCGGCCAGCAACTATGCGCTCAAAGGCTATGCGGCCTTCACGCGCAGCAATGCAACCCGCCCGGCCATGATTTACGTCGGTGGCAACGACGGCATGCTCCACGGTTTCTCAGCCGCCGACGGCAGCGAAAAGATTGCCTATGTGCCCAGGGGCGTGGTCTCCAAGCTGTCCCTGCTGACCGACCCGACCTATAACAACAAGCACAAATACTTCGTGGACGGCTCGCCCATGACCGGCGACGTGGACATGGGCACGGGCGTGCAAGACCCCGACGATCCATCCTACGATCCCAACTACAACCCCAGTTGGCGCACCCTGCTAGTAGGCACGCTGGGCGCGGGCGGCAAGGGCTACTTCGTGCTGGACGTGACCAACCCTACCGCGAGCGACACAGCCGACGGCGCGGCCGGTTTTACTGAAGGCAATGCGCAGAAACTGGTCAAGCTCGACCGCAGCCGCGGCACCAGCGAAGCCCCGCCCAACTGCGCACTGACCGGCATGACCACGGCCGAAAAGGCCGCTTGCAGCAATGCCGTCGAGGAGGATAAGGACATAGGCCACATCACCGCAAGGCCTGTGCTGGACGAGAGCAACCCCATGCGCACCACGCAAATCACGCGCATGAACAACAACCGCTGGGCCGCCGTGATGGGCAATGGCTACAACAGCGCAAACCAGCGTCCCGTGCTGCTGGTCCAATACCTGGACGGCGCCCAGGAGTTGCTGCGCATTCCAGTGACGAGCGATGCGACCGGCTCGGGCAAGGCCAGCGACAACGGCCTGTCGGCCCCACGTTTGGTGGACCTCAACGGCGACGGGCGCCCTGACGTGGCCTACGCTGGCGACAACCTTGGCAATCTGTGGAAGTTTGACCTCACCAACGTGAGCGCCGACAGCTGGGGCGTGGCCTTTGGCGGGAAACCACTGTTCACGGCCAAGGGGCCCACGGCGCTGAACTCGCCCTCGCGCCCCAACGTCCAGCCCATCACCGTTGCGCCCACCGTGCGCACCAACGACCGCACCATGGTCGTGGGAACGGGATCCGCCAAAAAAACCGTGACCGTAGGCGGCACGATGGTGGCCTTTGGCACGGGCCGCAACGTTGCAGACAAGGACGCGGAAAGCGTGCAGGTGCAAACCCTGTACTCGGTGCTGGACAACACGCGCTACCGCGTCGTCAACACTTCCATGGGCAAGCGTCTCGAGATCCACCCCGGCGAAGCCTCCTGCTCCCCTGCAGCCAATTGCGTGCCCATTCCCAAGGAGCTGGGCGAAGGCGTGGTCGACGCCAAATTGGCCAAGCAGAGCATTACCGAACTGAGCGGCGGCGACTTCGCCACCGTGGATGTGAGCGACGAGCTGAAAAAGGAGACCTGGGCCAACTACAACGGCTGGTACCTGGACCTGCCCGCTGTTGGCGAGCGCCTGCTCAAGCCCATGGAGTTTTTTGACGGCAGCAACATTTTGGCGGTGTACTCCCAGGTGCCCGCCAAGGGCTCGGACGTGGATCCGAACGTGGAAAGCTGCGAGTCCACCTCGGTGGATGAGGAACGCCAGTACCGCACGATGATCAACATCATGGACGGCAAGCGCCCCACGGTGCAGCTCGTGGACAAAAATGGGGATGGCATCTACAACACGGCCGATGTCAACGTCTCGCGTGTGAAAGTTTCCAAGGGCTCCCACACCTTGATTACCCAGAGAAACAAAGTCATGGACATTGACGCGAAGAACAACAAAGAAACGCTCGCTCGCATGCCCGAACAATCGCTGCGTCCAAGCTGGCGCCAACTGAAGTAATAGAGGGAAAGATGACCCAGCAAATCCACATAAAACACCGCGGCTTCACCCTCATCGAAGTGATGATCGTGGTCGCCATCATCGGCATCCTCTCGGCCATTGCCCTGCCCAGCTACAACGAGTACATCCGGCGCGGGCACCGGGCAGAAGTCCGGGCCGGCCTCTTACAGGCCGCGCAATGGCTGGAGCGTGCAGCTACCGCAAACGGCACTTACCCGTTGGCGGCAGCTTTTCCGGCCAGTCTGAAAAAAGTGCCCTCGGACCGCTACGACATCACGTTGGCATCTGTCGATGGAGCCACGTACACTCTGACGGGCACCCCAAAAGGCGCTCAAGCTAATGACAAGTGCGGCGACTACACCCTGACCAACACGGGTCTGCGAGGAGCCAAAGGCGGCACCACGGGAACCATCGTCACCGAGTGCTGGGGCAAGTAACCGCTGCGCTACCATTAACAGCGCAATGACAACAACGGCGCCTTTCATGAACCAAGCGCTTGGGCTCGCCGCCCAGGCGCTTTTTCTATCCAACCCCAACCCGCGCGTGGGCTGCGTGCTGGTGGCGCCCGACGGCCGGGTCATCGGCCAGGGCTTCACCCAGCAGGCCGGCGGCCCGCATGCCGAAGTGGTGGCGCTGCGCGACGCGGCGGCCGCTGGCTTTGACACGCGCGGCGCCACGGCCTATGTGACGCTGGAGCCGTGCGCGCACCAGGGGCGCACGGGGCCGTGTTGCGATGCCCTGGTGGCAGCGGGCATTGGCAAAGTGGTGGCGTCCATTGCCGACCCCAATCCGCTCGTCGGCGGACAAGGCTTTGCGCGGCTGCGCGTAGCGGGTGTGGAGGTGGTAGTCGGCCCCGGCGCCGCCGAATCGCGCGAACTCAACATCGGTTTCTTCAGCCGCATGGTGCGCGGCACGCCCTGGGTGCGCATGAAATTGGCCGCATCGCTCGACGGCACCACGGCGCTGTCCAATGGCGTGAGTCAATGGATCACCTCGTCCGCAGCGCGTGCCGATGGCCACGCCTGGCGCGCGCGCGCCTGCGCGGTGCTGACGGGCATTGGCACGGTGCTCGAAGACAACCCGCGCCTGGACGTGCGCGAATGCGATACGCCACGCCAGCCGCACATTGTGGTGGTGGACAGCCAGTTGCTGACGCCGCCCGACGCTCAGCTATTCATAGCTGGGCGCGCTTGCTACATCTACGCTGCAGTTGAAAATAATGCAAAAAAATCGGCGCTGGAAGCGCGCGGCGCCACCGTGGTGGTGGTGCCTGGCCCCCATGGCAAGGTGGACTTGCCCGCCATGCTGCGCGACCTGACGCAGCGCGGCGTAAATGAGTTGCATGTAGAAGCCGGCCACAAGCTCAACGGCTCGCTGCTGCGCGAGGGGTTGGTGGACGAATTGCTGGTGTACCTGGCGCCCAAGCTGCTGGGGTCAGGTCTCGGCATGGCCCACATCGGCCCGCTCCAGGCACTGGCGCAGGGCCAGGCACTGGAGTTCACGGGTGTGGAGCGCGTGGGGCCGGACCTGCGGGTGCTAGCGCGGGTGCCGGGGCGCGACCCGTTCTGAAGGCGCCAGCGCGCCAGTCCTTCAATGCGGGCCTGATTCCCAGGACACTGCAGAGCTCAGGCGCACACTAAGCGGCTGCCCTGCCCCGCTTGCTGCGCCTGCATGGCGCCCACCACGGCGGCGCTGTCAAAGCCCGCGCTGCGGAAGGTGTGCAGCACAGCATCCGCCGCGTCGGCGCTGCAGCTCACCAGCAGGCCCCCGCTGGTCTGCGGGTCGGTCAGCAGCGTGCGCTGCCATTCGGGCGCGCCGGCGGGCCACAGCACCTCGTCGCCATAGGCGGCCCAGTTGCGGGCCGATGCGCCGGTGGCCATTCCCTGTTGGGCAAATTCGATCGCGCTGGCGATCAGGGGCACGCGGGCCAGGTCGATGCGGGCGCTCAAACCCGAGCCCCGGCAGACTTCCAGCAGATGCCCCGCGAGGCCAAAGCCCGTCACATCGGTCATGGCGTGCACGCCATCGAGCTGCGCCAGCGCGATGCCGACGCGGTTGAGCTGCGTCGTGTGGCGCAGCATCTCGGCGTAGCCCTCGGCGCCCAGCACGCCCTTTTTGAGCGCGGCCGAGAGCACGCCCACGCCCAGCGGCTTGCCCAGCACCAGCACGTCGCCGGCCTGGGCGTCGGCGTTGCGGCGCACGCGCCCGGGGTGCACCAGGCCCAGGCCGACCAGGCCATAGATGGGTTCGAGCACGTCGATGCTGTGGCCACCGGCAATCGGGATGCCAGCCTCGCGACAGACGGCAGCGCCGCCTTCGAGCACGCGGCCGATCACCTCGGGCGGCAGCTTGGCGATGGGCATGCCGACCAGTGCCAGCGCCATGATGGGCGTGCCGCCCATGGCGTAAATGTCGGACAGCGCGTTGGTCGCGGCAATGCGGCCAAAGTCGTACGGGTCGTCGACGATCGGGGTGAAGAAGTCGGTGGTCGCGACCAGCGCCTGCTCGTCGTTCAAGCGGTAGACGGCGGCGTCGTCGCTGGTCTCGGTGCCTACTAGTAGCTCGGGCGGCACGATGCCCTGCGGCGCACGTGCCAAAATCTCGCGCAGCAGGCCGGGCGCAATCTTGCAGCCGCACCCTCCGCCATGGGCGAACTGGGTGAGCTGGATGGTCTTGGAATCAGCGGGGGTGGTAGCGGTCATGGTGGCGGGCATTGTGCCAGCCACGGCCTGTTTCTCCCGCCCTCTGGCTTTGCGCACGCCCCCAACCCACCCACCGGAACCTACTTCCCATGAGCCACCGCAGCCCCGTGCGCGTGCACGAGCGCCACGCCTTCGACACCCTCATCGATGCCCGCTCACCCGCCGAATTCGCGCTCGACCACATCCCCGGCGCCATCAACTGCCCGGTGCTCGACGACGACGAGCGCTGCACCGTCGGCACGCTCTACAAGCAGCAGGGTGCATTCGAGGCGCGGCGCGTGGGCGGCGCCATGGTGGCGGCGAACCTGGCGCGGCATCTGCGCGGCGTGCTGGCCGACCGCCCGGCGAACTGGAAGCCCCTGGTCTATTGCTGGCGCGGCGGCATGCGCAGCGGCTCGATGGTGACCTGGCTGCGCCTGGTGGGCTGGGACGCGCAGCAGCTGGCCGGCGGCTACAAGAGCTGGCGCCGCCACGTCATCGACCAGATCGAGGCCCTGGCGCCGCAGCTGGACCTGCGCGTGCTGTGCGGCCCCACCGGCAGCGCCAAGACGCGCGTGCTGCAGGCGCTGGCCGAGCGCGGCGCGCAGGTGCTCGACCTCGAAGCCTGCGCGCGGCACCGCGGCTCGGTGCTGGGCGCCTGGCCGGGCGTGGCGCAGCCCTCGCAGACCGCGTTCGAAACCTTGCTGGTGCAGGCGCTCGAGCCGTTCGACCTGCAGCGCCCCATCTATGTCGAGGCTGAAAGCAGCAAGATCGGCCGCCTGGCCGTGCCGCAGCCGCTGGTGCAGCGCCTGCGCGCGAGCCCCTGCATCGAGATCCAGGCCGGCAGCGCAGCGCGGCTCGACTTCCTGCTGCGCGACTATGCCAACCTCGGCGATGACCCCGAGCAGCTGGCGCGCCAGCTGGGCAGCCTGCGCGAGCTGCACGGCAAGCAGGTGATCGAGCGCTGGCAAGCCTGGGCGCACGCGCGTGCGCTCGCGCCGCTGTTTGCCGAGCTGGTGGCGCTGCACTACGACCCGCTGTACGCGCGCTCGCAAAGCACGCATTTGTTCCAGTGGGCCCAGCGCCAGGCCGTGGTGGCCGAAGATCTCTTGCCCGCAGGCATCGAGGCCGTGGCCGATCAGGTGCTGGCGCTGGCGCGTTGAGGCCTGGTGGTTTTTCGGAAATACCACTAAAAATCGCCTCAAACGCTTACGGGGAAAGCGCGAGCAGCTATTGAATCGATAGTAATCGCCAGGGCGCCCAGCCGCTGCAGCGCCGCAGCCGGCTACACCATGCGCGCCGGCTGCACCCAGGCGTCGAACTGCTCGGCGGTCAGGTGGCCCGAGGCAATGGCCGCCTCGCGCAGGCTCAGGCCCTCCTTGTGCGCTTTCTTGGCGATCTGCGCGGCGTTGTCGTAGCCGATGTGCGGGTTCAGCGCCGTCACCAGCATCAGCGAGCGCTCGACCAGCTCGGCGATGCGCGCACGCGTTGGGCTCGATGCCCGACGGCGCAGTGCGTCGTTGAAGCTGACCATGCCGTCGGCCAGCAGGCGCACGCTCTGCAGGAAGTTGTGGACCACCATCGGGGCGGAACACGTTGAGCTCGAAGTTGCCCGACGCGCCGCCGATGTTGATGGCCACGTCGTTGCCGAACGACCTGGGCGCACAGCATGGTCAGCGCCTCGCACTGCGTCGGGTTGACCTTGCCCGGCATGATGGACGAGCCGGGCTCGTTCTCGGGAATGGCTGATCTCGCCGATGCCGCTGCGCGGGCCGCTGGCCAGCCAGCGCACGTCGTTGGCGATCTTCATCAGGCTGGCGGCCAGCGTCTTGAGCGCGCCGTGCGCATGCACCAGCGCGTCGTACGCTGGCCAGCGCCTCGAACTTGTTGGGCGCGGTGACGAACGGCAGCCCGGTCAGCCGCGCGAGCTCGGCCGCCACCTGCTCGGCGTAGCCCTTGGGCGCGTTGAGCCCGGTGCCGACGGCGGTGCCGCCCAGCGCCAGTTCGCACAGGTGCGGCAGCGCCGCCTGCACATGCCGCTGCGCCGTGCGCCAGCTGCGCGACCCAGCCCGAGAACTCCTGGCCCAGCGTCAGCGGCGTGGCGTCCTGCAGGTGGGTGCGGCCGATCTTGACGATGCCGGCGAACGCCTCGGCCTTGGCCTGCAGCGTGGCGCGCAGCGCGGCCATGCGCCGGCAGCAGCTGGTGCGTGATGGCCTCGACGGCGGCCACGTGCATCGCGGTCGGGAAGACGTCGTTGCGACGACTGGCTCGGTTGACGTCGTCGTTCGGGTGCACCAGGCGGCCCTCGCCGCGCTCGCCGCCCAGCAGTTCGCTGGCGCGGTTGGCCAGCACCTCGTTCACGTTCATGTTGGTCTGCGTGCCCGAGCCGGTCTGCCAGACCACCAGCGGGAACTCGTCCGCGTGCTTGCCGGCGATCACCTCGTCGGCGGCGGCCACGATGGCCTCGGTCTTCTTCTCGTCCAGCAGGCCCAGCGCGTGGTTCACCACGCGCCGAGGCGCGCTTGACCTGCGCCAGCGCGCGTGATGAGCTCGCGCGGCATGCGCTCGCCCGAGATGTCGAAGTTCTGCAGCGAGCGCTGCGTCTGCGCGCCCCAGAGCCGGTCGGCCGGCACCTCGATGGGGCCGAAGGTGTCGCGTTCGGTGCGGAAGGCGGTGGCAGGTGCTGCAGGGGTCATCGTGCGTCCTCAAAAGTGGTGCACCAGCATACCCTCGCCACCTCGGCGCGGCCAATGCACGGCGGCCGCAACCCTGCTGGCAGAGGCGTGTCCGCCCTGCAGGGGATAATCGAAGATTCGCGACCTCTGATCCCCATGCCATGACCACGACCATTCAGCCAGCCGACCTGATCGAATCCATCGCCGCTGCACTGCAGTACATCAGCTACTACCACCCCACCGACTACATCGCCCACCTGGCCCGCGCCTACGAGCGCGAGCAGAGCCCCGCGGCCAAGGACGCGATCGCGCAGATCCTGACCAACAGCAAGATGAGCGCGACCGGCCACCGCCCGATCTGCCAGGACACCGGCATCGTCAACGTGTTCCTGAAGGTCGGCATGGACGTGCGCTGGGAAGGCTTCACCGGCAGCCTCGACGACGCCATCAACGAAGGCGTGCGCCGCGGCTACAACCACCCCGACAACACGCTGCGCGCCTCGGTCGTGGCCGACCCGCAGTTCGACCGCAAGAACACCAAGGACAACACGCCGGCCGTGATCTTCACGAGATCGTGCCCGGCAACACCGTCGAAGTCACCGTCGCGGCCAAGGGCGGCGGCAGCGAGAACAAGAGCAAGATGGTCATGCTGAACCCCGGCGACGCGTGGTCGACTGGGTGCTCAAGACCGTGCCCACCATGGGCGCCGGCTGGTGCCCGCCCGGCATGCTGGGCATCGGCATCGGCGGCACGGCCGAAAAGGCCGTGCTGATGGCCAAGGAAAGCCTGATGGACGACCTCGACATGCACGAGCTGCAGGCGAAGAGCCGGCGGGCGACGAAGCTCGACCAAGGTCGAAGAGCTGCGCCTCGAGCTGTACGAAAAGGTCAACGCGCTGGGCATCGGCGCGCAGGGCCTGGGCGGCCTGTCCACCGTGCTCGACATCAAGATCAAGATGTACCCGACGCACGCGGCCAGCAAGCCCGTGGCGATGATCCCCAACTGCGCAGCCACGCGCCATGCGCACTTCGTGATGGACGGCTCGGGCCCGGTCTACCTCGACGCCGCCTTCGCTCGACCTGTGGCCCGAAGTCGACTGGGCGCCCGACTACAACAAGAGCAAGAAGGTCGACCTCGACACGCTGACCCGCGAAGAAGTGGCGAGCTGGAAGCCCGGCGACACGCTGCTGCTCAACGGCAAGATGCTCACCGGCCGCGACGCCGCGCACAAGCGCATCCAGGACATGCTGGCCAAGGGCGAAAAGCTGCCCGTGGACTTCACCAACCGCGTCATCTACTACGTCGGCCCGGTCGACCCGGTGGGCGACGAGGCCGTCGGCCCCGCCGGCCCGACCACCGCCACGCGCATGGACGGCTTCACCGAGATGATGCTCGACGCAGACCGGCCTGATCGCGATGATCGGCAAGGCCGAGCGCGGCCCGGTCGCCATCGAGGCGATCAAGAAGCACCAGAGCGCCTACCTGATGGCCGTGGGCGGCGCCGCCTACCTGGTCAGCAAGGCCATCAAGACAGCCAAGGTGGTCGGTTTCGAAGACCTGGGCATGGAAGCCATCTACGAGTTCGACGTGGTCGACATGCCCGTCACCGTGGCGGTCGACGCGGGCGGCACCAGCGCCCACATCACCGGCCCGGCCGAATGGCAAAAGCGCATCGCCACGGGCGAGTTCAAGGGCATCGGGGTCACCGCCGCCGCCTGACGCACGCGCCCGGGCCAGGAGGGGTTGGAGCGTACTGCCTCCCCCTCTGGCCACGCACACGCTCTCTTTCATCCCTTCTTTGCCGTGCCTGCATGACAGTCCCTTCACAGCCCATCGGTGTGTTCGACAGCGGCGTCGGCGGCCTCAGCGTGCTGCGCGCGCTGCGCGCAGAACTGCCGCACGAACGCTTCGTCTACCTGGCCGACAGCGCCCACGCACCCTATGGCGAGCGCGGCGATGCCTATGTGGGCGCCCGCACCCACGCAATCACGCAGTACCTGCGCGCGCACCACGGCATCAAGGCCCTGGTCGTCGCCTGCAACACGGCCACGGCCGCAGCGATCCACGAGGTGCGCAGCCGCCACACCGACCTGCCGCTGGTGGGGCTGGAGCCGGCGCTCAAACCCGCCCTGTCGGCCACCCGCACCGGGCGGGTGGGCGTGATCGGCACGCGCGGAACGCTGGCCAGCGCCAAGTTTGCCAACCTGCTGGCCTCGGTGGCCGGACAGGCCGAGTTTGTGGCGCAGCCCTGCGACGGCCTGGCCCACGCCATCGAGCAAAGCGTTGGCCAGCCGCTGCCCTCCCACCCAGACGCCAGTGAAACAAGAGCGCTCTGCACGCAGCACCTGCGTGCCATGGGCTGTTTTGGCACCGAAGCCGGGCAGATCGACACCCTGGTGCTGGGCTGCACGCACTATATTTTTGCCGCCGACGACCTGCGTGCGCTGGTCGGCCCGCAGGTGCGCTTCATCGAAACCGGCGAGCCGGTGGCGCGGCAGACGCGGCGACTGCTGCAGTCGGGCGGCCTGCTGGCAGACCCGGCGGCGGACGGCGCCGGTCCGCTGCCTGTGCAGCTGCTCACGACCGGCCCGCTGGGCCCGCTGCAGGCTGCAGCGCAGCGCTGGCTGGAACTCCCCGCCGGCTGCTGCGCACGGGTTTTCGTCCTATAAATTTAGGCAAAAACCGCTTCAAACGCTTTCTGGGCTTGCGCTTTCAGCTACGAATACTGAAGCAAACTAGCGGGCCGCTATTTCATCGGTGCGCCAGATCCGCTCGCCGCCACACTCCAGGTGCGTCAGGTACAGGCGCAGGTCGAATTCGTACTGGTGGTAGGCCGGCTCCATGTGCACGCACAGCTGGTAGAACGCCTTGTTGTGCTCGCGCTCGCGCAGGTGCGCGAGCTCGTGCACCACGATCATGCGCAGGAACTCGTCGGGCACCTGCTTGAACAGGGCGGCCACGCGGATCTCGTGCTTGGCCGCCAGCTTGCCGCCCTGCACGCGCGAGACGCTGGTGTGCAGGCCCAGGGCATTGCGCACCACATGGATCTTGCTGTCGAACAGCACCTTGTGGACCGCATCGGCATTGCGCAGATGGCGGGTCTTCAGGTCGGTGGTGTAGTGGTACAGCGCCTTGTCGGTGCGCACTGCGTGGGCTTGCGGGTATTTGCGCTGCAGCAGCGCGGCCAGGCCACTGCCGCCTTCGCCCAGCATACCCCGCACCTGCTCCTGCAAAGGCAGCGGGTAGGCGCTCAGATAGGGCAGGTCGCTGGGCATGGCCATTCAAAGCGCTGGCTGCCGGAGCGCGGCCAGCGCGCTGTCCTCAGTGCAGATGGCGCGGGCGGCGACCACCGCCGCCGCCATGGCTGCCACCGGAGCCACCTGGGCCGCGCGGCGGCTTGCCGATTTCGAGCGAGTTCACGAGCGCGTCAAAGCGCTGGCTGAACAGCTTGTCGATCTCGGCGACCACGCCGCCCAGCTCGGCGCCGTCGAAATGGCGCTCCATCATGTTCACCACGTCCTGCACCAGCAGGTCGCGCTGCACCTGCATGATGGCGGCGGGCGTGGGGCCCACGAACAGCATGACGAAGTCGTCGCGCGACTCGGCATCGTCCTCTTCCTCGTCCTCGTCGAACTCGGCGTCGTAGAACGTGACCTCGATGGCGGCGCCCTGCTCGGCCAGTTCATTGAGGCTCATGCACATCTCGTCGAGCGACTGGCGGAAGTCCTCGTCACCGCGCACCGTCCAGCACAGCTGCAGCGTGTGCTCCTTCGCGTCGAACTGGATGCCCGGCTCTTCTTCATAGGCACTGACCGAACCGTCGGCAAGCGAACGCGCACCGGCATAGGTCCACAAGGGCTTGAGCGCTTCCTGCAACTGCTCGTAGCCGGCATCAGGGCGCAACGGCACCTGGCCATGGACATGAATTTCGAAGGGAGCGTTGTAATTTGACATGATTGAATCGTAGTGGTGCCCCGAGCCGGGGTCGAACCGGCACGCCCCTTTTCAGGAAAGCGGCGGATTTTAAGTCCGCAGTGTCTACCAATTTCACCATCGGGGCGGGCCGCAGCATGGTACAAAGCCTCGCCTGCAGCGTAACCCGGGCCACACACCTGTGCAATGCCCAAACTCTGCCGGGCTCCACCGCGGAGGACGCCCAAAGAAAAAGGGAAGCCGAAGCTTCCCTTTGAGAACTGGAGCGGGAAAAGAGTCTCGAACTCTCGACCTCAACCTTGGCAAGGTTGCGCTCTACCAACTGAGCTATTCCCGCATTTGACCTGTTCGCAAAACCGAATCTCTTCAATTTTGCTGGCTGGCAAGCCGCAAATTATAGAGCATTTTTTCTCTATCAATCCAGAATTTTGATTTTTCTACCCTGTTAACGGGGCACAAAAAACGGCAATTCTGGAGGCGCGGTCCGGAGTCGAACCGGACTGACCGGATTTGCAATCCGGGGCATAACCGCTTTGCTACCGCGCCCCAAACCTGGCTTATTAGCAAAAAGGGAAGCCTGGGCTTCCCTTTTTTGGAAATTGGAGCGGGAAAAGAGTCTCGAACTCTCGACCTCAACCTTGGCAAGGTTGCGCTCTACCAACTGAGCTATTCCCGCATTTCATTACAGCCTTACATTGTACAACGTTTGCTGCAATGGATGTATTGTAGCGCAACTTTCAGGGTGCGCCAAAAAAATCTTCAGTGCTGGATGGTCACCGTAGCCGCTGGCTTGTCGGCCGCTGCCGTCACGGGTACCGCAGCGGCCTCCTCATCGGTCAAGGGCACGGGCTTGCGCTCCAGGGCCAGTTCCAACACCTGGTCGATCCACTTCACCGGCACGATGTCCAGGCCGCTCTTGACGTTGGCCGGAATCTCTTGAAGGTCCTTGATGTTTTCTTGCGGGATCAACACCGTCTTGATGCCGCCGCGCAGCGCTGCCAGCAGCTTTTCCTTGAGCCCGCCGATGGCCGTGATTTCGCCCCGCAGCGTGATCTCTCCGGTCATGGCCACGTCACCGCGCACCGGAATACCGGTGAGCGCGGACACCAGCGCCGTCGCCATCGCGGCGCCTGCGCTGGGCCCGTCCTTCGGTGTGGCGCCGTCGGGCACGTGGACATGGACATCTTTCTTCTCAAACGCCTCGTCCTTGATGCCCAGCACGCGTGCACGGCTGCGCACCACGGTGCGCGCGGCCTCGACAGACTCCTTCATCACATCGCCCAGCGACCCCGTGCGCGTGATGACGCCTTTGCCCGGCATGGTCACGGCCTCGATGGTCAGCAGGTCGCCACCGACCTCCGTCCATGCCAGCCCCACCACCTGCCCGACCTGGTTTTGCTGTTCGGCCAGACCATAGGTGTATTTGCGCACACCGAGGAAATCGGGCAGGTTGTCCGCGGTCACGACGACCTGCGGTGCCAGCTTGCCCAGCAGCAAGGCCTTGACGACCTTGCGGCAGATCTTGGAGAGATCGCGCTCGAGCGCACGCACGCCGGCTTCTCGCGTGTAGTAGCGCACGATGTCGCGCACCGCCGGCTCGGTGACCTGCAGCTCGCCTTCCTTTACGCCATTGTTCTTGAGCTGCTTGGGCAGCAGGTACTTCATGGCGATGTTGGTTTTCTCGTCCTCGGTGTAGCCCGAAAGGCGGATCACCTCCATGCGGTCGAGCAATGCCGGCGGAATGTTCATCGAGTTCGAGGTGGCCACGAACATCACATCGCTCAGGTCGAAATCCACTTCGACATAGTGGTCGCCAAACGTGTGGTTTTGCTCGGGGTCCAACACCTCGAGCAAGGCGCTCGATGGATCACCGCGAAAATCCATGCCGAGTTTGTCGATCTCGTCGAGCAGGAACAGCGGATTGCGCGTACCCACCTTGGCTAGGCTTTGCAGCACCTTGCCAGGCATGGCGCCGATGTAGGTGCGGCGGTGCCCGCGGATCTCGGCCTCGTCGCGCATGCCGCCCAGCGCCACGCGCACGTATTTGCGCCCGGTGGCCTTGGCAATCGACTGGCCGAGCGAAGTCTTGCCCACGCCGGGGGGGCCCACCAGGCACAGGATTGGCGCCTTGACCTTGTCCACACGTTGCTGCACTGCAAGGTATTCGAGGATGCGGTCCTTGACCTTGTCGAGACCGTAGTGGTCTTCGTTGAGCACCACTTCGGCATTGCCCAGATCGTGCTTGATCTTGGTCTTCTTGCTCCAGGGCAGCGAGAGGAGCACATCGATGTAGTTGCGCACCACCGTGGCCTCGGCCGACATCGGCGACATCAGCTTGAGCTTCTTGAGTTCGGCATCGGCCTTCTTGCGCGCCTCGGCCGGCATCTTGGCCGCCTTGATCTTCTTTTCGACCTCCTCGATGTCCGCGCCCTCTTCGCCTTCGCCCAGTTCCTTCTGGATCGCCTTGACCTGTTCGTTAAGGTAGAAGTCGCGCTGGTTCTTTTCCATCTGGCGCTTGACGCGGCCCCGGATCTTCTTGTCGACATTGAGGATGTCGACTTCGCGGTCCAGCTGTTCGAACAGGTTCTCCAGGCGGTCCTTCACATCGGAGAGGTCCAGCACCGTCTGCTTGTTCTCCAGCTTGAGGGGCAGGTGCGCGGCAATGGTGTCGGCCAGGCGGCCGGGATCGTCGATGCTGGAGATCGACGTCAGGATCTCCGGCGGGATCTTCTTGTTGAGCTTGACGTACTGGTCGAACTGCTGCATCACCGCGCGGCGCAGCGCTTCGATTTCGCTCGGCTTGTGCGCCTCCTGCGCCGCCTCGACCGGCGTCACCGTGGCGGTGAAATGCGTCTGTGCATCTTCAATGGTGTCGACGCGTGCGCGCTGCTGCCCTTCGACCAGCACCTTCACGGTACCGTCGGGCAGCTTGAGCATTTGCAGGATGGTGGAGACGCAGCCGACATCGAACATGTCCTCGACCGAGGGCTCATCCTTGGCCGCAGCCTTCTGCGCCACCAGCATGATGCGGCGATCGGACTCCATCGCCAGCTCCAGTGCCTTGATGCTCTTGGGCCGCCCCACAAACAGCGGGATGACCATATGGGGGAATACAACCACATCGCGCAGCGGCAACAGTGGCAACTCGATGGGCGTGGCGGGCAAAGGGGTGTGTCCGGACATGGAAATCCTCGTGAAACTGAATGGAATATGGTCCGTCAGCAGAAATTTTCAACCCGCCGGCACCTCCGCGCCGACGCCAGGGTTGCTGGGCGCGCGGCCAGCGCCGCGCCCATGACAAGGCCTCAGGCCTTTTTTGCCGCTTCGCGGTAGACCAGCAGCGGCGGCTTGTTGTCGTCGATGGTGGATTCGTCCACCACGACCTTTTCCACATTCGTGGCATTGGGCAGATCGAACATGGTGCCGATCAGCGACTGCTCCAGGATGGAGCGCAGTCCACGCGCGCCGGTCTTGCGGACCAGCGCCTTGCGGGCAATGGCCTTGAGCGCGGCCGGGCGGATCTCGAGCTCGGCGCCTTCCATGGCCAGCAATTTGCTGTACTGCTTGACCAGCGCATTCTTGGGCTCGGTCAGGATCTGCACCAGCGCGTCCTCGCTGAGCTCGGCCAGTGCCGTGACCACGGGCATGCGCCCGACCAGTTCCGGAATCAGGCCGAACTTGATCAGGTCTTCGGGCTCGATCTCGGTGAAGACGTCGGAAAGCGAGCGCTGTTTCTTGCTCTTGACCGTCGCCCCAAAACCAATGCCCGACGCCTCCGTGCGGTTCTCAATGACCTTCTCCAGCCCGGCGAAGGCACCGCCGCAGATGAACAGGATGTTGGTCGTGTCGATCTGCAGGAAGTCCTGGTTCGGGTGCTTGCGCCCGCCCTGCGGCGGCACGCTGGCCATGGTGCCTTCGATGAGCTTGAGCAGGGCCTGCTGCACGCCCTCGCCCGAGACGTCGCGCGTGATGCTGGGGTTGTCCGACTTGCGCGAGATCTTGTCGATCTCGTCGATGTAGACAATGCCGCGCTGCGCGCGCTCGACGTCGTAGTTGCAGCTTTGCAGCAGCTTTTGCACGATGTTTTCGACGTCTTCGCCCACATAGCCGGCTTCGGTCAGCGTGGTGGCGTCGGCCATGACGAACGGCACGTCGAGCATGCGCGCAAGCGTCTGCGCCAGCAGCGTCTTGCCGGAGCCCGTGGGGCCGATCAGCAAGATGTTGCTCTTGGACAGCTCGACATCGTCCTTGTGTGCCTTGTCCTTGTGGCGCAGGCGCTTGTAGTGGTTGTACACCGCCACGGCCAAGGTGCGCTTGGCCAGTTCCTGCCCAATCACATAGCCGTCGAGGTTGGCCTTGATCTCGGCGGGCGTGGGCAGGTCGCCACGTCCATCGCGGCCCGCTTCGCCCGCAGGGGCCTCGTCGCGGATGATCTCGTTGCACAGGTCAATGCACTCGTCGCAGATAAAAACCGACGGGCCGGCGATCAGCTTCTTTACCTCGTGCTGGCTCTTGCCGCAGAAAGAGCAGTAAAGGGTTTTTTCGCTGGGAGAGCCTTTTTTATCGGCCATGGAAACAATGCCTTGTATAGCTAGGGGAAGTGGTCTGGATGATAACCAATGAGAAACGGCGTTTTCCCGTACGGGAAAACGCCGTACTTGGGCGCGGCTGCGCTCAGGAACGCTTGGCGATCACCTGGTCGATGAGCCCATAGTCCTTGGCCTCATCGGCCGTGAGGAAGTAGTCGCGCTCGGTGTCGCGCTGGATTTTTTCCAGCGGCTGGCCGGTGCGTTCGGCCAGGATGCGGTTCATCTGCTCCTTGGTGCGCAGGATGTCGCGCGCATGGATTTCGATGTCGGTGGCCTGGCCGCGGGCGCCGCCCAGCACCTGGTGGATCATGACCTTGGAGTTGGGCAGCGAAAAGCGCTTGCCCTTGGCTCCGGCGGCCAGCAGAAAGGCGCCCATGCTGGCGGCAAAGCCGCAGCACAGCGTGGACACGTCGGGCTTGATGAACTGCATGGTGTCGTAGATCGCCATGCCGGCCGTGACGCTGCCGCCGGGCGAGTTGATATAGAACGAAATGTCCTTTTCCGGGTTTTCGCTTTCCAGGAACAGCAGTTGTGCCACCACCAGGTTGGCGGTCTGGTCGTTGACCTCGCCCACCAGGAAGATCACGCGCTCCTTGAGCAGGCGCGAATAAATGTCGTACGACCGCTCGCCGCGGCCCGACTGCTCGATGACCATCGGGACCATGCCCAGGCCTTGTGTTTCCAGTGCGCTCATTTTTTCTCCAGTCAGGCGGGTACTGTACCCAGAAACGAATTGGGGCTTGTGCGCCAAAGCACAAGCCCCCGGATGCTGTACGCGGGTCAAGTGCCGTGAAGGCACTTTGCCGGCTGGGCGATCAGTTCTGGCCCATCAGCTCATCGAACGACACGGCCTTGTCGGTCACCTTGGCCTTGCCCAGAACGAAGTCGGCCACGTTGTTTTCAACGACCACCGCTTCGACTTCGGCCAGACGCTGGCGGTCGCCGAAGTACCAGCGCACCACGTCTTCGGGCTTCTCATAGCTGGCAGCCAGCTCGTCGATGTGGGCCTTGAGCTGCTCGGGCTTGGCGTGCAGTTCGTTGGCACGCACCAGCTCGGCCACCACCAGGCCCAGGCGCACACGGCGCTCGGCCTGGGGCCGGAAGATGTCGGCGGGGATTTCGGCCTTGTCGGCGTCCTTGACACCGCGCTGCTTGAGATCGGCGCGGGCACGCTTCCGTCAGGCGCTCGATCTCGGCCTGCACGCTGGCGTTGGGCAGGTCCAGCTCGGCCTTGGTCAGCAGCGCATCCATCACGGCCTGCTTGTTGCGGGCCAGCAGGCGGAACTTGACTTCGCGGTCGAGGTTCTTCTTGATATCGGCGCGCAGGCCATCGACGGTGCCGTCGGCAATGCCGAGCGACTTGGCCAGGGCGTCATTGACTTCGGGCAGGTGGGCCGCTTCGATCTTGTTGACCGTGACCAGGAAGTCGGCCGTCTTGCCGGCAACGTCCTTGCCGTGGTAGTCCTCGGGGAAGGCCAGCGGGAAGGTCTTGCTTTCGCCGACCTTCATGCCGCGCACGGCGTCCTCGAACTCCTTGAGCATCTGGCCTTCGCCGATCAGGAACTGGAAGCCTTCGGCCTTGCCGCCTTCGAAGGGCTCGCCGTCGAGCTTGCCTTCAAAGTCGACGGTCACGCGGTCGCCGTCTTGCGCGGCGGCGTCGAGGGCGCGCTGGGCAAAGCTGCGGCGCTGCTTGCGCAGGATGTCGATGGTCTTGTCGATGGCGCTGTCGGTCACTTCCGAGCTCAGCTTCTCGACTTCGGCGTCGGCCAGGTCGGCGATCTTGACTTCGGGGAACACTTCGAACACGGCGTCAAAGGTGACTTCGCCTTCGGGCGCGCCGTCCTTTTCGGTGATGCGCGGCTGGCCCGCCACGCGCAGATTGGCTTCGTTGGCAGCGGTGGCAAACGCCTCGCCCACCTTGTCGTTGAGCACCTCGTACTGCACCGAGTAGCCATAGCGCTCGGACACCACCTTCATGGGCACCTTGCCGGGACGGAAACCGTCCATCTTCACGGTGCGCGCCAAACGCTTGAGGCGCGAATCCACCTCGGTCTGGATGGTGGCAAGGGGCAGGCTCAGCGTGATCTTGCGCTCGAGCTTGTCAAGGGTTTCAACGGTAACGGCCATGGCTATTCCTAGTGTTTAGTCACACGTGCCGGCCAGCGTGCAGCGGCGCCGTGTTGGGCAAAGTTTCACATGGGGTGGTGCGCGGAGCCGGACTCGAACCGGCACACCATTGCTGGCGTCAGGACCTAAACCTGGTGCGTCTACCAATTTCGCCACCCGCGCGGTCTACAAACAAACAGGCGACAGCCAAAGTCTGCCGCCCGGATGAAACTGATTAACTCGCGATTTTAACCTGTTGCGACGCGCCTCCAATGTCGGGCTGCGGGCGGCGCACGCGGAACCAGGCTGCGTACATCGCCGGCAGGGCCAGCAGCGTGAGCACGGTGGCCACCACCAGCCCGCCCATGATGGCCACGGCCATCGGCCCCCAGAAGACGCTGCGCGAGAGCGGAATCATCGCCAGCACCGCCGCGGCCGCGGTGAGCACGATGGGGCGCAGGCGGCGCACCGCCGACTCGACGATGGCGTCCCAGGCCGGCACGCCGCGCGCGCGGTCTTTCTCGATCTGGTCGATCAGGATCACCGAGTTGCGCTGGATCATGCCCATGAGCGCAATCACGCCCAGGAGCGCCACGAAGCCGAACGGCCGCCCCAGCAGCAGCAGCGCCCCGGCCACCCCGGCGATGCCCAGCGGCCCGGTGAGGAACACCAGCATGGCGCGGCTGAAGCTGTGCAGCTGCAGCATGAGCAGCGTGAAGGTGATGAACAGCATGATCGGCACGCCGGCCGCAATCGACGCCGAGCCCTTGGAGCTCTCTTCCACCGCGCCCGCCACCTCGATGCGGTAGGCGCCCTGGCCCGCGTCGCGCCAGGCGGCCTCGATCTTGCGCAGTTGCGGCAGCAGCGCCTCGGTCACCGTGGCACCCTGCAGGCCCTCGACCACGTCGCCCTGCACGGTGATGGCGTAGTCGCGGTTCTCGCGCCACATCACGCCCGGCTCCCAGGCCAGCACCGGCTTGGCGATCTGCGTGAGCGGAATCGACTGGCCCGAGGCCGTGGGCAGGTAGGCGTTGGCGATGTCGGTGATCAGGCGGCGCTCGTCCTCGGGCTGGCGCAGCACGATGTCGATCAGCTTGTCGCCCTCGCGGTACTGACCGACCTGCGCGCCCGACTGCATCACCTTCGAGGCCTGGGCGATCGACTGGCTGCTCACGCCCAGGGCGCGCGCCTTGGCCTGGTCGACTTCCAGGCGCATGACCTTGACCGCCTCGTTCCAGTTGTCGTTCACGCCGCGCATCTGCGGCCAGGCATACAGCGCGTCCTTGACCTCGTCGGCGCGCGCGCGCAGCACCAGCGGGTCGGGTCCGATCACGCGGAACTGCACCGGGTACGGCACGGGCGGCCCGTTGGGCAGCAACTTGACACGGCCGCGCACCTCGGGGAATTCGGCGGCCAGCAGCGCCGGCAGCTTGATGCGCAGCGCCTCCCGCACCTTCAGGTCCTGCGACAGCACGATGAACTGTGACACATTGGTCTGTGGAAACACCTGGTCCAGCGGCAGATAGAAACGCGGCACGCCCGAACCCACCCAGGTGCTCACGCTGGCCACGCCCGGCTCGGCGCGCAGGCGCGCCTCGACGCGGCGCGTCACGGCTTCGTTGCCCGCGAACGACGTGCCCTCGGGGAACCAGATGTCGACCATGATCTCGGGCCGGCTCGAATCGGGGAAGAACTGCTGCTGCACCCGGCCCATGCCGGCAATGCCCAGCACAAAGATCAGCACCGTGGCGCCAATGGTCAGCCAGCGGTGTTCGACGCACCAGTCCACCGTGCGCCGGAAGGCAGTGTAGAACGGGCTGTCGAACACCTCGTGCGGATCGGCCGTGATGCCCTCGGCCGCGCCCGGCCCCGCGGGCAGCGGCTGCACATGGGCCGGTGCCTTGAGCAGCAGCGTGCCCAGATAGGGCACGAAGTACACCGACACGATCCACGACAGCACCAGCGCGATCACCGTCACGGCAAAAATCGCAAAGGTGTATTCGCCCGTCACCGACTTGGCCAGGCCGATCGGCAGGAAGCCCGCCGCCGTGATCAGCGTGCCCGTGAGCATCGGGATGGCGGTGATCTCGTAGGCGAAGGTGGCCGAGCGCACCTTGTCGTAGCCCTCCTCCATCTTGCGCACCATCATCTCGACCGCAATGATCGCGTCGTCCACCAGCAGGCCCAGCGCAATGATCAGCGAGCCCAGCGAGATCTTGTGCAGGCCGATGTTCCAGTACCACATGGCCAGGAAGGTCACGGCCAGCACCAGCGGAATGGTGATGCCCACCACCAGGCCGGGGCGCGGATCGATGTACCAGCGCTTCCACCACGGGTGCTGGCCCGCGCGCTTGTGCAGGCCCAGGGCGATGAAGCTCACCGCCAGCACGATGACCACGGCCTCGATCAGCACCTTGACGAATTCATTGACCGAATTGGCCACCGAGGTCGGCTGGTCCTGCACATTCACTAGGCGCACGCCGGCGGGCAGCTGCTTCTCGATGCGCTCGGTCGCCGCGTGCAGCGCCTTGCCCAGCGCGATGATGTCGCCGCCCTTGGCCATGGACACGCCGAGCGCGATCACCTCCTGGCCCTGGTGGCGCACCTTGACGGCGGGCGGATCGACATAGCCGCGCTGCACATCGGCGATGTCGCCCAGGCGCAGCTGGCGCCCCGAGGCACCGCGGATCGGCATGGCGCGCAGGTCTTCGATGGCATTGAACTGGCCGCCCACGCGCACCTGCACCTGGTCCTGCGGCGTCTGCACCGTGCCCGCGTTCTCGACCGCGTTTTGCTGGCCCAACTGCGCTGAGCACCTGGTTCATGTCCAGGCCCAGCTGCGACAGGCGCTTTTGCGAGATCTCGATGAAGAGCTTTTCGTCCTGCACGCCGAACAGCTCGACCTTGGCCACGTCGGGCACGCGCAGCAGCTGCTGGCGCACATCGTCGGCAAAGACCTTCAGCTCGGCATTGCTGAAGCCCTCGCCTTCCAGCGCGTAGATCACGCCGTAGACGTCGCCAAAGTCGTCGTTGAAGAACGGCCCCTGCACGCCCTGCGGCAGGGTCAAGCGCATGTCGCCGACCTTCTTGCGCACCGTGTACCAGAGGTTGGGCACCTCGCTGGACTTCGACGAGTCCTTGATCTGGAAAATGATCTGCGACTCGCCGGGCTTGGAATAGCTGCGGATCTTGTCGGCGTAGGGCACCTCCTGCAGCGTGCGCTCGATCTTGTCGGTGACCTGCTCGGCCACCTGCTGCGCGGTCGCGCCGGGCCAGTAGGTGCGCACCACCATGGCGCGGAAGGTGAACGGCGGGTCTTCGTCCTGGCCGAGCTGGAAATAGGCGCCCACGCCCATCAGCAGCAGCACGACCATCAGGTAGCGCGTGAGCGCCGGGTGGTCGAGCGCCCACCGGGAAATGTTGAAACCGGCCTTCGGTTGCACTGGCGTCATGGTCGGCTCACGGCTTGGAGGCGGCAGGGGCCGCGGGGGCAGCAGCGCCGGGCGCGCCGACGGGCGCTACGCTATCAGGAGCTGCAGGCGCTTTGGTGGCGGGCGTTTGAGCCCATTTTTGCTGATAAACCGTGACCTTCTGCCCGGGCGCGAGCACATGCACGCCCGTGGCCACCACCTGCATGCCCGGCGCCAGGCCCGCGGCCACCACGGCCATGTTGCCGTCGGCGCTGGCGATCTGCACGTCCTGCGAGCGCACCGTGCTGGTCGCGGGGTCGTACACCCAGACCGCCGTGCCCTGGCCCTGCTGGCGCAGCGCCGTCGTGGGCAGCTGTGATGGCCTCGGTGCCGGTGTGGCTGAGCGCCTGCGGCGTGACATACACCGTGGCACCCAGCGGCGCCGCAGCGGCGGCGTCGATGGCCACCTTGACCGCATAGGTGCGCGTGACCGGATCGGCGCTCGCCGCCACCTCGCGCACGCGGCCGACCAGGGGCTCGCCGCCCGACCAGGCCCGCACGCCGACCGCCTGGCCGGGCTGGACCTGCGCCACCTTGTCTTCGGGCACCGCGAACACCACGTCGCGCGCGCCGTCCTGGGCGATGCGCACCACCGGCGTGCCGGCCGCCACCACCTGGCCGGGCTCGGCCTCGATGCCTGTCACCACGCCCGAGACATCGGCCACCAGCCGCGTGTAGCCGGTCTGGTTGCCCTGCGACGACGACTGCGCGCGTGCCTGCGCCAGCGTCGCCTGCGCGGCCTTGAGCGTGGCCTCGCGGCGCTGCAGCTCGGCGCCGCTGATGAAGTTCTGGTCTTTCAGCGCGGCATAGCGCTCAAAGTCGGCCGCCGCCAGGTCGCGCTGGGTTTGCGCGGCGCTCACCTGGGCCCGGGCCGCCTGCGCGGCGAGCTGGTAGTCCTGCGGATCGAGCTGCGCCAGCACCTGTCCGGCGCGCACGCGCTGGCCCAGCTCGGCCTGGCGCTGCACGATCTTGCCGGCCACGCGAAAGCCCAGGCGCGACTCGACGCGTGCGCGCACCTCGCCCGCATACTCCGTCTGCGACTGCAGCGCCCCCACGCCCACGGTGAGCAGCTTGACCGAGCGCACCGGCTCGGGCGGCGGCTCGGGCCGCGAGCAGCCGGCCAGTGCCAGGACGGCGGCAGCGCAGACCCAAAAAAACCCCTGGCGGGGCGACAAAGGTGCGTTCAAGGTGCGCATGGCAAATCCAAATTACTGACTGACTGGTTAGTAATCTAGGTGATCCGACCCCGGCTTGTCAAGCGACAATCGGCGCCGTGACCCCCCAGCCCATCACCCACTACGAAAACTTCCCGGTCGCTTCGCTGCTGTGCCCACCGCAGTTGCGCGCGCCGATTGCCGCCCTCTACGCCTTCGCGCGCACGGCCGACGACATCGCCGACGAGGGCGAGGCGCCCGCCGCCCAGCGCCTGTCTGATCTGGCGGCCTACCGCGCCGACCTGCAGGCGGTCGCGGCCGGTGGCGCGCCCTCGGCACGCTGGGCCGCCGTGTTCACGCCGCTGGCCCACGCACTGCGCCGCCACGGCCTGCCGGTGCCGCTGCTCGACGACCTGCTCAGCGCGTTCGTGCAGGACGTCGAAAAAACCCGCGACGGCGCCGGCTATGCCGACCGCGCCGAACTGCTGGACTACTGCCGCCGCTCGGCCAACCCGGTCGGGCGCCTGTTGCTGCACCTGTACGGCGTGCACGGGGCCGACGCCCTGCAGCAGAGCGACGCCATCTGCACCGCGCTGCAGCTCATCAACTTCTGGCAGGACCTGAGCGAGGACATTCCGCGCGGGCGCTTTTACCTGCCGGAGGTCGACTGCGCCGCCCACGGCGTGCGGCGCAGCGACCTGCAAACCCTGCGCAGCACGCCGCAAACTACTGAATTGATAGCTGCCAACGCAGTCTGGGCAAGGGATACGATGCTAAAAGGCTCCAAACTGGTGCATCGCCTGCCCGGCCGCGCCGGCTGGGAGCTGCGCCTGGTGGTGCAGGGCGGCCTGCGCATCCTCGACAAGGTCGATGCGCTGCGCGGCGCCAGCCTGCACACGCGCCCGCGCATCCGTGCCTGGGACGCTCCGCTGATGCTGGCGCGCGCATTCGCCATGTAGTCGGCGCGCCCGCCCGCAGGGTCTCAGGCGCGCGTTCCGGTGATGTAGTGCTCCATCTGTTCGATGATGAATTTCTGCTCCGAAATGATGTCCTTGACCAGGTCGCCGATCGAGATCATGCCCAGCAGCACGCCGTCTTCCACCACGGGCAGGTGGCGCAGGCGGTTTTCGGTCATCAGCGCCATGCACTCCTCGCTGGTTTGCGTCGGCCTCACATACATCACCTGCGAGGTCATCACGTCGCGCACCAGCGTCGCGGCCGAAGTGCGGCCCATCAGCGCGATCTTGCGCGCGTAGTCGCGCTCGGTCAGGATGCCGACGATGGCGTCGCCCTCCATCACCAGCAGGGCGCCGATGCGCTTGTCGGCCATGCGCTGGAGCGCGTCGAACACCGAGGCAGACGGTGCAATGGAGTGCACCACAGGGTCGGCTTTGGACTTGAGGATTTTGCTCACGGCTGTCATGGGTCGGACCTCCCGGATAAATGTGCACATGCGTGGGACAGTGTCAGTCCAACCGGGCGTGCAGCGCAAGCCACGCGCGGCGTGCAAGCCCGCACGCTGCCACGGCGGCCAGGCCGTGCAGGGCGGCGAAGCCCCGGACCCGGCCATGGGATTTGCGCCTCCCTACAATTAGGGAAAACCCTGTAGACACCCGCTATCGCGGATCTGTCTGCCACCGGCGCACCACCCGTGCGCCGCGCGCTTGCCCACGCACCCCGTGCGGCCACCGCGCGCAGGGTCCTCTGTTTCCACCCCGCGCCGCTGTCTCCGCCCTCGCCGCCTGCCGGGCTGCCGGGCGCACGGCCGTTGCCCTTCCAAGGACCGCCCACCATGCAGGCCATCGCCCGCTTGAGCCAGTTTGTCGGCAAAACCTTTGCCCTCTGGACGCTGCTGTTTGCAGCCCTCGCCTTCTTCCTCCCCGACGCCTTCCAATGGATCGGCCCGTACATCGTGCCGCTGTTGGGCCTGATCATGTTCGGCATGGGCCTGACGCTGTCCAAGGACGACTTCAAGGAAGTCGCCAAACGCCCACTGGACGTTGCCATCGGCGTGCTCGGCCAGTTCATCATCATGCCGGGCCTGGCGTGGGCGCTGTCGAAGGCGCTCAATCTGCCGCCCGAGGTGGCGGTGGGCGTGATCCTGGTGGGCTGCTGCCCCGGCGGCACGGCGTCGAACGTGATGACCTACCTGGCGCGCGGCGACGTCGCGCTGTCGGTGGCCATCACCTCGGTGACCACGCTGCTGGCGCCGGTCGTGACGCCCGCGCTGATCTACCTGCTGGCCAGCCAGTGGCTCGAGGTCAGCGCCGCCGCGATGTTCTGGTCCATCGTGCAGGTCGTGGTGCTGCCGATCGCCCTGGGCGTGCTGGCGCAGACGCTGCTGCGCGAGAAGGTCAAGGCCGCCGTGTCCGTGCTGCCCCTGGTGTCGGTGGCCGCCATCGTTGCCATCGTCGCCGCCGTGGTCGCGGGCAACCAGGCCAGGATCGCCACCAGCGGCCTGCTGATCTTTGCCGTGGTCGTGCTGCACAACGGCCTGGGCCTGCTGCTGGGCTACTGGCTGGGCAAGCTCACCGGCATGGACGTGTCCAAGCGCAAGGCGCTGTCGATCGAGGTCGGCATGCAGAACTCGGGCCTCGGCGTGGCCCTGGCCACCGCCCACTTCTCGCCGCTGGCCGCCGTGCCCAGCGCCATCTTCAGCGTCTGGCACAACATTTCGGGGCCCCTGGCGGCCACGCTGTTCCAGCGCTTCAAGAACGTCCCTGCGGCCCCCGCGCCCGCCAAGACGCGCTGAGCGCGGGCCGCACCGCCTGCGGCTCCATCACCTGCGGCCGGAGGCTTACCTGCAGTCCGCCGGCCCTGCTGCAGTGCACGACAATGCCATCCCATCTGCAGCACGACACCTCCACTCCCATGGCCATTCGCCACTACCTCAAAGACATCGGCCGCGGCAAGGACGGCGCGCGCGCCCTCGGCCGCGCCCAGGCCGCCGACCTGATGGGCCAGGTGCTCGACGGCACCGCCAGCGACCTGGAAGTGGGGGCGTTCTGCGTCGCCATGCGCATCAAGGGCGAAACGCCCGAAGAAATGGCGGGCTTTCTCGATGCCGTGCACGCGCGCCTCGAGATGCTGCCCGCCAGCAGCCGCCCGCTGGTGGTGCTGCCCAGCTACAACGGCGCGCGCAAGCTGCCGGTGCTCACGCCGCTGCTGGCGCTGCTGCTGGCGCGCGAGGGCCTGCCCGTGCTCGTGCATGGCACGGCGACCGAGGACCGCAGCGCCCACAGCGAGGGCGTGCTGGCCGCGCTCGGCCTGCCGGCCCTGCAGGCGCTCGCCGAGATCGGGCCCGGCCAGGTGGCGTTTGCGCCCACCGCGCTGCTGCTGCCGGGCCTGGCGCGCCTGCTCGACGTGCGCCGCACGCTGGGCCTGCGCAACAGCGCGCACAGCCTCGTCAAGCTCATGGACCCGCTGGCCCCGGTGGCCGGCGACAGCCTGATCGTGGGCAGCTACACGCACCGCGAATACGCGCAGTCGATGGCCGCCACGATTGCCCTGACCGGCAGCGACGCGCTGCTGCTGCGCGGCACCGAGGGCGAGCCCGTGGCCGACCCGCGCCGCACGCCGCAGATGGACGGCTTCCTGGCCGGGCAGCCGCAGCCGTGCCTGCAAGAGGCCCAGGGTGGCCCGCTGACCGCGCTGCCCACGCTGCCCACGGCCATCGACGCGGCGAGCACGGCCGGCTACATCCGCGCCGTGCTCGCCGGCAGCCTGCCGGTGCCCGCGCCGATCGCCCTGCAGGTCGGGCACATCGTGCGCCTGGCCGCGCAGATCTGAATGCCGCAGGCACAGCCCGCTGCGCGGGCGCCCACCAACTCCTGATTCAATAGCTGCTTGCGCAATACCGGCAAGCGCTGGAGCCACTTTTGACCCCTTTTTACGACGCCATTGTGATCGGCGCCGGCGCCGCCGGCCTGTTCTGCGCGGCCCAGGCCGGCCAGCGCGGCCTGAAGGTGCTGCTGGTCGACCACGCCGAAAAGGTCGCCGAGAAGATCCGCATCTCGGGCGGCGGGCGTTGCAACTTCACCAACCGCGACCTCGACCCGGCCGCGCCGCACAAGCACTTCGTCGGCCAGAACCCGCAGTTCTGCCGCTCGGCGCTGTCGCGCTACACGCCGCAGGACTTCATTGCGCTGCTGCACAAGCACGGCATCGCGTTCCACGAAAAGCACAAAGGCCAGCTGTTTGCCGACCGCTCGGCCGAGGACATCATCGCCATGCTGCTGGCCGAATGCGCTGCCGGCGGCGTCGAGCACTGGCAACCTTGCAGCGTCAAGAAAACAGAGTTTTTGGCCGCAAACGCAGAGGGGTCAAGCGCTGGCAGCTATCAAATCCATACCGACCGCGGGCCGGTTGTGGCGCGCAGCGTGGTCGTGGCCACGGGCGGGCTGTCGATTCCCAAGATCGGCGCCACCGATTTCGGCTACCGGCTGGCGCAGCAGTTCGGTGTGCCGCTCATCGAGCGGCGCCCGGGCCTGGTGCCGCTGACCTTCGACGGCGCCGACTGGGCACCCTACGCGCAGCTGGCGGGGCTGGCGCTGCCCGTGGCCATCAGCACCGGGGCCAAGAAGGCGCGCATGGCCTTCGACGAAGACCTGCTGTTCACGCACCGCGGCCTGTCGGGCCCGGCGGTGCTGCAGATCTCGAGCTACTGGCAAGAGGGCACGCCGCTGGCCATCAACCTTGCCCCCGGCACCGACCTGGGCGCCGCGCTGCTGCAGGCCAAGGTGCGCTCCAGAAAGCGCATCTCCAACGAACTCGCCACCCTGGTGCCCAGCCGCCTGGCCGACGCCTGGGCCAGCCAGGACGCCGACTGGCAGCGGCCGGTCAACGAAGCCTCGGACAAGGCGCTGGCGCGGCTGGCCGAGCGCCTGGCGCGCTGGGAGCTCACGCCCATGGGCACCGAGGGCTACAAAAAGGCCGAGGTCACGCTCGGCGGCGTGGACACGCGCGCGCTGTCGCAGCAGACGATGGAATGCAAGGCCCAGCCGGGGCTGTACTTCATCGGTGAGGTGGTCGACGTGACGGGCTGGCTCGGCGGCTACAACTTCCAGTGGGCCTGGGCCAGCGCCGCGGCCTGCGCGCAGGCCCTGCCGGGCGCGCACGCTTGACTTTTCTTGATTTGCACAGTGGCGCCGCTATAATGGCGGGCTTTCCTGGCATGCCCCGTCGGCCAAATACTAGTTACAGACGGGGAAACCGCCGCGCACGGTCTTGAGGCCCGATCTCCCCAAGACCCTCTGCGGGCAACATTTTTGGAAACCATTAGCTAATGACCACCATCCGCGTAAAAGAAAACGAGCCCTTTGACGTCGCCCTGCGCCGCTTCAAGCGCACCATCGAAAAACTCGGCCTGCTGACCGACCTGCGCGCCCGCGAGTTCTACGAAAAGCCCACGGCCGAGCGCAAGCGCAAGAAGGCTGCCGCCGTCAAGCGCCACTACAAGCGCGTGCGCAGCATGCAGCTGCCCAAGAAGCTGTACTGATCGCCGGATTCCAAGCCCGCTTGGACTCCCAACCCGCGCTAGGGACGCCAAGCGCGGGTTTTTTGTTTTCAGGGTTTGCAAAAAGCCTTTCTGGCGCCGTTGCAGCGCCTTGCCGCAGCTGAACGACTGTCTGCGGCGCTGCGCCTTGCCAGAAAGGCTTTGTGCAAACCCTCTGCCCCTCCCTTATCCGATAAAGGAAGCCGCCATGAGCCTCAAAGACCAGATCACCGAAGACATGAAGACCGCCATGCGCGCCAAGGACAGCGAGCGCCTGCTGACCATCCGCATGCTGCTGGCCGCCTGCAAGCAAAAGGAAGTCGACGAGCGCGTGGTGCTGGACGACGTGGCCGTGGTCGCCATCGTCGACAAGCTCATCAAGCAGCGCAAGGATTCGATCGCGGCGTTTGAAGGCGCGGGCCGCCAGGACCTGGCCGACAAGGAAAAGGCCGAGATGGCCGTGCTGCAGGCCTACCTGCCCGCCCGCATGTCGGCCGACGAGACCAGCGCTGCCGTCCAGGCGATCGTGGCCGAGCTCGGCGCCAAGGGACCGGGCGACATGGGCAAGGTGATGGGCGTGGTCAAGACCCGTCTGGCCGGCAAGGCCGACATGGGCCAGGTATCCGCTGCCGTGAAGGCGGCGCTGGCCGGCTGACCTTTGCCATCTTATCGATAGCTACCGGCGCTTTGCAGACAAGCGCTGGCGGCTGTTTTCACCCTCAGGCACTCGGCTTCGGGCCGATACCCGCCGTCCTTCCATCGCCTGCCCCAGCGGCATCCGCCTGCAGCGCACCGCGCCCCGTCCAGTGCGTGCGGAAATGCTCCTGCAAAAACTCCACGCACACGCGCACCTTGGCCGATCGGTCCAGCCGCGTGGGGTACACCGCCCACACATTGGCCTCCTGCTGCCAGTCGGGCAGCACCTGCACCAGGCGCCCCGCGCGCAGGTGCGCGTCCACGTCCCAGAGCGAGCGCAGCGCAATGCCGCGCCCGTCCAGCGCCCACTGCACCACCATTTCGCCGTTGTTGGCCGACAGCGGACCGCGCACCTTGACCGTCTCGTCCACCGCGCCGCTGCGCAGCCGCCACACGCCAAACGGGTGGTCGCGCTCCTTGATCACCAGGCAATCGTGGCTGGGCAGCTCCGCCAGCGTGCGCGGCGTGCCGCGGCGCGCCAGGTAGGCGGGCGCCGCGCACAGCACGCGGCGGTTGTCGGCCAGGCGCCGTGCAATCAGGTGCGGCGCAATCTCGTCGCCCACGCGCACGTCCAGGTCGAACCCCTCGCCCGCCACGTCCACCAGCCGGTCGAAGACTTCGAGGCGCACCTGCAGCCCCGGGTGCAGCTCCACCAGCCGCGACAGCGCCGGCGCCACGATCTGCCGCCCAAAGCCAAAGCTGCTGCTCACCCGCAGCTGCCCGCGCGGCTCGCGCCGCGTGATGGCCACGTCCTGCAGCAGCTGGTCCATGTCGTCGAGGATGCGCTGCGCCCAGTGGAACACGCGCTCGCCCTCCTCGGTGACCGCGACGCGCCGCGTGGTGCGGTGCAGCAGCTTCACCGCCAGCTCCTCTTCGAGCAGGCGGATGCGCTTGCTCACATAGGCGGGCGAGACGCCCAGCTCGGCCGCCGCATCGCCAAAACTCGATTTGCGCACCACCACGGTGAACACGCGCAGGTCGTCGGTGGCCGGATGTTTATGCACGGTGTGTGAAGAATAAGAGCACAGTTGCCGCATTGTATTTTTGGGCGCATGGCTGAACAATGCAGGCCAGCATCCGCCGTCACAAGCCACCCGCAGCGCGCTGTCCGCGTCCACGGCTCTAGCGGCTCCATCCATCCCACCCTTCTTCCAGGCACCAAGGAACCCGAATGAGCACCCCCACGTACAAGATCGCCGTCATCCCCGGCGACGGCATCGGCAAGGAAGTCATGCCCGAAGGCCTGCGCGCCGTGCAGGCCGCGGCCCAGCGCTTTGGCATCCAGCTGGAAACCACCACCATCGACTGGGCCAGCTGCGACTACCACGCCGCCCACGGAAAGATGATGCCCGACGACTGGAAGGCCCAGCTCTCGGGCATGGACGCGATCTTCTTCGGCGCCGTCGGCTGGCCGGCCACCGTGCCCGACCACGTCTCGCTGTGGGGCTCGCTGCTCAAGTTCCGCCGCGAGTTCGACCAGTACATCAACCTGCGCCCCGTGCGCCTGTTCGAAGGCGTGCCCTGCCCGCTGGCCGGCCGCAAGCCCGGCGACATCGACTACTACGTGGTGCGCGAGAACACCGAGGGCGAATACACGTCGCTCGGCGGCATCATGTACGAAGGCACCGACCGCGAAATCGTCATCCAGGAATCGGTCTACTCGCGCCACGGCGCCAACCGCCTGCTGAAATTCGCCTTCGACCTGGCGCAGAGCCGCGCCAAGCAAGCACGTGACCCTGGCCACCAAGAGCAACGGCATCGCCATCAGCATGCCCTGGTGGGACCGGCGCGCCGACGACGTGGCCAAGGCCTACCCCGAAGTCACGCTCGACAAACAGCACATCGACATCCTCACGGCCCGCTTCGTGCTGCAGCCCGGCCGCTTCGACGTGGTGGCCGCGACCAACCTGTTCGGCGACATCCTCTCCGACCTGGGCCCTGCCACCACCGGCACCATCGGCCTGGCGCCCTCGGCCAACCTGAATCCCGAGCGCAGCTTCCCGAGCCTGTTCGAGCCCGTGCACGGCTCGGCGCCCGACATCTACGGCCAGAACATCGCCAACCCGATTGCGATGATCTGGTCGGGCGCGCTGATGCTGGACTTCCTGACGCAGGGCCAGGGCGCCGGCCGCGCGGCGCACGACGCCATCCTGGCGGCCATCGAAGAGGTGATCAAGAGCGGGCCCGCGCACGCCGGACCTCGGGGGGGCGGCAAATACCACGCAGGTGGGGGAAGCGATTGCAGCGTTGGTTGCCCAGGGCTGAGGGGCCGCCGGCTTTTAGCCTCGCTCTTACTTTGATAGCTGCTGGCGCTTGGTACACAGGCGCTAACAGCCATTTTCATGGGAACTTGCTTCAGTTGAATCCGCCACCCATAGCGCAAGTTCGCTTGCGTGAAAGCGGGCGGTGCGGGCACAGATGCGCATCGCGCCGCGTCCGCAGCAGGCCCGTCGATTCACCGGGTGGCGCAGCGATTCGACACCGCGTGCGGCGTGCGCGGGTGGCAGCGGCGACTTGTATCGCCATGCCCGAGCCGGACAAGGACCCCTGGTCGAGACTGCGCGGGCCGAGGCCCGCACTTCCATCCACGTCAGTTCGTCGCGAAGCAGTACATGAGTCCTGCGCTGCCGCTCATTTTGAGCTGGTCGATGCTGCAGCCGAGCGTGCCGTGCGCCGAGTTCCACGAAGCGTTGGCGACCGGGTCGGGGTTGGTGCCCTTGTGGTCGTGGTGGCCCACGATGGCGGAGCCGCCCTCGCTCTTGGTCCAATTGCCGCAGGTGGTGTCCTTGCCCGGTTCGGCCACGGCCAGGGTGCCGTCAGGGCGCGAGCCGGTGAGGATGTCGTGGCGGTTGACCGCATCACCGAAGCCGGAGACGACGTCACCCTTTTCGGTCAGCGAGGTGTCCTTGCCGACCTTGGCGTTGGCGCTGTGCAGGTCGGCCACGCTGGTTGCGACGACCACGCCCTTGGCGTTGGTCCAGGGGCCCGTGCCGATGCGGTCGCGCGCATTGACAGCCGGCTGCCCATTCAAAGCGGCGGCGCTCAGGTATGCGCGCCAGGTTTTGTGTCCCGCCCCGGCGCTCGCAGCCAGCGACTGGCAGTAACGGTCGGCGCCGGCCAGGCCGCCGAGGTCGCCGCCCTTGCCGGGGTTAACGCTGGTGATGAAGAAGCTCATGGGGTTGCCGCCCGATGGCCCCATGGCGCCGCAACCAGCGACCAGGGCAAGCGTTGCAACGGCGGCGCTGGCGCAAAGAACGATGCGACGGGGCATGGGAGACTCCTCAGAGCACTGTGGGAGAGAGCAGGCTACTGCAACGCCGCGCCAGCGGCAAGCCAAGCCAGCACCCATGCAGAGGGCCGTCACCCCACATCATTGCGATGGAAGGACGGCCGGTCCTGGCCGCCACAGGACATCACGAAGCCATGAAGTGCCATTGGCCGCACCACTCCCGGCCACTGCCACAACCCCACTGCCCTGACCTGCGCGCACGGACAGTTCGGCAGCGCAGCCCGCGCCATCCGTGCCCGCAGCGCGGCGCATTGAAGCCAAATCGACCTCAAACGCTTGTGCAGCAAGCGTTGCAAGCTATGGAAACAAGAGCACCTAGCGTGCCGCTCAGCTGCCCGCCACCTTCATGCGGTTGACGAGGATCGAGCCCACGGTCTTGGCGCCGTAGTTGTAGGCGTCGGCGCCCACGGCCTCGATGCCCTTGAGCATGGTCTTGAGGTTGCCGGCGATCGTGATCTCGTGCACGGGATAGGCGATCTCGCCGTTTTCGACCCAGAAGCCGCTGGCGCCGCGCGAATAGTCGCCCGTCACGTAGTTGACGCCCTGGCCCATGAGTTCGACCACGAACAGGCCCGTGCCGAGCTTCTTGAGCATGGCATCGAGGTCGTCGCCGGCCTTGGTGCGGCGCGAGGTCAGCACCAGGTTGTGCGAGCCGCCCGCGTTGCCCGTGGTCTGCATGCCGAGCTTGCGTGCCGAGTAGCTGGACAGGAAGTAGCCCTCCACGCGGCCGGCATCGACCACCTTGCGCGCCTGCACGCGCACGCCTTCTTCGTCGAACGGCGAGCTGCCCTTGCCGCGCGGGATGAACGGGTCTTCGAGGATGTCGATGTGCTTGGGAAAGACCTGCTTGCCCAGCGAGTCGAGCAGGAACGTGCTCTTGCGGTAGAGCGCGCCGCCGCTGACGGCCTGCACGAAGCCGCCGAGCAGGCCGGCGGCCAGCGGCGACTCGAACAGCACCGGGCATTCGGTGGTGGCGATCTTGCGGCTGCCCAGGCGGCTGAGCGCGCGCTGCGCGGCATAGCGGCCCACGTCCTGCGGCGCCGACAGCTCGCGGGCATCGCGCATCGAGCTGTACCAGGAGTCGCGCTGCATCTCGCCGCGCTTGCCCGGCAGGCTGGCGATCGGCGCGACCGACAGGCTGTGGCGCGAGGTGGCGTAGCCGCCGCGGAAGCCGCGCGTGTGCGCGCTGAAAAAATGGCTTTGCTGGGCCGACACGCCCGCGCCCTCGCTGTTGGTGATGCGCTTGTGGGCGCCGAAGGCGGCGGCCTCGCATTCGAGCGCGATGCGCGCGGCCTCTTCGCTGGTCAGCGCCCAGGGGTGGAACAGGTCGAGGTCGCGGTGGCTCTCGGGCGGGGCGATGTCGGCCGCGTCGGGCAACCCGGCCACCGGGTCCTCGGCGGTGAAGCGGGCGATGTCGTAGGCGGCCTGCACGGTGCGCTCGATGGCCGCGGACGAAAAGTCGGACGTGCTGGCGTTGCCGCGCCGGCGGCCGACGTAGACCGTCACGCCCAGCGATTTGTCGCGGTTGCGCTCCACGGTTTCGAGCTCGCCCTTGCGCACGCCGACCGACAGGCCGCAGCCCTCGGAGGCCTCGGCACCGGCGTCGGTGGCGCCCAGTTTCTTGGCGTGCGCCAGCGCCTGGTCGACGAGCTGTTCGAAAAAGGGGCGGGAGTAGCTGAAGCCGGCTTCGGCCGGGGAGTGCGTATGGTTCATGGCGACGGCTATGATACTTGCCGCAGTGGCCCCCGCCCGGCGCGCCGCAGTCGCCGCACCCGCACAGGGGCTACCCCATTCCCCGGATCCCACCATGTCACGCAAACCCAAAAAAGGCTACTTTGTGCGCGGCCAGTTCGTTGCCGAAGGCAGCGAAATGGACATCGAGCTCAAGGCCGAACTCAAAGGCACCTACGACGCCAGCCGCACCGACCTCAAGCGCGAGAGCGACGCGCTGCAGGACCTGGGCAAGGACCTCCTGGGCCTGCGCGCCGACCTGTTCAACGGCATCGGCCTGCCCGACAAACTGGTCGATGCGCTGGCCGAGGCCAAGCGCATCACCAACTTCGAGGGCAAGCGCCGCCAGATGCAGTTCGTCGGCAAGCTCATGCGCAAGCTCGATGCCGCCCAGGTGCAGGCCGCGCGGGATGCCCTGGAAGTGCAGCACAGCGGCTCGGCCCAAGAGAAACTGCAGTTGCACCTGGCCGAGCAGTGGCGCGACCGCCTGCTGGCCGAGGACAGCGCCCAGGCCGAATGGATTGCCCACCACCCGGGCACCGACATCCAGCAGCTGCGCGCGCTGGTCCGCCAGGCGCGCAAGGATGCGCCGGTCGAAAACAACACCACCGAATCCCAGGGCCTGGCACCGCGCAAGGGCCGCGCCTACCGCGAGCTGTTCCTGCTGGTGCGCGCGCAGCTGGGCGGCGGCGGGGCCGACGGCGGCGAAGCCGCTGAGGACGACGCAGATGCATGACGCCGTCAAGATCGGCCTTGTCTCCGTCAGCGACCGCGCCAGCAGCGGCATCTATGAAGACAAGGGCCTGCCCGCGCTGCAGGACTGGCTGGTGCGCGCGCTGAAGAACCCGGTCACGTTTGAAACGCGGCTGATTCCCGACGAGTCGGCCACCATCAGCGCTGCGCTGATTGACCTTGTGGACGCCGGCTGCAGCCTGGTGCTGACCACCGGCGGCACCGGCCCGGCGCTGCGCGACGTGACGCCCGAGGCCACGCTGGCCGTGGCGCACAAGGAAATGCCGGGCTTTGGCGAGCAGATGCGCCAGATCGGCCTGGCCTTCGTGCCCACCGCCATCCTCTCGCGCCAGGTGGCGGTCGTGCGCGGCCAGAGCCTGATCATCAACCTGCCCGGCCAGCCCAAGGCGATTGCCGAAACGCTCGAAGGCCTCAAGGACGACGGCGGCGCGCAGCGCGTGCCCGGCATCTTTGCCGCCGTGCCCTACTGCATCGACCTGATCGGCGGGCCCTACCTCGAGACGCACGACGCGGTCTGCAAGGCGTTTCGGCCCAAATCGGCGCTGCGCCCGCCCCGCACGGCGGGCTGAGCGCGCGGGCAGCGCAAGGGCGCGCACGGGGCGCCTGCGGGGAAATGGGCGATTGCTGCGCTCCCGCAATGACAGCGGCAGGCTTTTGGAGTAGACAGGAAGCGGGGGCACGCACCGCGCGCCCCGTTCCACTGCACAGGAGTTCCCATGGGCACCATGATGAAAGCGGCCGTTTTTGTGGCCCCCGGCCGCATCGAGCTGGCCGACAAGCCGATTCCCGGCGTCGGTCCCAACGACGCGCTGGTGCGCATCACCACCACGACGATCTGCGGCACCGACATCCACATCCTCAAGGGCGAGTACCCGGTGGCCCCGGGCCTGACGATCGGCCACGAGCCGGTCGGCGTGATCGAAAAGCTCGGCAGCGCCGTGGTGGGCTACACCGAGGGCCAGCGCGTGATTGCCGGCGCCATCTGCCCGAACTTCAATTCCTATGCCGCGCAGGACGGCGTGCCGTCGCAGGACGGCAGCTACCTCGTCGCCAGTGGCCGCTGCGGCTGCCACGGCTACAAGGCCACCGCCGGCTGGCGCTTTGGCAACCTGATCGATGGCACCCAGGCCGAATACGTGCTGGTGCCCGACGCGCAGGCGAACCTTGCGCCCATCCCCGACGGCCTGACCGATGAGCAGGTGCTGATGTGCCCTGACATCATGTCCACCGGCTTCAAGGGCGCCGAAAACGCCAACATCCGCATCGGCGACACCGTGGTGGTGTTTGCCCAGGGCCCGATCGGCCTGTGCGCCACGGCGGGCGCGCGCCTTCTGGGGGCCACGACCATCATCGGTGTCGATGGCAACGACCACCGCCTGGGCATTGCCAAGAAGCTGGGGGCCGATGTCACGCTCAACTTCACGAACTGCGACGTGGTCGAGGAGGTCATGAAGCTCACCGGCGGCCGGGGCGCGGACTCGTCGATCGAGGCGCTGGGCACGCAGGGGACGTTTGCATCGGCGCTGCGCGTGCTCAAGCCGGGCGGCACGCTGTCGAGCCTGGGTGTGTATGCATCGGACCTGACGATCCCGCTGTCGGCGTTCGCGGCCGGCTTGGGCGACCACCGGATCAACACCGCGCTGTGCCCCGGCGGCAAGGAGCGCATGCGCCGCCTGATGAACGTCGTGGCATCGAGCCGCCTGGACCTGGGCGTGCTGGTCACGCACCACTACAAGCTCGACGACATCGTGGCGGCCTACGACCTGTTCTCGCACCAGCGCGACGGGGTGCTGAAGGTGGCGATCAAGCCCCACTGAGGCGTTCCAGCACGGTTTCAAGCCAAATGGGCCTGCAGCCCTGGTACGACAAGCGCTTGCAGCTATCGAAATGATAGAAAGTCAGACCGGGGCAGGCTTTGCGCTCCGTGTGCGTGGGCCACCGGACAAGCGACGCCAGGGCATGTAGCGGACGCACAAGGGAGGGACGGCGCCGCAGGCAGGCCGCTCGCATGCGCGCGCAAGGGAAATGGCAAAAGAGGTCAGTTGTCATATAAGATCAAAATGCCTTGCCCGTTGACCGATCTGCCCCGCTCCATGCCACTGCACACCCTAAACGCCCCCGCCCCACCGGCCCCCTCCGCCATTGCGCCGGCAATGCAGCGCCGCCCGCGTTCGCTGGCGCACGAGCTGGTGGGCACGCTGGGCGACCGCATCCGCGACGGCAGCTACCCTCCCGCAGACAAGCTGCCCACCGAAGCGGCGATCATGGCCGAGTTCGGCGTCAGCCGGACCGTGGTGCGCGAAGCGATTTCCAAACTGCAGGCCTCGGGCCTGGTGGAGACGCGCCACGGTGTGGGCACCTTCGTGCTGGGCCTGGGCGATGCGGCCGCTTTTCGGATTGCGCCGGACCAGCTGTCGACACTGCACGAAGTCATTGCCGTGCTGGAGCTGCGCATTGGCGTCGAGACCGAAGCCGCCGCCCTCGCCGCCGTGCGGCGCACGGACGCCGACCTGGCCCGCATGCGCAGCGCGCTCGGTGCTTTCATGGGTGCCGTGGACGCGGGGCGCGATGCCGTGGGCGCCGATTTCCAGTTCCATCTGGAGATTGCGCGCGCCACGCAGAACCAGCACTTTGCCGACCTGATGGCCACGCTCGGCGCCACCATCATTCCGCGCGCGCGCCTGGGAGGCCCCCAGGGCGCCAGCAGCGAACAGGCCGCCTACCTGCAGCGCGTGCATGCCGAGCACGACAGCATTTTCGACGCCATTGCACGCCAGGACCCGGACGGCGCACGCGCGGCGATGCGCACCCACCTGGCCAACAGCCGCGAACGGCGCCGTCGCTCCGGAGATGCCCTCCCGCGTTGATCCCGGGTATACCCTGACCTCTCTGTTGCGGATCGAGTTGTACGATGACTGACCACAAAAATCCATCAACCGCAACGGAGACGAGCAATGAAGAAGCGCCTATTCACCCTGGTCGCGGCCCTGGCCTTGGCCGCACCCGCGTTTGCCTGGCCCGACAAACCCATCACCATGGTCGTGCCGTTCCCGCCCGGCGGCTCGACCGACACGCTGGCGCGTGCCCTGGCCACACCCATGCAGGCCACGCTGGGCCAGACCATCGTGGTCGAAAACCGCCCCGGCGCCACGGGCACGATTGGCGCCGGCCAGGTCAAGCGCAGCGCTGCCGACGGCTACACGCTCCTGGTGGCGTCGCTCGGCCCCTATGTGATCGCACCGCACCTGGTCAAGAGCGTGCCCTACGACGCCGGCAAGGACTTTGACCTGCTCACGGTGGCCGTGCAGGCGCCGAACCTGCTCGTCGTCCCCGCCAATTCGCCGCACAAAACGCTGGCCAATGTGATCGCCTACGAAAAATCCAACCCCGGCAAGATGACATTTGCCTCGTCGGGCAACGGCTCCTCGGACCACCTCACGGTGGAGCTGTTCTGGCAGCAGACCGGCACCAGCGGCGTGCACGTGCCCTACAAGGGCGGCGCACCGGCCATCTCCGACCTGCTCGGCGGCCAGGTGGACGCGTCGTTCCAGAACATCAACGCCGTGATCCAGCAGGTGCGCGCCGGCAAGCTGCGCGCGCTCGCCATCACGTCCGACAAGCGCTCGCCGCTGCTGCCCGATGTGCCCACGATGGCCGAGGCCGGTGCGCCCGGGGTGAACGTGTACTCGTGGCAGGCCGTGGCCGCGCCCAAGGGCCTGCCCGCCGACGTGAAGAAAAAGCTGCATGGCGCGCTCATGGCCGCCTTGAAAGACCCGGGCATCCAGCAGCGCTTCGTGGACGTGGGCTTCGAAATCGTGGGCAACACGCCCGAACAGTTCGCCGCGTTCCAGCAGCAGGAATCGGCGCGCTGGAAGAAGGTCGTAGAGACCGGCAACATCACCGCAGACTGAGGATTTTCATGGCTTTCTCGACCCCCGTCGTCACCGCGCTGCAGGCCATTCCCGTGGCCGGTCACGACAGCTTGCTGCTCAACCTCTCGGGCGGGCATGCACCTTTCTTCACGCGCAACCTGCTCATCCTCACCGACAGCGCGGGCCGCACCGGGGTCGGCGAGGTGCCGGGCGGCGAAGCCATCCGCCGCACGCTCGAAGACGCGCGCGAGCTGCTGCTGGGCCAGCCCATCGGCGACGTGCGGCGCCTGCTCGGCGAAGTGCAGGCGCGCTTTGCCGACCGCGACCAGGGCGGTCGCGGCCTGCAGACCTTTGACCTGCGCACCACCGTGCACGCCGTCACCGCCATCGAAAGCGCGCTGCTCGACCTGCAGGGCCAGCACCTGGGCGTGCCCGTGGCGGCGCTGCTGGGCGAAGGCCAGCAGCGCGAGGCGGTGGAAATGCTCGGCTACCTGTTCTTCATCGGCGATGCGCAGCAGACCCCGCTGAACTACCGCCAGGAAGACGGCGCCGACAACGACTGGTTTCGCCTGCGCAACCAGGCCGCGCTCACGCCCGAGGCCGTGGTGCGCCTGGCCGAGGCCGCGCACGCACGCTACGGCTTCAACGACTTCAAGCTCAAGGGCGGCGTGCTCGCGGGCGGCCAGGAAGTCGAGGCCATCGTCGCGCTGCACGAGCGCTTTCCGCAGGCGCGCATCACGCTCGACCCCAACGGCGGCTGGCTGCTCAAAGACGCCATCCGCCTGCTGCGCGACCTGCGCGGCGTGCTCGCGTATGCCGAAGACCCGTGCGGCGCCGAAGACGGCTTCTCGGGCCGTGAAGTCATGGCCGAGTTCCGCCGCGCCACCGGCCTGCCCACGGCCACCAACATGGTGGCCACCGACTGGCGCCAGATGGTGCACGCGCTGTCGCTGCAGTCGGTCGACATTCCGCTCGCCGACCCGCATTTCTGGACCATGGCCGGCTCGGTGCGCGTGGCGCAGACCTGCCGCGACTGGGGCCTGACCTGGGGCTCGCACTCGAACAACCATTTCGACGTCTCGCTCGCCATGTTCACCCATGTGGCGGCGGCCGCGCCCGGCAAGGTCACGGCCATCGACACGCACTGGATCTGGCAGGACGGCCAGCGCCTCACGCAAGAGCCGCTGCAGATCCGCGGCGGCCTGGTCGAGGTGCCCAAAAAACCCGGTCTGGGCGTCGAGCTCGACATGGCCGAAGTGGCAAAAGCCCACGCGCTGTACCTGCAGCATGGCCTGGGCGCGCGCGACGACGCCATCGCCATGCAGTCGCTGATGCCGGGCTGGACCTTTGATCCGAAACGTCCGGCATTGGTCCGCTGATCCCAGGCAGGCGTTTCCCGCCACTATTTGACGGAGACAAACCATGTGCATTTCCCGCCGTACGCTCCAGCTGGCCGCTCTGGCCAGCACGCTCGCCTGCCTGCTGCCGTCCCACGCCGAGGAGGCATGGCCGGCCGCCAAACCGATCAAGCTGGTCGTGCCCTTTGCCGCCGGCGGCACCTCCGACGTGCTCGCCCGCACGCTGGCGGCGCAACTGCAGCTTGCGCTCAAGCAGTCCATCGTCGTGGAGAACAAGGCCGGCGCGGGCGGCGTGCTGGGCGCCGACAGCGTCGCCAAGTCGCCGGCCGACGGCTACACGCTGCTGCTGGGCACCATTGCGTCCCACGCAATCAACCCGGCGCTGCAGCCCAAGATTCCGTACAACGCTGCCAAGGATTTCGCCCCCGTGATGCTGCTGGGCAGCATCAGCAATGTGCTGCTGGTCAATGCCAGCCAGCCCTTCAAGAATGTCCAGGACGTGATCACCGCAGCCAAGGCCAAACCCGGCGCGCTGACCTTCGGCTCGGCGGGCCAAGGCACCTCGCAGCACCTCTCGGGCGAAACCTTCCGGCTGCTGGCCGGTGCGGACATCACGCACGTGCCCTACCGCGGCAGCGCGCCGGCGGTGCAGGACCTGCTGGGCGGCCAGATCCCGATGACCTTCGAGACGTCGCTGGTTGCCCTGCCGCACATCAAGAGCGGAAAACTGCGCGCGCTGGCCGTCACGTCGGCCAAGCGCACCCAGGTGCTGCCCGACGTGCCGACGATGCAGGAAAGCGGTGTCGCCGGCTTCGATGTCAGCAGCTGGCAGGCGCTGTATGCGCCAGCGGGCACGCCACCGGCCATCGTGAACCGGATCAATACGGAGCTGGCCAAGATCATTGCCCAGCCCGACACCAAGGCCAAGATGGACGGCCTCGGGCTCGAGTACACCGCCAACACGCCCGAGCAGTTCGCGAGCTTCCAGCGCGCCGAGCAGGCCAAATGGGTGCAGGTGATCAAGGACGGCAACATCAAGCCCGAATGAGATTGGCCATGCCGCACAGCGCCACCCCGTCTCCCCTGTACATCGCCATGCACGAGCGCGACAACGTCGCGATCGTGGCCAACGACGGCGGCCTGCCCGCCGGCACCGTCTTCGCCTCGGGCCTGACGCTGCGCGAGCATGTGCCGCAGGGCCACAAGGTGGCGCTGGTCGACCTTGCCGGCCGGCGGCGCGGTGCGCCGCTACGACGTGGCGATCGGCTACGCGCTGCAGGACATTCCGGCCGGCAGCTGGGTGCACGAGCGCCTGCTGCAGATGCCCGCCGCGCGCGAGCTCGACGACCTGCCGATCGCCACCGTCAAGCCCGCGCCGCAGCCGCCGCTGGAGGGCTACACCTTCGAGGGCTACCGCAACCCGGACGGCTCGGTCGGCACGCGCAACATCCTGGCCATCACCCAGACCGTGCAGTGCGTGGCCGGCGTCACCGACTTCGCGGTGCAGCGCATCAAGGCCGAGCTGCTGCCGAAGTACCCGCAACGTCGACGACGTGGTGGCGCTGGAGCACACCTACGGCTGCGGCGTCGCCATCGACGCGCCCGACGCGATCATCCCGATCCGCACGCTGCGCAACATCAGCCTCAACCCCAACTTCGGCGGCGAGGTGATGGTGGTGAGCCTGGGCTGCGAGAAGCTGCAGCCCGAGCGCCTGCTGCCGCCGGGCAGCATCCCGCTGATCGACGAGCGCAACGTGGCCGACACGGCGACACGGCGGCCGGGCTCGACGTGGTCTGCCTGCAGGACGACGCGCACGTCGGCTTCATGTCGATGGTCGACTCGATCATGCGCCAGGCCGAAGAGCACCTGGAGCGCCTGAACGCGCGCCGGCGCGAGACCGTGCCCGCGAGCGAACTGGTGGTCGGCGTGCAGTGCGGCGGCAGCGATGCCTTCTCCGGCGTCACCGCCAACCCGGCCGTGGGCTTTTGCACCGACCTGCTGGTGCGCGCCGGCGCCACGCGTGATGTTCTCGGAAGTGACCGAGGTGCGCGACGGCATCGACCAGCTCACCGCGCGCGCCGCCACGCCCGAAGTGGCCGAGGCCATGATCCGCGAGATGGCCTGGTACGACGCCTACCTGCACAGGGGCCGCGTCGACCGCAGCGCCAACACCACGCCCGGCAACAAGAAGGGCGGCCTGTCGAACATCGTCGAGAAGGCGATGGGCTCGATCGTCAAGTCCGGCTCAGCCGCCGATCTCCGGCGTGCTCGCGCCGGGCGAGAAGCTCGCGCAGCAAGGGCCTGATCTACGCGGCCACGCCGGCCAGCGACTTCATCTGCGGCACGCTGCAGCTGGCCGCCGGCATGAACCTGCACGTCTTCACCACCGGCCGCGGCACGCCCTACGGCCTGGCCGCAGGTGCCGGTCATCAAGGTGGCCACGCGCAGCGACCTGGCGCGCCGCTGGCACGACCTGATGGACGTCAACGCCGGCACGCATCGCCACCGGCGAGACAGACCATCGAGGACGTGGGCTGGGAGCTGTTCCGCCTGATGCTCGACGTGGCCAGCGGCCGCAAGAAGACCTGGGCCGAGCACTGGAAGCTGCACAACGCGCTGGTGCTGTTCAATCCGGCGCCGGTGACCTGACCCCCCCTACGCACTGCAATCCACCCACGGACCCCAAAGGAAGCCTTTCATGAGAGAAAACCAACTGCGCAAACTGTGGCAAAACAACCAGGCGGCCGTCAACGGCTGGCTGGCCATTGGCAACAGCTTTTCGGCAGAGACCATGGCCCACCAGGGCTGGGACACGCTGACCATCGACCTGCAGCACGGCGTGGTCGACTACCAGGCCATGGTGACCATGCTGCAAGCCATCTCGACCACCGCCACGGTGCCCTTGGTGCGCGTGCCGTGGCTCGAACCCGGCATCCTGATGAAAACCCTGGACGCAGGCGCCTACGGCGTGATCTGCCCGATGGTCAACACGCGCGAGGACGCGCAAAAGCTCGTCGCCTGGACCACCTATGCGCCGCGCGGCACGCGCAGCTTTGGCCCGGTGCGCGCCAACCTGTACGGCGGTGCCGACTACCCCGAGCACGCCAACGACACCATCGTGCGCTTTGCCATGATCGAGACCGCGCAGGCGCTCGACAACCTCGATGCGATCCTGTCGGTCGAAGGCCTGGACGCGATCTACATCGGCCCGTCCGACCTGTCGCTGGCGCTGGGCTGCAAGCCCACGTTCGACGACGTCGACGCCCCCGTGGCGCAGGCCATCGACCACATCCTCGAGCGTGCCAAAGCGCACGGCATCGTCGCCGGCATCCACAACGGCGGACCCGACGCGGCGCGCGCGCGCATTGCCAAGGGCTTTCGCTTTGTCACCGTCAGCTCGGACGCGCGCCTGATCGCCGCCGGCGCGCAGCAGGTGCTGGCCCAGATGCGCCGCGCCTGACCTCTCACTTCCACAGGAATTGTCATGAACATCGGATTCATCGGCCTGGGCATCATGGGCGCGCCCATGTGCGGCCAGCTCATCGACGCCGGCCACCGGCTTTTCGTCCACACGCGCCGCCAGGTGCCGGCTGCCCTGGCAGAGCGCGGCGCCACCGCCTGCGCCAACGCGCGCGAGGTGGCGCAGCACGCCGACATCGTCATCACCATGCTGCCCGACACGCCCGACGTGCAAAAGGTGCTGTTTGGCGACAACGGCGTGGCCCAGGGCCTCACCGCGGGCAAGGTGGTGGTGGACATGAGCTCGATCTCGCCGATCGAGACCAAGGCCTTCGCGCAGCAGATCAACGCCCTGGGCTGCGATTACCTCGACGCCCCGGTCTCGGGCGGCGAAGTGGGCGCCAAGGCGGGCACGCTGACCATCATGGTGGGCGGGCCCGAGGCCGCGTTCGCGCGCGTGCTGCCGCTGTTTGAACGCATGGGCAAGAACATCACCCACGTCGGCGCCAACGGCGACGGCCAGACCTGCAAGGTGGCCAACCAGATCATCGTCGCGCTGAACATCGCCGCGGTCTCCGAAGCGCTGGTGTTCGCCAGCAAGGCCGGCGCCGACCCGGCCAAGGTGCGCCAGGCGCTGATGGGCGGTTTTGCGTCCAGCCGCATCCTGGAGGTGCACGGCGAGCGCATGATCAAACGCACGTTCGACCCGGGCTTTCGCATCGGCCTGCACCAGAAGGACCTGGGCCTGGCGCTGCAGGGCGCGCGCGCCCTGGGCGTGGCGCTGCCCGGCACGGCCAACGCCGCCCAGCTCATGCAAATCTGCGCGGCCCACGGCCTGCAGGACCAAGACCACTCGGCCCTCGTGCAGGCGATCGAGATCATGGCCGACCATGCTCTGGCAGCGCAGTGAAGCACCGCATCCTGCAGGCCGGCCGGCTGTTGCCGGCCCTTGAACAGCGCCTGGCGGCCGACTACGCGCTGCACCGCCTCGCCGACGAGGCCGACCCGGACGCCTTCCTGGCGCGCCACGGCGCCGACTTCGCCGGCCTGGTCACCTCCGCTGGCGGCACTGGCGCGCCGTCCGCACTGATCGGCGCACTGCCATCGCTGCGCGTGATCTCCAGCTTCGGCGTCGGCCTCGACCGGATCGACCTCGCGGCGGCGCATGCGCGCGGCATCGCCGTCGGCTACACGCCCGACGTGCTCAACGACTGCGTTGCCGACACCGCCTTCGCGCTGCTGCTCGACGTGGCGCGCCGCACCGCCGAGGCGGACCGCTTCGTGCGCGCCGGCCGCTGGGCCAGCGGCCAGGTCTTCGGCCTGGGACGCAAGGTCAGCGGCGCGCGGCTGGGCATCGTCGGCCTGGGACGCATCGGCCAGACCATCGCGCGCCGCGCCGGCGGCTTCGACATGGACGTGCGCTACCACAGCCGCCGCGCGGTGGCCGGCGCGCCCTGGGCGCACGAGCCGGCGCTGCTGGACCTCGCGCGCTGGGCCGACTTCCTGGTCGTCATCACCGCCGGCGGCACCGAGACGCGGCACCTGATCGACGCGCAGGTCCTGCAGGCGCTCGGCCCGCAGGGCTTCCTGGTCAACGTCTCGCGCGGCAGCGTGGTCGACGAGGCGGCCCTGGTGCAGGCGCTGCAATCGGGCGCCATCGCCGGTGCCGGACTGGACGTCTACCAGGACGAACCGCGCGTGCCCGAGGCCCTGCTGTCGCTGGACAACGTGGTGCTGCTGCCGCACGTGGCCAGCGCCACGCACGAGACGCGCCGCGCCATGGCCGAACTGGTGCTGGCCAACCTGCAATCCTTCTTCGCCACCGGCCGGGTGGCCGTGGCGGCGCCGACGGCCTGAGCCAGACCCTTCTCCCCATTCAGCAACCCGCCGGCGCCACGTGCGCCGGCCGACTCACCCGAGACAAGCACATGCACCACAAACTCGTCCGCCTGCTGGCACTGAGCGCCTGCGCGCTGGCCACACCCGGCGCCTTCGCGCAGGCCCCCGCGGCCTGGCCGACCAAGCCGATCAAGATCGTTGTGCCGTTTCCAGCCGGTGGCACCTCGGACGTACTGGCCCGCATCCTCGGCCAGAAGATGTCCGAGAACTGGGGCCAGCCGGTGGTGGTGGAAAACCGCCCAGGCGCCAGCGGCAACCTGGGCGCCGACCTGGTGGCCAAGTCACCCGCCGATGGCTACACCCTGGTGCTGATGGACGTGGGCAACCTGGCCATCGCACCGGCGCTGTACAAGCTGCCGTTCAACGTGCAGAACGATTTCGCGCCAGCGGCCATGGTGGCCTACTCGCCCCACCTGCTGGTGGCCAGCGCCAACGTGCCGGCCAACACCACGGCCGAACTGATCGCCTGGGCCAAGGCGCAGAAAGGCAAGGTCAACTATGCGGCCGCCGCGGGCATGGGCAGCGCCACCCACCTGGCCGGCGTGGTGTTCGCGCAGCGCGCCGGCATCGAATGGGGCTACGTGCCCTACAAGGGCGGCTCCCAGGCCATGACCGACCTGATCGGTGGCCAGGTCGACGTGACGTTCAACGGCATGGTGGCCACCTACCCGCACGTGCGGTCCGGCAAGATCAAGCTGATCGCCCTGTCCAGCGCCAAGCGCAACGCGCAGGTCCCCGACGCACCGACGGTGGCCGAGACGCTGCCGGGCTTCCTCACCGGCAGCTGGCAGGGCCTGCTGGCGCCGGCCGGCACGCCCAAGCCGGTGGTCGACAAGCTCAACGCGGAGGTCACCCGCATCACGGCGCTGCCCGACGTGCGCGAGCGCCTGACCACGCTGGGCGCGGAGCCGTCGGCCATGAGCCCTGCCGATTTCACCGCCTGGCTCAGGGCCGAGGTGCCTGCGATGGCCACGGTCGTCAAGGACAACAAGATCACCGTGGAGTGAGCGCGGGCGGGGACCTGTGCCCCGCCGGGGATTTCCATCGGGTCTGGGAGCTCGTCGGACCCAGGCCGGGCGCATGGGCCACCTGACCCGCATTTCCTGTCGCGCGTTGGTCCGTTCCCGCAAGGGCGTAAGCCGCGCAGCGAAGTGCGTCCATCAGATCAAAATGGCCTCCAACGCATACCCACTCAGCGCAAGTTGCTCACTTTTCGAGAGTGCGCGCTGCCCGCGCGTCAAAACCCGCGCAGCTCGGCCCACTCGTGCAAGGGCGCGCGCGAGGCCTGCAGCGTGTTGATGGGCGCGGCCGTGTCCTCGTAGCCCAGCGCCACGCCAAAGGCCACGCGGTAGGGCTCGGGCAGTTGCAGGTGCGCAGCCAGGCTGCGCTCGTAGCGGCGCCAGAAGCCCTGCGCGCAGGTGGCCAGGCCCTGGTCGACGGCCGCCAGCATCAGCGACTGCAGGTAGATGCCCAGGTCCACCCACTGCGCCTGGCCCATGCGCTGGTCGACGCAGACGAACAGGCCGACCGGCGCGCCGAAAAACTCGGCATTCTTGGCCAGCTGCTCCAGGCGCCCCGCCTTGTCGTCGCGCGCAATGCCGATGCTGCGGTACAGGTCTTCGCCATTGGCAAAACGGCGCGTGCGGTAAGGCTCCCACAGGCTGGGCGGGTACGAGGTCTGGTTGGCGTCCTGCTCGGGCTCGGCCCGGGCCACGGCGGCGAGCACGTCGGCCAGCGGCTCGCCCGTGAGCGCCAGCACGCGCCAGGGCTGCAGGTTGCCGCCCGAGGCCGCGCGCGCAGCGGCTTGCATCAGGGTGCGCACCGTGTCGGCGCTGGGCGCCTGGGGCAAAAAGGCGCGCACGGAGCGGCGCTGGTGCAGGGCCTGGAACACGTCCATCGGGGGGTCTCCTGAAAAATGAAGGGCGGCCTTGCCGGCCGCCCAGGGTCTGCGCCCGCAGGGGCGCTATTTGCCGATCAGCGCGGTGAGCTTGTCGGCTTCGAAATTTTCCTGGCGCGCAGCGTCACCGGGCACGCAATCGTGGACTTGCGGCGTGGCGGCGAGCTTCTCGATCGCCTGCCACAAGAGCGCGATCTGGTGCTCCTGTGCGCCGGCGTTGTCGATCAGGCCGCGCAGGGCCTGCGAGAGCGGGTCGTCGTTCTGCGTGACGCCATAGGCCGAGAAGCCCATCTTGGAGGCCGCCTCCTCGCGCCGCGCATCGGAATCGGCGGCGATGATGCGCGCCGGGTTGCCCACGGCCGTGGCGCCGGCCGGCACGGGCTTGGTGACGACGGCGTTGCTGCCCACCTTGGCGCCGTCGCCCACGGTGAAGCCGCCGAGCACTTGCGCGCCCGCGCCCACGATGACGTTGCGCCCCAGCGTCGGGTGGCGCTTGGCGCCCTTGTAGAGCGAGGTGCCACCCAGCGTGACGCCGTGGTAGATGGTGCAGCCCGGGCCGATTTCGGCGGTCTCACCGATCACCACGCCCATGCCGTGGTCGATGAAGACGCAGCTGGCGATTTTTGCGCCAGGGTGGATCTCGATGCCGGTGAACCAGCGCGAGAGGTGCGAAATGAAGCGCCCGAGCCACTTGAAGCCGTGCGTCCAGCACCAGTGCGCACGCCGGTGCAGCACCAGCGCGTGCAGGCCGGGGTAGCAGGTCAGCACCTCCCAGCGAGTGCGCGCAGCCGGGTCGCGCTCGAGAATGCACTGGATGTCGGAGCGCAGGCGGGTGAACATGGAGCGGTATGGGTGCAACAAATGGAAAAAAGCAGTTTAGTGCTTTGCCCGCGCCGCCTCGATCATGGCTTTGGCAACACCGCGCAGGATGTGGATTTCCTCGGGCAGCAGTTGCGCGCGGTTGAACATCTGGTTGAGCCGCGGCATCAGCTTCTTGGGCGCGGCCGGGTCGAGGAAGCCGATGTCCACGAGCGCCTGCTCCCAGTGCGCCAGCATGCCCGCCACCTGCGCGGCGTCGGCGCGCACCAGCGCCGGCGTGGGTGGCGTGGGCGCGGACGCCGCAAAGCCGCCCAGCGCCAGGCGCCACTCGTAGGCAATCACCTGGATGGCGGCGCCCAGGTTGAGCGAGCCAAAGCCGGGGTTGGTCGGGATCTGCAGCGCGACGTGGCAGCGGTAGACGTCCTCGTTGGCCATGCCGAAGCGCTCGCAGCCGAACAGAAAGGCCACGCCGGCTTCGGTGCTGGCGCTGGAGTTCACGGTGTTTTCTGGCTCCAGCGCTTGCTGCATCTGCGCCTCCAGCTCTCTTTTCAATAGCGACTCGAAGTAGGGGCGCGGCGCCGACGTGGGCGGACCGAAGTCGCGCGGCGTCATGGCCGTGGCGCACAGGTGGCTCATGCCATCGAGCGCCTCGTCGAGCGTGTCAACGATGCGCGCATTGCGCAGCACGTCGAGGGCGCCGCTGGCGCGCTGGATGGTTTCCTCGCGCCGCAGCACGTTGGGCCAGCGCGGCGCCACCAGCACCAGGTCGTCAAAGCCCATGGTTTTCATGGCGCGCGCGGCCGCGCCGACATTGCCGGCGTGGCTGGTCTGGATAAGGATGAAACGGGTGCGCATGGCGAAGCTCGAGAGAGAAGGAAAGGAAATCAACGGCGTGCCGCCGCCGGCAGCCCGCCATTGTCGCCGCCGCGCTGCCCCGGTCGCTGGTGTAAAACTCTGTTCCGCGCGCCTGCGCTGTGCGCTGCCGGCGCATGCCGGACGTTATGCATCGGTACCCCCGGCCGCGCAAGCGCCGCCCGGCACGGTGTCCATTCCCGTCACCTTCGCAAGAAAGGCCTCCAATGCACGCTCTCGCTCCCTCCTCCGCCACCAGAACCCTGGGCAGCTGGCTGCTCTGCCTGTTCGCGCTGGTGCTGTCGTCCAGCGCCTGGGCGCAGCGCGGCGACGCCGGCTTCTACCGCATCGAGCGGGCGCTCTATGGCACCCCGCAGCAGAGCATCGACGTGACCCCGCAATTGCAGCAACTCGCGCGCAGCGATGGGCGCTTTCAGATCAGCAACAACCTGTTCCAGGCCGACCCGGTCCCTGGCCAGCGCAAGGCGCTGCGCGTCTATGCGCGCGGGCAGGACGGCCAGGTGCGCACCTTCGACTACCCCGAGGGCAGCTGGGTCGATGGCGCGCAGTTCATCGGCTGGCGCAGCGGCCAATGGGGCGCTGGCCCCGGCCCCGCCGGCAGGCAGGACGGCGGCCAGGGCGGCTGGCACGGCGGCAGCCAGTTCCAGCAGGCCACCTACGGCACGGAAGAGTCCCGCGTCGATGTCAGCGAGCCCGTGCGGCAATGGCTGCAGCGCGACCAGCGCTTCCAGGTCAACCCCCGGCTGTTCCGTGGCGACCCGGCGCCCGGCCAGCTCAAGACGCTGCGCATCCATGTTGCCGGCGGGCCCAACGGCCAAGTGCGCGTCTATGAATACCCCGATGGCGCCTGGGTGGACGGCGCGCAGTTCAGCGCCGGGCGCGACCGGCCGCGTGACGCCGGCGGGTACGGGCAGCTGAACATCCACCGCGCGCTCTACGGCGACGGCTACCGCCAGGTCGACATCACCGAGCGGCTGCGCAGCTACCAGCGCGGCGGGCGGCTCGACGTCGAAGTGGGCAACGACCTGGCCGGTGTGGACCCCGCACCGCGTGCGCGCAAAAGCCTGCAGGTGGAGTTCAGCCTGGGCAACGGCCCGGTGCAGCAGGTCGTGGTGCCCGAGTCGCAGCTGCTGCGGCTGCCCTGAACACGGAGCCGCGCGGCCGCGCGGCCCGGTCGAAGCAGCCCGCGCCCCGGCGCGGCGCGCCACCCGGCGCACCCGCTGCGGGTAGAATCGTTCCCCTTTGTCGCCGCATCGCCGGTTCCAGGCCCCGCACGGGCCCCCGCCCCTTCACCACAATCTATGTCGTCCAACCTGCACCCCATGCTCAACGTGGCCATCAAGGCCGCCCGCGCCGCCGGCGCCCTCATCAACCGCGCGGCCCTGGACGTGGAGGCAGTGCGCATCTCGCAGAAGCAGATCAACGACTTCGTCACCGAGGTCGACCACGCCAGCGAGCAGGCCATCATCGAGACGCTGCTCACGGCCTACCCCGGCCACGGCATCCTGGCCGAAGAGTCGGGCAGCCAGCATGGCGCCAAGGATTCCGAGTTTGTCTGGATCATCGATCCGCTGGACGGCACCACCAACTTCATCCACGGCTTTCCGGTCTACTGCGTCAGCATTGCGCTGGCCGTGCAGGGCAAGGTCGAGCAGGCCGTGGTCTACGACCCCTCGCGCAACGACCTGTTCACGGCCACCAAGGGCCGCGGCGCCTACATGAACGAGCGCCGCATCCGCGTGAGCAAGCGCACGCAGCTCAAGGACAGCCTGCTGTCCACCGGCTTTCCGTTCCGCCCCGGCGACAACTTCAAGAACTACATGCGCATGATGGCCGACGTCATGCCGCGCACCGCCGGCCTGCGCCGCCCTGGCGCTGCGGCGCTGGACCTGGCCTACGTGGCCGCCGGCTTCACCGAAGGGTTCTTTGAATCGGGCCTGTCGATCTGGGACGTGGCCGCCGGCTCGCTGCTGGTGACCGAGGCCGGCGGCCTGGTGGGCAACTTCACGGGCGAGGCCAACTTCCTCGAGCAGCAGGAATGCCTGGCCGGCAGCCCGCGCATCTATGGCCAGCTGGTGCCGATTCTGGGCAAATACAGCAAGTTCGCCGGCGCCGGCGAAAAGGCTGCGCTGCGCCAGGCCGATGCCGCCGAGGCCGAGGCGGAGGCCGCCGCTTCGGCAGCCGATGCTGCGGCAGCCGACGCCGCGGCGCCCGCCGCGCCCGCCCCGAGCGCCGAAGACGCCCCGCTCTGACCCGCCTGCGCCCTTCCGGCCGCCGCTGCGGCCCGGCGGGCGCTTCCTCTGTCGGCACCACCCGCCGGCACGTGCACCCGCCCGCAGCAGCGCTCCCCGCGCGCACAGCCACGCGCCCTGCGGCACGCGCGCCCAGGCCCCCGCGGCGCCGGCACCCCTGCTGCTAAAGTGACCGCCTCGTTTGCTGCCGCCCCTGCATGTCCGCTCCGCTTGAAAACCACACCCCCATGATGGCGCAGTACCTCGCGCTCAAGGCCGGGTACCCCGAGACGCTCCTGTTCTACCGCATGGGCGATTTTTACGAGCTGTTCTTTGCCGATGCCGAGAAGGCCGCGCGCCTGCTCGACATCACGCTGACCCAGCGCGGCCAGTCGGCCGGGCAGCCCGTGGTGATGGCGGGCGTGCCCTTCCATGCGCTCGAAAACTACCTGGCGCGGCTCATCAAGCTCGGCGAATCGGTGGCGATCTGCGAGCAGGTGGGCGAAGTGGGCGCCAGCAAGGGCCCGGTCGAGCGCAAGGTGGTGCGCGTGGTCACGCCCGGCACGCTGACCGATGCCGAACTGCTGTCGGACAAATCCGAGTCGCTATTGCTGTCCGTGCACCAGGGCGCGCGCGCGCGCTGCGGCCTGGCCTGGCTGAGCGTGACGCAGGGCCGCGTGCACCTGGCCGAGTGCGCCAGCGACGAACTGGGGCCCTGGCTGGCACGCATAGCGCCCAGCGAGCTGATCTACAGCGCCGGCGTGACCGAGCGCTTCGAGCAGCAGCTGCAGGCGCAGCGCCAGGGCGGCGCCTTCGCCTGCCCGCTGTCGCCGCGCCCCGACTGGCAGTTCGACGCAGGCCTGGGCGAGCGCACGCTGCGCGAACACCTGGGGGCCGCCAGCCTGCAGGCCTGGGGCGCGCACAACCTGGGCGAGGCGCACGCCGCGGCCGCCGCGCTGCTGCACTACGCCCAGCACACGCAGGGCCGCGCGCTCACCCATGTGCACAGCGTGCAGGTGCAGCGCGCGGGCGAACTGATCGACCTGCCGGCCAGCACGCGGCGCAACCTCGAACTCGTCAGGACGCTGCGCGGCGAAGACGCGCCGACGCTGCTGTCGCTGCTCGACACCTGCATGACGGGCATGGGCAGCCGCCTGCTCAAGGCCTGGATGCTCGAGCCCCGGCGCGACCGCATCGAAGCGCGCCAGCGCCTGTCCGCCACCACGGCGCTGCGCGGCGCCGGCAGCGGCGGGCCCTGGCAGGCGCTGCGCGCCGCGCTCAAGGGCGTGGCCGATGTGGAACGCATCACGGCGCGCACCGCGCTGCGCCAGGTGCGCCCGCGCGAGCTTGTGGCGCTGGCCAAGACGCTACAAAAAGCGCAGCTGCTTGCGCAAGCCAGCTCAGCGCCAGAGCCGTTTTTGGCCGATATTTTTGCGGCACTGCAGCCGCCCCCGGGCTGCGCCGAGCTGCTGCAGCGCGCGATCGCCGAAGAGCCCGCCGCCCTGGTGCGCGACGGCGGCGTGATCGCCGGCGGCTTCGACGCCGAGCTCGACGAACTGCGCGCCATCCAGACCGACTGCGACACCTTCCTGCTCGACCTGGAAACGCGCGAACGCGCGCGCACCGGCATTGCCAACCTGCGCGTGCAGTTCAACAAGGTGCATGGCTTCTACATCGAGGTCACGCAGGGCCAGGCCAGCAAGGTGCCCGACGACTACCGCCGCCGCCAGACCCTGAAGAACGCCGAGCGCTTCACCACGCCCGAACTCAAGGCCTTCGAAGACAAGGCGCTGTCGGCGCAGGAGCGCGCGCTCGCGCGCGAGAAGTGGCTCTACGAGCAGGTGCTCGACCAACTGCAGCCGCATGTGCCGCCGCTCACCCGCCTGGCCCACGCGCTGGCCACGCTCGACGTGCTGTGCACCCTGGCCGAGCGCTCGCTCACGCTGAACTGGTGCGCACCGCAGTTCACGCCCGAGCCCTGCATCGACATCGAGGCCGGGCGCCACCCCGTGGTCGAGGCCCGCCTGGCCGAAACCGGCGGCGGCGCCTTCATCGCCAACACCACGCGCCTGAGCCTGAACACGCGCATGCAGGTCATCACCGGCCCCAACATGGGCGGCAAATCGACCTACATGCGCCAGGTGGCGCTGATCGTGCTGCTGGCCAGCATGGGCAGCCACGTGCCCGCGGCCAGTTGCCGCCTGGGCCCGATCGACGCCATCCACACCCGCATCGGCGCGGCCGACGACCTGGCCAACGCGCAGTCCACCTTCATGCTGGAGATGCTCGAAGCCGCGCAGATCCTGCACGCCGCCACGCCGCACAGCCTGGTGCTGATGGACGAGATCGGCCGCGGCACCAGCACCTTCGACGGCCTGGCGCTGGCCAGCGGCATCGCCACGCAGCTGCACGACAAGACGCGTGCCTTCACGCTGTTTGCCACGCACTACTTCGAGCTGACCGAGCTGCCCGCGAAGGCGCGCCACGCCGTCAACATGCACGTGGCCGCGGCCGAGTCGGGCGCCGACATCGTGTTCCTGCACGAGCTGCAAAGCGGCCCGGCCAGCCGCAGCTATGGCATCCAGGTGGCCAAGCTGGCCGGCATGCCGGCGCCCGTGCTGCACCACGCACGCCACGCGCTGGCCGCGCTTGAAGCGCGCGCTGGCGAAGGCGAGCTGCAGGTCGACCTGTTCGCGGCCCCGCCCGAGCCCGCGCACGCCCCCGGCCCGGGCCCGCTGGAGGCCGCGCTCGCCGCCATCGAGCCCGACACGCTGAGCCCGCGCGAGGCGCTCGAGGCGCTCTACCAGCTCAAACGGCTGTCCGCGAAGTAGCGGTACGCTGCGGCGCGCCGAGCGCCGGCCGGCAGGTCGCACTGCGGTCAGACGGTTTGGCATCCAATCGGCCTCTGACGCTTGCGAGACAAGCGCTGCCAGCTATTCTTTTGATACTCGGCATGCCGCCATGGCGTCCCGCCCTGGTGGCGTGGAACCGGTTCGCGTTGCCAGGGCGCGGCACTACACTTCCTGCCTCACCTTTTCCAGCACGCCCATGACGTACTGCGTCGCCATCCAACTCAACGCCGGGGTCGTCTGCATCGACGAGAGCAATCCCTATTTCCACATGCTGCACGACAGCTGGGGCAACAAGCTGCGCCAGGTGTTCGACAGCATCGAAGACCCCGCGTGGCCGGCGACGCCCGCGCCGTGCCCCTCGTGGTGTCCACGGCGCGCTGCGGGCCGCTGCAAAAAATCACCGCCCCGCGCGACCCGCTCGTCTGGGCGCTGCGCCTGCCCTTTTCCCTGTCCATGACCCAGATCGTTTTTTCGCACGGCAACAGCTTTCCTGCCGGCACCTACCGGCTGCTGTTCGAGCAGCTGCGCCAGCGCGGCTTCAGCGTCAGCGCCGTGGACCGCTTCGGCCACGACCCGCAGTACCCCGTGACCAGCAACTGGCCGCACCTGGTGCGGCAGCTGGCCGACTTTGCCGCCGCGCAGGTGCAGGCGTCGCAGGAGCCGGTGTACCTCGTGGGCCACTCGCTGGGCGGCATCCTCAGCGTGATGGCGGCGGCCCAGCACCCGCAGCTGGTGCGCGGTGTGCTGATGCTCGACTCGCCGCTGATCAGCGGCTGGCGCGCCACCACCGTCGGCATGGCCAAGCGCACGCAGGTGGTGGGCGCCGTCTCGCCCGGCCGCGTGAGCCGCCAGCGCCGCATGAGCTGGGCCAGCAACGAGGAGGCGCTCGAGCACTTTCGCAAGAAGAAGGCGTTTGCGCACTGGCACCCGCAGATGCTGCAGGACTATGTGGAGCACGGTCTACACGACGAAGGCGGCCGCCGTGTGCTGGGCTTCGACCGCGCGGTGGAGACGGCGATCTACAACACCTTGCCGCACAACCTGGGCAGCCTGCTGCGCCGGAACCCGCTGCGCTGCCCCGCGGCCTTCATCGGCGGGATCGCATCGGTCGAGATGCGCCAGGTCGGCATGGCACTGACGCAGCGGGTGACCGCGGGGCGCACCATGATGCTCGACGGTGGCCACCTGTTTCCGATGGAGCAGCCCCTGGCCACGGCGGCGGCCATCGAGGCGTCGCTGCTGAACCTGGCCGCGCTGCCGCGCGCCTGAGCCCGGCGCGCAGCGCTCAGCGGCAGCAGCGGTAGGCCAGTCCGGCAGAGACGTTGTACGACGTGGCGCGCACGGTGAGCGGGCTGCGGCGCGCGTCGCCGCGCAGCTGCGAAACGCCGACGCCGCCAAAGGCCACCCAATGGCGGTTGAGCGCCACCATCAGGTCCATGCCCGCATCCACGCCGTACAGACCACCGCCCGGCTCAAAGAAAGGCAAGGGGCTGGTCGTGCCCGCGGCCGATGCCGGCACGCCAAAACGGCCGCGCATGTAGGCGCCATTGGCAAATGCCGCGCCCACACCCAGGCCCAGCTGGGTTTGCGCCGTGATCGGCAAGACATAGCGCAGGCCGACGTTGCCCTGCGCGCCGCCGCCGCGGCCCAGCAGGTCTTGCGACAGGCCCGCGCCCAGGGACCAGCGCTCGCTCAGGGCGTAGCCCATGCCCAGGCGGCCACGCAACGTGCTGCGCACTTCGGGCAACCCGGCCAGCCGCGTGGCGTCGGCGCTGCTGCGGCCGCCGTCGATGCGCAGCGACGCAGTGAGGCTCAAGCGCTCGCGCTGCGCCAGGGCCACGCTGGCGCCGCCCTCGCGCGATTCGATGCCGTAGCCCATGAGGGAGCTGCCGCGCGACGAGCTCAGGCGAATGCGCCCGTATTGCAGCGCCAGCACCGGTCGCAGCGAGGTCTTGCGTTCGTCGCTGCCGGCGTAGGCGGAGCCCAGGCCCATCGCGGCACCGAGCACATAGTGGAGGCGGTTCTTTGCGCCGTCCGGCGCCACCGCGTCGGAGTCGGGATCGGGCACGCCCCGCAGCTCGGGGGGCAGGTCGGCGGCGGGCGCCACGGCCAGCACGGGCCCGGGCGCCTGCGCCGTCGCCGCCTCGGCCGGATCCTGCGGCGCCTGGGCCTGCGCAGGCAGCCACGCCCCGAGTCCGGCCGCGAGGCACGCGGCCATGCCGGCAGCGCGGCGGGTGGAGGGTGCGGAGGGGGCGCAGGCGTTCATGGCCGCATTATCAGTCTGCCCAGCGCACCCAGCCCATCCAGGCCGTGACGAGCACCACAACGCCAAAAACGATGCGGTAGTAGGCAAAGGCGACAAAGCTGTGCGTGCTGATGTAGCGCAGCAGCCAGCGCACGCACAGCCAGGCACTCAGGAACGAGAACAGCAGGCCGATGGCGAAGATCGGCAGGTCGCTGGCAGACAGCAGGGCACGCTCTTTGTAGAGGCTGTAGACGCCGGCGCCGATCAGCGTCGGGATGGCCAGGAAGAACGAATAGTCGGTCGCCGCCTTGCGCGAGAGCCCCAGCACCATGCCACCGATGATGGTGGCGCCACTGCGGCTGGTGCCCGGCACCATGGCCAGGCACTGCACCAGCCCCACCTTCAGCGCATCGAGCGGCGTCATGTCGTCCACCTGCTGCACGCGCGTGGCCGTGGCCGGACGCCGCTCGGCCCACAGGATGATGAAGCCGCCGAGGATGAAGGTGCTGGCCACCACCACGGGCGTGAACAAATGCTCCTTGATGGCCTTGCCAAACAGCAGGCCCAGCACCACGGCCGGCAGGAACCCGATCAGCACGTTGAGCGCAAAACGCTGTGCTTGCCGCTCGGTGGGCAGCGCCACCAGCGTGGCGCGGATTTTTTGCCAATAGACCAGGATCACGGCGAAGATGGCGCCGGTCTGGATGGCGATGTCGAACACCTTGGCCTTGGCATCGTCGAACCCGAGCAGCGAGCCGGCCAGGATCAGGTGCCCGGTCGAGGAAATGGGCAAAAATTCGGTCAGGCCCTCGACCACTCCCATGATGGCGGCCTTGCCCCACAACACAACGTCCACTGGAACTCCTTGAAATAAGTGGAGCGATTATCCGCATGTGCGCGGTTCACGAAGGCGCAGGGCCCCACGGCGCCTGCCAGCCTCCGCCCAGCGCCTGCACCAGGCTGGCCACGGCCAGCTGCCGGTTGACCTGCAACTGCAGCAGGGCGCGCCGCGCCGACAGCGCCGACACCTGGGCCGTCACCACCTCGGTGTAGCTGACCTGGCCTTCACGGTAGCGGTTGAGCAGCTGCTGCTCGGTGCGCTCGGCGGCGGACACCGCTTCCTGGCGCAGCGGCTCCTGCTCCTGCAGTGTGCGCAGCGCGCTGAGCTGGTCCTCGACGCTCTGGAAGGCGGTCAGCACCGTCTGGCGGTACTGTGCGACCCGGGCATCCCGGCCGGCCTCGGCGCCCTGCACGCGCGCGGCGATGGCGCCGGCATCGAACAGTGTCTGCGCCACCGCCACGCCCAGCGACCACACGGCGCCCGAAGCGCCGAACAGCCCGCTGACGCTGGAGCCGCTGCGCCCGAGCGAGGCGCTCAGGCTCACGCTGGGGAAATAGGCCGAGCGCTGCACCCCCACTTGCGCGTTGGCGGCCGCCACCGCGCGCTCTGCCGCGGCAATGTCGGGCCGGCGCTGCAGCAGCGTCGACGGAATGCCGGGCGGCACCGCGGGCACGGTGGTCACCCACGGCGCCTGGGGCAGCGAAAAATCGGCCGGCGCCATGCCGGTCAGCACGGCCAGCGCATGCTCAAAGCGTGCGCGGCTCTGCCGCGCCGCCGCCAGGTCGGCGAGCGCGTTGGCGCGCTGCGTCTGCGCCTGCAGCACGTCGGTGCGGGCGACCACGCCGGCGGCGTAGCGGTTCTGGGTGATCTGCAGGCTGCGTTCGTAGCCCTCCACCGTGGCCAGCAGCAGCGCGATTTCGGCGTCGGCTTCGCGCAGCTGGAAGTAGGCGGCCACCAAGGCCCCGACCGCCGACAGGCGCGCCGACGCGAGGTCGGCCTCGCTCGCCTGCGCGCCGGCCGCAGCGCTGCCCACGGCGCTCTCCAGCCGCCCCCACAGGTCGGGCGCCCAGTCTGCCCCGAGCGCGGCCTGCACGGCCGTGCCGCTGCGGCTGGCGCCGCTGCCGCCGGCGCGCGATGCGCCGGCTGTCACGCCCAGCGACGGGAACAGCGCCGCGCGCTGCTCGCGCACCAGGGCCTGCGCCTGCGCATAGGCGGCCACGGCGGCGGCGATGTTCTGGTTGGACAGCTGCACCTGCTCGGCCAGGCGATTGAGTTCGGCATCCTGGAACAGCGTCCACCAGGGCCCCCGGTCCAGCGCATCGGCAGGCGCGGCGGGCTGCCACAGGGCACCGGCCTCCTTGAACGCGGCGGGGGTGGCGATGTCGGGGCGCTGGTAGACCGGCGCCACCGAGCAGGCGGTGAGCGCCAGCGCCAGTGCCAGGCTGCCCAGGCGCGCCGCGCGGGTGGCGGGGGCCCTGGGCCGAAGAAGGCTTGCGTGAACAATCATGGGTTGTGCGTCAGAGGGCCGCAGGGCTGCTGGAAGCAGCGCGGCTCAGTTGTTGTTCGTTGGCGGCGGGACGGCGCAGCTTGTCGAGCAGCACATAGACCACTGGCGTGGTCAGCAGCGTCAGCAGCTGGCTGGCCACGAGGCCGCCGATGATGGCCACGCCCAGCGGCTGGCGCAGCTCGGACCCCTGGCCAAAGCCGATGGCCAGCGGCAAGGCGCCCAGCGCCGCGGCCAGGGTGGTCATGAGGATGGGCCGAAAGCGCAGCATGCAGGCCTCGCGCACGGCGGCCAGCGCCGTGAGGCCGCGGGCGCGCTCGGCCTCCAGCGCAAAGTCGATGATCAGGATGGCGTTTTTCTTCACGATGCCGATCAGCAGGAACACCCCGATCAGCGCAATGATGGTGAACTCCATCTTGAACAGCAGCAGCGCCAGCACCGCCCCGACGCCGGCCGAGGGCAGCGTGGTCAGCACCGTGAGCGGGTGGATCAGGCTCTCGTAGAGCACGCCGAGCACGATGTAGATCACCACCAGCGCCGCCAGGATCAGGAACAGCTGCTGCCCCTGCGACTGCTGGAAGCTCAGCGCCGTGCCCTGGAAACTGCCGCGCACATTCGTGGGCATGGCGATGTCGGCCTCGGCCTGCGCAATGATCTGGCGCGCCTGGCCGAGCGAGGTATTGGCCTCGAGGTTGAAGGAAATGGTGGTGGCCAGCTCGCCGTCCTGGTGGTTGACCGAGGTTGGCGAGGCGCGCTCCACCACCCGCGCGATGGCGCTCAGCGGCACCATGGTGGACGGCGTATTGCTCAGCACCTGCCCCGTGGACGCCCCGCGCTGGCCCGGGTTGGCGGCCGTGCCCACCGTGCCGCCGGGATTGGCGGCGACAAAGATATCGCCGAGCGCGGGCGGCCCCTTGGTGTACTCGGGTGCCCATTCCATGATGACGGAGTACTGGTTCAGTTCGCTGTAGATCGTGGCCACCGAGCGCTGGCCAAACGCGTTGTAGAGCGCGCTGTCCACCGCCGCGGCGCTGACGCCCAGGCGCGAGGCGCTGGCACGGTCCACCTCGACATAGGTCTCGACGCCGTTGTCGGCCTGGTCGGTGTCCACATCGGTCAGCAGCGTCTCCTGGCGCAAGCGGTCGGCCAGGCGCGTGGCCCACAGCCGCATGTCGGCCAGGTTGTCGCTTTGCAGCGTGTACTGGTAGCTGGAGTTGCTCGAGCGCCCGCCCATGCGCAGGTCCTGCACCGGGTTCAGGAACACGCGCAGGCCGGTGATCTGGTTGAGCTGCGGGCGCAGCCGGTCGATGACGGCGGGCGTGCCTTCGCTGCGCTGCCCTGCGGGCTTGAGGTTGACGAACATGAAGCCGCCGCCGGCGCGGCTGCCGCCGGAAAAGCCCACCACCGTGTCCACGGCCGGGTCCTTGCGGATGATGTCGACCGCTTGGCGCAGCTTGCGCGCCAGCGCATCGGACGAGATGCTCTGGTCGGCGCGCAGGCCCGCATTGAGCTGGCCGTTGTCCTGCTGCGGAAAGTAGCCCTTGGGAATCTTGGCGAACAGGTAGACGTTGAGCCCGATCACGGCCAGCAGCACCAGCACCACCAGCGCCTTGCTCGCCAGCGCCCAGTCGAGCGCGTGGCCGTAGCCGCGCAGCATGGCGTTGTAGCCGCGCTCGGCCCAGCGCGCCGGCGCCGAGGGCGGCTTGTCCTGTGCGTCGCGCGCGCAGCAGCCAGGCGCACATCATGGGCGTGGTGGTCAGCGACACCACGAGCGAGATCATGACCGCCGCCGACAAGGTGATGGCGAACTCGCGGAACAGCCGCCCCACCTGCCCGTCCATGAACAACAGCGGAATGAACACGGCCACCAGCGACAGGCTGATCGACAGCACCGTGAAGCCGACCTCGCGCGCGCCCTGCAGCGCCGCGGCCATGCGGTCCATGCCGGCCTCGATGTGGCGCGTGGTGTTCTCGAGCACCACGATGGCGTCGTCCACCACGAAGCCCGTGGCGACGGTGAGCGCCATCAGGCTCAGGTTGTTGAGGCTGAACCCCAGCAGGTACATGATGGCGAAGGTGCCCAGCAGCGACACCACGGTGGCCACCGCCGGAATCACCGTGGCGCGTGCCTTGCGCAGAAACAGCCCGACCACCAGCACCACGAGCGCGATGGAGGCCATCAGCGTGAACTCGATTTCGCGCAGCGACGCGCGGATGGAGTTGGTGCTGTCCGACGCCACGGCGATGTGGATGTCCTGCGGCAGCTGCGCCTGCAGCTCGGGCAGCAGGGCGCGCACGCCGTCCACGGTCTCGATGATGTTGGCGCCGGGCTGGCGCGTGACCAGCACGATGATGGCCGGCTCGCCGTTGAACAGGCCCAGGGTGCGCGTGTTCTCGACCCCATCGACCACCCGCGCCACGTCGCCCAGGCGCACGGCCGCGTCGTTGCGCCAGGCCACCACGAGGGAGGCGTACTGCGCGGCCTTGCGCGCGGGGTCGGGGGTGTAGATCTGCAGCCGCCGGCCATCGCCTTCGATGGCGCCCTTGGGGCGGTTGGCATTCGACGCCTGGATGGCGGCGCGCACGTCTTCGGTGCTGATGCCGTAGCGGTTGAGCGCAAAGGGCAGCAGCTCGACGCGCACGGCGGGCAGCGAGCCGCCGCCGATCTCGACCTCGCCCACGCCGTCGACCTGCGACAGGCGCTGGCTCACGATGTTCGAGACCGCGTCATAGATGGCGCCCGGCGAGCGCGTGGGCGACGTCAGCGCCAGGATCATGACGGGCGCGTCCGCCGGGTTGCGCTTGCGGTACGTGGGGTTGCTGCGCAGCGTGGCCGGCAGGTCGGCGCGCGCGGCGTTGATGGCGGCCTGCACCTCGCGCGCGGCGCTGTCGATGTTGCGGCTCAGGTCGAACTGCAGGCTCACGCGCGCCGAGCCGTTGGAGCTGCTCGACGTCATCTCGTTGACGCCGGCGATGATGCCCAGGCGGCGTTCGAGCGGCGTCGCCACGCTGGAGGCCATGGTTTCGGGGCTGGCGCCCGGCAGCGACGCCGACACCGAGATCGCCGGGTAGTCCACCTGCGGCAGCGGCGAGACCGGCAACAGGAAGAACGCGGCAATGCCCGCGAGCGCCAGGCCGATGGTCAGCAGCACCGTAGCCACGGGCCGCTCGACGAACGGGCGCGACAGGTTCATGGCGCCGTCCCCTGCGGCACGCGCGCCTGCGCCGTGCCGTGGCCCATCCAGCGCCGGCCCAGCCGGTCGAACGCCAGGTAGATGACCGGCGTGGTGAACAGCGTGAGCAGCTGGCTCAGCACCAGGCCGCCAAAAATGGCCAGGCCCAGCGGGCGGCGCAGTTCAGCGCCCTCGCCCCACCCCAGCATCAGCGGCAGCGCAGCAAACAGGGCCGCCAGCGTCGTCATCAGGATCGGGCGGAAACGCAGCAGCGCTGCTTGGTGGATGGCTTCTTGCGGGCCCATGCCCTGGTGGCGCTCGGCATCGATGGCGAAGTCGATCATCATGATGGCGTTCTTCTTGACGATGCCGATCAGCAAGATGATGCCGATGATGCCGATCACCCCCAGGTCGTTGCCCGAGACCATCAGCGCCAGCAGCGCGCCCACGCCGGCCGAGGGCAGCGTGGACAGGATGGTCAGCGGGTGGATGTAGCTCTCGTACAGCACCCCGAGCACGATGTAGACGCACACCATCGCCGCGAGGATCAGCCACAGCTGGCTGGAGAGCGATTTCTCATAGGCGCCGGCCGCGCCCAGGAACTCCATCGACAGCGCCGCGGGCATGCCCAGGTCGCGCGCCGCCGCCTTGATCGCGTCCACCGCGTGGCCCAGCGACACGCCCGGCGCCTTGTCAAAGCCCAGCGTGGCGGCCGGGTATTGCGCCACGCGCGTGATCTGCAGCGGCGCCAGCTGCTCGCGGATCGTGGCCACGGCATTGAGCGGGGTGGGGCCGCCGCCGCTGCGCAGCTGCAGCGTGCCCAGCGCGGCGGGGGAGTCGAGATTTTCCTGCTGCGCTTCGAGGATCACGCGGTACTGGTTGGTCTCGGTGAAGATCGTCGAGACGATGCGCTGGCCAAACGCGCTGTAGAGCGTGTCGTCCACCGCGCTGGCGGTGACCGCCAGGCGCGAGGCCGTGTTGCGGTCGATGTCCACATAGGCCGACAGGCCCTGCACGTCCGCATCGGTGGTGGCGTTGCGCACCTCGGGCACGCTGTGCAGGCGCTCGACGAGCTTGCGCGTCCAGCTGTTGACCTGCGCCGCGTCCACGCCGCCGATCGAGAGGCGGTATTCGGTCGGGCCGGTTTCGGCGTCGATGGTCAGGTCCTGCGTGGGCTGCAGGTACAGCGTGACGCCGGCCACGGCCTGCACGCGCTCGCGCAGCCGCTGCATGGTCGCCTCTTGCGCACCGCGCACGGGCTGCAGGTTGATGAGCATGCGCCCCGAGTTGAGCATGGTGTTGTTGGCCGCATCGACACCGATGAAGGAGCTGATCGACTGCACCTCGGGGTCTTGCAGGATGGCGCGCGCGGCGGCCTGCTGCAGCGCCGCCATGCGCTCGTACGACACGTCTTGCGAAGCCACGACGCGCGCCTGCAGCTGGCCCGTGTCCTGCGTCGGGAAAAGCCCCTTGGGAATCACCACATAGAGCAGCACGGTGAGCGCCAGCGTGAACAGCGCCACCACCAGCGTCGCGCCCTGGTGGCGCAGCACCCACTGCAGCCAGCCGTCATAGCGCACCACCACACGGTCGAAGCCGCGCTGGATGGCGCCGCCCAGGCCACGCGCGGCCGCGCCGTGCGGCTCGCTGCGCAGCCAGCGCGCCGACATCATCGGCACCAGCGTGAGCGAGACCACGGCCGAGATCAGGATGGTGATGGCCAGCGTGACCGCAAACTCGCGGAACAGCCGCCCCACCACATCGCCCATGAACAGCAGCGGAATCAGCACCGCGATCAGCGACACGGTCAGCGAGATGATCGTGAAGCCGATCTGCGTGGCGCCCTTGAGCGCGGCCTGGAACGGCGGCTCGCCCTCCTCCAGGTAGCGCGCGATGTTCTCGATCATCACGATCGCGTCGTCGACCACGAAGCCGGTGGCGATGGTCAGCGCCATCAGGCTCAGGTTGTTGAGCGAGTAGCCCAGCAGGTACATCAATCCGCAGGTGCCGATCAGCGAAATCGGCACCGCCAGGCTGGCGATCACCGTGGCGCGCAGGCTGTGCAGGAAGAAAAAGATCACCAGCACCACCATGGCCACCGCCAGCAGCAGCTCGATCTCGACATGGTGGACCGAGGCGCGGATGCCCGTGGTGCGGTCGGACAGCACCTGCAGCTTGACCGATTGCGGCAGCGCGGCTTCCAGCTCGGGCAGCTGCCGCTTGATGGTGTCGACGGTGGCGATCACGTTGGCGCCCGGCTGGCGCTGCACGTTCAGGATGATGGCCGGCGTCTCGTTGGCCCAGGCACCCAGGCGGTTGTTTTCGGCGCTCTCGACCACGCGCGCCACGTTGACCATGCGCACCGGCGCACCGTCGCGCCAGGAAATGATCAGGTTCTTGTAGTCGTCGACGGTGACCAACTGGTCGTTGGCGTTGATGGTGTAGGCGCGCTGCGGCCCGTCGAAGCTGCCCTTGGCACTGTTGGCGTTGGCGCTGGTGATGGCCGTGCGCAGCGTATCGAGGCCGATGCCGTACGAGGCCAGCGCCTTGGTGTCGACCTGGATGCGCACGGCCGGGCGCTGCCCGCCCGCCAGCGTGACCAGGCCCACGCCCGGCACCTGGCTGATCTTCTGCGCCAGGCGCGTGTTGACGAGGTTCTGGACCTCGGTCAGCGGCAGCGCATCGGAGCTGATGGCCAGCGTGAGCACCGGCGCGTCGGCGGGATTGACTTTGGCATACACCGGTGGCGCGGGCAGGTCGGTCGGCAGCAGCGATGCGCCGGCGTTGATGGCCGCCTGCACCTCCTGCTCGGCCACGTCCAGCGCCAGCCCCAGGCCGAACTGCAGCGTGACGATCGAGACCCCCGCGGCGCTGGTGGAGGCCATGCGCTCGAGCCCCGGCATCTGGCCGAACTGGCGCTCGAGCGGCGCGCTCACGGTGCGGCTCATGACCTCGGGGCTGGCGCCCGGGTACAGGGTCTGCACCTGGATCGTGGGGTAATCGACCTCGGGCAGCGCCGACAGCGGCAGCAGGCGAAAGCCCACCAGGCCGGCCAGCACGATCGCCACCATCAGCAGCGCGGTGGCAACGGGTCTTTCAATGAACGGGCGTGACGGGCTCATGGCAGGCGGCCCGGCTCAGGAGGGGTTCGGCGCCGGGCGCTGGCGGCGCTGGCCACCGGCTGCTGCGCCCGCGCCCGCTGCGGCCCCCGGGGCGCGCGCGCCGCCACCCGGGCCGCCGCCCTGCCCCGGCAGCTGCACGGTGGCGCCGTCCTTGAGGCGGTCGCCGCCCTCGGTCACCACGCGCTCGCCCGCCTTGAGGCCCTCGGTGATGGCCATCTGGCCGCCCGCGCTCTGCCCGCGCTTGACCGGGCGCAGCGCCACCGTGCGGTCTTCGTTGATCACATAGACGAAATCGCCATTGGCGCCGGTGCGCACCGCGGTCACGGGCACCACCACGGCCGACAGCGTGCGCAGCAGCAGCTGCACGTTCACGAACTGGTTCGGGAACAGCGCGCCGTCGGCATTGTCAAAGCGTGCCTTGGCCTTGACGGTGCCGGTGGTCGTGTCCACCAGGTTGTCGAGCGTGGCAAAGCGCCCACTGGCCAGCGCGTGCGTGCGCGCCCGGTCCCAGGCGGTGGCTGCCAGGGGGGCAGCGCCGGCGCTCGCGAGAATGTCCTGCACACGGTCCTGCGGCACCGAAAACTGCACATCGATCGGCGTGGTCTGGGTGATGGTCGCAATGCCGGTAGCGGCGCCCGAGGCCACGTAGTTGCCCGCGTCGACGCTGCGCAGCCCGATGCGCCCGGCCACCGGGGCGGTGATGCGCGTGTAGTCGAGGTTCAGGCGCGCGCTGCGCTCCTGCGCGAGGTCGGTCGTCACCGTGCCTTCGAGTTGCTTGACCAGCGCGGCCTGGGTGTCCACGTCCTGGCGCGCAATCGAGTCCTGCGACAGCAGGGTGCGGTAGCGCGCCAGCGTCAAGCGCGCGTTCTCCAGCTGGGCTTCGTCGCGCTGGCGCGTGCCCTGGGCCTGCATCAGCGCCTGCTCGAACGGGCGCGGGTCGATCCGCGCGACCAGCTGGCCCTTCTTGACCCACTGGCCTTCGGTGAACAGCACCTCGGTGAGCACGCCCGACACCTGGGGCTTCAGCGTCACGGTGACCACCGGCGTCACGGTGCCCAGCGCATCGATCAGCACTGGTATGTCGGCCACCTTGGCCACGGCCGCGCCCACGGTCACCGTGGGCGCACGGCCACCGCCCGCCCCGCCCGGACCGCGAGGTGGGCCTGCGTCGGCGCCGTTGGCGCGCTGCACCAGGTACCACGCGGCGCCGCCCAGCACCGCCACGGCCACCAGGGCCAGCAGCGACCCCAGCCAGCGCGAGCGCCGGCCCGGCGGGCGGTGGCCGGGCGCTGGCGCGGAGGAGATGGAAGGCGCTTCGGGGTCGTGCGGATTCATGGCGGTCCTGTTCGTGTTCTGGGGGTGCGGTGCCTGCCGGCCAGGCATGCAGCGTACTATCGTAGAGTGACAAATCCGGCTTTGTTGCGACGCCATTGCGAAGATAAGTAAACCTGGGGGGCATCGGCCACCCCGCGGCAGGCGCTGCCCTTGGCGCCACGCCCGGGCATTTCACACCACGGCGGCGGCATTTCATCGCGCGGCACTGGCGCGGCGCGGCGTCCCTGGGCACAGTGCGCAGCGCCACCTCCCCGAAAGACCGCCATGCCTCTGACCCCTGCCATCGCCATCCACCTCAGCGCCGCGCTGGCGGCCACAGTCCTCGGCCCCGTGGCGCTGTGGGCGCGCCACGGCCGCACGCAGCGCCCGCGCCTGCACCGCGCCTTTGGCTATGCCTGGGTCACGCTGATGCTGGCGACCGCGCTGTCGGCGCTGTTCATCCGCGACCACGCGCTGCCCAACATCGCAGGCTACACGCCCATCCACCTGCTCGTGCCGCTGACGCTGCTGGGCCTGGCGCTGGCCTTCCGGCACCTGGCGCGGCGCAACATTGCAGGCCACCGCCAGGCCATGCAATGGACCTACGTGGGTGCCTGCCTCGTGGCCGGCGGCTTCACGCTGCTGCCTTCGCGCACCCTGGGCAGCCTGCTGTGGCCGCTGCTCCTGGCTGCCTGACCCTTTCATCCCCTGCTCCCTGATTTGCGAGGACCTGCCATGCACACCCCTTCACTTCCCGATGCCATCGAAGCCCTGGCACGCAAGCGCGCCGGCGCCCAGATGGGCTGGGTCGTCCACGCCGGCGTCTACGTGGCGGTCAACCTGTTCCTGGCCGCGCTGTCGGCCCACCAGGGGCGCGCCTGGGCGCTGTTTCCGGCGCTCGGCTGGGGCCTGGGCCTGCTCGTCCACGGTGCGGCGGTCTGGCTGGCGCAGCCGGGCGGCACGCTGTACGAGCGCTTGCTCGCGCGCGAGCGCGCCCGCCTGCACGGCGCGTCTGCGAGCGCCAGGCGCTGAGCCGCCCCACAATGGCGGGCACCTCCACCCGACGCGCTTCCCGCATGCCGCATTTCGACCTTCCCGCACTGGCGCGCCACGGCCTGGTCACGGCCGTCCTCTGCTGCCTCATCGCGCTGGTGCTGACGCTGTGGGGCCAGGGCGCGTGGGACGTGAACCTGGCGTATGCGTTCTCGATCGGGCTGAGCAGCTGGCTCGTCATCGACCTGGGCCGTCTGTGGCTGAGCCGGCACGCGGCCATTCCCTGGCCCGTGGGCTGGCGCGGCGGCGCCCTGGTCCTGGCCGGCATCGCGACCGGCATGGCCGTGGGCACGGCGCTGGGCGATGCCTACAGCGGCCAGCGCCTGGGGGGCCTCGCCCTGTGGCAGCGCCACGGCGGCGCGGGCGCGCTGCTCATCACAGTGGCCGCGAGTGTCGGCATGTCGCTCTTTTTCTACCACCGCGGCAAGTCGCAGCACCTGCAGGCGCAAATCGTCCAGGTGCAGCGCGACGCCGCCGAGGCCCGGCTCAAGCTGCTCGAAGCGCAGCTGGAACCGCACATGGTGTTCAACACGCTGGCCAACCTGCGCGTGCTGATCGCCACCGACCCCGTGCGCGCACAGGACATGCTGGACCACCTGATCGACTACCTGCGCGCCACGCTCTCGGCCTCGCGCGCGCCGCTGCACCCGCTGGCCGAAGAATTCGAGCGCCTGCGCGACTACCTCGAACTGATGGCCGTGCGCATGGGCGCGCGCCTGGCCTATGCGCTGGAGCTGCCCGAGGATTTGCGCGCAGTGCCGGTGCCGCCGCTCCTGCTGCAGCCGCTGGTCGAAAACGCCATCCGCCACGGGCTCGAACCCCAGGTGCAGGGCGGGCGCATCACCGTGCGCGCCAGCGTGGTGGCCGGCGCCCCGCCCCGGCTGCGGCTGCAGGTGCAGGACACCGGCGCGGGCCTTGCCGACCCGCCGGCGCAGGATGCGGGGCGCGCAGCGCCGGGGCGCCACTTCGGCCTGGCCCAGGTGCGCGAACGCCTGGCGACGCTGCACGGCACGCAGGCCACTCTTGAATTGATAGCTGAAGGCGCCGGCGGGACAAGCGCTACCATCACTTTTCCCTTCAAAGCCTGAGCCCATGAACACGCCCGCACCGCGCGCCCTGATCGCTGAAGACGAACCGCTGCTGGCCGCCGCGCTGCAGCACGCGCTGGCCCAGGCCTGGCCGGCGCTGCAGATCGCCGCCACGGTCGGCGACGGCCTGAGCGCGGTGCGCGAGGCGCTGGCGCTGCGCCCCGACGTGCTGTTCTTCGACATCCGCATGCCCGGCCAGAGCGGGCTGGACGCCGCGGCCGAACTGGCCGACGCCTGGCCCGCCGCAGAGCCGTTTCCAGCGCTGGTCTTCGTCACCGCCTACGACCAGTACGCCGTGCAGGCCTTCGAGGCCCAGGCCGTCGACTACCTGCTCAAGCCCGTGCAGGCGACCCGGCTGCAAAAAACAGTGCAAAAACTGCAGCAAACGCTTGCCCACAAAGCGCCGGCAGCTACCGATTTTGAAGCAACACTTGACCCAGCTGCGCCAGCTGCTCGTCGCCCACGACATGGCCGCGCCCGCCGCCGCGCCACCGGCCCCGCCGCTCACCGTGATCGCCGCCGGCCAGGGTGCGCAAGTCCACATGGTGCCGGTCGCTGAGGTGCTGTACTTCGAGGCCGCCGACAAATACGTTCGCATGCTCACCGCGGCACACGAGTACCTGATCCGCACGCCGCTCAAGGAGCTGGCCGCGCAGTTGCCGCCGCAGCAGTTCTGGCAGGTGCACCGCGGCACGCTGGTGCGCGCCAGCGCCATTGCCACCGTGGCGCGCGACGGGGCGGGACGGCTTCAGCTGGCGATCCGGGGGCGGCCGGAGCGGCTGGCGGTGAGCCGCCTCTACGCGCACCTGTTCAAGGCGATGTAGGCGCGGGGTCTGTCGAGGTCATTCGGCGGGCGCGGGCAGCGCGACCACATCGGCCCACGGCACGCCCGGCAGGGCGTGGTGGTGCGCGACGACGATGGCGCGGCCCGGCTGCGCCGCGCTCGCCGCGAGCGCCTGGCACAGGTACTGCACCGAGGGCCGGTCCAGCCCCGCCACCGGCTCGTCGATCAGCGTGAGCGCCGCGCCCGAGGCCAGGGCGGCCGCCATCAGCACCTTGCGCTGGCTGCCGGCCGACAGCTGGTGCAGGGCCTTGTCCAGGTGCGGCTGCAGCCCCCAGCCCTGCACATGCGCGGCCAGCGCCGCAGCATCCCAGGCGGGCTGCTGCACCGCCAGCGCGGCCCACCACGCGCGCGCGCTCAGCGCGTGCAATGTGTGGCAGCGTGGGTCTTGCCAGAACACCTGGCGCCGGTAGGCCGGCGCCTGCGGGTCTACCGGCGCACCCTGAAGCACCCACTGCCCCTGCTGCGCCGCCACGGCGCCGGCCAGCAGGCGCAGCAGCGTGGTCTTGCCGCTGCCGTCGTCCCCTTGCACCAGCGTGGCGCCGCTGCGCACGCGCAGGCTCCAGCCCGCGAAAAGTGCGCGCTGCGGGTAGCCAAAGCACAGGCCGTCGACCTGCAACACCGGGCTTGCGTTGTCCATGAAATCTCCTTCGCGGTGAAACGGCAGGGCGCGGCCATTCCCGCCAGTGCGGGTTTGCAGGACAATGCCTGGCAACCCCACCCCACCTCCCTCCCAACCATGCCATGACCCTGCGCTACCTCGATTTTGACTACAGCGAAGACGGCGAAGGCACTGGCACCTGGGATGCCATGGCCTCGGTGCTGTCCGCGCAGCTCAACGACCTGCTGGCCGAGGTGTGCAAGGTGCTGGACTGGGCGCACCACGATTTTGCCGGGCAGCGCGGCCCCATCGAGGACGGGGCGGACTGGGACTACGACCTGCAGTGCGTGCAGGAGGTGGTGACGCCGCAGGAGCTCGGCTACGACGAAGCCAGCCGCCAGATCACGGTGCGCTGCGGGATCCCCGGGGCACCACGCTACGCGCTCACGCTTTCGCTGTGCGGCACGCTGGCGTTTGGCGAGGCCTTGCGCCAACAGTTCGGTCTGCCATAGCGCGGCCCGCCGCTCACGCCGCAGCCCGCGGCGCCACGGCCGCTGCGCCGGGGCAAGGCATCGACGCCCGCGCCACCACCAGGTGCAGGCTGTCGCCCCCGGTGTCGGCCAGCGACAGCCAGGCGCCTTCGGCCAGAGGCGAGGCACCGGCCGCCCGGGCGTCCTCGATTTCGGCCGCCGCTGTGGCGGCGCACACGGTGAATTCGTGCACCTGCCCGTCGCGCCGCAGGGTCACGGCAACGCTGGGCCAATGCGAAGGCAAACGGGGCACGAAGGCCACCTGCCCGGGGCGCACGCGCAGGCCACAGATCGACTCGACCGCAGCGCGGTACATCCACGCGGCCGAGCCCGTGTACCAGCTCCAACCGCCGCGCCCGACGTAGGGGTCCCGGGTGTAGACATCGGCCGCCATCGCATACGGCTCGATGCCATAGACCGGCCCCTGGTCCGGGTCGGCCGCGCGGTGCGCCGGGCTCAGCTGCGTGAAGGTGCGGTAGGCCCCGTCGGCGTCGCCCAGCTGCGCCTGCGCCATCAGCTTCCAGACGCCGGCATGCGAGTACTGCCCGCCGTTTTCGCGCACCCCGGGGGGGTAGGCCTGGATGTAGCCGGCGTACGGTGTGGCGTGCTGCAGCGGCGGATCAAGCAGGCGGTTGAGGCCATGCGCCTCATCCACCAGCCAGCGTGCAGCCGACGCCATGGCGGTCTGCTGCTGCTGCGGCGTGCCCGCGCCCGACAGCACGCTCCAGGCCTGGGCGATGAGGTCGATGCGGCACTCGTCGGCGCGGTGCGTGCCCAGCGGCGTGCCATCGTCAAAAAACGCCCGCTGGAACCACTCGCCATCCCAGGCCGGGCCTTGCAGCGCAGCCTGCCAGCCGCGCGCAGCGGTGTGCCAGCGCTGCGCGCGCTCGGGCTCGTTGCGCGCCAGCGCCACGGGGGCGAAGCCGCGCACGAGATCGCACAGAAACCAGCCCAGCCACACCGACTCGCCGCGCCCCTGGTCGCCCACGCGGTTCATGCCGTCGTTCCAGTCGCCGCTGCCCATGAGCGGCAGGCCATGGGCGCCCACCGCCAGGCTGCGGTCCAATGTGCGCGCGCAGTGTTCGTAGAGGCTGGCCGACAGCGCGCTCACCTCGGGCACGAAGTAGGCGTCCTGCGCATCGGCGGGAACCGGCGCGCCTTCCAGGAAAGGCACGGTCTCGTCCAGCACAGCGGCATCCCCGGTGGTGGCGATGTAGCGCAGCGCCGCATGCGGCAGCCACAGCAGGTCGTCGCTGCAGCGGGTGCGCACGCCAGCCCCGGTCGGCGCATGCCACCAGTGCTGCACGTCGCCCTCGGCGAACTGCCGCGACGCCGCCAGCAGCAGCTGCGCGCGCAGCATGTGCGGCGCCGCCACGGCCAGCGCCATCGTGTCCTGCAGCTGGTCGCGAAAGCCGAAAGCCCCGCCCGCCTGGTAGAAGCCCGCGCGCGCCCACAGGCGGCAGGCCACGGTCTGGTAGAGCAGCCAGCGGTTGGTCAGCGCGTCGAACAGCGCGTCGGGGGTGTGCACCGTCACCGCGCCCAGCAGTTCGCCCCAGTGCGCGCTGACGGCAGCCTCGCGCTCGTCCGCCGTGTGCGCCAGCGCCTCGCGCGCCAGTGCCAGGGCGGCCTCGCGCGTGTCGCCATGGCCGAGCACGAACACGCATTCACCCTGCGCGCCCCGCGGCAGCAGCAGCGTGGTGGACGCGGCGGCGCACGGGTCCAACCCGGTGCCCGCGCGCGCGCCGAAGTGGTCGGGCACGACGCGCTGGCCGCGGTTGTCGAACAATTCGCGCCGGTCGCAAGTCCAGTCCGCCAGCCGCGCGTCGGCCGCCCCCACGCGCTGCAGCGCCAGGAACGCGGTGCAGCCGCCAAACCCCGCGTGGCCATCGCTCTGTGTGGCCAGCAGCACATCGGCGGCAGCGTCGCCCGCCCGCGAGGCCGGCAGCGCCGCGCGTGCCGTGTGCACCGACTGCCGGTCCAGCCGCTGCGCGCCCATCACCCACTCGAGCATGCCGATGGCGCGCAGCTGCACAGGGCGCGCACCGCGGTTGCGCACCGCAATGCGCACCTGCTTGAGCGGGCGCTGGGCGTCCACGCACCAGCTGGCGAGCACCTCGACGTCGCCGCGCTGGTGGCGCAGCGTGGTGATGCCCTGGCCGTGCTCAACCGCATAGACGGTGTCGGCGCTGCCCGCGCCGGCGCCGACGTTCCAGACCTCGCGGCTGCGCAGGTCCTGCAGCCAGAAGCACTCGCCGCCCGGGTCGGTCACGGGGTCGTTGCTCCAGAGCGTGAGCTGGTGCAGCCGGCTGTTGCCGGCCCAGCTGTAGCCCGCGCCCGCCTCGGACACCTGGGCGCCAAAAACCGGGTTGGCGAGCACATTGATCCATGGGCGCGCCGGGCGGCGCACCGGCGACACCTCAAAGCAGTAATTGCCGCTCGCGCGGTCGAATCGCCCGGTCGGCGCGCCGCCGGACAGGGTGCCCAGGGCGACCGCGGGCAGGGCCACGGACTGTTCCATGCGTGCGTCGAGCGCCGCGTCGTGCCATTCGACCAGCCCGCGCACATGGTGGGCGAGCGAGCGCCCGTCCGCATGCAGCCGCAGCCGCGCCAGCGCCGTGAACGTGGCCTGGTCCTCCGCGGTGACGTCGCTCGCATGCAGCACATGCAGGCCGCAGGCGCGCTCGGGTGCGGTGGAGCCGATGGCGTAGCGCTCGCGCAGCGCCTGCAGCTCCCGCTGCAAGGGCATCAGGTAGGACCAGGGCTCGGCGTTGACCAGGATGAGATCGCACGCCAGCCCGCCCCACGACCACAGCCGCAGCGCCTGCACCAGAGAGCGCACCAGGCGCAGGCCATGCGTGGCGCTGATGTCGACCACGATGCAAGGGCGGTCGCCCGAGATGCCATGGCGCCACAGCGTGCGCCGGTCGCAGCGCGGCGCCGCGCTGCCCGCGCCGTACATCGGCGGCCGCGCGTGCAGCAGCGCGAGTGCGCTCGACAAAGTCTGGATGGCGCCACGGTCGTCGGCGGAAAGGGCCATTTCGCGCAGCCGCACGCTGGCAAACATGGCCGACATCAGCGCCGAGCGCTCGATGGCCGCCGGCTGGCGGTAGCGGTCCACCAGCGTCTCAAGCGCGTCCCGGCTGGCCGCGGCCGCCGTGGCCCAGGTGAGGCGCGCGCTGGAGTGGGCCGCCACCGTGATCTGCACCGACAGCGCGGCGACGGGGTCCAGGCCGGTGGCGACCGCGCCCGTCCCCCGGGCCGCGCCCTGCGCCAGCGGGTGGGCCGCGTCGCGGTTGCGGCCGAGCCAGCAGGCGCGATCGGTCTGCACCTGCACGCGCGCCAGCGGATGGTCGCAATGCGCCACGAAATGCACCGCGTGCATGGGTTCCTGCTGCTCGACATGGGGCTTGCGCGCGAGGTACAGCGCCAGGTCATCGGCATCCCAGTCGGCCTGCACGAACAGGTTGGCGAATGCCGGATGGGCCTCGTCGGCGCGGGAGCCGAGCAGCGAGACCTCGAACACCGACAGCAGCTCCAGCGTGGCGGCCTGCGCGGTCGGATTCCAGAGCTCGACGCGGCGCAGTTCGATGTCGTCCTCGGGGCTCACCCACACCGTGCAGCAGCTGCGCAGATCGGGCCACTGGGCGTGCAGACACAGGTGGTCGCTGTGGAACGAGGCGTGGTAGTGGGCGTGGGCGTCGGGAGCCGGGTGCTGGCTCAGCGACACGGGCGCGCCCGGGGTGTCGGCCCCGCGCCGGCGCAAATAGAGAAAGCTGCCATGGGCATCGCGCAGCGCATCGTCACGCCAGCGCGAGACGTCGGCCGCATTCCACCGGCTCCAGCCTGCACCATTGGCGCGCAGCGACACGCTGTAGCGGCCATTGGACAGCAGCAGCGTCGGCTGCAGGGCCCCGTCCCCGGGCACCACGTCGCGCGTGGCGCCGGGCCCGGGTTCGCTTCGCAGGAGAGCACGCGGCAGGGGCTCGGGGTCCTGCAAGCGCGAGACTTCGCGTGGCACGCGTTCCTGCAGCAGCGCGCCGACGGCGCACAGCCGCGCCTCGCCCATGGCCCAGCGCCGGGGCGCACCGTCCAGCAGCACATTGGCCAGGGCCACGAGGGTCATGCCCTGGTGGTGGGCCATGTAGGTCTGCACCCGGGTGACGGCACTGCCGTCGAGCTGGCGCTCGGCCGTGAAGTCCAGCGCATCCATGAAACCCATTTCGCTGCGGGCGTGCAGGCGTTCGAGCCGGCGCAGGTTGGCCACCGCGGCGCCGGGCTCGTACATCGCGGCGAGTGCGCTGGCATACGGCGCCACCACCCGTTCGTCGGGCGGCGTGCGCCGCAGCGCCAGGCGCGGCACGCCCTGCGGCGCGTACTGGTAGGCCAACGTGTGGTCGCTCGCGGCATAGGCCGACTCGGAAATGCCCCAGGGCACACCGTGCGCCTGCGCAAACGCGCGCTGCTCGCGCACCGCCGCGCGCGCTGCGGACTCGAGCGCGCTGCCCGCGGGTTCGTCGATCACCAGCGCGGGCATGAGGTACTCGAACATCGAGCCCGACCACGAACGCAGCCCCGCCCCCCAGCCCACGGCATAGAACGGCCGCCCCAGCGCGCTCCAGTGGCCGGCCGGCACATCGCCCTTGGCAATGGCCCACAGGCTTGCCAGGCGCGACTCGGACGCCAGCAGGTCGTAGAAACTCTCGTCGAGCAGCTCATCGGCCACGCGGTAGCCGATATGGAACAGGCGCCGGCGCGGGTCGTAGAGAAAACCGAACTGCGCTGCCATGGCCAGGCCATGGCAGCGCGAGGCCAGCTGCTGCAGGCGCGGCCGGTGCAGGCCCTCGCAGGCGGGCGCTGCAGCGCTGGCCAGCTCGGCGCAGGCCCCGGCGAGCGCCAGCAGGTGGCCGCAGAGATTTCCGCTGTCCACGGTGGACACATAGCGCGGGTCCAGGGGCTCGAGCGTGTGCGTGTCATACCAGTTGAGGAAATGCCCGCGGTGGCGTGCCAGCAGCGCCAGCGTGGCCAGCGTGCGCTCGCAGCGCTCGAGCAGTTCCTCGGTGCCAATCCAGCCAAAGCGGCGCGCGCAGGCGACCGACAGCAGGTACATGCCGATATTGGTCGGCGAAGTGCGCTGCGCCACCATGACGCGCGGCACGGTTTGCACATTGTCGGGCGGCAGGTGGTGGGTCTGTGGCCCGACGTGGCGCACGAAAAACGTCCAGGTGTCGCGTGCCACGCCCAGCAGGTACTCGCGGTCCGCCGTGCTGGGCGCCGGTGCGCGCGTTGCTTGCCAGGGGCGGCTCGCGCCCCAGATCCACAGCGGTGCAGCCGCCCACACGCCGCACAGCGCCAGCGCCAGCCACAGGTGGGGGGCAGCAAGCGCCCACAGCAACGCACCCAGCGCCGCAGCGGCCAGCGTGACCGGCGCATGGCGCAGTGCCAGTTGCGCCAGGCCGCCCTGGGCCGTGGTCTGCGCGCTGGCGGCCGTGGTCCATTGCAGCAGACCGCGCCGGCTGACCGCCATGCGCCACCATGCCGTGGCGATGGCGTGCGCCTGCAGCATGCCCATCTGCAGCAGCACGGCCAGGCTCCACACGGTGCTGCCCGCCGCCCGGACCACGTCGGCCAGGGCCTGGCGGTAAAAATGCCCCAGGGCCAGGTCATCGCGCCCCGGCGCCAGCCCGGCAATGGCTCCCAGCATGGGGCCCGCGCCATAGGCGGCGGCCACCAGGGCCAGCGCGCGCCACGGAGACACCGCCCCGGTGGCCAGGCATGCCAGCAGCAGTGCCCCGGACATCGGCGCCATCAGCGAGCGGCGCAGGTTGTCCAGCATTTTCCAGCGGTGGATGGCGAGCAGGTCGAAACGGCGCCACTGCGTGAGCACCGGCCACAGCTGCCAGTCTCCGCGCGTCCAGCGGTGCACGCGCGACGCGGCCACATCGGCGTGCAGCGGCGCGTCTTCCATCAGCGTGATGTCGCTCACGCCCGCGCAGCGCGCCAGCGAGCCCTCCAGCAGGTCGTGGCTGAGAATCTGCTCGGGCGGCAGGCGCGCCGCCAGCACGGCCTGCATGGCGCCAACGTGCAGCAGGCCCTTGCCGGTGAAGCTGCCTTCGGCGAACAGGTCCTGGTAGACCTCGGAAGTGGCGGCGCTGTAGGGGTCGACACCGGACTGTCCGGCAAACAGCCAATGAAATGGCGTGGCGGTGTGGGCGTTGGGCAGCGGCGTGGTGATGCGCGGCTGCAGGATGCCGTATCCGGACGCCACGCGGCGGCGCGCCGCATCGATGCACGGGCGGTTCAGCGGGTGCGCCGCCACGCCGACGAGTGCGCGCAATACCCCGGGCGGCAGGCCGGTGTCGCTGTCGAGCGTGACCACATAAGGCGTGCCCGCCGCCGGGCGAGAACGGGCACCCAGGTCCACAAACGGCGAGTGCCCCTGCGTGGCCAGCAGGCCAATGAGCTGCTCGAGCTTGCCGCGCTTGCGCTCCCAGCCGATCCAGCGCTGCGCGGTCTCGGACCACTGGCGCTCCCGGTGCAACAACAGGAAACGCCGCTGCGCGACCTGGGTCCCGGTGTCGGCGTAGCGCTGCTCCAGCGCATCGATGGCGTCGATGGCCTGCTGCAGCAGCGCGCCGTCCGAAGGCGCAGCCGCCGTATCGGCATCGGCGAAGTCGCTCAACAGCGCGAACTGGGCATGGGATTCGCTGTTCGCCAGGTAATGCAGCTCCAGCTGGCGCACCAGTGCCGCGATGCCGCTGGCATGGTTCAGCATGGCCGGAACGACCACCAAAACGCGGTGCTGCGGCGGCACGCCCCCGGCCAGTGCCAGGCGCGGCAGGTGGCGCGGCGGCAGCGACTCGCTGATCAACCGGTGGAGCACTGCAATCACGGTCTCGCTGGCCGGAAACAGGGCCAGCAAGGCCAGCAGCACCGCCCAGCCAGCGCTCGCCGCTGGCCCTGCCGCATGCCCGACGCACCACACCGCCAGCCCCACGCTGCCGGCGGCCGCAACACCGAGGTATGCCGGCACGACCGCGCCCCGCGCCCGGGTCAGCCACCGGGCCTGCCACGCAGAGTCGAGCCCCAGCGCGTGCCGCAGTGCGGGCTCGCCCGGCCCGCGCAGCCAGTAGCCCGGCGCCTCGGTGGGCGCATCGCTGGGCTCGCACCCCGGCATCCTGTCCGGACTCGCTTCGGGCTGCATCAGGGCCAGCAGCGTTTGGGCCACCTCCAACTCGCTGTGCCCGCTGCGCCTTGCCAGCCGTTCGATGGCGTGCAGGCTCGCATCCTGGGTGTCGTCGCGCTCAGCGCGAAAAGTCGGTGAACGCTGCATTTGCCGCAACAGCACGCTGGTGCGAGCGACCACGCTGCGCCAGTCGGTATCGCTCAAAAGGCGCAGCGAAGTGATGGCATTGCGCACGCTCAGGTTGTCGGCGGCCTGCTCGGCATGCAGCTGGACCTGGGCATCGTCAGGTTCGGGCAAGGCCTGGGCCAGCGCCTCGCGCACCTGCGTGGCCACTTCGGCCGAGACACCGTTTTTGCGCGGGTTCTGCCCACCCGCATCGGGGGCCACGCGCTGCAGGGCCTGCAGCACAAAAAGGCGGTCGACGCCGCGCTCCCGGAGGCTGTCGAGCACCGGCTGCACGCTGGCTGCAGCCAGGCTGCCATCGCTGCCCTGCAGCGCATCGCACCAGGCGTTGGCGCATGCGCGCGCCGCCTTGGCAGCAGCGACGCGCTCGGACAGCCGGCGCAGGTTCTCGACCAGCACGACGCGCAAGGTCGTCGGAAATGCCCACAGCTCGCCCAGCGTCAGCGCGCGCGTTTCCTGATAGGCCTGCAGGAAGTGCACCAGCAGCTCTTCGTCAAAAGCGCTGTCGGTGTGCGCCGCGAACGCCCAGGCGACGCCATAAATCCGCGGCAGGCCTGCGAGGTGGGCCTCGACCAGCACCGGCAGGTCCCGGAAGTAACGCTGTGGCAGGCCTTCATGGATCTCTTTGGTCTGCGCCATGACCACATAGAAGTTGTCCAGCAGCCATTCGCCGGCCGGATTCACGTGGTGGCCGGTGGCGGCCTGCTGGGCGATGAAATCATGCGCTTCGTGCAGGACGCGCATGTTTTCGCGCAGCCGGGGAAAGAACGGCGCAGCGCGCGCCCTCACGCGGGACTGGTGGGCCAGGGCCAGGCTGTGGCCATGCTGCGCGAAACGGGCTGCGCCAAAGATTTCGGCGCGAATGGGTGCCTCCACCGCTCCCCGCGCCGGATCCAACAAGGCCAACGCCTCTGCTCCGGCAGAGGGAAGTTGCCGGAACAGGGTCGACTGTTTCACTGACTGGAGCGGATCAGAACAGGCACCACGCACCGGCCAACGCCAGCATGGTGACCACGGCCAGCGTGGTCACGAAACGCTGCGCCAAAAAGTGGTGGATGGATTCGGCAGCGCATGCAACGCGGTGCGAAACCCCGCTGCACTGCGCGCACTGGCGCAAATGCTCGGATAACTGGGTGCGACCCAAGCCCGAAAACGGGGGCAGGGATTTGGCTGGCATGGTAGCTCCTCGGGGGAACAGGACAACGAAACAGCAACACAGCCTGTGCCCATGGGTAGAGATGCTAAAAGGCCGCGGGCGGTGCGTCTGTCGGACAAGGCGCCAACCCATGGAGAGATGGATCGACGGCCCGCCCCCCAAAACGGTGCGGACCAACCCCAAACAGTGCCGGTGGCTGCTTTGCACGGGCGCGCCGCCCAACTGCCCGATGCAGGCCACGCAGTGCGCAGGTGGAAACGCATCCCGATGCGCCGACGGGGGCTTTCAGTGCGGCACATCCCCCGGTGCACCGACGGGGACACCGACGCCACACCCCGGCGCAGTGGATGCGGCATGCGCTCCCTCGCGCTCGCCCTTGGCCTGCGCCACCGCCATGTCGCGCGGCAGCGCCACGCCGTTCTTCACGGCCAGCACCTCGGCCATCACGCTGACCGCGATCTCGGGCGGCGTTTTGCTGCCGATATAGATGCCGATCGGGCCGCGCAGGCGCGCCAGGCCCTGCTCGGTCTGGCCGAAATGCGCGGTCAGGCGCGCGCGCCGCGCCGCGTTGTTGCGCCGCGAGCCGATGCCGCCGACGTAGAACGCCTCGCTGCCCAGCGCTTCGAGCAGCGCCAGGTCGTCGAGCTTGGGGTCGTGCGTGAGCGCCACCACGCAGGTGCGGCGGTCGGGTTGGAAGGCGGTGACCACATCGTCGGGCATCTCGCTGAGCACCTGCGCGCCCGGCACGCTCCAGGCGCCGCGGTATTCCTCGCGCGGATCGCACACGGTCACGGCAAAGCCGCAAAACAGCGCCATCGTGGCCAGGTACTCCGACATCTGGCCCGCGCCGATGATCAGCATGCGGTACCCGGGGCCAAAGGTGTTGGCGACCTGCGCCGCGTCCATCTCGAGCGCGGCGGGCGCCTCGGCACGCGCCAGAGTGGCGGCGCCGTCGGCCAGGCGCACGCTGCGCCGCACCAGCTGGCCCGCGTCGAGCGCGCCCACCAGCTCGGCCAGGCTGTCAGGGTCGGGGTCAAATTCGAGCAGCAGCTCCAGCGTGCCGCCGCACGGCAGGCCAAAACGGTGCGCCTCGTCGGCAGTGACGCCGTACTTGGCAAACGCTGGCGGGCCACTGGGCAGGACGTGCCCTGCGCCACCCGTCTGCCTGCCCGGAGCCTGCGTAGGCGCGGGTGTAGCGGTCGATCAGGTCGTCTTCAATGCAGCCGCCCGACACCGAGCCCACCACGGCACCGGTCTCGCACAGCGCCATGATCGAGCCCTCGGGCCGCGGCGAAGAGCCCCAGGTGCGCACCACCGTGGCCAGCAGTGCACGCTGGCCGGCAGCACGCCAGCCCTGCAGCGTGCGCAGCACCATGGCATCGAGGTTTTCCATGCCGAAGCCTCCTTCGAATCTGTTCAGGTCAGCCACAGAATGGCGGCCAGCACCAGGACGATCAGCCCGGCCAGCCAAGCCCAGACCGCCATGCCAGTGGCCGCGGCAGTGCCGGTGGCAAGCGTTTGCGGCAGCGGTGCGCCGGGCGGCTCGGCCTCGGCGCCGCCCGGCGGCGTGGGCGCGGCGCGTGGGTGGCGGCGCTGCAGTTCGGCGCCAAAGCGCTGGAAAAAATCTTCCGCCAGGCCCTTGGCCGCGCCATCGATCAGGCGCTGGCCCAGCTGCGCGATCTTGCCGCCCACCGTGGCGTGCACGCTGTAGTGCAGTTCGCAGCATTCCTGGCCCCCGGCGTCGGCGGGCACCGGCGCCAGCCGCACCTGCGCCTGGCCCTTGCCAAAACCCGCCACGCCACCCTGGCCGTCGAAGGACAGGCAGTAGCTCTGGGGCGGCACGATGTCGCTGAGCGTGATCTTGCCGGCGAACCTGGCCGACACCGGACCGATCTTGAGCGCCATGCCCATGGCGTACTGGCCTTCGCCGCTGGCATCGAGCCTGTCACAGCCGGGAATGCAGGCCTTGAGCACTTCGGGGTCGTTGAGCGCGTCCCAGGCCTGCTGCTGGCTCACGGGAAGGGTGCGGCTGGCTTGCATTTCCATGGGGCTTCCTTGGTGCACGGGCCTATCGTGCCCGCGCCGGCGTCCGCAGCACCTGCGCCAGGCTGGCTGCGAGCTGCTGCAGGCTTTGCAGGTTGTGCACGGCGAGCATGGCGTCGGCCGCGCGGTGCAGTTCGGCAGCGCCGCGTGCGCGGGGCTCATAGCCGCCAAAGCGCAGCAACGGGTTGAGCCACACCAGGCGCGCGCAGTGGCGCCGCAACCAGGCCAGCTCCTGCGCCAGCGCCTGCGGCTCGCCCGTGTCCAGCCCGTCGCTGACCAGCAGCACCAGCGTGCGCCGGCCGACCAGGCGCCGCGCATGGCGCTGGCGCAGCTGCGCCAGCGCGGCCGCCAGCCGCGTGCCGCCGGCAAAGTCGGGGATGGCCCGGCTGGCCAGCGCGAGCATGGTGTCGGGGTCGGCGTGGGCAAATGCCGGCGTGAGGTCGGTCAGCACGGTGCCAAAGGCAAACACGTCGCGCCGCCCGGCCCCCGAGCCCGGCGCGGTGGCAGCGTGCAAGAAGGCCAGCAGCAGGCGCGTATAGCGCTCCATCGAGCCCGATACGTCGAGCAGCACCAGAAGCGGCAGCGGCTGGCTCTGGCGCGCCAGGCGCGGCAGCTGCACGAGTTCGCCGCCGGTGCGCGCGGCGCGCTGCATCGCCAGCGGCCAGTCGGCGCGGGCGCCGCGCGGGCCGCGCTGGGTGCGGCGCGCGGCGTAGCGCGGCAGCGGCAGAGGCACGCGCTGCGCCAGACGCTGCACCAGCAGGTATTCGCTGGCCGAGAGCTGGTTGAAGTCGGCGTGCCTGGAGGCGCTCGCGTTCGCTGGCCGTCATGGCGGCGTCGAAATCGATTTCGCCGTCTTCGCGCGCTGCAGCAGCATGCGCTGCGCGCACCGGCGCCAGCGCTTCGGCCACGCGCGGGCGGCGCTTGGCGGGCTCGGCCCGGCTCTCGGCGCTGGGCAGCATCTGCGCGAGCAGCTTTTGCGCCACGTTGGGGTTGCGAAAGTAGCTGTCGAACAGTTCTCGGAACACCAGCCGGTCCTGCTCGCGCGCCACCAGCACGGCCTCGAGCGCGGCGCCGAAATCGGCGCGCGCCAGGCCCACCAGCATGGCGGCCTCCTGCGCCAGCGCCATGCGCGTGGTGTCGACGGGCACGCCGGCGCGGCGCAGCGCACGCGCAAACCCGGCCAGGTTGTCGGCCAACTTGCCGCGCCGCGCGTCGCCCAGTGGGCTGACCGCGCCCGGCGCGTCCATCGGCAGGTGCGCAGTGGCTGGCATGTCAATCGGGCGCAAGGAGCTGCGCCGCCAGGTCCGGCGTCAGGGCCGCCACGTCTTCGCGCTGCTTGAACAGGATGCCCGCAGTGTCCTGCACCACCTCGGGGTCGACGACGAGGGTGTCGAGCGCCACCAGCGCCTTGGCCCACTCCACCGCTTCGGCAATGCCGGGCGCGCGCTGGAAGGCGTTGGCAAAAGGCTGGCTGCGCAGGCGGGCGACGAAGTCGGCCACCTGTTCCGACAGGCCGGCGCTGGCGCCTGGCACCTGGGCGCGCACGATGGCGAGCTCGCGCTCGCGGTCCGGGTAGTCGAGCCAGTGGTACAGGCAGCGGCGCTTGACGGCGTCGTGCAGATCGCGCGTGCGGTTGCTGGTGAGCAGCGTGACCGGCGGCGCCTGGGCGCGCACCGTGCCGAGTTCGGGAATGCTGACCTGGTATTCGCCCAGGTATTCGAGCAAAAACGCCTCGAAGGGCTCGTCGGCACGGTCGATTTCGTCCACCAGCAGCAGGGCGCCGGGCGCCGGCGTGCGCAGGGCCTGGAGCAGCGGGCGGCTGAGCAGGTAGCGCTCTTGGTAGATTTCGCGCTCGATGCGCTCGGCATCCAGCGCGCCCTGGCCTTCCGCGGCGCGCATGTGCAACAGCTGCGCGGCGTAGTTCCATTCGTACAGGGCTTCGCGCTGCTCCAGGCCGTCGTAGCACTGCAGGCGGATCAGCGGGCGGCCCAGGGCGCGCGCCAGCGCCTGCGCCAGCGCGGTCTTGCCCACGCCGGGCTCGCCTTCGAGCAGCAGCGGGCGCTGCAGCGCCAGCGCCAGCCAGGCGGCGGTCGCCAGGCGGCGGTCGGCAAAGTAGCCCTGGGCCTGCAGCGCCTGCGCCAGCGCGTCGATGGATGCGGGTGCCAGGGCCCGTGGATCTGCATTCATTTGCTGCATTTTTTATAGCTACAAGCGCTTTCCAGGTAAGCGCTGCAGCCTATTTTTACCGAAATCTCTGCACAGCGGGCAGCGTCACCCCTGCATGTGCGCCACGGCGCGCTGCGTGAGCACGCTGATGAGCTGCGCGCGGTACGCCGGGCTGGCGTGGATGTCGCTGCCCAGTTCGGCATCGTCCACCCGCACGGCGGCGACCGATTCGGGCGTGAAGCGCTGGTTCAGCGCGGCTTCGAGTGCCACCTGGCGAAACACGCTGCTGGCAGCGCCGGTGACCGCGACACGCACCCCGGCCTCGGTCTGCGCGACGAACACGCCCACCAGCGCAAAGCGCGACGCGCCCTGGCGGAACTTGATGTAAGCGGCGCGCTGCGGAATGGGAAAACGCACGGCCGTGATCAGCTCCCCCTCTTCGAGCGCCGTGGTGTACATGCCCACGAAGAAGTCGGCGGCGGCGATTTCGCGCCGGTGGGTGACCACCGTAGCGCCCAGCGCCAGCACCGCGCTGGGGTAGCAGGCGGCCGGGTCGTTGTTGGCCAGCGCGCCGCCCAGCGTGCCGCGCGCGCGCACCTGCCGGTCGCCGATGTGCGCGGCCTGGTCGGCCAGCGCGGGAATGGCGGCCCGCACCTCGGCGCTGTCGGCCACCGCCTGGTGGCGCGCCATGGCGCCGATGACAAGCTGGTCGCCTTCGCGGCGGATGCGGTCCAGGTCCGGAATGCGGCCCAGGTCGACCAGTTGGCCAGGGTCGGCCAAGCGCAGGCGCAGCGCGGGCAGCAGGCTTTGCCCGCCTGCAAGGGGGCGCGCGCCGCCAGCGGCTTGCGCAGCCGCAGCGTCCAGCGTGGCCGGGGCGTCGTAGGTGAAGGCGTACATGCTGAAACTCCTTAGACCCGTGCGTTCTGGATCGCCTGCCACACGCGGTGCGGCGTGGCGGGCATGTCGAAATCCTTCACGCCCAGCGGCGCCAGCGCGTCGAGCACGGCGTTGATGACCGCAGGCGGCGAGCCAATCGCTCCGGCTTCGCCACAGCCCTTGGTGCCCAGCGGGTTGTGCGTGCAGGGAGTGCAGACATGGCCCAGCGTGAACTGCGGGACATCGCCCGCGCGCGGCAGGGCGTAGTCCATGAAGCTGCCCGTGAGCAGCTGCCCGGTTTCGCGGTCGTAGACGCAGTTCTCCATCAGCGCCTGGCCAATGCCCTGCGCCAGCCCGCCGTGCACCTGGCCCTCGACGATCATCGGGTTGATGATGGTGCCGAAGTCGTCCACGGCGGTGAAGCGGTCCACGCGCACTACGCCGGTCTGCGGGTCCACCTCGACCTCGCAGATGTAGGTGCCGGCCGGAAAAGTGAAATTGGTCGGATCGTAGAACGCCGTTTCGTTGAGGCCGGGCTCCAGCTTGTCGAGCGGGTAGTTGTGCGGCACGTAGGCCGTGAGAGCGATCTGCGCGAACGGGATCTTCTTGTCCGTTCCCTTCACGGTGAATTCGCCGCCGGCAAAGTCGATGTCGGCGTCGCTGGCTTCCATCAGGTGTGCGGCGATTTTTTTGGCCTTGGCCTCGATCTTGTCGAGCGCTTTCATGATGGCTGCGCCACCGACGCTGATCGAGCGCGAGCCGTAGGTGCCCATGCCGAACGGCACGCGCCCGGTGTCGCCGTGGACGATGGCGACGTTTTCGACGGGAATCCCGAGGCGCGCGGCCACCACCTGCGCAAAAGTCGTCTCGTGCCCCTGGCCGTGGCTGTGCGAGCCCGTGAACACCGTGACGCTGCCGGTCGGGTGCACGCGCACTTCGCCGCATTCGAACAGGCCGGCGCGCGCCCCCAGCGCCCCGGCAATGTTCGAGGGTGCAATGCCGCAGGCCTCGATGTACGACGAGTAGCCGATGCCGCGCCGCAGGCCCCGGGCTTCGCTGGCCGCGCGGCGCGCCCCGAAACCCGCGACATCGGCGAGTTCCTGCGACTGCGCCATGCAGGCCTGGTAGTCGCCCACGTCGTACTGCAGCGCCACCGGCGTCTGGTAGGGAAAGTGGGTGATGAAGTTGCGCTTGCGGATCTCGTCCTGCGCGAGTCCCAGTTCCCAGGCACAGCGCGACACCAGGCGCTCGAGCAGATAGGTGGCCTCGGGCCGGCCTGCGCCGCGGTAGGCATCGACAGGCGCGGTGTGGGTGAACCAGGTATCCACCTCGACATACACCTGCGGCGTGGTGTATTGGCCCGCCAGCAGCGTGGCATAGAGGATGGTGGGCACGGCGCTGGCAAAGGTGCTGAGGTAGGCGCCCAGGTTGGCATCGGTGTGCACGCGCAGCGCCACGAATTGGCCCTGCGCATCCATGGCCATTTCGGCATGGCTCACATGGTCGCGCCCGTGCGCGTCGGTCAGGAAGGCTTCGCTGCGCTCGGCCACCCACTTGATGTTGCGATTGAGCTTTTTCGCCGCCCAGGTCAGGCACACGTCTTCGGCGTACAGAAAGATCTTGGAGCCGAAGCCGCCGCCCACGTCGGGCGCAATCACGCGCACCTTGTGCTCGGGCAGGCCCATGACGAAGGCCGTCAGCAGCAGGCGCTCGACGTGCGGATTCTGGTTGCTGACGTACAGCGTGTATTCATCGTTCGCCCTGCTGTACGAGCCGATGGCGGCGCGCGGCTCGATGGCGTTGGGGATCAGCCGGTTGTTGACCAGGTCGATCTGCGTGACGTGCGCGGCGTTGGCAAACACCGCATCGACGGCGGCCTTGTCGCCCAGGGCCCATTTGAAGCAGTGGTTGTCTTCGGCGATGTCGTGCACCACCGCCCCGGCCACGGCGCCCGCGGCCGCATCGGCCACGCTGACGACGGCGGGCAGCACCTCGTAATCAACTTCGACGCGCTCGGCGGCATCGCGCGCCTGCTGCAGCGTCTCGGCCACCACCATGGCCACCTGGTCGCCCACGTAGCGCACCTTGCCCTGCGCCAGGATGGGGTGCGGCGGCTCTTTCATGGGCTCGCCGTTGGTGCTGGTGATCAGCCAGCCGCACGGCAGGCCATTGATGTGGTCGGCCGCCACGTCGGCGCCCGTGAACACGCCCAGCACACCGGGCAGCGCCGTGGCGGCATCGGTGTGGACGCCGTTGACCTTGGCATGCGCGTGCGGCGAGCGCACGAACACGGCAAAGGTCTGCGCCGCCAGCACCACGTCGTCGGTGTACTGGCCGGCGCCCGTGAGAAAGCGGTAGTCCTCCTTGCGGCGGAGCGATTCACCGATGTGCGGCAGCTTGGAAAAGTCGGATGCACCCATGGTTGTGTCTCCTAGTGCGGCCTGCGGCTCAGGCGCCGGCCATGGCCTGCTGGCCCTGCTGCACGGCCTTGACGATGTTCTGGTAACCGGTGCAGCGGCACATGTTGCCGTCGAGCAATTCGCGGATTTGCGCCTCGCTGGCGTTGGGATGCCGCTGCACCAGGTCCAGCGCGCTCATCACCATGCCGGGCGTGCAAAAGCCGCACTGCAGGCCGTGGCACTCCTTGAACGCGGCCTGCATGGGATGCAGGGTGCCGTCGGGCGCGGCCAGGCCCTCGATGGTCTGCACGTCTGCGCCCTGTGCCTGCGCGGCCAGCATGGCACACGACTTGACGGCGTGGCCGTCGACGATCACGGTGCAGGCGCCGCACTGGCTGGTGTCGCAGCCCACGTGCGTGCCGGTGAGGTGCAGGTGCTCGCGCAGCGCATGCACCAGCAAGGTGTGGGGAGGAACGTCGACACTGGCCGCGCGGCCATTGACCGTGAACTGGACTTGCATCTCGCTGTCTCCTCGGAGGGTGATGGCTGGATTGGCAAGGCGCATCTTCTGCCCCGCCCGGACGTCCATTCCTAGGGACAACCCTAGATTTCTACGGCGACCCGCAAGGTATTCTCAAAATGAAACATGCTGCAGCGCACCCGCGCGGGACCCTGCAGCCTGCGCTCGGCTGCCGCCGCGGCCCAGCGACCACCCCGGGGGTACCGATGTTCGCGCCCGACCTGCACCCGCCCACCGACCGCAGCGCCCTGATCGCCCAGGCCCGGCGCGCGTTGCTGCAGACCGGCGCACCGACCGAGGCCTGCGGCGTGGCACCCTGGATCGTCCGGTCGTGGCAGCGCTGCCTCGCCAGTGGCCGCCAGCCCGGCGAGGCGGTGGTGTTCGGTGCCGTGGACGCCAGCACCCTGCGCCGCACCGCCGAGCTGCATGGCGCGCTGCTGCGCGCGGCGCGGCCCGTGCTGGCGCAGCTCACGCATGCCGTGGCGGGCATGCGCTATTTCACGTTGCTGACCGATGCGCAGGGCGTGGTGGTCGATGTGCAGGGCGCCATCGACCGCACCGACGCGTGCGCACGCGCCATTGGCCGCGTGGGGCTGGACCTGTCGGAAGCCGCCGTGGGCACCACCGCCATTGGCGCAGCGCTGGCCGAGCTGCAGCCCGTGCGGCTGCACCGCGGCGAGCATTTTTTTGACGGCAACAGCCGCTACAGCTGCGCGGGCGCTCCGTTGCAGGGCCCGGGCGGCGAATGCGTGGGCATGCTCGACCTGACCGGCGTCGACGTGCCCGAGCGCTCCGAATTGCGCCATCTGGTCGCGCGGTCGGCCCGCGCCATCGAAGACGCGCTGCTGCTGCAGCTGCCACACGCCGTGCTGCTGCGCGTGAACTGGCCGGGGGTGCCAATGGGCAGCGAGGTCGACGGCCTGCTCACGCTCGACGCCGAGGGCTTTGTGGTGGGCTGCAACCGCTTGGCACACCAACTGCTGCCCCTGCCACTGGGGCCTGCAGGCCGGCGCCTGCACTGCGCCGATTGGCTGGCGCTGCCCTGGCCGCGGGTGTTCGACGCCGCGCACCGCCAGCTGGCTGTGCCACTGGACTTGCCGCTGTGGTCGGGCCTGCGCCTGCAGGGCCTGGCGCAGCCGCAGGCCGGCGCCACCAGGCCGCACGGCGCCATTGCAGCCAAGCACGCGCGCCTGCGCGATGCAGAGACCGCGCTGATCCGCCAGACGGTGCAGGACGCGCGCGGCAACGTGGCCGATGCCGCACGCACCCTGGGCATCAGCCGCGCCACGGTCTACCGCAAACTGCAGCCCGCGGCCAGTGCGCGGCGCAGCCGCTGAGAGCGCACAGCGCGCCCTCCGGGCCGGCGCGACCCCGGCCATTGGCGGGTGCATTCGCAGGGACGACAGCCAGTGCGCGCAAAGCTGTCACCTCCGGTGAGGCCCCGAGCATTCTGAGCGCCTGGCTGCTCAAAACCGCACAGGCACCGCGCCGGACACTCTGGCCTTGTAGGGGATAACACCAATAACGCCCGTCACGCACTCGTCAGTCTCGGCCGGTATTGGTTCGTAAAATCGTTGATTCGTAACAATTTGCTGATTCGCCAGCCCCCGGCGGTGGCGGATCTCTTTTTGTGCACGCAGGCTTTTTCGGAGACCCCATGCAAGCCCTCATCAGACTCTCCAGAGGCATCGACTGGCTCAACGCCAAGTCGGCAAATACGTCATCTGGCTGATCTTTGCCGCCACCGCCGTCAGCGCCATCAACGCCTGGTGCGCAAGATTTTCGGGGTCAGCTCCAACGCTTTCCTGGAAGCGCAGTGGTACCTGTTTGCCTGGTCCTTCCTGGCTGGCGGCCGGCTTCACGCTGCTGCACCGCGAACATGTGCGCATCGACGTGGTCAACAGCCGCCTGCCCAAGCGCGTGCAGGTCTGGATCGACATCGTGGGTTTTGCGTTCTTCCTCACGCCGCTGTGCGGCCTGGTGCTGTATCTGAGCTGGCCGCTGGTGGTGCAGATGTACCAGACCGGCGAAATGTCGGGCAACCCTGGCGGCCTGATCCGCTGGCCTGTGTGGGTCGCCCTGCCAGTGGGCTTCACGCTGCTGATGCTGCAGGGCTGGTCTGAACTGATCAAGCGTATCGCCTTCCTGCGCGGCCAGGGGCCGGACCCCATGGGCCGCCTGGTGGACAAGTCCTCCGAAGAGGAACTGCTTGAGATCCTGCGCCAGCAGCACGAAGCCGCTGCTGCCGCAAGTGCTGCGGGCACCACTCCACCCGCCACGCCCGCACGCTGAGCCCCCGGAGCATCTTCACCATGGAATTCTTCGCGACCAATTTCGCCCCCTTCATGTTTGCGGGGCTGATCCTGTTCCTGCTGCTGGGCTTCCCGGTGGCCTTCAGCCTCGGTGCCTGCGGCCTGTTCTTCGGCTTCATCGGCATCGAGATGGGCATTTTCCCGAGCTCGGTGCTGGCCTGGCTGCCCCAGCGCCTGATCGGCATCATGGCCAACGACACGCTGCTGGCCGTGCCGTTCTTCACGTTCATGGGCTTGATCCTCGAACGAAGCGGCATGGCCGAGGACCTGCTCGACACCGTGGGCCAGGTGTTCGGCCCGATGCGCGGCGGCCTGGCGCTCGCCGTGATCTTCGTGGGCGCCCTGCTGGCTGCCACGACCGGCGTGGTGGCAGCCTCGGTGATCTCCATGGGTCTGATCTCGCTGCCCATCATGCTGCGCTACGGCTACGACCGCCGGCTGACCAGCGGCGTGATTGCCGCCTCCGGCACGCTGGCGCAGATCATTCCGCCCGTCGCTGGTGCTGATCCTGATGGCCGACCAGCTGGGCAAGAGCGTGGGCGACATGTACAAGGGCGCCTTCATTCCCGGCTTCATGCTGATGGGCATGTACGTGCTCTACGTGATGTTCCTGGCGGTGTTCAAGCCGCACGCAGGTGCCGGCGCTGCCGCCGGAAGCGCGCACCTACCGCGAGCCCAACGGCAGCGGCGGCTACACATCGCTGACCGTGCTGGCAACGCTGTCGGCCATCGTGTCGATCTTTCTGGCGCGCCACATGGCCGAGGTGCATACATGGTGGCAGGGCGAACTGGTCACGTCCGTGCCCACCGACGAGAAGGTCGTCGTGGCCATGTGCGGCGGCACGGCGGTGGCGCTGGCCATTGCGCTGGTCAACAAGGGACTGAAGCTGGGCTTGCTGTCGCGCCTGGCCGAGCGCGTGACCTTCGTGCTGATCCCGCCGCTGCTGCTGATCTTCCTGGTGCTGGGCACCATCTTCCTGGGCGTGGCCACCCCCACCGAAGGCGGCGCCATGGGCGCCATGGGCGCCCTGATCATGGGCTGGAGCGCGCAAGCGCCTGGACATGAAGCTGCTCAAGCAGGCGCTCGCGCTCCACCACCAAGCTGTCGAGCTTCGTGATGTTCATCCTGATCGGTGCGACCACATTCAGCCTGGTGTTCCAGGCGGCCGACGGCCCGATCTGGGTGGAGCACCTGCTCACCACCCTGCCCGGCGGCCAGGTCGGCTTCCTGATCGCGGTGAACGTGATGGTGTTCTTCCTGGCGTTCTTCCTGGACTACTTCGAGCTGTCGTTCATCGTGGTGCCGCTGCTGGCACCCGGTGGCGCGACAAGCTGGGCATCGACCTGATCTGGTTCGGCGTGCTGCTGGCCGTGAACATGCAGACCTCGTTCATGCACCCGCCCTTTGGCTTTGCGCTGTTCTTCCTGCGCTCGGTGGCACCGGACAAGCCCTACATCGACCGCGTGACGCGCAAGACGATGGAGCCTGTCACCACGATGCAGATCTACCGGGGTGCGATTCCGTTCCTGCTGATCCAGCTGACCATGGTGGGCGTGCTGATCGCGTTCCCGCAGATCGTCACGGGCGCGCTCGATGCGAAGGTGGAATACAACATGGAGAACATTGGCGACGAGATGCGCGACACGCTGGGCACGCCATCCGACAGCGAGTCGTACGGGGAAGAGCCCTATGGCGCCAGCGACGAAACCGCACCGAATGCTGCACCGCCCGCAGCACCTGGCACTTCTGCTTCCGAGCCGGCGCCCGCTGCAGAAGCGCCTGCCGATGACCCCATGAAGGCCATGGAAGATGCGCTGAAAAAACCAGCGAACTGACCGGAATGCCAAGGTTGCGCCCCGCCAGGTAGCGGGGCCCACCACCCGATCACACAAGGCCCTTCGGGGCCTTTTTTGTGCCACCCACCGTTTTACCGACTGACTCGGAACCTGTGGACCTATCGGAAATGGCTGTGCGGTCACGAGTTCAGGTTTTTGCACCCAGTCATACCCAATCGTGCCCGAGCGCTGTCGGTGTAGGGACGCTGGGATCTCACTCTGCGCCGTACCGCCCCTGACCATAGACCACAAATTCCGCTATTCCACGGCCCGGTTCTCTGCCCGAGCCCACCTCACGCTCACCCCGGGGCGAAAAAAAAGCCGCGACATGCGCGGCTTTTTTATACGGCAGCCCTCAAGGGCTGCGCACGGCAATGAACGTCAGATCAAATCTTCACGCCGTTCATGTACTGGTTGAACGGGTACTCGGAGAAGCGGTTCCACAGGATCTGGTCACGCTGGAAGGCACGCATGTCGTCGTAGATTTTCTTGAACTCGGGCGACTTGGCGTTCGTGCTCGGCGATAGACCTCCATGCAGGCCTTGAAACCGGCGTCGATGACGGCCTTCGGGAAAGGCTGTCAGCTTGGTCTTTTCGGCTACCAGCTTCTTCAGCGCGATGGGGTTGTACGCATCGTACTTGGCGGTCATGTCGGTGGCGGCCACGGCCATGGCAGCATTCAGGATGGCCTTGTTTTCGTCGGACAGCGTGGCGAACTTCTTGTTGTTGATGAAGAACTCCAGGTCCGCGCCACCTTCCCACCAGCCGGGGTAGTAGTAGTAGGGCGCCACCTTGTTGAAACCCAGCTTGGCATCGTCGTAAGGACCCACGAACTCGGCGGCGTCCAGCGTGCCCTTTTCGAGCGCCTGGTACACGTCGCCAGCAGGCATGTTCTGCGCCACCACGCCCAGCTTGGCCATCGCCTCGCCGAACACGCCGCCGCCCATGCGCATCTTCAAGCCCTTCAGGTCTTCAACGGTCTTGATTTCCTTGCGGTACCAGCCGCCCATCTGCGTGCCGGTGTTGCCGGCGCTGGCGGTGTGGAAGTTGTACTTTTCGAAGAAGGCATCGAGCAGCTTGCTGCCGTTGCCGTACTTCTTCCAGGAGGTGCTCTGGCGTGCGGTCAGGCCGAAAGGCACGGCGCAGCTGAACGCGAAGATGGGGTCCTTGCCGGTGAAGTAGTAGGCCGCAGACTGGGCCATGTCGATGGTGTCTGATTGCAGTGCATCGACGACGCCGAACGCTGGCATCAACTCGCCGGCAGGGTGCACGGAAATTTCGAACTTGCCGCCCGACATGGCTTTCACCGTCTTGGACAGCATTTCGGCACTGCCGAAAATCGTGTCCAGCGATTTGGGGAAGCTGGAAGCCAGGCGCCAGCGCACCGCGGCCTGGGCGTGTACGGCAGGCGCAACGCCAGCGGCCAACACGCCAGCAATGCCGGCATGTTTGATGATTGAGCGACGATCCATGAAGTTCTCTCCGGGTATTGTTTGCAGAATTCGGCCGCGATGTGTTGTGCACGGGGGGCCGATGGTTTTAGCCTCGGCAATTGTAAAAAGATGCTCTCTTCTGCCATTGCGGGTTTTCCCCCGCAAACGCGCCCTATGCCCCCCTGGATTCAGGGTTCTGCAAGCATCGAACGCTTGGGGGGCGTGCGGTGGTGCTTCAGACCCGCTGCGCCGACATGAAGCTGTCGTAGCGCGCCTCGGCAAAGCGGAACCAAAATATCTGGTCGCGCTGAAATTTGCGCATGTCGACGTAGATTTTTTTCCACTCCGGACTGCGGCTTTCGTTCTGGGCAAACACCTCCGTGGAGGCGCGAAACGCAGCGTCGAGCACGGGCAACGAAAATGGCAGCACCTTGGTTTTGGCAATGACGAGCTGCCGAAGCGCATGGGATTGAGCACCCCGTAGGCCGGCAGCAACTCGCCACCAGCATGCACCACGACGTCGAATTTGCCGCCCGAGAAGATCCGCACCTCTCTGGCGAAGAACGACGGCCAGGGTTGTGTCTCCAGGCAGGTGCCGCGCCGCCCTGTTGTCCCGTGCAGTGCGGAAGGCACACTGCAGGTCTGTGGATTTTGGGAGGCCGCGGCGGCACAGTTGTCGATATCCCCGCCTGCGCCCGCGCCGCAGGCTGAGGATTCTCAAAGTCGCTGGAATCGCTCGCGCACCGACTTCTCGATGCCCGCGGCATCGAGGCCCTGCAGGGCCAGCAGCTTGCGCCGGATCGCCATGCTCGATGAACACGTCGGGCAGGCCCAGTTGCAGCACCGGGCTTGCAGCACGCCGCGCGGCCTGCAGGGCCTCGAGCACCGCGCTGCCCGCGCCGCCCATGATGGCGCCCTCTTCCAGCGTGACGAGGCGTCGTGCGTCGCCGGCCACCTTGCAGCAGCAGCTCGACGTCGAGCGGCTTGGCCCAGCGCATGTTGACCACCGTGGCGTCGAGCGCCTCGGCCGCCTGCAGCGCCGGGTACAGCAAGGTGCCGAAGGCCAGGATGGCGATGCGCTGCGCCCTTGCGCGCGCGGATCTCGCCCTTGCCGAAGGGCAGCGCCTCCGAGCGCTGGCTGCGGCGTGACGCCGACGCCGGCGCCGCGCGGGTAGCGCACCGCCACCGGGTGGTCCTGCTCGTAGGCGCTGCGTCAGCAGCTGGCGGCATTCGGCCTCGTCGGCCGGGCAGGCGATGCTCATGTTCGGGATGCAGCGCAGGAACGGGATGTCGTAGGCGCCCGCGTGCGTCGCGCCGTCGGCGCCCACCAGGCCCGCGCGGTCGAGCGCGAACACCACGGGCAGGTTCTGGATCGCCACGTCGTGGATCAGCTGGTCGTAGGCGCGCTGCAGGAAGGTGGAGTAGATCGCCACCACGGGCTTGAGGCCCTCGCAGGCCAGGCCGGCGGCGAAGGTCACGGCATGCTGCTCGGCGATGCCGACGTCGTAGTAGCGCTCGGGAAAGCGCTGCTCGAACTCGACCATGCCCGAGCCCTCGCGCATGGCCGGCGTGATGCCGACCAGGCGGCCGTCCTGCGCGGCCATGTCGCACAGCCACTGGCCGAAGACCTGCGTGAAGGTCTGCTTGGGCGCGGTCGCGCGGCTTGACCAGGCCGACCGCCGGATCGAACTTGCCGGGGCCGTGGTAGGCCACCGGGTCGGCCTCGGCCAGCTTGTAGCCCTGGCCCTTCTTGGTGACCACGTGCAGGAACTGCGGGCCGTCGAGGCTGCTTGAGGTTCTCCAGCGTGGGAATCAGCGAATCGAGGTCGTGGCCGTCGATCGGGCCGATGTAGTTGAAGCCGAACTTCTCGAACAGCGTGGCCGGCACCACCATGCCCTTGGCATGCTGCTCGAAGCGCTTGGCCAGTTCGAACAGCGGCGGCGCGGCGCGCAGCACGCTCTTGCCGACGTTCTTGGCGGCGGCGTAGAACTTGCCGCTCATGAGCTGCGCCAGGTAGCGGTTGAGCGCGCCCACCGGCGGGCTGATCGACATGTCGTTGTCGTTGAGGATGACCAGCAGCTTGCAGTCGCACGACGCCCGCGTTGTTGAGCGCCTCGAAGGCCATGCCGGCGGTCAGCGCGCCGTCGCCGATGATCGCCACCGCGTGGCGGTCCTCGCCCTTCTGCTTGGCCGCCATCGCCATGCCGAGCGCGGCCGAGATGCTGGTGCGACGAATGCGCGGTGCCGAAGGTGTCGTACTCGCTCTCGGCGCGCTGCGGAAAGCCCGACAGGCCGCCGAGCTGGCGCAGCGTGGGCATGCGCTCGCGCCGGCCGGTCAGGATCTTGTGCGGATAGGTCTGGTGGCCCACGTCCCACACCAGCCGGTCGTGCGGCGTGTTGAAGACATGGTGCAGGGCCACGGTCAGCTCGACCGTGCCGAGGTTGGAGCTCAGGTGGCCGCCGGTGCGCGACACGTTGTCGAGCACGCAGGCGCGCACCTCGTCGGCCAGCTGCTTGAGCTGCAGCGCGGTCGAAGCGGCGCAGCGCCGGAGGGATCGTGGAATGGTGGGGAGCAGCGGAGCCATGGGGATGTGTTGTTCGTTATCGGTCGCGGTCCACGACCATGTGGGCCAGCGCGCGCAGGGCGGCGGTGTCGGCCAGCGCCGCTGCGTCGAGCGCGGCGAGCGCGCTCGGCCAGCAGCTCGCTGCGCCTGGGCGCGCGCGCCGCTCGAGGCCCAGCAGCGAGACGTAGGTGGGCTTGTCGCTGGCGGCGTCCTTGCCGGCGGTCTTGCCGAGCGTGGCCGAATCGGCGATCACGTCGAGGATGTCGTCCACCACCTGGAAGGCCAGGCCCAGCGCGGCGCCGTAGTCGCGCAGGCCTGCCAGCGCGGCGGCGCCGGCACGGCGCCGCAGGCCGCGCCCATCTCGACGCTGCCCTGCAGCAGCGCGCCGGTCTTGAGGCGGTGCATCTGGCGCAGCTGCGCTTCGTCGAGCGCCAGGCCGACGCTGGCCAGGTCGATGGCCTGGCCGCCGGCCATGCCCTGGCTGCCGGCCGCGCGCGCCAGCAGGCGGCACAGCGCGGCCTGCACCGCGCGGCGCACGCTCGTCGCCGTCGGGCGTGAGCAATTCGAAGGCCAGCGCCTGCAGCGCATCGCCGGCCAGCAGCGCGTCGGCCTCGCCGAACTTCACGTGCACCGTGGGCTTGCCGCGGCGCAGCACGTCGTTGTCCATGCAGGGCAGGTCGTCGTGCACCAGCGAATAGGCGTGGATCAGCTCGACCGCGCAGGCCGCGCGCAGGGCGGCGTGCGGCATCGCCGCCGACCGCCTCGCTGGCGGCCAGCACCAGCAGCGGGCGCAGCCGCTTGCCGCCGTCGAGCACGGCGTAGCGCATGGCGTCGCCCAGCCGCGGCGGGCGCGTCGACGCCGACCCAGCGCGACAGCGCCTGCTTCGACCTGCTGCCAGATGGGGCTCGCTCCAGGCGGCCAGGTCGAAGCCGGCGTCCCAGCGTGCGCTGTCGCACGCCGTTCATTCGTTGCGTCCAGGCTTGCAGGCTGCCGGCGTCGAGCACCTTGATCTGGTCTTCGACGGCCTGCAGGCGGTCGCGGCAGAAGGCCAGCAGCGCGGCGCCGCGCTGGTAGCCGGCCGAGCAACTGGTCCAGCGGCAGCTGGCCCGACTCGAGTGCGGCCACCAGTTGCTCGAGTTCCTGCAGCGCCGGCTTCGTAGCTGGCCGGGCAGGCGGTCTCGGGTGTCGGGCATGGGAAGGCAGCGGCGGACTGAGGGTAAAGCGGGCGATTTTAGGCCGGTACGCATGCGGACGGCCCTGGGCGCCGCTCGGGGCTTTGGCGTGAAACGGCGCTATTTCACGGACGGGGCCCATGGGAATGCGCCCGGGGTACAATCGCCCACGTCCTATAATCCCGTTCCCTGCTACCGGCACCTGCTCGGGCCGTCTATTCTTTCCCCGGCGCCTTCCGTTCTTGTTCTTTCTCCCTGTGGGGAGCTTTGGTCAGGTCACCCATGTCTGATTTAAGTCTTCAACTGCAGCAGGCCGCAAGCCAACTTCCAGTTTCCAGCTACTTCGACGAGGCGCTGTTACGCCCGCGAGCATGGAACGCTCTTCGCAGCGCGGGCCCCGCTATGTCGGGCATCGGCTCGCCGTGCCCGAACTGGGCGACTACCACACCCTGCCGCAGGAGCGCGAGGGCCGCGCGCTGGTGCACACGCCCAAGGGCGTGGAGCTGATCTCCAACGTCTGCCGCCACCGCCAGGCCCTGATCCTGCAGGGCCGCGGCTCGCTCGAGGCGCCAGGCACGCGGCGGCAACATCGTCTGCCCGCTGCACCGCTGGACCTACGCGCGGCCGACGCGCGCACCACCGGCACGCTGATCGGCGCGCCGCACTTCGCGCAGGACCCCTGCCTGAACCTGCACAACTACCCGCTGCACGGAGTGGAACGGCCTGCTGTTCGAGGACAACGGCCGCGACGTCGCAGCCGACCTGGCCCGCATGGGCCCGCGCGCCGACCTCGACTTCGAGGGCTACGCGCTCGACCGCGTCGAGCTGCACGAGTGCAACTACAACTGGAAGACCTTCATCGAGGTCTACCTCGAGGACTACCACGTCGGCCCCTTCCACCCCGGCCTGGGCAGCTTCGTCACCTGCGACGACCTGCGCTGGGAGTTCGAGCAGCAACTACTCGGTGCAGACCGTGGGCGTGGCCAACCGGCTCGGCCGCGCCGGCAGCCCGGTCTACCAGAAGCTGGCAGGAGCAGCTGCTGCAAGTACCGCGAAGGCAAGCCGCCCGAGTACGGCGCGATCTGGCTGACCTACTACCCGCACGTCATGGTCGAGTGGTACCCGCACGTGCTCACCGTCTCGACGCTGCACCCGATCGGCCCGCAGCAAGACGCTGAACATGGTGGAGTTCTTCTACCCCGAAGAAATCGTCGCCTTCGAGCGCGAATTCGTCGAGGCGCAGCAGGCCGCCTACATGGAAACCTGCGTCGAAGACGACGAGATCGCCGAGCGCATGGACGCCGGCCGCAGGCCCTGATGCGGCGCGGCGACAACGAGAGTCGGCCCCTACCAGAGCCCGATGGAAGACGGCATGCAGCACTTCCACGAGTGGTACCGCGACGCCATGGGCGCGACCGTGCCCGAGCGTTGAGCACCACGCACGCCCCGCCAGCACTCCTATTACAATAGCTGCCAGCGCTTGTCACACAAGCGTTTGCAGCTATTTTCACTTCAAAACCCCACACACATGCAAGCCCTCTGGATGGTGCTGGCCGCGTTCCTGTTCGCCACCATGGGCGTGTGCGTGAAGATCGCCTCGGCGCTGGTTCAGCTCGGCCGAACTGGTGTTCTACCGCGGCCTCATCGGCATCGTTCTTCCTGTGGCTGCTGGCGCGCTCGCAGGGCGTCGTCGCTGGCGCACGCGCTACCCCGGCATGCACGCCTGGCGCAGCCTGATCGGCGTGACTCTCGCTGGGCGCCTGGTTCTATGCCATCGCCCACCTGCCGCTGGCCACGGCCATGACGCTCAACTACATGAGCAGCGTCTGGATCGCCGCCTTCCTGATCGGCGGCGCGCTGCTGGCCTGGCGCCCGCGCCGGCGCGACCACGCCGCGCCCCGCGCTGCAGGGGCCGCTGGTGCTCACGGTGCTGGCGGGCTTCGCGCGGCGTGGTGCTGATGCTGCGCCCCACGCATCGACGACAACCAGGGCTTCGCCGGCCTGGTGGGCCTGCTGTCGGGCCTGACGGCCGCCTTCGCCTACATGCAGGTGGTGGCGCTGTCGCGCCTGGGCGAGCCCGAGACGCGCACGGTGTTCTACTTCGCCGTCGGCTCCGCGCTGGCCGGTGGCGCGGCCCTGCTGCTGACCGGCATCTCGCCCTGGCCGGGCCTGGCGGCCGGCCTGTGGCTGCTGCCGATTGGCGTGCTGGCCGCGCGGCGGGCAGCTGTGCATGACGCGCGCCTATGCCCATGCGCCAAGACGCAGCGCGGCACCCTGGTGGTCGCCAACCTGCAGTATTCGGGCATCGTCTTTGCGGCGATCTACAGCGTGTTGCTGTTCGGCGACCAGATCGCCGCCCATCGGCTGGCTCGGCATGGCCCTGATCGTGGGCAGCGGCATCGTGGCCACCGTGCTGCGCGCCCGCGCTGCCCGAAGGCGCCCGCCGAAGAACACTGACACGAATCTGCAATGGAGGCCGACATGCCATGTACACCACCCTGATTTCCGCCGCACGAACTGCAGGCCCTGCAGCCGCCAGCGGCACGCCGCTGATGGTGTTCGACTGCAGCTTCGACCTGACGCAGCCCGCCGCGGGCGAGCAGCAGTACCTGGCCGCGCACATTCCGGGCGCCGTCTACGCCCACCTCGACACCGACGCTGAGCGCACCGCACGGCGCGCCGGGCGCCGACGGCACCGTCATCACCGCGCACGAGGCCGACACGCCGGCCTCGGGCGGCCGCCACCCGCTGCCCAGCCGCGAGAAATTTGCGATCTGGCTGTCCAGCGTGGGCTTTGCCAACGGCATGCAGGCCGTGGTCTACGACCGCAATGGCGCCAACTACTGCGGCCGGCTGTGGTGGATGCTCAAGTGGGTGGGCCACGACGCGGTCGCCGTGCTCGACGGCGGCCTGCAGGCCTGGCAGGCGGCCGGCGGCGGCGTGGCGCAGCGGCGAGGAGCCCGCGCATTTCCAGACCAACTTCGTCTCGGCGAGCCGCTGCGCCGCCTGGTCGGCGCCGAGCAGGTGCTGGCGCAGCTGCAGGCGCCCGGCCAGACCGTGATCGACGCGCGCGCCGCGCCGCGCTACCGCGGCGAGGTCGAGCCGCTGGACCCGGTCGCGGGCCACATTCCGGGCGCGCTGAACCGGCCGTTCACCGACAACCTCGGCGCCGACGGGCAGCTTCAAGAGCGCGGCCGTGCTGCGCGCGGAGTTCGAGGCCCTGCTGGCCGGCCGCGACCCCGACGGGCGTGGTGCACCACTGCGGCAGCGGCGTCAGCGCCATGCCCGAATCTGCTGGCCATGGAGCTCGCCGGCCTCGGAAAAACCGCGCTGTATGCCGGCAGCTGGAGCGAATGGTGCAGCGACCCGGCACGCCCGGTCGAGCGCGGCTGAGGCGCGCGGCAGCACGGCCGCAGCAGGCGCCTGCCGTCGACCGCCGGCGCTGCAGGCTGCGCCGCTTGTAGGACAAATTCCTACAAGGGCGGCCGCCCGACCAGACACGCGGCATAGCCAAGCCCCGACTTAATTTTTGATTGGGGCGAATTCACAATCCATTTCAACGGATCACGCAACGCAACAGGCAGCGCGGTCCGAACTGAAAAGGATTGCACCATGACGAACGAACAACTGCTGGCCGAGATCCGCGAAGCCAACCTGACCTACCTGATGCTGGCGCAGACCCTGATCCGCCAGGACAAGGCCGAGGCAGTGTTCCGTCTGGGGCTCAACGAAGACGCTGCCGATATTCTCGTCTCGCTGTCGGCCGCGCAAGTGATGAAACTGGCCAGCAGAAACACCCTTCTTTGCAGCTTCCGCGTCGACGACAACCTGGTGTGGAGCCTGCTGACCAACCACAACACGCCCAAGAAGGTCGGCAACGAGGCCACCAACACGCTGCACGCCAACATCCTGATGGCCAGCCGTGTCTCGGAAGTGCTCTGAGCGCGCCGCCCCTTCACCGCCATTTCCAGGAAGCCCGACATGACCGCCAGCGCCGCCACCCCCGCCCAGACCACCGCCACACCGGCTGCCAAGAGCGCTGCCAAAGCCCCTGCCAAGAGCGTGCTGCAGGAATCCAGGCAGATCGAGCGCGCCGCCAAGCTCATCGAGATGGGCGCGCGCATGCAGGTGCTCGAGTCGGAAACCTCGCTGTCGTACGAGCGGCTGATCCGGCTGTACAAGGAAGTCGCGGGCAAGTCGCCGTCCAAGGGGCAGCTGCCGTTTTCGACCGACTGGTTCCTGACCTGGCAAGAGAACATCCACAGCTCGCTGTTCCTCAACATCTACGAGTACCTCTCCAAGGGCGTGGACCTCGATGCCGTGGACCTGCTGACCAAGGCCTACCGCCTCTACACCGAGCAGATCGAGATCGCCCAGGTCGAGCCCCTGCTGTCGTTCACGCGCGCCTGGCGCCTGGTCAAGTTCGTCGACGCCGGCATGCTCACGCGCACCCAGTGCGCGCAGTGCCACGGCCAGTTCGTCACCGAGCTGTACGAAAACCGCCACTTCACCTGCGGCCTGTGCAACCCGCCCGCGCGCGCCGGCAAGAGCAAGAGCGCAGGCTCGCTGATGCTGCACTGAGCGCAAGGCGGCCACCCGTGGCCGCGGCACTTACCAGACCTTGGCCTTGCGGTGTGCAGCCGCTGAGCAATGCGGCGCAGGCCTACGTGGCCGCGTGGCGCCGTGGCCCCACAATGCCGCGATGACCCATGCACTGACTTCCCCCATCCCGCCGGTGGCGGGTGCGGATGCGCTGGACCCCGAGGCCCCGGCCTCTTCGGCCAGTGCGCCGCCACCCGAGGCCGCGGCCCCGGACAACGATGCGCCGCTGGTGCCGCCGCTCGAACCCGACCCGCTGCCCGCGTACCAGCTGAACACACCCGTGGATGTGCGCAGCCTCTCGCTGGCGCTGCTGGCGCTGTTTGCCGGCATTGCCGTGCTGCACTGGGCCGCGGCGGTGTTCATTCCGGTGGCCATGAGCGTGCTGCTGACCAGCGCGCTCTCGCCGCTGGTGGCGGCGCTGCAGCGCTGGCACATTCCGCGCTGGCTCGGCGCGGCACTGCTGCTGATCGCTCTCGTGGGCGGCCTGGGCGCCACGGTGGCCCAGCTCAGCGACGGCGCCAGCCAGGTGGTCGAGTCGCTGCCTGTGGCCGCCAAGAAGGTGCGCGACAAACTGCGTGAGCAGTCGTCGGGAAAAAAGAGCGCCAGCACGCTCGAGACGGTGCAAAAGGCCGCCACCCAGATCGAGCAGGCCGCCGCCGAGAATGCCGCGCCGCCGGCGACGAAGCGTGGCGTGCAGCGCGTGCAGATCGAGAGCGCCCCGCTCAACATCCGCGCCTACCTCTGGAGCGGCACCATGGGCCTGCTCTCGCTCATTGGCCAGTTCACCGTGGTGGTGTTTCTCACGTTTTTCGCGCTCGCCTCGGGCGACATGTTCCGGCGCAAGCTCGTGCGCATTGCCGGCCCGAGCCTGGAGCGCAAGAAGGTGACGGTGCATGTGCTCAACGAAATCTCGGGCCAGATCCAGCGCTACCTGCTGGTGCAGGTGCTCACCAGCGTGATCGTCGGCGTGGCCACGGGCCTGGCCTATGCAGCGCTGGGCCTGCAAAACGCCGCGGTCTGGGGCGTGTTCGCGGGGGTGCTGAACCTGGTGCCCTACATCGGCTCCATCATCGTTACCGGCGCCTCGGCGCTGGTGGCGTTTTTGCAGTTCGGCACCTTCGACATGGCGCTGGCGGTGGGCGGCGCCTCGCTGGTCATCCACACGCTGGTGGGCAACCTGCTCACGCCCTGGCTCACCAGCCGCACCAGCAGCATGAGCCCGGTGGCCGTGTTCATCAGCGTGCTGGCCTGGGGCTGGCTCTGGGGCGTGTGGGGGCTGCTGCTCGGCATTCCGATCATGATGGGCGTCAAGGCCATCTGCGACCGCGTGGAAGACCTGCACGCCGTGGGCGAGCTGCTGGGCAACTGAGCTGCCGCGGCGCCTGAAATAAGGACAAAAGCACCGGCAACGCTTACCAGCAAAGCGCTTGAAGCTATCGAAATTATTGCAACCAGCCAGTGCAATCGAACGTCAATTGATAGCCAGCCACAGCCCAGCACCTGGGCCACATGAGCGGGAGCCCAGCCGGCGCGGCTGCGCTTGCTCTCGATGCCCACCTTCAAACCGCTTCCGCGCTGGGGCTGGGTCCGCGCAGGGCGGCGCAGCAAGCCAGGTCCAAGGACCCAAAACCTCCACGTAGTCCACAAAACTCTGCAGTTTCAGGGTGCGCAGCCGCCCTGGCGCGGTCAGCAGGTGCACCGGCAAAGCGGGTGCGGCATAGCCGGGCAGCACGGGCACCAGGCGGCCGGCCAGCAAGTCCTGCGCCACCAGCGCAGCGGGTTGCAGGATGATGCCCATGCCACGGGGCCGACAGGTTCAGCGCATCGGCTGCTGCAGCAAACGAACCGCTCTCCACCGCCTTCACAAAAACGGCCATGCCGGTGAGCTTGTCCATGGATTCAAAACCATCAGTTTTTATTCAATGAACTATGCGATGGTTGATTGATGGTGCGTGCTCTTCTAAAGTCTGGCCATAGCAAGCACTTACCCTGAAAGGCTCCCATGCTGAATATCGACCTCCGCGGCAAAACCGCTGTCGTTACGGGTTCCACCGTCGGCATCGGCCTGGCCATTGCCAAGTCACTGGCCCAGGCCGGCGCCGCCGTAGTGCTCAACGGCCGCAGCCAGTCTGCCGTGGACCAGGCCATCGCCGCCGTCGCGGCCCGTGCGCCTGGCGCCAGCGTGCAGGGCGTGGCGGCCGATCTGGGCACCGCCGAGGGCTGCCAGCGGTTGGCGGCGCAGGCCCCGCACTGCGACATCCTCATCAACAACCTGGGTATTTACGGCACCGTGCCATTCTTTGAGATCGATGACGCCGAGTGGCAGCGCTACTGGGACGTGAACATCATGTCCGGCGTGCGCATGTCGCGCGCCTACATGCCGCAAATGCTGCAGCGCAACTGGGGCCGCGTGGTGTTCATCGCCTCGGAATCCGCACTCAACATTCCGGCAGACATGGTGCATTACGGCACGAGCAAAACCGCCATGCTGGGATTGGCCCGTGGCCTGGCCAAGACGGCCGCGGGCACCGGCGTCACCGTGAACAGCGTATTGCCCGGCCCCACGCTGTCCGAAGGCGCTGCCCAGATGCTGATGGCCAATGCCGCGCCAGGCCAGACACTGGAAGAAGCCGGTGTGGCGTTCGTCAAGCAGCACCGCCCGTCGTCCATCATCGGCCGGGCCGCGCAGCTGGAGGAGGTCGCCAACATGGTGGCCTATGTGGCCTCACCGCTGTCATCGGCGACGACCGGGGCGGCGCTGCGCGTGGAGGGCGGCATCGTCGACAGCCTCTGAAGCTTCTGACCATGCTCTGCATAAGGTGCGATTGCCCTGGGCAGGCGGCCCGCCCTGCCGCCACCATCAGCCGGTGTTGCGCAGCCCCGCCGCAATGCCGTTGATCGAGATGTGGATGCCGGTCTGCACGCGCTCGTCGCCCTGCCCCGCGCGCCAGCGCCGGATCAGCTCGACCTGCAGGTGGTGCAGCGGGTCGATGTACGGGAAGCGGTGGCGGATGGAGCGCGCCAGCGCCGTGTTGTGCGCCAGGCGCTGCTTGTCGCCGGTGATGCGCGTGAGCGCGTCGGCCGTGCGGTGCCACTCCTGCTCGATCGCGGTGAACACCTTCTTGCGCAGGCGCGCATCGGACACCAGTTCGCTGTAGCGCGAGGCCAGCGCCAGGTCGCTCTTGGCCAGCACCATGTCCATGTTCGACAGCAGCGTGCTGAAGAACGGCCACTGGCGGTACATCTTGCGCAGCAGCGCCAGCTGCGCCTTGGGGTCCTTGCCGGGCGCGTGCACGAACGCCTCGACCGCCGCGCCAAAGCCGTACCAGCCCGGCAGCGTGAGCCGGCACTGGCCCCAGCTGAAGCCCCAGGGAATGGCGCGCAGGTCTTCGATCTTCTGCGAGGGCTTGCGCGAGGCCGGGCGCGAGCCGATGTTGAGCTCGGCGATCTCGCGGATCGGCGTGGCGCTGAAGAAGTAGTCGGTGAAGCCCGGGGTCTCGTAGACCAGCGCGCGGTAGGCCGCCATGCTGGCCTGCGACAGCTGCGCGGCCGCGTCGAGGAACGCCGGCGTGGCCGGCTTGGTCGGCTGCAGCAGCGTGGCTTCGAGCGTCGCGGCCACCAGCGTTTCGAGGTTGCGCCGGCCGATCTCGGGGTTGGCGTACTTGGACGCGATCACCTCGCCCTGCTCGGTCAGGCGGATCTGGCCGCGCACCGTGCCCGGCGGCTGCGCCAGGATGGCCTGGTAGCTCGGGCCGCCGCCGCGCCCCACGGTGCCGCCGCGGCCGTGGAACATGCGCAGGCGGATCGGCGTGCGCCGGTGGCGAACTCGTCGAACAGCGCCACCAGCGCGATCTCGGCGCGGTACAGCTCCCAGTTGCTGGTGAAGATGCCGCCGTCCTTGTTGCTGTCCGAGTAGCCCAGCATGATGTCCTGCTCGCCGCCGCTGCGGCGCACCAGCGCGGCCACGCCGGGCAGCGCATAGAACTCGCGCATGATGGGCGCGGCATTGCGCAGGTCTTCGATGGTCTCGAACAGCGGCACGACGATCAGGTCGGCCTGGCGCCTGCGCATCGAGCGTGCCGCGCATCAGGCCCACTTCCTTTTGCAGCAGCAGCACTTCGAGCAGGTCGCTGACCGTTTCGGTGTGGCTGATGATGTAGTGGCGGATCGCGTCCGCGCCGTAGCGCTGGCGCATCTGCCGCGCGGTCTCGAAGATCGCCAGCTCGGCCTGGGTGTGCGCCGAGTACTGCGCGCCCATGACGCGCAGCGGCCGCGCGTCGCTGCAGCAGGCGCATCAGCAGCGCCGCGGCGCGCCTCCTCGGGCAGCGCGGCGTAGTCGGGCTCGATGCGCGCCACGGCCAGCAGCTCGGCCACCACGCGCTCGTGCTGGTCGGAGCTCTGGCGCAGATCGACCGTGGCCAGGTGGAAGCCGAACACCTCGACGGCGCGGATCAGCGGCTGCAGGCGCGGCGCCGCGAGCGCCGCGCCGTGGTGGGCCTGCAGCGAGGCCGCGATGGTGCGCAGGTCGCGCCAGGAATTCGGCGGCGTCGCCATAGGCGTTTTGCGGTGCCACGGCGTGGCGCGCGGCCTCGCCGCCACGTGAGCTGCTTGCAGCGTCGCGGCCAGGCGCGCATAGACGCCGGTGAGCGCGCGCCGGTAGGGCTCGTCCTGGCGGTGCTCGCTGGTGTCGGGCGAGCTCTCGGCGAGCTGCTGCATCTCGGGCGTCACGCCCACCAGGTGCGCCGACATCGACAGCTCGCCGCCCAGGCAGGTGCACTTCGGTCAGGTAGTGGCGCAGCGCCACCTCGGCTCTGGCGCCGCAGCGCCTGCTCCAGCGTGTCGGCGCTGACGTTGGGGTTGCCGTCGCGGTCGCCGCCGATCCACTGGCCCATGCGCAGGAAGCTGTGCACTGCGGCACGCCCAGTTCGCGCTCCAGGTCGGCATAGATCTTCGGGATCTCGCGCAGGAAGGTCGCTTCGTAGTAGCTGAGCGCATTCTCGATCTCGTCGGCCACCGTCAGCTTGGTGTAGCGCAGCAGCCGCGTCTGCCACAGCTGGGCGACGTGGGCGCGCAGCTGGGCCTCGTTGGCCGCGAGCGCGCGCGGCGTGAGCGCGTCCTTGGCCGCGTTGTAGAGCTGAGCGCGCTCGGCGATGTCGTCGCGCGCGGCCAGCAGCTGCGCGATGCTCGCGCTCGGCGTCGAGGATGCTCTTGCGCTGCACCTCGGTCGGGTGCGCGGTGAGCACCGGCGCGACGTAGCTGCCCGCCAGGGTCTGGGCCACGGTGCCCGGCGCGATGCCGGCCCAGCGCAGGCGCGAGAGCGCCACCTCGATGCTGCCCTCCTGCGTGTCGCCCGCGCGCTCGCGGATGGTGCGGCGGCGGATGTGGTGGCGGTCCTCGGCCAGGTTGGCCAGGTGGCTGAAGTAGGTGAAGGCGCGGATCACGCTCACCGTCTGGTCGGCCGACAGGCCCTTGAGCAGCTTCTTGAGCGCCTTGTCGGCCTCCTGGTCGGCGTCGCGGCGGAACGCCACCGAGAGCTGGCGCACCTGCTCGATCAGGTCGAACGCGGCCACGCCCTCCTGCTCGCGGATGACGTCGCCGAGGATGCGCCCGAGCAGGCGGATGTCCTCGATCAGGGGCTGGTCCTTGTCTGTTTTTTTCACGCTCACGCAAGTGTCTCCTGGGGCGCCACGGCACAGGTGGCGGGGGTCGCTGCTGCAGCGCAGCATGCTAGCATTCCCGCATCCTCTTTTCTGCGTGACGCTGCCCGTGAATTCCCAACTTCTCCCCGTCGTGATCGCCACGCGCGAAAGCCGCCTGGCCCTGTGGCAGGCCGAACATGTGCAGGCACGGCTGCGCGCACGCGGCCATGCCGTGTCGCTGCTGGGCATGACCACGCTGGGCGACCAGATCCTGGACCGCTCGTTGAGCAAGGTCGGCGGCAAGGGGCTGTTCGTCAAGGAGCTCGAGACCGCGCTGGAAGACGGCCGCGCCCACATCGCCGTGCATTCGCTCAAGGACGTGCCGATGGAGCTGCCGCCCGGCTTTGCGCTGGCCTGCGTGATGGAGCGCGAAGACCCGCGCGATGCGTTTGTCTCGCCGCGCTACGCCACGCTCGCCGACCTGCCCCAGGGCGCCGTGGTCGGCACCTCGAGCCTGCGCCGCCAGGTGCTGCTGCAGGCGCTGCGCCCCGACCTGAAGATCGCGCCGCTGCGCGGCAACCTCGACACGCGCCTGCGCAAGCTCGACGAGGGCCAGTACGACGCCATCGTGCTGGCGGCCGCGGGCTTGAAGCGCCTGGGCCTGCACGAGCGTATCCGCGCCGTCTTCGAGCCCGCCGAGATGCTGCCCGCCGCGGGCCAGGGCGCGCTGGGCATCGAGGTGCGCAGCGACCGCCAGGACCTGATCGAGGCGCTCGCGCCGCTCGCCCACCTGCCGACCTGGCTCACGGTGACAGCCGAGCGCGCCGTCAGCCGCTGCATGGGCGGCAGCTGCTCGATGCCGCTGGCCGCGCATGCGCGCCTGGAAGGCACGGCGCTGCACCTCGACGCCGCCTGGGGCGACCCCGAAGGCCGCAGGCCGCTGGTGCGCGCCCGCGCCAGCGGCACGGCGATAGCGCTGGAGCAGGCCAACACCCTGGGCGAAGCCGTGGCGGCGCAGCTGCGCGCCGGCGGCGCAGGCTGAACCCGGCCGTGGCCGCGCCGCGCACCCTCGTCACCCGCCCCGAGCGCGAGGCGCTGCAGTGGGTCGCCGCGCTGCAGGCGCGCGGCCTGGCCGCGCAGGCCCTGCCGCTGATCGCGATCGCCGCGCCCGCCGACCCCGCGGCGCTGCAGGCCGCACGCGAGCGCGCCGCAGGCTACCGCGCCATCATGGTCGTCAGCGGCAATGCGGCCCAGCATTTTTTTGATTCAAAAACGATTCAAACGCTTGCTGCACAAGCGCCAGCAGCTATCAAAACAAGAGTCTGGTCGCCCGGCCCCGGCACGGCGCAGACGCTGCAGGCCCTGGGCCTGGGCGCGGACTGCATCGACCAGCCGGCCGCCGACGCCGCGCAGTTCGAGTCCGAAGCGCTGTGGGCGCAGGTGCACGGCCAGGTCGCGCCGGGCGACCGCATCCTGATCGTGCGCGGCGCCGAAGCCGGTGCCGCCACCGACGGTTCGGGCCGCGAGTGGCTCGCCCAGCAGCTGCAGGCCGCGGGCGCCCAGGTGGACTTTGCCGTCGCCTACACGCGCTGCGCGCCCGTGTTCACCGCCGCGCAGCGCACGCTGGCGCAGCAGGCCGCGCACGACGGCTCGCTGTGGCTGCTGAGCAGTTCGCAGGCACTCTCGCACCTGTGCGCGGCCCTGCCGGGCCAGGCCTGGGACCAGGCACGGGCCCTGGCCACGCACCCGCGCATCGCGCAGGCCGCGCGCGCGGCCGGTTTTGGCTGCGTGCGCGAATGCCGGCCCGCGCTGGCCGATGTGGCTGCCTCGATAGAATCGGCCCCATGAGCGCCGCGCCCTCCCCCGACCTGCCCGCAGCAGACCCCTTTTCCCCTCCGGCGGCCGTGCCGGCGCCCCCGACGGTGGCCCCAGGCGCACCGCGGATCGCGCTGTATACCGTGGGCGCCGTCGCCGTGGCGGCCCTGGTCAGTGCCAGCCTGCTGTGGCAAAAACTCAGCACGATCCAGGAGCAGCTGGCGCGCCAGAGCACCGACGCTGGCACCCAGGCGATCGAGGCGCGCACCATGGCGCGCCAGGCGCAGGAGCAGGTGACCGAGACCTCGGCCCGCCTCACCGTCGCCGAAACCCGGCTCAGCGAAGTCGCCCTGCAGCGCAGCCAGCTCGAAGAGCTGATGCAAAGCCTGTCGCGCTCGCGCGATGAAAACCTGGTGGTGGACATCGAGTCGGCGATCCGCATGGCGCAGCAGCAGACCCGGCTCACGGGCAGCCTCGAGCCGCTGGTGGCCACGCTCCAGAACGCCCAGCAGCGCATCGAGCGCGCCGCCCAGCCGCGCCTGGCACCGGTGCAGCGCGCCATCGGCCACGACCTCGAGCGCATCGCCAGCACCAACGTGACCGACACCGCCGGCCTGCTCGCGCGCCTGGACGACCTGGTGCGCCAGGTGGACGACCTGCCCGTGCAGAACGCCGTGGCCATGGCCGCCGCCACCCGGCGCGTGAATGCGCGCGCCTCCAGCGACAGCGGCGAGCCCGCGGCCGCCGACCAGCCTTGGTGGCAGGCCGCGCTGCTGCGCAGCTGGGAAGTGGTGCGCGACGAAGCGCGGGGCCTGGTGCGCGTGAGCCGCATCGACCAGCCCGAAGCCATTTTGCTGGCGCCCGACCAGACCTTCTTCCTGCGCGAGAACCTCAAGCTCAAGCTGCTCAACGCGCGCCTGGGCGTGCTGGCGCGCCAGTTCGACTCGGCGCGCTCCGACCTGGCCGCGGCCACCGCCGCGCTCAACAAGTATTTCGACCCGGCGTCGCGGCGCACGCAAAACGCCGCCACGGTGCTGCAGCAGGCCCAGGCCAACATGAAGTCCGCCGAACTGCCGCGCCTGGACGAAACCCTGTCCGCGCTGGCCACCGCGGCCGCCGGTCGCTGAAGCGCGCGAGGACGGACCGCATGCGCGCAGCACTCTGGCTCCTGGCCCTGTTTGGCGTGGCCGTCGCCACGGCCCTGTTTGCCGGCAACAACCAGGGCAGCGTCACGCTGTTCTGGCCGCCCTACCGGCTCGATCTGTCGCTCAACATGGTGGTGCTGCTGCTGGCGCTGGGCTTTGCCACGCTGTATGCGGCCCTGCGCGCGCTTGCCGCGCTGCTGGAACTGCCGCACCAGGCGCGCCGCTGGCGCCTGCAGCAAAAAGAGCGCGCCATGCACTCGGCCCTGCTCGACGCGATGGCCCAGCTCATGGCGGGCCGCTTCCTGCGCTCGCGCAAGGCGGCCCAGGGCGCCCTGGCACAGGAAAGCGCGCTGGCCCGCGCCGGCGCAGCCGTGCCCCACGGCCGGCAGCTGCGCGCACTGGCGCACCTGGTGGCGGCCGAGGGCTCGCACGCGCTGCAAGACCGCACCCACCGCGACACGCACCTGCAGCAGTCGCTCGAACATGCGCCCGCGCACGGCACCGCCCATGAGCAGGAACTGCGCGAAGGCATCCAGCTGCGCGCCGCACGCTGGGCACTCGACGAGCGCGAGGCCGGCTCCGCGCTCGAATGGCTGGCCAGCCTGCCGCAGGGTGCGGCGCGGCGCACGCTGGCGCTGCGGGTCAAGCTCAAGGCCACGCGCCTGGCGCACCAGACGCAGGACGCCCTGGACACCGCCCGCCTGCTGGCCAAGCACGGCGCGTTTTCGGCCCCGGCCGCGCAGAGCCTGGTGCGCGGCCTGGCCATCGAGCTGCTCAATGGCGCGCACGACCCGGCGCAGCTGCACCGCATCTGGCAATCGCTCGAAGCGACCGAGCGCGCCATGCCCGAGCTGGCCATCCATGCCGCGCAGCGCCTGGCGCAGCTCGGGGGCGACGGCCACACGGTGCGCCAGTGGCTGCTGCCGGTGTGGGAGCAGATGGTGCGCGCTCCCGGCAGTCTGGCCGATCACCACGCGCTCAAGCTGGTGCGTGCGCTCGAGTCCGGCATGGACGCGCTCGACGGCACCTGGCTCGCGCGCATCGAAGCCGCGGCCCAGGCCAACCCGCGCGACCCGCGCCTGCAGTACCTCGCTGGCGCGGCCTGCGTGCAGCGCCAGCTCTGGGGCAAGGCGCAGCAGCTGCTGACGCAGTCCACGCAGCAGCTGCACGACCCCGCGCTGCGCCAAAGCGCGTGGCGCCGCCTGGCCGAACTGGCCGAGCGGCGCGGCGATGCCGGCGCCGCCGCCCAGGCCTGGAAAAGCGCTGCGCTCGCGGGCTGAACCGCCGCTGGGGCCGCACCGCTGGCTAGGCTGCGGCCAAGCATTCAATTTGTTTGAACTGAGGCGTCAATCCAGTTGAAACGGAAAGAAGGCTTCATTTCCTACACTGGTTCTCACGCTGCGGCCCTGGGCCTGCTTTGGTGACCTTTTCTGTCCATTCTTACCGCCCGTGTGGGCGCCCTCATGCCTTCCTCCTCTCCGACCGTCCCGGCGCGCTCCGCGCGCTACAGCCACACCGCCATCGCGCTGCACTGGCTGCTGGCCGCAGCGCTGACGGCCCTGTTTGCGCTGGGCCTGTACATGGCCGACCTGCCGTTCTCGCCACAGCGCCTCAAGCTCTACAACTGGCACAAATGGGCCGGCGTGGCCATCCTGGCGCTGTCGCTGCTGCGCCTGCTGTGGCGCCTCACGCACCGCGCGCCGCCGCTGCCCGCCGCCGTGGCGCAGGCCATGCCCGCCTGGCAGAAGTGGGCCCACCACGGCACACACCACCTGATGTACCTGCTGTTCTTTGCGGTGCCGCTGATCGGCTGGGCCTACAGCTCGGCGGCCGGCTTTCCGATCGTGTTCCTGGGCGTGGGTGCAGTTGCCCGATTTCGTGCCCGTCAACAAGGCACTGGCCGAAGCCATCCAGCCCTGGCACCGGATCAGCGCCTACGCGCTGGCGGCGCTGGTCGTGCTGCACGTCGCGGCGGTGCTCAAGCACCAGTGGATCGACCGCGACGGCCTGCTTGCGCGCATGTGGCCCGGCCGGCGCTGAACCATTGGCCGCGCGCGCTGTCCGAACCCTTTTCCTGTTCAAGAGTCTTCCCATGAAAATCCCTGCTGTCCTGTCCGCCGCCCTGCTGGGCGGCTGCGCCCTGCTGGCCACCGTGCCTGCCCATGCCGAACAAAAGCTGCTGCCCGCGCAAAGCAGCATGGCCTTCACCGCGCGCCAGATGGGTGTGCCGCTGCAGGGGCACTTCCAGAAATTCGACGCACAGATCGCGTTCGACCCCGCCAAGCCTGCCACCAGCAAGATCGCCTTCACGGTGGACACGGGCAGCGCCACCCTCGGCTCGCGCGAGACCGACGCCGAACTGCCCAAGCCGGTGTGGTTCAACGTGCCCCAGTTCCCCCAGGCCAGCTTCCAGTCCAGCAGCATCAAGGCACTGGGCGGCGGCAAGTTCGAGGTGGCGGGCAAGCTGTCCATCAAGGGCCAGGCGCGCGACGTGGTCGTGCCCGTGACCCTGGCGCAGAACGGCGCCACCACCACCGCCACTGGCACGCTGGCCCTCAAACGCCTGGCCTACAAGATCGGCGAGAACGAGTGGGCCGACACCTCCATGGTCGCCGACGACGTGCAAGTGACCTTCAAGCTCGCGCTCAGCGGCGTGGGCAAGCTCTGATTTTTCTTTCTGCCACCCTTTTTTCAAGGAATCCTTCATGCGCAAGTCCCTCTTCGCCCTGGCCGCAGCCGCAACGCTGGCCGCAGGTGCCGCCCACGCAGCCCCCGCGCAATACGCCATCGACCCGAGCCACACCTTCGTGACCTTCGAGATCGACCACATGGGCACCACCACCAACCGCGGCCGCTTCGACAAGAAGGAAGGCACCGTGCAATTCGACCGTGGCGGCAAGGCGGGCAAGGTGGACCTGACCCTCCACATCAATTCCATCAACACGGGCACCGCAGCCTTCGACAAGCACCTGCAGAGCGCCGAACTGTTCGACGCGGCCAAGCTACCCGACGGCCCGCTTCGTGTCCGACACGTTCAACTTCAGCGGCGACAAGGTCAGCGAAGTGACCGGCCAGCTGACGCTGATGGGCAAGACCCAGCCCGTCACGCTCAAGGCTTCGAAGTTCAACTGCTACCCCAATCCCATGCTGCAAAAGCGCGAAACCTGCGGCGGCGACTTCGAAACCACCATCGACCGCACGGCGTTCGGCATGAACTACGGCATCGACTGGGGCTTTGCCAAGAACGTGCGCTTGATCGTGCAGATCGAGGCCGTCAAGCAGTAAGCGTCAGCGCACGCTGCCGGCTCCGCCAGCCCGCCCCTGTTCGCAGGAGCGGGCTTTTTTGCGCCCGGCCCTGCAGCGCGTTCGGCACAGCCTGAAAAGTTCAACTAACGTAAATAGATTACGGATAGTAGAATTTCAGTACCTTGCCCTGGAGACCGCCATGAACGCCCTGCCCACCCCCGATCCCGCCGCGCTGCCGCCGCCCGCGGCTGTGCAGCAGCTGCACCACTTCGCCTACAAGGCGCGCGACGCCGAGGAAACGCGCCACTTCTACGAAGACATCCTGGGCCTGCCGCTCTACCACATCATCCAGAGCGACTACGTGCCGAGCACCGGCGAGTACTGCCCCTACACGCATTTTTTCTTTCGCCTGCAGGACGGCTCGTTCATCGCCTTCTTCGATCTCGGCGACGACGTCAAGGCCGAGCCCTCGCCCAACACGCCGGCCTGGGTCAACCACATCGCCTTCCGCGTCAACACCGTGCAGGAGCTGGAAAACACCAAGGCGCGGCTGCAGGCGCACGGCATCGAGGTGCTCGGCGTGACCGACCACCACATCTTCAAGAGCATCTATTTCTTCGATCCCAACGGCATCCGGCTGGAGCTGTCGGCGCAGCTGGCCGACGCGGCGCAGATGGAAAAAGACAGCACCGTCGCGCACCAGCGGCTGGCCGAATGGACGGCGCGCAAGGCGCAGTGGCGCCGCGAGCGCGCCGATGGCAAGGCCACCGAGCCCCTCAAACCGCAGGCGAACGACCGCCCGGAGTACGTGCCTGGCAGCGCCTGACAGCTATATATTTCATAGCTACCAGTGCTTACCTGTCAAGCGTTTGAGGCCTATTTCACTGAAAATCCGTGCCCACAGCGGCTGCGCACCTGCCGCAGTGCGGCCGCGCCAGGCGTCAGTGCCCGCCGATGTAGATGAACTTGAACAGGAACACCGCGGCGATGATCCAGGCCATCCAGTGCACGTCGCGCGCCTTGCCGGTGAACAGCTTGAGCGCCGCGTACGAGATGAAGCCGAACGCCAGGCCGTTGGCGATGTAGTAGGTGAAGGGCATCATCAGCGCCGTGACCACGCCGGGGATGACCTCGGTCGGGTCGTCCCAGTCGAGCTCGACCAGTTCGCGCAGCATCAGGCAGGCGACGAACAGCAGCGCCGGCGCCGTGGCATAGGCCGGCACCACGCCGGCCAGCGGCGAGATGAACAGGCAGGCCAGGAACAGCACGGCCACCGTGAGCGCGGTCAGGCCCGTGCGGCCGCCGGCCTGCACGCCGGCGGCGCTCTCGACATAGGCGGTGGTGCTCGACGTGCCCAGCAGCGAGCCCGGCAAAAATCGCGGCGCTGTCGGCCAGCAGGGCCTTGTTCAGCCGCTCCATGCGTGCCCGGCACCAGCAGGCCGGCGCGCTTGGCCACGCCCATCAGCGTGCCGGTGGCGTCGAACAGCTCGACCAGGAAGAACACCAGCACCACGTTGAGCACGCCGCCCTTGAAGCGCGCCCGCGATGTCGAGCTGCAGGAAGGTCGGCGCGATCGACGGCGGCGGCGCGAAGACGCCGGCGAAACTGGTTGCCGCCGAAGAAGAACGACAGCACCGTCACCGTGACGATGCCGATCAGGATGGCGCCGGGCACGCGAAGCCGGTCGAGCACCACGATCAGGAAGAAGCCGATCACCGCCAGCACGGCCGGGGGCTGGTGCAGGTCGCCGAGCGTGACGAGGTGGCCGGCGACGCCGCCACGATGCCGGCGCTCTTGAGCGCAATGATCGCCAGGAACATGCCGATGCCGACCGTGATGGCCGTGCGGATCGACTGCGGAATGCCGCGCACGATCAGCTCGCGCAGGCCGAACAGCGTGACCGCGAGGAACAGGCAGCCCGAGACGAACACCGCCCCGAGCGCCGTCTGCCACGGTAAGCCCATGGCGCCGACGACGACGTAACGCGAAGTACGCGTTCAGCCCCATGCCGGGCGCCAGCGCGATCGGGTAGTTGGCGTACAGCGCCATGATGGCCGTGCCCAGCGCCGCGATCAGGCAGGTGGCGACGAACACCGCGTCCTGCGGCATGCCGGCGGCGCCCAGGATGGACGGGTTGACGAAGACGATGTAGGCCATCGTCAGGAAGGTCGTCAGACCCGCCACGATCTCGGTGCGCACGTCGGTGCCGTGCTCTTTCAGCTTGAAAACTCGCTCTAACATGGGTTGTGTCTCCAGGAAGGGGTGCCGCTCTGCGGCGGCTGCCATTTTGATGGGGTGCGGCCTGCGGGCCGCTCGTGTCCGACAAGGTGAGCCATGCGAACACGCGCTCGTGCAGGTCGCGCGCTGGCGCTCCGGGGTCCGATCTTGGCGAGATCCGCGCGGCGCGCCATATGCACCCTCGCATAGGGACTATTCCGTTCGGCGTATGCCTGACCGCGCGAAAGCGACTAAGTTTCAGGGATACCTCTGCCCCTCCCTAGCCGTCCATGCCACACCAAGCCATCCGTTTCTTCCACCGGGGCGCCGTCGTCGACGTCAGCGGCGCGCACCCCACGCGCACCGTGCTCGACTGGCTGCGCGAGGACGCCCACTGCACCGGCACCAAGGAAGGCTGCAACGAAGGCGACTGCGGCGCCTGCACCGTGGTGATCGGCGAACTGGCCGGACGCCGGCGAGGCGCCGGGCGCCGTCGGCGGCCTGCGCTGCGGACCGTCAACGCCTGCATCCAGTTCCTGCCCACGCTGCACGGCAAGGCGCTGTTCACGGTCGAAGACCTCAAGGCGCAGTGCGGCCACGGCCGACGCGCGCGCACGAGAAGCCCCGGTGCGCGGCTGCACCCGGTGCAGCAGGCGCTGGTCGACTGCCACGGCTCGCAGTGCGGCTTCTGCACGCCGGGCTTCGTGATGTCGCTGTGGTCGACCTACGAGCACCACCGCGCCGGCGGCACGCAGCCGACGCGCCAGCAGCTGGCCGACGACCTGTCGGGCAACCTGTGCCGCTGCACCGGCTACCGGCCGATCCTCGACGCGGGCCAGCGCATGTTCGACCTGCCGGCGACCGCGCTCGACACGGCGCCCGTGGTCGCGGCGCTGCAGCGCATCGCTGCAGCGCGAAGGCACCTTCGAGCTACGCCGCGCCCGACCCGGCGCAGCGCACCGACCACTTCCATGCGCCCCGGACGCTGGCCGAACTGGCCGCGCTGCGCGAGCAGCACGCCCAGGCGCCCAGCTGCTGGCCGGCTCCACCGACGTCGGCCTGTGGGTCAACAAGCAGTTCCGCGACCTGGGCGACATCATCTACGTCGGCGACGTCGGCGAGATGAAGGCCGTCGAAGAGCGCAGCGGCCCCGGCGGGCGCGAGCTCTACATCGGCGCCGGCGCCTCGCTCGAAGCACGCCTGGGCGCGCCCTGGTGCAGCGCGTGCCGGCGCTGACCGACGTGTGGCTGCGCTTTGCCTCGCCGCCGATCCGCAACGCCGGCACCATGGGCGGCAACGTCGCCAACGGCTCGCCGATCGGCGACTCGCCGCCGGTGCTGATGGCGCTCGACGCGCAGATCGAACTGCGCCGCGGCGAGCGCGTGCGCCGCATGCCGCTGCGCCGACTTCTACATCGACTACATGAAGAACCGGCTCGAAGCCGGGCGAGTTCGTGCAGGGGCTGGCGGTGCCGCTCGCGGCGCTGCGCGCGCCAGGTGCGCGCCTACAAGATCAGCAAGCGCTTCGACTGCGACATCTCGGCGCTGTGCGCCGGCTTCGCGATCGAGCTCGACGGCGACGTGGTCAAGGAAGTGCGCCTGGCCTTCGGCGGCATGGCGGCGACCGTCAAGCGCGCGGCGCAGGCCGAGGCCGCGCTGCTCGGCCAGCCCTGGACGCAGGCCAGCGTCAGACGCCGCCAAGCTGGCGCTGGCGCAGGACTTCAAGCCGCTGACCGACATGCGCGCGAGCGCCGGCTACCGGCTGCAGGTGGCGCAGAACCTGCTGCAGCGCTTCTGGCTCGAAACGCGCGCCGCCGATGCGCTGCCGCAGCGAAGCCACCAGCGTCTGGAGCGTGATGCCGCACGCCGCCGCTCGACCGCCGTGGCCGAAGGAGCCTGACATGAACAAACCCATCGACGCCCGCCTGCTGCAGCCGCGCCGAGGCCTTTGCGGACTACCTGCAGAACACCGCCGCCCGCATCGACGTCGAGCGCCGAAGCCACGGCGCACGAGCGACGGCGCGCGCGTGGGCATCAGCCGCCCGCACGAGTCGGCGCACCTGCACGTGGCCGGCGAGGCCACCTACATCGACGACATCCCCGAACTGGCCGGCACGCTGCACTGCGCGCTGGGCCTGTCGCCCGTGGCCAACGGCCGGCTGAACGGCGCTGTCGCTCGACGCCATCCGCGCGATGCCCGGCGTGGTGGCCGTGCTCACGGCCGCCGACATTCCCGGCAGCAACGACTGCGGCTCGATCGTCCACGACGACCCGATCCTGTGCGACGGCGACATCCGCTACCTGGGCCAGCCGGTGTTCGCCGTGATCGCCGAGACGCGCGACGCCGCGCGCCGCGCCGCCGCACGGGCCAAGGACGCGCTGGACATCGAGGCCGCGCCGCCGGTGCTCACGCCGCAGCAGGCGCACGCGCAGCGGCCAGTACGTGCTGCCGCCGATGCACCTGGCGCGCGCCACGCAACGAGGGCGGCGCGCAGGCCGCCATCGCCGCGGCGCCGCACCGGCTGCAAGGCCACGCTCGACGTCGGCGGCCAGGAGCAGTTCTACCTCGAAGGGCAGATCAGCTACGCCATCCCGAAGGAAGGCGGCGGCATGCACGTGTACTGCTCGACCCAGCACCCGAGCGAGATGCAGCACCTGGTGGCGCATGCGCTGCACCTGCATGCCAACGACGTGCACGTCGAATGCCGGCGCATGGGCGGCGGCTTCGGCGGCAAGGAGTCGCAGTCGGCGCCTGTTCGCCTGCGTGGCCGCGGTGGCGGCGCAGCCAGCTGCAGCGCCCGGTCAAGCTGCGGCTCGACCGCGACGACGACTTCATGATCACCGGCCGGCGCCACTGCTTCTGGTACGAGTACGAGGTCGGCTACGACGACGAGGGCCGCATCCTCGGCGCCGAGATCACGATGGTCTCGCGCGCCGGCCACTCGGCCGACCTGTCGGGCCCGGTGATGACGCGCGCGATGTGCCACTTCGACAATGCCTACTGGCTGCCCGACGTGGCGATGCACGGCTACTCGGGCAAGACCAACACGCAGAGCAACACGGCGTTCCGCGGCTTCGGCGGCCCGCAGGGCGCGATCGCCATCGAGAACATCCTCGACTCGGTGGCGCGCAAGCTGGGCCGCGACCCGCTGGACGTGCGCCGCGTCAACTTCTACGGCAAGGCCGAGAGCAACGTCACGCCCTACGGCCAGACCGTCACCGACAACATCATCCACGAGCTGGTGCGCCGCAGCTCGAAGCCAGCAGCGACTACCGCGCGCGCCGCGCCGAGATCGCCGCCTTCAACGCCACGAGCCCGGTGCTCAAGCGCGGCATCGCGCTGACGCCGCTCAAGTTCGGCATCTCGTTCAACGTCAAGCACTTCAACCAGGCCGGCGCGCTGGTGCACGTCTACACCGACGGCTCGATCCTGGTGAACCACGGCGGCACCGAGATGGGCCAGGGCCTGAACACCAAGGTGGCGCAGGTCGTGGCGCACGAACTGGGCGTCAGCTTCGAGAGCGTGCGCGTCACCGCGACCGACACGCAGAAGGTGGCCAACACCTCGGCCACGGCCGCCTCGACCGGCGCCGACCTGAACGGCAAGGCCGCGCAGGACGCCGCGCGCCAGATCCGCGAGCGGCTGGCCGCCTGCGCCGCCGCAGCGCCACGGCGGCGACGCCGGCGGCGGTGCGCTTTGCCAACGACAAGGTCGCAGGTCAACGGCCGCACGCTCGCGTTCTGCGACGCTGGTCGGCGAGGCCTACCTGGACCGCGTGCAGCTGTGGTCCGACGGCTTCTACGCCACGCCCGGGCCTGAGCTGGGACCGCGACACGATGCAGGGCCGCCCGTTCTTCTACTTCGCCTATGGCGCGGCGGTGAGCGAGGTCGTGGTCGACACGCTCACCGGCGAATGGAAGCTGCTGCGCGCCGACATCCTGCACGACGCCGGCAAGTCGCTGAACCCGGCCGTCGACATCGGCCAGGTCGAAGGCGCCTTCATCCAGGGCATGGGCTGGCTCACCACCGAAGAGCTGGTCTGGCATCCGCAAGAGCGGCAAGCTGACCACGCACGCGCCCAGCACCTACAAGATCCCGACCGCCAACGACTGCCCGCCGGTGCTTCAACGTGCGAGCTGTTCGAGGGCGAGAACGTCGAGGACACGCATCCACCGCAGCAAGGCCGTCGGCGAGCCGCCGCTGCTGCTGCCGTTCTCGGTGTTCTTTGCGATCCGCGACGCGGTGTCGGCCGCGGGCGACCACCGGATCGACCCGCCGCTGCGCGCGCCGGCCACCAGCGAGGCGATCCTGCGACGCCATCACGGCGGTGCAGGCGGCGCAGGCGCTCTAGCCATGGCCAGCCTGCGCGACACCGCCGCCGCGTGGCTGGCCCGCGCGCAGCGCGCCGTCGTGGTCGAGGTGCTCGACGCGCGCGGCTCGGTGCCGCGCGGCACCGGCACGCGCATGCTGGTGGGCGCGGCAGACCTGGCCGGCACCATCGGCGGCGGCCATCTGGAGCTCAAGGCGATCGAACAGGCGCGCGCGCTGCTGGCCGGCCAGGGCCGCCCGCCGCTGTCGGTGCACTACCCGCTCGGCCCGGCGCTGGGCCAATGCTGCGGCGGCGCCGTGACGCTGGGTTTCGCGCCGCTCGACGCCGCCGCACTGGCCGCCTGGCCCGTGGATGCACCGCGCTTTCACCTGCAGCTGTACGGCGCCGGCCATGTGGGCCGCGCCATCGTGCGGGCGCTGGCGCCGCTGCACTGCGTGGTCGACTGGGTCGACGAACGCGAAGAGGAATTCCCCGCGAGCTTCGATGGGCTGGGCGGCCCCTGGCCGGCGCACATCCGCAAGGTCTGCGTCGATGCGGTCGAGGGCGAAGTCGCCACGGCGCCGCCCGGCGCGTTCTACCTGGTGCTCACGCACCTGCACGACCTTGACCTGCGCATCAGCGAAGCCATCCTGCGGCGCGGCGACTTCGGCTTCTTCGGGCTGATCGGCTCGAAGACCAAGCGCAACCGCTTCATCCACCGCTTCGCGCAGCGCGGCATCGACCCCGCCGCGATCGCGCGCATGGTCTGCCCGATTGGCATCGACGGCATCAGCGGCAAGGAGCCCGAGGTGATTGCGGTGGCGGTGGCGGCGCAGCTGGTGCGCGCATCCGACCCGGGGCCCGGGCACGCCACCCTGCGCCAACGCGCGGTGGCGGCGCCGGTCTAAAATCGGTGCATCCCACCACCGTCCAACACCACGGCATCCTTTTGGGGGTGCCGTTTTCATTTGCCATTGCCCCTTCCATGAGCGACACCCCTGCACAACCCGGCCTTGCCAGCCTGTCCAAATCGTTCGAGCCCGCCGCGCTCGAAGCCCACTGGGGCCCCGAGTGGGAGGCGCGCGGCTACGGCGCGGCCGGCGTGCGCGGCAGCGGTGTCCCGCAGGCCGATGCGCCGTCGTTCGCGATCCAGCTGCCGCCGCCCAACGTCACCGGCACGCTGCACATGGGCCATGCGTTCAACCAGACGATCATGGACAGCCTCACGCGCTACCACCGCATGCGCGGCTTCAACACCGCCTGGGTGCCCGGCACCGACCATGCCGGCATCGCCACGCAGATCGTCGTCGAGCGCCAGCTGCAGGAGCAGGGCATCAGCCGCCACGACATGGGCGCCACGCCCCCCGAAGCGCGCAAGAACTTCGTCGCCAAGGTCTGGGAGTGGAAAGAGCAGTCCGGCAACACCATCACCACGCAGATGCGCCGCATGGGCGACAGCGTGGACTGGAGCCGCGAATACTTCACGATGGACCCCAAGCTGTCCACCGTGGTGACCGAGACCTTCGTGCGCCTGTACGAACAGGGCCTGATCTACCGCGGCAAGCGCCTGGTCAACTGGGATCCGAAACTGCAGTCCGCCGTGTCCGATCTCGAAGTCGAGAGCGAAGAAAAAGACGGCTCGCTGTGGCACATCGCCTACCCGCTCTCCGATGGCTCGGGCCAGCTGGTCGTGGCCACCACGCGCCCCGAGACCATGCTCGGCGACGTGGCCGTGATGGTGCACCCCGAAGACGCGCGCTACCAGCACCTGATCGGCAAGACCGTCACGCTGCCCCTGGTGGGCCGCGAGATTCCGATCATTGCCGACGACTACGTGGACCAGGAATTCGGCACCGGCGTCGTCAAGGTCACGCCGGCGCACGACCACAACGACTACGCCGTGGGCCAGCGCCACCAGCTGCCGATGATTTGCGTGCTGACGCTGCAGGCCACCATCAACGGCGAGGCGCCCGAGAAATACCGCGGCATGGACCGCTTCGTTGCGCGCAAGGCCATCGTGGCCGACCTCGAAGCGCCTGGGCCTGCTGGTCGAGACCAAGAAGCACAAGCTCATGGTGCCGATCTGCACGCGCACCGGCCAGGTGGTCGAGCCGATGCTGACCGACCAGTGGTTTGTCGCCATGGGCAAGGTGAGCGACCAGGACCCGACCGGCAAGAGCATTGCGCAAAAGGCCATCGACGCGGTCGACTCGGGCCAGGTGCAGTTCGTGCCCGAGAACTGGGTCAACACCTACCACCAGTGGATGAACAACATCCAGGACTGGTGCATCTCGCGCCAGCTGTGGTGGGGCCACCAGATTCCGGCCTGGTACGACGAGGACGGCAAGGTCTATGTGGCACGCAACGAGGCCGACGCCCAGGCCCAGGCGCCCGGCAAGACCCTGCGCCGCGACGAGGACGTGCTCGACACCTGGTACTCGTCGGCCCTCGTGCCGTTCTCGACCATGGGCTGGCCGAACCAGGGCGACGCGCCGACCGACGACTACAACCTCTACCTGCCCTCCTCGGTGCTGGTGACGGGCTACGACATCATCTTCTTCTGGGTCGCCCGGATGATCATGATGACCACGCACTTCACCGGCCGCGTGCCGTTCAAGCATGTCTACATCCACGGCCTGGTGCGCGACGCGCAGGGCAAGAAGATGAGCAAGAGCGAGGGCAACGTGCTCGACCCGGTCGACCTGATCGACGGCATTTCGCTCGAGCCGCTGCTGGACAAGCGCACCACCGGCCTGCGCAAGCCCGAAACCGCGCCCAAGGTGCGCAAGGACACGCAAAAGGAGTTCCCCGACGGCATTCCGGCCTATGGCGCCGATGCCCTGCGTTTCACCTTCGCGGCCTTGGCCAGCCTGGGGCGAAGCATCAACTTCGATAGCAAGCGCTGCGAGGGCTACCGCAACTTCTGCAACAAGCTCTGGAACGCCAGCCGCTTTGTGCTGATGAACTGCGAAGGCCAGGACTGCGGCCTTGCAGAACACACCAGGGAGCAATGCCAGCCCGGCGGCGCTTTCGCGGGCTACCTGGATTTCAGCCAGTGCGACCGCTGGATCAGCTCGCAGCTGCAAAAGACCGAGGCCGAAGTCGCCAAGGGCTTTGCCGAATACCGGCTCGACAACGTCGCCAACACGGTCTACGACTTCGTCTGGAACGAGTTCTGCGACTGGTACCTGGAAATCGCCAAGGTGCAGATCCAGACCGGCAACGCCGCCCAGCAGCGCGCCACGCGCCGCACGCTGATCCGCACGCTCGAGGCCATCCTGCGCCTGGCCCACCCGATCATCCCGTTCATCACCGAAGAGCTGTGGCAAAAGGTCGCGCCCGTGGCGGGCCTCGCGGGCGCATCGGTCAGCATTGCGCGCTACCCCGAGGCGCAGCCCGAGAAGATCGACGAGGGCTCCATCGCCCACGTCGCGCGCCTCAAGGCGCTGGTGGACGCGTGCCGCACGCTGCGCGGCGAGATGAACGTCTCGCCCGCGGCGCGCCTGCCGCTGTTTGCCGTGGGCGACAGCGACTTCTTGCGCAGCGCAGCGCCGGTGCTGCAGGCGCTCGCCAAGCTCAGCGAGGTCAAGGTGTTCGACGACGAGGCCGCCTGGGCCGCGGCCGCGCAGGCCGCGCCCGTGGCCGTGGTCGGCGGCGCGCGCCTGTGCCTGCACATGGAGATCGACGTGGCCGCCGAGCGCGCGCGCCTGTCCAAGGAAATCGCGCGCATCGACGGCGAAGTCGCCAAGGCGAACGCCAAGCTGGGCAACGAGGCCTTTGTCGCCAAGGCACCCGCGGCCGTCATCGACCAGGAAAAGAAGCGCGTGGCCGACTTTGGCGCCACGCTCGAGCGCCTGCGCGAGCAGCTCGCCCGCCTGGGCTGACGCGCCCGCCCCACACCACCGATTCACCACCGCCGGAGGGTTTCCAATGACGCTATCGACCAACGCCCCTGTTCGCAAAGCCGTGTTCCCCGTGGCGGGTCTCGGCACGCGCTTTCTGCCCGCCACCAAGGCGTCCCCGAAGGAGATGCTGCCGGTGGTGGACAAGCCGTTGATCCAGTACGCCGTGGAAGAGGCCTACGCCGCCGGCATCCGCCACATGGTGTTCGTCACCGGCCGCAGCAAGCGCGCCATCGAAGACCATTTCGACACCGCCTACGAACTCGAGAACGAACTCGAAGCGGCCGGCAAGACGGCGCTGCTGGAGCTGGTGCGTTCGGTGCTGCCGAGCGACATGGACTGCGCCTTCGTGCGCCAGCCGCGCTCGCTGGGCCTGGGCCACGCCGTGCTGTGCGCCGAGCCACTGGTGGGCAACGAGCCGTTTGCGGTGCTGCTGGCCGACGACCTGATGGTCGGCCCGCCCGACGGCGAGCCGGTGCTGGCGCAGATGGTGCAGGCGTTTCGCCAGCAGGGCCGCTCGATGCTGGCCGTGCAGGAGGTGCCGGCCGACCAGGTCAACCGCTACGGCATCGTGGCCGGCGAACCGGCGGGCGGCCCGCTGATGCGCATCGAGCGCATCGTCGAAAAGCCCTCGCCCGAAAACGCGCCCTCGCGCATGGGCGTGGCCGGGCGCTACATCCTGACCCCGGCGGTTTTTGAAGAGATTCGGAACCAGCCCAAGGGCGCGGGCGGCGAGATCCAGCTCACCGACGGCATCGCCGCGCCTGATGGACCACGAGGCCGTGTACGCCTTCCAGTACGCGGGCAAGCGCTACGACTGTGGCAGCAAGGAAGGCTTTCTCCAAGCCACCGTGGAACTGGCGCTGCAGCACCCCGAAGTGGGCGCGGCATTTCGCGCTTACCTGCAAACGCTGGAGCTGTAGTGCGCCCCGGCAGGCCGCGTGCCTGCCACGCGCTACAAGTCTCGGAACGATAGCAACCTGCCCTTGCTGGATAAGGGCCGGACGCCTTTTTCGAAACGCAACGGTCCAGGCCACCGCCCTGGCGTTCGCGCCGGGCCGTTGGCGGCCCCGCGCCCACAGAGCGATGAAAATCGGGCAGCGCCAACGGCACCCGCGGCCGCCTCAGCGCCGGCGCAGTACGTGGATGAATTCGTCGCCCTGCGTCTGCTGCTCCACCAGCTCGTTGCCGGTCTGCTTGGCAAACGCCTGGAAATCGCGCAGCGAACCGCCGTCGGTGGACAGCACCTTGAGCAGCTGGCCGCTGGCCATGTCGGCCAGCGCCTTCTTGGCCTTCAGGATGGGCAGCGGGCAGTTGAGCCCGCGGGTGTCGATTTCCTTGTGGATTTCCATGGTCTTTCAGTCCTTTGGCAGGCCCAGTCCGCGGCGCCGCTCTGCATTTTCTTCTTCGGTGAAAAACACCGGCTCGTGGCCGCGCGTGCGCAGCCAGTCGGCCAGCGCATAGCCGGTGCCCGCAGGCCAGCAGCGCAGGTCCGGCAGGTCGTAGAGGCGGTAGTCCAGCAGCTCGGGCGAGAGCTGGACCTGGCCCTCGGCGACCACGTGGTAGGCGATGATGACCTGGTTCATGCGCAGGAACTCATAGGCGCCGATCAGCGTGGCCGAGCGCACATCGAGATTCGTCTCTTCCTTGACCTCGCGCGCAATGCCGTCCTGCGGCGACTCGCCCGCTTCCATGAAGCCGGTGATCAGCGCAAACATCTTGGCAGGCCATGCCGCGTTGCGCGCCAGCAGCACCTGGCCATTGACCTCGACCACGGCGGCGAGCACCGGCGTCGGGTTGTTCCAGTGCGTCCAGCCGCAGGCCGGGCAGCGCAGCCGCTCGACGTCGCCGCTGTCTTCGGCTTGGCGGATCCACGCCAGCGGCGTCGCGCAGTGCGTGCAAAAGCGTGTTTCGTGCTGCATAAGCTATTGTTTCAATAGCTGCCAGCGCTTACTGGGCAAGCGCTAGAGCCTGATTTCATTGAATTTCCAAGGCTCAGGCGGGAAACACGCCCGTGGACAGGTAGCGGTCGCCCCGGTCGCAGACCACGAACACGATGGTCGCGTCGTGCTCGCGCGCGGCAATCTGCTGCGCCACCCAGCAGGCGCCGGCGGCCGAGATGCCGGCAAAAATCCCCTCTTCGCGCGCCAGGCGCCGGCACATGTCCTCGGCATCGTCCTGGCCGACCAGCACCAGCTCGTCCACCGCGCGCGGGTCGTAGATGGCCGGCATGTACGCCTCGGGCCACTTGCGGATGCCCGGAATGCGCGAGCCCTCTTGCGGCTGCGCGCCGATGATCAGCACGTTCGGGTTCTTTTCCTTCAGGTAGCGCGACACGCCGGTGATGGTGCCCGTGGTGCCCATGGCCGAGACAAAGTGCGTGATGCGCCCGCCGGTCTGCTCCCACAGCTCGGGACCGGTGGTCTCGTAATGGATGCGCGGGTTGTCGGCATTGGCGAACTGGTCGAGCACGCGGCCCTTGCCCTGCTTCTGCATGCCCTCGGCCAGGTCGCGCGCATATTCCATGCCGCCGCTCTTGGGCGTGAGCAGCAGCTCGGCGCCAAACGCCTTCATGGTCTGCGCGCGCTCGACGGACAAATCCTCCGGCATCACCAGCACCATGCGGTAGCCCTTGATGGCCGCCGCCATGGCCAGCGCAATGCCGGTGTTGCCCGAGGTCGCCTCGATCAGCGTATCGCCCGGGCGGATCTCGCCGCGCTCCTCGGCGCGCTGGATCATGGCCAGCGCCGGCCGGTCCTTGACCGACCCCGCCGGGTTGTTGCCCTCGAGCTTGCCCAGCACCACGTTGCCGCGCGCCGCGTTGTCTTGCGCACCGATGCGCTGCAGGGCCACCAGCGGCGTGTGGCCGATTGCATCTTCGATCGTCGGGTATTTCATGCGCCCTACTGTGCCATAATTTGCGACTCCACAATTTCAGCCCGGGTGGTGAAATTGGTAGACGCAGGGGACTCAAAATCCCCCTCCGAAAGGAGTGCCGGTTCGATTCCGGCCCCGGGCACCATCTGATGCTCTCAGACAGCATCAGAAACCGACAAACCCGCTACATCTCACAGGTGTAGCGGGTTTTTCTTTGCCTCACGTCCCCTCACTGAGTACCATGACATACCAACAATTTGTTGGTACTTATGCAGGTATCCGGAAATACCAACGCCAGAGATACCAACAAAGGGGCAGCTCCATGGCACTCACAGACACCTTCGTGAAGAACGTCAAACCCACCGGGTCCACGGCGGGTGAAAAGCACACTGATGGACAAGGGCTGTACCTTCACGTCAAAGGCGTCGGCAAGTACTGGCGCATGAGCTACCGCTTCACGGGAAAGCAAAAGACGCTGGCGCTGGGCGTGTACCCGGCGGTGTCGCTGGCCAAGGCCCGGGCGCGACGCGACAAGGCCCGTGAGTTGCTGGCGGACGGAATCGACCCCAGTACCGCCAAGCGTGAGGAAAAGCAGGCCAAGCCGACGCGGCGGCGCACACCTTTGAGCTTGTGGCGCGTGACTGGCTCGCCAAGACAGCGGCAGAGCGTGCGGCCACCACGCAGAACAAAATCACCTCGTGGCTGGAAAAGGACGTGATGCCTTTCATTGGCTCTTTGCCCATGTCGGCCATCGGACCACGGGACGTGCTGGCAGCGCTGCGCAAGATGGAGGCGCGCGGAGCGCTCGACAGCGTGCACCGGGTCAAGCAAGTGACCGGACAGGTATTTCGGTATGCCGTGGCCATCGGCGCCGCAGAGCGTGACGTGACCCAAGACCTCAAGGGTTCCCTGGCCAAAGCCGCTCCAAGCCACTTTGCAGCCATCACCGAGCCAAAGCCGTTGGGCGACTTGATGCGCTCCATCTTCGCCTACGGCGGTCACCCAAACGTCGTGGCCGCGCGATGCTGTGGCGTCAAGGCTGCAATTTTATGGGAGTGCGGACCGGTAAGCGGTGCCTGTGCGCGCTGCTCCTGTAAGCGGGCCCTGGTGCTTGGCCTTGAGAAAACCAACGTCCGGCGCTCAAGGAAGAATTCAGTACCGAGCCTATTTCGAAACAGAATCCTCTCGGGTAACCGCGCTGATCGCGCGCTGGCGACCGTTCAATATGTGGGCCTTGAATGCAGCAGCGGTCGCTACTTCATCATGGGCACTCGCACTTTCCACGATAGCTCGATGTTCATTGTTGGATACCTCCATCCCGGCCGGCTGCACCAAGCTCCTCTGCCGATACAAGTGCAGCTCTTTGTCGGTGGCGAGGAACATGTCTGCAAGTCGCGGATTGCGCGTGAATTCAACGAGGCAGCGGTGAAACGAGAGGTTTTGCCGGTAGTACGATGTGGTGTCGCCTGCGCTAGCGCTCACCTCCATCTGGGCAATTCGTTTTTGCAACTCTTCTATGTCTGCAGCAGTTGCGTTTCTCGCCAGCAGCTGACCTGACAATTCGGCGAGCGCCCCGCGTATTTCATAAATATCAAGAGCTTGCTTGAGATCTACTCGCCGCACGAAGATACCGCGGTTATTGATGATTTCTACCATGCCGGCCTGCTCGAGCTTGCGGCATGCTTCGCGGACGGGGCTACGGCTAACACCAATCTCTTTGGCCAATGCGAACTCGTTGAGGCGCTGACCTGGGGCAAGATCCCCTTCAAGGATCATGCGCTCGATCTTTTCCTGGATGGCCGTGGCCAGGGATGTCGAGCGCACCACCTCCAGAGCCGAATTCTCATCGGATGGAGACTGCACCGGGGGGATAAAAGTAGGCTTCGGACCAATAGTCATTTTCAGGGGAGTTTGCCTGCTTTAGCTGTCTCTGCAACCGCGTTAAACGGGCGTTGCGCTAAAACCGTAGAGTCGGGCTGCATTCTCTGCCAGTACCGCGCGGGCAAGGGGCTCGGAATCTAACACCTGCAACAGCGATTCTAGTGTGGCGTGTTCATCTGGCCTGTCGGAGAGATTGAGGTGGGGCCAGTTCAGGCCCCAAATTACCCTTGAGCTGCCTGCATTGAGGAAGGCGCGAAGCCGCGGGGCCAGCTCTCCGAAGTCGGCCGCGCCGTCTTGGGTTCCATAGTATGGGGCGGCGAACTTGATCCATCCGCCTTCGCGCACGAAACGAACCAGCGACTGGAATTCGGGACTGTCCAATCCAACTCCAGGTCCCAAACGGCCAATATGATCCACCACGACCGGACAGGGCAGCGCAAGCAACGCATCGACGCAGCCGGGCCATGCGAAACTTTCCGCTTGGACAAGGATGTGCCAGCCATGAGGCGCGATCTTTGCAGCCGTGCTTTGTAGTGCCGCTACATCTACGGGAACACCCGGAGCGTACAGCGTGCGTATGCCGCGTACACCAGCGCTGTGAAGTTGTTCCAGGTCGTTGTCATTCCAGCTTGCCTCTTCCCAGACTACGGCGCGTGCCCGTTCCAGCCCGATGCTTTGCACGACGTCTAGGGTGCATCGCTGATCATGGCGCAGGGCTTTGGCGTGAACTATCACATGGCGCCCCACCCCGAGCGCGCCAATCACCCTGAGATACTCTGCAAGAGAGGGATGACCAGGGCTGTTTACGCCATCCGGATAGATGTGCGAGTGGGTGTCGCACGGTGGATGGGGCCAAACAGACAGGTCAAATCGGGTGGTTGTGGTGTTCATTGACTTTTATTGCCTTGCGTACGCTATTTGCTAACCAGACCGTGGGCCGCGCGTTTTCCTCCCTGGAGCGGATAGTCCGGTGTCTCGGGTATGCCGCCGTCCGGTGGCTCGGCCATATCCGCTGGTTCAAAGCCAATGTGAGATGCGTCGCTGTTGTCCCACCAGACGTCGCCATTTTTTGACACGCCATAGATGACGCTGCAGCCCACAGCCGAGGCCGTAAGCGATGCCAACAGCAGCCGTTCGAAGTCTGGCTCGCTGAGCCACGTCACATATTCCCGACGTTCCATCGGCTTGGGCCGGGCTGAACCGATGCGCAAACAGACCGTTTCGATCGCAAACTTGTCCCAGTAGTAACGTGCCAAGTTTTCACCAAAGCATTTGCTCAGACCGTACAGGCTATCGGGCCTCAGCGGATCCTCTACCCCGATCCGTTGGGTCACTGGATACATCCCAACAGCATGGTGGGAGCTTGCATAAATCACCCGTTTCGTCCCGAGCCGCCTTGCGGCATCAAAGACGTTGTAAGTGCCGCCGATATTCACGTTTAGCGTCTGCTGCCAATCGTCAACGTTCAGACTCGCTCCCAGGTGAATGACCGCATCAACGTCCTTCATGGCGCGCTCGATACCGCCAGCGTCAGTCAGATCGCACGGCCACAGCTCTTCTCCCTCGCCCGGTGCATCAATGGGCGCAATATCGGTGAGCCGAAGGTGTGGCACGCGTCCCTTCAGAAACTTTCGAACCAGCTTACCGATCGCGCCAGCCGCACCGGTCACCAAAATTCTGTTGTACCCGAGCGTTGCGGGCACGGCGTGGTATGCGCGCTCCATCATTCGGCTCGGATGTTGGCCGCCTTTATCACCTCTCCCCAGCGCTTGACTTCCGAGCGCAGGTAGACATTGAAGTCCTGAGGCGTATCCAGCACGAAGTCGTTGCCCGAGGCCTGCACACGCTCGCGCGTGGCTGCATCCTTGAACACTTCCGCCACGTCGTTGTAGATTTTTTGGGTGAGGTCGGGCGACATTTTTGCAGGGCCATAAAGTGCGTTCCACGTTGTAGTGACGATATTGCCTTCCCCCGATTCCACTATGGTTCCTACGTCCGGAGCAAGGCGCGAGCGCGCCGCACCGGTCGTAACCAATGCCTTGAGTTTTCCACTGCGAACATGTGGCATCCCTGACGGAATGTTGGCGAACAGCACGTCGACCTGGTTGCCCATGACATCGGTAAGCGCGGGGGTTTCGCCGCGGTAGGGAACGTGGACGGCCTTGAGGTTCAGACGCGCGTTCAACAACTCAGACGTCATGTGAGGCGATGACCCTATGCCACCCGACGCGTAGCTGACTTTCCCTGGATTGGCGCGCACGTAAGCCACGAATTCCGCAAAGTTGTTCGCCGGGAACGACGGATGAGCCACCAACACCAGTGGCGAAGCCGCGACGTTGGTAATAGGCGTCAAATCCTTCAGAGGGTCGTATGGTGGCTTGGCGTACATATGCGGCGCAACCGCTATCGATGTCTGCGGTGACAACAAAAGCGTGAGTCCATCAGGGGCCGCCTTAGCGACTGCGTCCGCAGCCAGCATGCCGCTTGCACCGGTACGGTTGTCTACCACAACAGATTGTCCCCAGCGTCGGGTCAGTCCTTCGGCAAGTACACGCGCGACGAAATCGGTCCCCCCTCCGGCAGCAAAACCCACGATCAGACGGACCGGTTTGGTCGGCGCTGCCTGAGCACTTACCTTTGTTGCACCCATCGCCAACAGCGAAAAAGTCAGAGCACGGCGAACCTTATTCATGTATGTCTCCAGGTTTTATGTATTGCTGATTGTCGACAATGCGCATAAACTGTCAAGCTGTTTCCACAAGGAGTTTTTATGAAGCCCACCGTCGCACTGTTCATTGGCGATCCGTCTGGCATCGGCCCAGAAATCGTCGCCAAAGTGCTGGCAGATCCAGAGGTGCACAACGCCTGCAAGCTGCTGATTATCGGAAGCCGTTCTGTCCTAGAAGAAGGCATGCGCGTCGCAGGCGTCCATACCGAAGTTAAGGATGCTGACCCCGTCCCCGTCGCATCGGACCGGCCCCAACTGCTCCAGTGGGAGCATGCCAATGACAGCGGCTTCGAGTTGAGCGTCGCCAACGCGAAGAGCGGCCGGTTCATGCTCGACGGCTTGGCGAAAGCACTTCACCTGTGTCAGGACGGGATCGCGGATTCGATCTGCATCGCACCGCTCAACAAGGCCGCGATGCGCGCCGGAGGTTCCACGCACCCGGACGAAATGCACTATTTTTGTGAAGTGCTCAACTACAAGGGTCCGTGCGTAGAGTTCAACGTCAACGACAAGCTGTGGACATCGCGTGTCACCTCCCACGTTCCGCACAAGATGGTCAGCAGCTTGCTGACGCCTGAACGTATCGCCCACAACATCGGTCTCCTGAACCAAGGGCTTCAGGCAGCCGGGTTCGTTAACCCGCGCATCGCAGTTTGCGGACTCAATCCGCACAACGGCGACGGCGGGGCATTCGGTCGCGATGAAATCGAGGTCATCGAGCCCGGCGTCCAGCTCGCAGCGTCCCGTGGCTTCAAGGCCGATGGTCCGTTCCCGGCCGACACGACTTTCGTGCGCGCGGTGAAGAAGGAAAACGGCGGTGGCTACGACGGCGTGCTGACCATGTACCACGACCAGGGCCAAATCGCCATGAAGCTGCTGAGCTTCGGCCATGGCATCACCGTGCACTACGGTCTGCCCATGCCGATCACGACCCCTGCGCACGGCACCGCCTACGACATAGTTGGCCAGGGTATCGCTGGAGACGGTGCCATGAAGAATGCGCTGCTGACTTCTGCGCGCATGGGTGCATCGACCCGTGACAAGCGTCTTCAAGCAGCGTGAATTCGCTCGCTGTTGTTGAAAGACTCGATTCGCACAGCGGGCCCTTGAACGCGCCTACGGTGGGTAAAGGCTGACAAAAGAGAGGGCTCGGCCGCGGGATCAACTGCATACAGCGAACGCGCGGCCGAACCTACTGTCAGTTGATGGGCGATCCGTCGAGCACCGAAGGAAGCATCACGCCTCGGGTCGACACGGTGGCTGGTCCAGAAAATTGGGCACGCGCCCTCCCCCGCAGCGGTCGAGAAAGCACTGAACTTGAGAAGTACGACAGGACGTTAAATGCCATTGCTCGGATGTATTGCTGACGATTTCACGGGCGCAACCGACCTTGCGAACAACTTGGTCCGTGGTGGGATGCGCGTGATGCTGACCATGGGTGTTCCCCCAATGCGTCTGACCGTCGACGTGGATGCAGTCGTGGTCAGTCTCAAGTCCCGTACCGTACCGGTAACAGACGCTGTACGCGAGTCCCTTAACGCGGCCGAGTGGCTGCGGTCTCAGGGCGCGCGGCAGGTTTATTTCAAGTACTGCTCAACTTTCGATAGCACGCCGGACGGAAACATTGGCCAAGTGACCGAGGCGCTGATGGATGCGCTCGGAACCGACTTCACCATAGCCACTCCCGCTTTCCCAGACAATCAGCGCACCGTTTTCAAAGGCCACCTTTTCGTAGGCGATGTGTTGTTGCACGAAAGCAGCATGCGCGACCATCCTTTGACGCCGATGGCGGACCCGAACTTGGTACGGGTGTTGCAGGCGCAGTGCAGCAGGAAGGTCGGCCTCATCGATTACCGTGTCGTTGCCGAGGGCGAGGGCGCAATACGAGCGCGAATCGCACAACTTCGCGCCGAAGGCGTTGGCATTGCCATCGTCGATGCAATTTCAAATGCCGACCTTGCGCGCATGGCTCCTGCATTTCACGACATGCCACTGGTTACAGCAGGCTCAGGCCTGGCAAGTGGGCTGACAGCGAATTTCGGTATCTCACCCTCCGAAAAAGCGTCCAGCTTGCCAGCAGCAGGTGGTTTCCAAGCGGTAGTGTCTGGAAGCTGTTCGCTTGCCACCCAGCGACAGACCCTCGCGTTCGCCAAGACTGGACGGCCAGCCGTCGGTGTCGATCCGCTGCGACTAGCGGCGGGTGAAGATGTCGTCGGTGAGGTGCTTGCCTGGGCAGAGCCGCTGCTGAAGGACGGACCCGTCCTGGTGTACTCGACCGCCGAAGCCGGCGCGGTAAAGGCCGTCCAGGCGAAGCTCGGTGTGGAACAGGGGGGCGCGCTTATCGAGCATGCGATGGCGGCCATCGCGCGCGGCTTGGTCGAACGCGGTGTGCGGCAACTCGTCGTGGCCGGAGGCGAGACCTCGGGCGCCTGCGTCCAAGAGCTAGGAGTCATGCAGATGCAGATCGGCACGCAAATCGATCCCGGCGTGCCATGGTGCCATGCCTACTGTGACGGCGCTCCGGACGGCATGCACATCGCCTTGAAATCCGGCAACTTCGGCGGTGAAGAATTCTTCACCAAGGCCTTCGCGCTAGTGGACGCTTGACGCGATTTGCCGGCATGACTTTCCTCACCGAATCCCGCGCCCGAGAAGAAATCTGCCGGGTCGGCCGCAGCCTCTTCGAGCGTGGATATGTCCACGCGACAGCCGGAAATATCAGCGTGAAGCTCGATGATGGTTTCCTGATTACCCCTACGGATGCTTGCTTGGGTTTTCTCGATCCAGCCGAACTGGCGTTTGTCGACCTGCAGGGCCGGCAGACAAGCGGAGAACGAGCCAGCAAGACATTGGCATTGCATTCGCGCATTTATCAGGCCGCAGCGCCTTTCGATCCCATGACCCGATGTGTGTTGCACACCCACAGCACGCATTGCGTGGCGTTGAGTCTGCAGGAGGCGGTTGCATCGCATGAAGAGCTGCTGCCGGCGATCACACCTTACTTCGTCATGAAGGTCGGACACGTTCCGCTCATCCCTTATCACCGGCCTGGCGCAGTTGCGGCCGCCGATGCGGTGGCGGAAGCCATAGGACGATATGGAACCTCCGGCCGGCCGATTCGGGCGGTGATGCTTGAGCGTCTCGGTCCCAACGTTTGGCAGGACTCCCCGGCGTCAGCCATGGCGGTACTGGAAGAGCTGGAGGAGACCGCGAAGCTCTGGCTGGGCGCCACCTCACCCAAGCCTTGCGCACTGACCGAGCCTCAGATCGAAGAATTGAGGCGGACTTTCCACGCCCGATGGTAGGTGGCTCGCGCAGTGGCCGCCTCCTTTCATTCCTTGCGAAATTCAAGCCATGCCTCAATTTGCCGCCAACCTGTCCATGCTGTATCCGGAGTTGAACTTCCTGGACCGCTTCGAAGCCGCGGCAAAAGACGGTTTTCGGGGGGTTGAATATCTGTTTCCCTATGCCCACCCGGCCACGGAGATTGCTGCTCGATTGCAGGACTTAGGGATGGAGCAGGTCCTGTTCAACGCAAAGCCCGGCGACTGGGAGGCTGGAGAGCGGGGACTGGCATGCTTGCCCGGCCGGGAGGCCGAGTTCCGTGAAGGCATCGAGACGGCTCTACGTTACGCCGAATCCCTGGCCTGCAAACGCATCCACGTGATGGCCGGCCTACTACCTACCGGAAGCGATCGATCAACGGTTGAGTCCACATACGTGGCGAACCTCCGCTGGGCGGCAGACGAAGCAGCGCGAGCAGGAGTGGATCTGCTGCTCGAGCCGATCAACCTCCGCGACATGCCGGCTTATTTTTTAAATCGGCAGGACCATGCCCATCAGCTGATCGAAAAAATCGGCGCCAGCAACGTGAAGGTTCAGTTCGACCTCTACCATTGCCAAGTGGTCGAGGGCGACGTGGCCATGAAGATTCGCGAATACCTTCCCACAGGACGGGTTGGGCATTTTCAGATCGCTGGCGTGCCACAACGCCATGAGCCCGATGTTGGTGAGATGAACTATGCATACCTTTTCGAGGTGATCGACGAAATCTCCGCAGAATTCGGCTGGCAAGGTTGGGTTGGCTGCGAATACCGCCCGGCACGCGGAAGTGTCCCGGGTGGTACTTCGGCGGGTTTGGGTTGGCTAAGAAGAGCGATCTAAGCAACTCATTACCCCCTATTTTTCTTGCCCGCCAGTGCGTACCGAGAAAATCCAGGCGCTCGCCCTCTATCCGGGCCTGATATGCGTGCGCGTCACATCGAGTCCGCAGGTGCTGTGCCAGCGCCTCCTGTCGCCTGGTCGGGAAAATCCCGGGATGATCGCTGCACACGGACGACGGGCCTCGGCTTTCGCGCTTCCTACAAGCAGCGCCAACATCGTCCTGCACAGCGACCGCACGCTGGACGATGCGGGCCGAAAGCTGCTGAGCACATTGCGGGAATTGTCTCAATGGCCTGCATAACTCCCTGCGGTCACCGCAAAGGCTTATGGAGAAACCATTTCCTGCAGCCTTGCTAGTTGGTTCCCTCTCGTCGCATCATGGAACGCACTACAACTTTTTTTACAAATGACAAGTTTGTCCATAATTATGGATAATACAACTATACTTGACTAATATAGTGGACAAATGATCGTTTCTACCAACAACGCCGTTCTTGATCGCCAGCTGCTCCTGCAACTCGGCGACAGGCTCAAGCGCCTTCGTAAAGCGCAGGGTCTGGGCACGGTCGAGATGGCCAAGCGCGTGGGAATATCGCGTACGACGCTCAGTGCGGTTGAAGCGGGCGATCCTGCGCCCTCAATTGGCACGTATTTACGGGTGATGTCAATTTTGGGCGTCAGCGGTGAACTGGCCTTGCTCGCTGGCGACTTGCTGCAGCCAGCGCCTGCGGATTCCGCCGCAGCACGATCACGCCGCTCGCGACCTACCGTACAAGTGCTGGTGTCAGCGGATGAGTCCCGCCACCGGGCCCAGGACCTACAAAGTCTGGCGCTGCACGAAGAGGCCATCCGACTTGTGCGCTCAGATCCGGCCTTGCTGGAGCAGGCGCAAGCCATACTGGAACGCTGGCTCAGTGCGGGCGAATCCCGCTCCACAAGCTTGTGGCGAGAATGGCAGAGCATTTTGCGACAAGGCAAATGGCGCAAGGTCTTGGGCCGCACCCGGCGCGCGCAGGAACTGCGCCAAGCCTCACCTTTAACGCCTGTGCTGCCGGAGCACGTCCGCCAGCTAATTCTCTCCCAAGTCAGTGGACTCAAGAAGGGTGTCATGCTCGGTGATGCAGAAAGCACAGGAGTGTCATGAACCGGGAAGACCTTGAGCACATCATTCGCGCCAGTGGCGAGGTAACGAACCAATATGAATTCATCATCGTAGGTAGCCAGTCGATGCTGGGTTCCGTGCCCTACCCCGAGGATGTTTTCAAGATGTCGGCCGAGGCAGACATCTACCCATACCAAGCCCCGGAGTTGGCGGACAAGATCGATGGCGCGATTGGCGAAGGTTCACAATTCCACAATTCGAATGGTTACTACGCCCAGGGAGTAGGACCCGAGACTGCGATCCTTGCATCAGGCTGGAGGAGCCGCCTGCACCGCGTTCAGAACGGCAACACCAATGATCGCGTGGGCTATTGCCTGGATGTGATTGACCTCTTTATGTCCAAAGCTGCGGCTGGCCGAGACAAGGATCGCGCGTTCTGCGTGGCCTTACTCGAGCATAGCTATGTCCAGTCCGAAGAGGCGCTCAAGCTCGTGTCAGACATGCCTCTGGACTATGCAGAGAAGTTACGCCTCAGCGCGCGCATCCGTCGCTGGACAAAGGATGCGGGCGGGTAGACATAGTATTGCGCGCTCGCCATTGTCGCTCGGGAAGACCCAGGAAGAACGATCTGGCTGGCTAGCTGTGAGTTCGGCCTGATGCATCTTGAAGGACTGCAACGGTTCGGTACCGCCAGTTCACAGCCCATGAGAGCGACCTTTGACCTGCGTGGCGCCACGCACCTTGGCCTTCCTATGCGAGAGCTCTGCTGAATGGCCGGTCCTTGCAGTGCAGCGGTCACTCATTCGGCGAAAGTTCAATGACCGGTAATAGCGGCAGCGGTCATCGGTCCGCCAAAACTGGATGATGGCATCCAGCCTTTAGCAGACACCTCTTCCCGATGTAGTCTCTGCCGTGGTCGCTGCCTGCCGCGACCGAACAGTAACATCACGGCCTCCACCATCCGACTTTGGCGCGGCCGATACCGCGGAGCATTACGCGTCGAGACGCCATACTGTCTCATCGCCACGGCAATCGACACCTCAAACAATGGTGGCATCTTTGTTGGTACTTCTCACAATTTACTCTTTGCAATGTACTGTATATGCGGCTTGCGGCACAATTTGTGATTCCGGCCCTGGGTAGCGGGTTTTTCTTTGCCGCACGTCCCGTCACCGAATACCGTGACATACAGAGGGCGGGTCATCAATCCGATCCTGCGTACCAGCGCGGGCTTGCCTGTGGCGTCACCTCAATGCACGGCGAACACGTTCTTGGCAAGATCGATACCGATGGCGACAATGGCGGTCATGGACTTCCTCTTCCACAAAACGAGCGGGTTGATGAGAGATTGCACTTCCCATCGTGGCACCTGGATGCCGTACCCCGCAACTGCGCGGATCACTTGGGGCGACGAAGTTCCTTTCATTCGTTAGGTTTGACCGAGTACATGGAGCGATGCGCAGGCTGTATGCCTTACTGGCTCTCGCCTTCTCGGCGACACGCGGCTACGTGCAAGCACCTTTAGACCTCGAGAACTGGTTCGACGATCCGTTTTTCCAGATCTCCTCCGACATACCCGGCTGCCCAGTGCCACTGGGGCCACTGTTGACCGCAGAGGAGCGCAAAACGCAGGCCCATGTTCGCGCCGAAAAGGGCACCACTTGCTGGCTTGCGGGTCAATGTGACCGCCCGAGTTCCTACGCTTACGATCAAGACATTGCCGCAGCATTCCAGTCTCAAGTGGCCAGCAACGCAGCGCTTTTCAAACAAACCTCGCTTTGGGTCACGATTCAAGGCCGCGTCATTTTCATTGAAGGCTGCGCGTCTCGGCGCTCCGCGGCTGCGGAGATTGAAGCCTTGGCGAGCCGCGTTCCCTATGTCCGCCAAGCTATGGCACTTGTTCGCACAAATTTAAACGAAGGTGTCCCGTACAAGGTCAAGCCAGAGAGGTAGTGCAGGGCCTGACCGACTGAAAGAGGGGGCGGCAGCAGGTTGATGGTCCGCCGAGACGGCTGCGGTCCCAAGGGCTCCGCCCTGATCGGCCTCGCACCCGTCCGGCTGGCGCCAATCGCCTGCTGGCGAGTGCCCAGGCGCCCATTTCGACGGTGGTCGCCGGGCCACAGCACCCGCTGAAAGGAATGGCAGTGCGCCGGTAGAGCGACACCCGGCCAAGCATCGGCTGCGCTTCCAGCACCGATGCCCACCAACGCATCGCTCGAAGCATGAGGGCATTGCGTTCATTACGCCTACCGAGCTGGCTGGCCCGATTGCAGTGCGAATCGAACCGCGCTCAGGCACCGGCGTCTTATACTGATTTCGATGCCTACACCCCACCCCACTGCCCTGTCCGATGTGCGCATGCGCGGCTTCTCGCAGCGTGCGGAAGTTGCATCCGCACTGGCCTGGATCGATGCCCACGCGGCGCTCTTATCGAGCGAGACCGTGGCGGTCGAAGAGGCCAGTGGCCGCGTCCTGCTGCAGGATGTGATCGCACCGATCGCGGTTCCCGAGTTCGACCGCGCAGCCATGGATGGGTATGCGCTGCACGGCAACGAGACCATGGGTGCCGGTGAATACAACCCGCTGGAGTTCCCACTGGTGGGCCAAGCGTGGCCTGGTCGACCTTTCGAAGGCGCCGTGTTGGCTGGTACCGCCATCCGCATCATGACGGGAGCACCGGTGCCCTTCGGGTTTGACGCCGTAGTGCCCGCCGAATACGCAAGCGAGCACGATGGGCGCCTCACCATCACCCGCGCGGTCGCTCCGGGGCAGCATGTGGGCCACGTAGGCGAAGACATAGCGCGCGGCAGCACGGCGCTCCACGCTGGTCGTCGGCTGCGCCCGCAGGATGTGGGGTTGATCGCCTCGTTGGGCATAGCGAGTTTGGAGGTGGTGCGCCAGCCGCGGGTGCGCCTGCTGGTCACTGGGAACGAAGTGCGCGCGCCCGGAAGTCCCAAGGGCCCCTACGAGATCTACGACGCCAATTCGATGACATTGCGCGGCTTGGTGGCGCGGGATGGGGCAGTGCTCGAATCGCACCAGCGGCTGGGCGACGATGCCGCGACGATCAAGCAGGCCCTGGCGGCGCCTGGCGCTGACGTAGTGCTCGTTTCCGGGGGCTCCAGCGTGGGCGCAGAGGACCATGCCCCCCGTGTGCTGGCAAGCGTGGGCGAGTTGGCGATCCACGGCATCGCAATGCGTCCGTCCAGCCCGGCCGGCATGGGGCGCATCGCCGACGCACTGGTGTTCTTGCTGCCCGGCAACCCGGTTTCCTGCCTGTGCGCATACGACTTTTTTGCCGGTCGCGCGATCCGCACCATGGGCGGCAGGCCTGAAGATTGGCCTTATCGCGCCACAACGCGCCACCGTGGCGCGCAAGATCGTCTCGCAGGTGGGTCGGGTGGACTATGTGCGCGTGCGGCTCGGTGCCGACGGCGTGGAGCCCCTCGCACTCTCGGGCGCTTCCATGCTGAGCACCACGACACGGGCCGACGGTTTCGTGATCGCACCTTCTGAAAGCGAAGGCTATGGCCCCGGCTCCGAAGTGACCGTCTACCTCTACGAATGGCCGTGAAAGCTCAAACGCAATTTCTCCATGTGGTCACGCGGGACGAAGCCGAGCGCCGCTTCCGTGAACACCTGGCGCTCAAGCCCCTCGGCAGCGAGACAGTCGCGTTGCATCGCGCTCTTGGCAGGGTATTGGCCGAGGACGTGGCTGCGCCCATTGATGTGCCCGGATTCGACCGGTCCAATGTCGATGGCTTCGCATTGCAGGCGGCCGACACCTGGGGTGCGATGGAGGAAGAGGCGCGAACAGTGGTGCTGACGGACGAATCGCTGGCGCCCGGCATCGTGCCGCGCCGCGAAGTAACGGCTGGTCTGGCCACCTCCATCGCCACGGGAGGCATGCTGCCCCGTGGGGCGGATGCGGTGGTGATGGTGGAGCACACCGATGTCGATGGCGGCAGCGTGCAGATCCGGCGCGCGGCAACGGCTGGAGAGAACGTGAGCTACGCGGGCACCGATATCGCACGCGGCGAAACGGTGCTGCGCTCAGGCCAGCCGCTGAGCTCGCGCGAGATTGGCGTGCTGGCGGCGCTGGGATTGGCCGAGATCAGCGTGCACCGCAAGCCGCGCGTGGCGATCTTTTCCACCGGCAATGAAATTGTTGCGCCCGGTGAGCCGCTGCCCACGGGCGCGGTGTACGACTCCAACGCCGCCATCATCAGCGCTGCCGTAGAGGAACTGGGCGGCGAACCGGTACGGCTGGGGGTGGTTCCCGACGATGAGGCGGCCCTTTCGGCCGCACTCGCCAAGGGGTTGGGTTGCGACGTTGTGGTTTTCTCCGGCGGCACGTCCAAGGGCGAAGGCGATCTCTCCTACCGTGTTGTCGCGGCGCTCAAAGACCCGGGCATCGTCGCGCACGGCGTGGCGCTCAAGCCCGGCAAGCCGGTCTGTCTGGCGGTGACGGACGGCAAGCCGGTGGTGATCCTGCCGGGTTTCCCGACTTCGGCCGTGTTCACCTTCCATGAATTCCTCGCGCCCGTGATCCGCGCCTTCGCGGGCCTGCCGCCCGAGCAGCGCGCGCAGGTGCCGGCCACGCTGCCCATGCGCGTGAACTCCGAGCGCGGCCGCACCGAATACCTGCTCGTGGGCCTGGTGCCCACCGACGAAGGCCTGGCTGCCTACCCCATGGGCAAAGGCTCGGGCTCGGTCACCACCTTCAGCAGCGCAGACGGCTTCATCACGATCGGTCAGCACACCGAGATCCTCGATGCCGGCGCTCCCGTGCAGGTGCAACTGCTCGGCAAAGGCCTGGACCCCGCGGACCTGATCCTCATCGGCAGCCATTGCGTGGGTCTGGACTGGCTCTCGGGCGAACTCATGCGCCAGGGCATTCGCATCAAGACCATGAGCGTCGGCAGCACCGGCGGCCTGATGGCGGCCAAGCGCGGCGAATGCGATGTGGCGGGCATCCATCTGATGGATCTGGCCACAGGCGAATACAACCGGCCTCTGCTGACCCCGGCGCTGGAGCTGATTCCCGGGTATGGCCGCATGCAGGGGATCGTCTACCGCCCCGGCGATGCGCGCTTTGAGGGTCGCAATGCCGCCGCGGCCATGGCCGCTGCCATCGCCGAACGCGGCTGCACGATGGTCAATCGCAATGCAGGCAGCGGCACACGCATCCTCGTCGACCGGTTGCTGGGCGGCGCGAGACCCGCGGGCTATGGCGTGCAGACCAAATCGCACAATGCGGTGGCGGTCGCTGTCGCGCAGCAGCGCGCCGACTGGGGACTGGCCATCGACACGGTCGCGCGGCAATACGGCCTGGGCTTCATTCCGGTGCAGGAAGAGCGCTATGACTTTGTGGTGCCGAAGGCGCGGTTGGAGCGGGCCGCAGTGAAGGCGTTCGTCGCCCTGCTGCAGTCCGAGGCCGCGCGCACGGCGCTGCGCAATCTGGGTTTTCGGATCAACCTGGGCAGTTAAGACAGCGGCACGCGAATGCCCCAAGCCCGGGTTGCGCACCCTCCACCTATGCTCTGCTGTTCATATGGTGCAACGAGGGCCGATCTTCGAGAATCAACGCTTCCTTGTGTTCAGAGGTGCCTACACCCATGGTCTCGCGCAAACGCCTCATCCTCATCGCTCTCCCGGCCATTGTGGCCACCGCGCTGCTCGCGCCGCTGGCCCAGGCCCAGAGCAAGTTCATCGTGATGGCCTCGACCACATCCACCGAGCAGTCGGGCCTGTTCAAGCATCTGCTGCCGCAGTTCACGCAGGCCTCCGGCATTGAAGTGCGGGTGGTGGCCGTGGGCAGCGGCCAGGCGCTGGACATGGGACGCCGTGGCGATGCCGATGTGCTGTTCGTGCACGACCAGCCCGCTGAGGAAAAATTTGTTGCTGAGGGCTTTGGGCTGGAGCGGCGGCCGGTCATGTACAACGACTTCATCCTGGTAGGCCCGAAAAGCGACCCGGCCGGTGTTCGCGGCAACAATATCGCGGCCGCGCTCAAGCGGTTGAGCGACACGGGCACGGCCTTCGTTTCGCGTGGCGACAAAAGCGGAACCCACTCTGCCGAACTGCGCCAGTGGAAAGCGGCCGGCGTGGACCTTGCAACCGCCAAACCAGCGGGCTACAAGGAGTGCGGCTGTGGCATGGGCCAGGCGCTCAACATTGCGGCCTCCACCAACGCCTATGTGCTCACCGATCGCGGCACCTGGCTCAACTTCAAGAACCGTGGTGGTTTGGACACCGTCGTGGAAGGCGACAAGCAGTTGTTCAACCAATACGGCGTGATTGTTGTGAACCCGGCCAAGCACCCGCACACGAAGAAAGACTACGCGCAGGCCTTTGCCGACTGGGCCGTGTCGCGCGCCGGGCAGGAAGCCATCGCCTCGTACAAGATCGGCGGCCAACAACTCTTCTTCCCGAACGCCGGCCAGGGTGGGTAAACGCCATTCCCACAGCCCCGGAACGTGAGTCCTGCGAAGTCCCGCTGTCGCCCATGCCCTCGTCGCGCCCCGGTATCCATCTGCGCTATACGTTCGAAGCCGCCAAGGCCGCCAGTCAGCTGGGGGCCGAGATCGAAAACCCGCTTTTCGACCTCCTTTCGGCGCTCCAAGCCCACGGCTCGATCAGCGCGGCCGCGCGCGCTCAGCACGGTTCTTACCGCCATGCCTGGAGTTCCCTCAAGCACTGGGAGGATGTGCTGGGCGCATCCCTGGTGCAGTGGGAGCAAGGCAAACGTGCGCGGCTGACCCCTTTTGCCCAGCGCCTGGTGTGGGCCGAGCGCCAGGCGCGCGTGCGCATGACGCCGCATGTGGAAGCGCTGCGTGCCGAGCTGGCGCACATGTTCGCGCTGGCCGATGACACCACGCTGCAGGTGCTGGAGCTATTTGCCAGCCATGATCTGGCCCTCCCACGGCTTCAGGCCCTGGCCGAGGAGTGCGATGGCTTGCACATAGGCCTGCGCTTCGCGGGGAGCCTGGAGGCCCTGCGTGCGCTCAAGGATGGGCGCTGTCGCGTGGCCGGTTTCCATGTGCCGCACGGTGCGGCACCCGACGGCGTGGTGGCACGCGCTCTGCGCCCGCTGCTTCAGCCTGGAAAGCACAAGCTCATCGGTAGCCACTGGCGGCGCCAGGGCTGGATCTGGCGTCCGGGCGAGCCCGGACCCGACAGCATCGCGGCGCTGGGCACCGGCCGCTGGCGTTTCGTGTCGCGCCGGCAGGGGTCAGGGACGCGGCTGCTCACCGATCAACTGCTCGCACAAAGCGGGCTGCAGCCAGACCAGGTGCCGGGCTACACCACGTGTACGGAGGACACGCATGTGGCGGTGGCGGCAACCATTGCCTCAGGCGCGGCGGACGTGGGCATTGGCATTGAGGCCGCGGCCATTCAAGCGGGCCTTGTCTTTTCGCCCCTGGTGGAAGAGGACTACTACCTGATGTGCCTGAAGGAAGACCTTGAGACACCGGCCCTGCGTGCTCTGCGCAAGCGGCTGGCGTCACCAGCCTGGGCTGAAGCCCTGGAGAAACTGCCTGGCTACGGTGTGAACCGGCCGGGCGAGGTGCTAGCGCTCACGCAGGTGCTTCCGTGGTGGCGCTACAGGAAATCGAAGCAATGATGTTCACCGCTGCAGCTGGCGCAACTCGTCCAGGGTGTTGGCGTTGAAGAAGGCGGCTGCGTTGTCGAACGGTACTTCCGCCGTGCGATGCTGCGCAGTCCACCTGTCGAACTTGCGTTCGCCCGCGTGCAAAAAGGCCACGAGGCTTTCCACCAAATCGGTGCGCAGCAGGCAGAAGACGGGCTGCGAGCGCAATTGGCCATCCTCGCGCGTTGCCACCGTGGCGATCTCGGCATTCTGCTCGGCTGCAGAGATGGCCAGGCGTTCAACGAAGTCTTCAGGAAAGCCAGGCGTGTCGCAAGGCACCGTGACCAGCCAGCCGGTCTCCGCATGCTCCAGCCCGGTCAGCAGCCCCGCCAGCGGCCCTGCGTAGCCCTCGGTGGAATCGGGCCAGACAGGCACGCCCATGGCCTCGTAGGCCGAAAGGTTGCGGTTGGCGCTGATCATGCTTGTGCCGACCTGCGGCTGCAGGCGCAGCACCGCGTGCAGCGCAAGCGGCAGGCCACGATGGCTCTGCAGTCCCTTGTCCACGCCGCCCATGCGGCTGCCGCGGCCGCCTGCAAGCACCAGGCCAGTGATGTCTTCGCGTGCGATCGTACCCATCGTCATGTTCATGGTGTTCTTGCTCAGGCTTCCAGCAGGTCGAAGGCCTGCGTCTCGATCTGCACAAAGGCCCGCGTCATCTCTGCAACGGCCCGCCACACGTTGGCGCTTGGCTGCTCGTCCACGGCCTGGCACAACAGTTCGGTCCAGGACTGCACATGGGCGCGGAAAAAGCGGCGCTGGTGCTCCAGATTGCTCACACCAGCGTCATCGCCCGCGATCAGATAGCGCATCACCTCGAAAACGTAGGCAATGTGGTCCTCGGTCTCGAACTGCATCGCGTCACGCGTCAGCCCCAGCGCAGCCAGGTCGGTGCGCAACTGTGCCAGCGGCCTCTCGTTGACGAACCCGGCCAGAAAGAAGGATGCGTAGGGAAAGACCTCGGGCTTGCCCACACCCTGGAACAGCGCCGCGAATTCGGCAGCGGCCGATTCCACGCTGGCTGCGCGCACGCGCGCGACCAGCGCCTGCCATGGGCCCTCCAGATAGCCACCGGCCTCGGGGGCGTCGGTCACGGCGACACGGAATTGGTCCAGCAGCGCCGCATCGGGCGGTGCCAGCCACAGGCGTGCCAGCAGGCCATAGAGTTCGGCGCGGGCAATCTCTTCGCTGAAAGGTTCGGTTGTCACAGTTCGGTGATGCGTTGTTCGTTGGGGTTGGAATACATGTCGATGACTCGGCAGTCCGAGCACATTTTCAGACGCTCGGCAGCTGGGCCCTGGAAGGCGGCGTGGCCGGCGAGCCTGGTGAACATGCTCTCGATCGCGCGCAGCGTCCCGAAAGGCTTGGCACAGCGGATGCAATGGAAGGGCTGGGCTTCGTGCAGGACCCGCGAGCGGGTGCGCGCGCGGCCGCCATCGACCAGCAGCAGACGCGGCTCAAGCTCGATGGCATCCTCTGGGCAGGTGGTCTGGCACAGACCGCACTGCACACAGTTCTTTTCGATGAACTTGAGCTGCGGCTGATCGGCGTTGTCGGCCAGAGCGCTGGACGGACAAGCCCCGACACAGGACAGGCACAAGGTGCATTTGCCGCCATCCACGCGCACGTTTCCATACAGCGCACCGGGCGTGGGCAGCGGGATCGCGTCGGGGGCCGTGAAAGCCTGGGGCATCTGGTCCAGCAGATGCGCAAGTGCAAGCTCCAGAGTCCCGCGCTTGTCGGGTTGGATGGCAAAAGTAGCGGCTTTGGCGACGCCCTGGGCGGCTGGCACACGCAGCGCATTGTCCAGATCACTCACGCTGGAGGCCGCGATCAGCCGGAAATGCTCGCCTGTATACCCCAAGCCATGCACGATCGCCTGCGCTTGCGCCATCTGCTCGGACAGCGCCTGCAGGTATTGGGGCGCCTCGGAATCGCCGACCAGCACCCACACCTGGTTTGCGCCCTGGGCAAAGGCGGCGAGCCAGACATCCAGGCCCACGCTCGCGCTATGCCACAAAGCCAGCGGCAGCACGCGGGACGGCACGCCGTGGGCCCGGCCCGCACTGGCGGCGCGGCCTAGCGCATTGATGCTGGCCGCCCCCTCCTCCTGGCTGTGCAGCAGCAGCGCAGCATCGCGCCCCCCGGCCGCGGCATAGGTGCCCAGCAACGTGCGCACACGCCTGCCCAGGTCGGCAGGCCCGGGATATCCATAGGTCAGCGCGCCGCTCGGGCACACCGTGCTGCAGGCACCGCAGCCCATGCACAGATGCGGCTCGACAACAATGCCAGCGGTGGGATGGGCGACCACACCGCGCCCCCGGCCAGCCGTCTTGCCCTTGAGCGACGCGTCAGAGCGGATGGCCTGGGTCGAGCAGACATCGATGCACGCCGTGCAGCCGATTTGCTGGTTGCGGCTGTGTGCGCAGAGCCGCTGTTCATAGTGAAAAAACCTGGGCTTCTCAAACTCGCCCACCATCTCGCGCAACTCAAGTACGGCTTGCGCAAGCTCGGCTTCGCCTGCCACGTGGAAATACCCCTGCGGCGGCTCGCAGATGGCGCAGGCAGGTGTACTGCCAAGGTCCAACACCAGGTCGAACCGCCCCTCGCCGATGCGCGCACTGCGGTTGAAATCGATCGCGCCTGCCGCTTCGCAGGCAGCCACGCAATCGCGGTGCGCTTTGCACCGTCCAAGATCGACTTGGTAACCGAAGTCGATCGCGCCTTCCGGACAGGCGGCAATGCAGGCGTTGCAACGCGTGCACAGATCCAGATCGATGGGGTTGTCGCTTTCCCAGACCGCTTCGAACGCGCCCAGCCAACCTGTCAGGCGCGTGAGTCGGCCGCGCATGGCGACACGCTCATGGGCCTGTGGCAGCTCGCCACCATCGACCAGCAGCGTCAGATCGAGCCTGTCGCCCAGCATGGCCGCAGCAGCTTCGGCGCGGGCGCCCGAACCGATGATCAGGCATCGACCCGCCGAGCGGTAACTCACGGTGGCCACGGGCTCGGGTGGCGGCAACTGGGCGGCAGCGATCAATGCCGCCAGCTTGGCGGTGGACGCCGCGCCGTCGCGCGACCAACCGCCGGTTTCGCGGATGTTGACGAAGCGAATCGGCCGCTCGTTCGTTGATGGCGCGCCTTCGGTCTGTTCAGCCAGCTCCAGGAACAGGCGGCTTTCCTGCGTGCAGGCGACCAGCAGATCCTCACCGGACTTCGCGGCACGCTGGAAGGCCGGTGCCTCGCGCCGGCACAGAGCGGAATGGGCCTCGCCGACGCCTTCAGCGCTGGCCCCGGGCGTCCTCGCCAGCACCCGGCTCAGGGCTGGGCGGTCCAGTGTCATGGTGCGATTGCAATCGCAGATCAGGGTCTTCATCGTGGACTTTCATCGCGGCCGCGTCGGAACGTGCGGCAGGAGACGTGGCGGCGGCCACATGGCCGTCTGCGCATTCATGTGGCAACTGTTGCGGGAACTCCCGCGCAGTCTTAGGAGCGGGCGGCGAAACGGAAGTTTCCTTAGGGGCTTGGTCAGGCTCCGGCTCGACCAGGCCCAGGTATGCCGCCTGCGCCATTTTGCGCAGCACAGACGCCGGCAGCGGATCGGGCTTGTTGTAGTCGTCAATGTAGGTATCGAGGCCATCCATCACGTTGAAATGGGGATCGCTGAACAGCTTCTTGAGCGCAGCATTGCGCACCTCGCCACTCACCTCGGGTTTCACGAAACGCGTGAAGTCCGACTCGCGCGTGAGCGCGGCCACATCGTCCAGTGTCGGCGGCAGCGGGCTGGGGCGTGGAAGGCTGAGATATCGGCGCCTGCGCATCTGCCGCCTCCGGCTCGGCTGGACCGGCTTGCGCAACGACCACGGTGGGCACGGGCACCTCGCCCACCCGCGCCTGGGCTTTGCGCTGAGACCAGCGCGACAGGAAGCGGTCGTCTGCTGCCATCGCCTTCAGCGCCGCTCTTCGGGCGCTATGAAAGAAGCCGGGCGCTTGCGCTTCTTGGGCTCGGGGCGGTAGTGGACGTCGACGTAGCCCTGCAAGGCCTCGCGCACCCCTGTATCCAGCGGGCAGTTGTCGACCCGCTCCTGGGCATCGAGCCAGCGGCCCGCTTCGTTGTATGACAGGGTCACGATTTCGGGCCAGGCCAGAGACGGGTCCGCATGATCGGTGCGCCACATCACGAACCACACGGGAGAGCCGGACGTGAGGTTGAGGTAATACCCTTCCGCTTCGTCCCGATGCAGTGTCACGGGCAGGTTCGGAAAGAGCCATTGTGCGCACTGACCATCGTCGCGCAGTACCCGGCGCCCATCACCGAACCCGCCCTCGTCAATAACCACTTCGGCAATGCTGAAGCGCCAATCCTCCCAGCGGGTGGGTTGCCGCAAACGGTCAATACGCACGGCGACGCGCATGGAAGGGGGAATGTCGTTGGAGAACACCGTGGAGATATGCACCTGGTGGTGCACACATGGTCAATGTGGTATGGGGAGTTTAGCCAGCGCACGGCTTGTCGGCAGGTGGGTACTAACCCTTAGCATGGTTTGAGACACAAGGCATATGCTCAAGTCCAAGTAGTAATACGTTGCTATGCGAAAGAGGTCAGCCGATGTCCCAGCCAAACCCCTCGCGTGATGCGCGCCAGCCCGCTGTGTCACGCCGCACTGTCTTCGCCGCAGCGGCGGCCGCAGGTACAGCCGCTGCTGCAGTCGCAGTGCTTCCTGGAGTGCTTCAAAACCCTGTTCCCGCTGTGGTCGCACCCCCTTCCAGCGCCAACTCGGGAGGCTACCAGCTGACGGAACACGTCCAGCGCTACTACCAGACCGCCAAGGTCTGAGCGCAGAGGAGCCTCCATGCTGCTAAGCCGCAAAAAAACCCCTTCCACCGCCGCGCCTGTCTACTCGGGCCTGGTTTCCAATCTTGCGCGCGGGCTTGCACATGCGGTGCCGACCATTGATCGCCGCGCCTTCTTGCGCCGCTCGGGCCTGGGCGTCGGCGCGGGAATTGCCGCCTCGCAGCTCTCGCTGGTCAAGAAGGCCGAGGCTGCCGATCCGGCCACAAAGACCGACACCGGCACTGGCAAGGTCGAGGTCAAGCGCACTGTATGTGGCCACTGCTCGGTAGGCTGCGCTGTGGATGCAGTGGTCGAAAACGGTGTGTGGGTGCGCCAGGAACCGGTCTTCGACTCGCCCATCAACTTGGGGGCGCACTGCGCCAAAGGCGCGGCACTGCGCGAGCACGGCCATGGCGAGTTCCGCTTGAAATACCCGATGAAGCTCGTCAATGGCAAGTACGAACGCATCAGCTGGGACCAGGCCCTGACAGAAGTCAGCGCCAAAATGCTTGAACTGAAGAAGGCCAGCGGCCCCGATTCCATCTTCGTGGTCGGCTCATCCAAGCACAACAACGAGCAGTCTTACCTGCTGCGCAAGTGGATGTCGTTCTGGGGCAGCAACAACACCGACCACCAAGCCCGAATCTGCCACAGCACCACTGTCGCCGGTGTCGCCAACACCTGGGGCTACGGGGCGATGACCAACTCCTACAACGACATGCAGAACTCCAAGGCGGCGCTCTACATCGGCTCCAACGCCGCCGAGGCGCACCCGGTGTCGATGCTGCACATGTTGCATGCCAAGGAGACGGGCTGCAAGATGATCGTGGTCGATCCTCGCTTCACGCGCACGGCGGCCAAGGCCGACGAATACGTGCGCATCCGCTCGGGCTCCGACATTGCCTTCCTTTTTGGCGTGCTCTACCAGGTGTTCAAGAACGGCTGGGAGGACAAGCGGTACATCGAGGACCGCGTCTACGGCATGGACAAGGTGCGCGAGGACGTGATGGCCAAGTGGACGCCCGACAAGGTCCAGGAAGTCTGTGGTGTCGATGAAGCCACCACCTTCAAGGTTGCCAAGATCATGGCGGAAAACCGCCCCAGCACGCTGGTGTGGTGCATGGGCCAAACCCAGCATTCCATCGGCAACGCAATAGTGCGCGCCTCATGCATCCTGCAGCTGGCGCTGGGCAACGTTGGCGTGTCAGGTGGCGGCGCCAACATCTTCCGAGGCCACGACAACGTGCAAGGTGCGACCGACGTGGGCCCCAACCCCGATTCGCTGCCCGGCTACTACGGCCTGAGCGAAGGTTCCTTCAAGCACTTCGCGGCCACCTGGGGCGTGGACTTCGAGTGGATCAAGCAGCAGTACCCGCCGGGCATGATGACCAAGCCGGGCATCACGGTGTCGCGTTGGATCGACGGCGTGCTCGAGAAGAACGAGCTGATCGACCAGGACAGCAACCTGCGCGGCCTGTTCTTCTGGGGCCATGCGCCCAACTCGCAAACGCGCGGCCTGGAGATGAAGACCGCGCTCGACAAGTTGGACCTGCTGGTCGTGGTCGACCCTTTTCCCAGCGCCACCGCAGCCATGGCCGCCATGCCCGGCAGGGAGGGCGACCTCAACCCGAATCGCGCGGTCTACCTGCTGCCAGCGAGCACGCAGTTCGAAACCAGCGGCTCGTGCACCGCCTCCAACCGTTCGCTGCAGTGGCGCGAGAAGGTGATCGATCCGCTGTGGGAGAGCCGCAGCGACCACATGATCATGTACCAGCTGGCCGAGAAGCTGGGCTTCGGCAAGGAACTGGTCAAGAACTACAAGATGCAGAAAGTGAAGGGCCTGGACGAACCCATGCCCGAGGACATCCTGCGCGAGATGAACAAGTGCGTCTGGACCATTGGCTACACCGGCCAGAGCCCCGAACGGCTCAAGGCGCACATGCGCAACATGAACGTCTTCGACGTGAAAACGCTGCGCGCCAAGGGCGGCATCGACAAGGCAACGGGCTACTCGCTGGACGGCGACTACTTCGGCCTGCCGTGGCCCTGCTGGGGTACGCCCGAGATGAAGCACCCGGGCACGGCCAACCTGTACGACACCAGCCAGCACGTAATGGACGGCGGCGGGAACTTCCGCGCCAACTTCGGCGTGGAGCGCGAGGGTGTCTCGCTGCTGGCCGCCGACGGCTCGTACAGCAAGGGTGCCGACCTCACCACCGGCTACCCCGAGTTTGACCACCTCCTGCTCAAAAAGCTCGGTTGGTGGACTGAGCTCAGCGAAGCCGAGCAAAAAGCCGCCGAAGGCAAGAATTGGAAAACCGATCCCACGGGCGCGATCATCCGCGTGGCCATGAAGAACCACGGCTGCCACCCGTTCGGCAACGCCAAGGCGCGCGCGGTGGTCTGGAACTTTCCCGACCCGATCCCGCAGCACCGCGAACCCATCTACAGCACGCGCGCGGATCTTGTCGAAAAGTACCCCACGCACGACGACAAGAAGACTTTTTGGCGCCTGCCCACCCTCTACAAGACACTTCAGGACAAGAACAGGGACATCGGCAAGACCTTCCCGTTGATCATGACCTCCGGCCGTCTGGTCGAGTACGAAGGCGGCGGCGAGGAGACCCGTTCCAACCCTTGGCTTGCCGAGCTTCAGCAGGAGATGTTCGTCGAAATCAACCCCAGGGCCGCCAACGACCGGGGCATCCGCAACGGTGATTTCGTCTGGGTGAAGACCCCTCCCATGGCGGCCGTACCCGATTTCAAAGGCCTGAAGGTGCGCGCCCTGGTGACCGAGCGCGTTGACGCAGGCACCGTGTTCCTGCCTTTCCACTTCTCGGGGCGTTGGGGCGGACTGGACCTGGCGAAGTACTACCCCGAGGGCGCCAAGCCGATCGTACGGGGTGAGGCGGTCAACACCGCCACCACCTACGGCTACGACAGCGTCACGATGATGCAGGAAACCAAGACCACCGTGTGCCAGATCGAGAAGGCTGCCTAAGGAGACTGACCATGGCGCGAATGAAATTCATCTGCGACGCCGAGCGTTGCATCGAGTGCAACGGCTGCGTGACCGCGTGCAAGGCCGAGAACAACGTCCCGTGGGGCGTGAACCGGCGCCGCGTGGTCACGCTGGGTGACGGTGAGCCGGGCGAAAAAAGCATCTCGGTGGCCTGCATGCACTGCAGCGACGCGCCCTGCATGGCCGTGTGTCCGGTGGACTGCTTCTACCGGACAGACGAGGGTGTGGTGCTGCATGACAAGGACGTGTGCATCGGCTGCGGCTACTGCAGTTATGCGTGTCCCTTCGGCGCGCCGCAGTTTCCGAGCAATGGCACCTTCGGTCTGCGCGGCAAGATGGACAAGTGCACCTTCTGCAACGGCGGCCCCGAAGCCAATGGCAGCGCCGCCGAGAACGAGAAGTACGGCCGCAACCGCCTGGCCGAGGGCAAGCTGCCCGCCTGCGCCGAGATGTGCTCGACCAAGGCCCTGCTCGGCGGTGACGGCGACGTCGTGGCCGACATCTTCCGCACCCGCGTGCTGCACCGTGGCAAAGGCAGCGAAGTTTGGGGGTGGGGGACGGCCTACGGAAAGCCGAGCAAGTCATGAAAGACTTCAAGCTGACACCCCGAATGGCCGTGGTCGCTGCGGCCTTGACTCTCGGGCTTAGCGCGTGCGGAGAGAAGCCGCAGACCGCCGGAACGCGCTCCGCCGACACCCAGGCCTGGAACGGTGCCCAGAAGGCCTTCGAAGTCCCCGGCTGGACGCCCGGCGACAAGGCCAGCTGGGAAGAGCAGATCAAGCAGCGCAATCGTAGCCAGAACGAGTACGTGCGCATGGCGCCTTGAGATCAATGCGGAGGCCCCGACAATGAACATGGTGTTCTCTCGCTGGTTGGCTACGGGCCTGCTGACCGTCGCCAGCGCCTGGGCGCAGGCGCAAGCACCCGCATCCTTACCTGCGCAGCCTGTTTCCGCAGACCCGGCCAGTGGCCCGCCCGCAGGCTTTGTGGCGCCCGCTGACCCCAAACCGGACGAGAACAATGCCACCCGACAGAAATCACAACCCGGCAACAACGCGCCCTTCTGGCGCAGCGTTCGTCGCTCTGGCGAGGTGGAGGGGGTCACCAACATCCCTGGCATCGAGAAGGGCGTGCTGATCCAGCGCTTCGTGACTTATCCCGGCTCGGACCACACCACCGCTGGCGAAGCCTGGCGCCAGGTGCGCAACCGCGTGGTCATTCCCTACGGGGGCTCGTTGATGCTGATCGTGCTCGTGGCCATTGCCCTGTTTTACTTCAGCCGGGGCGCCGTAGGCCACGACCATCCAGAGAGCAGTCGGCGCATCGAACGCTTCACGCCCTTTGAACGTGCCGCCCACTGGCTCAACGCGCTTGCCTTCGTGCTTCTCGGCATCTCCGGTGTGGTCATGGCATTCGGCAAGTCTCTGCTGTTGCCATGGATGGGCCATGACATCTTTGGCGCTCTCACCTATGGGCTCAAGACCCTGCACAACTTCGTCGGTCCACTGTTTGCAGTGTCGCTGCTTGTCATTCTTCTCACTTTTCTCAAGGACAACATTCCCCGCGCCTGGGATTGGTTGTGGATCAAAAAAGGCGGCGGCCTGTTCTCGGGCGAAGACGTGCCGTCGCACCGCTTCAACGCAGGCGAGAAAGTCGTCTTCTGGATCGGTGCCCTCGTGCTGGGCATCGCGATCGTGGCCTCGGGCTTCGTGCTGGACCACCTGGTTCCAGGCCTGCTTTACACACGGGGGCAGATGCAAGCCGCCCACATGTTCCATGCGATCGCCGCCGTTCTGATGCTGTGCATCATTTTTGGACATATCTACCTGGGCACTATCGGCATGCGCGGCGCCTACCGCGCCATGCGCACGGGCTATGTCAGCGACGGATGGGCGCAGGAGCACCACGAACTGTGGTACGAGGACATCAAGGCAGGCAAGATTCCAGCGCAACGCTCGGGCGCATCGCCCTCCATAGAGCCACGAACGCAGCCGCGCGAGGCATGACGCGCTACGCCGCTGCACACGGAGACGCCCCATGAGATTCCAGATCACCCTGTTGGCCATGGCCCTGACGGCATTCAGCGCAGGCAGCGCCATTGCCAAGTTGCCTCCACTGTCCGACGAGGCGAAGGCGAAGGCTGCTGAGGATGCGGCGAAAACGGTCTGGAGCGACAAGGTTGCCGGCTATAAACTCTGCCAAGCCATGGACCGCGTAGCCGCCACCTACCTGGATCGCGCCAGGGCCTCGGGCCAATCGGTTCAGCCGGTGGCTACACCACCCTGCACGGACCCGGGCCCGTTTAGCTATACCTCCTCGTCTGAGTCCAAGCCGCTCGAAGCATCCGAAGCGCACTCGCCACCACAAACCGCCGCCACGCCGCCCAGCACCCCGCAACCCGCAGCAGGAACGAAGCCCTGATCACACCCATTTCCGAACCTGCAAGCACGCTCGGCTTTGAAGCCGACTCTTCCGCACACGTACCGCTGCCAAGTGCGCCGCGCATGACCCATGCCAGCGCAGCTCTGCTGCGCGACATCGAGATACTGGATCACCATGGCGCGCGCCGAAGCATTCAGATCCCTGTCGAGCGTCCGCTCACGATCTTCGTTGACAAGCGTGAACTCGTCACGCTGATGACGCTGGGTGCGCGTCCCGAGCTGCTGGTGCTGGGCTACCTGCTCAATCAGCGCTTGATAGACCGGCTGGAGGATGTCAGTGCGATCAGCGTGGACTGGGAAGTCGATGCCGCGGCCATCACCACCCGCGGGGGTATCGCCGATTTGCAGGAGCGCACCGCGCACCGTATCGTCACGACCGGCTGCGGCCAGGGCACCGTGTTCGGCGAGGCCATGGATGCGCTCGACCATATCCGGCTGCCCGACGCACGCGCCGCCCGCATCACGCAGGGCCAGCTCTACCAACTGCTTGACAGCCTGCGGCAGCGGGACACCGTGCACCGTCGCGCGGGATCGGTCCATGGCTGCGCCCTCTTCGAGGGCTCGCGGATGCTGGTCTTCGTCGAAGACGTCGGGCGGCACAACGCCATCGACACCATTGCCGGATGGATGCTCCTGCACGGCGTGAGCGGCACCGACAAGGTCTTTTTCACCACCGGACGGCTCACGAGCGAGATGGTCATCAAGGCGGCTCAGATGGGCGTGCCCATTGTCGTTTCTCGCAACGGCGTCTCCGCCATGGGCCATGACCTTGCAGCACGTCTGGGCATGACTCTCTTTGGGCGCGCAGCCAATCGGACTTTTTTCTGCTACACGGGCTTCGAGCGCTTTGATGCGGAACCTGTATCTTCATCTGAAGCGAATTCGGACCACGCCATCTCCAACTGAGTCGGACGACCGCCAACGGTCTTGGTGAAAAAAATCAGCGCTCCATGAACACCATGTCCGAAAGCTGGGTGCTGGCCTGGCAGCTTATCGCGCGTGCCGAACCTGAACTGGTGCACATCACTTCGCTCTCGCTGCAGGTCAGCGCCTCGGCGTGCGTTGTGGGCGCCTCGATCGGCCTGTTATCGGGTGCCTGGCTCGCGGTGGCGCGTTTTCCCGGACATGCCCTGATCGTGTGGCTCGTCAACACCCTGCTGGCCCTGCCGGCGGTGGTGGTCGGCCTGTTTGTGTACCTGCTGCTCTCGCGCTCTGGGCCGCTGGGAGAACTGGGCATTCTGTTCACACCGTCGGCCATGGTGGTCGCACAAAGCGTGCTTGTCACCCCCTTGATTGCAGCGCTGTCGCGCCGGCTTGTGCTCGCGGCCCTGGCCGATGGGGGCAACCAGTTGCAGTCGCTGGGCGCCCGCCCACTCACCGCCGCACTGCTGATGCTGGTGCACGACCGCATGGGCGTGGCCACGGTGCTGCTCACGGCCTTCGCCAGAGCCATCGCCGAAGTCGGCGCCGTGATGATCGTGGGCGGCAACATCGCTGGCGTGACGCGCGTGATGACCACCACCATCGCGCTGGAAACCAGCAAAGGGGACCTCGCACTGGCGCTCGCGCTGGGCTTGGTGCTGCTGGCCGTGGTCGGGGCCATCAACGGCGCAATGGGGCTGCTGCAGTGGTTGGCGTCCCGGCCGCGGCGGGTCAATCGGTCGATCCCCACCCCTTTGGCGCGTGCCCAACCAGCCAGTTCGCCGCCATTTGCGGCGCAGCCGACACCTCTTGTAGTGGTTGAGCATGCCACCGTGCGCTTCGGCAACGTGGTCGCACTGCACGAGGTCTCGTTGACGCTCAGGCGAGGTGACCGCCTCGTTCTGGTGGGCGCCAACGGATCGGGCAAAACCACGCTGCTGCAACTGCTGCACGGCTTGCTGCCGTGCCAAGGCCGCCATGAGCGCTTGCCTCTGCGGCCCGAGGGGCGTGCCTCGCGCGCATCCATGTTGTATCAGAGGCCCTTTCTGCTGAGCCTCTCGGTCTGGCGCAATGTGTGGATCGGTTTGTGGCTGGCCGGGGTGCCCGCCATTGAACGACCTGACCGGTGCCACCGTGCGCTGGCGCGAGTTGGTTTGTTGGAACACGCGGCGCGGCCTGCCCGCACGCTCTCGGGCGGCCAGCAGCAGCGCCTGGGACTTGCGCGCGCCTGGGCGCTGTTGCCGGACATACTGTTTCTGGACGAGCCCACCGCCAGCCTGGACCCGAGCGCCAAAAGCGAAATCGAACTGTTGATCGAAGAAGTGGCGGCCAGCGGCGTCACGATTGTGATGAGCACGCACAACCTCGGCCAGGCCAAACGCCTGGCAACGCGCGTCGCTTACCTCCAGGAAGGACGGCTGATCGTGCAGCGCAGCGTGGCGTCGTTCTTCCATGGCAAGGCCCTGCCGCCTGAGGCAGCCCAGTTTCTTCAGGGTGAACTCGGCTGGCGGTGAGGATGAGGTGCCCGGTTGAATGCCGTGTTGGGCAAAGCATTTCTGCGCACGACTGCGGCTTCGCGCTGCCGCACTCGGCGATCCCAGCCCGGTTTTGGCCATGAGAACGCCGCCGGCCGTTGTGGGATACGCAAAGCAAGGGATTTCTGTGGGGCAAAACTTGAGCCCTCGGTACCCCCTAGCACTGCCCCGGTGAGGGCAAGCACAAGCGCTCCCACACCCAGGCCAATGCGGATTGCGTCCCGCGCGACTGCTGGCTGGGGCACCGAAGGCAGATCCCAGCCAGCGCCGCTGGCGCCAGGGCGGCGGGCTCAGTTGTTCTGGCGGCGGATCAGGGCGCGGCCGCTGTCGGTGATGGTGAGCTCGCCGCGCGCATTCTTGGAGATGAAACCGCGCTCGTACAGGCGGCCAGACAGGTGCTCGCGCAGCGCTGCGGGCGTGGTCAGGAGTTGGCCCATTTCAAGCTGCTTCAGGGTCGCAAGCTCGTCCACGGTGGCATCGAAATGCGGGGCGCGGTAGTTGTTTTCCATCGTCAAGGACTCCCCAAAATGCGAAGCCAGCGGTCGCCTGGCACGGCCAGCGTATCCCGCCCGGCAACGCAGCGCAAGCGGTGTGGGCACTGCGTGCTGGGCGCTGCACCACATGCGCCCTTGCGCTAGACTGCTGCGCCCGCTGCGCCCGCTGCGCCCGCTGCGCCCGCTGCGCCCGCTGCGCCCGCTGCGCCCGCTGCGCCCGCTGCGCCCGCTGCGCCCGCTGTGCCCGCTGTGCCCAGCGCCTGCGGCGCCCTTTTTCACCGCTCCCTGCCTGCCCAGCTCTTCTGGGCCAGCGCCGCCCTCACGCCCGTTGCCACCGCATGATTTACGCCACCGCTGCCTTGCTCGTCTGCCAGTTTCTGGGGGAGCTCGTTGTGCGCTTGCTGGCCCTGCCGCTGCCCGGCGCGCTGGTCGGCATGCTGTTGCTGTTTGCCGGGCTGCTGGCGCTGGGCCGTGTGCCCGAGGCGCTGGAGCGCACCTCGGGCACGCTGCTGCAGAACATGATGCTGCTGTTCATTCCGGCCATCGTGGGCGTGATGGTGCATTTTGAACGCGTGGCGCGCGAATGGCAGCCGTTCCTCGTGGCCTGCGTGGTCGGCTCCGCCGTGACGCTGGTGGTGACAGCGCAGACGCTGCGCTGGCTGCTGCGCACGCGGCCCGCAGAGGTGCGCCCATGACCCTGGCCTGGACCGGTGTGGTGGCTTGGCTCGCGCAATCGCCCCTGCCCTGGCTGGTGCTGACGGTGCTGGCCTATCTCGGTGCGGCGTGGCTGTACCGGCGCAGCGGCAACAACCCGCTGCTGATTCCGGTGCTCACGGCGGTGGTGCTGATCGTGGCCGTGCTGCTGCTCACCGACACGCCGTACCCGGTGTACTTCAAGGGCGTGGAATTCCTCTCTTTCCTGATCGGTCCGGCCACGGTGGCGCTGGCCGTGCCGCTGTATCGCCAGCTCGACCGCATCAAGCAGATGTGGCTGCCGCTGGGCCTGGCGCTGCTGGCCGGCTCCAGCGTGGCGATTGTGTCGGCGCTGCTGGTCGCCTGGGCGCTGGGCGGGTCGCTCGAGACGCTGATGTCGCTCGCGCCCAAGTCGGCGTCCATGCCGTTTGCGCTGCCGGTGGCCGAGCGCATGGGCGGCCTGCCTTCGCTGGCAGCCGTGGCGGTGGCGATCACCGGCATCGCGGGCACCATCCTCGCGCGGCCGCTGCTGCATGCGCTGCGCATCGACGACCCGGCCGTGCGCGGTTTTGCCGTGGGCCTGACGGCGCATGCGATTGGCACAGCGCGCGAGCTGCAGTTCAACCAGACCGCAGGTGCCTTTGCCGCGCTGGCCATGGGCCTCAACGGCATCGCCACGGCAGTGCTGGTGCCGCTGATCGTGCAGCTGCTGCCGCGCCTCTGAGGCGGCGGCGCGGCGCAGGCCTCCCACACGCCGTCATGAGGGATCCGCGGCCGGCGCTGGTTCGGCCATGGCCTGCAGCCACTGCGCAAAAGCCGCCAGCACGGGCGGCTTCGCCTGCGCCGGACTGATGAGGTAGTAGGCGCGCTCGCCGCGCAGCGGCCGCGGGCAGGCCACGACCAGCTCGCCGCGCGCCAGCTCGGCCTCGATCAGGAGTGGCGGCATCAGCGCCACGCCCAGGCCGTGTGCCGCGGCCACGGCCAGCATCGAAAACAGCTCGTAGCGCGGGCCATCGAGCGCGTGCGGCGCGTCCACGCCCATGGCCTCGAACCACTGGCGCCAGCCGTAGGGGCGCGTGCTCTGCTGCAGTAGGGGCAGCTGTGCCAGCACCTCGGCGGCCACACCCTGGTAGGCGCGCCCCAGGCCGCGCTGCGCGGCCAGCTCCAGCAGGCGCGGGCTGCACACGGGCAGCACGTCCTCGTGCATCAACCACTGCGCCTGCGTGCCGGGCCAGTTGGCCACCTGCTCGGGCGTGCCGGCGTACAGCGCGGCGTCGAAGCCGGTGTCGGCAAACAGGAACGGCCGCGTGCGGGTGTCGATGTGCACCACGATCTCGGGATGCAGCGCGACAAACTGCGGCAGGCGCGGGATCAGCCAGCGCGTGGCAAAGGTGGGCACCGCTGCCAGCGCCAGCGCGCCGCCATGGCCCTGGTGCGCCATCAGGTCGAGCGTGTCGCGCTCGAGCGCCTGCAGGCGCGGACCGATCTGCCGGGCGTAATGGCGCCCGGCGGGCGTGAGCGCCACGCCGTGGCGTGTGCGCCGGAACAGCGCAACGCGCAAAAAGTCTTCGAGCGCCGTGATCTGCCGCGAGACCGCGCTTTGCGTGAGCGAGAGCTCCTGCGCGGCGCGCGTGTAGCTCTCGTGCCGCGCGGCGGCATCGAAGCAGGCCAGGGCCTGGGTGGAGGGCAAGGTGCGGCGCATGGGGTGGATCAACGGCGGTGGTTACTTTGCCATTGTGGCGCAACCATCTCTTTGGAGTTCGTTTTTCTCATAACTGGATTCTGCAATTTCGTTTGCTTCGCACTATCCATGCGCGCTACCATGGACCATCCGCCAGCGCTTTATGCGCTTTCAGCACACCACGTTACACCTTCAGGAGACCGCCATGGCCCGCGCCACTTTTCACTGGGAAGACCCGTTTTTGCTCGACCAGCAACTGACCGACGACGAGCGCATGGTGCGCGACGCCGCGGCCGCGTACTGCCAGGACAAGCTGGCGCCGCGCGTGCTCGAAGCGTTCCGCCATGAAAAGATGGACACCAGCATCTTTCGCGAAATGGGCGAGGTCGGCCTGCTGGGCCCGACCATCCCCGAGCAGTACGGTGGCCCTGGCCTCAACTACGTCGCCTACGGCCTGATTGCGCGCGAGGTCGAGCGCGTGGACTCGGGCTACCGCTCGATGGCCAGCGTGCAAAGCTCGCTGGTGATGGTGCCGATCTACGAGTTCGGCACCGAGGCACAGCGCCAGAAATACCTGCCCAAGCTGGCCAGCGGCGAATGGATCGGCTGCTTCGGCCTGACCGAGCCCGACCACGGCTCCGACCCCGGCAGCATGGCCAGCCGCGCCAAGAAGGTCGCCGGTGGCTACGAGCTCTCGGGCGCCAAGATGTGGATCACCAACAGCCCGGTGGCCGACGTGTTCGTGGTCTGGGCCAAGGAAGTGAGCGAGGCGGGCGCCGTCGGCCCGATCCGCGGCTTCATCCTCGACAAGGGCATGAAGGGCCTGTCGGCCCCGGCCATCCACGGCAAGGTCGGCCTGCGCGCCAGCGTGACGGGCGAGATCGTGATGGACAAGGTGTTCGTGCCCGAGGAAAACGCCTTCCCCGAGGTGCAGGGCCTGAAGGGTCCGTTCACGTGCCTCAACAGCGCGCGCTACGGCATCGCCTGGGGCGCGCTCGGCGCGGCCGAGTTCTGCTGGCACACCGCGCGCCAGTACACGCTGGACCGCAAGCAGTTCGGCCGCCCGCTCGCCGCCAACCAGCTGATCCAGAAGAAGCTGGCCGACATGCAGACCGAGATCGCCATCGGCCTGCAGGCCTGCCTGCGCCTGGGCCGCATGAAGGACGAAGGCACCGCCGCCGTCGAGGCCACCTCGCTCATCAAGCGCAACAGCTGCGGCAAGGCGCTCGACATCGCTCGCCTGGCGCGCGACATGATGGGTGGCAACGGCATCAGCGACGAATTCGGCGTGGCGCGCCACCTGGTGAACCTCGAAGTGGTCAACACCTACGAGGGCACGCACGATGTGCACGCGCTGATCCTGGGCCGCGCGCAGACCGGCATCGCGGCCTTTGCCAACTGAACGAGATTTCAAGCAAAAAGTGGCTCTAGCGCTTACCGGGTAAGCGCTGGCAGCTATTGATTCAAGAGCACACAGCGCACCATGACCGACACCTCCGCAGCCGCGGGCGCCCTGGCCGGCATCCGGGTCCTCGACCTCTCGCGCGTGCTCGCCGGCCCCTGGTGCACGCAGATCCTGGCCGACCTCGGCGCCGACGTGGTCAAGGTCGAGCGCCCCGGCGCGGGCGACGACACGCGGCACTGGGGTCCGCCGTTCCTGCAGGACGCCGAGGGCAACGACACCACGCAGGCGAGCTACTTCACCGCCTGCAACCGCAACAAGCGCTCGGTCACCATCGACATGGCGACCGAGGACGGCCAGCAGCTGATCCGCCAGATGGCGCTGCAGGCCGACGTGCTGGTCGAGAACTTCAAGGTCGGCGGTCTGGCGCGCTACGGGCTCGACCACGCCACCCTGCGCGCGCTGAACCCGCGCCTGGTCTACTGCTCGGTCACCGGCTTCGGGCAGGACGGGCCGTACGCCGAGCGCGCGGGCTACGACCTGATGATCCAGGCCATGACCGGCATGATGAGCATCACCGGCCGCGCCGACGGCGAGCCCGGCGGCGGTCCGCTGCGCGTGGGCGTGGCGCTGACCGACCTGTTCACGGGCGTGTACGCATCGAGCGCCATTCTCGCGGCGCTGCATGTGCGCCACAGCACGGGCGAGGGCCAGCACATCGACATGGCGCTGCTCGACGTGGGCATGGCCGATCCTCGCGAACCAGGCGGCCGGCTTTCTGGCCACGGGCGTGGCGCCGGGGCGCCAGGGCAACAGCCACCCGAGCCTGGCGCCCTACCAGGACTTTGCGACGCAGGATGGCTCCATGCTGCTGGCGATCGGCAACGACGGCCAGTTCGCGCGTTTTTGCCAGGCCGCTGGCCACCCCGAGTGGGCACAGGACGCACGCTTTGCCACCAACACGCTGCGCGTCCAGCACCGCGCCGCACTGATCCCGGCCATGGAGGCCGTGACGCGCACGCGCACGACCGCCGAGTGGGTTGCGCTGCTCGAAGACAAGGCCGTGCCCTGCGGCCCCATCAACACCATTGCCCAGGCCTTTGGCGACGCCCAGGTGCAGGCGCGCGGCCTGCGCGTGGCGCTGCCGCGCGACGCGGGCGACGGCATCGCGCAGGTGGCCACGGTGGCCAGCCCGCTGCGCCTGTCCAGCCACCCGCCCGTGCTGCGCCACGCGCCGCCGGCGCTGGGCCAGCACACCGACGAGGTGCTGCAGGCGCTGGGGCTGGACGCGGCGCGGCGCGCCGACCTGCGCGCGCGCGGCGTGGTGTAGCGCAGGCCCTTTTGCGCGCCGCCGCGCATCCGGCTTTCAGTGAAAGGGCGGCGGATCGACCACGGGAGATTCGCCCGGCGTCGCAGGCGGATCCTCCACGGGCGGCTCGGGCACCCAGCTGGGCTGCGGCGGCTGCTCGAGGGGAGGCGTGCCCACCGGGGGCAGCGGCGTGGGCGTGGGTGCATTGGCAGGCACGGGCATGGGCAAGTCCTTTAAAAAACACGGCTCCCCAAACTAGCACGGCGCGGGCGCTGCGCATGCCGGACAACGCCGCATGGCGTGCCGGAGCCCCATGCGGGCCGCAGGAGCGCCGGGCTCAGCGTGGGCGCTCGAAGCCGCTCTCGGCCCAGCGCAATGCACTGTCCACGGTGAGCCTGAAGGCCGGCGACACCGGCACGCGCGCCAGCTCTTCGCCCAGCGGGTTCTGCGCGCTCAGCGTGGCGCTGGCGCCTTCCTCGTCGGGCACGATGGCCAGCAGCACGCGCACGCGCTCGCCCTGCACGGTGATGGTGACGTTCTTGTTCAGCTGCGCGTGCAGCTGCTGCTCGTGGCGGCGCAGCACTTCGTCGGCGGTCTTGACCAGCGTGTTGAACGCGTTCACGTCGAGCGGCTTGGGGTTCTTCTTGTCGCGCCCCATGGTCCAGGGCCCGACGAGCGCCGGCTCGTCGTGGCCGTGCAGCGTCATCGCCACGGCCCAGCCGTCGTCGTCTTCGTTCTTGAGCACGCGCGCGCTCCAGCGCTCGTCCTGCCACAGGCGCGGCTCCTGCAGGGGTTGGATGGGTTCGTCTTCTGTCATCGTTGCGGGCACCGAAAAGCCTCCAAGCTTAGGCCAGTCGCGCCGGCATGCCGCGCAGAGCGCCCACAGCGTGCCCTACCGCGCCGCATCCACGCGCGCCAGGAATCAGGATCAAATCGGCCTGTAGCGCTTACCCTGTACTGCGTTAACAGCTATCGTTTCGGAAGCATGTCGATCGCCACACGCCGTTCGCACATTACAAAACGCAACATCCGTAAAGCCCGAGAAAACCTTGGCAAAGCGGCGCCCGTGGGTAAACCAAAGCCGGCACCCACACGTCATAGAGAGAAGTCACCCCCGCGTCCGTCCTCACGGCACCGCCCGCGCGCTGCCCCTTCTTGGGAATCCACCATGGCGAACACCTTCCTCACCCGCGTCTTTGCCGCTGCCGCCTTCGGCGCACTGCTCACCGGCTGCGTCGCCGTGCCTGGCGGATACGACGATATGCAGGCCTATCCGACCTACCCCACCTACAACCGGGGGTATGACAGCGGCGTCGTCTACGGCCCCGGTGCCTATGCGCCGGGCGCCTACACGACCTACCCCGCCTACCCCGTGTACCCCAGCTACCCGGTGGTGGCACCGTCCTACTATCCGCGCAGCGGCGACCGCGGCGACTGGCGCGAGCGTGAGCTGCGCAACCAGCACGACCGCGCGCAGCAGCAGCGCCGCGACGCACAGGACCGCGACGCCCGCCAGCGCGGCGAGCAAGCGCGCCAGCAGCGCGAACGCGACGACGCCCGCCGCCAGCAGGCCCAGGCGCAAGACCAACAGCAGCACCAACGCCAGCAGCAGATGCGCCAGCCACAGGAGCGCAGCAGCCGCGAGACAGCGCGATCAACGCGACAGCGGGGGCCTGCGGCGCTGGCGTTCAGCCAGCGAGATAGAGCGCAGCCAGGGCCATTAAGATCGGCCGGCCATGTCCATCCCCCTGCGCCTTCTCGCTGTGTGCGCCGCCGTCCTGACCAGCACGGCCGCGCCGGCCCAGGTGCTGCGCTGCACCGATGCGCGCACCGGCCAGGTCACCTATACCGATGGCCGGTGCGAGCGTGGCACCGAGGCGCTCGAAGTGCAGCCGCGCAAGACCCCCGAAGAAATCCGCCAGGAGCGCGAGCAGGCGGCCCAGGCGCTCGCCGCCCAGCAGCAGCGCCAGCAGGCAGACGCTGCCGCCGCGCGCCTGGACGCGGCACGCGACGCGCAGCAGCGGCGCGACCAGGCCGAGCGTGCGGCCCGCGCCGGCCCGCGCGACGCGGCGCGTTCACCCGAGTGCGCGCGCGCCCGGCGCAGCCTGGACGCGGCCGCCAGTGCGGCGGCTGGCTCACCCTACGGGCACAACGCGCAACTCGACGCCGCACAGCGGCAAATGGACCTGGACTGCCTCGGCCCCGCAGGCTATGCCGAGGTGCAGAAGTACCGCGCCGACAACCCGGGCATCGTCGTGCTGCCCCCGCCGCGCCGCGCCCGTCCCGTGCCGGCACAGCCCGTGCCCACGCCCGCCTTCACACAGTGCAACGTGTTTCGCTGCTACGACGCGCAGGGCCGCAGCTACTCGCGCCCCTGACGGCTGCGAGAGCCCAACGTTCAAGGCGGCATCGGCCCAGCAGATCCCGCAGCCCGGGAGCTGCTCAGCCGCGCCGGGCGCCCAAACCCTGCGCGACCGTGGGGTAGCGCAGGCGCAGGCGCAGCTCGCGCCGCATGCGCGTGTTGTCCAGGCGCCGCGACTCGCCCATGAAGCTCAGCAGCGTGAGCGGCAGCTGGTCTTGCGCCGTGCTGCGCGGCACGCGCGGCGGGCGCGGCAGGCCGTACAGATCGGCCGCCAGATCGAAGTAGTCGCCCATCTTCAGTTCGCTGTCGTCACACACGTGGTAGACGCGCTGCGCCGCGCCGCGCCACAGTGCGGCCGCGCAGGCGCGCGCCAGGTCGTCGGCATGGATGTGGTTGGTGAACACGTCGTCGGGCGCGGCCAGCACGGGCGTGCCCTTGCGCAGGCGCCCCTCGGGCGTGCCGCCCGCACGGTCGGGGGCATAGATGCCCGGAATGCGCAGCAGGCTGACGCGCACGCCCGCGCGCCCCAGGTGGCGCACGGCGCGCTCGGCATCGACCCGGCGCTGTGCGCGCGGCGTGCTCGGGGCCACGGGGCGCGTTTCTGGCACCCGGGCGCCACCGCAGTCGCCATACACCCCGCTGGTCGAGCCATACACCAGTGCCGCCGGCAGGCTGCGCAGGCGCAGGCTGCGCACCAGCGCCAGCGTGCGCAGGTCGCGCCACCACGGCGCGTCGGCGCCGCTGCTGGGCGGCGGCGCCAGGTGCAGCACGCGCGTGGCCAGGCCAGCGAGCCGGCGCAGCGTGGCCCTGTCGTCGAGGTTGCCGGGCAGCGGCGTGATGCCCAGCGCGCGCAGCGGCGCCACCCGCTCGGGGCTGGAGGTGAGCGCCAGCACGCGCACGCGCGGGCGGCCGGCGGCCGGCCCGTGCAGGTCGCGCGCCACGCGCAGGCCGATGTCGCCGCAGCCCACGATGAGCAGGCGCTGGCGCCGAAAGCGCGCTGGCAGGGCGCCGAGGGGGTTTTGGTTTGAAGGCAAAATTGCAGGCCTGGCCAGTAATCAGAACGAGCAAGGATACCCAAGACATGACCGATGCCGCGACCGCGAGCGCCCCTTTCCAGATCACTGTGCAGCCCAGCGGGCGCACTTTTGCGGCCACGGCGGGCGAAGCCATGCTGGCCGCTGCCATCCGCGCGGGTGTGGGCCTGCCCTATGGCTGCAAGGACGGCGCCTGTGGCTCGTGCAAGTGCAAGAAGCTCGAAGGCACGGTGGTGCATGGCGAGCACCAGGCCAAGGCGCTCAGCGCCGAGGAAGAGGCCGCGGGCTTCGTGCTCACCTGCTGCGGCGTGGCGCAGTCCGACGTGGTGCTGGAGTCGCGCCAGGTCACCGACGAAAGCGCCTACCCGATCAAGAAGATGCCGGTGCGCGTGGCCGCGTTCGAGAAGAAGTCGCACGACGTGATGCAGCTGCGGCTGCAGCTGCCGGCGGCCGACACCTTCCGCTACCACGCCGGCCAGTACGTCGAATTCCTGCTGCAGGGCGGAGTGCGCCGCGCTTACTCGATGGCCAACGCGCCCCACACGCAGGCCGATGCGCCGGGCCTGGAGCTGCACATCCGCCACATGGCGGGCGGCAAGTTCACCGAGCATGTGTTCGGCGCGCTGAAGGAAAAGGAAATCCTGCGCATCGAAGGCCCGTACGGCAGCTTCTTCCTGCGCGAGGACAGCGCCAAGCCCATCGTGCTGCTGGCCTCGGGCACAGGCTTCGCGCCCATCAAGGCCTTGCTCGAACACATGCAGTTCAAGGGCATCACGCGCCCCGCCACGCTCTACTGGGGCGGCCGGCGCCCGGTCGACCTGTACATGGACGCCTGGGTGCGCGCGCGCCAGGCCGAGATGCCGCACCTGGCCTATGTGCCCGTGGTGTCCGACGCGCTGCCCGAGGACGGCTGGAGCGGGCGCACCGGCTTTGTGCACCAGGCCGTGCTCGACGACTTCGCCGACCTTTCGGGCCACCAGGTCTATGCCTGCGGCGCGCCCATCGTGGTCGAATCGGCGCGCAACTCCTACAGCGCGCAGCGCGGGCTGCCGCCCGAGGAGTTCTTTGCCGACGCGTTCACCTCCGAAGCCGACAAGCACCCGTAGTGCGGCTGCGCCAGCCTCTGCGCAGGCGCAAGAATCCTGCAAACAGCCCCCAACGCCCACGACCGGCGCAATTTTTTTGCACAATGGAGGGCTATGAACCGCAGAAACCTCTTCCTCACCACCCTTGCCACGGCCGCTGCCCTGGCCTCCCCCCTGGCCCAGGCGCAAGACACCCCCATCCGCCTGATCGTTCCTTACGCCCCCGGCGGCCCGCTGGACATCACGGCGCGTGCCCTGGCCGAGCGTGTGCGTGACGCGCTGGGCACGGTCATCATTGACAACAAGGGCGGCGCCGGCGGCAACATCGGTGCCGACGCCGTCGCCAAGGCCGCACCCGATGGCATGACCATCGGCATCGCCGCCACCGCCACGCACGCCGTCAACCCGTGGCTCTACAGCCGCATGCCCTACGACGCGGCCAAGGACTTCGCCGGCATCACGCAGATGGTGCGCGTGCCCAACGTGCTCGTCATCAACGCCGACAAGGCCGAGCGCCTGAAGATCAATTCGGTGGCCGATCTGATCGCCTACGCCAAGGCCAACCCCGCCAAGCTCAACTACGGCAGCGGCGGCAACGGCAGCGCGGGCCATCTGGCGGGCGAGCTGTTCAAGCAGCGCGCCGGCATCTTTGCGCTGCACATCCCCTACCGCGGCGGCAACCCGGCGCAGCTGGCGCTGCTGGCCGGCGAGGTGGACTTCAACATCGACAACCTGGCCACGGCGGCGCCCAACATCCGCGCCGGCAAGCTCAAGGCCCTGGCCGTGACCTCGCTGCAGGCCAGCCCCGCGCTGCCCGGCGTGCCGCCGCTGTCGAAGACCTTCCCCGGCTTTGCGATCGACACCTGGTGGGGCCTGGTCGCGCCGGCCGGCACGCCCAAGCCCATGATCGACAAGCTCAACAAGGCCTTTGTCGCCGCGCTGAACGCGCCCGAGACCAAGACCCGCTTTGCCACCCTGCTGGCCGAGCCCGTGGCCACCACGCCCGAGCAGTTCGATGCCTTCATGGCGAGCGAGCGCAGCAAATACCAAAAGCTCGTGAAGGCCTCGGGCGCCACGGTCGACTGAGCCCGGGCACCGGTGCGCCAGAGTGCGCACCTTTTGCATCAAAAGAGCTGCCAGCGCTTATCCATCAAGCGCTGGCAGCTCTTTTTTCAATAGCACTCACCAGTCCCGGTCAAGGCGCTCGATGGACTGCGATGCCACCGCCTCAAGCGCCTCCGGGGCCACGCGCTGCGGCGCGATCTCGGCCAGCGGCAACAGCACGAAGGCGCGCTCGTGCAGGCGCGGGTGCGGCACGGTGAGCGTGGGGGTCTCGATGGGCGCGTCGCCAAACAACAGAATGTCCAGGTCGAGCGTGCGCGGTGCGTTGCGGTAGGGGCGCTCGCGCCCTGCCGCCTGCTCGATCGCCTGCAGGCCTTCCAGCAAGGCCTGCGGCGCCAGCGTGGTGGCGACCTCGGCCACGGCATTGAGGTAGTCCGGCCCGCCCGCGCCGACCGGCGCGCTGCGGTACAGCGACGAGACGCGCAGCACGCGCGTTCCCGGCAAGGCCGCGATGGCCGCCAGGGCCGCACGCAGCGCAGCGGCGCGCTCGCCCAGGTTGGCGCCCAACCCAATCCACGCAGGCGTGGCGTGTGCCGGAATCATGTGTGCGATGGCGGAGGCGAGGACCGCGCCACCGCTCAGTCGTGGTCCGCAGCAGGCGCGGCGCTGCTGCGCTGGCCTTCGCCCGTGCCGCCGCCCTCGCCGCCACCGGGCTTGCGCCGGCGCCGGCGGCGCTTCTTGGGCGCACCGTCGTCGGCGCCTTCGCCGCCGAAGGGCTGCTCTGCCAGCTGGGTCTCGTGCGCAACTGCGGGCACGGCGGCGGGCGCCGCGCGTGGCACGCGCCGCACCACGGGCTGGGCGCGGGTGCGGCTCTTTTGCTCTTCGCGCGCCTGCTCCATGAGGTCGTGGCGGCGGTTTTCGTCGGCGGTGCTGTATTCCTGCCACCAGCTGGCCAGGGCTTCGTCGACCTCGCCGATGTCGGCGCGCAGGCGCATGAAGTCGAAGCCCGCGCGAAAGCGCAGCTGCGCCACCATGCTCTCGGGCACGCGGCCGGCGCGCTTTTCAAAGCGCGGCTGCATGACCCAGATCTCGCGCATGTCGGCGGCGAGCTTGCCGCGCCCCGACACATCGCCGATGCGCTTGTCGAACACCTCGTCGATGGCCTCCTGCAGCGCCGGCAGCGGGTGCTGGCGTTCGTTGAGGCGCCGCTCCCAGCCGCTCTTGACGTCCTGCCACAGCACGCAGGCGAGCAGGAAGCTCGGCGCCACCGGCTTGCCTTCGCCCACGCGGCGGTCGGTGTCGGTCAGGGCGGCGCGCACGAAGTCGGTGTCGGCACGTTCGACCACCACGTCGAGCAGCGGGTAGATGCCGCGCGAGAGGCCGAGTTTCTTGAGCTGCTCGATGGTGGCGATCGCGTGGCCGGTCTGCAGCAGCTTGAGCATTTCGTCGAACATGCGGCTTTGCGGCACGTCGGCCAGCAGCTGCTGCGACTCGACCAGCGGCGCCGCCGTCTTGGCGTCGAGCGTGAAACCGAGCTTGCTGAGCTTGGCGACAAAGCGCACGGCGCGGATGATGCGCACCGGGTCTTCGCGGTAGCGCGTGGCCGGGTCGCCGATCATGCGCAGCGTCTTTTTCTTGGCGTCCTGGATGCCCTTGTGGTAGTCGACCACGATCTGCGTCTCAGGGTCGTAGTACATGGCGTTGAAGGTGAAGTCGCGCCGCGTGGCGTCTTCGTCCTGCGGGCCCCAGACGTTGTCGCGCAGCACGCGGCCGCTGGCGTCGACCGCGTGCGTCATGCCGGCCAGGGCATTGCGGCTGGTCTTTTCGTTGCCGCTGACCTGCTCGGCGGCGGCGTTGTCCATGTAGGCGCGGAACGTCGAGACCTCGATCACCTCGTTCTCGCGCCCGCGCCCGTGCACCACGTGCACGATGCGAAAGCGCCGGCCGATGATGAAGGCGCGGCGAAACAGCCCCTTGACCTGCTCGGGCGTGGCATTGGTGGCGACGTCGAAATCCTTCGGGCGCAGGCCCAGCAGCAGGTCGCGCACCGCGCCGCCGACGATATAGGCCTCGAAGCCCGCCTGCTGGAGCGTGCGCACCACGTCGATGGCGCGGCGGTCCACGCGCTCGGGGTCGATGCCGTGCACCGAGGCGGGCACTTCCTCGCGCTTGCCGAACTGCGGCGTGCGTGCTTTGCGGGCGCCCGGTTTGGCTTTGCCCAGCAGTTTGTCGATGAACGTCTTGATCATGAATTCTTGGGATTGGTGGGAGGCTGCCGTGCGCCAGCCCTGCTGGCGTCGGCGTCCCTCTGCAGACTAAAACAGGTCCAGTATGCGCCAGCCGCGCTGCGCGGCCAGCGCGCGCAGGCGCTCGTCGGGGTTGGTGGCCACGGGCTCATCGACCTTCTCGAGCAGCGGCAGGTCGTTGAGCGAATCGCTGTAGAACGTGCTGTGCACATCGCCCCAGCCCAGCTGGCGCGCCGCCAGCCACTGCTCCATGCGCGTGACCTTGCCCGCGCGCATCGACGGCACGCCGGCGATCGCGCCGGTGAACCAGCCGTCGGCACCACGCTCGAGCTCCACCGCCAGCAGCTCGGGCACGCCCAGCGCCTGGGCGATCGGCGCGGTGACGAACTCGTTGGTGGCGGTGACGATCACCACCATGTCGCCCGCCTGCTGGTGCTGGCGCAGCAGGGCCAGCGCCTGCGGGCGGATGGCCGGCTGCACCACCTCGCGCATGAAGCGCGCATGCGCGGCGGCCGCCGCGTCGGGGCCGCGCAGGCGCGCGGCGTCGATGGCAAAGCGCACATAGTCGTGCACGTCGAGCGTGCCGGCCTGGTAATGGGCAAAGAACTCGGCGTTGCGGCGGCCAAACTCTGTCGGGTCGTTCCAGCCGATGCGCGTGGTGAACTCGCCCCACTCATAGTCGGAATCGATGGGCAGCAGCGTGTGGTCGAGATCGAACAGCGCCAGCCGGGGGCGGGATGCCGGGGTGTCAGAGGTCATGCGGTACGGGGAAAAGCAGTCAAAAAAGCGCGCTCAGGACAGGGGCATCACTCGGAATCGAGCATGTCCTTGAGCAGCGGAATGGTGATGGCGCGCTGGGTGCGCAGCGCATAGCTGTCGAGCTGCTCGAGCAACTGCATGAGGCTGCCCAGGTCGCGCGAGAAGCGCCGCAGCATGTAGTCCATCACCTCGTCGCCGAGGAACACGCCGCGCGCGTCGGCCTGCTGGCGCAGCACGGCGCGCAACTCGCTCTCGCCGAGCCTCTGCAGCTGGAACACATGGCCCCAGCCCAGGCGGCTGCGCAGATCCTCGCGCAGCGGCAGGTCGGCCGGCGGCAGGCTGCCGGCGGCCAGCACCCAGCGCTGCACGCCATTGGCGGGGCTCATGGCATTGATGAACCAGTTGAACGCCACATTCTGCTGCGAGGTGCTGTAGAGGTGCACGTCGTCGAGGATGACGGCGGTCCATTTCTCGTCGAAGGCCGGGGCGTACTTGCTCGTGGCATCGCGCCAACCCACGCTTGCGCCCTGATCGCGCAGCGCCTCGCGCACGGCCTTGAGCAGGTGCGACTTGCCGCTGCCCGGCTCGCCCCAGAGGTAGGTCGGCACCGGCGCGTCGTCGGCGGCGCTGCCGACAGCGCGCTGCAGGTGCTGCAGCGCGGCGGTGTTGGGCCCGGCGAAAAAGCGCTCCAGCGTCGGAACGGGCGCCAGGCCAATGTCCAGGGCAAGCTGCTTCATGGCGGCGACCCGCCTGCGCGTGCGCAGGTGCAGCGGGGTGTGGCAAAACGTGGCATGGGGCGTGGGGCTGGTCGGCTGGGCGGTGTGGGGATGGAGCGGCACCGGGGGGCGCAGCGCGCGCAACCCGTAGAATCTGCGCAAATTTTAGTCTGCCGGCGCGCTGGTCCGCGCCGCACCCGCCATGAGCTCCTCTGCCCACACCCCTACCCCCCTTTCCTACAAAGACGCCGGCGTTGACATCGACGCGGGCGACGCCCTGGTCGAGCGCATCAAGCCGCTGGCCAAAAAGACCATGCGCGAGGGCGTGATGGCCGGCATCGGCGGCTTCGGCGCGCTGTTCGAGGTGCCCAAACGCTACAAGGAACCGGTGCTGGTGTCCGGCACCGACGGCGTCGGCACCAAGCTCAAGCTGGCGTTCGAGTGGAACATGCACGACACCGTGGGCATCGATCTGGTCGCCATGAGCGTCAACGACGTGCTGGTGCAGGGCGCCGAGCCGCTGTTCTTCCTCGACTACTTCGCCTGCGGCAAGCTCGACGTGGACACGGCCGCGGCCGTGGTCGGCGGCATCGCCACCGGCTGCGAACTGAGCGGCTGCGCGCTGATCGGCGGGGAAACCGCTGAAATGCCCGGCATGTACCCCGCTGGCGAATACGACCTGGCCGGCTTTGCAGTCGGTGCGGTCGAAAAATCCAAGATCCTCGGGGGCCAGAACGTGCAGGCAGGCGACGTGGTGCTGGGCCTGGCCAGCAGCGGCGTGCACTCCAACGGTTTCTCGCTGGTGCGCAAGTGCATCGAACGTGCCGAGGCCGCCGGTGCCGTGCCGGCCACGCTCGACGGCAAACCCTTCAGGCAGGCCATCATGGAGCCCACGCGCCTGTACGTGAAGAACGTGCTGGCCGCATTGGCCGCGCACCCGATCAAGGCGCTGGCGCACATCACGGGTGGCGGCCTGCTGGAGAACATCCCGCGCGTGCTGCCCGAAGGCACGGCGGCGCACCTGGTCAAGGGCAGCTGGCCGCAGACCGAGCTGTTTGCCTGGCTGCAAAAAACCGCCGGCATTGACGACACCGAGATGAACCGCACTTTCAACAACGGCATTGGCATGGTGGTGGTGGTGGATGCCGCCCACGCAGAGGCCACCGCGGCCACGCTGCGCGCGGCCGGTGAGCAAGTGCACACCATTGGCGCCATTGCGCCACGCGGCGGCGGCGCCGCTGTCGTGGTCGCCTGACACCGCCACGCGCGATGGGGATGCCCGCGGCGCCCATTCCGGCCCCGCCCGCGCCGCTGGGCGTGCGGGTGGCCAGTTATGCGTTGATGGCCGGCGCGCTCTGGTTGTTGCTCGCACGCGGGCTGCTGCCAGGCCTGCTGTTCGCCTGCCTGGGCTTTCTCGTCACGCGCTGGCTGGCCCGGCAGTTCGCGCGGCTGGCGCGCCGCAAGCCGCTGGCGCCCCCACTGCTGCGCTGGGCCCAGGTCTGCGCGGCAGCGCTGGTCATGCTGGCGCCGCTGGCCTTGCTGACGCTCGGCCTGTCGCATTCGCGTGGCTACATCACCGAGGCGCCGCAGCAATACCGCGAACTGCTCGATTACCTCGCGCGCACGGTGCTCGAGCTGCGCCTGAAGCTGCCGGCCGACATCGCGGCCCAGCTGCCCGAGGGCGCGGCCGAGATTCAAAAAACCATCGCCAGCTACCTCGGGGCCAAGGCAGGCGCCCTCGCGGTGGCGGGCCGTGCCTGGCTCGGCAGCCTGCTGCACGCCTACGTGGGCCTGCTGATCGGTGCGCTCGCAGCCGTACGCCCCGCAGTGGCCGCACAGCGGCCCCTGGCGCAGCAGCTGCATCTGCGCATCACCCGCTTTGGCGAAGCCTTCCGCCAGATCGTGGCAGCGCAGTTCTGGATCGCCGTTTTCAACAGCGTGCTCACCGCCGTGTTCCTGCTGGCGGTGCTGCCGCTGTGGGACCTGCACCTGCCCTACTCACCGGCCCTGATCACGCTCACGTTTGTGGCCGGGCTGGTGCCCATCGTCGGCAACCTGGTGTGTAACGCGGTCATTACCCTGGTCGGCCTGTCCGTGTCGCCCATCGCCGCGGTTGCCTGCCTGGGCTTCCTGATCCTCATCCACAAGGCCGAATACGTGATCAACGCCAAAGTGGTGGGCCAGCGCACCCACATGGGCGTGTGGGAGCTGCTCACGGTGATGTTCGTGGCCGAGGCGGTCTTCGGCCCGGCCGGGCTGGTGGCGGCGCCGCTGTTCTATGCGTACCTGAAGAAGGAGCTGTTCGCCGCACGCTTGGTGTAGCGGGCCGGCCAGACGCCAGCGCGCGCCTCGGCCCCAGGCGATGGCCGATGGCCTTTTCAGCGGGCCATGCGCCGCAACTCGGCCACGCGCTCGGCGATGCCGCCGCTGTCCATTTCCGCCTCGGCATGGGCCAGGTAAGTTTCCAAATCCTGGACCGCCTGCGCCGAGTGGCCCTGCTCGGCATGGGCCAGGCCCCGGTCGCGCCACTCGCCCCAGGCCTCGGGCAGCAGCACCACCAGGCGGTCCTGCACGGCCACCAGGCGCTGCCAGTCCTGCTGGGAGCGGTGCACCTCCTTGAGGTTGCGCAGCATGCGCGCAATGATGTCGCGCGGCGTCGCCGCCTGCAGGTACAGGCCCATGGGCACATCGTCGCCATTCATGCCGGCGCTGCGCTGGTAGGGCTCCAGCCGCTCGGACAGCTCTTCGCGCGAGAGCGACTGGCCGGTGAACGGATCGATCAGCACCTGCCCTTTGGGCAGCAGTGCCTTGACCATGAAATGCCCCGGAAACGCCACGCCGCGCACATGCAGGCCCATGCCCTGGGCCAGCTCCATCCACAGCACGCCCAGGGAGATCGGGATGCCCCGGCGGGTGCGCAGCACGGCGTTGAGGTAGCTGTTTTCGGGGTCGTAATAGTTGTTCACGTTGCCGCCGAAGCCCAGGTCGCCGAAGAAGAACTGGTTCAGCGTGCGCAGACGCTGCAGCGCCGGCGCATCGGCGGCCAAGCGGCGCTGCAGGCGCGCCTGCAACTGGTCGAGGTCGCCCAGCAGCTGCTGCACGTCGAGCGCCGGGTATTCGTCCTGGGCGATGCTGGCGGCCGCCTCGAACAGCGGGAACTGCTCGTCGCTTTGCACCAGCGCAGCAAAATACTCCAGCGGGGTGGGAACGGCAAAGCTCGGCAACATGACAAGGGTTGTAAAGGGCCGGTCGCCGCGCGTCAAGCCGCCCCCGGAAAGACCTCGATCAGCGCCGCAGCGTGTCGCGCAGCCTGAGGCCCGCCACCCGCAGCACCGCGAAATACACCGCGGCGGCGGCGCACAGCATCAGCGCCAGCAGCCCCACGCGCTGCGCGCGGTGGGCACGCAGCGCGATCCAGTCGAAGTGCTGCGCGCCCCACAGCAGGAACACCGCCAGCAAGGCGCTGGCGGCCGCCACCTGCAGAGCGAACAGCACCCAGCCCGGCTGCGGCTGGTAGCTGCCGCGCTGCAGCAGTCCCCACAGCAGCCATCCGGCATTGACCAGCGCCCCCAGCCCGATGGACAGGGCCAGGCCGGCATGCGCCATCCGTGGCACCAGGGCCAGGTTCAGTAACTGGGTCACGACCAGCACTACCACCGCAATGCGCACCGGCGTGCGGATGTCCTGGCGCGCGTAATAGCCAGGTGCCAGCACCTTGATGGCCACCAGGCCCACCAGGCCAGCGCCATAACCGGACAGGGCGACCGCGATCTGCCCCACGTCGCTATTCTTGAGCGCGCCATAGTGGAACAGGGTGGCCACCAGCGGCTGGGCAAAGGCCAGCAAGCCCACGGCGCAGGGCACGGCCAGCAGCACGACGATGCGCAGCCCCCAGTCGAGCATGGCGGAATAGCGCTGTGCGTCGCCAGCGGCATTGGCCGCCGACAGCTGCGGCGTGAGCACCACGCCCAGCGCCACGCCGAGCAGTGCAGTGGGAAATTCCATCAGCCGGTCGGCATAGAACAGCCAGGTCACGCTGCCCGGCGCCAGATACGACGCGATCTGCGTGTTGATCATGAGCGAGATCTGCGCCACGCCCACGCCCAGCAACGCCGGTGCCATCAGGCGCAGGATGCGCCGCACGTCCGCATCGGCCCAGGCCGCGCGCAACGCTGCGGTGCTCAGGCCGATGCGCGGCAGCAGGCCCAGGCGCAGCAGCGCCGGCACCTGCACCGCCAGCTGCAGCACACCGCCCGCCATCACGCCGCCGGCCATCGCATAGATGGGCTCGATGCCGTGCGCGGCCAGCAACGGCGCGCCCAGCCAGGCGGCGGCGATCATGCACAGGTTCAGCAGCACCGGCGTGGCGGCCGAGACGGCAAAGCGCTTCCAGGTGTTGAGCACGCCGGCAGCCAGCGCCACCATCGACATGAAGCCGATGTACGGGAACATCCAGCGCGTCATGACCACGGCCGCGTCAAAGCTCTCGGCGCTCTGGCGCAAGCCGCTGGCCAGCAGCCAGACCAGCAGCGGCGCGCCCAGCACGCCGGCCACGCAGGTCACCAGCAGCGCCCAGGCCAGCACGGTGGCCACATGGCTGATCAGCTGGCGCGTGGCGTCCTCGCCGTGCTGCGCCTTGGCGGCGGCCAGCACCGGCACAAAAGCCTGGCTGAAGGCGCCTTCGGCGAACAGGCGGCGAAACAGGTTGGGGATGCGGAAGGCGACATTGAACGCGTCGGTCAGCGCGTTGGCGCCAAACATCGACGCCATGATCAGGTCGCGCGCCAGACCCGTGACACGCGATGCCAGGGTCAGAACGGAAACAATGGAAGCGGCTTTGAGCAGTGACACCGCGCCGAGTGTATGCGCTGGTCCAGGGGGCACCGGCGCGATACCGGCGTTGTTGCGCCTTCTTACCTTCCTGCCCCCACGCGACGCAGGTAACGCTGGAACATGGCCTGCGCTATAATGGCCGGCTTTGCTGGCATCATCCTCAGACACTAGGAACCTACATCATGGCATCTGCTAAACCCAAGAAAAAGAACCCGCGCCTGGCATCGGGCCGCAAACGCGTCCGCCAGGACACGAAACTCAACGCCGCGAACACCTCGCTGCGCTCCAAATACCGCACCGCAGTCAAGAACGTTGAAAAAGCCGTTCTGACGGGCGACAAGACCAAGGCGACCGAACTGTTCGCCAAGATGCAGGCCGTGGTGGACACCATCGCGGACAAGGGCATCTTCCACAAGAACAAGGCCGCTCGCGACAAGAGCCGTCTGTCTGCCAAGGTGAAAGCCCTGGCCCTGGCCGCCTGACCCTCTTCAGGCAAACAGCCCGAGCGGGTCGCCCCGCTCGCCGTTTGTAACGGGTGCGCTGCCAGCAAAGCAAAAAAGCCGTCGCAAGACGGCTTTTTTGTTGGGCGCAGCCCAAGCGCGCCGAGCGCGCCTTTGCTGGCACCCGAACGCTTTGAGGACAGACCGATGGCTGCGCAGCAGACGTCGCTCTGTCCTCAACACTTCATAGGATGTTCGGGGCGGCGCCGCCCCAGTCTGTCTTGCGCAGCAAGACCGCGCTCAAGCCCTGCCCAAAGCCGCTTCCTGCACCACGTCCGGCAGCAGGCACGCCTCCACCACCTGCAATTCGTTGTCGCGCGCGAAGTTCATGACGAAGTCCCAGGCCATGGGCTCGTAGTCGCGCAGCGCGTGGTTGAGCACCACGCATTTGGTGCCGTTGATGACCGTGGGGACGCACCAGGGCGAATAGCACAGGTGGCTGCCCGGCTGGGCGCCGCCGGGGCGAAAGCTGCTCATCACTCCCGCCAGCCGCTCGGCCCAGTCGCTCGGGCGGAAGGTTTTGCCTCCAAGGGTGATGCCCTGGATGAAAACTTCTTGGGTGGAAGGTGAAGCCATCGCAGTGAGAAAGATGAGAGTGACGGGGCTGCTGCAGGATCGCTGCCTGTTGCGCCGCAACACGTGATTCTAACTCTTATATAAGAGCTGGGTTCTTTGCAGCCATGCCGAGCGCGCAGGGGCATTGCAGTGATGCGCAATGTTCAGCAGTGGGCGCAGGAGCAGACCCTAGAATCAGCACTCCATTTTCCGGGCCGCACGCCGCGGCGGCCCGCCACCCGCACCGTCTGGAGATTGCTGCATGACCGCTTTCATTGAGGCCGCCTCGCCCCACGTGATGAACACCTATGGCCGCGTGCCGATTGCGCTGTCGCACGGCCAGGGCTGCCGCGTCTGGGACGTCAACGGCAGGCAGTACCTCGACGCGCTCGGCGGCATTGCGGTCAACACCCTGGGCCACAACCACGCCCGCCTGGTGCCCGCGCTGCAGGACCAGGTCGCCAAGCTGATCCACACCTCCAACTACTACCACGTGCCGGGCCAGGAACAGCTCGCCGCCAAGCTCGTGGAGCTGTCGGGCATGGCCAACGTGTTCTTCTGCAACTCGGGCCTCGAAGCCAACGAGGCGGCGCTGAAGATCGCGCGCAAGTACGGCGTGGACAAGGGCATCGAGAAACCCGAGATCGTGGTCTACGAAAAGGCCTTCCATGGCCGCTCGATCGCCACCATGTCGGCCACCGGCAACCCGAAGATCCACAACGGCTTTGGCCCGCTGGTCGAGGGCTTCATCCGTGTGCCGGTGAACGACATCGAGGCCATCAAAAAGGCCACCGAGGGCAACCCCAACGTGGTCGCGGTGTTCTTCGAGACCATCCAGGGCGAAGGCGGCGTGAACCCCATGCGCATCGACTACCTGCAGCAGCTGCGCACGCTCTGCGACGAGCGCGGCTGGCTCATGATGATCGACGAGGTGCAGTGCGGCATGGGCCGCACCGGCAAGTGGTTCGCCCACCAGTGGGCCGGCATCGTGCCCGACGTGATGCCGCTGGCCAAGGGCCTGGGCTCGGGCGTGCCGATCGGCGCCGTGGTGGCGGGCCCCAAGGCCGCGAACGTGCTGCAGCCGGGCAACCATGGCAGCACCTTTGGCGGCAACCCGCTGGCGATGCGCGCGGGCGTGGAAACGATCCGTGTCATGGAAGAAGACGGCCTGCTGCACAACGCCGCCACCGTCGGCGCGCACCTCAAGGCCGCGCTGCAGCGCGAACTGGGCGATCTGCCGGGCGTCAAGGACATCCGCGGCCAGGGCCTGATGATCGGCGTGGAGCTGGCCAAGCCCTGCGGCGCGCTGGTGGGCCGTGCGGCCGAGGCAGGCCTCTTGATCAGCGTGACCGCCGACACCGTGATCCGCATCGTGCCGCCGCTGATCCTGAGCACCGCCGAAGCCGACGAGATCGTCGCCCTGCTGGCCCCGCTGGTCAAAGACCTGCTGGCCGAGTGAGCGCCCGGGCACCGCGCCCCCTTGCAACGAGACTGCCATGAAACACTACCTTCAATTCAGCGACCTCAGCGCCGACGAATACGCCTACCTGTTCGAGCGTGCCGCCCTCATCAAGAAGAAGTTCAAGGCCTACGAAAAGCACCACCCGCTGGTCGACCGCACGCTGGCCATGATCTTTGAAAAGGCCAGCACGCGCACGCGCATCAGCTTCGAGGCCGGCATGTACCAGCTCGGCGGCAGCGTGGTGCACCTGACCACCGGCGACAGCCAGCTCGGCCGCGCCGAGCCCATCGACGACAGCGCCAAGGTCATCAGCCGCATGGTCGACCTGGTGATGATCCGCACCTACGAGCAAACCAAGATCGAGCGCTTTGCCGCCGATTCGCGCGTGCCGGTCATCAACGGCCTGACCAACGAGTTCCACCCCTGCCAGATCCTGGCCGACATCTTCACCTTCATCGAGCACCGCGGCAGCATCGCCGGCAAGACCGTGGCCTGGGTCGGCGACGGCAACAACATGGCCAACACCTGGCTGCAGGCCGCGCAGCTGCTCGATTTCAAGGTGCATGTGAGCACGCCCAGCGGCTACGAAGTGGACGAGAAATTGGCCGTCGGTGCAGGCGGGGCAAGCGCTGGCAGCTATCAATTTTTCAGCAACCCGCTGGACGCCTGCCGCGGCGCCGATCTGGTCACCACCGACGTGTGGACCAGCATGGGCTACGAGGCCGAGAACGAGGAGCGCAAGAAGGCCTTTGCCGACTGGTGCGTGGACGCCGAGATGATGTCCGTGGCCCAACCCGACGCCCTGTTCATGCACTGCCTGCCCGCGCACCGCGGCGAGGAAGTCGAGGCCGAGGTCATCGACGGGCCGCAATCCGTGGTCTGGGACGAGGCGGAGAACCGCATGCACGTGCAAAAGGCCCTCATGGAGTACCTGCTGCTCGGCCGCGTGGCCTGAACTGCCGGGCGCGCTGAACACGGCGCGCCCAGCTTCGCAACACCCAGCGGCTTCGGCCGCTTTTTTGCCCTTTGACGACCCGTTGCATGGCGCACGCCCTGCACCGCCCTGCCTTCCCATGACCCACCCTTGCCTGACCTGCGGCGCCTGTTGCGCCAGCTTTCGCGTGGACTTTGCCGTGCAGGAGCTCGAGGGCTGCGGCGGCCGCGTGCCGGCCGGCCTGGCCGAGCCCATCACCGACCACCTGTGCCGCATGCGCGGCACCGACCACCGCACGCCGCGCTGCGCGGCGCTGACCGGCAAGGTCGGCGAGAAGGCGGCCTGCGGCATCTACGAATGGCGCCCTTCGCCCTGCCGCGAGTTCGCGGCCGGCAGCGAGGCCTGCGAGCGGGCGCGCATGCGGCATGGGTTGCCGCCGTATCCATCTTTGGAGTGAAATCGGGCCCTAGCGCTTATGTGACCTACGGTAGCCGCTATGGTTTTTGATTTTTATTGGCACCTGCTTTCTTGATTTAGGTCGCGCTTTTTGCCGCGGCGGAGGCCGGGTCTCGCCCCGGCGGGCGAGGTACTTTTCTTTGCTTCGCCAAAGAAACGTACCCAAAAGAAAGGCGACCCGAAGTCTGCGACCCCAGCGCTGCGCGCTGGGGCACCCTGCGGTGCTCGCTGCAGGCGGGGTCCGCGTGAACTCGCCTTCGGCTCAAACAGCACGCGGCCCTAGTCCGCCTGAAGCTGCGCTCCTCGGCGCAGCCACACGGGCTGGGGAAACAGAACATCCACTCGGGCCATCGCTACGCTCGGCCCTGGCAAGGAGCAGCGCGCGCAATTGGGGCCGAGCGCAGCGATGGCCCGTGCGGCTGTTGGGCTGCCGGGCTCCCCGCCCCTCTGGCTGCGCCGAGGCGCGCAGGGCTGGGCGGAGCAGGGCCGCATGCTGTCTGAGCGCAGCGAGTTCATGCGAGACCCCGCCCAGACCGAGCACCGCAGGTTGCCCCAGCGCACAGCGCTGGGGTCGCAGACAGCGGGGTCGCCCTTTCTTTGGTGACTTTCTTTCGGCGACGCGAAAGAAAGTTACTGCGCCGCCGGGCGCACATCCCGGCCAGCAGCCTCAGCAAAGAGCGCACCTCAAGAACCCCCAAAAACTGCAAAAACAATAGCTATCAACGCAAGCCAAACAAGCGCCAGCGCCCGATAAGGCGCAAAAAACCACTCACCGATCCGGCGCCATCCACACCGGTTTCCGGCTTTGCGCATCACCCTCCGGCGCACCGCTGGCCGCCCCAGGAGCCGCACTGCCGCAGCCCCCACAGCTGCTGCACGATCCGCACCCCGGTTTCTCCGCCAGCGCCGGCCGCAAGGCGCCCAGGCGGCGGCGCAAAGCGGCCGGCATCCAGTACCACAGCGCATACAGCGCTGCCAAGGCCACGATGGCGCCCACGGCATAGTCTTGCCACATGGTCATGCCCCTCCTGTCAACGCCAGCGCCAGCCGGTAGGTGATGAAACTGGCGCCATAGGCGAGCGCAAACAGATACCCCGCCATCAGCGCGGCCAGACGCCACGAATTGGTTTCGCGCCGCACGGTGGCCAGCGTCGAAAAGCACTGCGGCGCGAACACAAACCACACCAGGAGCGACAGCGCCGTGGCCAGCGACCACTGCTGCGCAATCAGCGGCCCGAGCTGCGCCGCCACGCCGTCGCCCGTGGCCGAGAGCGCATAGACCGTGCCCAGTGCGCTCACCACCACCTCGCGCGCCGCCATGCCCGGCACCAGCGCGACCGCGATCTGCCAGTTGAAACCGAGTGGCGCAAACAGCACCTCGAGCCAGCGCCCGAGCTGGCCGGCCAGGCTGTACTCGATGGCGGGGCCCGTGGCGCCCGCGGGCGCGCCGGGGAACGACGACAGGAACCACAGCAGCACCGTGAGCGCCAGGATGATGCCGCCCACGCGCTTCAAGAAGATGGCCGCGCGCTCCTGCAGGCCGCGCGCCAGGCTGCGCGGGTGGGGCCAGCGGTAGGGCGGCAGCTCCATGAGCAGCGGCGTGGGCTGCGCGCGACCGCGCCAGAGCTTCATCACCGCCGCCACGGCCATGGCGCTGGCGATGCCGCCCAGGTAGAGCGCGAACAGCACCAGCCCCTGCAGGCTGAACACGCCCCAGACGGTGCGCGCCGGAATGAAGGCGGCGATCAGCAGCGCATACACCGGCAGGCGCGCCGAGCAGGTCATGAGCGGCGCCACCAGGATCGTGGTGAGCCGTTCGCGCCAGTGGGGAATGGTGCGCGTGGCCATGATGCCGGGGATGGCGCAGGCAAAGCTCGACAGGAGCGGGATGAACGCGCGCCCCGACAGCCCCACGGTGCCCATCAGGCGGTCGAGCAGGAACGCCGCGCGCGGCAGGTAGCCCGAATCCTCGAGCGCCAGAATGAACAGAAAAAGAATCAAGATCTGCGGCAGAAACACCAGCACGCCGCCCGCACCGGCCAGGATGCCGTCGACCAGCAGGCTGCGCAGCACGCCATCGGCCATGTGCGCGCGCACCGCCTGGCCCAGCGCATCAAAGGCGCCGGTGATCGCCGCCATCGGCACCGCAGCCCAGCTGAACACCGCCTGGAACATCAGGAACAGCGTGGCAGCCAGCACCAGCAGGCCCCACAGCGGGTGCAGCAGCACGCGGTCGATGGCCTCGCTGCGCAGCGCCTGGCCTGCGGGCGCCTGCACCGCCAGGCGCAGGATGCGGCGCACCTCCTGCTGCGTGCGCAGCACCTGTTCGGGGCCTTGCGGCTGCCAGGCGGGCGCGGCCCCGGCGCGCGCGGGTGCACCGCGCCAGCCGTCGATGAACTGCAGCAGCTCCTGCGCCCCGCCCTTGCGGATGCCCACGGTCTCGACCACGGGCATGCCGATTTCGCGCGCGAGCAGCGTGCGGTCGATGGCGAGGCCCGCGCGGCGCGCCGCATCGCTCATGTTGAGCACCAGCACCATCGGCGCGCCCATGGCCCGCGTCTCGAGCACCATGCGCAGGCCCAGCGCCAGGTTGGTGGCATCGACCACGCAGACCAGCAGGTCGGGCATGGCCTCGCCGGCGCGCCGGCCCAGCACCACGTCGCGCGTGACGGCCTCGTCGGCGCTCAGCGCGTTGAGGCTGTAGGCGCCGGGCAGGTCGAGCACGCGCACGCGCTGGCCCGAGGCCGTGGTCAGCAAGCCTTCCTTGCGCTCCACGGTCACGCCGGCGTAGTTCGCCACCTTCTGGCGGCTGCCGGTGAGCAGGTTGAACAGCGCCGTCTTGCCGCTGTTGGGGTGGCCCAGCAGCGCGAGCTTCCAGGGCGCGGCGGGGGAAGTGGCAGCAGCGCCGTTCATGCGGCCTCCGCCAGCGCGCCGGGCGGCGTGCCGCAAACGCGCACCAGCGCCGCCTCGCGCCGGCGCAGCGCGAACGTGGTGCGGCCCACGCGCACCGCCAGCGGGTCGCCGCCGGCCGCGGCGCGCGCCACCACGCGCACCGGCTCGCCGGGCAGAAAGCCGATTTCAAGCAGGCGCAGCAGCACATCGCGCTCGTGCGGCGCGGCGTCCATGCGCAGCGCGTGCACCCAGGCGTCGGTGCGCAGCGGCAGGTCTGCGAGGCTGCACTCGCCCACTGCCTCCGCGGCGAAAGCAGAAGCAGCGTTCCGGGGCATGGGGGTCACAGAGAACCTTCACATTGAATAGTAATAGTTCTCATTCTACAAACATCAGCCCTGCTGCAGGTTCTTTTTCTGCCTACCTGCAGCGCCTTCCTTTGCGTTGACGCAAAGGGCACGGCGGCGGCCCGCGGCAGGTTTTTACCGCGCTGTTGCATTGAAGCGACACCACGGCGTTGCCACAGCGCTACCTTCATGCCATGAAAAACCTGTGGGACATCTCCCCCGCCGTGCACCCGGGCTCGCCGGTGTTTCCGGGCGACACGCCCTACCAGCAGCAGTGGTGCGCCACCATCGCGCCCGGTTGCCCGGTCAACGTGAGCAGCATCACGCTCTCGCCGCACGTCGGCGCGCATGCCGACGCGCCGCTGCACTACGACGCGCAGGGCGCCAGCATCGGCTACTTGCCGCTTGAGCCCTTCCTGGGACGCTGCCGCGTGGTCCACGCCATCGGCTGCGGCGCGCTGATCGAATGGAGCCACCTCGCGCATGCGCTGGCCGACCTGCCGCCGCGCGTGCTGGTGCGCACCTATGCGCAGGCACCGACGCACTGGGACGCGCACCTCGCCGCCTATGCGCCCGACACCATTGAGCGCCTGGCCGACCTGGGCGTGCAGCTCGTGGGCATCGACACCGCCAGCATCGACCCGGCCGACAGCAAGCAGCTGGCCAGCCACCAGGTCATCCGCCGCCGCGGCCTGCGCGTGCTCGAGAACCTGGTGCTCGACGCCGTGCCCGAGGGTGATTACGAGCTGATCGCGCTGCCGCTCAAGCTCACGAGCGCCGACGCCTCGCCGGTGCGCGCCGTGCTGCGCTCCCTGGCCTGAGTTTCAAGCCTTTTCGGCTCCAAACGCTTGCTGGATCAGCGCTGACAGCTATCAAAAAGAAAGAATTACCGCATGACCACCTTGCAAGACTGCCGCGCGCTCGACGCGCAAGATCCCGCTGCGCGCCGCTGCGCGCAGCACTTCACGCTGCCGGACGGCGTGGTCTACCTCGACGGCAACTCGCTGGGCGTGGCGCCGAAAGCCGTGGCCGCGCGCGTGGCCGATGTGGTGCAGCGCGAATGGGCGCAGGGCCTGGTCCGCTCGTGGAACGACGCCGGCTGGGTTGACCTGCCGCAGCGCCTGGGCAACCAGCTCGCGCCGCTGCTCGGTGCACGCCCGAACGAGGTCGTGTGCACCGACAGCACCTCGATCAACCTCTACAAGGTGCTGAGCGCCGCGCTGCAGATCGCGCAGGCCGACGCGCCGGCGCGCACCAAGGTGCTGAGCGAGCGCAGCAACTTCCCCACCGACCTCTACATCGCCGAGGGCCTGTGCCGCGAGCGCGGGCTCGAACTCGTGCTGCTGGAGCCCGAAGACATCGCGGCAGCACTGCAGGACGACGTGGCCGTGCTGGTGCTCACGCACGTCAACTACCGCACCGGCGCCATGCACGACATGGCGGCCGTCACGGCGGCGGCGCACGCGGCCGGGGTGCTGGCGGTGTGGGACCTCGCGCACAGCGCGGGCGCCGTGCCGGTCGACCTGCACGCGGCCCAGGCCGACTTTGCGATCGGCTGCGGCTACAAATACCTGAACGGCGGCCCCGGCGCGCCAGCGTTCGTCTGGGTGCACCCGCGCCACACCGACCGTTTCTGGCAGCCGCTGTCGGGCTGGTTCGGCCACGCCGCGCCGTTCGCCTTCACGCCCGGCTACCAGCCGGCGCCCGGCATCCGCCGCTACCTGTGCGGCACGCAGCCCATCCTCAGCCTGTCGGCGCTGCAGTGCGGGCTCGATGTGTTCGATGCTGCACAGCCGCTGGGCGGCATGGCGGCGCTGCGCGCCAAGTCGCTGGCGCTGACCGACCTGTTCATCGCGCTCGTCGAGGAGCGCTGCGCCGGCCACGGCCTGGGCCTGGCCACGCCGCGCGCCCACGCGCAACGCGGCTCGCAGGTGTGCCTGACCAGGGACGAAGGCGCCTACGCCATCGTGCAGGCGCTGATTGCGCGCGGCGTGGTCGGCGACTTCCGCCAGGGCGACGGCGGCACCGGTCCGCACAAGGACATCCTGCGCTTTGGCTTCACGCCGCTGTACCTGGGCTTTGAAGAGGTCTGGCACGCCGTCGAGCACCTGCGCCAGGTGCTGGAGACCGGCGAATGGCAGCGCCCTGACTTCCACCAACTCAACGCGGTGACCTGACCATGACCAGCTGTCCCTTCTCCCCCGGCCCTGCGGCTGGCGATGCCGACGCGGCATCTTCCACGCCCACGCCCGAAGCCATCGTGCACGCCGAGCACGCCCAGCTCGACTTCAGCCAGCGCATGGGCTATGGCGACTACCTGCAGCTCGACGCGATCCTGGGCGCGCAAAAACCGCTCTCGCCCGCGCACGACGAGATGCTGTTCATCGTGCAGCACCAGACCAGCGAGCTGTGGATGAAGCTCATGCTGCACGAGTTGCACGCGGCCATCGCCCTGATTGCGCAAGACCATTTGCCGCCGGCCTTCAAGATGCTCGCGCGCGTGTCCAAGATCCTCGAGCAGCTGGTGCACGCCTGGGATGTGCTGGCCACCATGACGCCGCCCGAGTACAGCGCGATCCGGCCCTACCTGGGCGAGTCGAGCGGCTTCCAGAGCTACCAGTACCGCTGCATTGAATTTGCCCTGGGCAACAAGAACGCCGCCATGCTGCAGCCGCACGCGCACCACCCTGCGCGGCTCGCGCAGGTGCAGGCCGCGTTCGAGGCGCCCTCGCTCTACGACGAAGCGTTGCGCCTGCTGGCGCGCCGCGGCATCTTTGTTCCGCCCAGCCACCTCGAGCGCGACTGGACGCAGCCGTATGCGGCCGACCCGGTGGTCGAGCAGGCGTGGCTCACCGTCTACCGCGACCCGCAGCAGCATTGGGACCTGTACCAGCTCGGTGAGGAACTCACCGACCTCGAGGACGCCTTCCGCCTGTGGCGCTTTCGCCATGTGACCACGGTGGAGCGCATCATCGGCTTCAAGCGCGGCACCGGCGGCACGGGCGGCGTGAGCTACCTGCGCAAGATGCTCGACGTGGTGCTGTTCCCCGAGATCTGGTCGCTGCGCACCAGCCTGTAAACTTCAGGGCCCATCGGCCTCCAGCACTGGCACAGTAAGCGCTGGCAGCTATCAAAGCCGGAGTGCTGCCGCCGCGACAGCGCCCGCGCGCGCGAGCGTGTAGGCTGCACGCTCTAGAAGGCACCGCCGTGTCCCCGTCACCACCACCTGCTTCGCCCGCCGTGTCCCACCCCACCGCCACTCCGACACCCTCGACGCCCTTGCCGAATCCTCTGCCCGCGCCGCCACCGCAGGCCACGCTGTGGTTCATGCTGCTGGCGCTGCTTTCGGCCTTTGCGCTGAGCCAGGCCTACCGCACCGTCACCGCCATCATGGCGACCGGCCTGCAGGGTGACTTTGGCCTCTCGCCGGCGTCGCTGGGCGCGTTTGCCGGGCTGTTTGGCCTGTCGTTTGGCGTGACGCAATTTTTCATGGGCATTGGCATGGACCTGTACGGCCTGCGCCGCACCGTGCTCAGCGCCTTTCCGCTGGCCATTGCCGGCGCTGCCGTGTCGGCCTGGGCGCCCGGCTATGGCTGGCTGATGTTCGGCCAGCTGCTCATCGGCGTCGGCTGCGCGCCGGCCTTCCTGGCCTGTACGGTGTTCATCTCGCGCCATTTCCCGAGTTCGCGCTTTGCCTTCCTGTCGGGCGTGGGCATGGGCGTGGGCGGCCTGGGCCTGCTGCTGACCGGCACGCCGCTGGCCTGGCTGGTGCAGCAGCACGGCTGGCGCAGCGGCTTTGCGCTGCTGGCGCTGCTGTCGGCGCTGGCGTGGCTGCTGATCTGGCGCTGCGTGCACGAGCCGGCGCTGCCCGGCCCCGCGCCCGCGCGCGAGCGCTGGGGCACGGCCGTGCGCCGCTTTGGCGCGCTGTTCATGCTGCCGCACACGCTGGGCATCCTGCTGCTGGGCATGGTGGCCTATGCCTCGTTCCTGGCGCTGCGCGGCCTCTGGATCGGGCCGATGCTGATCGACCGCTATGGCTTCACGCTGGTCGAGAGCGGCAACATGGCCCTCGTGATGTCGCTGATTTCGCTGTTCAGCCCGGCCCTCTTTGGGCGCCTTGATCCGGGACCGGCGCGCCGGCGCGCCTGGGTGGTCAACTTCTCGCTGCTGGCAGCCGCGCTGTACCTGGGCGTGGGGCTGGTGCATCACGCTGCGCTGAACCTGGCGCTGGTGGTGGCCATTGCGGTGCTGTCGGGTTACTCGGTGCTGCAGTACTCCGATGTGCGCTCGTCCTACCCGCCCGACCTGACCGGGCGCGCGCTGTCGGTGTTCACCATGGCCATGTTCCTCGGCGTGGGCCTGGTGCAGTCGCTGACCGGCTGGGTCGCCGACTGGGCGCAGGGCCAGGGGCTCGAACCCTACCGTGCGGTGATGGTGACCATTGCCGCCTTGCTGGCTTTCGGCTCGACCGCTTTCCGCTGGCTGCCGATGTCGCCGCTGCTGCGGCAACCCGGGGTGCGCAGCGCAGAATCCGCGTGAAAAGGCACGGCAGCGCTTGCACAGCCAGCGCTGGCAGCTCTGTTTTCAATAGCGTTTAAAGCGAGCTGGCGCTGGAGCCGTCACCGCGGTACAGCCAGGGCAGGTCCAGCAGGCGCGGCCCGAGCAGGCGCAGCGCGGCGTCGCGCCCCCAGCGCACCGGGCCGGTGGCATGGAAGATGCGCCCGTTGCGCTGCGAGCGCGCCTGCACGCGCGCGTTGCGCTCCCAGCGGTTGAGCGCGTAGCGGCGCAGGCGCAGCGGCACGTCCAGGTCGTGCATCGCCAGCGCGTGCTGCAGCTGCGCGGCGTCTTCGATCGCCATGCCGGCGCCCTGCGCGAGGTACGGGCGCATCGGGTGCGCGGCGTCGCCCAGCAGCGCCACCAGGCCCTGCGCCATCTGCGCCGCGCTGCGCAGCGGCGGGCGGTCGGACAGCGGCCACAGGCGCCAGGCCGGCACGCTGCGCACCAGGCTCTGCAGGGCGCTGCAGCTGCCCGCCAGCGCGCTCTGCAGGTCGGCGGCATTGGCCGCGTGGTCCCAGCCTTGCAGGTCCTGCGGCGCCGGGCCCTGCACGATAACGACGATGTTCTGCAGCTCGCCGCGGCGCACCGGGTACTGCACGGCGTGCAGGCGCGGCCCGAGCCAGGCAGTGACCTGGCGGGTGCGCAGCGCCTTGGGCAGGGCGCGCTGCGGCACGAGCGCGCGGTAGGCCAGGTGGCCGGTGCTGCGCGGCGGTCCGTCGCCGAGCAGCTGCACGCGCGTCGGGCTCCACAGGCCGTCGGCGCCGATCAGCGCGTCGCCCTCGACCTCCTTGCCGCGCGTGGTGCGCACCAGGATGGCGCCGTTGGCCTCGGCATGCCGCTCGATGCCCAGGCCCAGGTTGAGCTGGACGCTCTCGCAGGTTTCGACGGCCGCCAGCAGCACGCCGTGCAGGTCGGCGCGGTGCACGGTGGCGTAGGCGGCGCCGTAGCGCTGCACGGCGTCGGCGCCCAGCGGCAACACTGCCAGTTCGCGCCCCGACTGCGCGCTGCGCACCTGCAGCCGCTCGGGAAAAGCCGCCACCGACTGCAGCGCGCGCTGCAGGCCCCAGGCCTGCAGGCGGCGCACCACGTTGGGTCCCAGCTGCACGCCTGCGCCGACTTCGCTGAACGCGCCCGTGCGTTCGTACAGCCGCACGTCCCAACCGGCCCGCGACGCACCCAGCGCAGCGGCCAGCCCCCCGATGCCGCCACCGGCAATCAACACCTGCTTGTTCATGCGGCAATTGTGCCCGCTGCCATGGGCCCGTCGGCACAGCGCCGGCGCCTGGGCCGCGCCAGCGCACGGGCCCAATCAGGCGGCCAGCAACTGGCGCAGCACATAGGGCAGGATGCCGCCGGCGCGGTAGTAGTCGACCTCGATCGGTGTGTCGATGCGCAGCGTCACCTGCACCTGCTGGCGCGTGCCGTCGGCGCGGTGGATGACCAGGGTGGCGTCGCTTTGCGGCGTCAGCGCCGCATCGGGCTGCACGTCGATGGTTTCGCTGCCCGTGAGCCCGAGCGACTCCCACGAATCCTCGCCCTTGAACTGCAGCGGCAGCACGCCCATGCCGACGAGGTTGGAGCGGTGGATGCGCTCGAAGCTCTTGGCCACGACGGCCCGGATGCCCAGCAACTGCGTGCCCTTGGCGGCCCAGTCGCGGCTCGAACCGGTGCCGTATTCCTCGCCCGCGAACACCACCGTGGGCGTGCCTTGCGCCATGTACTGCATGGCGGCGTCGAAGATGAACATCTTCTCGCCCTGCAGCGGACCCTCGTTCTGGAACAGGGTCACGCCGCCTTCTTCACGCGAGCCGTCGGGGCCGGGCGGCAGCATCAGGTTCTTGATGCGCACGTTGGCGAAGGTGCCGCGCATCATCACGTCGTGGTTGCCGCGGCGCGAACCGTAGCTGTTGAAGTCCTGCTTCATCACGCCGTGCGCCAGCAGCCACTGCCCGGCGGGCGAACTCTCCTTGATGGAACCCGCGGGCGAGATGTGGTCGGTGGTGATCGAGTCGCCGAACAGCGCCATGATGCGTGCGCCATGCACCGAAGCATCGCCATTTTGGCCTCCAGCCCTTTCTGCATCAGCGCTTGCAGCTCCCGTTTCAATAGCGAAATCGGCAAAGAACGGCGGCTCGGCAATGTAGGTGCTGGCGGGCCAGGTGTAGGTGTCGCCGCCCACGCCGCGGATGCTGCCCCACAGCTCGCCCGGTTCGGTCTTGACCTTGGCGTAGTTGGCGCGGAAGGCGTCGCCGTTCATCGCGAACTTCATGAGCTGGTGAATCTCCTCGCTGGCCGGCCAGACGTCGGCCAGGAACACGTCCTTGCCATCCGGGCCCTGCCCCAGCGGCTGCGTGGTCAGGTCCTTCAACACCGTGCCCGCAATGGCATAGGCCACCACCAGCGGCGGGCTGGCGAGGAAGTTGGCCTTGATGTTCGGATGGATGCGCGCCTCGAAATTGCGGTTGCCCGAGAGCACCGCAGCGCAGACCAGATCGTTGCCGGTGATGGCCTCGTTGAGCGCGGCGGTGAGGTCGCCGGAGTTGCCGATGCAGGTGGTGCAGCCATAACCGACGAGCGAGAAGCCGAGCTTTTCGAGGTACGGCATGAGCCCGGTCTGCGTGAGGTATTCGGTCACGATGCGCGAACCCGGCGCCAGCGACGTCTTGATGTGCGGCTGCACGCTCAGCCCGGCCTCCACCGCCTTCTTGGCCAGCAGGCCCGCGGCCAGCAGCACGCTCGGGTTGGAGGTGTTGGTGCAGCTGGTGATGGCGGCGATCAGCACGTCGCCGTTGCCCACCGTGGGGTCGACCTCGCCGGCCTGCAGCTCGGGGGCGGCCACTGCGTCGCCGCGCGCCACGATCGGCTCGGGCTTGTTCGCCTCCATTTCGAGCAGAAAACGCGGCGCCCCGGCGGGTGTCGGCTTGCTGGGTGGCGTGTTGACGTTCATCTGCGGCGCGGTGCCATCGCGGCAGATGAATTGGTAGCGCGTGTGCAGCAACTCGGCCGGGCGGTTGAAGCCGTTCTCGGCGTTCGATTTGCTGAAGAGGTCGGTGAACTGGCTGCACACCTTGCCCAGTTCGATGCGGTCCTGCGGACGCTTGGGGCCGGCCAGGCTGGCGGTGACGCTGCCCAGGTCGAGGTGGACGACCTGCGAATAGTCGATCTCGCCGGCCCGCGGCACGCCGAACAGCCCCTGCGCACGAAAGTACGCCTCGAAGGCCTCGATCTCTTCCTGCGTGCGGCCGGTGCCGCGGAAGTACTCGATGGTTTTCTCGTCGACCGGGAAGAAACCCATGGTGGCGCCGTACTCTGGCGCCATGTTGCCGATGGTCGCGCGGTCGGGCAGCGCCAGCGTGCGCGTGCCCTCGCCAAAGAACTCGACGAACTTGCCGACCACCTTGTGCTGGCGCAGCAGTTCGGTCACGGTGAGCACCAGGTCGGTGGCGGTGACGCCTTCGCGCAGCTGGCCGGTCAGCTCCAGTCCCACCACGTCGGGCGTGAGCAGGTACACCGGCTGGCCCAGCATGGCGGCCTCGGCCTCGATACCGCCCACACCCCAGCCGACCACGCCAATGCCGTTGATCATCGTGGTGTGGCTGTCGGTGCCCACCAGCGTGTCGGGGTAGTACACGCCGTCCTCGGTCTTGTGCACACCGCGCGCCAGGTATTCGAGGTTGACCTGGTGCACGATGCCGAAGCCCGGCGGCACCACGCCAAAGGTATCGAATGCCTGCATGCCCCATTTCATGAATTCGTAGCGCTCGCGGTTGCGCTGGAATTCGAGCTTCATGTTCAGGTCGATCGAGTTTTTCTCGCCGTAGGAGTCGACCATGATGGAGTGGTCGACCACCAGGTCCACGGGCACCAGCGGCTCGATCTTCTTCGGATCCTGTCCCAGGCGGGCGGCCGTGCTGCGCATCGCGGCCAGGTCGGCCAGCAGCGGCACGCCGGTGAAGTCCTGCAGCACCACGCGCGCGACCACGAACGGGATCTCTTCGGTGCGCGCGGCCTGCGGCTTCCACTGCGCCAGTTGCTCCACGTGCTCGGCGCCGACCTTGAGGCCATCGCAGTTGCGCAATACCGACTCCAGCACGATGCGGATCGACACTGGCAAACGCTGGATTTGCGGAAACTGCTGGGCCAGCGCGGGCAAGGAATACAGCGTGCCCGTCTTGCCGGAGGCCATTTCGAAACTCTTGCGCGTGGATGCAAAAGCGTGGGGGCGGGGGTTTGGCGACGACTGTTCCATGGCGGACTCCTGTAACGGTGACAAGCCCTATTCTGGCACCCTTGGTACGGCGCTCTTGCGCGTGCTGCCTTTCGCGCAGAATGGTTTCAGGACCATGCCCAGCGGTTCATGCCTCGCCGGGGCTTGATCGCGCTGTGCCCTCTGAATATGCCGGTGCAGCGCGCGGCGGCGTCGATATTGCCCACCGATATACGGGCGCACCCAAAAACCGCACAACCCACTGAACCTTTTTTCCCATTCTGCATCTGTGCCCGCTTCGGGCGCTCCGGAAATCTTCCCACGGCAAGGTTAACCGACATACTGAAAACTTTTAGGCGCGAAAAAGCCCGCCGAGGCGGGCTTTGGGAGCCAAACACGGAAAACCTGTTCAGATGGCGAACTTTGCCCGGTCTTCGTTCTGAATCCATTTGGGCGCCTTGCCGCGGCCGGTCCAGGTCTGGCCCGTGGCCGGGTCGCGGTATTTGGGGGCCACTTTGGAACCACTGGCGCTGCTGCGGGCGCGGGCGGCAGGGAAAATGTCTTGCGCAGTCAGGCCAAACTCTTCTACCAGCGCACGCACCTGGGTCAAAGCGCCAGCCAATTCCTGGTGGCGTGCTTCATTGATTTGTTTTTCGAGGGCTTCGCGCTGCTTCAGCAGTTCTTTGTAACTGGTCATGGTAGGTTGACGTTGTGTTGATGAAGCCATGATTATAGAAACATCATGGCGGGCCTGCACGCAAACCCCGCGTTATGCCCCCACCAATATGCGCATTATCGCGATGGCACTGTCACGAAATTGTTTCTGGGACCGGCGCCTTTTGCGCCAAAACCTTGTCAATGCGTTTGCCATCGAGATCGAGCACCTCGAATATCCACCCTTCGCAGGCAATGCGCTCGGCCACTTCGGGCATATGGCCCGATTCGGCCATCAATAATCCGGCCAGCGTGTTATAGCGGCCGCGATCTTCTTCCGGCAAATCGCGGATATCCAGGCGCGCCTTCAACTCCGACACGGGCATCAGGCCGTCGAGCAGCCACGAGCCGTCTTCGCGCTGCACCGCCCAGGCATCGGTGGCCGCCCCGGGCTGCAATTCGCCGGTAATGGCTTCGAGCAGATCGCGCGGCGTCATGATGCCTTGCACCACGCCATATTCATCGACCACGAAAACCATGCGGCCCGAGCGCGCGCGAAACTGCTCGAGCAGCTCCATGCCGCTGAGCGTTTCGGGCAGGAACGAGGCCGGCTGCACATGCTGCTCAATGGTGCCGGGGGCGTCGGGACCCAGCTCGAGCAGATGCGCGACGCTGATGATGCCGACCACATCGTCGAGCGAGCTGCGGCAGACGGGGTACCACGAATGCGCGCCCTTGTTGCCGCTGGCGCTGGCCATTTGCAGGCACTGCACCACCGTGTGGGAGGCGTCGAGCCACTGCACGTCGCTGCGCGGCACCATGATGGACGTGAGCGGTCGGTCGTCGAGGCGGAACACGTTCTGCACCATCTGGTGCTCGTGGTGCTCGATGACGCCGGCGTTGCGCCCCTCTTCGAGGCTGGCGACGATCTCTTCCTCGGTCACGGCGCGGGCGGCCGCGTTGTCGACGCGCAGGAGCCTGAGCACGCCCTGCGTGGACACCGCCAGCAGGGCCACGAAAGGCTTGGCGACCTTGGCCACCCACGCCATGGGGCGCGACACGAGGCGCGCCACGGTCTCGGGATAGAGCTGGCCGATGCGCTTGGGCACCAACTCGCCAAACACGATGGTGATGAAGGTGATCAGCGTGACCACGATGGCCGTGGCCGTGATGCCCGATGCGCCTTCGGGCATGCCCAGCGAGCGCAGCCACTGCGCCAGGTCGTCGCTGAAGGCGGCTTCACCGATGATGCCGTTGAGCATGCCGATCGACGTGATGCCCACCTGGACCGAAGAAAGAAACTGTGTGGGGTTGCCCAGCAGGGCCAGCGCCGCGTCGGCGCCCTTGTCACCGCCCTCGGCCATCACGGCCAGACGGGCCTTGCGGCTGGATGCGAGGGCGAGTTCCGACATCGCGAACACGCCATTGAGCACGGTCAGCAGCGCGATCAGCAGAAAATCCATGGATCAAAAAGTAAGAAAGAACAGAATGGCACTTTACTGTATTGGTGATATCCAGGGCTGCGACAGCGCCTTGCAGCGGCTGCTCGAGCGCATCGATTTCTCACCGAGCCGCGACACGGCCTACCTGCTGGGCGACCTGGTCAACCGCGGCCCCGAATCGGCTGCCGTGCTGCGCCGCTGCATGGCGTCCGAGGGCGCCCTGGCGTGCCTGCTGGGCAACCACGACCTGCACCTGCTGGCCACGGCGCACGGAGCGCGCACACCCTCGCGCCGCGACACGCTGGCCGACGTGCTGCAGGCCCCCGACCGCGATGCGCTGCTCGACTGGCTGCGCCAGCAGCCGCTGGCACTCATGCATGCGCACGGCGGCGAGCCGCTGCTGATGGTGCATGCGGGCGTGCTGCCCGCTTGGAGCGCCGAAGACACGCTGGCGCGCGCCGCCGAAGTGCATGCGGTGCTGCGCGGTCCCGACCTGCCGGATTTTTTGCAGCACATGTATGGCAACACGCCCGGGCGCTGGAGCGATGCGCTCACCGGCACCGAGCGCCTGCGCACAATCGTCAACGCGCTCACGCGGCTGCGCTTTTGCGCCCCCGACGGGACCATGGATTTCGACAGCACCGAGAGCGCCACAGCCGCGCCGCCGGGGCTGCTGCCCTGGTTTGACGTGCCAGGCCGCCAGAGCGCCGGCACCTTGGTGGCCTTCGGGCACTGGTCCACGCTGGGCTGGCTGGACCGCCCCCGGCTGCTGGGGCTGGACACGGGCTGTGTCTGGGGCGGCTGCCTGAGCGCGGTGCGTTTTGGCGCCACGCTGGCCGAGCGCGAATGCCTGCAGGTGCGCTGCGCACAGGCACAGCAGCCGGGATGACTGCTATCAATGAAATAGCTACCGGCGCTTGCCCCATCAGCGCTGCAGCCCGTTTCCATTGAATTCGCGGCCAGCGGCGCGCCCATTCCCCAAGCTGGGGATTGGCGCGGCGCGGCGGGCGCGGCGGCGATCGGCGCCGCGCCCAAGGCCTCAGGCCTGGGTAAGGCTTTCCACCGGCTTGAACAGCGCGGCCACCTTGCGCTTGGGCTTGATGTTGGCCGAGACGCCACGGCCGGCCGGCGCCCGGGGCGCCGACTCCCACTGCGCTGCGCCCGCATCGGACGGCGCCTCGTAGGGTTTTTCGAAAAACGGATCGCGCGACGCCACGGCCGGACGGAAACCGCTGCGCGGCGCACGCGGGCTGCGCTCGGCATAGGGCGGGCGCTCCGACGGGGCGCGCGGCGCGCCGTCGGCATCGCTGGCGCGCCAGGCGCGGCGGCCGTCGTTGATGCGGCCCTGCGGGCGGTCTTCGTCGTATTCGAGCGCTTCGATCTCGATCTTTTTCTTGAGCAGCTTCTCGATGTCGGCCACCAGGCGCGCATCGCTGCCCGACACCAGCGTGACCGCCAGGCCCGAGGCGCCCGCGCGGCCCGTGCGGCCGATGCGGTGCACATAGTCTTCGGCGTTGAACGGCACGTCGAAATTGAACACCGCCGGCACGTCCTTGATGTCGAGGCCGCGCGCGGCGACATCGGTGCAGACCAGCAGATCGACTTCGCCGCTCTTGAAGGCTTCGAGCGCCTTCAGGCGCTCGTCCTGGCTCTTGTCGCCGTGCAGCGCGGTGGTTTTCAGGCCCTCGCGCTCCAGGATGCGCGCCAGGCGCGCGCAACCGAGCTTGCTGTTGACGAAGATGAAGGCCTGCTTGATGCCGCGCGTCTTGAGCACCTGGTGGAGGGCGCGGCGCTTGTCGTCGTCGCCCGCGCTGTAGAAGCGCTGCTCGACCGTCGAAGCCGTTTCGTTGGGCCGCGCGACCTCGATGGTCACCGGGTTTTGCAGGTAGCTGCCGGCCAGGCGCTTGATCTCGGGCGAGAACGTGGCGCGAGAACAGCAGCGTGGTGCGCTGCTTGGGCAGGTACGACAGGATGCGCTGCAGGTCGGGCAGGAAGCCGATGTCGAGCATGCGGTCGGCCTCGTCGAGCACCACGTACTCGACCTGGTTGAGCACCGCGTTCTTGGCTTCGATGTGGTCGAGCAGGCGGCCCGGCGTGGCCACCAGCACTTCGACGCCCTTCTTCAGCTCGAGCGTCTGCGGCTTCATGTCCATGCCGCCGAACACCACGGTGCTGCGCAGCTTGGTGTACTTGGCGTAGAGCTCGACCTGCTGCGCGACCTGGTCGGCCAGTTCGCGCGTGGGCAGCAGCACCAGGGCGCGCACCGGGTGGCGCGCGGGCGAGGTCGAGCTGTTTTCGTGCTTGAGCATGCGCTGCAGCAGCGGCAGCGAGAACGCCGCCGTCTTGCCGGTGCCGGTCTGGGCGGCGCCCATCACGTCCTGGCCCGTGAGCACGACCGGAATGGCCTGCTCCTGGATGGGGGTCATGGACTCGTAGCCCATTTCGGCCACGGCGCGCGCGAGCGGTTCGGCCAGCGATAAGATTGGAAAAGGAACTTGTCATTGAGCCTGCTATTGTCGCACCAGCGCCGGCAAACGCTACCGCGGCACGCCCGAACGCCGACGCGGACGGCCCGCGCAGCGGTCCATCGCCGTCCACTTTCTATGGTTTTGATAGCTGCGTGCGCCCTGCCCTGTTGGGCTGCACAGCCTTTTCATCAAAATACACAAAACGCCGGTGCAGCCTCAGAGGCTGGGCGCAGAAAAGGTGTCGCAGTTGCGGATGTTGCCGTTTTGCAGCCCGTTGTTGAACCAGCGCTGCGCGCTGCGCGCTGGTGCCGTGGGTGAAGCTCTCGGGCACCACGCGCGCCCTGGCTGTGCTTCTGCAAGGCGTCGTCGCCGATCTTCTGCGGCGGCGTTCATCGCGGCCTCGATGTCGCCGTTCTCGAGGATCTGGCGCGCCGACTGCGCATGGTTGGCCCAGACGCCGGCAAAGCAGTCGGCCTGCAGCTCCAGCGCGCACGCTCAGCGCGTTGTATCTGCGCCTGGCTCACGCGGCCACGCATGCTGGTCGACCTTGTCGCTGATGCCCAGCAGGTCCTGCACATGGTGGCCGACCTCGTGCGCAATCACGTAGGCCTGCGCGAACTCGCCGGGCGCGCCCAGCTGGTTCTTCAGGGTCTCGTAGAAACCCAGGTCGATGTAGACCTTCTGGTCGGCCGGGCAGTAGAACGGCCCCATCGCCGACTGGCCGGTGCCGCAGGCCGTGGGCGTGGCGCCGCGGAACAGCACCAGCTTGGGGTCCTGGTAGTGCCGCCGCCCTGGCTGAAGATGTCCGTCCAGACGTCCTCGGTGTCGGCCAGCACGGTGGAGACGAACTTGGCCATGCGGTCGTCGGCCGGGGGGCGCTGCGCCGGCGCCTGCTGCACCTGCGCGGGCGGCCCGCCGCCGCTGAGCAGGCCCAGGATGGTCAGCGGATTGATGCCGAAGATCCAGCCCCCGATCAGCGCGATGACGATGGTGCCGATGCCGATGCTGCGCCCGCCAGAACACCGCCATGCCCCCGCCGCTCGCGGCGGTCCTCGACGTTGTCCGACTCGCGGTTGCCTTCCCATTTCATGGCGTCTCTCCTGGCGGTGGCGCGCGGCGGCGCGCGCGCAGGGGCAGTGTACGCCCGGCGCACGACCGCAGGGCACCGCCACCCAGCGCGCGGCGGCCTCGGTCAGCGCTGTGCATAAAGGGCCGGCGGCACAGAAGCCACGCCCCGCGGCGCCGGCGCTGCGGCAGCGGCGGTGCGCGGCGCGGCGCCTGCTTGCAGCCGCGCCTGGGCCTGCGCCGCCGCGGCGCCGGGCTCCACGCGCGCCTGGTCGGCAGGCAGCATGGCGATGGCGTGGCGCAGCTGCACGCCGCGCTGCACCTGGTGCTGTGCCAGCTGTGCCATGGCCAGGAGCTGCGCCGCAATCGCGGCCAGCGCAACACCGATGGCCCAGCGCAGCCAGCGCGGCGAGGATGGGGAGGAGCGGGACTGGGAACGGGTGGGCAGGGCTGGCATGGTGAAAAAGACTGCGCGGGGCAGCCGCAACGAACATGGCACGAATGCTAGGCAGCAGCGTGGCGCACAGAGCGCAGCACAACGCCCATTGCGCTGTAGGAGAGGGCCGGCAGTGGCAGCGCTAAAGTCATGGGCATGCCCGAAACCCTGCCCCCTCCCCCTTGCCAGCCACCGTCGGGCATGTTGCTCGACGGCCCCGCCACTGCGGCGCGTTTGCCCTGGAACGCGCTGGCCGATGAAATCGCCCTGGTGCTGCGCGACCCGAGCGTGAGCGTGCCGGCACGCCTGGTGCTGCCGCTCGCAGGCGGCGGCAGCCTGTTCGTGATGCCCGCCAGCGATGCGCACGTGGCCATGACCAAGCTCATCAGCTTCACGCCGGCCAACGCCGGCACGGGCCGCTTGACCATCCAGGGCGACGTGGTCGTGTTCGACATTGCCAGCGGCGTGCGCCGCCTGGTGCTCGACGGCCCCACGGTCACCGCGCACCGCACCGCCGCGGTCTCGCTGCTGGCCGCGCGGCTGATGGCGCAGGTGCCGCAAGGGCCGCTGCTGATCGTCGGCGCGGGCGTGCAGGGACTGGCGCACCTGCAGGCGTTCGTGCTCGGCCTGGGCGTGCGCGACGTCGTCATCGCCTCGCGCAGCAGCGCCAGCGCCGAGGCGCTGGCCGCGCAGGCGCGCCGGCTCGGCGCCCGCGCGCGCACCACGGACGACCCCGATACCGCGCTGGCCGAGTGCCCGCTGGTGGTCACCTGCACGCCCGCCAGCGCCGTGGTGCTGCGCGGCCTGCCGCGCGCCGACGCGTTCGTGGCCGCCGTGGGCGCCTTCACGCCCGCCATGGCCGAGCTCTCGCCCGCGCTGTGCCGCCATTTCATGCAGGCCGGCAGCGTGGTCGTCGATACCCTGGATGCGGTGCACGAGGCCGGCGACCTGCTCCAGGCCGATATCGACGTGGGCGCCCTCGCCACCCTGGGCGACGTGATGCGCGGCGTGCGCGCGCCCGGGGCAGGCCCGGTGCTGTTCAAGAGCTGCGGCTGGGGCGGCTGGGACCTGGCCGCTGCGCGCCTGGCGGTCAAAATCGGCTGAGGCGGCGGCGCCGCATTCCTGCGCTCAGGCGCGCGGCAGCGTCACGCCGTGCTGGCCCTGGTATTTGCCGCCGCGGTCCTTGTACGACGACCTCGCAGACATCGTCTTTATCGCTCTCGAAGAACAGCACCTGCGCACAACCCTCGCCGGCGTAGATCTTGGCCGGCAGCGGCGTGGTGTTGCTGAACTCGAGCGTCACATAGCCTTCCCATTCGGGCTCGAACGGCGTGACGTTGACGATGATGCCGCAGCGTGCATAGGTGCTCTTGCCCAGGCAGATGGTGAGCACGTTGCGCGGGATGCGGAAGTACTCGACCGTGCGCGCCAGCGCAAAGCTGTTGGGCGGAATGATGCAGCTGTCGCCGTGGAAGTCGACGAAGCTTTTTTCGTCGAAGTTCTTCGGGTCCACCACGGTGCTGTGGATGTTTGTGAACACCTTGAATTCGGGCGCACAGCGGATGTCGTAGCCGTAGCTGCTGGTGCCGTAGCTGATGATCTTGCGGCCCTCGGCCTCGCGCACCTGGCCCGGCTCGAAGGGTTCGATCATGCCGGTTTGCTCGGCCATGCGGCGGATCCATTTGTCGCTCTTGATGCTCATATTGCTTCCTCGCCCGGTTGTTGATCTGCAACTATGTTTTTGATAGCTGTCAGCGCTTGACCATCAAGCGTTAGAGCCGTATTTTGCTTGAGAAATGACCGTGTGCTCAATCAGCCGGTCGTCGCCCAGCACGATCATCGCGAACAGCAGCTCGTCGAGCGTGCGCGCCTGCGCCGTGCGCCGCGCCAGCAGCGGCGTGGCCTGCGGGTTGAGCACCACGAAGTCGGCCTCGCAGCCGGGCTGCAGGTTGCCGACCACGCCGCCCAGCCCGAGCGCGCGCGCCGCGCCCGCCGTGTGCTGCCACCACAGCTGCTGCGCGCTCAGGCTCAGCCCCTGCTTGCCGCGCCCCTCGCGCCCCACGGTGTAGGCCGCCAGCATGGTGCGAAACGGGCTGAAGCTCGTGCCGCCCCCCACGTCGCTCGCCAGGCCATAAGCGAAGCCCGCCCGGTCGGCGGCAGCGTAGTCAAAGAAGCCGCTGGCCAGGAACAGGTTGCTGGTCGGGCTGACGGCGGCCGCCGTGCAGCGCTCGCGCATCAGCGCGCGGTCGGCGGCGTCGAAATGGATGCAGTGCGCATAGACCGCGCGCTCGCGCATCAGGCCGAAGTCGTCGTACACCGACAGGTAGCTGCGCGCCTGGGGGAACAGTTCGTGCACCCAGCGGATTTCATCGAGGTTCTCGGCCACGTGCGACTGGATCCAGACGCTGGGGTACTTGGCTGCCAGCGCGCCCGCGCCGCGCAGCTGCTCGGGCGTGCTGGTGGGGGCAAAGCGCGGCGTGATCGCATAGCCCAGGCGGTCCACGCCATGCCAGCGCTGGATCAGGGCCTCGGTGTCGACCAGGCTCTGCGCGGTGTCGTCGCGCACGCCGTCCGGCGAATGGCGGTCTTGCAGCACCTTGCCGGTGATCAGGCGCAGCTGGCGCTGCCGGGCGTGGGTGAACAGCGCCTCGACCGACGCCGGGTGCGAGGTGGCAAACACCAGCGCCGTGGTCACGCCGTTGCGCAGCAGCTCGTCGAGAAAGAACGGCGCCACCTCGGCCCCATGGGCGGGATCGGAAAATCGCGACTCGTGCGGGAAGGTGTAGTTTTCCAGCCAGGGCAGCAGGCCTTCGGCCGGCGAGCCGATCACGTCGGTCTGCGGGTAGTGGATGTGCAGGTCGATGAACCCGGGCGCGATGATGCGGCCCGGCCAGTGCGTGACCGGGCCCTGGCCCTGGCCCTGGCCGTACTGTGCGGACAGATCGCGCCAGGCGCCAGCGGCCAGCACGCGTTGGCGCCCGGTGGCGTCGGGGCCGACGGCCAGCAGGCCATCCTCGTCGTACAGGGCACTGCCGTCGTCGGCAAAGCGCAGGAGTGCGGAGCGGTAAATGTGCATGGCCGCAAGCTTAGCCGCTCGTGCCGACTCGCCGCGGCTGTGCGGCCTTGCGGCGCCGGTGCGCGGCCGCCAGCCCGGACGCGGGCGGAGCGCAAGCAGGTTTCCTATTCCACGAACAGCAGCGCCGGCGTCTCGAGCAGCGCGCGCATGGCCTGGATGAACTGGGCCGCATCCAGGCCGTCGACCACGCGGTGGTCGAACGAGGACGAGAGATTCATCATCTGCCGGGCGACGACCGCGCCGCCGCGCAGCATGGGCCGTTCGGCGATGCGGTTGACGCCGACGATGGCCACCTCGGGATAATTGATGACGGGCGTGCTGGCGATGCCGCCGAGCGCGCCCAGGCTGGTGAGCGTGATGGTCGAACCCGACAGCGCCGCGCGCACCGCCTTGCCGCTGCGCGCGTCTTCGGCCACGCGTGCGATGCCAGCTGCGCAGGCCCACAGGTCCAGCGCCTCGGCGTGGCGCAACACCGGCACCATGAGCCCGAGCCCGGTCTGCGTCGCAATGCCCAGGTGTACGGCCGCATGGCGCGTGACCACGCCGGCCTCGTCGTCAAAGCGCGCATTGATCTGCGGAAATTCGCGCAGCGCCAGCACCATCGCGCGCACCAGAAACGGCAGCAGCGTGAGCTTGCCGCGCGCCGCGCCGTGCCGCGCATTGAGCTCAGCGCGCAGCGCCTCCAGCGCGGTCACGTCGATTTCTTCGATGTAGCTGAAGTGCGGAATGCGGCGCTTGGACTCCTGCATCTTCAGCGCGATCTTGCGGCGCAGCCCGATGACGGGGATGGCTTCTTCCCCCTCGCGCTCGGCGTAGGCCGCGGGGCCGGCCCGTGCCGCCTGGCGGCCGGCCAGCAGATGGGCGTCCAGGTCGGCGTGCTGGATGCGCCCGTCCGGGCCGCTGCCGTGCACATCGCGCAGTGCCACGCCGAGGTCCCGCGCGCGCTGGCGCACAGCGGGCGCGGCCAGCGCGCGCTCGGCAGGCGGTGGCGCTGTCGCCGCGGCGCGGGGCGCTGCCGTGGGGCGGCGCCGCAGCAGGTGCCCCAGCGGGCGCAGCTGCGGGCAAGGATGCCGCCGCGTTGGCGCGGGGCGCGGGCGATGGCACGGCAGCCACCGGACGGGGGGCGCTGCCTTGAAGGTTGCCCGCGCCCTCCACCTCCAGCCGCAACAGCTCGGAACCGACGGCCAGCGACTGGCCCACCTCGCCGCCGCACGCGACGACCGTGCCGGCCCGCGGCGAGGGAATCTCGACCGTGGCCTTGTCGGTCATCACGTCGGCCAGCGGCTGGTCGGCAGCCACTCTGTCGCCCGGCTGCACATGCCAGGCCACCAGCTCGACCTCGGCAATGCCCTCGCCAATGTCGGGCACCCGGATCGCGTAGAGACCCATGTCATGCCTCCACGGTGCGTTGCAGGGCCGCGCCCACGCGCGCCGGGCCCGGGAAGTAGGCCCATTCCTGGGCGTGCGGATAGGGCGTGTCCCAGCCGGTGACGCGCTCGATCGGGGCTTCGAGGTGGTAGAAGCAGTGCTGCTGCACCAGCGCGGCCAGCTCGCCGCCAAAGCCGCCGGTGCCGGTGGCCTCGTGCACGACGACGCAGCGGCCGGTCTTCTTCACCGACGCCACGACGGTGTCGAGGTCCAGCGGCCAGAGGGTGCGCAGGTCGATGATCTCGGCATCGATGCCGGTCTCGCGGGCCGCGCATTCCGCCACCCAGACCATGGTGCCGTAGGTCAGCACCGTCACCGCGCTGCCGGGCCGGAACACGGCGGCGCTGTCGAGCGGCAGCGTGTAGTGGCCCGTGGGCACCTTGCCCAGCGCATGCTGGGACCAGGGCACGACCGGGCGGTCATGGTGGCCGTCGAACGGGCCGTTGTAGAGGCGCTTGGGCTCCAAAAAGATGACCGGGTCGTCGTTCTCGATCGACGCGATCAGCAGGCCCTTGGCGTCGTACGGGTTGCTGGGCATGACCGTGCGCAGCCCGCAGACATGCACGAACAGCGCCTCGGGGCTCTGGCTGTGCGTCTGTCCGCCATAGATGCCGCCACCGCAGGGCATGCGGATGGTGATGGGCGCGGTGAAATCGCCGGCCGAGCGGTGGCGCAGCCGCGCGGCCTCGGAGACGATCTGGTCCATGGCCGGGTAGAAATAGTCGGCGAACTGGATCTCGACCACCGGCCGCAGCCCATAGGCGCCCATGCCGACGGCCGTGCCGACGATGCCGCCCTCGGAAATCGGTGCGTCGAAGCAGCGCGACGTGCCGTACTTGGCCTGCAGGCCCTCGGTGACGCGGAACACGCCGCCGAAATAGCCCACGTCCTGGCCATAGACGATGACCTTGTCGTCGCGCTCCATCGCCACGTCCATGGCCGAACGCAGCGCCTGGATCATGGTCATGGGAATGGTCTCTGGCGATCTCTTGTGCTTGCGCTGCCATGGCTCAGGCCCCGAGCTGCTGGCGCTGGCGGCGCAGGTGCGCGGGCAGCTCCTTGTAGACATCGTCGAACATCGTCGCGGCGCTCGGCACGCGGCCGTCGAGCAGCGTGCCGTGGCTCTCGGCCTCCTGCTGCGCCGCGATCACCTCGGCCTCTAGCTCCTGCTGGGCCTGTGCATGCTGTTCGTCGGACCACTCGCCGATGCCGATCAGGTGCTGCTTGAGGCGTGCAATCGGGTCGCCCAGAGGAAAGCGCTGCCAGTCGTCGGCGGGGCGGTATTTGGAAGGGTCGTCGGACGTCGAATGCGGCCCGGCCCGGTAGGTCACCCATTCGATCAGCGTGGGGCCGTGGTTGCCGCGTGCGCGCTCTGCGGCCCACTGCGAGGCCGCGTACACGGCGAGGAAGTCGTTGCCATCGACGCGCAGCGAGGCAATGCCGCAGCCCACGCCCCGGTCCGCAAACGTGGTGCCCTCGCCACCGGCGATTGACTGGAAGGTGGAGATGGCCCACTGGTTGTTGACCACGTTGAGGATGACGGGCGCGCGGTACACATGGGCGAAGGTCAGCGCCGTGTGGAAGTCGGACTCGGCCGTGGCGCCGTCGCCGATCCAGCCCGAGGCGATTCTGGTGTCGCCCTGGATGGCAGACGCCATGGCCCAGCCCACGGCCTGCACGAACTGCGTGGCCAGGTTGCCCGAGATCGAGAAGAAGCCCGCGCGCTTGTACGAGTACATCACGGGCAGCTGCCGCCCCTTGAGCGGGTCGCGCTCGTTGCTCATGAGCTGGCAGACCATCTCGGACAGCGCAATGTCATCGCGCGCGAGCAGCAGGCCCTGCTGGCGGTAGGTCGGAAAGCACATGTCACCCGGCGCCAGCGCGAGCGCATGCGCCACCGCGATCGCCTCTTCGCCGAGGCACTGCATGTAGAACGAGAGCTTCTTCTGGCGCTGCGCGATGAGCATGCGCGCGTCGAAAATGCGCGTCTTGAGCATCGCGCGCAGGCCGCGGCGCAGGCGCTCGGGCGCGACAGGCACGGCCCAGGGCCCGACGGCGCGGCCCTCGGGGTCGAGCACGCGCACCAGGTGGTTGGCGAGGTCGGCCGTGTCGGCCGCGGGGGTGTCGATCGGCGGGCGCCGCACCGCGCCCGCTGGCGAGACGCTGAGGTAGGAAAAATCGGTCGTGCAACCGGGCCGCCCCGTCGGCTCCGGCACATGCAGCCGCAGGGCTGGGTGCTGGTTCATCCACGGTCTCCATGCGCAACGCTGTCGCGCCCGGCACAAGGATAGGCCCGCACCGCCCCGTTCGGCCCATGGGCATGACGCGAGTGGGGTCAGCGCCCGATTTTCCCCTGCACGCCTTCGACCAGCCAGTTCATCTGCAGGATCTGCGCATCGGTCAGCGCCTGACCGCGCGCGATGACCTCGCGCCCGGTGTTGTCGCGCACCGCTGCCTCGCCGCGCGAAACGGTTGCAGCTTGCCCGCGCCAATGTCCTTTTGGCGTGCCAGCACCTCCTGCTGCACGGCAGCGGGCACTTTGGAGCCAAAGCCTTCCACGCGGATCATGCCCTCGCGCACACCGCCCCAGACATCGCCGCTTTTCCAGCTGCCGTCCAGCACGGCGCGGGCGCGCTGCGTGTAGTAACCGCCCCACTGGTGCGTGACGGCGACGATCTGCGCGTCGGGCCCGACGCTGCGCATGTCGGAGTGGTAGGCCACCGCGAATTTGCCGCGCTCCTGGGCGGCGGCCATCACCGCGGTCGATGCGGTGTGGAACGAGACCACGTCCACGCCCTGGTTGAACAACGCCATGGCGGCATCGCGCTCGCGCGGCGGGTCGAACCAGGTGTCCAGCCACACCAGCTTGACCACGGCCTGGGGGTTGACCGAACGCATGCCGAGCGTGAACGCGTTGATGCCCTGCAGCACCTCAGGAATAGGAAACCCCGCCACATAACCGGCCACGCCGGTCTTGCTCATGCGCCCGGCCGCAATGCCGGCCAGGTAGCGGCCCTCGTAGTAGCGCGCGTTGGCCGTGGCCACATTCGGGGCCTGCTTGTAGCCGGTGATGGACTCGAACTTCACGTTCGGGAAATCCCGCGCCACCTTGAGCGTGGGCTCCATGTAGCCGAAGCTGGTCGTGAAGATGAGCTGGTGCCCGGTCTGCGCCAGGTCGCGGATCACGCGCTCGGCGTCGGCGCTTTCTGGCACGCTTTCGACAAAAGTCGTCTGGACCCGGTTGCCCAGCGCCGCCTCCACGGCACGCCGCCCCTGGTCGTGCTGGCGCGTCCAGCCGGCGTCGAGCACCGGCGTGACGTAGACAAAGCCGATCTTCAACGGCTCTTTGGGCGGCGCCTTGGCGGCCGGGGTCTGGGAAAAAACGGGGAAGAAAAAACAGGCGGCCGCGAGCGCGGCTGCGAGGTTTTTGTACATGGTGGTCCTCTACATGGTCCCGGAAGTGAAAACAATGAAAGGCTGCCGGGACAGCAGCCTTTCGGGGCAGCGATTTTACTGCGCCCGCTCACGTACCATGGCGGGTCACCCTGCCCCTTGCCTGGAGACTGCCTGCATGCCCCTGTTTGTCGATACCTCGCCGCCCGGCCAATGCATCTTCTGCCGTCTGGTGAGCGGTGAAATCCCAGCGGCGCGGGTCTGCGAAGACGCGCTGACCATTGCTTTCATGGACATCGGCCAGGTCAACCCGGGGCACGTGCTGGTGGCCACCAAGCGCCACGCGGCCACCTTGCTGGACGTCACACCTGAAGAAGCCGCCGCCGTGATGCAGACCGCGCAGCGCGTGGCGCGCGCGGTGCAGGCGGCGTTCGACCCGCCGGGCCTGACGCTGCTGCAGGCCAATGGCCGCGAGGGCGACCAGACGGTGTTCCACTTCCATATGCATGTGGTGCCGCGCCATGCCCACGATGGCATTGCACTGAGCTGGCCGCGCAAGGAGCCCGCGCCCGAGGTGCTGCAGGGCTATGCCGCGCGGCTGGCCGCTGCCATCGAGGTGGAGGACTGAGGGCTGCCGCCTGCCGGGTCCCGTCCGCCGCTGCGCGCGCAGCGCAGCCGGCGGGTCAGGCAAATTCCTCGAAATGCTTTTGCAGGCGTTCGATGAAGACCCTCTTGTCGCCCGGCGGCAGAAAGCTGGCCTCAAAGCTGTTGCGCGCCAGCTGGTAGGCGTGCTGCGCCGTGAGGCCGGTGGCGGCAAACACCTGCGTGAAGTTCTCGTTGATGTAGCCACCGAAGTAGGCCGGGTCATCGGAGTTCACGGTGGCGGCGACCCCGGCATCGAGCAATTCGCCCAGGTTGTGGCTGGCGAGGTCCGGAAAGACGCGCAGCTTCAGGTTGGACAGCGGGCACACCGTGAGCGCAATGCGCTCGTGCGCCAGGCGCTGCATGAGCGCCGGGTCGTGCACGGCCTGCACGCCATGGTCGATGCGCTCCACCTGCAGCACGTCGAGCGCGCTCCAGATGTAGGCCGGCGGCCCCTCTTCGCCCGCGTGCGCCACCAGGTGCAAACCCAGCTCGCGGCAGCGGGCGAACACGCGCGCAAACTTTTCAGGCGGATGGCCCAGTTCGCTGCTGTCCAGCCCCACGCCGACGAACTTGTCCCGCAGCGGCAGGGCCTGTTCGACGGTTTCAAAGGCCGACTCCTCGCTCAGGTGGCGCAAAAAGCACAGGATCAGCGCGGCACTGATGCCCAGCTCGGCGCGTGCATCCGCGCAGGCGCGGTGCAGGCCGTTGATCACCGTCTCCATGGCCACGCCGCGTGCGGTGTGCGTTTGCGGGTCGAAGAAGATCTCTGCGTGGACTACGTTATCGATAGCAGCGCGCGCAAGGTAGGCGCGGGCCATGTCGTAAAAATCCTGTTCATGCAGCAGCACGCTGGCGCCGGCGTAATAAATGTCGAGAAAGCTCTGCAGGTTGCTGAACGCATAGGCGCTGCGCAGCTCCTCCACGCTGGCGTAGGGCAGCGGCACGCGGTTGCGCTGCGCCAGGGCAAAGATCAGCTCGGGCTCGAGCGAGCCCTCGATGTGGATGTGCAGCTCGGCCTTGGGCATGCTGCGCAGCAGCGCGGGCAGGCGCAGTGCGGGGATCGGCGCAACGGTGAACATCAGCAGACTCCAAAGGTGATGCCGCTGGCCTTGAGAAAGCGGCGGTAGGCCGACGAGGCCTTGTCGGCGGCGGTGTGCAGCTCGGCGCGCAGGTCCAGCGGCAGGCGCTTGGGGTTTTGCGACTCGAGCACCGGCTGGTCCTGCGTGAAGATGGTGTGCTGGAATGCCTGCAGCTTGGCGTCGGGCGAATCGAAGTCGGCCACGGCCAGGCGAAACCAGACGCGGCTGCTCTCGGGCGTGAGCGGGCAGATGTACAGCGCGATCGACTCGCGCCAGCCCTGCACGGCCGTCGTGCCCTCTTCCGGCACCTTGGTCAGCACGGCGGTATAGGGGCCGGTGACTTCGTAGGTGTATTCGACCTGCGCGGCGGCGGTGGAGTGCAGGTTGGACTGCGGCTGCCAGGCCTTGCAGCCCGTGGCGCGCAGGCCGGTGGGCGTGGGCTCGACGCGGTAATCGTCGATCGCGGTGGCCGCGCGCGTGCCGAGCCACCCCTCGTGCACGAAGCCGAAATGCGACATGTCGAGAAAATTCTCGATGATGCGCGGCGCGCTCGCGGCGACGTCGTAGGGGCCGCAGTTGAGCTTGCGCAGGCGCGCGTCGCTCTCGGCCTCGAACGCGGGCAGGCCGGCCGTGCCCGCTTCGAGCCGCACCCAGACCAGGCCCTGCGCCTCGCAGGCTTCGAACCGGTGCGCGCAGTGCGCGGCGGGCGGCGTGAAGGTGGGCAGCGCCGGCACCTGCACGCACTGGCCGCTGGCGGCGAACTGCCAGCCGTGGTACGGACACTCCAGCTTGCCGTCGTGCACGCGGCCCAGCGACAGGCGGGCGCCGCGGTGCGGGCACTGGTCGGCAAAGGCCTGCAGCGCACCGGCACCGTCGCGCCACAGCACCAGCTCGCGCTGCAGCAGGCGCACGGGCACGGGCGCGTGCACCACGCTGGCCGACAGCGCCACAGGGTGCCAAAGGGTGGCTTCGATCATGGGAAATTCTCCAGAAAAAAGGGCCGCCCGCAGGCAGCCCTCGTGTGCCCGCAAAAGCGTGCTCTTACTTCTTGTCGCCGCCGGGCACCTTGCCTTCCACGCCCTTGACGTAGAAGTTGATGCCGCCGAGGAACTTGTCGTCGGCGACCGCGTCCTTGGCGATCACTTCCTTGCCGGTGTTGTCGAGGATCGGACCCTTCCAGATCGCAAAACTGCCGTCCTTCAGGCCCTTCTTGACTTCATCGACCTTGGCCTTGGTTTCGGCCGGCACGTCTTCGGCAATCGACACCATGTCGATCGCACCTTCTTTCACGCCCCACCAGGACTGGCCGGTGCTCCAGGTGCCGTCGAGCACGTCCTTGACGGCCTTGGTGTAGTAAGGCGCCCAGTTGATGACGGCCGAGCCCAGGTGGGCCTTGGGCCCGTAGGCGGTCATGTCGGAATCCCAGCCGAAGGCACGCTTGCCCTTTTCCTGCGCCGTCTTGAGCACGGCGGGCGAATCGGTGTTCTGGAACAGGATGTCGGCGCCGCCGTTGATCAGCGAGGTGGCGGCTTCGGTTTCCTTGGGCGGGCTGAACCATTCGTTGACCCAGACCACCTTGGTCGTGATCTTCGGGTTGACCGATTGCGCGCCCAGCGTGAAGCTGTTGATGTTGCGGATCACTTCGGGAATCGGCACCGAGCCGACCACGCCCAGGGTGTTGGATTGGGTCATGGCGCCCGCGATCACGCCGGCCAGGTACGCGCCTTCGTAGGTGCGGCTGTCGTAGGTGCGCAGGTTGGGCGCCGTCTTGTAGCCGGTGGCGTGCTCGAACTTGACGTCCGGGTTGTCGGCCGCGACCTTCACCATCGACTCCATGTAGCCAAACGTGGTGCCGAAAATCAGCTTGTTGCCCTGGCCGACGAAGTCGCGCAGCACGCGCTCGGCGTCGGCGGACTCGGGCACGCTTTCGACGAACGTGGTCGCGATCCTGTCGCCAAACTCTTTCTCGAGCGCCTTGCGGGCGTTGTCGTGGGCATACGACCAGCCGCCGTCGCCCACCGGGCCGACATAGGCAAAGGCAATCTTCAGCGGCTCGCCTTTGGGCGCTGGGGCTTCGGCCGCAGGAGCGGGGGCTGCCGCCGCCGGCTCCTCCTTCTTGCCACAGGCCACCAGCGCGACGGCGGCCACGGCGGACAGCGCCGTCGTCTTGAGCAGGGAGCGTTTTTGAAGATCGGTCATTGTTGTTTCCTTAAAGGGTCCTCTGTGGACGAGAAAGAATGAACAGGCTGGGGTGACAGCGCTGCGTGCCGGCGGTGGCGCTGGCAAGCCCCGCAAATATAGGCAAAAAACACCGGCGATTTCGGCGGTTCCCTGGAAAACGACAGTCTTGCCCGCCGCGTCCATTGCGTGCGCGCCAAAGAGGGCCCTCGGGCCCATCTTCGGTGTGCTGCCAGGTGCTTATTTCGTGCCGGGCACCTTGCCTTCGACGCCGTTGACGTAGAAATTGATGCCGGTCAGGAAGGCGTTGTCGCCGACCTTGCCGGCAGGCAGCACTTCCTTGCCGGCGTTGTCGTGGATGGGGCCGGTCCAGACATGGAAGCTCTCGTCCTTCATGCCCGCCTTGGCCTTCGCGACCCGGTCCTTGATCTCCTGGGGCACGTCGTCGGCGATCTTCACAAGGTCCATCGCACCTTCCTTGACGCCCCACCAGAACGAGCCGCCTTGCCACTTGCCATCGAGCGTGTCCTGGGTGACCTTGGTGTAATACGGCGTCCAGTCGATCACGGCCGAGCCCAGGTGGGCCTGGGGCGCGAAGGCGCTCATGTCGCCGTCCTTGCCGAAGGCGCGGACGCCGCGCTCCTGCGCCGTCTTGAGCACGGCAGGCGAATTGGTGTTCTGGTACATCACGTCGACACCGCCATTGATCAGGCTGGTCGCAGCCTCGGACTCCTTGGGCGGGCTGAACCACTCGTTCACCCACACCACCTTGGCCTTGATGGCCGGGTCCACGCTTTGCGCACCGAGCACGAAGCTGTTGATGTTGCGCACCACTTCCGGAATCGGCACGGAGGCCACGACACCGATGGTCTTGGTCTTGCTCATGCCGCCCGCCACGATGCCGGCGAGGTATGCGCCTTCGAACGTCTTGGTGTCGTAGGTCGCCACGTTGCCAGCGGTCTTGTAGCCGGTGGCGTGTTCGAACTTCACGTCCTTCAGGTCTGCGGCCACCTTCTGCACAAACTCCTGGTAGCCAAAGCTGGTGGCAAACACCAGCTTGCCGCCTTGGCCGGCCATGTCGCGCATCACGCGCTCGGAGTCGGCACTTTCGGGCACGCTTTCGACGAAGGAGGTTTCGATCCGGTCACCGAATTTTTGCTGGATGGCGCGGCGACCCAGCTCGTGCTGGTAGGTCCAGCCGCCGTCGCCCACGGGGCTGACGTACATGAAGGCGATCTTCAGCGGCTCGCTCTTGGCAGGCGCTTCGGCCACCGGGGCTGCGGCGGGAGCGATCTCCTCCTTCTTGCCACAGCCCACCAGGGCGGCAGCTGCCACAGCGGTCAGTGCGACCGCCTGGAGCAGCGAGCGTTTCTGCAGATTCGTCATTGGTTTTCCTTGCGAGTAAAAAAACGGGAGAAATGCCGGGCTCAGGCGCCCGGATAGAACGGTTTGCCGAGCGATGCGGGCATGTTGACGCGAATCCAGGCCGGGTTGCGCGAGATGAGCGCCAGCACCACGATGGTGGCCAGGTAGGGCAGCATGCTCAGCAGCTGGCTCGCCACCTGCACGCCCGTGGCCTGCAGGTGGAACTGCAGCATGGTCACGCCGCCAAACAGGTAGGCACCCAGCAGCACGCGCGCCGGACGCCAGGTGGCAAAGGTGGTCAGCGCCAGCGCGATCCAGCCGCGGCCGGCCACCATGCCTTCGACCCACAGCGGCGTGTAGACGGTCGAGATGTAGGCGCCGGCCAGCCCGCACAGCGCGCCGCCCGCCATCACGGCGGCCAGCCGGATGCGCCGCACCGGGTAGCCCAGCGCATGCGCCGATTGCGGCGACTCGCCCACCGAGCGCAGCACCAGGCCTGCGCGCGAGCGGTACAGGAACCACACCAGCGCGGCGGCAAAGGCAATCGTCAGGTACACCAGCGGGTGCTGGCGAAACAGCGCGGGCCCGACCAGCGGAATGTCGCCCAGCACCGGCACGGCGTACTTGGGCAGCTCGGGGAGCTTGGCCTGCACGTACTGGATGCCGGCAAAGGCCGAGAAGCCCACGCCAAACAGCGACAGGGCCAGCCCCGTCGCGTACTGGTTGGTGCCGAGCCAGATGACGAGCACGCCGAAGATCGCGGCCAGGAACGCGCCCGCGGCCATGCCCGCGGCAAAGCCCAGCCAGGTGTTGCCGGTGTGCACCACGGTGGCAAAGCCGGCGATGGCGGCGCACAGCATCATGCCCTCGGCCCCCAGGTTCACGATGCCGGCTTTTTCGTTGATGAGCAGGCCTAAAGCGGCAATGGCGAGCACGGTGCCCGCGCTCAGCGTGGCGCCGATCAGCAATGCATAGGATTCCATGTCAGAGATTTCCCTTCAGGGCCGTGGGAGTGCGCACCCAGCGGATGCGGTAGGCAATCAGGGTGTCGCAGGCCAGCAGCGTGAACAGCAGCAGGCCCTGGAACACGCCCGTGAGCGACTTCGGCAGCCCCAGGCGCGACTGCGCGAGCTCGCCGCCGATGTAGAACATGCTCATCAGGATGGCGGAAAACACCATGCCCACCGGGTGCAGGCGCCCGACAAACGCCACGATGATCGCGGCAAAGCCGTAGCCGGCCGGCACATAGGGCGTGAGCTGGCCGATCGGCCCGGCCACTTCCAAGGCGCCTGCCAGGCCGGCCGCGCCGCCCGAGATCAGCAGTGCGGTCCACAGCGCGCGGCGCGACGAAAAGCCCGCGTAGCGCGCCGCCGCCGGTGCCAGTCCGCCGACCTGCAGCGCAAAGCCCGCGCGCGTGCGAAACAGGAACACCCACAGCGCCCCCGCGCCGGCCAGCGCCAGCAGCAGGCCGATGTTCATGCGCGAGCCCGCCAGAAGGCGCGGAATCTGCGTCGCCTTCTCGAAGGTCTTGGTCTGCGGGAAGTTGTAGCCCATCGGGTCTTTCCAGGGCCCGAACACCAGGTAGCCGAGCACCAGCGTGGCGACATACACCAGCATCAGGCTGACCAGGATTTCGTTGGCGTTGAAGCGGTCGCGCAGCAGCGCCACGAGGCCCGCCCAGACCATGCCGCCGAGCACGCCCGCGAGCAACACCACCGGCATGATCCAGGGGCCGGTGGTCTTGTCGGCCAGCAGCGCCATGCCGCCGGCCGCGATGGCGCCCATGACGAACTGCCCCTCGGCGCCGATGTTCCAGATATTGGAGCGAAAGCACACCGCCAGGCCGAGCGCGATCAGCAAGAGCGGCGTGGCCTTGACCATCAGCTCGCCGAGCGCGTACTGCGACTTGATGGGCTCCCAGAAGAACACCTGCAGGCCGCGCACCGGGTCCTTGCCCAGGGCGGCGAACAGGGCAATGCCGATCAGCACCGTGATGGCCAGCGCCAGCAGCGGCGAGCCATAGCTCCACCAGCGCGAGGCCTGGGGGCGCGGTTCAAGCTTGAGCATGGGGTGCCTCCGTGTCCAGTGCGTGCCGCTGCGCCTGGGCGCGGGCCAGACGGGCCTGCACGTCGGCGTGCCACAGGCCGCTCATCCATTCACCGATGCGCTCGACCGTCGCTTCGGCCCGGTCGACCGAAGGCGACAGGTGGCCCTTGGCCATGACGTAGAGCCGGTCGCTGATGTCAAACAGCTCTTCGAGCTCTTCGCTGAGCACCAGCACGGCGCAGCCGGCGTCGCGCAGCGCAAGCATGGCGCTGCGGATCTGCTGCGCCGCGCCCACGTCCACGCCCCAGGTGGGCTGGGAGACGATGAGCAGCTTGGGGTTGGCCTCGATCTCGCGGCCGACGATGAATTTCTGCAAATTGCCTCCCGACAGCGACTGTGCCGCCGCATTCGGGCCGCCGGCCTTGACGCCAAAGCGCGCGATGATGCCGCGTGCCTGCGCCTGCAGCGCGCCCATGCCGATCCAGCCGAAAGCGCCTACGGCGTCGCTGCGCGTGAGCAGCAGGTTGTGCGCCAGGTCCATGCTGGGCACCGCGCCACGGCCCAGGCGCTCTTCCGGCACGAAGTGCAGGCCCAAGGCGCGTCGCGCGCGCGGCGAGAGGCGCCCGGCGGACCTGCCTGCCACCTGCACCATGGCCGGCTCGGCGCGCTGGTCTTCGCCCGAGAGCGCGTACAGCAGTTCCTTCTGGCCATTGCCCGACACCCCGGCAATGCCGACCACTTCACCGGCGCGCACCTCCAGCTGCAGGTCGAGCAGATCGACACCGAACTGGTCGGCCCGCGGCAGGCTCAGGCCCTGCACGCGCAGCACTGCGGCGCCGGCGTGCACCGGGCGGTGCGTGAGCGCCGGCGGCTCGGCGCCGATCATCAGGCGCGAGAGCGAGGCATTGGACTCTTCAGAGGGGTTGCACACGCCCGTGACCTTGCCGCCGCGCAGCACCGTGCAGGCGGTGCACAGGGCGCGGATTTCGTGCAGCTTGTGGCTGATGTAGAGGATGCTGCAGCCCTCCGACGCAATCTTGCGCAGCACCACGAACAGCTTGTCGACCGCCTGGGGCGTGAGCACCGAGGTCGGTTCGTCGAGGATCAGCACCTTGGGGTCGGTGAGCAGGGCGCGGATGATCTCGACACGCTGCATCTCGCCCACGCTGAGCGTGTGCACCGGGCGCAGCGGATCGATGTCGAGCCCGTACTCGGCCGCCTTGGCCGTGATGCGCTGGGTCACTTCGGCCAGGCCCAGGCTCTTGTCCAGCCCCAGCCACACGTTCTCGGCCACCGAGAGCGTATCGAACAGGCTGAAATGCTGGAACACCATGGCAATGCCCAGCGCGCGCGCCTCCTGCGGGTTGCGCACCTGCACCGGCTGGCCGTTGAACGCCACCGTGCCCTCGTCGGGGTGGGTGGCGCCATAGATGATCTTCATCAGCGTGGACTTGCCGGCGCCGTTTTCGCCCAGCACGGCATGGATTTCGCCCGGCTGCACGGTCAGCGAGACGCCGCTGTTGGCCACCACGGCGGGGTAGCGCTTGGTGATGCCGGTCAGCTGCAGCCGCGGCGGCGGCGCACCCGGGCTGGGGAGGGATGCGGAAGAACTCATGCGGGCGATTGTCTCTCAGTTTGATTTTGGTATTGGATGAAATAGGCCTCTGGCGCAGCATGGACGTGCGCTGAAAGCTATTGTTTTCGTAGCGACTCCGCCACCGCCTTCACGCACTCGCGCAGCCACATGGCGGCAGCGGACTGGTGCGTGCGCGCATGCCACAGCTGGTAGTACATGAGCGGTGGAAAGGGCACGGGGCACGGCAGTATCGCCAGCGGCAGCTGCTCGGTGTAGCGCTCGCAGTACTGGCGCCCGGTGGTCAGCACCAGCAGGCTCGAGGCCACGATGTCGGGGATGGCGCTGAAGTGCGCGCAGCGCGCCGTGACGTGGCGCGAGAGGCCCAGGCTTTCGAGGTGCGCATCGATCACGCCCCGCGCCCCCGGGTGCGTGGGCGTGGGCGCAATGTGCTCGGCCGCCAGCCAGTCGCCCTGGTCCCAGCCGCGGCGCACGGCCGGGTGCTCGCTGCTGACCAGGCACACCACTTCGTCGTCGAACAGGCGGCCCATGTGCAGGTCGCTCGGCGGTTGCGGCCAGTTGCCGACCACCACATCGACCTCGCCCTGCTCCAGGTGCGCGTGGTAGTGCGCGTCGGGCGTCAGCGCCAGGATGTCGATGGGGCACAGCGGCGCCTCGGTCTTGATGCGCGCCACCAGGCGCGGCAGAAAGCGCGGGTCGAGGTAGTCGCTCGCGGCCACGCGGAAGGTGCGCGTGGCGCTGCGCGGGTCGAAACCGCGCGCATCCGAGAACAGCGCCTGGGCCGCGCGCAGGATGGCGCCCGCAGGCTCGACCATGCGCAGCGCCGCATCGGTGGGCAGCATGGCGGCGCCCGAGCGCACCAGCAGCGGATCGCCCGCCAGGTCGCGCAACCGCTTGAGGGCGCTGGAGACCGCCGGCTGGTGCATGCCCAGGCGCACGGCAGCGCGCGAGACGCTGCGCTCGGTCAACACGGTGTGCAAGACCCGGATGAGGTGCAGGTCGATCTTGTCTAGCAGGGCTTGGTCTCTCATGGGGGATGGTGCTTCCGGTCCTGTGCGCAGGCCTGTGCGGCGCCCTCTTTCCCAGGCGCCCAGGCGCGCCCTGCACTTCGTCCGAAGCGGCCAGCCCAGGGCGGCGGCCAATGTACCACCGGGCGGCACCAGGGCGGGCCGGCAGAGCCTACGCGTCCACCGCGCGCGGTGCGCCAGGCGCCGTGTGCACCACCACCTGGTTGCGGCCCGCGCGCTTGGCGTCGTAGCAGGCCATGTCGGCGGCATGCAGCACAGCGGCCACGCCCTGTGCGCGCGCATCGAGCACCACCATGCCCACGCTCACGCCCAGCGTGAAGCTGCGGTCCTGGTACACCGGCTCCCAGGCCTGCACGGCCGCGCGCAGCTGCTCGGCCACCAGCGCGCCATGCGCCGCGGTGCAGCCCGGCAGCACCACGGCGAATTCGTCGCCGCCCAGCCGGGCGACCCAGCCGCTCTGGCGCACCTGGGCCTGCAGCAGCTGCGCCACATGGCACAGCACATCGTCGCCCGCGCCATGGCCGGCGACGTCGTTGACCACGGTGAAATGGTCGATGTCCAGGTGCAGGAACACGCCGTCGCAGGGCGCCGCGTCGGGCGCTGCGGGCGGCGCGCCCTGCCCCGCACGGTCCAGCCGCTCGGCCAGCAGCAGTTGCAGGCGCTGTTCGCAGCCCAGGCGGTTGGGCAGCTGGGTGAGCGGGTCGTGCGTGGCGGCCCAGGCATTCTGCTGGCGCGCCTCGTGCGCCGCGGTCAGGTCGTCCAGCGTCCAGACGTTGACACCGTCAATGCCTTCCACCTCCACACTGCGCCCATGCACCCGCGCCCAGACGGCGCTGCCGTCCTTGCGGCGCAAACGCACGTCGCCGGCATAGGCACCGTGCGCGGCAAAGCCGGCGCGTATGCGTTCAGCGGTGTCGGCATAGTCGGCATCGGACAGGTAGAGCATGCGCACGGGCCGGCCCCGCAGCTCGGCTGGCGTGTAGCCGAGCATCTGGCAGACCTGCCGGCCCAGCACCTGCAGGCGGCCCTGGCGCGTTACCACGATGCCGATCGAGGCATGGTCCAGGATGGCCTGAAACTGCCCGCCCACGGCCTGCTGCAGACGCGCCTGGCGCGCGCGCTGGCCCTGGAGTGTCTGCAGCACCTGCACCAGCGCATCGACCTCGCCCCGGGACGCGGGCCACGGCAGGTCGGGGGCTGCGCCTTCGTGCAGCAGCAGCGCGGCGCGGTCGCGCAGGCGCTCCAGCGGCAGCAGCAGCCACCACAGCAGCGCCACCGCCAGCGCCGCGCTGAGCGCAATGCCGACTGCGGCCAGCCCCCAGGCGCGCTGCTGGGCGCCCTGCAGCGGCTCCAGCACCTGCGGCGTGTCGCTGACACGCGCCACCATCCACTGCGGCAGCGGCATGCCGGCCATGCTGACGATGTGCCCGGGCAGCACGGTGGTGCTGCCCGGGCCCGGCACGGCGCGCGCCTGCGCCAGCCACTGCGCATAGACCTCGGCGAGCCCGGGCTCGTCGCGCACGTTGCCCATGACGCGCTCGGGAGCGGAGTGCGACAGGATGGTGCCGTCGCGCGTGAACACCACCAGGCGCGAGTCGCTGCGCTGCGGCTGCGCGATGTAGGCGGGCAGCAGGCCCTGCGACTGCAGGCGCAGGGCGCCGGCCAGCGCCCCCGTCACCGCGCCGTCGGCCGCGTGCAGCGGCATGGTGAACATCACGCGCGCCTCGCTGGTGCCACCGCCCACCAGTTCGGAGACCATGGGTTTGCCCCCGACCAGCGTGCGGCGCAGGTAGTCGCGCTCGGCCGGGTCGAGGTTGGCCACGCCGTCGAGGTGGCCCTGCTGCAGGTTCAGCCGCAGCGCGCCGTCCTTGCGCGCCACCTGCATGGAGTCGAAGAATTGCACCGCCGGCAGCCCCTGCTGCAGCACCCACTCGAGCGATGAGGGCGATTCGAGCATGTCCGTGGTGATGCCCGAGGCCACGGTGCGCAGCACCTTCTGGCTTTGCTCGATCTTGCTGGCCAGCAACCGGGCCACCAGCTCGACCTCGTCGCCCTGCTGGTCCACCAGGCGCTGCACCGCTTCCTGGTCCGAGGCCCGGTCCACCAGCCAGCCCGCCAGCGTGCCCGACAAGGCCACCAGCACGGCGACCAGCAGCGCGAGCTTGATGGCCAGTGCGCCGGGCAGGGTCCAGGCCCCTGCCCCATCGGGGGACGGCGCAAGGTCTGGGGGTTTCACGGGCGCTCCGCGCAGGAAGCGTCCGCGTCACGTGCAATAAGAGCAGAGCAGCATGGTCGCGGGGACGTGGAAGCGGGAGCGCCCAATATACGCAGCCGGCCCGATCCCTTGCGTGGGGTCGAACCCTCAAAGGCCCCGAGGAAAAACCCTGACGGTCCGCCCCGGCGCACCCAGCGCCGCTGCGGATTCACCGGCCCGCGACCTGCTGCAGGGTCTCGGGCATTGGCAGCTGCAGCACAGCACCCGTGCCCTTGATGAGCCCGCTCTCGCGCAGGTTGCGCAGCACGCGTGAAAACGTCTCGGGCGCAATGCCCAGTTGCGCCGCAATCAGGCGCTTGCGCTGGTACAGCGTCACGCTGGCGCGGCCGTGCGCGTCGCGCTGCGCGTGCTGCAGCAGCCACTGCGCGCAGCGCGCCTCCGCGTCCTGCGCCAGCCGGCTCACCGCCAGCTCGGTCTGCTGGCGGTAGCCCGAGGCCATGTCGCGCAGCAGGATCTGCGTCGACGCGGGCAGCATCCGGACCTCGCGCAGGAACGCCTCCAGAGGCTGGCGCCGCAGCTGCACGCTGGTCTCGGCCACCATGTCCACGGCGGAGGGCAGCCCGAGCAGGGCCGAAGCCGCATCGAGCCAGAACGGCCCCTCGACGACGCCGAGCTGGTGGCGCATGTGCCCGCCTTCGCGCACCCCGAGCACCACGCGCCCGCTTTCGAGGTGCAGCACCGAGGTCAGCTGCTGCTGGCGTTGGCGCAGCACCGCGCCCGCTGCGGCCATTTCGCGCTCGGCAGGCAGTTCGGGGTCGGGGAAGGACAACATGGGAGCCACTGTGCCGGGTGGCTTCGCTGCGCGCCTTGCGCAGGATCAAAAAAACGGGTGATGCGGGTACGCAACAGATTGTCTGTTTTGTATAAACCTTGTCTGCAGCCTTTAGGGCAAAACAGCCCCGGGACCGACAAAGTTACTTACCATCACACCCCGTCCAGCCGTGCGCGCACGGCCTGAGACCCCATTGTCGGTTCAGCATTTCTCACCGCCGCCCTGTCGGCACCATGTCCCTTTGCAGGAGTTTCAATGACCAAAACCCTCATCGCGTTGAGCGCCGCCCTGCTGTGCGCCAGCGCAGCCCATGCCCAAAGCTCGGTGCAAGCCACCGGCCTGGTCGACATGTATGTCGGCTCGATGAAATTCGCTGGCGATGCCAGCAAGAAAAACGTTGTCGACAGTGGCGGCCTGACCACGTCGTGGATTGGCTTCACGGGCACGGAAGACCTGGGTGGCGGCCTCAAGGCCCAATTCAACCTGACCTCGTTCATGCGCGCCGACACCGGCACGCCCGGCCGCTTCGTGAACGACACGTTCTTCTCGCGCGACGCCAACGTGGCGCTGTCGGGCGGCTTTGGCTCGGTCCAGCTGGGCCGCGGCATGGCGCCCAACTTCCTGCCCACCATCGTGGCAAACCCGCTCGGCGATTCGTTCGTGTTCTCGCCGCTGGTGCTGCACGCCAACGTGCCGCTGTTCAACGCCTCGGGCTGGCAAGGCACCACCCCGTCCGACACCGGCTGGTCCAACCAGGTCGTCTACAGCACGCCCGACATCGGCGGCCTCAAGGCCAACCTGCACTACCAGTTTGGCGAGCAGGCGGGCAGCAACGGCAAGAAGAACATCGGCCTGAACGCGCTGTATTTCAGCGGCCCGATCACGCTGACCGGCTTCTATGAGCGCGACCAGATCAGCAACCCGTCCGTGCCGAACACGGTGCTGGCGAACACGCGCAAGGACTGGATGCTGGGCGGCGCCTACGACTTCAGCGTCGCCAAGGCCTTCCTGAGCTATGGCCAGTCGTCCGCCGACGGCTCCAACATCAAGGCCAAGACCGCGCAGCTGGGCGCCTCGGTGCCGGTGGGTGCGGGCAAGGTGCTGGCGTCGTACGCGCAGACCAAGCTGTCGTCCACCGACATCTCGCGCAAGACCTTCACCGTGGGCTACGACTACAACCTGTCCAAGCGCACCGACGTGTACGCCATGGTCATGAACGACCGCATCACCGCGCAGACCACCGGCACCAGCTTCGGCGCCGGCATCCGCCACCGCTTCTGATGCGGCAACCAAGGCGCCCCACGGCGCCTTGGACTATCAAAAAGAGAGCGCCTTGCGCTTGTCACCATTGCATTTCAGAGGTCTTTAACTCTCAAACGCAGGCGGGACAAGCGCAAGGCGCTCTCTTTTTGGTATCTGCAACCGCTGCGCCAGCGGCATGCAGGCGCAGCCGCCTGCATGCCTGCCGGCTTACAGCGCGGGCGCCGCCTGAGCGCTGCTGTCCGCGCCGGCCGTCCAGCCGCCGCCGAGCGCCTTGTACAGCGCGACCTGGTTTTGCCGCTGTGCCAACTCCGTCTGGGTCAGGGCCTGCTGCGCCGCGAACAGCGAGCGCTGGGCGTCGAGCACGTCGAGGTAGCTGGCCACACCATTGCGGTAGCGCAGGTCGGCCAGGCGGAACGTGGTCGCATTGGCTTCGGCCTGGGCCTGCTGTGCCACAAGCTGGTCGCCCAGCGTGGCGCGGCTTGCCAGCGCGTCGGCCACCTCGCGGAAGGCGGTCTGGATGGCCTTCTCGTACTGGGCCACGGCGATGTCGCGCCCTGCCCTGGCGGAGTCGAGCCCGGCCTGGTTGCGCCCGGCATCAAACAGGGGCTGCACCAGCTGCGCGGCCCAGCTCCAGGCACCGACCGAATTGCCACTGCTGAACAGGCCCGTGAGCTCGGTGCTGGCCCGGCCAATGGAGCCGGTGAGGCTGATGCGCGGAAAGAACGCGGCGCGCGCTGCGCCGATGTTCGCGTTGGCCGCCAGCAATTGCTGCTCGGCCTGGCGGATGTCGGGTCGGCGCGCCAGCAGATCGCTCGGCAGACCGGCCGGCACGTCGGCCAGCAGGGGCTCGCCGCGCAGCTGCGCGGGGCCGTCCGGCAGATCGGCCGGCATCGGCTGACCGATCAGCAGCACCAGGGCGTTTTCGTCGAGCGCACGCTGGCGCTGGGCCTGCGCCAGCGTGGCGCGTGCGGTTTCATAGAGCGAACGCGCCTGGGCATAGTCGAGCTCGGAGGCCACGCCGTTGTCAAAGCGCAGCTTGGTGAGCTTGAGCGACTCCGCACGGGTCCCCAGGGTGTCGCGCGTGAGCGCCAGCAGCTCGTTGTCGGCCAGCCAGCTCAGGTAGCTGTTGGCCACCGCGGCCACCAGGCTGATCTGCACCGTCTTGCGCGCCTCTGCCGTGGCCAGGTAACTGGCCTGGGCGGCCTGGCTGAGCGCGCTCACCCGGCCGAAGAAGTCCAGCTCGAACGCATTCAGCGACAGCCCGCCGATGGCTGCGCTGGAGACGCCCGCAGCACCGGTCGCGCTTGGGTTCTGGCGCGACTCGGACAGGCCCAGGCCGACGTTGGGCAGCTGGTCGGCGCGCCGGATCTGGTACTGCGCGCGCGCCTGCTCGATGTTGAGCACGGCAACGCGCAGGTCGCGGTTGTTCTGCAGCGCCAGCGCGATCAGCGTTTTGAGCCGCGCATCGCTGAAGAAGTCGCGCCAGTCGATATCGGCGGCTGCGGCCTGTCCGGCCGGTGCGTTGGTCGTCTCGCCGGGCCAGGCCGCCGCCACGGGCGCGGCGGGCCGCTCGTAAGTGGGAATCATCGAGCAGCCAGCCAGCAGCGCCGCAGCGCTCGCTGCCAGCAGCGGGGAAAGTCTGTTCTTACGCATGGGGCTCACCTTCATTTCCTGCTGGATCCTGTTCAATGCCGGCCGCTTGCGCGTGGGCCGCGTGCATCCGGCGCTGCCGGTCGCTGCCCTTGAAGAGGCTGCGCACGACGACGAAGAACGTCGGCACGAAAAACACCGCCAACGAGGTGCCGACCACCATGCCCGCGATCACGCCAGTGCCGATGGCGCGCTGGCTGGCCGAACTCGCGCCAGAGGCGATGGCCAGCGGCACCACGCCCAGAATGAAGGCGAGCGAGGTCATGACGATCGGCCGGAACCGCAAATGGGCCGCTGCCAGCGCCGACTCGACGATGCCCTTGCCCTGCGCCTGCAGATCCTTGGCGAACTCGATGATCAGGATGGCGTTCTTTGCCGACAGGCCGATGATGGTGATCAGCCCGACCTGGAAGTAGACGTCGTTGTTCATGCCGCGCAGGCTCACGCCCAGCAGCACGCCCAACACGCCCAGCGGCACCACGAGAATCACCGACAGCGGGATCGACCAGCTCTCGTAGAGCGCCGCCAGGCACAGGAACACCGCCAGCACGGCGAAGCCGTACAGCACGATGGCCTGCGAGCCGGCGAGCTTTTCCTCGCGCGACTGGCCCGTCCATTCAAAGCCGAAGCCTGCCGGCAGCTGCGCTGCCAGGCGCTCCATCTCGGCCATGGCCTCACCGGTGCTGTAGCCGGGCGCCGCGCCGCCCGCGATGCGCATGGCCGGGTAGCCGTTGTAGCGCACGGTCTGCATGGCGCCGCTGATCCAGCGCGTGGTGGCGAACGACGACAGCGGCACGGCCTTGCCCTGGCTGTTGAGCGCCGTCAGCTGCAGGATGTCTTCGGGCTGCATGCGGGCCTCGGCCTCGGCCTGCACCACGACGCGCTGCATGCGTCCGGCGTTCGGGAAGTCGTTGATGTAGGCCGAGCCCAGTGCGGTCGAGATCGTGTTGTTGATGGCGGCAAAGCTCACGCCCTGCGCGCTGGCCTTGTCGCGGTCGATATCGACCTGCAGTTGCGGCGCGTCCTCCAGCCCGTCGGGCCGCACGCCGGCCAGCACCTTGCTCTGGGCAGCCATGCCCAGCATCTGGTTGCGCGCCGCCACCAGTGCGTCGTGGCCGTTGCCACCGCGGTCCTGCAGGCGGAACGTAAAGCCAGAGCTCACGCCCAGCTCAGGGATCGGCGGAGGGCTCAGCGCAAATACGAAGGCATCGCGTATGCCCGAGAACGCGCCCATGGCCCGGCCCGCAATGGCGTCGGCCGTGTGCGCGGCACCTGCGCGGTCCGACCAGTCCTTGAGCGTCACGAACGCCAGGCCGGCGTTCTGCCCCTGGCCGGAGAAGCTGAAGCCCAGCACGGAGACCATGTTCTGCACTTCGGGCTGCTTCAGCATGAAGCCCTCGACCTTTTCGACCACGGCCTGGGTGCGCTCCAGCGTGGCGCCCGGCGGCAGCTGGATGTTGACCAGCAGGTTGCCCTGGTCCTCGCCGGGCAGGAACGAGGTCGGCAGGCGCATGTACAGCACGCCCACGGCGGCGATCAGCGCCACGTAGATGACCATCACCCGCCCGCCGCGGCGCAGCAACTTGGCCACCCAGCCTTCATAGCCCTTGGCAGTGCGCGTGAAACCGCGGTTGAACCAGCCGAAGAAGCCCGTCTTGGCATGGGCGTGGCCGGCCTGCACCGGCTTGAGCAGCGTCGCGCACAGCGCGGGCGTGAGCGACAGCGCCATGAACGACGAGAACGCGATCGACACCGCCATCACCGCCGAGAACTGGCGGTAGATGTTGCCCACCGAGCCGGCAAAGAACGCCAGCGGCACAAACACCGAGATCAGCACCACGGTGATGCCGATGATGGCTCCCGAGATCTGGCCCATGGCCTTGCGCGTGGCCTCGAGCGGCGGCAGGCCCTCTTCGTTCATGATGCGCTCGACGTTCTCGACCACCACGATCGCATCGTCCACCACGATGCCGATCACCAGCACCATGCCGAACATGGTCAGCACGTTGATCGAGAAGCCCATCGCCAGCAGTGCGCCGAAAGTGCCCAGCAGCGCCACCGGCACCACGATGGTCGGAATGATGGTGTAGCGGATGTTCTGCAGGAACACGAACATCACCAGGAACACCAGCGCGATGGCTTCGAGCAGCGTCTGCGCGACCTGCTTGATGGAAATCTTGACGAAGTTAGAGCTGTCGTAGGGGATGGTCCAGCTCACGCCCGGTGGAAAGAATTTTTCCAGCTCGGCCATGCGCGTCTTCACGGCCGTGGCCGCGGCCAGCGCGTTGCCCGTGGGCGAGAGCTGAACGCCCATGCCTGTGGCCGGCTGGCCATTCAACCGCGCCGTGGTGGCATACGACTGGGCACCCAGTTCGATGCGGGCCACGTCCTTGAGCCGCACGGTGGAGCCGTTGGCGTTGGCGCGCAGCACGATGTCGCCGAACTCCTTGGTCGAACTGATCTGGCCGGGCACCACCACGGTGGCCGAAATCGTCTGTCCCGTGAGGTTGGGCAACTCGCCCAGGCTGCCGGCCGAGACCTGCGCGTTCTGCGTCTGGATGGCATTGGCCACGTCGGCGGCGGACAGGTTGTAGCCCTGCAGCTTGGCCGGATCGACCCAGACGCGCATGGCGCGCTCGGCGCCGAACAGCTGCACCTGGCCAATGCCGGGCAGGCGCTGCAACTCGGGCAGCACGTTGCGCGCGGCGTAGTCGCTCAGCGCATTCACGTCGAACTTGGGGTCCGAGGACGACATCATGGCGAACAGCAGGAAGTTGCTGCGCGACTTGTCGACGCGCACGCCCTGCTGCGTCACCACCGAGGGCAGGCGCGGCGTGGCACGCGAGAGGCGGTTCTGCACCTCGACCTGCGCCAGATCGGGGTTCGTTCCCGGCTCGAAGCTCAGCGTGAGGGTGCCGGTGCCGTTGGCCTGGCTCACGGCCTCCATGTACGCGAGGCCGGGCGCGCCGTTCATTTCGCGTTCGATCACGGCCAGCACGCTGTCTTCCAGCGTCTGCGCCGAAGCGCCTGGATAGGCCGCAGACACCACGATGGTCGGCGGTGCCACCGAGGGGTACTGCGCGATGGGCAGCTGGGTGATCGACACGGCGCCCAGCACCATGACGAACAGGGCAATCACCCACGCAAAGATGGGGCGGTCAATAAAGAACTTGGCCATGAAGCTGGCTCCTTATTTCTGACCGGCGCTGGCGGGCGCTTCAGGCGCACTGGCCGCGGGTGCAGTGCCCGATGCCGCCGGGGCCGGGGCCGGCGCTGCGGCAGCCGGGGCAGCCGGGCACGCCAGCCGATGCTGCGGCCGGTGCCGCCGCGCTGCCGGGGGCCTGCCACGGCACTGCCTTCACGGGCGTGCCGGGCGGCATCATCTGCAGCTTCTGAAAGCCATCGACCATGACCTGCTCGCCTGCCTTCAGGCCTTCGAGCACGATCCATTGGTTGTTGCGCGCCGGGCCGATCTTCACCGTGCGCTGGCTGAGCTTGCCGTCGGCGCCGACCACCGTGATCTTGTCGCCCTGCTGGGTGCGCGTGACCGCCTGCTGCGGCAGCGTGATGGCGTTGGCCACCTGGGCCTGCTCCAGCCGCACGCGCACATACAGACCCGGCAGCAGCTCACCTTTGGGGTTGGGCACCTCGGCGCGCAGCGTGATCTGGCCCGTGCTGGCATCCACCGTCAGGTCGGAAAACAGCAGCTTGCCCGGGCGCGCATATTCGCTGCCATCCTCGAGCACCACGCGCACCTTGGCGGCATCACTGCCTCCAGCCCGCTCGAGCTTGCCCTCGGCCATGGCGCGGCGCAGTTTCATCACCTCGCCGGCCGACTGGGTGAAGTTGACGTACACCGGGTCGATCTGCTGGATCACGGCCAGCTGCGTAGCTTCGCCTTGGCCCACCAGCGCACCTTCGGTGACCAGGGCGCGGCCGATGCGGCCCGAAATGGGCGCCGTCACGCTGGCGTAATTGAGGTTGATGCGCCCGGTCTGCACAGCCGCCTTGCCGGCGGCCACGTCGGCCTCGGCCTGCTTTTGCGCGGCCACGGCGTTGGCATATTCCTGCTGGCTCACGGCATTGGCGGCAAGCAGCGGCTTGTAGCGCGCGGCCAATGCGCTCGCCTGCGTCAGGTTGGCCTGGGCGCGCGCGAGCGTGGCCTCGGCGCTTTGCAGGGCCGCCGCATAGGGAGCGGCGTCGATTACAAACAGGGGCTGGCCCGCCTTCACATCGCTGCCTTCGCGGAACAGGCGCTTTTGCAAAATGCCCGCCGCCCGCGCCCGCACCTCGGCCACGCGCGATGCCTCCAGGCGCCCCGGCAGTTCGGTGATCAGGCCCACGTCGCCCGGCTGGGCGATGACCACGCCCACCTCGGGCGCCGGCATGGCGCCAGCGGCCGCGGCAGGCGGTGCATCGCCCTTGCCGCAGGCGGCCAACAGCAGGGCGAGGGACAGGCCGCCGGCTGCCATGCCCAGGCGCAGGTGTGCGGGAGGCTGGGCAGGGGCAAGCGCAGAGGCAGTCTTGGCAGAACGCAAGGCGGGCATGGGGTTCCTTTGGTATGGGGAAAGCGATGGCTCTCGAAGAGGACGCGCCAGTTTAGTGAATCGGCCTCGGGGGCGTGTGACGCAGGCAGCGCCATCGCTGGAATCGGCGGAAGTATATATACATTCTTGAATGTATGTATAGTGCCTCCATTGACACCATGCCGGAGGTATTTCCATGGCCAGACGCACCAAGGCAGATGCCCAGGCGACCCGCGCGGGCCTGCTGGATGCCGCCGAAACCCTGTTCCAAACGCAAGGCGTATCGCGCACGTCGCTCAACGACATCGCGGTCGCGGCGGGCACCACGCGCGGCGCGATCTACTGGCACTTCAAGGACAAGGCCGACCTGTTCAACGCGATGATGGAACGCGTGACCCTGCCGCTGGAGCAAACGCTGACACTGGCCAACGTGAACACGGCCGACGACCCCGTGGCCGAAATCCGCAGCGCCATGCTCGAGGCACTGCGCATCATTGCGACCGACGCACAGACACGGCGCGTGTTGAAGATCGCCACCCACCAGGTGGAATACACCGCCGAGCTCAGCGCAGTGCAGGAGCGCCACCTGCGCGTGCACAGTGAATGCGTCGGGCGCAACCAGGCGGCCTTGGCGAAAGCGTTTGCGGCACGCCAGCGGTCTGCGCCGATGCCCCTGGCGTGCGCGGCGCTGGGCCTGCAGGTGTTGATCGAAGGGCTGGTCCAGAAGTGGCTGCTCGACCCTGCGGCTTTTGACCTGGCGGCCTGCGGAGAAGCCGCCCTGGACATCTATCTGGCGGGCCTGGGCTTGCACGCCCAGCCCGCACCGGGCGCGGCCTGATCAGTGCGTGGCAGCGCCTGCCTGGTACCAGCGGCCGATCAGAGCGCGCTCGTCCTCGGTGATCTGCGTGGCGTTGTTCATGGGCATGAGCTTTTGCACCACCACCTGCTGGTAGATCGCCTGGGCGTGCTGCTGCACGCTCTCGGGTGAATCCAGGCGCAGGCCCTTCATCTGCACCTGGGCGCCGTGGCACAGATAGCAGCGCTGCTCCAGCACGTTCTGCACGGTCTTGAAGCCCACCGGGGCTGGCGCGCTGGCAGCGGAGGCGCTGGCCGCAGCCACGACGGGCGCAGGGCGCAGCCAGGCGATCAGCCCCACGAGGGTGGCGATGCCAATGAGCGCGTAACCCACCGGGTTGCCGTTGCGGCCGAGCTTGTAGCCATGGCGCATCACAAAGAACTGGCGGATCGCGGCGCCGGCAAACATCATGGCAATCAGAATGACCCAGTTCTGCGGATGGCTCCAGGTGAAGCTGTAGTGGCCGCTGAGCATGGCGAAGATCACCGGCAGCGTGAAATAGGTGTTGTGCACGCTGCGCTGCTTGCCGCGCTTGCCGTGGATCGGGTCGACCGGCTGGCCGGCCTTGATCTGGGCCACCATGGTGCGCTGGCCGGGGATGATCCAGAAGAACACGTTGGCGCTCATGGACGTGGCGATCATCGCGCCGACCAGCAGGAACGCGGCGCGGCCCGAGAACCAGTGGCATGCCAGCCACGAGGCCACGCACACCAGCACCAGCACCAGCGCACCGACGATGGCGTCGCCGTTCTTCTTCTGGCCGAAGACGCGGCAGATGCCGTCGTAGAGCAGCCAGAACACGACCAGGAAGGCCAGCGCCACGGCGATCGCCTCGGCCGGCGCCCAGTCCATCTTCGACTTGTCGATCAGGTAGGTGCTGGCGCTCCAGAGGTAGGACACGGTGAACAGCGCAAAGCCGCTCAGCCAGGTCGTGTAGCTCTCCCAATAGAACCAGTGCAGGTGCTTGGGCAGCCGGGGCGGCGCGCCGGCGAACTTGACGGGGTGGTAGAAGCCGCCGCCATGCAAGGCCCACAGCTCGCCGCTCACGCCCTGCTTTTTCAGGTCGTCGTCCTCGGGCGGCGTGAGGCTGCTGTCGAGGAACACGAAGTAAAACGAGGAGCCTATCCAGGCGATGGCAGTGATGACGTGGGCCCAGCGCAGCAGCAGATTGGCCCAGTCGAGATAGTAGCTTTCCATGTCTCAACCTTTGCGGCCCGGACATGCCGCGGCCGCGTTTGCAAGCTGCTCACCACTGCGGGCGCTCTGAGCAGTCAAGGGCCGCGCTCCACGGCAGTTGCCTGCCGGGCTCCGCTGCGACCGGAGGACAGGAAGTGTATGCAAAAACTGCGCACTCTTTTGCCCGGTGCAGCCAGAAAACACACCGGATTTACCCTGCCCTGCGGAATGCGCGCGGCGCCACCGCACGCCATTGCGCATGGGCGCGGCACGCGTTCTGTTCCCATGGCACCGCGCCTTGGGTAGACTGCTCCCTCACGGGCGGCCCGCAGCAGCTGCGGTCCCTTTTGACTTCCCCCACAACCCTGTCGATTTCCACCACCCCCGCCAGCAGCCACTGCGCCGGCCTGCTCGCAGCACCGCACTACGCACCATGCCCGACACCCCGCCCCCACACCGCCCCGCCCACCGCAGCCACTGGCTCGTGGCTGGCCTCATGGCCGGCGTGGCCGCACTGGTGGCGGCCTGCAAGTCGGCGCCCGAGCCGGCGCCGTCCGACAGCCGCTGGCCCGGCACCGACATTCCGGTGGCCACCGGCACCGGCGCTGCAGCCGCCGCGCCGGTGCGCACCTCGGCCGCGGCCACGGCCCGGGCCTACCGCCAGGACGCGGCAACGCACCTGTACGGACTCAACGCCCACCGCATCTACAAGGGCAAGATGCCGCCGATGCTCTATGCCATCGGCGTGCTCGAGGTGGACATCGACCGCACGGGCCGCGTCACGCGCCTGCACTGGATGCGCGCGCCGCGCCATGCGCCCGAGGTGGTGGCCGAAATCGAGCGCACGGTGCGCGCCGCAGCGCCGTTCCCGGTGCCCGCGCGGATGGGCCGCGTGACCTACACCGACACCTGGCTCTGGGACAAGGCCGGCCAGTTCCAGCTCGACACGCTGACCGAAGGGCAGCTCTGAACGCACTGAGACACCAAGACGCTCCTGAAAAAGAGCAGCCAGCGCTGGCTGTCCATTGGTTTCGCGATGTTTAATTCTTGAAACGCAATGGCATCAAGCGCTGGCTGCTCCTGTTTTTGATGCAGCAACCGCTGCGCCGCGCCTCAGGAGCCGCGGTAGGTGGAGTAGCTCCAGGGGCTGACCAGCAGCGGCACGTGGTAGTGCTGGTCGGCGTGCGCGACGCCGAAGTCCAGGCTCACCTGGTCCAGAAACTGGGGTTCGGGCAGTGCCACGCCGCGCGCCTTGAAATACCCGGCCACATCGAAGATCAGGCGGTAGGTGCCCACCTTCAGGCTGGCGTTGTCGAACAGCGGCGCATCGGTGCGGCCGTCGTGGTTCAGCACCAGGCGCTGCAGCAACGTGGCCTGCCCGCCAGCGGTGGCATACAGCGCCACGTGCCATGCCGGCAGCGGGGCAGCCGTTCATGGTGTCCAGGACGTGGGTGCTCAGGCCCATGGGGTTTCTCCTTAAATGCTGGCTGGCGCAAAGCTGCGCATGTAGACCAAAAGTGTATACACTTTTTGGCAATCTCTCTATCATGTCGCCATGGAATCCTCTACCACCAGCTCCATCGTCGAGGCGCTGACCCGCGCCATCGTGGACCACCGGCTGCACCCGGGCACGCAAGCTCGCCGAGCAGAAGCTGGCCGACCACTTCGGCGTCTCGCGCACGCTGGTGCGCCAGGCGCTGTTCCAGCTCGCGCAGAACCGCCTCGTCACGCTGGAGCCCGCGCGCGGCGCCTTTGTCGCCGCGCCCTCGGTGGACGAGGCGCGCCAGGTGTTCAGCGTGCGCCGCATGCTCGAGGCCGAGATGACGCGCGCGTTCGTGCGCAGCGCCACGCCCGCCAAGATCCGCGCGCTGCGCGACCACGTGGCCAGCGAGAAGGCCGCCGTGGACCGGCGCCGACGTGGGCCAGCGCACCGAGCTGCTGGGCGACTTCCATGTGCGCATGGCCGAGCTCATGGGCAACGACGTGCTGGCGCAGATGCTGGGCGAGCTGATCTCGCGCTGCGCGCTCATCACGCTGATGTACCAGTCGCGCCAGCGCCGCCGAACACTCGCACGAGGAGCATGGCCGAGATCGTCGAAGGCGCTGGCCGCGCGCGACGAGGAGCGGGCCGTGCAGCTCATGCAGGCGCACCTGCTGCATGTCGAAGAAGGCCTGACCTTCGACCGCGAGCCCCCGAGCAACGACATCTCCATGGCCCTCTCGGCCGATTTCCCCATGACCTACGACGCCACCCTCCCCTACCCCCGCGACCTGGTCGGCTACGGCCGCAACCCGCCGCATGCGCAATGGCCCGGCCAGGCGCGCATCGCCGTGCAGTTCGTGCTCAACTACGAAGAAGGCGGCGAGAACTGCGTGCTGCACGGCGACGCCGGCCTCCGAGCAGTTCCTGTCGGAAATGTTCAACCCGGCCGCCTACCCCGAGCGCCACATGAGCATGGAAGGCATCTACGAATACGGCTCGCGCGCCGGCGTCTGGCGCCTGCTGCGCGAGTTCGAGAAGCGCGGCCTGCCGCTGACGGTGTTCGGCGTCGGCATGGCGCTGCAGCGCTACCCCGAGCTGGCCGCAGGCCTTCGTCGAGCTGGGCCACGAGATCGCCTGCCACGGCCTGAAGCTGGATCCACTACCAGAACGTTCCCGAAGCCACCGAGCGCGAGCACATGCGGCTGGCCATGGCACATCATCCAGCAGCTTGACCGGCGCAGCGAGCCGCTGGGCTGGTACACCGGCCGCGACAGCCCCAACACGCGCCGCCTGGTGGCCGACTTCGGCGGCTTCGACTACGACAGCGACTACTACGGCGACGACCTGCCCTTCTGGATGAAGGTGCGGAAGAGCGACGGCAGCGCGGTGCCGCAGCTGATCGTGCCCTACACGCTCGACTGCAACGACATGCGCTTCGCGCTGCCGCAGGGCTACTCGCACGCCGATCCGTTCTTCCAGTACCTGCAAGGACAGCTTCGACGTGCTCTACGCCGAAGGCGACCGCGGCGACAACGCGCCCAAGATGATGAGCATCGGCATGCACTGCCGCCTGCTCGGGCGGCCCGGCCGCATCGTCGCGCTGCAGCGCTTCCTCGACCACATCGCAGCAGCACGACAAGCGTGTGGGTCTGCCGCCGCATCGACATCGCGCGCCACTGGGCGCAGACCCACCCCTGCAAGGACTGAAACGCCATGCCACTGACCCTGGACCAACTCAACGCCGCCGATGCCGGCCGAAGCCGCCGCGCTGCTCGACGGCCTCTACGAACACTCGCCCTGGATCGCCGAGGCGGCGCTGGCGCAGCGCCCCTTCCGCTCGCTGGCGCACCTCAAGCACGCGCATGGCGCAGGTCGTGGCGCAGGCGACCGCGCGAGCGCGCAGCTCGGCCTGATCCGCGCCCACCCGGAGCTTGCCGGCAAGGCCATGGTGAGCAAGACGCTCACGGCCGAATCGACCAACGAGCAGAGCAAGGCGGGCCTGACGCAACTGCACGCCCGAGGAATTCGCGCGCATCCAGCAGCTCAACGCCGACTACAACGCGCAAGTTCGGCTTCCCGTTCATCCTGGCCGTGCGCGGCCCGCGCGGCACGGGCCTGCCCAAGCAGCGAGATCATCGACACCTTCGCGCGCCGCCTGCACCACCCGCCCGACTTCGAGCGCGCCGAGGCGCTGCGCAACATCCACCGCATCGCCGAAATCCGCCTGAACGACAAGTTCGGCGTACGCGCCCGCGCTGGGCAACGACGTCTGGGACTGGCAGGAGCGCCTGGCGCAGCACAGCGACCCGGGCTACGCCGAAAAGGGCCAGCTCACCGTCACCTACCTCACCGACGCGCACCGCGCCTGCGCCGCAGCGCATCGCGCACTGGATGCGCGACTGCGGCTTCGACGAGGTGCGAGATCGACGCGGTCGGCAACGTGGTCGGCCGCTACCACGGCGCCACACCCGACGCCAAGGCGCTGCTCACCGGCTCGCACTACGACACGGTGCGCAACGGCGGCAAGTACGACGGCCGCCTGGGCATCTTCGTGCCGATGGCCTGCGTGCGCGAACTGCACCGCCAGGGCAGGCGCCTGCCGTTCGGCATCGAGGTGGTCGGCTTCGCCGAAGAGGAAGGCCAGCGCTACAAGGCCACCTTCCTCGGCTCGGGCGCGCTCATCGGCCACTTCAACCCCGACTGGCTCGACCAGAAGGACGCCGACGGCATCACCATGCGCGAGGCCATGCAGCATGCGGGCCTGAGCATCGACGACATCCCGAAGCTGCAGCGCGACCCGGCGCGCTACCTCGGCTTCGTCGAAGTGCACATCGAGCAGGGCCCGGTGCTCAACGAGCTGGACCTGCCGCTGGGCATCGTCACCTCGATCAACGGCGGCGTGCGCTATGTCGGCGAAATGATCGGCATGGCCAGCCACGCCGGCACCACGCCGATGGACCGCCGCCGCGACGCGGCCGCGGCCGTGGCCGAACTGGCGCTGTACGCCGAACAGCGCGCCGCGCAGGACGGCGACTCGGTCGCCACCATCGGCATGCTGCAAGTGCCCAACGGCTCGATCAACGTGGTGCCGGGCCGCTGCCAGTTCACGCTCGACATGCGCGCGCCGAACGATCCGCAGCGCGACGCGCTGGTCGGCCGACGTGCTGGCCGAGCTCGAAGGCCATCTGCGAGCGCCGCGGCCTGCGCTACACGCTCGAGGAGACGATGCGCGCCGCCGCCGCGCCGAGCGCGCCCGGCCTGGCAGCAGCGCTGGGAGACGCGCCGTCGAGGCGCTCGGCGTGCCGCTGTTCCGCATGCCCAGCGGCGCCGGCCACGACGCCATGAAGCTGCACGAAGTCATGCCGCAGGCCATGCTGTTCGTGCGCGGCCTGCAACTCCGGCATCAGCCACAACCCGCTCGAAGCACCACCAGCGACGACATGCAGCTGGCCGTGCGATGCCTTCCAGCACGCTGCTCGACCAGCTCGCCACGGAGACCCCATGACGCCACCCAGCCAGACCGATGACCGACTACGCCCAGCTCGACGCCTGGATCGACGCCACTTCGACGAGGAAGTGCGCTTCCTGCAGGAGCTGGTGCGCGTGCCCACCGACACGCCGCCCGGCAACAACGCGCCGCACGCCGAGCGCACGGCCGAGCTGCTGCAGGACTTCGGCTTCGACGCCGAGAAGCACGCCGTGCCGGCCGCCGAGGTGCAAGGCCTACGGCCTGGAGTCGATCACCAACCTGATCGTGCGCCGCCCTACGGCGACGGGGCCGCACCGATCGCGCTCAACGCGCACGGCGACGTGGTGCCGCCGGGCGAAGGCTGGACGCACGACCCCTACGGCGGCGAGATCGAGGACGGCAAGCATCTACGGCCGCGCCGCGGCCGTGAGCAAGAGCGACTTCGCGAGCTTCACCTTCGCCGTGCGCGCGCTCGAAGCCTGGCCAGGCCCCTCAAGGGCGCGTCGAACTGCACTTCACCTACGACGAGGAGTTCGGCGGCGAACTCGGCCCCGGCTGGCTGCTGCAAGCAACAGGCTGACCAAGCCCGACCTGATGATCGCGGCCGGCTTCAGCTACGAAGTGGTCACCGCGCACAACGGCTGCCTGCAGATGGAAGTGACGGTGCACGGCAAGATGGCGCACGCCGCCATCCCGCACACCGGCGTCGACGCGCTGCAGGGCGCGGTGCAGATCCTGAACGCGCTGTACGCGCAGAACGCGCTGTACCAGCAGGTCACGTCGCAAGGTCGAGGGCATCAAGCACCCCTACCTGAACGTCGGCCGCATCGAGGGCGGCACCAACACCAACGTCGTGCCCGGCAAGGTGGTGTTCAAGCTCGACCGCCGCATGATCCCCGAAGAAAACCCGGCCGAGGTCGAAGCCAGCATCCGCCAGGTGATCGCCGACGCGGCGGCCGAGTGCCCGGCATCACGGTCGAGATCAAGCGCCTGCTGCTGGCCAACTGCGATGAAGCCGCTGGCCGGCAACAAGCCGCTGGTCGAGGCGATCCAGAAGCACGGCGAGCGAACTGTTCGGCGAGCCGATCCCGGCCATGGGCACGCCGCTCTACACCGACGTGCGCCTGTACGGCGAGCCGGCATTCCCGGCGTGATCTACGGCGCCGGCCCGCGCACGCGTGCTCGAGTCGCACGCCAAGCGCGCCGACGAGCGCCTGCACCTCGAAGACCTGCGCCGCGCCACCAAGGTGATCGCGCGCACGCCTGCACGACCTGCTGGCCTGACGGCCCGGCAAGCCAGTAGCGCTCGCACCGCTGCCCGCTCTACACTGCCAAGGACTTGCCCCTGCATGGGTGCAAGTCCTTTTTTTACGCCCGAGGAGACAAAGCATGCACATCCGCCACTCCCTGCTGGCCAGCAGCCTTGCGCTGGCCCTCGCCAGCCTCACCGCCTGCGGCAACACGCCGCAGCAGATGCCCCCCGCCGCGGCCACGGCGGTGGTCGTGCAGCAGACCGCCGCCGCGCAGGCGGCCAGCGCTGCCTACGACTTCGACATGGACGTGTTCCACCCGGTCGTGGCACGCAACGGCATGGTGGCCACCGAGCAGGAACTGGCGTCGCGGATCGGCCTGGACATCCTCAAATCCGGCGGCAACGCGGTGGATGCGGCCGTGGGCATTGGCTTTGCCTTGGCCGTCGCCTTGCCCAATGCGGGCAACCTGGGCGGCGGCGGCTTCATGGTGGTGTACGACGCCAAGACCGGCAAAAGCGTGGCGCTCGACTTCCGCGAAGTGGCGCCGGGCAAAGCCACGCGCGACATGTACCTGGACGCCAAGGGCAATGTGATCGACGGCAAATCGCTCTACACCCCCTACGCGGTGGGCGTGCCCGGCACGGTGGCGGGCATGGAGCATGCGCTCCGGACCTGGGGCACGCTGCCGCTGTCCACCGTGGTCGCACCGGCCGTCGCGCTGGCCGAACAGGGCTTTCCCGTGAGCGAGCCGCTGGCCAAGATCCTGCAGCAGGAGAAGAAGAACATGGGCCAGTGGCCCGCGACGCGCGAGATCTTCTGGCGCAACGGCGAACCGCTCCAGGTCGGCGACACGCTGGTGCAGAAAGACCTGGCGCAGTCCATGCGCCTGATCGGCCAGCAAGGCGCCAAGGTGTTCTACGAAGGCGCCATCGCACAACAGATTGCCGCCGAGATGGCACCGTACCCCGGTGCCCTCTCCCTGCAAGACCTGCGCGAATACAAGGTGGCCGAGCGCGAGCCGACGCGCGGCAGCTACCGCGGCTACGAGATCGTCACCATGCCGCCGCCCTCGTCCGGCGGCCCGCACCTGGTGCAGATCCTGAACATGATGGAGCAGTGGCCGATCGCGCAATGGGGCCCCAACAGCGCCCAGACCATCCATTACATGGCCGAGAGCATGAAGCTCGCCTACGCCGACCGCGCCGAATACCTGGGCGACCCGGACTTCGTGAAGATTCCGCTCAAGGGCCTGACCTCCAAGCGCTACGCTGCCGCGCTGGCCAAGGGCATCGACCCCAACGTGGCGCGCAGCGGCAAGAGCATCAAGCCCGGCCAGCCCCAGCCCTATGAGAGCGACCAGACCACGCACTACTCGGTGGTGGACAAGGCCGGCAACGCGGTGGCCGTGACCTACACGCTCAACACCAACTTCGGCAGCGGCATCGTGGCCAAGGGCACGGGCATCCTGCTCAACAACGAAATGGACGACTTCTCTGCCAAGCCCGGCGTGGCCAACGCCTACGGGCTGGTCGGCGGCGACGCCAATGCCGTGGCCGCCAGGAAGCGGCCGCTGTCGTCGATGACGCCCACGCTGGTGCTCAAGGACGGCAAGCCCGTGCTGGTGACCGGCAGCCCCGGCGGCGCGCGCATCATCACGACCGTGTTGCAGACCGTGGTCAACACCATCGACTTCGGCATGAACCCGGCCGAGGCTGCGTCGACGCCGCGCGTGCACCACCAGTGGACGCCCGACGAGCTGCGCATCGAGAAAGGCCTGAGCCCCGACACCATCGCCCTGCTCAAGCAACGCGGCCACAACGTCGCGCTCAAGCCCTCGATGGGCCGCACGCAGACCATCCAGCTCAGGGACGGCAAGCTCTACGGCTATTCCGATCCGCGCAACCCCGACGGCAAGACGCTGGGCTACTGACCGAGCACCGCCGCGCTGAACGCGCCAGCCACAGGCCATGTCCATGCCTGTGGCTTTTTTTTGCCCTGCACGTTGCCGGACGTGGCGTGCCGGTATGGCGCGGTAGACCCGGGCCGGAGAGTGCACGCGCCGAATTTCGGTGGTCATCCAACGCATTCGCGCGGGTTTTCACTATGAATTTTTACCGCGGCATTGCATACACTTTTTCCATACACCAACCCTTGTTCTGCCTCTGAGTCCATATCAGCCCGCCCCGGAGCACGCTGCCCACCCAGGAAAATCCATGACTTCCCAGGTCCATCCCGTTGACGAGAAACTTCCGGCCGGCCGGCTCACGGCCCTGGGCCTGCAGCATGTGCTGGTGATGTATGCCGGCGCCGTCGCCGTGCCGCTCATCGTCGGCCGCGCCCTGAAGCTGAGCCCCGAGGAAGTCGCGCTGCTGATCTCCGCCGACCTGTTCTGCTGCGGCATCGCCACGCTGATCCAGTCGCTGGGCGCCACGCAGCTGGTTCGGCATCAAGCTGCCGGTGATGATGGGCGTGACCTTCGCGTCCGTGGCGCCCATGGTCACCATCGCGCAGAAGCAACCCCGGCGCCGGCCGGCGCGCAGCTGCTGTTCGGCTCCATCATCGGCGCCGGGCGTGGTGTCCATCCTGATCGCGCCGATGGTCTGCGCGCATGCTGCGCTTCTTTCCGCCGGTGGTCACCGGCACCATCATCGCGGTCATCGGCATCAGCCTGATGCGCGTGGGCATCAACTGGATCTTCGGCAACCCCGTGGGCCCGACCGCGCCGTCCATCGTCGACCCGTCGCACGCGCAGTGGCTGGCCGAGGTGACCGCGCCCGGGCTCGGCCATCCCGCCCCTGCCCAAGGGCTTTTCCATCATGCCGTCGGTCCCCAACCCGCGCTATGCCGACCTGGCCGGCGTGGGCGTGGCGGGCGCTGGTGCTGGTGTCGCATCCTGCTGATCGTGAAGTACGCCAAGGGCTTCATCGCCAACATCTCGGTGCTGCTGGGCATCGTCGATCGGCGCCATCGTGGCCACCGCCACTCGGCCTCATGACCTTCGAGAAGGTCGGCAAGGCGGCCTGGGTCGACATCGTGCTGCCATTCCACTTCGGCATGCCGATCTTCGACCCGGTCTGATCCTGACCATGTCGCTGATCATGATCGTGGTGATGATCGAGTCCACCGGCATGTTCCTGGCGCTGGGCGAGATGACCGACCGCAAGATCATCGCAGCAGGACCTCGGCCGCGGCCTGCGCACCGACGGCCTGGGCACGCTGATCGGCGGCATCTTCAACACCTTCCCGTACACCAGCTTCTCGCAGAACGTCGGCCTGGTCGCGGTCACCGGCGTGCGCAGCCGCTATCGTCTGCGTGGCCGGCGGCCTGATCCTGATCGTGCTCGGGCTGCTGCCCAAGATGGCGGCCCTGGTCGAGTCGCTGCCCACCGTGGTGCTCGGCGGCGCCGGCATCGTGATGTTCGGCATGGTCACCGCCACCGGCATCCGCATCCTCAGCGGCGTGGACTTCAAGCACAACCGCCACAACGCCATGATCGTGGCGGTGTCCATCGGCATCGGCATGATCCCGCTGATGGCGCCCAACTTCAAGCAGTGGATGCCGCACGCACTGCACTCGCTGATCGAGTCGGGCATCCTGCTGGCGTCGGTCGCTGCCGTGCTGCTGAACCTGTTCCTCAACGGCGCGCGGCACGACTCCGAAGCCACCATTGCCGCCGCCAAGCAGGCCGAGGCGCACTGACCCTGTGGGCCTGCGCCGCGGCGCGCAGCACGCAGCGCCGCGGCGCAGGCCCGAAATTTTCGCCCACACGGCAACAAATTGCGCACAAAGCTCCCGCTGGTGCGCGCCATAAGCTATAGTTTGCATAGCACAAATCGGGGGCAGCGCGGAAAGCCTGGCTCCCCTTTCCCGCCCCACACCTGGCCGAACCTTGCGCAAACCGATCCCCGCTGTGCCAATGCAGCCTTCCCGCCGCAGCCACCTCCGCTGCCATGGGCTCTGGCACACTCGTCCTACCCCAGGCGAGTGATCTTTCCCTACCCGTTTCCCCCTCCAGTCAACGTCATCAGGAGTCCGCTGTGGCACATCCCACCTCCGCCGCCGAACAGGCTTTGCGCGAAGCCGCGCTCGAATACCACCGCAACCCCAACAAGGGCAAGATCTCGGTCACGCCCACCAAGCCGCTGTCGAACCAGCGCGACCTCTCGCTGGCGTACTCGCCCGGCGTGGCCTACCCGTGCCTGGACATCGAGGCCGACCCCTCGCTCGCCCACGAATACACGGCACGCGGCAACCTGGTCGGCGTGGTCACCAACGGCACGGCCGTGCTGGGTCTGGGCAACATCGGCCCACTGGCCAGCAAGCCGGTGATGGAAGGCAAGGGCTGCCTGTTCAAGAAGTTCGCCGGCGTCGACGTGTTCGACATCGAACTGGCCGAGAACGACCCCGACAAGCTGATCGACATCATTGCGGCACTCGAGCCCACGCTCGGCGGCATCAACCTCGAGGACATCAAGGCGCCCGAGTGCTTCTACATCGAGCAGGAGCTGTCCAAGCGCATGAACATCCCGGTGTTCCATGACGACCAGCACGGCACCGCCATCATCTCCAGCGCTGCACTGCTCAACGGCCTCGAGCTGGTGGGCAAGCAGATCGGCGACGTGAAGGTGGCCGTCTCGGGCGCCGGCGCCGCCGCCATCGCCTGCGTGGGCGTGATGGTGGGCCTGGGCGTCAAGCGCGAGCACATCTTCATGTGCGACTCCAAGGGCGTCATCTACGAAGGCCGCCCCGGCGGCTACGACGCGTCCAAGGCGCTCTATGCGCAAGCCACCGACGCGCGCACGCTGGCCGATGCGGTCCACGGCGCCGACGTGTTCCTGGGCTGCTCGGCCCCCGGCGTGCTCACGGTCGACATGGTCAAGACCATGGCCGACAAGCCCATCATCCTGGCGCTGGCCAACCCCGAGCCCGAGATCCGCCCCGAACTGGCCAAGGCAGTGCGCCCCGACTGCATCATCGCCACCGGCCGCTCGGACTACCCCAACCAGGTCAACAACGTCCTGTGCTTCCCGTACATCTTCCGCGGCGCGCTCGACTGCGGCGCCACCAAGATCACCGAGGCCATGAAGCTGGCCTGCGTGCGCCAGATCGCCGACCTGGCCAAGGCCGAGCCGAGCGACGAAGTCGCCGCCGCCTATGCCGGCAAGGACCTGAGCTTCGGCCCCGACTACCTGATCCCCACGCCGTTTGACGCGCGCCTGATCCTGCGCATCGCCCCGGCCGTGGCGCAGGCCGCCGCCGACTCCGGCGTGGCCACGCGCCCGATCGCCGACATCGCAGCCTACCGCGAGAGCCTCACGCGCTTTGTCTACCAGACCGGCATGTTCATGCGCCCGGTGTTCCACGCCGCCAAGCTGGCGCAAAAGCGCGTCGCCTACGCCGAGGGCGAAGACGAGCGCGTGCTGCGCGCCGTCCAGACCGCCGTGGACGACGGCCTGGCCAAGCCGATCCTGATCGGCCGCCCGGCCGTGATCGCTGCGCGCATCGCCAAGTCGGGCCTGCGCCTGCAGCTGGGCCGCGACGTGGAGATCTGCGACCCCGAGGACGACCCGCGCTTTCGCCAGTACTGGGAAACCTACCAGCGCCTCATGGGCCGGCGCGGCATCACGCCCGAGACCGCCAAGGCCGCGGTGCGCCGCTCGAACACGCTGATCGCCTCGCTCATGGTGCACCTCGGTGACGCCGACGCGATGATCTGCGGCCTGGTGGGCAAGTTCGACAGCCACCTGGACCACATCCGCGACGTGATCGGCCTCAAGCACGGCACGCCCAAGCTGGCCACCGTGAACGCGCTGATGCTGGAAAAGCACACGCTGTTCATCGCCGACACCTACATCAACGAAAACCCCGACGCCGCCGAACTGGCCGCCATCGCCCTGATGGCCGCCGAAGAGGTGCAGCGCTTTGGCGTGCCGCCCAAGGTGGCGTTCCTGTCGCACTCGAACTACGGCTCGTCTTCGCGCGAATCGGCGCGCAAGATGCGCGCTGCGCGCGACCTGTTCGTGCAGGCCGCGCCGCACATCGAGTGCGACGGCGAGTTGCACGGCGACGCCGCCCTGTCGCAGGCGATCCGGACCGCAGCGCTGCCCGAGACCACGCTGACCGGTGCAGCCAACGTGCTGATCTGCCCGAACCTCGACGCCGCCAACATCCTGTTCAACGTGCTCAAGGTCACCAGCACCCAAGGCGCCACGATCGGCCCGATCCTGCTCGGCGCGGCCGCATCGGCGCACGTGCTGACGCCCTCCTCGACCGTGCGCCGCGTGCTCAACATGACGGCCCTGGCGGCCGCCAACGCGGTGCGCCCCGGCTAACGCCACCACCGCGCGCGCTGGCCCACCGCTGCCTCCAGACCTTGGACGGGCCTGGAGGCAGTTTGCATTGGGTGGCGCCTGCGGCATGCTGGGTGTGTGGTTTTCCTGCTGGGTCTTCAAAAACTTGGGAAGAAGGCGCTAAATCCTCGGATCACTCATGCGGAGGCACCATGGCCACCCACCCACGCCTTGCGGGAAAGCTTCCCTTCTACCGCTCGCTCTACCTGCAGGTGCTTGCCGCCGTGGTGGTCGGCGTGCTCCTGGGGTATTTCTATCCCGCGCTGGGCGAGAAGATGAAGCCGCTGGGCGACGGCTTCATCAAGCTCATCAAGATGGTCATCGCGCCCATCATCTTTTGCACCGTCGTGGTCGGCATCGCCGGCATGGAAGACATGAAGAAAGTCGGGCGCACAGGGGGCCTGGCGCTGCTTTATTTCGAGGTGGTCAGCGGCATCGCGCTGGTCATCGGCCTGCTCGTGGTCAATGTGCTGCAGCCGGGCGCCGGCATGAACGTGGACGTCTCCAGCCTCGACACCAAAGCCATCGCCGCCTACACCGCGCCGGGCAAGCTGGGCACGACCACCGAATTCTTGATGAACATCATCCCCACCACGCTGATCGATGCGTTTGCCAAGGGCGAGATCCTGCAGGTGCTGCTGATCGCGGTGATGTTCGGCTTCGCGCTGCACCGTTTCGGCGGGCGCGGCACGCTGGTGTTCGACATGATCGAAAAAACCTCGCATGTGCTGTTCACCATCGTCGGCTACATCATGAAGGTCGCCCCCATCGGCGCATTCGGCGCCATGGCATTCACCATCGGCAAGTACGGAGTGGGCTCGCTGCTGTCGCTGGGCAAGCTGATGGGCGCCTTCTACCTGACCTGCCTGCTGTTCATCTTCCTGGTGCTGGGCTCGATTGCGCGCTTCCACGGCTTTTCGATCTGGAAGTTCATCAAGTACATCAAGGAGGAACTGCTCATCGTGCTGGGCACGTCGTCGAGCGAGTCGGTGCTGCCGCGCATGATGGAGAAGATGGAGAACCTGGGCGCGAAGAAATCCACCGTCGGCCTGGTCATCCCCACCGGCTACTCGTTCAACCTCGACGGCACCTCGATCTACCTTACGATGGCCGCCGTGTTCATCGCCCAGGCCACCAACACGCCCATGACACTGACGCAGGAGATCACGCTGCTGGCCGTGCTGCTGCTCACCTCCAAGGGCGCTGCCGGCATCACCGGCAGCGGCTTCATCGTGCTGGCCGCCACGCTCTCGGCCGTGGGGCATGTGCCGGTGGCGGGGCTGGCGCTGATCCTGGGCATCGACCGCTTCATGTCCGAGGCGCGCGCGCTCACCAACCTGATCGGCAACGGCGTGGCCACCGTGGTCGTGGCCAAGTGGACCGACGAACTCAACACCGAGCAACTCCACGCACGCCTGAACAACCAGGACTGGGTGGACGCCCAGGAGCCCGAAGTGCTGCTCAACGCCACAACCGCGCACATGGACACCACGGGCGCACATTAGTGGCCCTCCGTTGCCTGGAAACTCTCATTTCGATAGCTTGAAGCGCTTGTCCCATAAGCGTTTGAAGCCAAAAACATCCAAAACGCACAGGTCTGGCTCCATGGGCATGGGCCCGAGAGCTTCCGGCGCCTTGCGGTCCGTGCTTGGGCGGCGCCCGACGCTGCGGCGACCCGCTAGAATACGCGGCTCCTTCCAGGAGACTTGGGTGAGTGGTTTAAACCAGCAGTCTTGAAAACTGCCGACGGGCAACCGTCCGTGAGTTCGAATCTCACAGTCTCCGCCAGATGACTAGCAAATAAGCGCCTTTCGGGGTGCTTTTTATGTTTTATCCACCAATACACCCGCCATTGATGGAGGCGACGTTGGAGGCGGCAAGAGGGCAGGGATCGCGAACCAGGGCAGAAGCACTAGCATCGCAACAGTGCTCGCGGGCATGGCGCCGCACGACGTCGGCAGGTGCATGCGGCGGGGTGCGGAACGACATTTTCTCCCGCAGTGGGTATGTTCGGCTGCGCAGGCATGGCCTAACGGCGCGTCGCCGCGGTGTCGGCGCTTACCAACGCGGAAATCGGCATGCTGAAAGCGTCTCGTAGGCCTTTCCACACGCGTGCCGACAGCGCACGCGGCAACAACACCATCTGCACGCAGCGCGTCGAGAGCACGTAGCCTAACGCTACCACCTTGCGCAGTCCACGCAAGTTCTTGCGGATAAAGTACACGCGATTGCGAGTCATGTAGTAGAGCGAGAACGGCGAGAGATCGCCTCCGGTCGATGTGCTCACCTTGTGCAGTACAACGGATTCCGGCACGAAACGGATGCGGATGCGTAGGGTGTTCATGCGCCAAACAAAATCGGTGTCGTCGTAATAGACGAAAAATTGCTCGTCCATGCGACCGGTGCGCGCGAATACCGCCGTGTCAAATATCATGAAGCACGTCGGTGCGTAGTTGACGTGGCGCACTTTATCGAACTGGCCCTCGTCCATCTCGTTCATGCCGTGATGCGGCGTGCGCATGCGCCAAGCATCGATGTGCCCGCCGCCATACCAGAGTCGCATGGGTTCGCCGTGGTACATGATCTTGGGAGTCGCGACCAAGTCGTCGCCCCCGCTCACCGCTTCCAGCAGCAGGCGGATCGTGTCTGGAGCGAACTGCGTGTCATTGTTGGCGAGCAACACGTGGTTGCAGCCATCCGCGAGCGCGAGGTCGATACCCTGGTTGTTGCCCTTGGCGACGCCAACGTTGGCGTTGTTGAACAGCAAGTGGATATCGATGCCATAGCGATCTGCGAGCGAGCGCGAGATGCGGATACCGGTGTCGGCGGCGCTGTTGTCGATCACGTAGAGCCTGAACCGGATGTCAGTCTGCGCGCCGAGGCTGGTGAAAAAGTCCGGCAACACGTCGTCGCTGTTGTAGAGCACCGTGACGATGCCTATGAGTCCCTCGTAAACGCGCAGAGTGGGTTCTTGGATCATGGCATGGCCTTGAAATGCAAGATCAGAAGGACGAAGGGTGCGAAAGCGGTCAGTGGCGCGAGAAAACCCTTGAGCACGAACAGGCCGGGACGGGTTGCAGCGTGAGTTTGGCGTATTGCGGGTGTTAAAAATCAGCATACCTACGGCGCCAATCTGCCCACCAACCAAGGTGCCGCAGACGATGCCTACCACGCCGTAACGAAGACCGATGGCAATCTTCGCGACGATTGGACATGCCCTTGGCCACCCCGTCAATAGGGCGCGGCGATGCGCTCCCGAAGCTATCAGCATTGGCGCGCAGGGCGTGCCGAGATTGCGCAGTGCGTTAGCCCCCAGAATGATCAGCAGTGTGCTGAGGAGTCGATGAAGCCGTGCGCCGATCCTACCCGATCACATCGCGGTGCTAGAGCAGCGCGGCTGAGAACAGGACGCACAAGCACACCGCGTACCTCTGCGTCGAGTTAATCAGAAGGGAAAGCAGTTGTGCACGACGATCAGGTTTGTGCATGCAGCGCAGCGGCAGAGGTGAGCAGCGGTCAAATAAACGTGTCTAGCAAAATCCGGCGAGCACGGCCACTGAGGCCAGCGTGAGGGAATCCCCGCCGGTTATCTCGAAGACAATCGACACCACCATCCCGATGCAGACAGAGTTGATCAGCAAGGTTGCACGCTCCAAATCTACAGCGTAGCGCAGTAGTTGGGCGGTTCGCGCCGCAGCGAGCGGTCCAGCGTCACCGAGTGCCCACCGGTGACCCAAGGCAGCAGTCGGTGCATCAGCCGACGGATCACTGGATAGAAGCGCGAAGGTGCACAGAGCCGTCGAACGGCGAGGCCCGGCAGCAGGACGCCCGCGCGCTTCGACTTAGATCAGGATCACTGTGACCACGCGAATGATGACCTGCGTTGCTAGGAAGACGATGTCGCAGTGCAAGCCCTGGAACACGCCCACTGGCACCAACAACAACTGGGTTGCGGTGGACAGTCCGATCAGCAGCGCCACACGGAACGTGGGCAAGAGTGCGGGCGGAATGTGGGGAAACCACGCGGGTAAGCGATGACGAGCACCAGCAGGCTGAATGCGACCGCATTGAAGCCGCTAACGCAATTTGCCGGAATTACCCAGCCAACGTTGGGCCAAGCCGTTCATGGCAATCGTCGTCGCCGATAACGATGCCTCCCGGGAAGTGCCGTCATAGATCTTGAGAAGGTGCGGTATCGAAAAGCAACCGATGAAGCAGTCGCGACTGTCTCGACGCTCGACCATTTGCATATCCAGCGCGGCAACCGAACCGTCGAACCTGCGCCGATTGTCCCCCCGCGCGGGTGGAAGAGCACTTTCTTGATCCTGTTCTTCAGCGCCAGTTTCATATGCTGATTTTGTTCAGTCCAAACCGGGTCAGCTCTGCCATTGCCTCGGCTGAACGATCAATAAGCACGGGCTGCATCTGAACCCAGTCGCAGAACATCTTTATGCCCTCTTCTATCCTAACCGCGGGCGTAAAGCCGAACACGGCGCGTGCATGCTCAAGGTCGGCGTAGCAATGACGGATGTCACCCGCGCGGAAGTCACCGGTTACCTGCAGTTGGGAACTGCTGCCCAGCAGATCGCGCAGCAGGGTCGCAACCTCGAGTACCGATGTGGCAACGCCCGCACCGACGTTGGCGATGGTAAATGGCGGCAGGACGGTCTCAAGTGCCAGGCCGATCGCGCGGGTCACGTCGCTGACGTGAACGAAGTCGCGACTTTCGAGGCCATCTTCGAAAATGTTGATCGGCAGGTTCTGCCGCATACGGTTCGAGAAGATCGACAAGATACCCGTGTACGGATTGCGCAGCGACTGGCGCTCGCCGTAGACGTTCTGGAATCGCAGCGCGACGATGGTCGTGTTGTAGGCTTCCGCGAACACGCGGCCGAGCGTTTCGTTGGCGAGCTTGGTGGCCGCGTAGACAGATGCTGGACGCGGCGTCGCATCTTCGGGCGTCGCAATCAGCGACAACGCTTCGCCGTTTGGCCCGACTGGCTCAAACTGCTTGGCCGTGAGCCGACGCGGATCGCGCGAGCCTGGCACGACAAGTTCGCCGTCTAGCCGGTAGGCGCCTTCGCCGTAGACAGACCGGCTCGATGCCAGTACGACGCGCTTGACGTGCTGATGCCGGGTCCCGATCGCCTCCAGCAGCGCAGCAGTGGACTGCTGGTTGATGTCGTAGTAATGCGCGATACGGTACATCGACTGGCCCGTGCCGGTCTCGGCGGCAAGGTGCACGACGGCGTCGACGCCAGCGAGCGCACTATCCATCGCAGCTACGTCGCGCACATCTGCGCGTATGAACTCGACATCGCTTTCGCCCTGTAGCCATTCGATATCAGGCCGCGGCAGCGCTCCGTGGACCTGCGGGCTTAAGTTGTCGATGACGGTGACACCGTGACCATCGCGCAGCAAAGCAGCTACAAGCCACGACCCGATGAAGCCCGCCCCACCAGTAACAAGTATTTTCATTTAAGGCTAAAGGCTTTATTTAATAGAAAACAGCTTTTGTTAAAACTGCCGGCGCAAGTTTCAAATGGCAAATGCAAAAAAGTAACGATATTTTAGTAAATTTCAATAACTATCTGCGAAACATCCAACGAAGAGTCAATTCATTGGCGCGTTAATTCGATCAAATGCAATCCGGCCAAATATCTGCCGGTCTTGTCTGCTGTGCACCCTGCAATTGATCTTGGATCTTGGGCGTCTGCGCCTACCCGTCATCAGTTTCCCTCGTGGTGAATGCAGACGTGACTCCAGCTGACTGTGAGCAGCATTGTCTAAAAAAGCGAAGGACGTTGAAGAACGCTTACTCCGCTTCGGTCAGAACACCAAGTTCTTCGTTCTTTTAAACATTGCCTTCATCCCAGAAAAACCCGGTCATCTTGCTTGCTGAGCCGGCTCACTTCCAAGGCTGACAGTTCCTTCGGTTCCTGGGCAATGATTTGGCTCCTTAGGCATTCACCACGACCTCCAGAATCTTACGAACCGTCCGCCACAACTTCTCTACCGTCCTTCCTACCATTGAAAAAATGGTCGAGGAAGATTGAAATGGATCTTATCTTGTTGAATAGGATGGCCAATGGGCTTAGCGAACAGTAGGAGCTCATCAAGCATTGAGAGTAAGTGTCTCTTGACGCCGACGCAAGAAAATTGACCAGATACGCCGTAAACCACGACCGGCTCTTGTATGTCCCTTCTAACCGCTAGGAACCGCGTCGCGAAATCTTATTAGTCTGGCGCACTTGCACCCTCTCCATCATCAGGAATATGATGTGGCATCAGATACCTTTGGCAGCGTGCTTATTGTGGTTCTTCGCAATTCTAGGCGGATGGCTATAAGGAACCGCCTCGGCTCAACAGGTACTCCGCTCATGTCCGAATCCACTGTCATTTTTGTGCGGCTGGCCCTTGTCGCCTGGATGTTGGCGGGTGTGCTGGACTGGTGGTGCCACAGGCGCACACACATCGAAACGACGAGTGGACTTCGCGAGTGCGCGTTCCACTGGCTTTTGATTGCGCAAGGAAGTTTGGGCTTGGTGATAGCCATGCTGTTTCAGCCATCGGTCTTGCTTGTCATTTGCCTTCTTCTCCTGTGGGCGGTACACCAGCTGACGACGTGGGTGGAGCTGTGCTATGTGGTGTCGCGGCGCCCGGTGCTTCCCATCGAGCAAATGGTGCACAGCTTCCTGGAGGTCGTTCCGCTCGTGCTGGTCGTTGTGGTTGCCATCGATGCGGTTCTTCTGGCTTCGCCACAGGTCGGCGATGACTGGGCGCTTCGTTTGCGCGACTGGTCTTCGGGGTTCCCCCTGGCGCAAATGCTGCTCTACGTCTGTGGAGGCGCGGTGTTAGTGGTGGCCCCGTTCATGGAAGAAGCCTGGCGCTGTTACAGGCATCGGTGATACGTCGGGCCATTTACCGACATACATCGGCTGCCCGCTATCTATCATGATTTTTTCACCAGGGAAGCACCATGGCAAAAGGGGCAGAGCGCGCATCGTGTGGACGGCTTCAGCTGAATCTGGCACTCCAGGGCGGCGGTGCGCATGGCGCGTTCACGTGGGGCGTGCTCGATCGGCTGCTGGAGCAAGAGGACATCGGCATTGGCAGTATCAGCGGCAGCAGTGCCGGTGCGCTGAACGGCGCTGCGCTGGCGACCGGCTTGGCGCGTGGCGGCCGTGCGGGCGCCAAGGAGCACCTTGCCCTGCTGTGGGAGCAGGTGGCGCAGGCCGGCTCACTCATGACCTTTTTGCTGATGCCACTGCGCAAGCCCGGCATGGGGGTGTGGGACGACGCGTTGCCGCTCCTCTCGCCCTACCAGGCCAACCCCATGGGTATGGCTCCGCTGCGCTACATCCTCAACATGGTGATGGACGAGGCCCTGCTGCGCAAGGCGCAGGCAGCGCCGAAACTCTTCGTCAATGCCTTGCACGTGCAAAGCGGTAGCGGCCGCGTGTTCGGCCCAGCGGACATGGGCATCGATGCCGTGCTTGCCTCTGCCTGCGCGCCGCTGTCTTACCAGGCGGTGCAGATCGACGGTGAGTCCTACTGGGACGGCAGCTACGTGGCCAACCCGAGCATGTGGCCGCTGTACGAGAGCCGCCTGGACACCGATATCCTGCTCGTGGAGCTCACCCCGCTGCACCGTGCCGAGCCCCCGATGTCGGCCAAAAACATCCTCAACCGCATCAACGAGGTCGCATCGGTCAATGGGCTGGTGGCGGAGCTGAGGGCGCTGGAGACCATCAACCGCAACGTGGCAGGCGCCGACATCCGCATGCATGTGCTGAGCCTGCCCGATCAGCCCACCGCACCGCTCGCGACCGAGCCTTCGATCAAGCGCACCGTCGGGCGCGTGCTGTTCGAGATGCTGCGACAGGACGGCCGGCGCGCCTGCGACGCATGGCTGTCCGAGCACGGCGCGCAGCTTGGCAGGCAATCGACCGTGGATATTGCCGCGCGCTACCTGCGGCCCTACACGCAGCAGCCGGACCCGGCATTGTCCTGAGATCGCCTGGCACCGCCGCCGCGCAGTTCGTTCCGAGGAAGGCCACTCAAGGCAGCCTCGTGTTCGAGCGGGCCTGAGTTCGAACAAAGACGGCACGCAGTCCCGATGCAGACCCAGGTTCTGGGCAAGCAGCTCAGCGATGCGCCGAATGAGATGGCTTCGTCAACCGGTAGCGACTTGGCGAAGAACTTCGGCGATCGCGGTCGCATCGTAGGGTTTCGAGAGCACGACAGCTCCGGCAATGTTCACGGGCACATCCTGGCCCGTCGCAAACACGATCTTGAGAGCGCTGTCGCGCTGTCGGGCTCGCTCGGCCAGTTCAAGGCCCGACATTCCCGCCAGCCCCACGTCCACCATCAGCAGTTCGATGCCTCCTGCCGCCAGAATGGCGAGCGCCTGCTCCGCTGCGCTGGCAGACGCCACGGAATGGCCCAGTTCTTGGAGTACCTCTGCCGTGGTGGTCCGCACCATGTCGTCGTCTTCGACGAGCAGGACGCTCAAGCGACGGGCAACCGATAGCCGTTTCGCTTCCCTGCCCGGTGGCAATTGATGCGTCCGCTGCGCCTGGTTGGCCAGCGCATGGCGGACCTTGCGCGCCAGGGCTTCGCGCGAATAGGGCTTGCTGAGAAGTTCGACGCCCTCGTCCAGCTTGCCCCCGTGCACGATGGCATTGCGCGTGTAGCCCGACGTGAAGAGGACTGCGATGCCAGGCTGCCATTGGCGTGCTTTGGCGGCCAGTTCCGGGCTGCGCAAGGGCCCGGGCATGACCACGTCCGTGAACAGCAGGTCCACTTTCAAGCCGCTCTTGAGCACTGCAAGCGCCCCTTCAGCGTCGCTCGCCGTCAGCACCTGGTAGCCCAGTTCCTTGAGCGTCTCGACCACCGTCTCCCGCACCTGCTCGTCGTCTTCCGCGACCAGAACCGTTTCCGTGCCCCCCACCGCGGGCCGCCCATCGTTGCGCACGATCTCTTCTCCCTCGCCGTGGGCCCGTGGCAGGTAGAGCTTGACCGTCGTTCCGTGGCCCACCTCGCTGTACACCTGGATATGGCCGCCCGATTGCTTGACGAAGCCATAGACCATCGAGAGACCGAGGCCCGTGCCCTTGCCTTCGGGCTTGGTGGTGAAGAACGGTTCGAACACCTGCGCCAGAACGTCGGCAGGCATGCCGCTTCCGGTGTCCGATATCACCACCATGACGTACTGACCCGCATTGACCTCCGTGTGTGCGCGGGCGTAGGCGTCATCGAGCGAAGTGTTGGAAATTTCGATGGTGAGCTTGCCCCCGAGCTCCATCGCATCCCGTGCATTGACGGCGAGGTTGAGCACGGCATTCTCGAGCTGCCCCCAGTCAACGAATGCATTCCAGACCCCGGCCTCGACCCTCGTGCGCACCTCTATCGTCTCCCCCAATGCACGCTGCAGCATGTCGTCCATCGTGGAGACAAGGCGGCCCACGTTGACGATTTTGGGCTCCAACGCTTGGCGTCGGCCAAAGGCCAGCAGCTGGCTCGCCAGCTTGGCTCCGCGGCGCACGCCTGCCAGCGCGTTCTGCAGGCGGCGCTCTGCCCGCTCGTTGCCTGTAACTTCCCGCGCCAACAACTGCAGATTGCCTGCGATCACCTGCAGAAGGTTGTTGAAATCGTGGGCGACGCCTCCGGTCAGTTTGCCGACCGTCTCCATCTTCTGCGAATGCGCAAGCGCTTTCTCCGCCTGCTTGAGCGCTTGTGCAGTCTTGTGCTTTTCGGTGATGTCGCGCGTGATCTTGGCAAAACCGATGAACTGGCCGTCTGCATCGTGCAGCGGGTCGATGATCACATGGGCAACGAAGTGAGAGCCGTCCTTTCGGACTCGCCAGCCCTCCTGCTCGAAACGCCCTTCCGTCCTCGCTGTCAACAGCGCCCGCTCCGGTATGCCTGCGGCCCGGTCTTCCAAGGTGTAGAAACGGGAAAAGTGGGTGCCCAGCACCTCCTCCCGGGCATACCCCTTGATGCGCTGCGCGCCGGTGTTCCAGTTGGTGATCAGTCCCTCGGGGCTGAGCATGTAGATCGCATAGTCCACAACGCCCTGGACCAGGAGGCGGAACTGTTGCTCGCTCTGCCGCAGCGCCTCTTCAGCCGCCTTCTTTTCGCCCACGTCGCGCGTGACTTTGGCGAAGCCGACCAGCCGGCCATCTTCGGCATGGATCGGATCGATGACCACGCTGGCCCAGAACCGTGAGCCGTCCTTCCTTACCCGCCAGCCTTCGGCCTGGAAGGTGCCCGCATCCCGAGCAGTGCCCAACGCCCTGGCGGGCAATCCCGTGGCCTGGTCTTCGGGCGTGTAGAAGCAGGAAAAGTGGCGGCCAATGATCTCCTCGGCGCTGTATCCCTTGAAGCGCTGTGCCCCTGCGTTCCAGCTGACGATGGTGCCGTCCACGTCCAGCATGTAAATGGCGTAATCGTGGATTCCGCGCACCAGCAGTTCGAAGCGTTGCAATTCCATCAGCCTGTTGTCGCCAGGCGGATTACGGCTTGTCATGGGGACCTTTCATGGCGCAGCTGTGCATTCGTCGCCTTTGCACTGCCGACTGCAGGAGGCGCGCTGATGGGCGCGCACCCTGGGCAACTGGCTTATATCGTGGCTGATCGGTGATGGCGGGACTCCTATGCCGTGCGCATTCAACTGGACTTTACACCGTGGCAATGCACGGTGCCGTGGTCGGATCCGGCCGGGCCCAGCGTGGCGTTGCGGCCTCTGCGCATGGCCTAGGTCCGGTCGATCAGGATGGCCCGGAAGTCGTTCACGTTGGTGAGGGTGGGACCGGTGACGACCGCGTCGCCGAGCGCCTCGAAAAAGCCATGGCCGTCGTTGTTGGCCAGGGCATCGCGCGGCTTGATGCCCAGGGCCCAGGCCCGCGCGAGCGTGTCGGGCGCCAGGCACGCGCCGGCGATTTCTTCCTGGCCGTCGACCCCATCGGTGTCGGCCGCCAGGGCATGGATGCGCGGGTGGCCCTGCAGCGCCACGCCCAGGGCGAGCAAGAACTCCACGTTGCGTCCGCCGCGGCCTTCGCCGCGCACGGTCACGGTGGTCTCGCCGCCCGACAGCAGCACGCACGGCGCCGGCACCGGCTGGTCGCGCTCGGCGACCTGGCGCGCAATGCCGGCATGCACCGCGCCCACGTCGCTGGCCTCGCCCTCCAGGGCATCGCCCAGGATGAAGGCCGGGTAGCCGGCCGCGCGCGCCACCTGCGCCGCCGCTTCGAGCGCCTGCTGGGGGGTGGCGACGATGCGTGTTTCGCAGCGCGCCAGGCGGACATCACCGGGCTTGACCGATTCGCCCTCACCGCTTTCCAGCAGCGCGAGCACCGCCGGCGGCACATCGATGCCGTAGCGGCGCACGATGGCCAGCGCGTCGGCGCAGGTCGTGGGATCGGCCACCGTGGGGCCCGAGGCAATGTCCATCGGGTTGTCGCCCGGCACGTCGGAGATCAGCAGCGTCAGCACGCGCGCCGGGTGGCACGCCGCGGCCAGCCGCCCGCCCTTGATGGCCGAGAGGTGGCGGCGCACGCAGTTCATCTCGCTGATCGTGGCGCCCGACTTGAGCAGCGCGCGGCTCAGGTTCTGCTTGTCTTCCAGCGTCAGGCCGGGCGCTGGCAGCGGCAGCAGCGACGAGCCGCCGCCCGAGATCAGGCACAGCACCAGGTCGTCCTCGCGCAGGCCGCTGACCAGGGCCAGCAGGCGCCGCGCGGCCTTTTCGCCGGCGGCGTCGGGCACCGGGTGGGCGGCCTCGGCGATTTCGATGCGCTCGCACGGCACGCCGTAGCCATAGCGCGTCACCACCAGCCCCGACAGCGGGCCCGGCCACGCGTCTTCGACCGCGCGCGCCATCGCGGCCGACGCCTTGCCGGCACCGATCACGATCAGGCGCCCGGCCCCCAGGCTGTGCGGCGTGGGCAGGTGCGGCGGCACGCAGTGCGCGGGCTGCGCCGACGCCACGGCGGCGTCGAACATGCGCCGCAGCAGTTGCGACTGGGCACTGGCAGGGGTGTGGGCTGGCGCGGCGTTCGGTGGGGTGTCTGGCATGGGCAGGGCTCGCTGGTCACGGTGAGGAATCGCTGAGCTTATTCGACCTTCTGCCCGATTTCGGAATTGGACAGTGTGCCGTGGCTGAAGGCGAACCACTGGCGGCCGGCCTGAGCAGGTGCTCGGTCATGGGGGCGCCCATTGTGCCTAAGCCGATGAAGCCGATCTTGGCAGGGAAAGAGGTCTTGTCCGGGAAACGAGGGGATGCGATGGATCACGAAAGCAGGGACGCAATCGCGCGCCCCGCGGCCTCAGCCGGCCAGCCGCTGGCGCCAGCCCAGGCCCGCTTCGGTGGTGCTGGCAGGCTGGTACTCGCAGCCGATGGCGCCGGTGTAGCCGATGCGCTCGAGCAGCGCGAACAGGAACGGGTAATTGATCTCGCCCGTGCCCGGCTCGTTGCGGCCGGGGTTGTCGGCCACCTGGATGTGGCCGATGCGCGCGAGGTGCTTCTGCAGCGTGGCCGCGAGCTCGCCTTCCATGCGCTGCGCGTGGTAAATGTCGTACTGCACGAACAGGTTGTCGGCACCGACCTCGTCGATCAGCGCCAGCGCCTGCGAAGTGCGGTGGAGCACAAAGCCAGGGATGTCGAACGTGTTGATCGGCTCGACCAGCAGGCGCAGGCCCGCAGCCTTCAACTCGGCAGCGGCAAAGCGCAGGTTCTCGACCAGCGTCCGGTGCACCGCATGCGCGTCCACGCCGGCGGGCGCCTTGCCGGCCAGGCAGTTGAGCTGCGGCACGCCCAGCACCTGGGCGTATTCGATGCCCCGGGCCACGCCGGCGCGGAATTCCGGCACGCGGTCGGGATGGCAGGCAATGCCGCGCTCGCCCGCTTCCCAGTCGCCGGCGGGCAGGTTGTGCAGCACCGGCGTGAGGCCGTGCGCGTCCAGCCGGGCGCGGATGTCGGCGGCCGGGAAGGCGTAGGGAAACTGGAATTCCACGGCTTGGAAGCCCGCCCGGGCGGCGGCCCCGAAGCGCTCCAGGAACGGCAGTTCGTTGAACAGCAGGGTCAGGTTGGCGGCAAATTGCGGCATCTGTCTTTCCTTTGTCTTGCGCGGCTCGGGGTTCAGTCCAGCATACCCACGGCGGTGGCCACGCCCGCCGACCTGGCCGGGCTCGGTGCCCGACCTACCGCAGCGTCCAGGGCGACGGCCGCTGGAGCCGGACCGACTCACCGGCAAAGCGGCGTCGCTGCCGGTGTCCGGGTCCGCTGCACCAGAACAGGCTTTGGGCCGGGCTGGCCGCCATGGCGCAGGGGCGCGGTGGCGCCGCCGCTCAGCGTCGTGCGCGAAGCAATCGCCGAGCGTGTGCTGGTGATGGCCGGCCACACCCAAATGCGGCAACTCCGATGGCACCTACCCGCATGTAACGCCCATGTAAAAAGCGCAAGCAGCTACTGGTTTCATAGCGCCACGGCGGTGCCGCGCCTGCCCCGCGGTATGGTGTCGGGCCTCGCGCCCTGCGCTGCCTTTTTGCATTTCACAAGGAAACCGACATGCGCCATTCCAATTTCCTGTCTCTGCTGTCCGCCGCCCTTGGCGCGGCCCTGCTGGCCGGCTGCGCCGGGCTGCCCAGCCCGCAGCCGGCCGCGCCCCAGTGGCAAACCCCGGGTCCGCGCGGCGGCACCTGCGACGCCGCGCCGGCGCAAAAATCCCTGGGCAAACAAAGCACGGCGTCGGCGATCGAGCAGGCCCGCGTCGCCTCGGGCGCGGCCATGGCGCGCGTGCTGCAGCCGAACCAGCCGGTGACGCGGGAGTTCAACGCCGAGCGGCTGAACCTGGTGGTGGACGGCAATGGCCGCATCACGGCCGCGCGCTGCGGCTGAGGGCCTGCGCAGTCAACTACTGTATTGATAGCTGAAAGCGCTTGTCCCCATCAGCGCTGGAGGCGTTTTTTCCTTGAAATCCACGCCCCGCCGGGCCGCGCTCAATCGGCCAGGAACAGCGCCTGCAGGTCGCTCAGAAAATCGAAGCCGCGCTCGGTCGGGCGCACATGCACCATGTCGCGTTCGATCAGGCCCTTGCGCTCGGCCTCATCGAGCGCCTGGGCAATCGCCGTCACCGGCAGGCCGGTGCGCTCGACAAAGTCCTGCAGCGCAAAGCCGCTGCGCAGGCGCAGCGCGTTGAGCATGTATTCAAACGGCAGGTCGGCGCGGCGCACGTCCTCGTCCTGCGCCACGGCGCGGCCGGCGAGCGCGTGCTCCATGTAGCGCACCGGATCGCGAAAGCGCGTCTGGCGCACCACGCGGTGCGCAAAGCTCAGCTTGCTGTGCGCGCCCGCGCCAATGCCCAGGTAGTCGCCGAACTGCCAGTAGTTGGTGTTGTGGAAACACGCGTGCCCGGGCTGCGCATAGGCCGAGATCTCATAGCGCGCCATGCCCGCCTGGCCCGTGAGCTCGGTGATGCGGTCGAGCATGGCGTAGGCGTCGTCGTCCGCCGGAATGGCGGGCGGGAACTTGGCGAAGTAGGTGTTGGGCTCGATCGTCAGGTGGTAGATCGAGATGTGCGGCGGCGCCAGGGCCAGCGCCTGGTGCAGGTCGGCGTCGAGCTCGGCCATGGTCTGGCCGGGCAGCGCGTACATGATGTCGAGGTTGAAGGTATCGAAGGCCTGCGCCGCCTCTTCGACCGCGGCCAGGGCCTGCGCGCGGTCGTGCACACGGCCCAGCGCCTGCAGGTGCCTGTCGTTGAAGCTCTGCACGCCGACCGACAGCCGCGTCACGCCGGCCGCACGGAACGCGCGAAAGCGGTCCTTCTCGAAGGTGCCGGGGTTGGCTTCGAGCGTGATTTCGCAGTCGGCCGCCAGCGGCAGGCGCGCGCGGATGTCGCCCAGCAGCCGGTCGATGGCCTGCGGCGAGAACAGGCTGGGCGTGCCGCCGCCGATGAACACGCTGTGCACCGGCCGGCCCCAGATGAGCGGCAGCGCGGCCTCGAGGTCGGCCACCAGGGCGTCGAGGTAGCGCTGCTCGGGAATGCCGGCCGCGCCGCCTGCGCCCTGCCATTCGTGCGAGTTGAAGTCGCAGTACGGGCATTTTTTCAGGCACCAGGGCAGGTGCACGTACAGCGACAGCGGCGGCAGGCTGGTGAGCTGCAGCAGGCCGGGGCGCATGTAGTGCTGGACATCGCGCAGCGGCGCCGGCGCATCGCCGGCCGGAATGATAGGTATCGCCATGTTCAAAGCCAACGCTCGCGCAGCAGCGCCAGCATCTGCTGCGACGCGCGGCCGCGGTGGCTGTGCGCGTTCTTGACCTCGACCGGCAGCTCGGCAAAGGTCTTGCCGAATTCGGGCAGGAACATCACCGGGTCGAACCCAAAGCCGTTGCTGCCGCGCCGCTCGCGCGCGATCTCGCCCGCCACGCGGCCCACGGCAATCAAGGGCTCGGGGTCCTGCGGGCTGCGCACCGCGACCAGCGTGCTGACCATCGCGGCGCGGCGCTGGTCCTGGCCCTGCAGTCTGCTCGAGCAGCGCGCGCACGTTGTTGTCGTCACTCTTCTCGTAGCCGAACTGCGTGCAGTAATAGGCCGTGTCCACGCCCGGCAGGCCGCCAAAGGCCTCGACGCACAGGCCCGCGTCGTCGGCCAGCGCCGGCAGGCCGGTGTGGGCGGCGGCAAAGCGCGCCTTGGCCAGCGCGTTTTCAACGAAGGTGCAGTGCGGCTCTTCGGCCTCGCCGACGCCCAGGTCGGCCTGGCGCACCAGTTCCACACCCAGCGGCGCCAGCATGGCCTGCAGTTCGGCGAGCTTGCCGCGGTTGTTCGATGCCAAAACGATTTTCATGGTCAAAAGTGCCTGTAACGCTTACCAGATCTACGCTGATAGCTATTGATTCGATAGTGATTGCTGCTGCAGCTGCACCAGCTCGGCGATGCCCTTGTCGGCCAGCGCGAGCAGCTGGTCCATCTGCGCGCGCGTGAAGGCGGCGCCCTCGGCCGTGCCCTGCACTTCCACGAAGTGTCCTGCGCCGGTCATGACCACGTTCATGTCGGTGTCGCAGCCGGCGTCTTCGGCGTAGTCGAGGTCGAGCACCGGCCGACCCTGCACGAGGCCCACCGAGATGGCGGCCACCGGGCCGCGGATCGGCGAGGCCGCCAGCGCGCCGCTGGCCAGCAGCGTGGCCACGGCGTCGCTGGCCGCCACCCAGGCGCCGGTGATGGCCGCGGTGCGCGTGCCGCCGTCGGCCTGGATCACGTCGCAGTCGAGCACGAGCGTGCGCTCGCCGAGCAGCGACAGATCGAACACCGCGCGCAGGCTGCGGCCGATGAGGCGCTGGATCTCCTGCGTGCGCCCGCTTTGCTTGCCCCTGGCCGCCTCGCGGTCGCTGCGCTGGTGCGTGGCGCGCGGCAGCATGCCGTATTCGGCCGTGACCCAGCCGCGCCCCGTGCCGCGCTGGTGCGGCGGCACTTTCTCTTGCACGGTGGCGGTGCACAGCACGCGCGTGGCACCGAACTCGATCAGCACCGCGCCTTCGGCGTGCTGCGTGTAGTGGCGGGTGATGCGCACCGGGCGCAACTGGTCTGCGGCGCGGTTGCCGCTGCGGGTCAGAGGGGTCATGGAAAAAGTTCGGGTCAGGTCAAGGTCGAAAGGGCACCGCAGCGGTGCGCCAGGTGGTGGCATGCAGCGGCAAGGAAGGAAAACGGCTGGCGCTGCGGGCCCCGGCAGAGCGTGGCAGCGGTTCTGGGCCTTCGGTGGTTGCGCTAGGCCTTGCGCGCGGCAGAGCGGCGGATGGCTTCGTTGATCTCCGCGATCGAGCGCTCGATGGCCTCGTCGTCCAGGTCGTCCACCAGCCCATCGAGCGGGCCGGCCTGGATGGTCGAGGCGAACACGTCGCCGCCGATGCTGTCGGTCGACACCCCTTGCGTGGATTCGAACGCGTCGGGCGTCTCCCACTCCAGCGCCACCACGGTGACGTTGTCGCTGCCCCGGCCGGCCTTGCGCAGGGCCTCTTCCACGAGTTCGGGCACGGACTGCGACACCGGCAGGCGCGCCATTTGCTGCGCGATCTCGCTGTCGCTGAGCGTGCCCCAGAGCCCGTCCGAGCACAGCATCAGGCGGTCGCCCTGCTCCAGGGGCACGGGGCCGGCCAGGTCGTAGATCGGCTTGGTCGGCGAGCCCAGGCAGGTGAACAGGACGTTGCGGTTGATGCGCTCGAGCCCCGGCGGAATGGTGCGCAGCTCGCTGTACGAATGGTCGCGCGTGCGCGTGAGCAGCTCGCCCGCGCGCACCAGGTACAGGCGCGAATCGCCACAGTGCACCCAGGTGGCGCTGCCGCCCTGCAGCACTGCCGCCACCAGCGTGGTGCGGGGCGAGTCGAGCATGCCTTTGTCGCTGGCGTAGCGCAGGATCTGGTGGTGCGCGGCCAGCAGGGCCGACACCAGGAACTCCTGCACATCGCGGAGCACGGGCTTGGCCTGGCGCTGAAACCGCGCCGAGACGGTCTGCAGCGCGATCTGCGCCGCCACTTCGCCCTCGGGGTGGCCGCCCATGCCGTCGGCCAGCACAAACAGGCTGGCCTCGCGCGTGTAGCAGTAGCCCATGCGGTCTTCGTTTTGCTCGCGCCCGCCGCAGCGGCTGATCTGAAAGACGGAAAACTTCATCGGGTCTTGGCGGCCAGGCCGGCGGCAGCGCCCACCTTGTGCACGTTCTTGCGCGTGTCGGACACCAGGGTGTCGAGCTGCAGGCGCATCTTTTCTGCCACCGTGAGCTTGGTGTAGCGGCGCTCGCCCTCGCGCGCGAGCGCCTTCTGCAGCGCAAACACCGACTGCGGGCGCGACATCGGGTCGAGCGCCATGCACCATTCGACCACCTCGATGAGGTTGTCCGAGTACACGCCGCGCAGCTTGGCCAGCGTCAGCGAGAGCCGGTCCTTGTCGTGGCGCTGCGGTGCCTCGTTGGGTGGAAAGCCCTGCATGCAGGCGTAGATGCAGGCGCCGATCGCATAGATGTCGGTCCACGGCCCCATGGACGAGTCGCGCCGGTACATCTCGGGCGCGGCAAAGCCGGGCGTGTACATGGGGCGGATGAAGTTGCCCTCCTTGGAGAGCACCTCGCGCGCGGCGCCAAAGTCGATCATCACGGCCTTGTCGCTGTCGGTGATGAAGATGTTGGCGGGCTTGATATCGAGGTGCAGCATCTTGTGCTGGTGCACGATGCGCAGGCCGCGCAGTACCTCGTCGAACAGCGAGCGGATCGTGGACTCGCGGAACACCTTGGCCGCCTTCAGGTCGCGCGCCGTGATGATGAAGTCCTGCAGGGTCGCGCCCTCCAGGTAGTTCATGACCATGTAGACGGTCTCGTTCTCGCGGAAGAAGTTGAGCACGCTCACCACCGAGGCATGCGAGATCTGCGCCAGCGCGCGGCCTTCCTCAAAGAAACTCTTGAGCCCGAGCCGGTAGAGCGAGAGCTTTTCGGGCGGCACGCACGGCAGCAGTTCGCCCGCAGCGCGCGCCGCCAGCGACGACGGCAGGTATTCCTTGATGGCGACCTGCTGGCCTTCGCCATCTTCGGCCAGGTAGACCACGCCAAAGCCACCGGAAGACAACCGGCGGATCACTCGGTACCCGCCAATGGCGGTATCGGGCGGCAACGGCGCCGGTTTTGATTTGGACATATTTCGCAGGGAGAATTCGAGCGTGAACCAGAACCCGGATAATCGCCGGATTGCAAGCAACCACAAAAGTCCAATGCCAGTTTACAGCATGACCGGATACGCCAGCGCCCAGCATGGCGCGTCCAGCGGGGGCGAAGCGGCCGACGCGCGCACCGCCCCGGCACGCCGGCTCGGGCTGGAAATCCGCTCCGTCAACAGCCGCTTTCTCGACCTGTCGTTTCGCCTCCCCGACGAGCTGCGCGCCCTGGAACCCGTGCTGCGCAGCCTGGTCACGCGCAAGATCAAGCGCGGCAAGGTGGAAGTGCGCGCCGCCATCGACAGCAGCGACGCGGGCGGACTGCCCGAACTCGCTCCGCGCCTGCTGCAGCGCCTGGGCTCTCTGCAAGACGGCGTCCAGTCGTGGCTGCCCGGTGCCGCCGCCCTGTCGGTGGCCGACGTGCTGCGCCTGTGCGCCAACAACCAAGCCACGCACGACGACTGGAGCGAAGCCGTTCCTGCGCTCGCCGAGAAGGCCATCAAGGCCCTGTTGGCTGCGCGCAAGCAAGAAGGCGAGCGCCTGGCAAGCATGCTGCACGAGCGCGTCAACCAGCTGCGCACCCTGACCCTGCAGGCCGTGCCGCTCGTGCCCCAGTTGGTCGAACAACAGCGCCAGCGCTTCATGGAGCGCTGGAAGGAAGCCATGGGCCTGGCCGAAGGCAGCGCCACGCCCGAGGCCGCGCAAGACCGCGCGCTGTCGGAAGCCACTGCATTTGCGATCCGCATCGATGTGGCGGAAGAAGTCACGCGGCTGCAGTCGCACCTCGATGAGATCGAGCGCCTGCTCGAGCAAGGCGGAGAGATTGGCAAGCGCCTGGACTTCCTCATCCAGGAGCTGCACCGCGAGGCCAACACCCTGGGCTCCAAATCGGCGGCACTGGAACTCACGCGCATCAGCGTGGACATGAAGGTGCTGATCGAGCAGATGCGCGAGCAGGTGCAGAACATCGAATAACACTCCTCATTTCATAGCGCACTGCACATATCCCTTATGGACTACCCCGGAAATCTATACGTAGTCGCAGCACCCAGCGGTGCTGGCAAGTCCAGCCTTGTCAAGGCCCTGCTGGAACTCGACTCCCACATCTACCTGTCCGTCTCGCACACCACGCGCGCACCGCGCGGCCAGGAAAAGCACGGCCGCGACTACTTCTTTGTCTCGGAGTCCGAATTCGACGCCATGGTGGCGTCGCATGCCTTCGTCGAGTGGGCCCATGTCCATGGCCAGCGCTACGGCACCTCCAAGAAGACCATTGAAGAGCGCATTGCCCAGGGCAGCGACGTGATTCTGGAAATCGACTTCCAGGGCGCTCTGCAGATCAAGCAGACCTTCGCCAACGCAGTGCTGATCTTCATCCTGCCGCCGAGCTGGGAGGAACTGCGCTCGCGCCTGGAGCGCCGCGGCGAAGACTCGGCCGAGGTCATCGAGGTGCGGCTCAAGAATGCCGCCACCGAGATGGCGCAGTCCCACCAATTCGACTTCGTTATAATCAATGAGTTGTTTGAGCGCGCGCTTTTCGACCTGAAAGCCATTGCCCACGCCCAGCGGCTCAAATACGCGGCCCAGCGCCGTGCACGTGCCGCGACCTTCGAGTCGCTCAACATTCCTTGAATTCCCCGGAGTACCCATGGCCCGCATTACCGTCGAAGACTGCCTGGAGCAGATCCCCAACCGCTTTCAACTGGTGCTGGCGGCCACCTACCGCGCGCGCATGCTCAGCCAGGGCCACGCCCCCCGCATCGAAAGCCGCAACAAGCCCGCCGTGACCGCCTTGCGCGAGATCGCTGCCGGCAAGGTCGGCATCGAGATGCTCAAGAAGGTGCCAGGCTGACCGCCAGCGGCACACCCGCGTTGAAAAAAGCACCGCTTGGCGGTGCTTTTTTTATGCCACACGCCCTCCAGTTGCAGGCGCGCTACATTTAAGGCATGACTGCGGTGCTGAACGCTTCTTCCTCCTCCGACCCTCCCCTGCTTCCAAGCTCTGCCACGGCGGCGGCCAATGCTGCAGCGGCAAGCTTTGCTGCACTCATGGAGAAACTGGACTACCTGGACGCTGCCAGCGTGGAGCTGGTACGCCAGGCCTACCGGTACGCCGACACGGCGCACCTGGGACAACTGCGCAACAGCGGCGAGCCCTACATCACCCACCCGATCGCGGTGGCGGCGCAATGCGCGAACTGGAAACTCGACGCCCAGGCACTGATGGCAGCGCTGCTGCACGACGCCATGGAAGACTGTGGCGTCACCAAAGCGGACCTGATCGACCGTTTCGGCGCACCCGTGGCCGAGCTGGTCGACGGCCTCACCAAACTCGACAAGCTGCAGTTCGATACGCGCGAAGAAAACCAGGCCGAGTCCTTTCGCAAAATGCTGCTGGCCATGGCCCGCGACGTCCGGGTCATCCTCATCAAGCTGGCCGACCGCACGCACAACATGCGCACGCTGTCGGACATGCCGCGCAGCAAATGGGGGCGCATATCGTCTGAAACCCTCGAAATCTACGCGCCCATTGCCCATCGGCTCGGACTCAACCAGACCTACCGCGAATTGCAGGACCTGGCATTCAGGCATCTGCACCCTTGGCGCTATACGACACTGAGCAAAGCCGTCAACAAGTCGCGCAACCGCCGCCGTGACCTGGTGCAGAAAGTGCAGGCCGACGTCGATGCGGTGTTTGCGCGCATGGGCATGAAGGCGCGCCTGGCCGGACGCGAAAAGACGCTTTACGCCATCTACCAGAAGATGGTTCTGAAACACCTGAGCTTTGCCCAAGTCACCGATCTCTATGGCTTTCGTGTCATCGTCCCCACGGTGACCGACTGCTATACAGCGCTTGGCGTGCTGCACCAGATGTACAAGCCCGTGCCGGGCAAGTTCAAGGACCATATCGCCATCGCCAAGCTCAATGGCTACCAGTCTCTGCACACCACGCTGGTCGGGCCTTCGGGCGTGAACATCGAGTTCCAGATGCGCACCGAAGAAATGCACGTCATTGCCGAAGCCGGCGTGGCCGCGCACTGGCTCTACAAAGCGCAAGACTCAGAGGACAACGCGGCAGAGCGCCTGGGCACCAAATGGCTCCAGTCGCTGCTCGACATCCAGAACGAAACCCGCGACGCCGCAGAGTTCTGGGACCATGTCAAAGTCGACCTGTTTCCCGATGCGGTCTATGTGTTCACGCCCAAGAGCCAGATCATGGCCCTGCCACGCGGCGCCACGGTCGTCGACTTTGCCTACGCCATCCACAGCAACATCGGCAACCGCACGGCCGCCGCCAAGATCAACAACGAGCAGGTGCCCCTGCGCACCGAACTCAAGAACGGCGACGTGGTGGAAATCATCACCACGCCCCACGCCTCTCCGAACCCTGCCTGGCTCGGCTTTGTGCGCACCGGGCGCGCACGCTCCAAAATCCGCAATTACCTCAAGACGCTGGCGCACAGCGAATCCGAAGGCTTGGGGGAGAAGCTGCTGGCGCAGGCCCTGCGCGCCGAAGGGCTGCAGCAATTGCCCCCGGTGGTCGAAGAGACGCAGGCGATCTGGGACAAGTTGCTGCGCTTTACGGGCAGCCGCTCGCGCAGCGAACTCATGACCGACCTCGGGCTGGGCAAACGCATCGCCAGCATCGTCGCCAAGCGCCTCATGGTGCTCATGGCCGAGCATGGCCACAAGCCCGACGCGCTGCTGCTGACACGCGAACGCTACAGCTCGCACGAAACCGTCTCCCAGGGCGGCGTCACGCTAGACGGCAGCGAAAACGCATCTGTCCAATATGCCCCTTGCTGCCGGCCCATTCCGGGCGATGCCATCGTGGGCTATCTGGGGCGTGGCGAAGGCCTGGTGGTGCATGCAGCGCAATGCCCGGTCGCCAAAAAGCTGCAGAACAAGGACAGCGAGCGCTTCATTGCCGTGGACTGGGCAGACGAGCCCACGCGCATGTTTGAAACGGGCGTCATCGTCACGGTGCGAAACGGCAAGGGCATACTGGCCCGGATTGCCGCCGAGCTGGCCCACTCGGAAGCCGACATCACCCATGTCGACATGGACGATGAAGTTGCCCTGGACACTGTAGACCTGCGGTTTGTGGTCGCAGTGCGCGACCACGCGCATCTGGACGCCGCCCTGCGCAACCTGCGTCGCGTTCCAGCGGTCTTGCGCGCAGTCCGCAAACTGGTTCCCGAGTGAAAGGAATCTATGGACCCGGAGCCGAAGGGTAGCGAACCTCCAGGATCGTTAGAAGCCGCGCCCCTGTCGGAGTCGCCAGGGAAACTTCATCGCCCTCCCGGGCCTTGATCAGCGCACGCGCGACGGGCGACACCCAACTCACCTGGGCCTGCGTGGTGTCCGCCTCGTCAATGCCCATGATGGTGATGGTTCTTTGAACGTCCAGATCGTCCACATACGTGACGGTCGCGCCAAAAAAAACCTGGTCGCTGCCTGCATGCACCGAGGGATCAACGATTTCTGCAATCTCCAGGCGCTTGGTCAAAAAGCGGATACGGCGGTCTATTTCCCGCAGGCGTTTCTTGCCATAGAGATAGTCTCCGTTTTCAGACCGGTCTCCATTGCTGGCGGCCCAGTGAACGATATCGACCACCTGAGGCCGCTCGTTGTCGATCAGTGCCAGCAACTCCGCGTGCAAGCGGGCGTAGCCTTGGGGAGTGATGTAGTTTTTCCCACCGACAGGCACCGAAGGCGGCGCAATGTCCTCGTCTTCCGGATCCGTTTCCTTGGTGAACGCTTTGCTCATGGCCCATCATCCAACGAATACGCAATTTCGCAAATGAAAAAGCCCTGCAGTCCGAAGATTGCAGGGCTTTCCAGATTGGTGCGGCTGGCAGGAATTGAACCCACGACCCCTTGGTTCGTAGCCAAGTACTCTATCCAACTGAGCTACAGCCGCTAAGCTCTAAATTATACCATGAATTTTTAAGCTACTTATAAATTCATGTGCTTGCTGCTGTATCGCTAAACTTTACAACAACCGAGCCTGAGCAAGGCTGCAATTGTATATCAGACAGAGCTGCGCCGACTCCAGAATTTGCATTTTTATGTCTGCCTTGCGAACACCCAAGACAAGCGCTTCAATCTTCTTCTCTCGCAGTAGGGCAGTTCATCCATGAAACCCTGTCGGAGTCATTACCACTCAAATCCGCTGCAGCACCTCGACGCACAGCTGCAGGGTTCGGGAAGTTGCAAGTCGTCTTGTCGTAGCGTGTGGGAATGGCGTGGCACGGCTTCAGACGCATGAAAAGTCCCGATCGGATGGGTGCGCCTCGGGAGGTAGGTCAGGTCCGTACGGCTGCTTGTTCGGAGCCTGTGAAGGAGTGCTCCATGGCCTGTCCGGCCATGGGTGGTCAGATGGGTTCGAAACACTTTAGCGGGTGGTCCGTACGGTAGAGCACTGCGCCACGAACAGCCAGTGGTGCTGTACGGAGGTCCTGAGCAGCATGACCTTCATGCGCCCGTTGCCCTCATTGAAGGCATGCCTTCCTGCGTGAGCTTGGGCTACGGCCCAGGGACCGATGGATGGGACATCCTGGTCGCAACGTGTCCCACTGCAAATCGAGGTGCCGTGAGCAAGCACCATCGGTCAAGCTTGGTAGGGCGTGTTGGACTTGAACCAACGACCAAAGGATTATGAGTCCTCTGCTCTAACCAACTGAGCTAACGCCCCATGCTCTCACGCCCAGCGGCAAAGCCGGCAGGCCCGGTATTGTAGGGGCTTACTTAGGGTGACTGAGCGCGTTCGACACAAGCCTGGAAGTGATGTCCACGATCTGGATCATTCTGTCGTAAGGCATCCGCATGGGACCAATCACTCCCAATGTGCCCACCACCTGTCCGTTCACCTCGTAGGGAGCGCTGACCACCGAAAGCTCCTCGAAGGGCACCACCTGGCTTTCGCCACCAATGAATATGCGCACACCCTCGGCCTGACTGGACACATCCAGCAAGCGCAAGATTTGTGTTTTCTGCTCAAACAGGTCGAAGGCACGCCGCAGATTGCCCATATCCTTGGAAAAATCACTGACGGCGAGCAGGTTTCGCTCTCCTGAAATCACCACCTCGTCTTGCGCCTGGGTGAGAGCTTCCGAGCTGATGTTGACTGCAGCCTGCATGAGCGCTGCAATCTCGCTGCGCAGCATTTCCACTTCGCTTTTGAGCCGCTCGCGCACCTGCTCCATCGCCATGCCCGCGTAGTGCATGTTGAGAAAATTCGCCGTCTCGATCAGCTGGCTCTGCGTGAAATCCGTTTCCGAAAAGATCACCCGATTCTGCACATCGCCATCCGGAGAGACGATGATGACCAGGAAGCGCCGCTCGGACAAACGCAGGAATTCGATGTGGCGGAAAACCGATGTGCGTCGGGGCGCCATGACGACACCGACGAACTGCGAAAGGTTGGACAGCAGATGGGCCGCGCTGGCGATCACCTTCTGCGGCTGCTCTGGCACCAGCGAAGACGTCACCAATTGCTCGCGGTGCACGGTCAGCATGGTATCGACGAACAACCTATACCCTTTGGCAGTGGGTATGCGCCCTGCGGAGGTATGCGGACTGGTGATCAACCCGAGTTCCTCCAGGTCTGCCATGACATTTCGGATCGTCGCCGGCGAGAGATCGAGGCCCGAGGCGCGCGATAGTGTGCGCGATCCGACGGGCAACCCATCCTCGATATAACGCTCTATCAGCGCTTTGAGCAACAGCTTGGCACGGTCATCGAGCATGCAATGATTTTAATGATGTAATTTCCACATGAAGCCCCATTTCCGCCACGTTGCATTGATAGGCAAATACCAAACCCCGGTGACTGGGGCTGCGGCGGAGAGCTCGCGGCAAGTGCTTGAAAACATTGCCTTGTTCCTTGTATCTCAGGGATGCACAGTCACATTGGAAGCACACACTGCCGCCGCTGCACGGTTGACGCAGTATGACGCGCTTGACGCCGATGCCATCGGGGAGCAATGCGATGTAGGCCTGGTGGTGGGGGGTGACGGCACCATGCTCAGCATTGGCCGCAAGTTGGCGCGCCACGGCACCCCCCTCATTGGAATCAACCAGGGCCGTCTGGGCTTCATCACCGACATTCCGCTTGACAACTACCACACCACGCTTCCTCCCATGCTCCATGGCGAGTACGAGGAAGACCACCGACCACTGATGCATGCTCGCGTGATGCGCGAGGGCACCTGCGTATTTGATGCATTTGCCATGAATGACGTCGTCGTCAACCGCGGCGCGACCTCCGGCATGGTTGAGTTGCGTGTGGAGGTCGGCGGTCACTTCGTCTCCAACCAGAGAGCCGATGGGCTCATCATCGCCTCGCCTACAGGCTCTACCGCCTACGCCCTGTCGGCGGGCGGACCGATGCTCCATCCATCGATTCCAGGATGGGTTTTGGTTCCAATTGCTCCACACACGCTGTCCAACCGCCCCATCGTTTTAGCGGATGCGACAGAAATTGCCATAGAGGTGGTGGGCGGAAGAGACATCAGCGCCAACTTCGACATGCAGTCATTGGCGTCACTTTTACACGGCGACCGCATTCTCGTGACCCGGTCAGAATATTGCGTTCGTTTTCTGCACCCGAAAGGCTGGAGCTACTTTGACACCTTGCGTAAAAAACTGCGCTGGAACGAAGGAGGCTCCTGAACATGGCCCTCAAGCGCATTGCGCTGCGTGATTTTGTCATCGTACAAGCGCTGGACCTCGACCTTCACGAAGGCTTCACGGCCCTGACCGGCGAAACCGGGGCCGGAAAATCCATTCTGATCGATGCAGTGCAGCTCTCATTGGGTGCCCGCGCCGACGCAGGCGCGGTGCGCGAGGGCGCCGAGCGGACGGAAGTCTGCACAGAATTCGACTGCCCTCGTGCACTCCACTTATGGCTGGAGGAAGCGGGCTTTGAGTGCGACGACACACTGCTGCTGCGGCGCAGCGTCGACACACAAGGCAAGAGCCGCGCGTGGATCAATGGCAGCCCGGCCACCGCATCGCAGCTGCGTGTCGTTGGCCAACAGCTGCTCGACATCCATGGGCAGCATGCCTGGCAGAGTCTCACCAAACCGGATGCGGTGCGCGGGCTGCTCGATGCCTATGCAGGCGTGTCTGACCAAGAAGTAGCGTCCCAGTGGCTACAGTGGCGCGCTGTACAAAAAAAGCTGGCCCACGCACGCTCCGCTCAGAGCACGCTGCAGCGCGAACGCGAGCGCTTGCAGTGGCAGATTGCCGAAGTGGGCAAACTGGCACCGGCAGAGGGTGAATGGGAGACGCTGAACGCACAGCACACACGGCTTACCCACGCCCAAGCCCTGCTGGACGCTGCGCAAGGTGCTTTTTCCGCCTTGGCAGAGGACGAATCCAGCGCCAGCACCCATTTGGCGCGTGCGCACCACTTGCTCACGGAGCAAGAGCACCTGGAGCCGGAATTCACCACGTTCACGGACATCCTGGCATCGAGCATCGCCCAAGCCAACGAAGTAGCGCGTTCCCTGCAGTCGTATCTGCGGCGCGCCGAGCTGGACCCCCAACGCCTCGAGGAACTGGATGCCCGCGTTTCGCAATGGCTCTCCCTCGCGCGCCGCTACAAGCGCAAGCCTGAAGAGCTTCCGGCCCTGCTGCACTCCTGGAACGCTGAAGTGCAGCAACTCGATGCCGCCACCGATCTCGTGGCGCTCGAAACCGCTGAGCAGGCCCTGTCCGGCGCTTACAGCGATGCGGCCCGCCAATTGTCACTTGCGCGCACGAAAGCCGCTCCTGGCTTGTCGCGTGCCATCAGCAAAGCCATGCAGGAACTTGGCATGGCAGGCGGCAAATTTGAAGTGGTGGTGGCGAAAGCCGATGCGCCCGCCAGCCACGGCTTAGACGATGTCGTCTTTTTGGTGGCTGGGCATGCTGGCATGACGCCACGCCCCATCGCGAAAGTGGCTTCGGGTGGCGAGCTGTCGCGCATTTCTCTGGCCATCGCCGTCGCAACCAGTGCCTTGGGTACGGCTTCCACGTTGATTTTCGACGAAGTGGACTCGGGGGTGGGCGGAGCGGTGGCGGAGACCGTTGGCCGCTTGATGCGCCAACTGGGCCGGGACCGTCAGGTCTTGGCGGTGACACATCTGCCTCAGGTGGCAGCGTGCGCCGACCACCACCTGGTGGTTGCCAAGAGCCGAGGAACCGCTGGCCCATCGAGCACGGTGACCCCCATTGCGCAAGAGCAGCGCATCTCGGAAGTGGCGCGCATGCTGGGCGGAGAGCGCATCTCTCCGACCACATTGGCCCATGCACGCGAGATGCTTGGCCTCAGTGATTAGAAGTGTGGAGAAATAGACCATGGCCCTGGAAATTGTCTTGATCACCGGAATGTCAGGGTCCGGCAAGTCCGTCGCGTTGCGTGCATTGGAGGATGCCGGTTACTACTGCGTCGACAACCTGCCACCCGAACTTCTGCCCGCCTTTGTGGCATTGGAGCCCCAGCACCATGGCAACCGCGTTGCCATCGCCATGGACGTGCGCAGCGCCACTTCACTGCCACAAGTCCCGCAGGAATTGGCTCGGCTGCGCAGCCAGGGCGTCAAAGTTCACTCCCTGTTTCTCGATGCCACCACGGACACCCTGGTGCGGCGTTTTTCTGAGACACGGCGCCGGCACCCGCTGTCTCATGACGAACTCAAGAACGCGCCCCGCGCCCTGATGCAGGTGATTGACGAAGAACGGGAACTGCTCGCGGACCTGAGAGAGCAGGCGCTCGTGATTGACACCAGCACGATCCGCGCCTCCGAACTGCAAGGTTATGTCAAGGACCTGATTTCCACGCCACCCGAGCAGCTCACGTTGGTATTTCAATCGTTCGCCTTTAAACGCGGCATCCCTGTGGATGCGGATTACGTCTTTGACGTGCGCATGCTGCCCAACCCGCACTACGAACCTGCATTGAGGGACCTGACCGGCCTGGACAAACCGGTGGCGGACTTTCTGAGCCAGCAGCCTGCAGTGGCAGAGATGCTCCTGCACATAGAGCATTTCCTCGCGCATTGGCTGGACTTTCTGGCGAAAAACCACCGCAGCTATGTCACCGTCGCCATTGGCTGCACCGGGGGCCAGCACCGGTCGGTTTATCTGGTGGAGCGCCTGGCGGAAACCTTCAAGGAACAGTGGACGACCTTGCACCGCCACCGTGAACTTGATGCGCGCTGACACCGCAGCAAGCACACACGGCATCGCGGCCTCCACCGTTTGGTCAGATGCGCTCGAGCAGCTTGCGAATGGGAGCCGGCAACCCCAGGCCCGTCCACTGCGCCGGGGTGAACCACGCACTTTCATCGCCTTGCCAGTCTGAAGCCGCCGAATGCACCTGCACTGTATGCAGATGCAAATCCCTGTGGGTCAGCACATGCACGAACGCAGGCCACTCAGCGACGGAGACTGCCGTGTCAAACGCCGGATGTGCCATCAAAGCGGCACGTTGCTCGTACACAGGCAAGCAGTGCAGTCCAGCCCAGATTCCGGTCTGGGGGCGCCTCTGCAAATGCACACGTCCCAAATCGTCTCGCAGCAACAGCAGCCACCACGACACAGACTTGCGCACCAGTTTGCGGGACTTCACTGGATAACGGGTGGGCTCGCCCTCTCTCAACGCAATGCATTGCTGTGCAAGTGGACACTGCGCACACAACGGTTTGCGCGGCAGGCACACCGTCGCGCCCAGATCCATCAAGCCTTGGGTGTAACGCGGCATGGCGACGGGCAGATCGGTTTGCGGCAGCAGGCTTTCAGCCTGGGTCCACAGGGCGCGCTCGTTGGCTGCCACCGCAAGGTCGGCCTCGAAACCGAGAACGCGCGTCAGCACACGGCGCACATTCGCATCCAGGATAGGCACACGTTCTGCAAAGCAAAATGCCGCAATCGCTCCGGCTGTGGAGCGCCCGATCCCGGGCAACGTCTGCAGCAACTGCGCGCTGCCAGGAAACGCGCCCCCATGAAGCGCCACCACTTGCTGGGCACAGCGATGCAAATTGCGGGCACGGCTGTAATAGCCTAGCCCACTCCAGAGAGACAACACCTCATCTTCAGAAGCCATGGCAAGCGCACGCACATCCGGAAACCGTTCCAAAAAACGGGCGTAGTAGTCCAACACCGTGCTCACCTGGGTTTGCTGCAACATGACCTCCGACAGCCACACCCGGTAGGGATCGCGCGTTTGCTGCCACGGCAGATGGTTGCGCCCGTGCTCTTCTTGCCAGCGCACCGTCAGCGCGGCGATCGTCTGTAACGCGTCGCTCATACAGCCTGCAATCCCAGCTCCGGGGCAGCGCCGGGCCCGGCAGACACGCGCGCCAGTTCGCCAGTCAGCGCTTGGAGGCGCTGCTCGAGCTGTACCAGCGCCAGCCCATGGACCTCGATCTCCGCAATGCGTTCCACCAGACCACTGGCGGCCTGCTGTATGCGGTCCAGTGCTTCGATGCGCCGCACGAAGCTGCGCTGGCGTTCACGCAGTTGCGCATTCAGCGGGGCTGTAGCCGAGTGACTCCAGAGTTCCAACGCATTGGCGACCGACTCCATCAATGCCCGCAGGCGCAGCGCCAGTGCGCGTCCCAGGCGTATCGAAAACTCGGGCCGCGCCATCTTGAGCGCGTTACCCATGCTCAGATACTGCAAATGGCTGTGTTCGATGCGTGCCAGATCGGCGACAAACGGTGCCAGTTGCGGCGCAGCAGGCACCTGCAGAGAGAAGCCGAACTCTGCATTGAGGAGTCGAAATGTGCCGCCGAGCATGGCCTGAATTTCCACCGCAGCGGCCTCTGCCCCATCCAGGGAGCCACGCAGGCGCTCGAACAACTGTGTGTAATGGCTGCGAATACGCAGCTTCAACCCACTGTGTTGCAACGCTTCATTCAGCTCCTGCATGTGCGCCTTCAGCGCTTTTGCACCGAGTGGGTCCAAAACAGCACCCAGCAGTTTCAGGTGCACGGCCCGAACCGCGTGGATCTTGGTGGCACTCAACTCGAATTCGCGTTGCTCCTGCTCGACGCGCTGGCGCATCGATGCAATCACCGAAGCGTTCTTGCCACGCAGGCTGCGCAATTCCAGCATCTGGTCGTCCAGATCACGCCTGCGGATATTGATCGCACGCGCAGCCTCGTTGCGCAACCCTGTCACACCATCGGCAATGGCTGCGCGCAAAATCGCTTGGCGCCTGCCCACGATGCCTTCGGCCAAGGCCTTCTCGAGCACAGGCAACCCACTCGCAGCCAACAAAGCGCTATCCCCGCAGATCTTGGCGACCAGCCCTTTTTGCGCAGAGACCGGCAAAATTTGTTCCGGATGCACACCCAGCAATTGCGCAGACGTGGTGCACTGGCGCTCCAGTTGCGACTGCACCTGCTCAGGCAAGCTGAGCGTGTCCCAGAGGGTGTCGATTTTATTGAGCACCACCAGGCGCGCTTCTTGGCCTCCGTGCGCAGAGGTCAGATGCTCCCGCCAGATGGCCAGATCCGACCGTGTGACACCGGTATCCGCTCCGAGAATAAAAACCACAGCCTGGGCCTGTGGCAGCAGGTTGACCGTGAGCTCGGGCTCGGCGCCCACGGCGTTGAGCCCAGGCGTATCCAGAATCACCAGGCCTTGCTTGAGCAAAGGGTGCGGCATGTTGACGAGCGCATGCCGCCACATCGGCACTTCGACGCATCCCTGCGCGTCCACCATGGGGTTTTCGCTGGGCAACTCGTCGTGCCAAAAGCCCAGGGCCCGCGCTTCGTCCACACTGACATGGCGCACCTGGGCGACTTTCGCCATCGCCTGTGCAATTTGATCGGCATTGTGGATGTCCAGCGGAAATTCGACCCATTGCTCGGGTCGCATCCGCCACTCCGTCAGGCTTTGCTGCTGCGAACGGGTGTCGATCGGCAGTAAACGCAAACTCGGCGCCAGCGCTGGGTCATAGCCCAGCTCGGTCGGGCACATGGTGGTTCTGCCGGCGCTGGCCGGCATGATGCGGCGTCCAAAGCCTGCAAAGAAAAGGGCATTGATCAGCTCTGACTTGCCACGCGAGAACTCGGCGACGAACGCCACCATGATCTTGTCGGTGCGCACCTGGTCTGCCAGCCGCTGCAAACGCTCACGCATCGCGGCATCCAGGAAGTCGTGCGACGCCATCCACTCGCCCAGCCGCGCCAACTGCTGGGCAAATTCGCGCCGCCAAGACCCATGCTGCTCGAACTGTTCGTTGAATGAGGATCCCACACCGCTCCCGGAATTCAATGTCTGGCCCAGGGACCGACGGTCCACGAATTCAGCACCGTGGACGCGGCGCCCTGCGTCCGCTGCGTTGTGGCCACTCACGCGCGCTGGCATTTCGGACAATAGAAACTGCTGCGCTGTCCCTGGCGCACCATGCGCACGGCCGTCGCGCAAGTATGGCAGGGCATCCCTTCACGGGCATAGACACGCGCCTGCAACTGGAAATGGCCGGTCTGGCCATCGGCGCTGGAGAAATCCCGCAAGGTACTGCCTCCGGCTTCCACCGCGGCGCGCAGCACGTGCTGAATGGCGTCGTACAGCCTTTGCACCCGCTTCGGGCCGATGCGCATTGCCGGGGTCATGGGGCGAATTCCCGCCATGAACAGCACTTCCGAGGCGTAAATATTGCCTACGCCCACGACCAGCTTTCCTGCCAGCAAAACCTGCTTGACGGGAGCGCGGGCGGCTTTCAGGCCCGCCTTGAAACGCTCCAGCGAAAATCCATCCGAAAGCGGCTCCATGCCCAGCCCACTCAGCAGCTTGACGGCCACCGCATCCTCCTCACTTCCGGCATAGACCACTGCGCCGAACCGGCGCGGGTCGTGCAATCGCAGGGTGCCTTGCGTGGTGAGCAGTTCAAAGTGGTCGTGCACACCCCGCGCTGGCAAAGCCTGGGCAAACCCCAGGCTGCCAGACATGCCCAGATGGAGCAGCAGCATGCCTTTATCCAGATCCAGAAGCAGGTACTTGCCCCGCCTGCGCACCCCCACCACCCGCCGTCCCTGCAACTGCCACGGGTCAATTCCCAGGGGCCAGCGCAGCGGCTTTCCCATCTCGACCGAGAGTATTCGCCCCCCCGCGATGGCAGCCGCAAAACTGCGGCGTGTCACTTCCACTTCTGGCAGTTCAGGCATCGACAATCACTTCAAAACAAGGGGCACATGCATGGATTATTATGGCCCGATGGTCCAAACATACCGCCTTCTGCTGGCCTCCTTGGCCGCTGCTCTGCTGGCCGGAGCAGCGGCAGCGGTGGAGCAACCCGTCGCCGCCAAGGGCAAAGCCCAGCGCGTTGCCAAGGTTGCCCAGACCGCTGAAGCCGAGCCCGACGCAGCCCTCGATGCCGAACTGTTCTACGAAGTGCTGCTGGGCGAGATGACCACCCAATCTGGCGACCCTGGTGCTGGCTATGCCCTCATGCTGGAAGCGGCCCGCCGCAGCAACGACGAAAAGCTCTACAGGCGCGCGGCCGATATTGCCCTGCAAGCGCGCTCTGGCGACGCTGCATTGCAGGCAGCCACTGCCTGGAAGGAAGCCTGGCCACAGTCGCGCGATGCCAACCGGTATGTGCTGCAGATTCTGGTGGCCCTCAACCGTATTGCCGACACCGCCGGCCCGCTGAAGCAGGAGCTGGCGCAGACACCATTGCAGGCCAAGGCTGCCAGCTTTCAGGTATTGCCACAGATGTACCGCCGTGCCAGCGACAAGGCGCTCGCGGCCGCCGTGGTGGAACAGGCGCTCGCGGAAGATCTGGCCAGCCCCACCACAGGTGCTGCAGCCTGGACAGCGGTGGGACGCATGCGCTTGCTGGCGGACGACAAGGCGGGCGCACTCGAGGCGGCGCAACGCGCGCAGCAGCTTGACCCACTCAGCGACGGCCCGGCACTCCTGGCGCTGGAGCTTCTGGACGCGCGCACCTTGCAGGCCGATGCGGTCGCGGCGCGTTACTTTGCCGGCAAGCCTTCGCCCGCTCTGCGTGCGGCTTACGCACGCGTGCTGGTCAACCTGCAGCGCAACGATGAAGCTCTCCAGCAACTGCAGGCAGCCACCAGCGAGAAGCCAGACTTTGCCGAAGCCTGGCTCATGCAGGCCGCGCTGCAGTACCAGCTCAAGCAGTTGCCGCTGGCGCAAAAGTCCTTGGAGCAATTTGAAGCCCTGGCCCAGGCCGCCCCCGAGGGCAATGCGCGCCGCGCCGGTTTGTCACAGGCCTATTTGCTGCACGCACAGATCGCTGAGCGGCGCGGAGACTACGAAGCGGCAGACGCCTGGCTCAACCGCATCGACAGTCCGCAGGACATGTTCGCTGCGCAGAGTCAGCGCGCCTTTCTGCTGGGGCGCCAAGGCAAACTCGCCCAGGCCCGGGCGCTGATTCGAAGCCTGCCCGGCACCACGCCCGACGACGAACGCATGAAACTGCTGGCCGAAGTGCAATTGCTGCGAGACGCCGGCCAATACAGCGAAGCCTATGCATTGCAAGGCAAGGCGGTGGCACAGTTTCCCGACGACAACGAATTGCTCTACGACCAGGCCATGCTGGCAGACAAAGCCGGCCATCCAGAGGCCATGGAGCGCCTGCTGCGCCAGTTGATGGTCCGCCAGCCCGATTACCACCACGCCTACAACGCGCTGGGTTACTCGCTGGCCGAGCGTGGGATCCGGCTCGAAGAAGCCAAGCAGCTGATCCAGAAAGCGTTGGAATTCGCACCGCAGGACCCGTTCATTACGGACAGCCTGGGCTGGGTGGAATTCCGCCTTGGAAACCGCACCGAGGCCGCCAGATTGCTGGAACAGGCCTTCAAGAGCCGCCCCGACGCAGAAATTGCCGCCCATCTGGGCGAAGTCTTGTGGAGCCTGGGCGACAAAGAGCAGGCGCTGTCCGTCTGGAAGCAGGGCCAGCAGCTCAATGCCGACAACGACACACTGCGCGAAACCCTCAAGCGCCTGGGCGCTGGGCTGTGATGCACGTTGTGCTCCGCCCCTTTTCGCAGCCCGCCAATTCCTGCCATCGGGCCCTGCGCCGGATGTTCTGGGCTGCAGTGGTGCTGTGCCTGGTGGCCGGCTGCGCGCAGCGCCCAACGGCACCGGACAGCGCCCTGGCGCAACGCAGCCACTGGAGTGGCCGGCTGGCCCTCGCCATTGAAGACCATGCCTCGCAATCGTTTGCCGCTGCATTCGAGCTCGACGGCGACGCCACGCGCGGCGCTCTGACGTTGCTGAGCCCCTTGGGCAGTGTGCTGGCACAACTTGAGTGGGCCCCAGGGCACGCCCGCCTGCAGTCCCAGGGCGAGCCCCGCGAATCCGCCTCACTGGACGAACTGCTGCTGCAGGCCACAGGCACCGCCATTCCCGTGCGTGCACTGTTCAGCTGGCTCGGCGGATTGCAAGCGACGGCCCCCGGATGGCATGCCGACCTGAGCACGATTGAACAGGGGCGGCTGGTGGCAGTTCGCCACGAACCCTCTCCGCGCGCCACGCTGCGCGTGACCTTTGAGCGCTGAACTGCGGCCATGCAAGCGATCTACGATGTTCCGGCGCCCGCCAAGCTGAATCTTTTTCTGCATGTGACCGGCCGGCGTGCCGACGGCTACCACCTGCTGCAGTCGGTCTTCATGCTGGTCGACTGGTGCGACACCCTGCATTTCGAACGCCGTGCGCAGGGGCAACTGAGCCGGGAAGACCTTTCGACGCCCCTGCCGGCGGACGATCTGACGCTGCGCGCTGCGCGCGCACTGCAAGCGGCCACCGGTTGCCGGCATGGCGCACACATCAGCGTGCACAAGCGCATTCCGGCGCAGGCCGGCATGGGCGGCGGCTCGTCGGACGCGGCCTCTGTGCTGCTGGCGCTCAACCGGCTGTGGGGCCTGCACCTGGGCTTGCCCGCGCTGCGGCAGATCGGCCTCACACTCGGCGCGGATGTGCCCTTTTTTTTATGCGGCGGGAACGCTTGGGTCGAAGGAATTGGTGAGACAATAGCGCCGCTTGAGAACGCACACCAGCTTCCGAAAGCGCGTTTCGTGGTCGTCAAACCCGAAGCAGGATTGGAGACCAAAGAAATTTTTTCTTCTCCCTTCCTTAAACGCGATTCAGACAGTGCTACAATCTCAGGCTTTGCTGCAGCACACTACGATTTTGGTCGTAACGACTTGCAGAGCGTTGCTCAGGCACTCTGCCCCGAAGTCACGCAAGCCCTACAGTGGCTTGCAACCCAGGGGCTGAAGGCAAGAATGACAGGCTCAGGAAGTGCGGTGTTTGCGCAAATTCCACAGGCGATGGTCCTGCCGGACGCTCCAAGCGGATGGCAAGTCAAGGTCTGTGAAAACCTGATGATTCACCCTCTGGCAGGGTGGGCATAGGATAAAGTTTTAGGTCGATGGCCATTCGGCAATCGACCTGTGTAGGGGAGTCGCCAAGCTGGTTAAGGCACTGGATTTTGATTCCAGCATGCAAAGGTTCGAATCCTTTCTCCCCTGCCAAATTCTTGTCGCGTACAGGCATTCAATTCAAATCGCTGAGACGCTCATGCAAGCCAATCACCCTGACTTCATGGTTTTCACTGGCAATGCCAATCCTGGCATGGCCTTGGAAATCGCGCAGCACCTTGGAATCTCGCTCGGAGCTGCGCATGTCGGTCGCTTCTCCGACGGCGAAGTCACCGTGGAAATCAACCAGAACGTTCGCGCCCGCGACGTTTTCGTGGTCCAGTCCACCTGCGCTCCGACCAATGAAAACCTGATGGAACTGCTGATCATGGTCGATGCGCTCAAGCGCGCTTCGGCCGAACGCATCAGCGCCGTCATCCCCTATTTCGGCTATGCGCGGCAAGACCGTCGCCCCCGCTCGACGCGCGTGCCCATCACCGCCAAGGTGGTGGCCAACATGCTGCAGGCCGTGGGCGTGGCCCGCGTGCTGACCATGGACCTGCATGCCGACCAGATCCAGGGCTTCTTCGACATTCCGGTGGACAACATCTACGCTTCGCCCGTGTTGCTGGGCGACCTGCGCCAGCAGAACTACGAAGACCTGATCGTGGTCTCGCCCGACGTGGGCGGCGTGGTGCGCGCCCGGGCGCTGGCCAAGCAGCTGGGTTGCGACCTGGCCATCATCGACAAGCGCCGCCCCAAGGCCAATGTGTCCGAAGTGATGCATGTGATCGGTGAAATCGAAGGACGCAACTGCGTGATCATGGACGACATGATCGACACCGCGGGCACGCTTGTGAAGGCCGCTGAAGTGCTCAAGGAGCGCGGCGCCAAGAAGGTCTACGCCTACTGCACGCACCCGATCTTTTCCGGCCCGGCCATCGAGCGCATTGCGCAAGGCACGTCGCTCGACGAAGTCGTGGTGACCGACACCATCCCCTTGAGCGACGCCGCACGCGGCTGCGCCAAGATCCGCCAGCTTTCCGTCGCACCGCTGATCGCCGAAACGATTCAGCGCATCGCCCGCGGGGACTCGGTGATGAGTTTGTTCTCGGACCAGGAAAATCTTTTCTAGGTCGGAACAAAAAAGTGAGGCCTCCAGCATTGGAGGCCTTTTGACAACCGAAAGTGACACTGGTCGCGGTGCACTTCCCATGGAGAATTTTTATGAACTTCGTCGCTTTTGAGCGCGCCAAGCAAGGTACGGGTGCGAGCCGCCGTCTGCGCAATTCGGGCCGCACGCCCGGTATCGTTTATGGCGGTTCGGCCGAACCCCAAGCCATTGAAGTGGACCACAACGCCCTGTGGCACGCCCTGAAGAAGGAAGCCTTCCACTCCAGCGTGCTCGACATGGAAGTGGCCGGCCAGACCAGCAAGGTTTTGCTGCGCGACGTGCAATACCACCCCTTCAAGCAACTGGTGCTGCACGTGGACTTCCAGCGCGTGGACGCCAAGACCAAGCTGCACATGAAGGTGCCCGTGCACTTCGTCGGCGCGGAAGAGTCCGTCGCGGTCAAGACCGAAAACTGCACGATCAACACGGTCGTGAACGAACTCGACGTGACCTGCATGCCCTCGGACCTGCCCGAGTTCATCAGCGTCGACCTGAGCGGCCTCAAGAAGGGCATGTCAGTGCACCTGAAGGACGTGAAGTTCCCACGCGGCGTGAGCCCTGTCACGCGTGGCAGCCAGAACAACCCGACGCTGGTGTCGGTCGTGCCGCCGCTGGTCATTGTCGAGACGCCCGTTGCCGCGGCTGCACCCGCCGATGCCAAGGGCAAGGGCAAGAAGAAGTAATTCTTCCTGCCGTGCCGCCGCCGCGCGCGGCGGCCCTGCCCGACAACGGCCCACCCAGTGTGGGCCGTTCCTTTTGGTGCCACGGATAATCGCCCGCATGATCAAATTGTTTGTGGGCCTGGGCAATCCCGGGCCCGAGTACGAAGCCACGCGCCACAACGCGGGCTTCTGGTGGATCGACGCGCTGGCGCGCGAACTCAAGCTCACGCTGCAGCCCGAGCGCAGCTACTGGGGCCTGGCGGCGCGTGCTGCCGTGCAGGGCCAGAGCGTGTGGCTGCTGCAGCCGCAGACCTTCATGAACCTCTCGGGCAAGTCGGTGGCCGCCCTGGCGCGTTTTTTCAAGATCGCACCCGACGAGATCCTCGTCGTGCACGACGAGCTCGACATCGTGCCGGGCCAGGCCAAGCTCAAGCGCGGCGGTGGCCACGCGGGCCACAACGGCCTGCGCGACATCCATGCGCAGCTGGGCTCGCCCGACTACTGGCGCCTGCGCATCGGCATCGGCCACCCCGGCGACCGCGCCGACGTGGCCAACTGGGTGCTCAAGAAGCCGGCGCCCGAACAGCGCACGCTGATCGAAGACAGCATTGCCCACTCGCTCAAGGCCTGGCCACTGCTGCAGGCCGGCGACATGGACAAGGCGACGCTGCAGATCCACACCACCAAGCCGCCACGCCCGAAGCCGCCCCGGCCCGAGGCGGTGTGATATGCACTACGGTTTTAATAGCTACCAGCGCTTATTCCATCAGCGCTGGAGCCTGAAATGGCCTGAAACCGGCTAGCCGATCTGCACGCTCGCCTGCAGGCGGTGGAATTTTTGCCACAGCGTTTCGCGGCTCTCCACATGCTGCGGATCGACGGGAATGCACGACACAGGGCAGACCTGCATGCACTGCGGCTCGTCAAAGTGGCCCACGCACTCGGTGCACTTGTGCGGGTCGATCTGGTAGATTTGCGGGCCCAGGTAGATCGCCTGGTTCGGACACTCGGGTTCGCAGACATCGCAGTTGATGCATTCGTCGGTGATCATCAAGGCCATGGCAGACTCCGGTGGATGAGGTGGGCGCGGCATGCGGCAGTGGCCTTGGCACGCCGGCGGCCCAATCCACCATTATCCCGCTTCGCCGCGGCAGCTTCGGAGCCCCCCGCCCCGGTGGGGAGATTTGCCGCTATGCTGCGGCGCTACCCGCGCCTTGCGCCGCCGCCTCGCCGCCCTCCCCGCTTCCGCTGCATGAGCCTTTTCCTCCTCAAACGCCTCGCCACCTTGATCGCCACGCTGGTCGGCACCTCCGCGGTGGTGTTCCTGGTGCTGGAGATTCTTCCGGGCAACGCTGCGCAGGTGCTGATGGGGCCCGACGCGGCGCCCGAAGCCGTCGCCGCGCTGGCCGCCCAGCTCGGGCTGGACCAGCCGGCCTGGCAGCGCTACGGCCACTGGCTCGGCGGCCTGCTCACGGGCGACCTGGGCGACAGCCACGCCTACGGCTCGCCGGTGCTGGAGCTGGTGCTCGAGCGCCTGGCGCTGACCGTGCCGCTGGCCCTGCTCGCGATGGCGATCACCACGGTGCTGGCGCTGGCCGCGGGCGTGTATGCGGCCGCGCGGCACAACCGGCCGGGCGACATCGGGGTCATGGCGCTGGCGCAGATCGGCATCGCCATTCCCAACTTCTGGTTCGCGATTCTGCTGATCCTGCTGTTTTCGGTGCAGCTGCAGTGGTTCTCGGCGGGTGGCTTTCCGGGCTGGACCGAGGCCAGCGGCGGCGGCCCGCTGCCGGCGCTCAAGGCGCTGCTGCTGCCGGCCATTTCGCTGGCCGTGGTGCAGGCGGCGATCCTGGCGCGCATCACGCGCTCGGCCGTGCTCGACGTGCTGCGCGAAGATTTCGTGCGCACCGCGCGCGCCAAGGGCCTGTCACGGCGCGCCGACGCTGTGGGGCCACGTGCTGCGCAACGCCATGATCCCGGTGGTCACGGTGATGGGCCTGCAGTTCGCCAACCTGCTGGCCGGCACCATCGTGGTCGAGAACGTGTTTTACCTGCCGGGCCTCGGGCGCCTGATCTTCCAGTCGATCGCCAACCGCGACCTGGTCGTGGTGCGCAACTGCGTGATGCTGCTGGCGGCCATGGTGGTCGCGGTCAACTTCGTCGTCGACCTCCTCTATGCCGCGATCGATCCGCGCGTGCAGGCCAGCGACATATGAGCGCTCCGCTCGCCCTCCCCGCTGGCCGCGCGGCCCGCCGCGGCTGGCAGCGCGCGCTGCGCCACCCCAGCTTCGCGCTGGGCGCGCTGCTGGTGCTGCTGCTGCTGGCCGCGGCCGGCCTGTCCTTCGTCTGGACGCCGTGGTCGCCCTACGAGATGGACCTGCCCGGCAAGCTGCAGGCGCCCACGGCCGCGCACTGGCTCGGCACGGACGCGTTCGGCCGCGACGTCGCTTCGCTGCTGCTCGTGGGGGCGCGCAATTCGATCCTGGTCGGCGTGATCGCCGTGGGCATCGGCCTGTCGGTCGGCACGGCGCTGGGGCTGCTGGCCGCGGCGCGGCGCGGCTGGGTCGAAGAGCTGGTGATGCGCGTGGCCGACTTCACGTTCGCCTTCCCGGCGATCCTCTCGGCCATCATGCTGACGGCGGTGTTCGGCGCAGGCATCGTCAACGCCATCGTTGCCATCGGCATCTTCAACATCCCGACGTTTGCGCGCGTCACGCGCGCCTCGGCCAACGCCGTGTGGTCGCGCGAATTCATCCTGGCCGCGCGCGCCTGCGGCAAGGGCCGCTGGCGCATCACGCTCGACCATGTGCTGCCCAACATTGCCTCGGTGCTGATCGTGCAGGCGACCATCCAGTTCGCCATCGCCATCCTGGCCGAGGCCGCGCTGTCGTACCTCGGCCTGGGCACGCAGCCGCCGCAGCCCTCATGGGGTCGCATGCTCGCCGAGGCGCAGACCCTCATGTTCCAGGCGCCGCTGCTGGCCGTGTGGCCCGGCGTGGCCATTGCGCTGGCCGTGCTCGGGCTGAACCTGCTGGGCGACGGGCTGCGCGACCTGCTCGACCCGCGCCTGGCGCGCCAACGCTGAAGCCGCAACCATGGCCTTGCTCGAAGTCTCCGATCTGCAGGTGCAGCTGCCCACGCCGCGCGGCCCGGCCGAGGCCGTGCGCGGCGTCGGCTTCACGCTCGAGCGCGGCGAGACGCTGGGCCTGGTGGGCGAGTCGGGCTGCGGCAAGTCGATGACCGCGCTGGCGCTGCTGGGCCTGCTGCCCGAGCGCGCCGTGGTGCGCGGCAGCATCCGCCTGCACGGCCAGGAGCTGCTGGGCCAGAGCGACGCCGCGCTGTGCCAGATCCGCGGCAACCGCATCGGCATGGTGTTCCAGGAGCCGATGACGGCGCTCAACCCGGTGCACCGCATCGGCCACCAGGTGGCCGAGCCGCTGCGCCTGCACCGCGGCCTGGGCGCGCGCGCGGCGCGCCAGGCGGCCATTGCGTTGCTGGACCGCGTCGGCATTCCCGACGCCGCGCGGCGCATCGATGCCTACCCGCACCAGTTCTCGGGCGGCCAGCGCCAGCGCATCACCATCGCCATGGCGCTGGCCTGCGGGCCCGATCTGCTGATCGCCGACGAGCCGACCACCGCGCTCGACGTGACGGTCCAGCGGCAGATCCTCGACCTGATCGCCGAGCTGGTGGCCGAGCGCCAGATGGCGCTGATCCTGATCTCGCACGACCTTGGCGTGATCGCGCAGAACGTGCGCCGCATGCTCGTGATGTACGGCGGCAGCGTGGTCGAAAGCGGCCCCACGGCAGAGGTGTTCGCGGCCATGGCCCACCCCTACACGCGCGGCCTGTTCGCCGCGCGCCCGCGCCTGGCGGCGCTGCGCCAGCCCGGCCAGCGCCTGGCCACCATCGCCGGCACCGTGCCCGAGCTGGTGGACCTGCCCGCCGGCTGCCCGTTCGCCGGACGCTGCGCGTTCACCATCGGCGCCTGCCACGCCACCGTGCCGCCGCCGACGCGGCTTGCGCACGGGCATGTGGTGCGCTGCATCCGGCTCGAAGCGGTGGCGGCCGCGCAGGAGCCCACCGCATGAGCACCGCAGAAACCAACAATTTGATAGCTGAAAGCGCAGATGGGACAAGCGCTGGAGGCCTATTTGACCCCAAAAACCCGCCGCTGCTGCAGGTCACCGACCTGGTGCGCCACTACACGCTGCCGCGCGAGCGGCTGTTTGCGCCGCCCCCGCGGGTGCAGGCGCTCAACGGCGTGGGCTTTCGCATCACGGCGGGGCGCAGCCTGGGCATCGTCGGCGAGTCGGGCTCGGGCAAGTCGACGCTGGCGCGCCTGGTGATGGCGCTGGACACGCCGACCTCGGGCACGGTCGAGCTGCTCGGGCGCAATCTGCACACGCTGCCGCAGGCCGAGCTGCGCCATGCGCGGCGCGACTTCCAGATGGTGTTCCAGGACCCGTACGGCTCGCTCGATCCGCGCCAGACCGTCGAGCGCATCGTCACCGAGCCGCTGCAGGCCCAGGGGCTGGCGAGCCGCGCCGCGCAGCGCGCGCAGGCCGCCGCCGTGCTCGACCAGGTGGGGCTGCGCCGCAGCGACCTGGACAAGTACCCGCACGAATTTTCGGGCGGCCAGCGCCAGCGCATCGCCATTGCGCGCGCGCTCGTCACGCGCCCGCGCCTGATCGTCGCCGACGAGCCCGTGAGCGCGCTCGACGTGTCGGTGCAGGCACAGGTGCTCAACCTCATGGCGGACCTGCAGCAGGAGTTCGGCGTCACCTACCTGCTCATCAGCCACGACCTCGCGGTGGTGAACCACCTGTGCGACGACGTGGCCGTGCTCTACCAGGGCCGCATCGTCGAGCAGGGCGCGCCCGGCACGCTGTTCACCGCGCCAAGCCACCCCTACACGCGCGCGCTGCTCGAAGCCGTGCCGCCGATGCAGCCGCCACCGGCGCGCGCCGTGCGCGCAATGGTGTAAAAAGGAACGTTGTTTGCCTTGCTGCGCAGCGCCTCCGGGGGCTGCCCGGCAAGCGCGCTGCCTGCCACGTTTTCATTGGGAGACCCTGTCCATGCTCAACCGCCGCACCGTCCTCGCCACGGGCGCCCTCGCCGCCGCCCCGCTGGCCCTGCCGCTTGCAGCCTTCGCGCAGAGCAAGAAGGACACCGTGGTCCTGGCCCTGACGCTGGAGCCGCCGGGGCTGGACCCGACCGCGGGCGCGGCCTCGTCGATCGCCGAGATCGTCCACTACAACGTCTTTGAGACGCTGACCAAGATCAACCCCGACGGCAGCGTCTCGCCGCTGCTGGCCGAGGGCTGGGAGGTCTCGCCCGACCTCATGACGACCACTTTCCGGCTGCGCAAGGGCGTGAAGTTCCAGAACGGCGAGCCGTTCAACGCCGCCGCCGTGAAGTTCTCTTTCGATCGCGCCGCCAGCGACAAGAGCACCAACAAGGACAAGCGCAACTTCGCCAACCTCAGCACGCAGGTGGTCGACGAGCACACGGTGGTGGTCATCAACAAGGACATCGACCCCGACTTCCTGTTCATGCTCGGCCAGGCCACGGCCATCATCGTCGAGCCCAAGAGCGCCGACACCAATGCCACCAAACCCGTGGGCACGGGCCCGTACAAGCTCGATGCCTGGAGCAAGGGCTCATCGATCACGCTGGGCCGCTGGGACGGGTTTCGCAACCCCGCAGCCATCCGCATCCGCCGCGCCACCTTCCGCTTCATCTCCGACCCGGCCGCCCAGGTGGCGGCGCTGCTGGCCGGCGACGTCGACGCCTTCCCGCGCGTGACGCCGCGCAGCGTGGCGCAGTTCAAGGCCAACCCGCGCTTCCAGGTGGTGGTCAGCGGCTCGCGCGCCAAGACCATCCTGGCCATCAACAACGCCAGGAAGCCGCTCAACGACGTGCGCGTGCGCCGCGCCATCGCGGCCGCCATCGACCGCAAGGCCGTGATCGAGGGCGGCGCCGACGGCTACGGCGCGCCCATCGGCAGCCACTATGTGCCCGGCGCCTTCGGCTATGTGGACACCACGGGCATCAACCCCTACGACGTGGAAAAGGCCAGGAAGCTGCTGGCCGAGGCCGGCATCAAGACGCCGCTCGAACTGACCATGACCCTGCCGCCCACGCCCTACGCGCGCCAGGGCGGCGAGGTGATCGCGGCGCAGCTGGCCAAGATCGGCATCGTCGCCAAGCTGCAGAACGTGGAGTGGGCGCAGTGGCTCAGCGGCACCTATGGCGCCAAGAACTACGACCTGACGCTGATCTCGCACGTCGAGCCCTTCGACCTGGGCAACTTCGCCAAGCCCGACTACTACTGGGGCTACCAGTCGCCGCAGTTCAACGAGCTGTACGCCAAGATCCAGACCTCGGCGCGCCCAGCCGACCGCGCCCGCCTGCTGGGCGATGCGCAGCGCCTGCTGGCGCAGGACTGCGTGCACGCGTTCCTGTACCAGCCGCAGTGGGTGACGGTGGCGCACAAGAACCTCAAGGGCCTGTGGAAAGACATGCCCGTGTTCGTCAACGACCTCTCGGCGCTGTCGTGGACCTGAGCGCCGCCACCGACGGCGCCCTGCACGCGCTGCCCGCCCACGCCCTGCTGGCCGCGTACCGCGCGCGCACGCTCTCGCCCGTGGAGGTGACGCAGGCCGTGCTCGACCACATCGAACGCTGGGAGCCGCACCTGCACGCCACCTGGCTGCTGCGCCCCGAGGCCGCGCTGGCACAGGCGCGCGCCTCCGAGGCGCGCTGGCTGCGCGGCGCGCCGCAGGGCTTGCTCGATGGCGTGCCGGCCACCCTCAAGGACAACATCGCCACGCGCGGCGACCCGACGCCGCTGGGCACTGCCGCCGTCGACGTTGGTGCCCGCAAGCGCCGACGCCCCGCCGGCCGCCCGCCTGCGCGAGGCCGGCGCGGTGCTCGTGGCCAAGACCACCATGCCCGACTACGGCATGCTGTCGTCGGGGCTGTCGAGCTTCCATGCGCTGGCGCGCAACCCCTGGGACCTGTCCAAGGGACCGGGCGGCTCGAGCGCGGGTGCGGGCGCCGCCGCGGCCGCGGGCTATGGCCCGCTGCATGTGGGCACCGACATCGGCGGCTCTCTCCGCCTGCCGGCCAGCTGGTGCGGCATCTTCACGCTCAAGCCCAGCCTGGGGCGCATTCCCATCGACCCGCCCTATACCGGCCGCGCCGCCGGCCCCATGACCCGCAGCGTCGCCGACGCCGCGCTCCTGATGCAGGTGCTGAGCCAGAGCGACGCGCGCGACAGCATGAGCCTGCCCGCGCAGGACATCGCCTGGGACCGGTTCGACCAGGGGCCGGAGTTCCTGCGCGGCCTGCGCATCGGCCTGCTGCTCGAAGCGGGCTGCGGCCTGGCGCTGGAGCCCGAGGTGCGCGCCGCCGTCGAGCACGCAGCGCGCCTGCTGGAGCGCGCGGGCGCCACCGTCGTGCCGATGCAGCCGTTCATGACGCAGGCCATGCTCGACGGCATGGACCACTTCTGGCGCATGCGCTCGCACCTGGACATGGCCACGCTGGCGCCCGAGCGCAAGGCCCGGGTGCTGCCCTATATCCGTGCCTGGGCCGACAGCGCGGCCGGCATGACCGGCGCCGAGGTGTTCCGCGCGAGCCAGCAGTTCCACCTCGCGCGCATCGCCACCGTCCAGGCCTGCAACGCCTTCGACTACGTGGTCTCGCCCGTGGCGCCCCTGCCGGCCTTCGCGGCCGAGCTGCCCTCGCCCACCAACGACCCGCTGCGCCCGCTGGAGCACATCGGCTTCACGGTGCCGTTCAACATGTCGGAGCAACCGGCCGCCTCGGTCAACTGCGGCTACACCGCCAGCGGCCTGCCGATCGGCCTGCAGATCGCGGGCGCGCGCTTCGACGACCTGGGCGTGCTGCGCGCGGCGCGGGCGTTCGAGCTGATCCGCGAGCCCCAGCGGCCCTGGCCGCAGCCGCCGACCAGCGCGTAAGCAGCGGCCGCCCGGGTGGCCTCCCCCACGGAACGCGATCGGCAGTTCGGTTTACGCAGGCTTCAGGGCTGCGCTGGTCTCGATTTCGGCCTGCGCCTTGGACTGGTCGTACACCGGCTGCGCCGGCAGGCCTTCGAGGTGCCGCGTATCGGCCCAGCGCACGATCTCGATCGCCTCGCCCTGCATGCGCACGCGGTTGAATGCGGCGTTCGGAATGTCGCTCTGGCGCGGCCCCGCCAGGCCCAGGCCATGCGCCGTGCGCCACACCATGTCGAGCACGCCGCCGTGCGTCACCACCACCAGCGTCTGGCCCGCATGCGCCTGCGCCAGGCGCCGCAGCGCGCCCATCGCGCGCGCGTGGAACTCGCGCGTGGTCTCACCCCCGGGCATGCCCGAATCGGCGTGAAAGCGCAGCCACTGCGCCCAGGCGCCGGCGTGCTGGGCCTTGATGTCGTCCACGCGCATGCCATCGACCACGCCAAAACTCTGCTCGCGCAGCGCGCGGTCGACCAGCGCCTCCAGGCGCAGCTGCGGCAGCAGCGCGCCCAACACGGGCTGCGCGGTTTGCTGCGTGCGCAGCAGGTCGCTGCTGACCAGGTGGTCGGCCCGCACGCCTTCGCGTGCCAGCCGCTGCGCCAGGCGCTGCGCCTGCGCATGGCCGGTGGCGTTGAGCGGCACATCCACCTGGCCCTGGAAGCGCAGCTCGCGGTTCCAGTCGGTTTCGCCATGGCGGATGAGGATCAGTTCGGTCATGGGAGCATCGTCCTGCGCGGTGTCATCTTTTGGGTGTTTTTGGCTTCAAACGCTTATCTGTCAAGCGCTGACAGCTATATTTTACATAGCACACTTTACCGCGTCACCGTGACCAGGCGCACCGCCAGCCCGAGAAAGACCAGCCCCGCCACCCGGTTGAGCCAGCGCTGCGCGCGCGCCGAGCGCTGCAGCACCACCCCGAAGGCCCCCGAAAAGCAGGCGATGGCACCGAACACCAGCAAGGTCGCCAGCATGAAGACCACGCCCAGCACCATGAGTTGCGGCGCCACGCTGCCGCGCGCCGGGTCGGCGAACTGCGGCAGGAATGCCAGGAAGAAGATCAGCACCTTGGGGTTGGTGAGGTTCATCACCATGCCGCGCCCCACCATGCGCGCCAGACCCGGGGCCGCTGCAGCGCCGCGCGCGCCCGGGCCGTTGGCCCCGGCCCCTTCTTCACCTGTGGCGCCATCGCCCACCGCCCCATCGACCACCGCCACCGGCGCGCGCAGGCTGTGCCACGCGAGCCACGCCAGGTAAGCGGCGCCGCAGAACTTGAGCGCGGTGAACGCCAGCGCCGAGGCCGCGAACACCGCCGCCAGCCCCAGCGCCACGGCCGCCGTGTGCACCACGAGCCCCGCGCACAGGCCCAGCACCACGGCCATGCCGGCGCGCCAGCCGCGCTGGGCCGACTGCAGCAGCACGAAAAGGTTGTCCGGGCCGGGCGTCAGGCCCAGCAGGACAGCGACACCAAAAAACGCCACCAGGGTTTCGAGGGAAGGCATGGAAATGCGGCTCCAGAGAACGGAAAGGACACAGCCTGCCATTGTGCGCCCCGGCCTGCCGGAACGGCCGCCGCCGCCGGTGCACCGGCCGGTACGTCACGCCGTAATGATCCAGCCTTCGAGCGGGTCCATGTCCGGCGGCAGGCCATACAGCGGGTCGCCCGCCGCGTGCGCGCGCTCGGCCCAGGCGGCCTGCAGCAGGCACAGCACGGCGTCCAGGCGGTCGCCGCTGGCGTCGTCGACCACGGCGTCGCGCTGCGCATGGCTGAGCTTGAGCTGCAGGCCCAGCCGGGTCTGGCCGTGCTCCAGCGCGGTGACCAGGTCCTTGCGCGCGAGCAGGCGCTCGGGCGTCTGCTGGGCGCGGGCGTCGCTCTTGTAGCTGCGCCGCCCCAGCACCTCGCGCGCGAGCAGCCCCGGGTAGGCCTCCAGGGCCACGCGCCGCCCACCGTCCACGTCCTGGCCCGCGTGCACGCCGGGCAGGTGCACACCGGCATCGAGCAGCAGCGGCACGCCGGCATGCAGCATGTAGGCCACGGGCGGGTTGACCCATTTCATGCTCGTGCTCGAGCCGGCCGGGCCATCGGTGGCGCGGTGGGCAAACTTGCCGCCGACCGGGCGCGCATGCGCAAAACGCAGCGAAGGCACTGCGAATCTGCGCGCGCGTGAGCGACTGGTAGTGGCGCATGCAGGCCTGCCACTGCAGCGGCCAGCCCAGGGTGTGCAGCAGCTCGCGCGGCAGGCCAAACGGCAGGTCGAAGCCGCCCACCCAGGGGCGCGGCTCGGCCAGCCAGCGGCCAAACGCCGCGAGCGTGTCAAAGCGCTGCAGGCCGGCCAGCACGACGCGGGCGCCACGGCGCTCGCCCAGCGCCAGCACGATCGGCTTGCGCCGGCTCGGACTGCTGGAGAAGTCGCAGCCCAGCAGTGGGGTGGCCGCAGCCGGCGTGGCCATGCGCGTTCAGCCCAGCGCGAGCGCCGTCACGCCGGCGGCGATGCACAGCGCACCGAAGATGCGCGCCACGCGGTCGCCCTCGCCCAGCAGGTGGCCGCCGATGAGGGCGGCGAACAGCATGGACACCTCGCGCGCCGGCGCCACGTGCGACAGCGGCGCCTGCTGCATGGCGTAGAGCACCAGCACATACGCCACCGGGCTGACCACGGCCACGAGCAGCGCAAAGCGCCACTGCGCGCGCCACAGCAGCGCAGCGGTGGGCAGGTCGCGCAGCACGGCCGGCGCGAGCAGGGCCACGCGCACGAAATTGCCCATGTAGTCGATGAGGATCGGCGACATCAGCACGACCTTGACCGCATAGCCATCGACCACGGTGTAGCTGGCGATGAAGACCCCCGTCAGCACGCCGTAGGCCAGCCCCTTGTGCACGCGCGCACGCGCTGCGGGGTCGTGCGCGGCGCGCAGCAGCCCCGGGCCGCCCGCGATCAGGAACACACCGCCGACCACGCCCGCAATGCCCAGCAGGCCCAGGGCCGTGATCTGCTCGCCCAGCAGCGCGATCGCCACCAGCGACGACAGCAGCGGCCCCGAGCCGCGCGCCATCGGGTAGACCACGGTGAGGTCGGCCTTGCGGTAGCCGCGCAGCAGGATGACGTAATAGAACACATGCAGCACGCCGCTGGCCCCGACGAAGGCCCACTCCTTCAGGCCCCACAGCGGCACGACGCCCTGCCCCGCCCACCAGCCCAGCGGCGCCCAGAACAGCATCATCAGCACGGCCGTGAAGAACGCGAAACGCGCATCGCCCCCGGCTTTCTTGGCGGCGATGTTCCAGCAGGCATGGATCAGACCAGCCAGAAGGATCAGGGCGAAGGCAGTAAAGGTCATGAAAAACAAATGGCCACAGCCCTTCAGGACTGCGGCCGTGACATGGCGAGGAAGAAAATCAGTGACCCACTGCGTTGTGCTCCGTCCGGTGCGGCTGAGACCCGCGCGGCCCAGACCAGCGGCCACCGTGCAAGGGCCGCCCCGCTGCACCGGTGGCGTCCCCCTGCCCGCATCGCACAGCGGTGCGAGAGCGGGGGGAAGGAGCGACGCGACGCAGGGGGATGGTCACTTATGCCCTGCCGATGATGGAGGCAGTCGCCATCAGCTCCTCGAGCAGCGCAAACGACACCTTGCCCGAGACGGAGTACGGGTCGAGCTCGGGCTTTTCGGAGTACTTGAGCAGGATCGAGTGGTTGACCTTGGACAGGTTGACCTGGCCCATGGTCCAGCCGCCAAAGCGCCGCTCGGAGATCTCTTCGTAGTGCAGCAGCTCGACGTCCTTGTGGCGCGGGTCGCGCTGGATGTGGCCGTACAGGTCGTTGACCGCGGAGCGCCCGCCCTCGATGGCCTGCAGGAAGATGCCGCCGCCGTAGCAGAGGATGCCGGTGATGCCGCAGCCCGGGTTGTGCTGGCGCGACTGGGTCAGGATGGCTTCGATCGCGTCGGGCTGAGGTGTCGACCGCACGGCTGGCATAGAGCAGGCGTACCAGCATGTCAGTTCCTTCCGGGGATGAGGGACAGGAATTCGCGCCGCAGCGACGGGTCCTTGAGAAACACGCCGCGCATGACGGAGTTGAGCATCTTGCTGTCCATCTCGCGCACACCGCGCCAGGACATGCAGAAATGCGATGCCTCCATGACGATGGCCAGCCCGTCGGGCTGGGTCTTTTCCATGATCAGGTCGGCCAGCTGCACCACGGCCTCTTCCTGGATCTGCGGGCGGCCCATGACCCAGTCGACCAGGCGCGCGTACTTCGACAGGCCGATCACGTTGGTGTGCTCGTTGGGCAGCACGCCGATCCAGATCTTGCCGATGACGGGGCAGAAATGGTGGCTGCAGGCGCTGCGCACGGTGATCGGGCCGACGATCATCAGCTCGTTGAGGTGCTCGGCGTTCGGGAAACTCGGTGATCGGCGGCTGCGCGACGTAGCGGCCCTTGAACACCTCGTTGAGGTACATCTTGGCCACGCGGCGCGCGGTGTTCTTGGTGTTGTGGTCGCCCGCGGTGTTGATGACCAGGCTGTCGAGCACGCCCTGCATCTTGGTCTCGACCTCGTCGAGCAGCAGCTCGAGCTCGCCGGGCTCGATGAACTCGGCGATGTTGTCGTTGGCATGAAAGCGCTTGCGCGCAGCGCCGAGCCGCTCGCGGATCTTGGCGGAGACCGGCGTGCCTTCGTCGGGGTTGGCAGGATTCATGTCGGCGGCAGTTTGTCTGAACATGCTGGCATGGTAACAGCGAACCGGGCGGCCAATACTTCAAGGGTTTTTGCCCCGCAGCGCAATACCAGCAAGCCCATGAAGCTATTAAAATAGTAGCATTCAGCGAACCGTCAGTAGCTCTTGCCCGACACCCACAGCGCCGTGCGCATGAGCGCGAAAGCCACGCCGTCGAGCACCCGCTCGCGCCACGGTCGGGCGGCGTACTGGGCCGGATCGAGCAGCTGGCCCGCGTGCTCCATGGCGTGCACCAGGCGCGCACGCAGACCTCGGGCGAAGGCCGCGTCTTCGACCACCACGTTGGCCTCGCGCGCCAGCAGCAGCGACAGCGGATCGAGGTTGGACGAGCCCACCGTGGCCCAGGGGCGCGGCCACAGCGCGTCGATCACCGCGACCTTGGCGTGCAGGAAGCTCGGCGAATACTCGTGGATCTCGACGCCTGCCGCCAGCAGCGCGCCATACACCGGCCGGGCCGCGTGGTACTGCATGAAATACTCGTAGCGCCCCTGCAGCAGCAGGCGCACGCGCACGCCGCGCTTGGCCGCGTGCACCAGCGCGCGGCGCAGCTTGCGCCCGGGCACGAAGTAGGCGTTGGCGATGATGATTTCCTCGCGCGCGAAACCGATCGCGCGCAGGTAGGCCTTTTCGATGCGGCTGCGGTTGCGCACGTTGTCGCGCAGCACCAGCGCGGCGCGCATGCGCGGGCCCGGCGGCGCAGCGTCCACGGCTTCCTCGCCCAGCGACGCGACGTGGGCCGCGCGCAGAGCGCGCACGGCCTGGGGCAGGCGGTGCGCACGCACGCTGCGCACCGCCTGCATGCGCTGCCAGAGCTTTTCCATCGCGTCGCTGGCCTGGACCACCAGGCGGCCCGTGGCCTGGACGGCAAAGTCCAGGCGCGGCGCCTCCAGCGCGCCATGGTTGGGGTCGTGAAAGTCGTCGAGCACATTGATGCCGCCACAGAACAGCACGCGCCCGTCGACCACGCAGAGCTTGCGGTGCAGCCGGCGCCAGCGGTGCGGCAGCAGCAGCCCCAGCGGCCCGAGCGGTGAATAGACGCGAAACTGCACGCCCGCCGCGGCAAAGCGCTGCTGCCACTGCGGCGGCAGCGGGCCGGTGCCCACGCCGTCGACCACCAACTGCGTGCGCACCCCGCGCTGGGCGGCGCGCTCCAGCGCCTCGGCCACACCGACGCTGGCGCCCGTGAAGTCGAAGATGTAGGTTTCGAACTGGATGTCGACCTTGGCCGCATCCATCGCGCGCACCAGGGCGGGAAACAACTCGGCGGCACCCTGCAGCAGGTGCACACGGTGCCCGTCGCTCAGGACCAGGCCGTTTTTCATGCCGCGGCCCCGCGCGGCGCACGCTGCTGGCACCCTGACCCAGGGCGGCGTTGGTACAGGGCAAAAGCGCTGGCCAACCGGCTACACCCGGAACTCGGCGATCAGCGGCAGGTGGTCGGACATGCGCCACCAGATGCGCCCGCGCGGCACCTTCAGGCCCAGTGGCGTGAGCCCGCGCACATAGATATGGTCCAGCTGCACGATGGGCAACCGCGCCGGGTAGGTCAGGGCCTGCGTGGCATCGAACTCGATCAGCCCGAAGCGCGCGAGCGTGTGCTTGACCTGCAGGCCCCAGTCGTTGAAGTCGCCCGCCACGACCAGCGGCGCATGCGAGGGCACTTCGCGTTCGATGAACTGGCGCAGGCGCTGCACCTGGCGCACGCGGCTGCCCGGAACCAGGCCCAGGTGCACGACGATCACGTGCACATGCCGGCCCTGGATGTCGACCTCGACATGCAGCAGGCCGCGCTGCTCGAAGCGGTGGTCGGAAATGTCCTCGTGCTGGTGGCCGATCACGGGCCAGCGCGTGAGCAGCGCATTGCCATGCTCGCCATGGCGCGTGAACGCGTTGGTGCGGTAGACCGACTCGTAGCCCTCGGGCGCCAGGAATTCGGCCTGCGACACCTCGGGCCAGCGCTCGAAGTACTGCGCCTCGCGGCGGTGCATCTTGCGCACCTCCTGCAGGCAGACGATGTCGGCATCGAGCTGCTCGACCGCATGCCCGAGGTTGTGGATCTCCAGCCGGCGCGCGGGGCCTATGCCCTGCACGCCTTTGTGGATGTTGTAGGTGGCAACCCGCAGGATGCCGGCAGAGTCATCGGAATGCATGGTCATGGTCGGCAAATTGTGGCAACAAGAGGATGGCCTCGGCGTTGGAGGGAGAGAAGCAGCGCTCGGCCGCCGCGCGCCAGGGCAGCCATGCACATGCGGTGTGCTCGCGCGGATTCAAGGTAACCGGCGTGCCGGCCGGCACCTGCAGGCCAAAGACGCGCTCGGTGTTCTGGCGCACGCCGGGCGCATAGCGGTGCAGCCACTGGGGGTAGATGCTGTAGACGTTCTCCAGCTGCCAGTCGACCAGCGCGCACGCGCTCGCGCCGGCGTCGATGCCGGTCTCTTCGTGCACTTCGCGCAGCGCCGTGTCGCGCCAGCCCTCGGCCAGGCTGTCCTTGCTGCCGGTCACCGACTGCCAGAAATCGGCTTCGGTGTCGGCGCGGCGCAGCAGCAGCACCTCGAGCGCGGCAGTGTGAATGACCACCAGCACCGACTGGGGAATTTTGGGGTTGGGCGTCATCGTGTCTGCGGTTGGGAGAGCCCAGAATACACCCCCGGGGCGCTGCGCCGCTGTACGACAAGATCCATACCGCAGCGCCGCCGTTGCGCCATGCATCCTGCCCAGGCCATAAAAAAGCGGCCCGGGCCACAGGCCCTGCCGCTTCATCGGTGGACCGTCGGCGCGCAGCGCCGCTGCCGGGTTCAGCCCGCCTTCACGGCGTCCGCATTGCGCAGGCGGATGTGCAGCTCGCGCAGCTGCTTTTCATCGACCACCGAGGGGGCCTGCGTGAGCAGGCACTGGGCGCGCTGCGTCTTGGGGAAAGCGATCACGTCGCGGATCGACTCGGCGCCGGTCATCATGGCCACGATGCGGTCCAGGCCAAACGCCAGGCCGCCGTGCGGCGGCGCGCCGTACTGCAGCGCGTCGAGCAGGAAGCCGAACTTCTGCTGCGCCTCTTCGGGCGTGATCTTGAGCGCGTCGAACACCTTCTGCTGCACGTCGGCGCGGTGGATACGCACCGAGCCGCCGCCCATCTCCCAGCCGTTCAGCACCATGTCGTAGCCCTTGGAGATGCACTTCTCGGGCGCGGTGACCATGTAGTCCTCGTGGCCGTCCTTGGGCGCGGTGAAGGGGTGGTGCACGGCGACCCAGCGGTCGTTTTCCTCGTCGTGCTCGAACATCGGGAAGTCCACCACCCACAGCGGTGCCCAGCGGTCCTCGAACAGGCCGTTCTTCTTGCCGAACTCGCTGTGGCCGATCTTGATGCGCAGTGCGCCGATGGCGTCGTTGACGACCTTTTCCTTGTCGGCACCGAAGAACAGCAGGTCGCCGTCCTGCGCGCCGGTGCGCTGCAGGATTTCGGCGATCGCCGCGTCATGGATGTTCTTGACGATGGGCGACTGCAGGCCGTCACGGCCCTTGGCGAGCTCGTTGACCTTGATGTAGGCCAGGCCCTTGGCGCCATAGATCTTGACGAATTCGGTGTAGCCATCGATCTCGCCGCGCGAGAGGCCGCCGGCTTCGCGTGCGCCGCCGGGCACGCGCAGGGCCACCACGCGGCCCTTCTTCATGTTGGCGGCGCCCGAGAACACCTTGAAGTCCACGTCCTTCATCACGTCGGTGAGTTCGGTGAATTCGAGCTTGACGCGCAGATCGGGCTTGTCCGAGCCGAAACGGTAGGCGGCATCCTGGTAGGTCATGACCGGGAATTCGCCCAGGTCCACGCCCAGCGTGTTCTGGAACACGGTCTTGACCATGCCCTGGAACATGTCGCGGATGTCCTGCTCGTCCATGAACGAGGTCTCGATATCGATCTGCGTGAACTCGGGCTGGCGGTCGGCGCGCAGGTCTTCGTCGCGGAAGCACTTGGTGATCTGGTAGTAGCGGTCGAAGCCCGCCACCATCAAGAGCTGCTTGAACAGCTGGGGCGACTGCGGCAGTGCGAAGAAATGCCCGTCGTGCACGCGGCTGGGCACGAGGTAGTCGCGCGCGCCTTCGGGCGTGCTCTTGGTGAGCATCGGGGTTTCGATGTCGACGAAACCGTGGGCGTCGAGGAACTTGCGCACTTCCATGGCCACCTTGTAGCGCAGCATCAGGTTGTTCTGCATGTAGGGGCGGCGCAGGTCAAGCACGCGGTGCGTGAGCCGCGTGGTCTCCGACAGGTTCTCCTCATCGAGCTGGAACGGTGGCGTGACCGAGGGGTTGAGCACGTTCAGTTCATGGCACAGCACCTCGATCTTGCCGCTCTTCAGGCTGTCGTTGACCGTGCCCTCGGGGCGCGCGCGCACCACGCCCTTGACCTGCACGCAGAACTCGTTGCGCACGCCTTCGGCGGTCTTGAACATCTCGGCGCGGTCGGGGTCGCACACCACCTGGACATAGCCTTCGCGGTCGCGCAGGTCGATGAAGATCACGCCGCCATGGTCGCGGCGGCGGTTCACCCAGCCCGCGAGGGTGACGGTTTGGCCCAACAGGGCTTCGGTGACAAGACCGCAATAGTGGGAACGCATGGCCATGGCAAGACTTCCGGCGCCGGCAAGGGCGCGTTGGTAAAAGGTTTATTTGGGGTTTGCAAGCGCGGGGTCGCTGGGTGCCACCACGCCCATGGAAACGATGTAGCGCAGGGCGGCATCGACGCTCATGTCGAGCTCGATGCAGTCGCTCTTGCGCACCATCACGAAATAGCCGCCCGTCGGGTTGGGCGTGGTCGGCACGTAGACGCTGACGAATTCATCGCGCAGATAGGCCGCGACCTCGCCGCTGGGCGCACCCGTGACGAAAGCCACGGTCCAGACGCCTTCGCGCGGCCACTGCACCAGCACGGCGGTGCGAAAGGCGTTGCCACTCTCGGAAAAGAGCGTGTCCGACACCTGCTTGACGCTCGAGTAGATCGAGCGCACCACCGGAATGCGGCTGACCAGTGCGTCGCCCCACTGCACCAGTTTGCGCCCGGCGAAGTTGCTGGCCGTGGCGCCCACCACCAGCAGGATCACGAGCGTGAGCACCACGCCGAAGCCCGGAATATGGAGTCCCAGCAATTTGTCGGGGTGCCAGGCCCCGGGCAGGATGAGCAGGGTCTGGTCGAGCAGGCCGACGATCCAGTTGAGCACCGCGATGGTGATCGCTCCGGGAACGATCACCAGAAGGCCCGTGAACAGCCATTTGCGCAAGGGTGCCATCAACTGCGCGCTCAGTTCGTGGTCGGGGTGGCAGCCGGGGCGCTGGCAGGGGCCGCAGCCGGCGCGGTGTCGGTCTTGGCTGCAGGGGCCGCACCGGTGTCGCCCGCCGCGGTCGTGACCGGCGGCGTGGCGGTCGCACCGGCGCCAGAATTGCCGCCGCGGAAATCGGTGACATACCAGCCCGAACCCTTGAGCTGGAAACCGGCCGCCGTCACCTGCTTGGTGAACGCCTCGGCGCCACAGGCTGGGCAAACCGTCAGGGGATCGGCAGAAATTTTCTGCAGCACATCCTTGGCATGGCCACAGGAGCCGCATTTGTAGGCATAGATAGGCATGGCAGTAAAGAAGGCTGGAAGTGCAAAACCTTCAATTATAGGCGGCCTGCCCTGGTTCAAGCGCTCCGCCAGGCTGCGCGCCTCGACTGCGGCGCGCGCCCCGGTTCAGACTGGGGTGCCCTGGTAATGGTGCACATGGCCCTTGTGGTCCGCGGCCCATTGCGGCGCGAGCGACCCCGCCACCATGCCGACCAGCGCGGCCAGCAAGCCGGCGAGTTGCTGCGGGAACGCCTGCGACAGCGCCGGCGTGGCCACGAACACGAGCCAGACCCCGAGGCCCAGCACCACGGCACACAGTGCGCCTTGCGTGGAGGCACGCTTCCAGTAGAGGCCAAACACCAGCGGCACAAAAGCGCCCACCAGCGGTACCTGGTAGGCGCCCGACACCATTTCATAGATCGACGTGCCCTGCATGGTGATGGCATAGGAAAGCACCGCCAGCGTGAACACCAGCACCGACAGGCGCATCGCCTTGAGCGTGGCGGCATCGCCCATGCCGGGGCGCAGGTTGCGCAGGATGTTCTCGACGAATGTGGTCGCGGGCGCCAGCAGCGTCGCCGAGGCGGTGGACATGATGGCCGAGAGCAGCGCCCCAAAAAAGGCCACCTGCAGCGCCAGCGGCATGCGCTCCATCACCAGCGTGGGCAGCACCTTCTGTGGATCGTCCTTGAGCAGGGCCTGCGCTGTCTCCGGCATGATCAGCACCGCAGCGGTCACCACGAACATCGGAATGAAGGCGAACAGCAGGTACAGGATGCCGCCAATGACCGGGCCGTTGCGCGCGGTGCGGGCGCTGTTGGACGACATGACGCGCTGGAACACGTCCTGCTGCGGAATCGAACCCAGCATCATGGTAATGGCCGCGGCAAAAAAGAACGTCCACTGCTTGAAGCCGCCGTCCCGCGGAAAGAACTGGAACTTGCCTTCGCGCGCGGCAAAGTCGATGACCTTGCCCGCGCCACCGGCCAGGTCGGCCGCATAAAAAGCGATGGCGATCAGCCCCAGGGCGATCACGATCATCTGGACAAAGTCGGTCAGCGCCACCGACCACATGCCGCCGTACAGCGTGTAGATCAGGACCACCGCCGTGCCCAGCACCATGCCGGCGGTGATGGAGAGCGCGCCCTGCGTGAGCAGGTTGAACACCAGGCCCAGCGCCGTGACCTGCGCGGCCACCCACCCCAGGTAGCTGAACAAGATGATGCACGAGCACACCACCTCGATGGTGCGGCCGAAGCGCTGGCGGTAGTAGTCGCCCAGTGTGATCAGGTTCTTCTGGTAGAGCCGGTAGGCAAAGAAGAGCCCCACCAGCACCAGGCACATGGACGCGCCAAACGGGTCTTCCACCACCTCGCCCAGCCCGCCATCGATGAAGCGCGCCGAGACCCCGAGCACGGTCTCCGACCCAAACCAGGTCGCGAACGTGGTCGCAATGACCACGGCCAGCGGCAGGCTGCGGCCGGCCACCGCGTAGTCTGCGGTGTTGTGCACGCGCGTCGCGGCAAACAGACCGATCGCCATGGAGGCCAGCAGGTACAAAACAATGAAAGTCACCAGCATGCGCCGCTCCAGAGTCCAAAGGGGTTGCAACAAAAGCCGCGCATTATCAGCGCAAACCCCGCGCACCCGGCCGCCCCTGTCGCCTGGGGGCGACAGCCGCCGCGCGCTGCGGACCACGCCCGTTCAGAAGAGGCGCACGCGCACCAGCCACTGCATGACCAAGAGCCCCAGCAAGAAGCCCACGCCGCCGTAGAGCAGGCTTTGCAGCAGGCGGTTGGTGCGTTTTTGCTCCTGCAGCAGTTCCTGCAGCTCGCGCTGGCCGCGTTGCTGGCGCGGCGTGCCACGGCGCAGGTAGTCGTGCACCAGCCGCGGCAATTCCGGCAGCAGCTTGGCATAGTGGGGCGCCTCGGCCTTGAGCTCGGTCCACAGCCGCTGCGGGCCCATCTGGTCGAGCATCCATTTCTCGAGGAAAGGCTTGGCGGTGCTCCAGAGGTCGAGGTCGGGGTCGAGCTGGCGGCCCAGGCCCTCGATGTTGAGCAGCGTCTTTTGCAGCAGCACGAGCTGCGGCTGGATCTCGACCTGGAAGCGCCGCGAGGTCTGGAACAGGCGCATCAGCACCATGCCCAGCGAAATCTCCTTGAGCGGGCGGTCGAAGTAGGGTTCGCACACGGTACGGATGGCCGATTCGAGCTCGTTGACCCGCGTCTCGGGCGGCACCCAGCCGCTTTCAATGTGCAGCTCGGCCACGCGCTTGTAGTCGCGCCGGAAGAACGCCACGAAGTTCTGCGCCAGGTACTCCTTGTCGGATTCGGTCAGCGTGCCGACGATGCCGAAATCCAGCGAGATGTAGCGCCCGAACGTGGCCGGCTCCAGGCTGACCTGGATGTTGCCCGGGTGCATGTCGGCGTGGAAGAAACCATCGCGGAACACCTGGGTGAAGAAAATCGTGACACCGTCGCGCGCCAGCTTCGGGATGTCCACGCCGGCGTCGCGCAAGCGCTCGACCTGGCTGATGGGCACGCCGTTCATGCGCTCCATCACCATCACTTCCGCATGGCAGAAGTCCCAGTGAATCGTGGGAATTTCCACCAGGCCCAGGCCTTCCATGTTGCGCCGCAGCTGCGCCGCGTTGGCCGCCTCGCGCACCAGGTCGAGTTCGTCGTGCAGGTAGTTGTCAAACTCTGCCACCACCTCGCGCGGCTTGAGGCGCTTGCCATCGGCGGACAGGCCTTCGAGCCAGCCGGCCATCATGCGCATGAGGCCCAGGTCCTTCTCGATCACCGGCAGCATGCCCGGGCGCAGCACCTTCACGGCCACCTGGTGCAGCGTGCCGCGGCGGTCGCGCAGGGTCGCAAAGTGGACCTGGGCAATCGAGGCGCTGGCCACCGGCTCGTGCTCGAAGGTCTCGAAGATGTCGGCCAGCGGGCGGCGGAACGCGCGCTCTATCGTCGCCACGGCAATCGCGGAGTCGAACGGCGGCACGCGGTCCTGCAGCAGCGCCAGCTCATCGGCAATGTCGGGCGGCATGAGGTCGCGCCGGGTCGACAGCACCTGCCCGAACTTCACAAAGATCGGGCCCAGCCGCTCCAGCGCCTCGCGCAGGCGCTGGCCGCGCGGCGCTTCCAGGTTGCGCCCCACCGACACCACGCGGGCGAGCAGGCGCAACCCGGGCTTTTGGAAGCTGGTCAGGACCAGCTCGTCCAGGCCGTAGCGCAACGCCACCCAGACAATGGTGGCGCCGCGGAACAGGCGCTTCATGGCGCGGCCCGGTGGCCGCCGCTGTCGGCTGTGGGGGCCGCCCCGGGATGGCTGGCAGGGGCCGGCGTGGGCGCGATGCGCGCACCCACGAATTGGCGCAGTGCGTCCACCGACCGCCGTGCCATGCCGGCGAGCATGTGCGCCGGCACGTCGCCCACCAGGCGCGCCAGGTCTTCTTCAGCGTCCCAGCGCACGTTGTCTGCCAGCCATTGCAGATCGGCTGCGAGCTGCACGTCGCCCTCGATGCGCACGGCCGGCTTGTCGCCGCGCAAGGCCGACTGCGCGAGGTCGAGCGGCGAGGTTTGCGTGGCCTCCAGGCGCAGATGGGGCTCTTGCGTTGGCGCGGCCAGATCGAACAGCCCGGCAGGCGTGACCTGCAGCGCCATGGAATAGCCGCGCCACTGGATGCGCGCCACCCGGCCGCTCTGGCGCGCCAGGCGCTCGGTGGCCGCGCGCTCCTGCATCAGCACATGGTTGAGGAACAGCACGGCGCGGTGCTGCACTTCGTGCGCGAGCCACTCGGGCGGCTGCGGGCCGGCGGCAATGCGCTCGAACACGCTGCCAAGAAAAGAAAAAGGGGACTGTGTTGCCATAGTCCCCGATTATTCCCTGAACTGCGCGCGGCGCGCGCTGTGCTGCCTTACTGCAGGGCCTGGACCCCGGCCACGAGCCAGCCGCTCGCGCCGTTCTTGGCCTTGGTCATGTTCCAGACTTCGCGGAAAGGGCTCGGGCCCGACGAGGGCTCTTCGCGGATCATGCCCGAGAACTCGACGCTGGCCATGTAGGCTTCACCGCAGGTCTTCGATGCCCAGCAACTGCGCTTCGATCATCACCACATCGGTGTGGTTGGGCTGGGCGCCGCCGCGGTGCGACTCGCGTTCGGCCAGCTGGGCGCGGATCTCTTCGAGCATGCCGTCGGTCATCATGGAGCGCAGCGTGGCCACGTCCGAACGGTCCCACGCCGCCTGCAGCGTGGTGAAGTTGCGTTTGGCCGCCTCGATGAAACCGGCGGTGTCAAAGCCCTCGGGAATGCCCCAGTTCTGCGAACCCGACAGTGCCGAGCCGATCATCGAACCGCTGCCGGACTGGCGCACGGCTTCTCCCGACGTGGCGCCACGTTCCCAGGGGCGGGCCGAGGCGTCGTTGCCGACCTTGTCCGGGCTGTAGTCGCGCGGCACGGTGGCTGCCTCGGGCGACGCGGAGCCCGCGCCCTGGAAGGCGAACGGCGCACCGCCCTGCGCCGGGCCTGCCGGCTTGCGCGAGCGCATGACCATCTTGAAGATCGCAAAGGCCGCCATCGCCAGTAACGCAATCATCAGGATCTGGCCAAAGCCTTCGCCCATGCCCAGCGAATGGGCAAGCCACGCCAGGCCCAGGCCGGCCGCCAGGCCGCCGAGCATCGCGCCCCAGGGCTTCTTCGGCGCGGCGGCGGCTGGTGCCGCTGGTGCAGGCTTGGGGGCCGCATTGTTGGCATTCTGCGTCGGCGCAGCGGGCGCGTTGCTCGGGGGCGTTGCCTGGCGCTGCGTCACGTTGCTCGACTGGCGGCCCATCGACCTGCCGCCGCCCATGCGCGCCGCCTCCGCGTCGGGAAGTGACGCCACCATCATGATCGCCACAAGCAGGGCGGGCCACAGTTTTTTCATGTCTCGATTCTCCGTTCAGTCAACACTTGATACCTGCATGCAACGCGACGATGCCACCCGTCATGTTGTGGTAGTCCACATGGCCAAAGCCGGCTTGGTGCATCAGGGCCTTGAGCTCTTCCTGGCCCGGGTGCATGCGGATCGACTCGGCCAGGTAGCGGTAGCTTTCGGCGTCGCCCGCGATCAGGCGGCCGATCTGCGGCAGCACATTGAAGGAATACCAGTCGTAGGCCTTGGCCAGCGGCTTGGCGATCTTCGAAAATTCGAGCACCAGCAGCTTGCCGCCGGGCTTGAGCACGCGGCACATCTCGGCCAGCGCAACGTCCTTGTGCGTCATGTTGCGCAGGCCGAAGGCCACGCTGACCACATCGAAGTGCGCGTCGGGAAACGGCAGCTTCTCCGCGTCGCAGACCAGCGTCGGCAAGACCACGCCGGCATCGATCAGCCGGTCGCGGCCGGTGCGCAGCATGGCCTCGTTGATATCGGTGTGCACCACGCGGCCGCTGCGCCCCACTTTCTTGGAAAACGCCAACGACAGATCGCCCGTGCCGCCCGCAATGTCGAGCACCTGGCTGCCTTCCTGCAGGTTGGCGACCATCACGGTGTAGGCCTTCCAGGCGCGGTGCAGGCCGCCCGACATCAGATCGTTCATCACGTCGTATTTGGACGCCACGGAGTCGAACACGCCGCGCACGCGGCGCGCCTTGTCTTTTTCGTCTACCGACTCGAACCCGAAATGCGTGGTGCTCATGGGCGTGATGCTAGCGTGTGTGGCGACAACCCCGCAGTCCTGTGGGGTATCGCCGCGGTATTTGGACCCAATAGGCCTTCAACGCCTATGGATAAAGCGCTGGCAGCTATGGATTCTGGAGCGACAGGTTGTGCCGCGCCCCGCGCTCAGTGGCCCCCGCAGCCGTGGCCGGCGCCCTTGGCGGGCATCGGGGTGTCGCGGTCGACGCCGGCTGCGGCCAGGCGCTGCAGATAGTCGTTCCACAGCGCCTGCTGGCGCTGGCCGAGGTCGTACAGGTAGTCCCACGAAAAAATGCCGCTGTCGTGGCCATCTGAAAATTGCGGCTGGACGGCGTAGTTGCCGACCGGCGCCAGTGCGGTGATCGCGACCTCGCGCTTGCCGGTCTGCAGCACCTCCTGCCCCGGGCCATGGCCCATGACTTCGGCCGAGGGCGAATACACGCGCAGCAGCTCAAACGGCAGGCGAAATGCCGCGCCGTCGGAAAAAACCACCTCCAGCACGCGCGATTTGGCGTGTACCGTGATGGACTGGGGCGTGGGCGCGCCTGCTGTAAGACCTGCCATGGAATGTCACCTGTGAGAAAACGGCTGCCGAAACAATCGGCCATTGTCCCACCACGGCGTCCGCTGCCGGCAGCGACACCGTGGCAGGGCTACACAGCGAACCGCTTCGTCCCCTCATCCCGTCCATGGATCCCTCGGCAAGCCAACGCCTTCGCAACGAAGGCCCGCTGGCCTCGCGCGATGGCTTCAGATGGGCTTGGCTGGCTTGGAGCCCATCGGGGTGGTATCTGTCGGGGTGCTGCCTTCGGGCCCTTGCGGCTTGATCGCTTCGACCTCCACCTTCGTCTGTCGCAGCGTGTCGCGCACGGTCTCATCGCGTTCGGTGACGGTCTTGCCAATATCGACTTCGCCTACCACCCGCGCATCTTTGTGCACGACGGCTTCTTCGGACATTTCCCGCACCTCGACACTGCCTTCCTTGAAGGCGGCAAAGTCGGCTTCAGTCGCTGGACGGTCGACAGCGCGGCGCTGCACATCGACGTGCTCCTCGCGCAGTCTGACGGTTTCCTCCACCGGCGTTTCAACGACCCGGCTGAACACACGCACACCGCCGCGTGCCACCGCGCGTTTGCCCACCTTCAGTTCCTCGGCGATTTCCTTGAGGGTGCCGGTGGTATCGCCCTCTGCCCTTTTCGAGGCGTCTGCCACGGCGCTGGCCCCACCGGTCCAACCTTCACTGCGCCACTGCTGCGAGCGCTCATCGATGTCGAGTGCGCCGCATTCGTTGAGGATCTTTTCCGCCAGGTCCAGCTTCTCTGGGCTGTCGGTGGTGACACTCACACCATAGTGGCCTCGGCGCAGTGCTTCTCTGTAGGTATCTTCGTAGCTGTCCGTATGGTCGCCATCGCCAAAAATAGAATGGAAAAACCGCGAGATCGCGCCTTCCTCTTCGTGCGGCGCGCGGGCCGGCGTGCCGATCTTTGCGTCCGTCCCCGAGGCACTGACCTCGTCGCTCACGACGATCCCGTTGTCCAGGAAGCCCGCTGCCAGCAGTCTGCTCCTGGCGTCGTTGGCGGCGGCCTGGGTGTCAAAAATTCCCACGATCACTGAATTCATCATTGACTCCTTTGTGGCCCGCTAGACGGGCAGAGTGCTTGCTTCCTACAGGACCGCCGATCAGGGATCGCGCGGCTGCTCTTTCGGCTGCGGCTCGAGGCGCTCGACCGAAACCGATTCCTTGCGCAAGCTGACATGCTGCGGTTGTCGGTGTGTGCCATGCACTTGCGTGATCCGCACTTCTTCCACCAGCAGCAAGCGCTTCTCCGTGATCAGCACTTCCTCGACCACCGGGATGACAAGGGTATTGCCCTCGTAACGTGCCGGCGGCACCTCATGCCCTTGCAGATGCTTTCCAATGGGTCGCCGTTCGATCTGGACGCGAAAATCGTGCAGCTCTTCATCGATCTGCTGGTCGGTCGAAGAGACGTTCTTGGTGATACGCCAGCCGCCTTGGTCCACTTCAACCACCCGCACGCGCGCAGTCTCCTCAACGACAGGCACAGTGTTTTCCGTGCCGCTCTGAGCGGCCGGGAAAGCACTGCCTTCAGAATCGGGGTGACTCATACCTGCATCCTAGGCGGCCCTTTTTTTCCCGGATGTAGGACATTGCGCCCTGTATGCCGGCTGGAGTCGTGAACGCAGACCCGGCCGGGGGTGCGCTGTTACAGACCCCAAGAATTGCGCATGCTCCACGGCAAAAGCGCACGCCTGGGATTCGGTCAGCTCTTCAGGAGGCGCCCTGCGAACCCAGGGATCCGCGCAGTTGTGCTTCCAGCGCAGGCAACAGTCTCCGTAAAGCAGTTTCCTGCTCTATCGCCCGCTCCTGTTGCGCCGCGGCCCAGACCGGCGCCGGAAAGTGGCTGTCCCAGTCAAAGCGCGCAATCACATGCCAGTGCAGGTGCGGCACCACGTTGCCCAGCGCAGCCAGATTGACCTTGGTGGGTTGCAAATGCGTGCGCAGCGCCTGCTCGACCTGTACCACCACCTCCATGCAGTGCGCGCGGTCGGCGGCATCGAGGTCTGAAAATTCGGCCACATGGGCATTCCAGACGACGCGGTAGAAGGCCGGAAAGCCCGGCTCGTCGGCGCGGATGACGCGCAGCTTCTCGCCGCGCCAGACGAGCGCGCCGCCGTCCTGCGCGCACAGCGGGCAGGACGGCACCGGCGCGGGCGTGGCAGCCGTCACACCAGCACCCGCTCGATGCCGCCGTGGTTGGCGCGCTGCACGAACTCGGGCAGCCAGTTCTCGCCCAGGATCTGGTTGGCCATCTCGACCACGATGTAGTCGGCTTCGAGCAGGCCGTTGTTGCAGGTCGTCTTCGTAGCGCTTGAGGCCTTGCAGGCAGCTCGGGCAGCTGGTGAGGATCTTCACGTTGGCCTGCGCCGGCACGGCGCCGCTGGCGCGCAGCTGCGGCTTCGCCCTTGCGGATTTCCTCTTCCTTGCGGAAGCGCACCTGGGTCGAGATGTCGGGCCGCGTCACGCCCAGCGTGCCCGACTCGCCGCAGCAGCGCTCGCTCTTGACGCACGTTGTCGCCGACCAGCGCCTTGACGGTCTTCATCGGGTCGCTGCTGCTTCATCGGGTTGTGGCAGGGGTCGTGGTACAGGTAGCCGCCCTGCCCGCCCGGCAGCGTGATGCCCTTTTCGAGCAGGTATTCGTGGATGTCGATGATGCGGCTGCCCGGGAAGATCTTGTCGAACTCGTAGCCCTGCAGCTGGTCGTAGCAGGTGCCGCAGCTGACCACCACGGTCTTGATGTCCAGGTAGTTCAGCGTGTTGGCCACGCGGTGGAACAGCACCCGGTTGTCGGTGATCATCTTGTCGGCCTTGTCGAACTGGCCCGAGCCGCGCTGCGGGTAGCCGCAGCACAGGTAGCCGGGCGGCAGCACGGTCTGCACGCCCGCGTGCCACAGCATGGCCTGCGTGGCCAGGCCCACCTGCGCGAACAGGCGCTCGGAGCCGCAGCCGGGGAAGTAGAACACCGCCTCGGTCTCGGCCGTGGTGGCCTGCGGGTTGCGGATGATCGGGACGTAGTCCTTGTCCTCGATGTCGAGCAGCGCGCGCGCCGTGCTGCTTGGGCAGGCCGCCGGGCAGCTTCTTGTTGATGAAGTGGATCACCTGCTCCTTGACCGGCGCCGTGCCCACGCGTGGCGGGCGGGCGCGCGGTCTGCTTCGGCGCCCGACCTTGCGCAGCAGGTCGATGGCCAGGCGCTGGGCCTTGAAGCCGACGTCGACCATGCCCTTGCGCAGCAGCTTGATGGTGTCGGGATTCGTGGCGTTGAGCATGACCATGGCCAGCGCGTTGCCGGGCCGGAAGCTCTTCTTGCCCATCTTGCGCAGCAGGTTGCGCATGTTCATGATGACGTCGCCGAAGTCGATGTTCGACCGGGCAGGGCGTCTGGCACTTGTGGCAGACGGTGCAGTGGTCGGCCACGTCCTCGAACTCCTCCCAGTGCTTGATGCGACACGCCGCGGCGCGTCTGCTCTTCGTACAGGAAGGCCTCGACCAGCAGCGAGGTCGCCAGGATCTTGTTGCGCGGGCTGTAGAGCAGGTTGGCGCGCGGCACGTGCGTGGCGCACACCGGCTTGCACTTGCCGCAGCGCAGGCAGTCCTTGACCGAGTCGGCAATGGCGCCGATGTCGCTCTGCTGCATGATCAGCGACTCGTGCCCCATCAGGCCGAAGCTCGGCGTGTAGGCGTTGGTCAGGTCGGCGTACATCAGCGATTTTCGGGTCGAATCGCCCTCAAACGCTTGCTGCACCTGCGCCAGGCGCTCCTGTTTTCGAAGCAGCTTGCCCTTGTTGAAGCGCCCTTCGGGGTCGACGCGCTGCTTGTATTCGGCAAACGGGCGCAGCTCTTCGTCGGTCAGGAATTCGAGCTTGGTGATGCCGATGCCGTGCTCGCCCGAGATCACGCCGTCCAGGCTGCGCGCCAGCACCATGATGCGCGCGACGGCCTCGTGCGCGGTCTGCAGCATCTCGTAGTCGTCGCTGTTGACGGGCAGGTTGGTGTGCACGTTGCCGTCGCCGGCGTGCATGTGCAGCGCCACCCAGACCCGGCCCTTGAGCACGCGCTGGTGGATGGCGGTGGCTTCGTCCAGGATCGGCGCGAACGCCGCACCGGCAAAGATGGCCTGCAGCGGCGTGCGCAGCTGCGTCTTCCAGCTCGCGCGCAGCGTGTGGTCCTGCAGCTGCGCGAACAGCGTGTCGACGTCCTGCAGCCAGCCCGACCACAGCGCGCGCACCTCGGCCACCAGGTCGATGGCCTGCGCCACGCGGTCGTCCAGCACCTCGGCCGAGGGGATGTCGCTGGCGTCGTCGCCCTGCTTGCCCAGCGGCAGCTTGCCGCGCGCGAAGAAGTCGCCGAGCTCGTCGCACAGGCGGATCTTGTTCCGCAGGCTCAGCTCGATGTTGATGCGCTCGATGCCGTCGGTGTACTCGGCCATGCGCGGCAGCGGAATCACCACGTCTTCGTTGATCTTGAAGGCGTTGGTGTGGCGCGCTGATCGCTGCAGTGCGCTTGCGGTCGAGCCAGAACTTCTTGCGCGCCTCGGGGCTGATGGCGACGAAGCCCTCGCCGCTGCGCGAATTGGCGATGCGCACCACCTCGCGGGTCACGCGCGCCACGGCGTCGGCGTCGTCGCCGGCGATGTCGCCGAACAGCACCATCTTGGGCAGGCCGCCGTGCTTCTTGCGCTTGGTGGCGTAGCCCACGGCCTTGAGGTAGCGGTCGTCCAGGTGCTCCAGGCCGGCCAGCAGCACGCCCGAGCGCTTTTGCTCGGCGAACATGAAGTCCTTGATCTCGACGATGCTGGGCACCGCGTCCTTGGCGTTGCCGAAGAACTCCAGGCACACGGTGCGCGTGTGCTGCCGGCATGCGGTGCACCACCCAGCGGCAGCTGGTGATCAGGCCGTCGCAGCCCTCCTTCTGGATGCCCGGCAGGCCCGAAAGGAACTTGTCGGTCACGTCCTTGCCCAGGCCTTCCTTGCGGAAGGTGTGGCCCGGGATGTCGAGGCGCTCGGTGCGCACGGGCGTCTTGCCGTCGGCCTCGAAGTACTGCAGCTCGAAGCTGGCGCTCTCGGCGTCGTGGATCTTGCCCAGGTTGTGGCCGATGCGCGTGACTTCGAGCCACTCGGCCTCGCGGCGTCACCATGCGCCAGCTACGCCAGGTTGTCGAGCGCCGTGCCCCACAGCACGGCCTTCTTGCCGCCCGCGTTCATGGCCACGTTGCCGCCGACGCACGAGGCCTCGGCGCGGTCGGATCGACCGCGAACACGAAGCCCGCGCGCTCGGCCGCATCGGCCACGCGCTGCGTGACCACGCCGGCCTCGGTCCAGATCGTCGCGCACGTCGTGGTCCAGGCCGGGCAGCGCGGCGCATCTCGACCTCGGTCATGGCCTCGAGCTTTTCGGTGTTGATGACCGCGCTCTTCCAGGTCAGCGGAATGGCGCCGCCGGTGTAGCCGGTGCCGCCGCCGCGCGGAATGATGGTCAGGCCCAGCTCGATGCAGCCCTTGACCAGGCCGGCCATCTCGGCCTCGGTGTCGGGCGTGAGCACGACGAACGGGTATTCGACGCGCCAGTCGGTGGCGTCGGTCACGTGGCGACACGCGCGAGAGGCCGTCGAACTTGATGTTGTCCTTGGCCGTCAGGCGGCCCAGGCGCCGCTGGCACGCTGCGGCGCAGGGCCGTGGCCTCGCGAACGTCGCGTCGAACTCGGCCACCGCGCGCTGCGCAGCCTGCACCAGCTCGCCCACCAGGCGGTCGCGCTCCGCGTCGACCTGCGGGGTGCGGCGCTTTTCGACCTCGGCCAGGCGGTGCGTCGAGCGCGTCGACCAGCTGGCTGCGCCGGCGCGGGTTGTCGAGCAGGTCGTCGTGCAGGTAGGGGTTGCGCTGCACCACCCAGATGTCGCCCAGCACCTCGTAGAGCATGCGGGCGGAGCGCCCGGTGCGGCGCTCGCCGCGCAGGCGGTTGCAGCACGTCCCAGCGCGGGCTGCCGAGCAGGCGGATCACGATCTCCCGGTCGGAGAAGCGAGGTGTAGTTGTAGGGGATCTCGCGCAGTCGGGCGGGCTCGGCGGCCTGCGACTGCAGGGCGGTCAACGCAATCGGAACATTCATGGGAATCAACCTGGGGCGGGCGCTGCGCGCCCAGGAGCCTCGGGGCAGCGATTTTATGACACGGGGCGGCCGGGCACGGGGCGCCGAGCGATCCAGGCACGGCACCGCCTGCCGGGGCCGGCCCGGCGGCGGGCTCAGAACAGCACGCGGCTGCGGATGGTGCCCGGCACCTGGGCCAGCTTGTCGAGCGCCAGGTCGGACGAGGCGGCGTCGATGTCGATCACCACATAGCCGACCTTCTCGTTGGTCTGCAGGTACTGGGCGGCGATGTTGATGTGGTTGTCCGACAAGATGCGGTTGATGTCGCGACAGCACGCCGGGCACGTTGCGGTGGATGTGCAGCAGGCGGTGCTTGCCGGGATGCGCCGGCAGCGCCACCTCCGGGAAGTTGACCGACGAGGTCGATGTGCCGTTGTCGCTGTACTTGACCAGCTTTTCGGCCACTTCGAGGCCGATATTGGCCTGCGCCTCCATGGTCGAGCCGCCGATGTGCGGCGTCAGGATCACGTTGTCCAGCCCGCGCAGGGGCGAGACAGAACTCGTCCTTGTTGCTGCGCGGCTCGACCGGGAACACGTCGATGGCCGCGCCCAGCAGTTTCTTCTGGCGCAGGGCCTCGGCCAGCGGCTCGATCTCGACCACCGTGCCGCGCGCGGCATTGATCAGGATGCCGCCCGGCTTCATGGCGGCGATCTCGGCCGCGCCGATCATCCACTGCGTGGACGGCAGCTCGGGCACATGCAGGCTGACGATGTCGCTTTGCCCCAGCAGCGTCGTGCAGATCGTGCACCTGGCGCGCGTTGCCCAGCGGCAGCTTGTTGACCACGTCGTAGAAGGCCACGTGCATGCCCAGCGACTCGGCCAGCACCGACAGCTGGGTGCCGATCGACCCGTAGCCGACGATGCCCAGCGTCTTGCCGCGGATCTCGTAGGCGTTCTCCGCCGACTTCAGCCAGCCGCCGCGGTGCGCGACCGCGCTTCTTCTCGGGGATGCCGCGCAGCAGCAGGATGGCCTCGGCCAGCACCAGCTCGGCCACCGAGCGGGTGTTGGAATACGGCGCATTGAACACGGCAATGCCGCGCTCGCGTGCGGCGTTCAGGTCGACCTGGTTGGTGCCGATGCAGAAGCACCCGACGGCGACGAGCTTGTGCGCCTGCGCGAACACCTCGGCCGTGAGCTGGGTGCGCGAACGGATGCCGAGGAAGTGCACGTCGGCGATCTTCTGCTTGAGCTCCTCGTCGGGCAGCGCGCCGGTCAGCGCTTCGATCTGGGTGTAGCCCGCCGATCGCAACACCTCCAGCGCGGAAGGATGGACGCCCTTCCAGCAACAGAAACTTGATCTTGCTTTTGTCCAGCGACGTGTGGGGCATGTGGAATCCAGTGGCGAAAAGGTGAGGGAACAATGTTCAGGCGCCGCTCCAGCGCACTGCCGAGAGCATGCTGCAACGCACAAAACCTTGGGTCGGCAGGTGCAATACCCTGCGCGGCGCCCGTAAATCGTCACACAAATGTCACAAATTAGCGACAATCGCCGGTCCAGCAACCCTGCCGAAAGCGGGTTTCCCCTGTTGGGCCGGTTTTCAGGGTGTGCGACAACGACACACTTTTGACACATGGGCCGCCTAGCATTCGCCCTTTCGTGCCTTTCGTCTTTCACCGAGGAGTTTTCATGAAGTTCAAACACCTGGCCCTGAGCGCGGCCATCGCCGTTTCGGTGTGCGCCCCGGCGCACGCGCAAACCGAAATACAGTGGTGGCATTCGATGACCGCCGTGAACAACGAGTGGGTCAACGACCTGGCCAAGCAGTTCAACGAAAGCCAGAAGGAATACAAGGTCGTGCCGACCTACAAGGGCTCGTACGACGAGTCCATGACGGCCGCCATCGCCGCGTTCCGCTCGGGCAACGCGCCGCACATCCTGCAGGTGTTCGAAGTGGGCACGGCCACCATGATGGCCAGCAAGGGCGCCATCGTGCCCGTCGGCAAGGTCATGAAGGACGCCGGCCAGAAGTTCGACCCCAAGGCCTACATCCCCGCCGTGGCCGGCTACTACACGGCGCCCAACGGCCAGATGCTGAGCTTTCCGTTCAACAGCTCGACCACGGTCTTCTACTACAACAAGGACGCCTTCAAGAAGGCCGGCCTGACCGCCGACAAGGCCCCGGCCACCTGGCCCGAAGTGTTCGACGCCGCCGCGAAGCTCAAGGCCAGCGGCCACAGCTGCCCGATGACCCTGGCCTGGCATGGGCTGGACCCAGCTCGAGAGCTTCTCGACCTGGCACAACGTCGAGTTCGCCACCCAGCAGCAACGGCCTGGGCAAGGACGGCTACGCCGCGCGCCTGAAGATCAACTCGCCGTTGCACGTGCGCCACATCGAGAACCTGGCCAAGGCTGTGCCGCGGGCGTGTTCGTCTACAAGGGCCGCGGCTCCACTGCCCGAGGCCTCGTTCACGGCCGGCGAGTGCGCCATGATCCAGACCTCGTCGGGCTTCTACGGCGACGTGGCCAAGAACGCCAAGTTCGCCTACGGCCTCGCACCCCTGCCCTACTACCCGGACGTGCAAGGGCGCGCCGCAGAACACCGTCATCGGCGGCGCGAGCCTGTGGGTGATGTCGGGCAAGAAGCCCGCTGAATACAAGGGCGTGGCCGAGTTCTTCAACTTCCTGTCGCACGCCAAGGTGCAGGCCGCCAGCCACAAGCGCACGGGCTACCTGCCGATCACCACTGGCCGCCTACGAGCTGACCGAAAAGTCGGGCTTCTACCAGAAGAACCCCGGCACCGACGTGGCCGTGCACGCAGATGATCCGCAAGGTGACCGACAAGCGCGCGCGGTATCCGCCTGGGCAACTACGTGCAGATCCGCACCATCGAGGACGAAGAACTCGAACAGGTCTGGTCGGGCAAGAAGACCGCCAAGGACGCGCTGGACGCCATCGTCAAGCGTGGCGATGAGCTGCTGGTGCGCTTCGAGCGCGCCAACAAGGGCAAGTAAACGGCCCCTGAACCCTGCCCTGCCCGGCGACGGGCGGGGCAGCAGACCCGGGGCTGCGAAACCGCGGGATCTGCGCAAGGGCACAATAGCGCCACTTCGTATGGCACTGCGCCATTTTTTCTTGCATTGCGGCCGCGCTTGCGCGCCGGCCCAGCACCCCATCCGCCGCGACCCGCAAGGGACTCGGCGGTTGTTTTATTGTGAATCCCATGGAAAAACGCGTACTTTTCCGATCCCGCTGGCTGCCCTGGGCATTGATCATGCCGCAGCTGGTCATCATCGGCGTCTTCTTCTTCTGGCCCGCCAGCCAGGCGCTGCTGCAGTCGCATGCAGGTGCAGGACGCCTTCGGCCTGTCCACCGAATGGGTGGGCCTCGATAACTTCCGCCAGCTCTGGGACGACTCCAATTACCTGGAGTCGTTCAAGACCACCGCCTGGTTCTCGGTGCTGGTGGCCGCCTTGGGCATCGGCATCTCGCTGGTGCTGGCCATTTTTGCCGACCGCATCGTGCGCGGCGCCATGGTCTACAAGACCCTGCTGATCATGCCGTACGCCGTGGCGCCCGTCGATCGCCGGCGTGCTGTGGGTGTTCATCTTCTCGCCCTCCTCGGGGTCGCGACGTATCGGCCTGCGCGCACCTCGGCGTCGACTGGAACCACCTGATGAATGAAAACCAGGCGATGACGCTGATCATCATCGCCTCGGTCTGGAAGCAGATCTCGTACAACTTCCTGTTCTTCCTGGCCGGCCTGCAGTCGATTCCCAAATCGCTGATCGAGGCCGCCGTCGATCGACGGTGCGGGCCCATGGCGGCGCTTCTGGACATCCAGTTGCCGCTGCTCTCGCCCACCACCTTCTTCCTGCTGGTGATCAACATCGTCTACGCGTTCTTCGACACCTTCGCGCATCGTCGACGCGACCACCAGCGGCGGCCCCGGCCAAGTCGACCTCGATCCTGGTCTACAAGGTCTACCACGACGGCTTCAAGGCGCTGGACCTGGGCGGCTCGGCCGCGCAGTCGGTGATCCTGATGGTCATCGTCGTGGCATTGACCATCGTGCAGTTCCGCTATGTCGAGAAGAAGGTGCAGTACTGATATGTCCACCGCTCTCATTGCACCTGTCTGTTCCGTGAATCTGGAGTCCGCACATGGTTGACCGCCGTCCGTGGCTCACCGTCCTGTCCCATGCCGTGATGATCCTCGGCGTGCTGATGGTCGCCTTTCCCGCTCTACCTGGCGTTCATCGCCTCGACCCACACGGCGCAGGACATCGTGCAGGCGCCCATGCCGCTGCTGCCCGGCGCCAACCTGTGGGACAGCTACAAGGCCGCGTTGCTCGGCTCGGGCAAGCTCGGTTCGAACACCACGGTGGCGAACATGATGTGGGTCAGTTTCGTGACCGCGATGGTGATCACCGTCGGCAAGATCGCGATCTCGCTGCTGTCGGCGTTCGCCATCGTGTACTTCCGCTTTCCCGTTCAAGATGTTCTGCTTCTGGGCCATCTTCCTGACGCTGATGCTGCCCGTGGAAGTGCGCATCCTGCCCACCTACAAGGTGGTGGCCGACCTCGGCATGCTCAACAGCTACGCGGGCCTGACGCTGCCGCTGATCGCCTCGGCCACCGCGACCTTCCTGTTCCGCCAGTTCTTCCTGACGGTGCCGGACGAACTGGTCGAAGCAGCGCGCATGGACGGCGCGGGCCCGATGCGCTTCTTCAAGGACATCCTGGTGCCGCTGTCCAAGACCTCGATCGCGGCGCTGTTCGTGATCCAGTTCATCTACGGCTGGAACCAGTACCTGTGGCCGCTGCTCATGACCACCAGCGAAGACATGTACCCGGTCGTGATCGGCATCAAGCGCATGATCGCCGGGGCGGTGACGCCGCCATCGACTGGAACGTGGTCATGGCCACGGCCATCCTGGCCATGCTGCCGCCCGCGGCGGTGGTGATCCTGATGCAGAAGTGGTTCGTCAAGGGCCTGGTCGATACCGAGAAATAAGCCGCAGCCACCCTCTTTTGACCTATTGAACGAATACTCCCATGGCTTCCCTTTCCCTGCACAACGTCATCAAGCGCTACGGCAGCGGCAAGACGCCGTACCAGTGATCCACGGCGTGAACGCCGAGATCGCCGACCGCGAATTCATCGTCATCGTCGGCCCCTCGGGCTGCGGCAAGTCCACGCTGCTGCGCATGATCGCGGGCCTCGAAGAAATCTCGGGCGGCGACATCTGCATCGGCGACCGCGTGGTCAACAACCTGGAGCCGGCCGAGCGCGACATCGCGATGGTGTTCCAGAACTACGCGCTGTACCCGCACATGACGAACTTCGACAACATGGCCTACGGCCTGAAGATCGCCAAGGTGCCCAAGGACGAGATCAAGGCGCGCGTCGACAAGGCCGCCAAGATCCTGGAGCTCGTCGCACCTGCTCGACCGCAAGCCGCGCGAGCTCTCGGGCGGCCAGCGCCAGCGCGTGGCCATGGGCCGCGCCATCGTGCGCCAGCCGCAGGTGTTCCTGTTCGACGAGCCGCTGTCGAACCTCGACGCCAAGCTGCGCGCGCAGACCCGCATCGAGATCCAGAAGCTGCACCGCGAACTCGGCATCACCAGCCTGTTCGTCACGCACGACCAGGTCGAGGCCATGACGCTGGCGCAGCGCATGATCGTCATGAACGCCGGCGTCGATGGAGCAGTTCGGCACGCCCGAAGAGGTCTACCACACGCCGGCCACCACCTTCGTCGCCAGCTTCATCGGCTCGCCGCCGATGAACCTGCTGAAGAACGTGCCCGGCGTGCGCAGCCGGGCCAGCATCCTGGGCATCCGCCCCGAGCACATGGACATCGGCATCGGCGACACCGGCTGGCAGGTGCAGGTCGAGGCCGTCGAACTGCTCGGCGCCGAGCGCCTGGTGTACGCCCGCGTGGGCGGCGAGCAGCTGATCGTGCGCATCGACGAAGGCCAGCCCGCGCCGCGCGTGGGCGAGACCATCCACGTCGCCCGCGCGAAGGCCGCCTGCACTGGTTCGACGCCGAGACCGGCAAGCGCATCTGACGGGTTGGGCCAGGAGACCACCGATGAAGACCACCGACGCATGGCCCTACCCGCGCTGGGTTGCGCACCGCGGCGCGGGCAAGCTCGCCCCCGAGAACACGCTGGCCGCGTTCCGCCTGGGCGCCGCCCACGGCTACCGTATGTTCGAGTGCGACGTCAAGCTCAGCGCGACGGCGTGCCCTTCCTGATGCACGACGCGACGCTGGAGCGCACCACCAACGCCGCGGCACGCCTGCCGCGGCGCAGCCTGGTCGGCGGTGAGCACCTGGGCCACGCTGGCGCAGCTCGACGCGGGCGGCTGGCATTCGCGCGCTGCGCGGGCGAGCCGCTGCCCACGCTCGACAACGTGGCGCGCTGGTGCCTGGCCAACCACTGCTTGCTGAACATCGAGATCAAGCCCACGCCCGGCACCGAGCGCGAGACCGGCGAGGTCGTGGCGCGCCGCGCCGCGCAGCTCTGGCAGGGCAGCGCCGTGCCGCCGCTCTTGACCTCGTTCCAGGTCGAGGCGCTGGCCGGCGCGCGCAGCGCGGCCCCGGCCCTGCCGCGCGGCCTGCTGCTCGACAAGCTGCCGGCCGACTGGCTGGACACCGCGCGCATGCTCGGCTGCGTGGCCATGGTCTGCAACCACGCGCTGTGGGACGCGGCCACGGTGGCGCAGGCGCAGGGCGCGGGCTTGCGCTGCCTGAGCTACACGGTCAACGACGAATGGGCGGCCGAGCGCCTGTCGGCCCTGGGCACCGACGGCATCATCACCGACCGGGTCGATCTGTTCAGCCCGTCGGCCTGATCGGAAGGTTCGCGCTCACGAAAAGTGAGCTGCAGGCGCTGGTGCAGCATGGGTTTCAGACAGTTTTCACTCTGAAACCCAGCCAACACCAGCGCAGGCAGCTCACTTTTTTGATAGCGGCGCGGGGGCGCGCGTCCCGCGTGCGGTCAGGCGCGCTGCGCGAGCGTGGCGCGCACATGGTCGGCCACCACCCCCATCAGTGCGTCCAGGTGCGCGCGCAACGGCGCGAAACCGGCGTTGGGCTCGCGCGTGGCCTCGTCCATGTAGACCGGGCGGCGGATCTCGATCTGCAGGCTGTGGCGCCCCAGATGCGGCTGGCCGATGCGGCCGATCAGCTCGACGCCCTTGTACGGGTCGTTGACCGCCACGCTGTAGCCAAAGCCGCGCAGGGTGTCGGCCACCAGCTGCACGAACCCGGGCGCGCAGGTCGTGCCGTCGCGGTCGCCCAGCACGAAGTCGGCCAGGGGCCGCTCGCTGGCGATGCCCAGGCGCTGGTACGCGTCCTGCGGCATCGAGTGCAGGTTCAGGTGCCAGACGGCGCCAAAGTCGCGCACACTCGCGTCGATGGCCTGCTGCAAGGCCGCGTGGTACGGGCGCCAGCAGTTCTCGATGCGCCCCTGCACCTCGGCCACCGTCAGTGCGCGCTGGTACATCGGCGTGGCCGCGTTCAGGCGGCTCCAGACCAGGCCAAAGCCCAGCCGGGTCTTGGGGCCCGGCTGCAGCGGCTGCGGCCACGGGCCGTCGAGCAAGGCTGCGTCCAGGTCGGTCTCGGCGCGGTTGGGGTCGATGTAGGTGCGCGGAAAGTTCGCCGCGATCAAGGTCGCGCCGTGTGCCGGCGCGCCGCCCCACAGCGTGTGGATGTGCGTGTCCTCGCCGCGGCGCAGCAGCGCCAGCGGCACGGCGTGGCCGAAGTCGGCCGGGTAGGCCGTGCCGCTGTGCGGCGAGTCGCACACCAGCGGCAGGGCCGCGACGGTCGGCAAGCGCACCTCGACCGGGGTGTCCGGCCGAGGCTGCAGGAAGTCGGGCAAGGCCATCAATCGAGGCGGATGTTGGCCTTCTTGGCCACGCCCTGGTAGCGCGCGATCGCGGTATCGATCTGCTTGGCAAACTGCGCCGGCGTGTTGGCCATCGACTCGCCCGAGATCGCGTTCATGCGCTCGATGTAGTCGGCACTGGCCATGACCTTGTGCGCCGTCTCGTTGAGCTTCTGGATGATGGCCTTGGGCGTGCCCGCGGGCGCCACCAGGCCGAACCAGCCGCCGTCGCCCATGCCGGGGTAGCCGAGCTCGGCGTAGGTCGGCACGTCGGGCAGCACCGGGCTGCGCTTCAAGGCCAGCACGGCCAGCGGACGCAGCTTGCCAGCCTTGATGTGCGGCAGCGTCGAGGGCAGGTTGTCGGTCATGGCGTTGACCTGGCCGGCCAGCGCGTCGTTGATGGCCTGGCCCGCGCCCTTGTAGGGGATGTGCAGCAGGTCGATGCCGGCCAGGTCCATGAAGTTCTCGATGTTGGCGTGGCCGAGCGAGCCGGTGCCGGGCGAGGCGAACGTGTACTTGCCGGGGTGGGCCTTGGCCAGCGCGATGAATTCCTTCATGGTCTTGGCAGGCACGCTGGTGTGCACCACGAACACGCTGGGCACGGCCATCACGTTGGTGATCGGGGCGAAGTCCTTGACGGCGTCGTAGGGCAGCTTGGCATAGATGGCCGGGTTGGCACCGTGCGTGCTCACCGTGGCCATGCCGATGGTGTAGCCGTCGGGCGCGGCCTTGGCGATCGCGTCGGCGCCCAGCGAGCCGCCGGCGCCGCCCTTGTTGTCCACCACCACGGCCTTGCCGAGCAAGGCGCCCATCTTGTCGGCCAGCATGCGCGCCACCATGTCGGTGGAGCCGCCGGCGGCAAACGGCACGATCAGCTTGATCGGGCGGCTCGGGTAGTCACTGGCTTGGGCCAGCGCGGCGGGGGCCGACAGCGCGGCAACGGTGCTGGCGGCCAGGGCGACCAGGCTACGGCGAGACATCATGGCTTCATCCTTTGTAATGCTTGAGCGGCCATTCTCGGCAATCGCACCGGAGAGGAAAAGCGACAATGCGGCGGCAACCCATTACCAACGCTCACATATCCCGCCATGCGCATCCGCTCCCCTTCGCTGTCCGAATTGCATGCGTTTGCCACCGCCGCCCGGCTGGGCAGCTTCTCGCAGGCCGCCGACGAGCTGCATGTGACGCAGGGCGCCATCAGCCGCGCCATCGCGCGCCTCGAAGAGCACCTGGCGCTGGCGCTGTTCACGCGCGAAGGCCGGCGCAGCGTGCTCACGGCCACCGGCCAGTCGTACCTCGACGCGGTGGCCCCGGCCATCGCCGCGATCGAGGCGGCCACGGTGGCGCTGCAGACGCGCCGCACCGAGCGCGCCCTGCGCCTGTCGGTCACGCCCACGCTGTTCAGCCACTGGCTGATTCCGCGCCTGCCCGACTTCCATGCGCGGCACCCCGACACCACGCTGTCGTTCGCGCCCTACCGGCGCGACGACCCGCTGCAGGCGCCCGAGATCGACGCCTGGCTGCGCGTGGGCACGCGCGAATGGCCGCGGCACATCCAGGCCGACTACGTGGTGGGGCGCGAACTCGTGCCGATCTGCCGCCCCGCCGACCTGCAGGGCCCGCACGCCATCCGCACCGCGCACGACCTGCTGGCGCGCCCGCTGCTGTTCCACACCAACTACCCCGACAACTGGGCCTGCTGGCTGGCCGGCGTGGGCTGCGCGCACGCGCCGCTGGCGCCGGCGGCGGACTTCGAGCTGGTCAGCCTGCTCGTGCAGGCGGTGATTGCGGGCCTGGGCGTCGCGGTGGTGCAGCGCTGCCTGGTCGAGACCGACCTGGCGGCCGGCCGCATCGCCATTGCCGTGCCGCAGGCGGTGGAGATCGACCGCGGCTACTACCTGTGCCGGCCGTCCGGCCGCGCGGCACCGGCGGCGCTGCACGACTTCAGACAGTGGCTGCTGGCCCAGCCGCAGCACGGCTCGCCATGACCGGCGCACCAGCGCCCGCCGCGCGGCCCGGTCGCCGCTCAGCGCCGCCAGGCGCGCAGCAGGCACCACTGGCTGCTGGCGCAGGCCAGCACCAGCGCGGCATAGGTCAGCATCTTGCCGTCGCGCCCGCCCCCCCACAGGCCGGCCAGCAGCACGCCGCTGCCCAAGACGAAATTGATAGCTATCTGCGCCCACCAGGCCTGCGTTACAGGGCTTTTTCGCCAAAAAACCCGGCCCGCCAGGCAGAGCAGCACGGACAGCGCCGCCGCAGGCGCGAGGAAGTTGAGCACGTGGTTGAGAGCGTCCAGCGGACCCATAAAAATGACCCAGATCAAGGTTTGCGGGGCAACCTCTGCCCTGCCTGCGCAACAATTTTATAATCGCGAGCTATGGCAGTCTGGGCCCTCGGCATCAACCACACGACCGCGCCGCTCGATCTGCGCGGTCGTTTCGCGTTCGCGCTCGACCAGATCGCGCCGACGCTGCACAGCCTGCGCAGCTCCTTCGGCACCGGCCGGCACCCGCAGGTCGAGGCGGCCATCATCTCGACCTGCAACCGCACCGAGATCTACTGCGCCGGCGACCATGCGGCGCTCGACCACACGCTGGGCTGGCTGGCCGCACAGCGGCGGCGTCGCGCCGGCGCTGCTGCGCTCGCATGCCTACACGCTGCACGACGGCCAGGTCGCGCGCCACGCCTTCCGCGTCGCCAGCGGGCTCGATTCGATGGTGCTGGGCGAGCCGCAGATCCTCGGCCAGATGAAGGACGCCGTGCGCGCCGCCGAAACCGCCGGCGCGCTGGGCACGCACGCTCAACCAGCTGTTCCAGCGCTCCTTCGCCGTCGCCAAGGAAGTGCGCACCGCCACCGAGATCGGCGCGCACTCGCATCAGCATGGCGGCCGCCGCCGTGCGCCTGGCCGGCCAGCTGTTCGAAGACCTGGGCAAGACGCGCGTGCTGTTCGTCGGCGCCGGCGAGATGATCGAGCTGGCCGCCACGCACTTCGCGGCCGCGCAACCCGAAGTCGATCGCCATCGCCAACCGCACGCTGGAGCGCGGCGAAAAGCTGGCCACGCGCTTCGGCGGCGAGGTGATGCGCCTGGCCGACCTGCCCGACGCGGCTGCACGAATTCGACATCGTCGTCAGCTGCACCGCCAGCACGCTGCCGCATCATCGGCCTGGGCGCGGTCGAGCGCGCGCTCAAGGCGCGCAAGCACCGCCCGATGTTCATGGTCGACCTGGCCGTGCCGCGCGACATCGAGCCCGAAGTCAAGGCGCTGCGAGGACGTCTACCTCTACACCGTCGACGACCTCGCGCAGGTGGTGCAGACCGGGCCAGGCCAGCCGCCAGGCCGCCGTGGCGCAGGCCGAAGTCATCATCGATGCCGGCGTGCAGAGCTTCATGCACTGGCTGGACCAGCGCGGCACCGTGCCGCTGATCCGGCAGCTCAACGCCCAGGCCGACGAATGGCGCGCGCTCGAGCTGGCGCGCGCGCGCAAGCTGCTGGCCAAGGGCGAGGACGTCGACGCGGTGCTCGAAGCGCTGTCGCGCGGCCTCACGCAGAAGATGCTGCACGGCGCGCTGGCCGAGCTGCATGCCGGCGACGCCGCGGCGCGCGAGCAGACGGCGCAGACCATCTCGCGCCTGTTCCTGCGCAAGAGACGCGTTAGCGAGCGCTAGCGACGCCGGCCGTCCCGGCGCGCGCCGCGCGCCGCCACGCCCGCCGCCGCGCACCGGCTGCGCCCATCCCCATTCGCCACGTCCCCTTCTCCATGAAACCCTTTCTCCGCCACCAACTCGAGCGCTACGCGCAGCGCCTGCGGCGAACTCGACTTCCTGCTCTCGCGCGAGGACATCATGGGCGACATGGCGCAGTACCGCGCGCTCTCGCGCGAGCATGCCGAGGTCACGCAGATCGCCGGCCGCTATCGCGCGCTTCCGGCAGCGCGAGGCCGACCTGGCCGGCGCGCGCGAGATGCTCGACGACCCCGACATGGCCGAGATGGCGCGGGAGGAAATCGCCGGCGCCGAAGCCGAACTGCTGCAGCTCGAAGACGAGCTGCAGCGCCTGCTGCTGCCCAAGGACCCGGACGACGCGCGCAACGCCTTCCTCGAAATCCGCGCCGGCACCGGCGGCGACGAATCGGCGCTGTTCGCCGGCGACCTGCTGCGCATGTACACGCGCTACTGCCGAGCGCGCGGGCTGGCGCTGCGAGATCGTCAGCGAGAGCGCAGAGCGAGCTCGGCGGCTACAAGGAAGTCGTGATGCGCGTCGTCGGGCGACGAGTGTCTACGGCAAGCTGCGCTTCGAATCCGGCGGCCACCGCGTGCAGCGCGTGCCGGCCACCGAGACGCAGGGCCGCATCCACACCAGCGCCTGCACCGTGGCCGTGCTGGCCGAGCCCGACGAGGCCGCAGGCGGTGCAGATCAACCCGGCCGACCTGCGCATCGACACCTACCGCGCCAGCGGCGCCGGCGGCCAGCACATCAACAAGACCGACTCGGCCGTGCGCATCACGCACATCCCGACCGGCATCGTGGCCGAGTGCCAGGACGACCGCAGCCAGCACCGCAACAAGGCCAAGGCGCTGCAGGTGCTGTCGGCGCGCATCCAGGAGAAGGAGCGCAGCGAGCGCGCCGCCAAGGAAGCCGCGCATGCGCAAGGGCCTGATCGGCAGCGGCGACCGCTGCGACCGCATCCGCACCTACAACTTCCCGCAGGGCCGGCTCACCGACCACCGCATCAACCTCACGCTCTACAAGCTGCTGTGCGATCATGGAAGGCGACCTCGGCGAAGTGCTGGAGGCGCTGCAGCGCGCGCGCGAGGCCGAGCAGCTGGCCGAGCTGGAAGTCGAGCCTGCCGGCGTGACGGCCCGACGCCGATGCACCGACCGTCGCGCAGGCGCTGGCCGCGGCGGCGGCGCTGGGCGTCGACCGGCTCGACGCGCAGCTGCTGCTGCTGCACGCGCTGGGCCGCGCCGCGGCGCGAGCCGCGCCTGGCTGCTGGCGCACGACACCGACGCGCTGGCGCCGAGGCCGCATGGCCGCGCTTCGCGCGCGCTGTGCCAGCGCCGCGCCGCGGGCGAGCCGGTGGCCTACCTGGTCGGGCGAGAAGGAGTTCTACGGCCTGGCGCTGCAGGTCGACGCGCGCGTGCTGGTGCCCGCGGCCCGACACCGAGACGCTGGTCGAATGGGCGCTGGCAGTGCCTGGACGGCCGCTGCCCGCGCCGCGCGTGCTCGACCTCGGCACCGGCAGCGGCGCGATCGCGCTGGCGCTCCAGCACGCGCGGCCCGACGCGCAGGTCGAGCGCGGTCGATGCCAGTGCCGATGCGCTGGCCGTCGCGCAGCGCCAATGCGCGCGCGGCTGCGGCCTGCCGGTGCGCTTCGCCGCAGGCCGACTGGCTGGACGGCGCCGACGCGGCGCTACGACCTGATCGTCTCGCAACCCGCCCTACATCGCCGCCGGCGACCCGCACCTGCGCCGCCCTGCGCCACGAGCCGCTGCAGGCGCTGGCCGCCGGCGCCGACGGGCTGGACGACATCCGCCGCATCGTCGCGCAGGCGCCCGGCGCACCTGCGCCGCGGCGGCTGGCTGCTGCTCGAGCACGGCTACGACCAGGCCGGCGCCGTGCGCGCGCTGCTGCAGGCCGCCGGCTTCGCCGAGGTGCAAAGCCGCGACGACCTCGCCGGCATCGAGCGCTGCTCCGGCGGGCAGCTGGCGCGACAGTGAAATAATCCGCCCCAACGGGGCCCTGGCCCCCTCTTTCAAGGAGCCTCCCATGAGCGACGCCCAGCAACGCATCGACGACCTCGTCAAGACCAGCGACGTCCTGCTCTTCATGAAGGGCAATGCCAGCTTTCCCGATGTGCGGCTTCTCCGGCCGCGCGATCCAGATCCTCAAGGCCTGCGGCGTCGACCCCAAGGCGCTCACGACCGTCAACGTGCTGGAAGACGACGAAATCCGCCAGGGCATCAAGGAATACAGCAACTGGCCGACGATCCCGCAGCTCTACGTCAAGGGCGAATTCATCGGCGGCTCGGACATCATGATGGAGATGTACGAGTCGGGCGAACTGCAGCAGGTGCTCGGCACCGCCTGAGCGGCCCGCTTCGCCTCAAAGCCGCCCGCCGGGCGGCTTTTTTGCGCGCGGCAGGCGCTGAAGGGCCCGCTACACTGGCGGCGGCACCGGGCCGCGAGGGGCGGCCGGTGCGCCCCGCTCCCCGACCATGCTAGAACAAAGCCTGCTCATCATCGTTGCGCTGATTGCCGCGAGTGCCTTCTTCTCCCTCGCCGAAATCTCGCTGGCCGCCTCGCGCCGGCTGCGCCTGCGCCAGATGGCCGACGAGGGCGATGCGCGCGCCGAACGCGTGCTGCGCATGCAGGAGCAGCCCGGCCACTACTTCACCGTCGTGCAGATCGGGCTGAACGCCGTCGCCATCCTGGGCGGCGTGGTCGGCGAAGGCGCGCTGAGCCCGTATTTCGCGGCGCTGTTCGGCCTGTGGCTGTCGGCAGAACAGGCGCAGACGGCGGGCTTCGCGGCCTCCTTCGTCGTGATCACCTCGCTGTTCCTCCTGTTCGCCGACCTGTTCCCCAAGCGCCTGGGCATGACCGACCCGAGCGCCTGGCGGTGCGCATGGTCGGGCCGATGCAGGTGCTATCACGACGCTTCAAGCCGCTGGTCTGGCTCTTCACGCGCAGCACCGACGCTGCTGTTCAAGCTGCTGGGCATGCCGCTGCGCGCGACGACAGATCACCTCGGCCGACATCCTGGCCATGACCGAGGCCGGCGCGCGCGCCGGCGTGCTGGCCGTGCGCGAGCAGCAGGTGATCGCCAACGTGTTCGAGCTCGACACCCGCACTGGTCAGCAGCGTCATGACCTCGCGCGACCGCATCGCCTGGTTCCTGCAGGACGACCCCGAGACGGTGCTGCGCGCGCGCATCGTGGCCGAGCCGTTCTCGGCCTACCCGGTGTGCGACGGCGACATCGACCATGTGCTCGGCTACGTGGACGCCAAGGACATGTTCCAGCGCGTGCTGAACGGCCAGCCGCTCGCGCTCGACCAGGGCGCTGCCGCTGCACAAGGTGCTGGTCGTGCCCGACCGGCTCTCGCTGACCGAGGTGCTCGAGCAGTTCCAGCCAGGCGCACGAGGACTTCGCGATCATCGTCAACGAATACAGCCTGGTGGTCGGCGTGATCACGCTCAACGACGTGATGAGCACCGTGATGGGCGACCTGGTCGGCGCCCGGACGAGAACAGCAGATCGTGCAGCCGCGACGAGAACTCCTGGCTCATCGACGGCGTGACGCCGATCCAGGACGTGCAGCGCGCGCTCGACATCGACGAACTGCCGCATGCCGACGAGTACGAGACGCTGGCCGGCTTCCTGATGGTGATGCTGCGCCGCGTGCCGCAGCGCACCGACAGCGTGACCTGGGGCGGCTACAACTTCGAGGTGATGGACGTGGACAGCTACCGCATCGACCAGGTGATGGTGACGCGCCTGCCGCAGGGCGCGGGCACCGGCGCCGTGCCCACGGCGGCCTGAACCGGCGGTCAGCCCACCAGGCCGGTCCGTCGAACAGCCAGTTGCGCTGGTTCGCGAACACCGCGTTCGGGTACGGCGCACGGCCCCGGCTGCCGTTGTAGCGGCCCAGCGTCATGAACAGGTCGCCGCGCTCGCGGTCCAGGTAGTGGCGCAGGATCACGCAGCCAAAGCGCAGGTTGGTCTGCATGTGGAACAGCTTGGCCGGGTCGCCGTCGCCGATCACGCGGGTCCAGAACGGCATGACCTGCATGTAGCCGCGCGCGCCCGACGCTGGAGACGGCGAACTTGCGGAAGTTGCTCTCGACCTGGATCAGCCCCAGCACCAGGCTCACGTCGAGCCCGGCGCGCTTGGCTCTCGTACCAGACGGTCTGCAGGAATTCGCGTGCGCGCCTGCCAGTCGGGCTTCTTCTTCTTGCAGCCGCTCGCTCATGGTCGCCGAGCCAGCGCAGGTAGGCCAGGCGCGCCTCGGTGCTGGCGAACTCGGGCATCGGGCGGCGCCTGGTTGTGCGATGGCCGAACTCAGCGCGGTGCGCACCGAGTCGATCAAGCGGCTCCTCGAGCTGCGCGCCGGCCATGGGCCTGCGCGGGCAGCGCCGAGCCAGGCCGCGGGCCCGGCCGCCAGCGACGCCAGGCAGGCGCGCCGCGAAAGCCGCCCTCCAGCGCTCATGCGGCCAGCCGGCCCTTGAGATGGGCCAGCGATGTCGGCGGCTGGCACCTTGGTCGCCGCCGTGTCGCGGCGGTGCTGGTACTCGACCTGGCCTTCCTTGAGGCCGCGGTCGGAGATGACCACGCGGTGCGGCACGCCGATCAGTTCCCAGTCGGCGAACATCGCGCCGGGGCGCTCGCCGCGGTCGTCGAGGATCACGTCGACGCCCGCGGCCAGCAGGTCGGCGTAGAGCGCGCTCGGCCGCGGCCTTGACGTCGGCGCTGCGGTCCATGCCGATCGGGCAGACCACCACGGTGAACGGCGCAATCGCGTCGGGCCAGATGATGCCGCGCTCGTCGTGGTTCTGCTCGATGGCCGCGGCCGGCAGGCGCGTGATGCCGATGCCGTAGCAGCCCATCTCGAGGAACTGCGGCTTGCCGTCCTCGTCGAGGAAGGTGGCGTTCATGGCCTGGCTGTACTTGGTGCCCAGCTAGAACACGTGGCCGACCTCGATGCCGCGCTCGATGGCCAGCACGCCCTTGCCGTCGGGCGACGGCGTCGCCGGCGACCACGTTGCGCAGGTCGGCCACGAGGTCGGGCTCGGGCAGGTCGCGGCCCCAGTTCACGCCGGTCATGTGGAAGTCGGCTTCGTTGGCGCCGCAGATCCAGTCGGCCATCACGCGCCACTTCGCGGTCGGCCACGATCTTGACCGGCTTCTTCAGGTTCGAGCGGGCCGAGGTAGCCGGGCTTGCAGCCGAAGTGCTCCTCGATCTCGGCCAGCGGTGGCGAAGCGGAAGCCCGCGTCCAGGCCCGGCACCTTGCTGACCTTGATCTCGTTCATGTCGTGGTCGCCGCGCAGCAGCAGCAGCCAGACCTGCGCGTCCTGACGATGTTGCCGGCCTCGTCGAGCTCGTCGGTGGCCAGCACCAGCGACTTGACGGTGGTCGACAGCGGCACGCCGAGCAGCTCGGCCACGTCGGCGCAGGTGCCTTGCCGGGCGTGGGCGTCTTGGTCATAGCGCATGCGGCGGCGGCGGGGCGCGGGCCGGCGGGCGCCAGCGCCTCGGCCTTTTCCATGTTGGCGGCGTAGTCGCTGTCGGGGCAGTAGACGATGGCGTCCTCGCCGGTGGCGGCGATCACCTGGAACTCTTCGCTCAGGTCGCCGCCGATGGCGCCGCTGTCGGCCGCCACGGCGCGGTAGCGCAGGCCGAAGCGGTCGAAGATGCGGCGGTAGGCCTGCGCCATGACCTGGTAGCTGGCCTTGGCTGCCGTCGAGGTCGCGGTCGAAGCTGTAGGCGTCCTTCATGGTGAATTCGCGCCCGCGCATCAGGCCGAAGCGCGGCCGGCGCTCGTCGCGGAACTTGGTCTGGATCTGGTAGAAGTTCTTGCGGCAGCTGCTTGTAGCTGCGGATCTCCTGGCGCGCGATGTCGGTCACCACTTCTTCGCTGGTCGGCTGGACCACGAAGTCGCGCTCGTGGCGGTCCTTGATGCGCAGCAGCTCGGGGCCCATCTTCTCGAAGCGGCCGGTCTCCTGCCAGAGCTCGGCGGGCTGCACCACCGGCATGGTCAGCTCGACGGCGCCGGCGCGGTTCATTTCCTCGCGCACGATGGCCTCGACCTTGCGGATCACGCGCAGGCCCATGGGCATGTAGGTGTAGATGCCCGCGCCCAGCTTCTTGATCATGCCGGCCCGCATCATGAGCTGGTGGCTGACCACTTCGGCGTCGGCCGGCGCTTCCTTGAGGGTGGAAATAAAGAACTGGGAAGCTTTCATCGGTGCGAATGATCAGGCCGAGATGGCGGAAGGGTCCCGACTTGCCGCGCGCCGGGCGCGGCCGTGCATAATGGACTCAGTTCAAAAATTTGGGGTTTGATTATGCTTGACCGGGACGGCTTTCGGCCCAACGTCGGCATCATCCTGCTCAACCAGAAGAACCAGGTGTTCTGGGGCAAACGCATACGCACCCACTGCTGGCAGTTCCCGCAGGGTGGCATTGACCGGGGCGAAAGTCCCGAGCAGGCCATGTTCCGCGAACTGCACGAAGAAGTGGGACTGCAGCCGGAGCATGTGCGCATCGTGGCCCGTACCCGCGACTGGTTGCGCTACGAGGTGCCGGACCGGTTCATCCGCCGTGACGCGCGCGGCCACTACAAGGGCCAGAAGCAAATCTGGTATTTGCTGCAGCTGGTCGGTCACGACTGGGACCTGAACCTGCGTGCCACCAACCACCCCGAATTCGACGCCTGGCGCTGGAACGACTACTGGGTGCCGCTCGACGTGGTGGTCGAGTTCAAGCGCGGCGTCTACGAAATGGCGCTGACCGAGCTGGCGCGCTACCTGCCGCGCCACGAACCGCGCAACCGCTATCTGCGCAGCGGCATGCGCACACGCGAGCACGATGCTCCTGGCGCGGCCATGCACCGCAGCAGTTCGCTGCTGCTGCAGCCGGGCATGGAGTTGCCGCCCGGCGCCAGTTTCGATCCCGACCCGCAAAGCGGGCTTGCCGCGCCTGCCGACACCCTGGACCTGCCGCAGGACCGCCAGAGCCATAGCCGCTTCCCCGGCGCGCCGCGCTCTTGAGCCGGCAAAGCGGCCTTGACCGACGCAATGGCAGCTGCTGCAGATTGCAGCGCTGCCTGAACCATTGGCACCGGGCGGAGCCTGCAGGCATTTACCCGCCCATCAACACCATGTTGTCGCGGTGCACCATCTCGGGCTCCGCGACGTAGCCCAGCAGCCTCTCGAACTCCGCCGAAGGCTTGCGGCACAGCAGCCGCGCCTCGGCGCTGGAGTAGTTCGCCAGACCGCGGGCGATCTCCGCGCCGGCCGGGTCGCGCACCGCGATCACGTCGCCGCGCGAGAAATCGCCTTCCACCGCGGTCATGCCGATCGGCAGCAGGCTCTTGCCTTCGGCGCGCACCTTGGCCGCCGCGCCGGCATCCACCGCCACCGCGCCGCGCAACTGCAGATGATCGGCCATCCACTGCTTGCGCGCCTGGTCTTGGCGGTCTGCGCGACCAGCAGGGTGCCGATGGCCTCGCCGCGCGCCAGGCGCAGCAGCGCATCGGGCTCGCGGCCCCAGGCGATCACGGTCGAGGCGCCCGAACCGGCCGCGCGCTTGGCCGCCAGGATCTTGGTGATCATGCCGCCGCGGCCGATGCTGGAGCCGGCGCCGCCGGCCATGGCCTCGAGCGCCGGGTCGCCCGCCGCGGCCTCGTGCACGAACTGCGCCGCCGGATCCTTGCGCGGATCGGCCGTGTACAGGCCCTTCTGGTCGGTCAGGATGACCAGCGCATCGGCCTCGACCAGGTTGGCCACCAGCGCGCCGAGCGTGTCGTTGTCGCCGAACTTGATCTCGTCGTTGACGACCGTGTCGTTCTCGTTGATGACGGGCACCACGCCCAGGCGCAGCAGGTGAGCAGCGTCGAGCGCGCATTGAGATAGCGCTCGCGGTCGGCCAGGTCGGCGTGCGTCAGCAGCACCTGCGCGCTGCCCATGCCGTTGCTCGCGCAGCTTGGTCTCGTACATCTGGGCCAGGCCCATCTGCCCGACGGCGGCCGCCGCCTGCAGTTCGTGGATCTCGTGCGGGCGCGTGCGTCCAGCCCAGGCGCTTCATGCCCTCGGCGATCGCGCCGCTCGACACCATGACGACCTCGCGCCGTCCCGCGCCATCGTCGCCACGCACCAGCGCGGCCAGCTGGCGGCACCATTCGCCGATCGCGGCCTCGTCGAGGCCGCGGCCTTCGTTGGTGACCAGGCTCGAGCCCACCTTGACGACGATGCGGCGCGCATCGCGCAGCACGCCGGAGATCAATTTTTCGGTCATTTTGGCTTGTAGCGCTTATGTACAGAGCGCCATATGCTATAAAAACGATAGCGCAATAAACCGTCCACTGCGGTCGCTCAAACGGGCGCGTCGCCCGCAAAACGCGGATCGACCTCGGCCACGGCGCCTGCTCGGCCACCTGCTGCGCCTTGACGTGCTGGTAGATCGCCTGGACCAGTGGCTCGCAGCCTTCGCGCGTCAGGGCCGAGATCTCGAACACCGGGCCCTTGAACTTGAAGCGCTTGACGAAGTCCTTGACGCGCGCGGCGCGCTCGTCGGCGGCCACCATGTCGAGCTTGTTGAGCACCAGCCAGCGCGGCTTCTCATACAGCGCTGTGTCGTACTTCTTGAGTTCGCCGACGATCGCCTTGGCCTGCGCCACCGGGTCGACGCTGTCGTCGAACGGCGCCATGTCGACGACGTGCAGCAGCAGGCGCGTGCGCTGCAGGTGCCGCAGGAACAGGTGGCCCAGGCCGGCGCCTTCGGACGCGCCTTCGATCAGGCCCGGCAGGTCGGCCACCACGAAGCTCTGCTCCGGCCCGACGCGCACCACGCCCAGGTTCGGGTGCAGCGTGGTGAACGGGTAGTCGGCGATGCGCGGGCGCGCGTTCGAGATGGCGCTGATCAAGGTCGACTTGCCCGCATTGGGCATGCCCAGCAGGCCGACGTCGGCCAGCACCTTGAGTTCGAGCTTGAGGCTCTTCTTCTCGCCGGGCCAGCCCGGCGTCTTCTGCCGCGGCGCGCGGTTGATGGCGCTCTTGAAGCGCATGTTGCCGAAGCCGCCGTCGCCGCCCTTGGCGATGGTGATGACCTCGCCGGGCGTCGAGCAGTTCGTACAGCACCTCGCCGGTTTCGGCGTCGCTGATGATGGTGCCGACCGGCATCTTGAGCGTGATGTCGTCGCCCGCCGCGCCGAACATGTCCGAGCCCATGCCGTGCTCGCCGCGCTTGGCGTCGTGGCGGCGCGAATAGCGGAAGTCGACCAGCGTGTTGAGGTTCGGGTCGGCCACCGCGAACACATGGCCGCCGCGACCGCCGTCGCCGCCGTTCGGGCCGCCGAATTCCTTGTACTTCTCATGCCGGAACGACACGCAGCCGTTGCCGCCATCGCCGGCGGCGATGTCGATGAAGGCTTCGTCAACGAACTTCATGAGGTATCCAGTTTACAAAGTGAGCGGCCCCGGAGTCGAGCGCCAAAACGAAAAAGCCCCGACAGAGCGGGGCTTCGATGCGGATCGAAGTGACCTGGGCTTCAAGCCGCCGGGGTCACGTTGACCGTGTGCTTGTTCAGCGCACCCTTGTGGCCGAACGACACGTGGCCGTCGACCAGGGCGAACAGCGTGTGGTCCTTGCCCATGCCGACGTTGGCGCCGGGGTGGAACTGGGTGCCGCGCTGGCGCACGATGATCGAGCCTGCGCTGATCAGTTCGCCGCCGAACGCCTTCACGCCGAGCATCTTGGGCTTGGAATCGCGCCCGTTTCGCGTAGAGCCGCCGCCTTTTTTCTGTGCCATGACTCAGCTCCTTCTTTAAGCCGGCGATCGCGCCGATTTGCAGTTCGGTGAACTGCTGGCGATGGCCTTGGCGTTTCTGATAGTGCTTGCGACGGCGCATCTTGAAGATGTGCACCTTGTCGTGCTTGCCGTGCGACAGGACAGTGGCTGTCACGGTTGCGCCGGACACCAGGGGCGTACCGACCTTGATGTTCGCGCCGTTTCCGACTGCCAGAACCTGGTCGATCACGATTTCCTGGCCTACGTCCGCAGCAATCTGTTCTACTTTAATTTTTTCGCCGGAAGCAACGCGATACTGCTTGCCGCCGGTTTTTATGACCGCGTACATGTATGACCTCTTTGACTCTGTGTACCCCAGGGTACTTGTGAGTCTCCGCGGACGAATTTCCGCAGAGCCCAAGATTCTAGCATCAATGCCTTTGCTGAACCCCGCAGGCGGTTTGCCATGGCCGCTCGAGCCAACACCGGCACACAGCTTCCTATAATTCGCGGCAACGTCTGTGACCACCACCTTGATTGCCACCACCGCCCCCTCCCCCGCTTGCCCATTCACTTCTTGGCCTGATTGCCGACGACATGCTCGAGGTCGACCGTGTCATCGCCGACGCGCCTGGCATCGGGCGTGCCGCTGGTCGGGCAGGTTTCGCAGTACATCATCTCCGCCGGCGGCAAGCGGCTGCGGCCTGCCCTGCTGCTGCTGATGTGCGGCGCACTCGGCTACCAGGGCAGCGCAGCGCTTCAACCTGGCCGCCGTCGTGGAGTTCATCCACACCGCCACGCTGCTGCACGACGACGTGGTCGACGACTCCACGCTGCGCCGCGGCCGCGCCACCGCCAACGAGTCCTTCGGCAACCCGGCCAGCGTGCTGGTCGGCGACTTTCTCTACTCGCGCGCCTTCCAGATGATGGTGGACGCGGGCAACATGCGCATCATGCAGATCCTGGCCGACGCGACCAACGTGATCGCCGAAGGCGAAGTGCTGCAGCTGATGAACATGCACGACGCCTCGCTCGACGAAGCCGGCTACCTGCGCGTGATCCGCTCCAAGACAGCCAAGCTGTTCGAAGCCAGCACCCGGCTCGCCGCCGTGCTCGCCGGCAGCACGCCCGCACGTCGAAGAAGCCTGCGCCACCTATGGCCAGGCGCTCGGCACGGCTTTCCAGGTCATCGACGATGTGCTGGACTACGACGGCGATGCGAGCGAAATGGGCAAGAACCTGGGCGACGACCTGCGCGAAGGCAAGGCCACGCTGCCGCTGATCGTCGCCATGCAGCGCGCTTCGGCGCAAGACTCGGCCACGGTGCGCCATGCCATCGAAAACGGCGGCACGGAGCAGCTCGAGCGCGTGGTCGGCATCGTGCGCGAGACCGGCGCCCTGGACGTGACGCGCGACGCCGCAGCGGCAGAGGCGCGGCGCGCCATGGATGCGCTGGACCAGCTTCCAGCCAATGAGTACACCGCAAGTTTGCTACAATTGGCGGCTCAGCTGCTTGCAGCGGCGCACCTGATCGCCGCAGTGCTGTGCAACGCAAGCCATCGGGGTGTAGCTTAGCCTGGTAGAGCGCTACGTTCGGGACGTAGAGGCCGGAGGTTCGAATCCTCTCACCCCGACCAGCATTTCGCTGCTGCTGATCGCCAAATGCGGGCGCAGCCTGTTGCGTGTGCGCTGCGGTTTACAGCCTGAGGCCAGATCGAGCGATGATCGGATGGCTCATTTTTCACGTCTTTTACATTCTCGGTTGAATGGCCGCTGTCGATACCACCCGTCAAAGAACTCTGCACGATTGCGCTTCCCGGGCTTGGCCCGCGCGCTGATTTCGGCTGGCAAGCTCCCGCAGAAGTCGGCCGAAGAGATCTACCAGCAAGTCGCAGGCCGGCCGCACCAGTTTCATTGCCGAGCTGACCGGCTCCGGCGCCGTTTCGGCTGCAGACCTGGCCCACACGCGTGTCCTCCGCCTTCGGCGCGCCCGCTGCTGGACCTCGACGCCATCGATCCCGCAGCGCCTGCCCAAGGACCTGCTCGACACCAAGATGTGCCAGGCCTACCGGGTCGTGGTGCTGAGCAAGCGCAACAACCGCCTGATCGTTGCCACGGCCGATCCCTCGGACCAGCGAGGCGGCGGAAAAGATCAAGTTCGCCACGCAGATGGGCGTGGACTGGGTCATCGCCGAATACGACAAGCTGTCGCGAATGGTCGAAGCCGCTGCGTCCAAGCGCTGCCGAGACGCATCGACAGCATCGTCGGCGGCGAATTCGAGTTCGACGACGTCCCCGTGGAGGATGCCGCCGACGCAGCGGACACCGGCGCCAGCGAGGTCGAAGACGCGCCGGTCGTCCAGTTCCTGCACAAGATGCTGCTCGACGCCTTCAGCATGCGCGCGTCCGACCTCCACTTCGAGCCCTACGAGCACCACTACCGCGTGCGCTTTCGCATCGACGGCGAATTGCGCGAGATCGCCTCGCCCGCCCGTGGCGATCAAGGACAAGCTGGCCTCGCGCATCAAGGTGATCTCGCGCCTGGACATCTCCGAGAAGCGCATTCCGCAAGACGGGCGGATGAAGCTCAAGATCGGTCCCGAACCGGGTGATCGACTTCCGCGTCAGCACCCTGCCCACGCTGTTCGGCGAAAAGATCGTGATCCGTATCCTGGACCCGAGCAGCGCCCAGCTGGGCATCGATGCGCTGGGCTACGAGCGCCGACGAAAAGGAACGCCTGCTCAAGGCCATCGCACGGCCCTACGGCATGGTGCTGGTCACCGGCCCGACGGGCTCGGGCAAGACGGTGTCGCTCTACACCTGCCTGAACCTGCTGAACAAGCCGGGCGTGAACATCGCCACGGCGGAAGACCCGTCGGAAATCAACCTGCCCGGCGTCAACCAGGTCAACGTCAACGAAAAGGCGGGCCTGACCTTTGCCGCCGCGCTGCAAGTCGTTCCTGCGCCAGGATCCGGACATCATCATGGTCGGCGAAATCCGCGACCTGGAAACCGCCGACATCTCGATCAAGGCCGCGCAGACCGGCCACCTGGTGCTGTCGACCCTGCACACCAACGATGCGCCGACCACGCTCACGCGCATGCGCAACATGGGCATCGCGCCCGTTCAACATTGCCTCCAGCGTGATCCTCATCACCGCCCAGCGGCTCGCGCGGCGGCTGTGCCCGCAGTGCAAGGCGCCGGCCGACATCCCCCACGAGGCCTTGCTCGACGCCGGGTTCGCGGACGATGAAATCGACGGCTCCTGGATGCCGTACCAGCCCGTGGGCTGCTCTGCCTGCAACAACGGCTACAAGGGGCGGCGTCGGCATCTACCAGGTCATGCCGATCACCGAGGAGATCCAGCGCATCATCCTGCGCGACGGCAGCGCCCTGGAAATTGCCGAGCAGGCGAAGACGAAGGCGTGCGCTCCTTGCGTGCGGTCGGGTTTGCACAAAGTCAAGCTGGGCCTCACCTCCCTCGAAGAAGTGCTGGCCGTGACCAACGAATAAAACAACGGCACCGAGGGAGGCGCGATGGCAATGGCAACCGCACAGGGCATCAAGGAATTCGTCTTCGAGTGGGAGGGAAAAGACCGCAACGGCAAGATCGTGCGCGGCGAGGTGCGCGCGTCTGGCGAAAACCAGGTGCAGGCCACGCTGCGCCGCCAGGGCGTCTTCCCGACCAAGATCAAGAAGCGCCGCATGCGCTGCGGGCAAGAAGATCAAGCCCAAAGACATTGCGATGTTCACGCGCCAGATGGCCACCATGATGAAGGCCGGCGTTCCGCTGCTGCAGGCTTTCGACATCGTCGGGCGGGGCAACACCAACCCCAGCGTCGGCAAGCTGCTCAACGACGTCCGCGCCGATGTGGAAACCGGCACCTCGCTCAATCGGCGCTTTTCGCAAGTACCCGATGTATTTCGACAGCCTGTACTGCAACCTGGTCGAAGCGGGCGAGGCGGCCGGTATCCTGGAAGCGCTGCTGGACCGTCTGGCGCTCTACATGGAAAAGACCGAGGCGATCAAGTCGAAGATCAAATCGGCCCTGATGTACCCCATCTCGGTGGTGATCGTGGCTTTCGTGGTGGTCACGGTGATCATGATTTTCGTGATCCCGGCCTTCAAGGAGGTGTTCACCTCCTTCGGCGCCGACCTGCCCGCTCCCACGCTGTTCGTGATGGCCATCAGCGAAGTGTTTCGTGCAGTGGTGGTGGCTGATCTTCGGCGTGCTCGGCGGAGGCTTCTACTTCTTCATGCAGGCCTGGCGCCGCAGTGAAAAAGTGCAGATGTTCATGGACCGGCTGATGCTGCGCATTCCGGTCTTTGGCGTGCTGATCGAGAAATCGGCCGTGGCACGGTGGACGCGCACTCTCTCGACCATGTTCGCCGCAGGCGTGCCGCTGGTCGAAGCGCTGGATTCCGTCGGCGGCGCCGCAGGCAACTCCGTCTACGCCGATGGCAACCGAAAAGATCCAGCAGGAAGTCTCCACCGGCACCAGCCTGACGGCCGCCATGGGCAACGCCAACGTCTTCCCGTCCATGGTGCTGCAGATGTGCGCCATCGGCGAGGAGTCCGGCTCCATCGACCACATGCTGGGCAAGGCCGCCGACTTTTACGAAGCCGAGGTCGACGAGATGGTGGCCGGCCTCTCGAGCCTGATGGAGCCCATCATCATCGTCTTCCTCGGCTCCTTGATCGGTGGCATCGTGGTGTCGATGTACCTGCCCATCTTCAAGCTGGGGCAGGTCGTCTGATGCTGATGGACCCGTGGTGGGACGCCGCACTGGCCGGCGTTTTGGGCCTGCTTGTCGGCAGTTTTCTGAACGTGGTGATTTACCGCCTGCCCAAGATGCTGGAGCAGCAGTGGGCGGCCGACTGCGCCGAGTACGCGGCCCCAGCGGCCACCGCGCTGCAGGCTGCGCAGCCCGCGGCACCGGTCTTCAACCTCAGCCAACCGCGCTCGCGCTGCCAGGCCTGCGGCCACCAGCTTCGCTGGTATGAAAACATTCCGGTCCTGAGCTACCTGGCCTTGCGCGGGCGCTGCTCGGCCTGCGGAGCGCGCATCAGTGCCCGCTACCCGCTGGTCGAGCTGGCCACGGCGGCGCTGTTTTTCTTCTGTGTGCAGCACTGGGGCGCAACGCCTGCGGGGCTGGCCTGGTGCGGGTTCTCGGCCGTGCTGGTGGCATTGGCCTTCATCGACTGGGACACCACCTTGCTGCCCGACAACCTCACCCTGCCCTTGCTCTGGGCGGGCTTGCTGGCCTCGGTGCTGGGCTGGATCGCGGTGCCGCTGGTGGACGCGGTGGTGGGCGCAGCCGCCGGCTATCTGTCGCTGTGGCTGGTCTACTGGGCCTTCAAGCTGGCCACCGGCAAGGAAGGCATGGGCTATGGGGACTTCAAGCTGTTTGCCGCGCTGGGCGCGTGGTTCGGGTGGCAGGCGCTGGTGCCGCTGATCCTGATGGCCTCCGTGGTCGGCGCCGTGGTGGGCATCGCGATGAAAATCGCCAGCAGCCTGCGTGAGGGCGGCTATGTGCCTTTCGGGCCCTTTCTGGTGGGCGCGGGGCTGATCGCCATGGTGTGGGGCCCGCAGCAGGTGCTGTCTGCGCTCCTGGGGATTCTGGGGCTGTGACGACCGGCGCCGCCACACCCGTGCGCCTGGGCCTGACCGGCGGCATCGGCAGCGGCAAGAGCACCGTCGGGCAGATGCTGGCCGAGCGCGGCGCCACGCTGCTGGACGCGGACGCCATGGCACGCAGCGTCACCGGCCCGGGCGGGGCGGCCATGGAAGCCATCGCTGCGGCTTTCGGTCCGGCCTACGTGGACGCCACAGGCGCGCTGGACCGGGGGCGCATGCGGGCCCTGGCCTTCTCTGAGCCCAGCGCACGCCAGCGGCTCGAAGCGATCGTCCACCCCTGGGTGGCGCGGCTGACCGAAGCGCACGCCAGCGCTGCCGCTGCGGCCGGTCAGCGCCTGCTGGTGTTCGACATTCCGCTGCTCGTGGAGTCGGGCCGCTGGCGCCGCCAGCTGGACGCGGTGGTGGTGGTGGACTGCCGCGTGCAGACGCAGATCGATCGCGTCGTGGCCCGCAGCGCGCTCGCATCGGACGCGGTCGAGGCGATCATTGCCGCCCAGGCCAGCCGCAGCGCGCGCCGCGCCGCGGCCGATGCCGTGGTCTACAACGACGGCCTGTCCCTCGCCGCGCTGCGCGGCCAGGTACACGCGCTGGCCGCGCGGTTCGGGCTATGATGGAAATACGTTTTTGACACCCATTGCAGACCCTCGGGGTCGGTCCTTTGTCCACCGCTCCCCCACCAGGAACCTGGCAGCGTGATTCTGTACGAATACCCTTTCAACGAACGCATCCGAACCTACCTGCGCCTGGAACAGCTGTTCCGCCGGCTCGGTGAACTCATCGGGCGCAGCCATGCACTCGATCACCACTTTGCACTGAACACGATCTTCGAGATCATGGACGTGGCGGCGCGCGCAGACCTCAAGACCGACCTGCTCAAGGACATCGAGCGGCAAAAGCACGTGCTCGACAGCTACCGTGGCAACCCGGCGATCTCCGAGGCGGCGCTCGACGCATCTTCGCCCAGCTCGACCACTGCTTCCAGGGCCTCAACGCGCGGGCCGGCAAGGCCGGCCAGGCGCTGACGGAAAACGACTGGCTGATGAGCATCCGCAGCCGCATGGGCATTCCCGGCGGCACCTGCGAGCTTCGACCTGCCGGCCTACTACGCCTGGCAGCATGGCGAGGCCGCCACGCGCCAGCAGGCGCTCGAAGCGCTGGGCGTCGACGCTGGCGCCGCTGGCCGAATCCATCTACCTGCTGCTCAAGCTGCTGCGCGACTGCGGGCGTTCCCAGAAAGTGTGCGGCCGAGCGCGGCCAGTTCCAGCAGAACCTGCCGCGGGCCGCACCTTCCAGCTGCTGCGCCTGCGCATCGACCCGGCGCTGGGCCTGGTCCCCGAGATCAGCGGCAACCGCCTGATCGTCTCGGTGCGCCTGATGCGCGCCCAGGACGACGGCCACCTGCTGCCGTGCACCGACGACGCGACGTTCGAGTTGACCCTGTGCGCCTGACCTTTTCCGCACCATGAGCCACGATCACACCCCTCCTGCGCCACCGGCCGCGCCCAAGACGGTCGTCTGCCCCAGCTGCGGCGGGCCCAGCCTGTACGGCCCGCAAAACCCCTAGCGGCCGTTCTGCAGCGAGCGCTGCAAGCAGATCGACCTGGGCGCCTGGGCCAGCGGAGAGCTTTCGCATGCCCGCCGAAGCGCCGCCCGACGACGCCCCGTTCGGCGACCCGCGCCAGCAGCACTGATTTCAGTGAAATCGGGCTCTAGCGCTGATCTGGCAAGCGCTGATAGCTATTTAATCGATAGCATCGCCGGGTCAAAATCCTGGCCCCGCTCCTGCGCCAGCCACTGCAGCACCGGCAGAGCCCCGGGCAAGCACCGGGCGTCACGTCGAGCGGCCAGTGCTGCCAGCCATCGCCTGGCCCTCGCGCATCTCGAATTCGCCGGTCCACTGCCGCACCTTGCACCAGTGCAGGCGCACCAGCGCATGCGGATAGTCGTGCTCGGTGACCTTCCAGACCTCGGCCGGGCCGATGGTGATGCCGAGTTCCTCGATGCAGTTCGCGGCGCAGCGCCTGCTCGACGGTTTCGCCGGCCTCGATCTTGCCGCCCGGAAACTCCCAGTAGCCCGCATACGCCTTGCCGTGCGGGCGGGTGGACAGCAGCAGCGCGCCATCGGCGCGCATCAGGATGCCGACCGCAACCTCGGTGTGCTGCCGCACTGCCGCCACCGGCTCAGCCACCGTGGCGCCCGGCGTAGTCGCGCGCGAACTGGTAGGCCACGCGGCCGCTGCGCGAGCCGCGCTCCAGCGCCCAGACCAGCGCCTCGGGCCGCGCCGCCTCGATGGCCGCGGGCGTCGACGCCGAACGACGACAGCCACTGCGCCACGATGGTCAGGTACTCGTCCTGGCTGAACGGGTAGAAGCTCACCCACAGGCCAAAGCGCTCCGACAGCGAAATCTTCTCCTCGATCACCTCGCCCGGATGCACCTCGCCGTCGTCGGTGTGCGTGTAGCTGAGGTTGTCCTTCATGTACTCGGGCAGCAGGTGGCGCCGGTTGCTGGTCGCGTAGATCAGCACGTTGGGCGTCGGCGGCGGCGATCGAGCCGTCGAGGATCGACTTGAGCGCCTTGTAGCCCGGCTCGCCCTCGTCGAAGCTCAGGTCGTCGCAGAACACGATGAACTTCTCGGGCCGGCCGGAGACCACCTCGACGATGTCGGGCAGGTCGGTCAGGTCGGCCTTGTCGACCTCGATCAGGCGCAGGCCCTGCGGCGCGATAGGCCTGCAGGCAGGCCTGGATCAGCGAGGACTTGCCGGTGCCGCGCGCGCCCGGTCAGCAGCACGTTGTTGGCCGGCTTGCCTTCGACGAACTGCCGCGTGTTGCGCTCGATCTTTTCCTTCTGGACGTCGATTTCCTTGCAGGTCGTCGCAGGCGCATCGCGGCCACGTGGCGCACCGGCTCGAGCGTGCCGTGGCCGCGTGCTGCGCGTGCGGTAGCGCCAGGCGATGGAGGCGTTCCAGTCGGCGGCGCCGTGCAGCGGCTGCGGCAGCACGGATTCGATGCGGGCGATGAGCTGCTCGGCGCGCTCGATCAGGTCGTCTCGGAACTTGCTTCAGTTCATCGTAAGCGCCGCTTTGAATCAGGAGCGGTAGTCGGCGTTGATGGTGACGTAGTCGTGGCTCAGGTCGCAGGTCCAGACCGTGTCGGCCGCGCTGCCGCGGCCCAGCACCACGCGCACCGTGATCTCGCTTTGCTTCATCACGCGCTGGCCGTCTTCCTCGCGGTAGGCCGGGTTGCGCCCGCCCTTGCACGGCGACATGCACGTCGTCGAGGTACAGGTCGATGCCGGTCTGGTCCAGGTCGTCGATGCCGGCGTAGCCGACGGCCGCCAGGATGCGGCCCAGGTTCGGATCGCTGGCGAAGAACGCCGTCTTGACCAGCGGCGAATGCGCGATCGCATAGGCCACCTGGCGGCACTCCTCGGCCGTCGCGGCCGCCTTCGACCTGCACCGTGATGAACTTGGTCGCGCCCTCGCCGTCGCGCACGATGGCCTGCGCCAGCTGTCTGCGCCACGCCGCGCAGCGCGGCCTTCAGGGCCTGGCCGTCGGCGCTGTCCCAGCGAGGTGATCGGGGCGTGGGCCGCCTGCTGCGTCGCGATGACGACGAACGAATCGTTGGTCGAGGTGTCGCCGTCGATGGTGATGCGGTTGAACGACGCGTCGGCCAGCTCGCGCGCCAGCGGCTGCATCAGCGCCGGGGCGATGCAGGCGTCGGTGGCCATGAAGCCGAGCATGGTCGCCATGTTCGGGCGGATCATGCCGGCGCCCTTGCTGATGCCGGTGACCGTGACCGTCGCGCCGCCGATCTGCACCTGCGGCGCTGAAGGCCTTGGGCACCGTGTCGGTGGTCATGATGCCCTCGGCCGCGCGCGCCCAGTGGTCGGGCTGCGCGTCGGCGATGGCGGCGGGCAGGCCGGCCTCGATGCGCTCGACCGGCAGCGGCTCCATGATCACGCCGGTGGAGAACGGCAGCACCTGCTCGGGCGCCATGCCCAGCTGCGCGCGCCAGCGCGATCGCAGGTGGCGCGCGCGCGCGCGCAGGCCGTCGTCGCCGGTGCCGGCATTGGCATTGCCGGTGTTGATCACCATCGCGCGGATGCCGTAGCTCGCGGCCAGGTGCTCGCGGCAGACCTGCACCGGCGCGGCGCAAAAGCGGTTCTGCGTGAACACGCCGCCACCGCGGCGCCTTCGTCGAGCAGGAACACGGTCAGGTCCTTGCGGTTGGCCTTGCGGATGCCGGCTTCGGCCACGCCGATGCGCACGCCGGCGATGGGGTGCAGGTCGGCAGCGATCGGGAGCGGAGAGATTCACGGGCATGGGTCGTCGTCCTTGAAAAATGCAACACACGGGCAGAAGCCCATGAAAGTGGCGCGGGCTGTGCCAGCAGACACCGCGCAAGGGCCGCCCCGCCGCGCTGGTGCCGTCCCCTTCCCGGCGAAGCCGAGTGAAGGGGGAAGCGGCGCAGCCGCTCAGGGGGTTGTTCCGAATGCTCTCAGGCCAGCTTGCCGTGGCACTGCTTGTATTTCTTGCCGCTGCCGCAGGGGCAGGGGTCGTTGCGGCCCACGCGCGACGCCCGCGGCATCGGCGAGCCTGCGGCGCGCGCAGCGTGCGCTCGTCCACGCGTGGTTTCGACCTCGCCGGTTTCGGTCGGGCGCGGTGTAGGTCACGTTGGCGATGCGCTCGGCGCGCTGTTCCATGTCCTCGGCGGCCTGGTCGAGCTGCTCGGCGACTGGATCGCACCGTCATCAAGACCTGTGCGTCACCTCGTTCTTGACCGATGTCGAGCAGCTGGCCGAACAGCTCGAAGGCTTCGCGCTTGTATTCCTGCTTGGGCTGCTTCTGCGCATAGCCGCGCAGGTGGATGCCCTGGCGCAGGTAGTCGAGCGCGCTCAGGTGGTCGCGCCAGTGCGTGTCGATGCTCTGCAGCAGCACCATGCGCTCGAACTGCGTGAAGTTCTCCTGGCCCGATCAGCTGCACCTTGGCGTCGAACGCCTCGTTGCGCGGCCTTGACGCACCTTCTCGACGATGTCCTCGTCGGTGATGGACTGGCGCGCCTTCGACCTCGCTTTGCAGCGACAGGTCGCAGCTGCCACTCGTCGGCCAGCGCCTTCTCAAGGGCCGGCAGGTCCCACTGCTCCTCCACCGACTCGGCCGGCACGTACTGGCGCACCAGGTCGGTGAAGCAGTCCTTCGCGCATGGCGGCGATCTGCGCCGGACAGCTCGGCCGCATCCAGGATGTCGTTGCGCTGCTGGTAGATCACCTTGCGCTGGTCGTTGGCCACGTCGTCGTATTCGAGCAGCTGCTTGCGCACGTCGAAGTTGCGCGCCTCGACCTTGCGCTGCGCGCTCTCGATGCTGCGCGTGACGATGCCCGCTTCGATGGCCTCGCCGTCGGGCATCTTGAGCCGGTCCATGATGGCCTTGACGCGGTCGCCCGCGAAGATGCGCATCAGCGGGTCGTCCAGGCTCAGGTAGAAGCGCGACGAGCCCGGGTCGCCCTGGCGGCCCGAACGGCCGCGCAGCTGGTTGTCGATGCGGCGCGACTCATGGCGCTCGGTGGCGATGATGCGCAGGCCGCCCAGCGGCCTTGACCTTCTCGTGGTCCTTGGTCCAGTGCGGCGCGCAGTTCGGCGATGTCGCGCCTGCTTGGCCGCTTCGTCGAGCGACTCGTCGGCCTCGACGGCCTCGATCGTCTTTCTCGACGTTGCCGCCGAGCACGATGTCGGTGCCGCGCCCCGCCATGTTGGTGGCGATCGTGATCATCTTCGGCGCCCGGCCTGGGCCACGATGTCGGCCTCGCGGGCGTGCTGCTTGGCGTTGAGCACCTGGTGCGGCAGGCCTTCCTTGTTCGAGCAGCTGGTCGATGATCTCGGAGTTCTCGATCGACGGTCGTGCCCACCAGCACCGGCTGGCCGCGCTCGTGGCATTCGCGGATGTCCTTGATCGCCGCCTCGTACTTCTCGCGCGTGGTCTTGTAGACGCGGTCGAGCTGGTCGTCGCGCCGGCTCGGGCGGTTGGGCGGAATGACCATGGTCTCGAGGCCGTAGATCTCCTGGAACTCGTAGGCCTCGGTGTCGGCCGTGCCGGTCATGCCGGCGAGCTTGTTGTAGAGGCGGAAGTAGTTCTGGAAGGTGATCGACGCCAGCGTCTGGTTCTCGGCCTGGATCTCGACGCCTTCCTTGGCCTCGACGGCCTGGTGCAGGCCATCGCTCCAGCGCCGGCCCGTCATCAGGCGGCCGGTGAACTCGTCGACGATGACGATCTCGCCGTCCTGCACCACGTAGTGCTGGTCGCGGTGGTACAGGTGGTTGGCCCGCAGCGCCGCATTCAGGTGGTGCATCAGCGTGATGTTGGCCGGGTCGTAGAGCGACGCGCCCTCGGGCAATCAGGCCTTGACTCGGCGAGCACGCGCTCGGCGTTCTCATGGCCGTGCTCGGTCAGGAACACCTGGTGCGTCTTCTCGTCGACCGTGAAGTCGCCGGGCGTGGTGACGCCCTCGCCGGTGCGCGGGTCGGCCTCGCCCTCCTGGCGCACCAGCAGCGGCACCACCTTGTTGATCGCGAGGTACATCGTCGGTGTGGTCTTCGGCCTGGCCGCTGATGATCAGCGGCGTGCGCGCCTCGTCGATCAGGATCGAGTCCACCTCGTCGACGATGGCGTAGTTCAGGCCGCGCTGCACCCGGTCGCGCGACTCGTAGACCATGTTGTCGCGCAGGTAGTCGAAGCCGTATTCGTTGTTCGTGCCGTAGGTGATGTCGCGAGCCATAGGCGGCCTGCTTTTCCTCGCGCGGCATGTTGCGGCAGGTTGATGCCCACCGAGAGGCCGAGGAAGTTGTACAGCCGGCCCATCCACTGCGCATCGCGCGCTGGCGAGGTAGTCGTTCACCGTCACCACATGCACGCCCTTGCCCGACAGCGCATTCAGGTAGACCGGCAGCGTGGCGGTCAGCGTCTTGCCCTCGCCGGTGCGCATCTCGGCGATCTTGCCGTTGTGCAGCGCCATGCCGCCCGAGCAGCTGCACGTCGAAATGGCGCATCTTCATGATCCGCTTGGAGCCTTCGCGCACCACGGCAAAGGCCTCGGGCAGCAGGTCGTCGAGCGCCTCGCCGCCTGGCGACGCGGTCCTTGAACTCCTGCGTCTTGGCACGCAAGGCCTCATCGCTCAGGCTTCTCGAACTGCGGCTCCAGCGCATTGATGCGTGCCACCGTCTTGCGGATACTGCTTGAGGAGCCGGTCGTTGCGGCTGCCGAAAATTTTGGTCAGGAAGTTGGTGGCCATGCGAACAGGTCCGCCCACCATGCCAAGGCATGCCAAGCGACCAGAATCCCTTAGAAGAAGTGAGTTCAGTTGGGGCCGCCACCCGGCATTGCAAGCTGTGCCAACGCCGGGCGCGCGGGGTCCGGACCGGAGATTTTACCCGGCCGATGCGCCCTGTTACCGTGCCCCGCCGCGCAGGGCCCCATACAGGGTCTGCATGCACCGACGCGGGCGGTGTCGGTGCGGTGCATCCCCGATAATCGGTGCCATGCCTACCTCCTCGCGCGCCGCCGTGCCATGAACCGCCGCCACTACCCCGTCTCGCTGCAGCAGGCCTCGGAAGAAGCGCCCGTGCTCGCCAAGCTCGCTGCGCTGACTACGGGACTCGAGCAACCGCCTGCGCGCGATTGAAGCCCTGATCCCGGCCGCGCTGCGCCCCGCCGTGCAGGCCGGGCCGATCGATGGGAGCACCTGGTGCCTGCTGGTGAAAAGCAATGCCGCAGCCGCCAAGCTGCGCCAACTCTCGCCTGCACTGCAGGCGCATCTGCGCAGCCGGGGGTGGGATGTCACGGCGATCCGCCTGAAGGTCCAAACCTGAGAGCGCGCGTGCGCCAAGGCAGAGACGGGTGGATGCACCGCAAGAAGATGGTGCCGATTGTCGGAATCGAACTGACGACCTACCGCTTACAAGGCGGTTGCTCTACCAACTGAGCTAAATCGGCGAAAGCGCTATTCTAGTATCGAAAAAGGCCCCTCAAGGGGCCACTGGGGCGCGCTATTTGACCCGCTTGAGCGCCGGGCGCGCGCCGCCCGAGGCGGGCGAGGGAGGGCGCGGCGGGGGCTCCCCGCCATCGTCGGCAGGCGGCTCGGCGGGCACCAACTGCACCACAGACTCCTCCTGCGATACCGCAGCATCTCCCGCCCCCCTCGGCACGGGCGCCAGCGCCACGTCCGCCCCCGAGAGCATGTCCACCGGCGGAGGAAACGCCATGCCCTGGCCGTTTTCCCGCGCGTAAATGGCGATCACCCGGCCCACCGGGACCATGATGTCGCGCGGCTTGCCGCCAAAGCGCGCCTTGAATTCGATGAAATCGTTGCCAAGCTGCAGGCCGCTGGTGGCGTCCATGCCGACATTGAGAACGATCTCTCCGTCCTTCACATACTCCCGCGGCACCTGCACCGAATCGTCCACGCGCACGGCCAGGTACGGCGTGAAGCCATTGTCCGAGCACCATTCGTGCAGAGCCCGGATCAGGTAGGGGCGCGTGCTGGTCGATTCCTGTGCGTTCATGGTCGTGGTGTGTGTGGGCGGCGGGTGGCGGCTGCGCTTACTTGCGCATGACCTTTTCGGACGGCGTCAGTGCCTCGATGTAGGCCGGACGCGAGAAGATGCGTTCTGCATACTTCAGAAGCGGCGCGGCGTTCTTGCTGAGGTCGATACCGTAGTAGTCGAGGCGCCACAGCAGCGGCGCAATCGCGACGTCCAGCATGGAGAAGTTCTCGCCCAGCATGTACTTGTTCTTGAGAAACACCGGGGCCAGCTGCGTGAGGCGGTCGCGGATGTGCGCGCGGGCCTTCTCCAGGGCTTTCTCGTTGCCCTTGGTGGCGCGCGACTCGAGGATGTTCACGTGCACGAACAGCTCTTTTTCGAAGTTCAGCAGGAACAGCCGCACGCGCGCGCGGTCCACCGGATCGCCGGGCATGAGCTGCGGGTGCGGAAAGCGCTCATCGATGTACTCGTTGATGATGTTCGACTCGTACAGGATCAGGTCGCGCTCGACCAGGATGGGGACCTGGCCGTACGGGTTCATCACATTGATGTCTTCGGGCTTGTTGTACAAGTCCACATCGCGGATTTCAAAGTCCATGCCTTTTTCAAACAGCACGAAGCGGCAGCGGTGGGAAAAGGGGCAGGTTGTACCCGAGTAAAGCACCATCATGGCGGGGGACTCCTAAAAATCAAAAGAGTGGAACGCAAATGCGCCCACTCTAGAAAAGATCCGGCAGCGCCCGAAGGCGCAGCATGGCGGACCCAATTACTTCACGTCTTTCCAGTACGCGGCATTGAGTTTCCAGGCGATCACGGTGGCAAAGCCCAGGAAAATCAAGACCCACACACCGATGCGCACGCGGGTGTTCTGGACGGGCTCGCCCATCCATTGCAGATAGCCCACCAGGTCGCCGACGGCCTGGTCGTACTGCAGAGGTGTCATGGCGCCGGCACTGGTTTGCTGCCAGCCCTTGAACACATGGCTCGTCTGGCCATGGCTTTCATGCTCTTCAAAGACCGGCTGGCGTTCGCCCTGCAGCTGCCACAAGGCATGCGGCATGCCGACGCTCGGGAACACCAGGTTGTTCCAGCCGGTCGCCTTGGTGTCGTCGCGGTAGAAGCTGCGCAGGAACGTGTAGAGGTAATCCGCCCCGGTGCCGCCGTGGCCAGCGCGCGAGCGCGCGATCACGGTGAGGTCGGGTGGATTCGCGCCGAACCACTGCTTGGCCTGCTTGGGATCGATGGTCGCCACCATGGTGTCGCCGATTTTTTCGGTGGTGAACAGCAGGTTGTCCTTGATCTGCTGCTCGCTCAGGCCGATGTCGGTGAGCCGGTTGTAGCGCATGTACGCCGCCGAGTGGCAGCCCACGCAGTAGTTGACGAACAGCTTGGCGCCGCTTTGCAGCGCCCCCAGGTCGTTGGTCTTGTTGGGCGCCTTGTCCCATGCAACCGTCTCCGCACCGGCGGCATGGACCGCACCGGCGGCCAGCCCCAGGGCCGCGATCATTGTGAGAATGAGTTTTTTCATGTTGTTCGTCTCCAGCTCAATGCGCAGCGAAGGTCACGCGGTCAGGCACCGGCTTGGGCTCGCCCAAACGGCTCCACCACGGCATCAGCAGGAAGAAGCCAAAGTAAAACAGCGTTCCGACCTGCGAGACGCGCTCGCCAATCGGCGACGGTGGCTGCACGCCCAGGTAGGCCAGCACGACAAAGTTGACCACGAACACGCCGTACAGGTACTTGTGCCAGCTCGGACGGTAGCGGATCGACTTGACCGGGCTGCAGTCCAGCCAGGGCAGGAAGAACAGGATGACCACGGCGCCGCCCATGACCACCACGCCCCAGAATTTGGCGTCGATCGACAGCATCAGCGCCACGACCACCACGGCGGCCACGACGATGGCGCCCTTGAGGAAGCCGGGCAGCTTGCCCTTGACCACGCCCAGCACGGCACCCAGCAGCACGCAGGCGATCAGCGCGTACATCATCTCGCTGGTGATGGCACGCAGCATCGAGTAGAACGGCGTGAAATACCAGACCGGTGCGATGTGCGCAGGCGTCTTGAGCGGATCGGCCGGGATGAAGTTGTTGTATTCGAGGAAGTAGCCGCCGGCCTCGGGGGCGAAGAAGATCACCGCCGTGAAGGCCATCAGGAACAGGCACACGCCCAGGATGTCGTGCACCGTGTAGTAGGGGTGGAACGGGACGCCATCGAGCGGATGGCCTTTGGCGTCCTTGGGCGCGTTGGGGCCCTTGATTTCGATGCCGTCGGGGTTGTTGGAACCCACGTCGTGCAGTGCCAGCAAGTGCGCCACCACCAGGCCCAGCAGCACCAGCGGCACGGCGATGACGTGGAAGCTGAAGAAGCGGTTGAGCGTGGCGTCGCCGACCACGTAGTCGCCGCGGATCAGCAGGGCCAGGTCGGGGCCGACGAAAGGAATGGCCGAGAACAGGTTCACGATCACCTGGGCGCCCCAGTACGACATCTGGCCCCAGGGCAGCAGGTAACCCATGAAGGCTTCGGCCATGAGCGCAAGGAAAATGGCGCAACCGAAGATCCAGACCAGCTCGCGCGGCTTGCGGTAGCTGCCGTAGATCAGGCCCGCGGAACATGTGCAGGTAGACGACGATGAAGAACGCCGAGGCACCGGTGGAGTGCATGTAGCGGATCAGCCAGCCCCAGGGCACGTCGCGCATGATGTACTCGACCGACTCGAAGGCCTTGGCGGCGTCGGGCTTGTAGTGCATCACCAGGAAGATGCCGGTGACGATCTGGATCACCAGCACCAGCAGCGCGAGCGAACCAAAGATGTACCAGAAGTTGAAGTTCTTCGGCGCGTAGTACTCCGACATGTGGACGCGGTAGGCGTCGAACGCGGTCGGGAAGCGGTTTTCGAACCAGTTCGTCAGCTTGGCGCCGGACGAAGCGTTGGGGGAAATTTCCTTGAATTCAGCCATGGTGCGTTTCCTCAGGCTTTCTTGTCGGCGCCGATGAGCAAACGCGTGTCCGTCAGGTACATGTGCGGCGGCACTTCGAGGTTGTCGGGCGAGGGTTTGTTCTTGAAAACGCGTCCGGCCATGTCAAAGGTCGAGCCGTGGCAGGGGCACAGGAAACCGCCCTTCCAATCGTCGGGCAAGGAGGTTTGCGCGCCCGGCGCAAACCGGTCGGACGGTGAGCAGCCCAGGTGCGGGCAAATGCCCACGGCCACCAGGATCTCGGGCTTGATCGAGCGGTGCTCGTTGCGCGCGTACACGGGCGTGAATTCATCCGGATGGCGCTTCGACTGCGGATCGGCCAGCTGGCCATCGAGCTTGGGCAGCTCGGCCAGCTGCTCGGGCGTGCGCTTGACGATCCACACCGGTTTGCCACGCCATTCGACGGTGACTTTTTCACCGGGCTTGAGCGCGGAAATGTCCACTTCGACGGCAGCACCAGCGGCCTTGGCCTTCTCGGAGGGCTGAAAAGTACTCACGAAAGGTACGGCGGTCGCCACGCCGCCCACCGCACCCGCACAGCCGGATGCGATCAGCCACGTCCGCTTGCTGGAGTCGATTGGAGTTTCACTCATGGGAATCCTCGATGAACATCGCTATATTGGAGAGATCAACCTCAAATTGTAGCGGAGTGAAAACTGGCGCCGCCGCAACAGCCCAGCGTTGACAAACCGAAGACTGCGCAATACTGCACACCTCAACATCCGAAGGGACAGACCATGGGAATGGCACAAGAATTCAGGGAGTTCGCCATCAAAGGCAACGTCATCGACCTGGCGGTGGGCGTCATCATCGGTGGCGCTTTCGGCAAGATCGTGGACTCGGTCGTCTCCGACCTCATCATGCCGGTCGTCGGGCTGGTGTTTGGCAAGCTCGACTTTTCCAACCTGTTCGTGGTGCTGGGCCCGGTGCCGGCGGGCACGGCCATGACCCTGGATGCGCTCAAGAAAGCCGGCGTTCCGGTCTTTGCCTACGGCAACTTCATCACCGTGGCGGTGAACTTCCTCATCCTGGCGTTCATCATTTTCCTCATGATCAAGCAGATCAACCGCCTCAAGCGCCAGGCGCCACCCGTGCCGGTGGTGGTTCTGCCGCCGGCCGAAGACATCGTGCTGCTGCGCGAAATCCGCGACAGCCTGCGGCGCTGAGCCACCCTGGTCAGCTATTGATTCAGTAGCTGGAAACGCACGCCACACAAGCGTTTGTGGCGTTTTTCGTGCTCAAGCGAGTTGGCGCGCCATGCGCACGGCCTCGACCAGGCTGGACGCATCGGCCACGCCCTGGCCCGCGATGTCGAACGCCGTGCCGTGGTCGGGACTGGTGCGCACCAGCGGCAAACCCAAGCGTGACGTTCACACCCTTGTCCACGCCCAGGTATTTCACCGGGATCAGGCCCTGGTCGTGGTACATGGCCAGCACCACGTCGAATTCACCGGGGTGGCCGGCGCTGTGGCGCGCGCGCATGAACACGGTGTCGGGCGCCAGCGGGCCGGTGACATGAAGCCCCTGCGCGCGGGCGGCGGCCACGGCCGGCGCGATCTGCTCGATCTCCTCGCGGCCGAACAGCCCGCCCTCGCCGGCGTGCGGGTTCAGCCCCGCCACGGCGATGCGCGGCGCGCGCCCCAGGCTGCGCTGCAGCGCCGCATGCGTGATCTGCAGCGTCTGCAGCACGTTCTCGCACGTCACGGCATCGAGCGCCGCGCGCAGCGACACATGGATGCTGACCAGCACCGTGCGCAGCTCGTCGCTGGCCAGCATCATGCGCACCGGCATGTCGGCCAGCGCCACGCCGCGGTGCGCCGCCGCCTCGGCCTGCAGCAGCTCGGTGTGGCCCGGGTAGTGCACGCCTGCCAGGTGCAGCGCCTCCTTGTGCAGCGGCGCCGTGACCAGGCCGGCAATCTCGCCGCGCAGCGCCGCGCGCGCCGCCCAGACCACGCAGTCGGCCGCTGCGCGCCCGGCCTCGGCTCGGACCTGCCCGAACGGCTGCGGCCCCGGCAGCCCGGGCAGCTGCAGCACGGGCAGGCAGCGCGGCGGCACAGACCAGGCCCCGGCCGGTTCGGTGATCAGCGCCACGGGCAGCGCGGGCGCGCCGGGGCGCGCAATGCACTGCGCGGCGCGGCGCAAGGTGGCGAGGTCGCCAACGGCAAAAAAACCGCGCAGCTCGCTGGGCGCGTCGCGAAAGGCCTTGGCAAGGATCTCGGGGCCGATGCCGGCCGGATCGCCCTGGGTGATGGCAAAGGGGGTCATGGTGGAGGGTGCGGCAAGAATATGGATGAAATTGGCATCAAACGCGCGTCCATCAAGCGCTGATAGCTATACAAAAAATAGCAATCCTTGGCGCAGCGCAGCCTTCAGGCGGGGTTGTCGATGTCGATGAAGACATGCTCCAGCCCGAACTGCGCCGCCACCTGCGCGGCCACGGCCGGTGCGCCGTAGCGCTCGGTGGCGTGGTGCCCGGCGGCGATGAAGGCCACGCCCATTTCACGCGCCAGGTGGGCCTGGGGCTCGGAGATTTCGCCGGTGACGAAGGCGTCGGCCCCGGCCGCGATGGCCGCCTCGAAATAGCCCTGCGCGCCGCCCGTGCACCAGGCCACGCGGGCGATGGCCCGGTCGCCCGGCGACACCAGCGTGGCGCGCCGCCCCAGCACCTGCTCCACCTGCTGCGCCAGGGCCTGCGCATCGCTGTAGTGCGCGCTGGCGACACAGCCCAGGTCCTGCTCGCCAAAGTGCGCATCGGCCACCCAGCCCAGCGCCTTGCCCAGCTGCGCGTTGTTGCCCAGCGCGGGGTGGGCATCGAGCGGCAGGTGGTAGGCAAACAGGTTGATGTCGTGCGCCAGCAGCCGCTGCAGGCGCTGCTTCATCCAGCCCGTGACGCGCCCGTCCTGGCCGCGCCAGAACAGGCCGTGGTGCACAAAAATGGCGTCGGCGCGCGCGCCGATGGCGGCGTCGATCAGCGCGCGGCTGGCGGTGACGCCGCTGACGATGCGCGCCACGTCGCTCTTGCCCTCGACCTGCAGGCCGTTGGGGCCGTAGTCCTTGAAGCGTTCGGGTTGCAGCAGCGCATCAAAAGCCTGCCGCAGGGCGTCTGTGGAAATGCTCTTCATGGCGCTATTGTCGTGCGCGCGCCGGCCGACGCCAATGCAGCGCCGCGCGAACGCCTGGGTGACAATAGCGCACCGCCTTCGCGCCCCCTTCCCTGCACTTCCATGAAACGCTTCTGGCTGCTTTTTGCCCAATCCGTGACGGTGCTCGTCGCGGCCTATTTCGTCGTCGCAACACTCCAGCCGAGCTGGCTGCAGCGCGGCGCCACGCTCTCGGGCGCGGGCATTGCACTGATCGAGGCACCGCCGGCCGCCACCGCGCAGCCCGCGCCGGGCAGCTTCAGCGTGGCCGCGCGCAAGGCGGCGCCGGCAGTGGTCAGCATCAACACCAGCAAGGCGGCGGTGCGCCATCCGCGCAGCAACGACCCCTGGTTCCAGTTCTTCTTTGGCGACCAGGACAACCAGCCGCAGGCGGGCCTGGGCAGCGGCGTGATCATCAGCCCCGACGGCTACATCCTCACCAACAACCACGTCGTCGAAGGCGCCGACGAGATCGCGGTCACACTGACCGACAGCCGCCACGCGCGCGCCCGCGTGATCGGCACCGACCCCGAGACCGACCTGGCCATCCTCAAGATCGAGCTCGACAAGCTGCCGGTGATCACGCTGGGCAATTCGGACGAACTGGCCGTGGGCGACCACGTGCTGGCCATCGGCAACCCGTTCGGCGTGGGCCAGACGGTCACCAGCGGCATCGTCAGCGCTTTGGGCCGCAGCCAGCTGGGCATCAACACGTTCGAGAATTTCATCCAGACCGATGCCGCCATCAACCCCGGCAACTCGGGCGGCGCGCTGGTCGATGTCTACGGCAACCTGCAGGGCATCAACACCGCCATCTACTCGCGCTCGGGCGGCAGCATGGGCATTGGCTTTGCCATTCCCGTGTCCACGGCCAAGATGGTGCTCGACGGCATCGTCAAGGACGGCCAGGTCACGCGCGGCTGGATTGGCGTGGAGCCCAGCGAGCTCTCGCCCGAACTGGCCGAGACCTTTGGCGTCAAGGCCACCGAGGGCGTGATCGTCACCGGCGTGCTGCAGGACGGCCCGGGCGCCCAGGCCGGCATGCGCCCGGGCGACGTGATCCTGCGCGTGGGCAACAAGGCCATCACCAGCGTGCCCGCGCTGCTCAGCACGGTGGCTGCGCTCAAACCCGGCGCGCCAGCGAACTTCGAGGTACTGCGCGGCGAACGCACGCTGAACCTCGGTGTCACGCCGGGCCTGCGACCCAAGCCGCAGCGCGCACCGGAGCGCTGAACGGGGTTGCTGCCGCGCAGCCTCGAACGCTATAAAAAATATGGCTTCCAGCGCTTGCCCTTGGGGCGCTGGAAGCCATTTGGACGCCAAACCGGTCAGGAAGACGCTGGCTGGTCCGCGTCTTCCGGCGCCTTGGTGTGCCGGATGAAAATCTGTGCCGCCCAGATGCCCAGCTCGTAGAGCAGGCACATCGGGACCGCGAGCGCCAGCTGCGAGACCACATCGGGCGGCGTCACGACGGCCGCGATGACGAACGCGAGCACGATGAAGTAGCCGCGAAAGTGCTTGAGCTTCTCGACGCTGACCAGGCCCATGCGCGCAAGCACGATCACCACGATGGGCACTTCGAACGCCAGGCCGAACGCCAGGAACATGGTCAGCACGAAGCTCAGGTAGGCCTCGATGTCAGGCGCCGCCGTGATGCTCTTGGGTGCAAAGCTCTGGATGAACTTGAACACCTGCCCGAACACGAAAAAGTAGCAAAAGCACACGCCGATGAAGAACAGCACCGTGCTGGACACCACCAGCGGCAGCACCAGCTTCTTTTCGTGCGAATACAGGCCCGGCGCCACAAACGCCCAGACCTGCCAGAGCACGAACGGCAGCGCCAGCAGGAAGGCCGCCATCAGCAGGATCTTGAGCGGCACCATGAAGGGCGAGATCACCGAGGTCGCGATCAGCGTGGCCCCCTTGGGCAGGTGCGCCACCAGCGGCGCGGCCAGCAGGTCGTAGAGCTCGCCAGGGCCGGGGTAGAAGAACAGCAGCGCGGCGGCAATGCCCACGGCAATGGAGGCCTTGACCAGGCGGTCGCGCAGCTCCATGAGGTGCTGCACAAACGGTTGCTCGGTGCCGGCCAGCTCGTCGTCTTGGGAGGGAATTTCGGACATGTTGAGGTGCTGCAGGCCCTAGAGCCCGCACAGGCTGCGCAATGCGCCGCAGCATCAATGGAATTTCTGCGGCCGGTAGCGCGCCACGCGCGCCGCGCCCGACAGGGCCTTGGTGCGAACACCGTTGCGCGCCTTGTACCACTGCGGCATCGCGCCGCGCTTGAGGCGCCAGTTCTTGCCGGGGTGGCGGTAGGCCGGCACCAGCGCGCGACCGAGATCGTCCAACCCGGAAGCCGACGCGTCGGTGTGCGGGGTATCGGCCCAGTCCTTTTCGAATTCTCTTGGCGCTGGTGTGGATGGACTGCTCGACGTCGCGCGCCGCGCCCTCCACCGTGTCCTTCATCTTCTTGAGCTCGTCGAGCTCCATCGAACGGTTGACCTCGGCCTTGACGTCGGACACATAGCGCTGCGCCTTGCCCAGCAAGGTGCCCACGGTGCGCGCCACGCGCGGCAGCTTCTCGGGCCCGATGACGATCAGTGCCACCGCGCCGATCAGCGCCATTTTGGACAGGCCAATATCAATCATGCGTGCGCGCGCTCAAGAATCAGCTCTTTTGCTTGGCTTCGACATCGATGGTCGTCTTGTCGGTCGCCGCCTGGTTGGCGACCTGGCCCGCGGGGGGCGTGGCAGCGGTGGTGTCGGCCGAGCCGTCCTTCATGCCGTCCTTGAAACCCTTGACGGCGCCGCCCAGATCAGAACCCATGTTCTTGAGCTTCTTGGTGCCAAACACCATGACGACGATCAGCAGCACGATCAGCCAGTGCCAGATGGAAAACGAGCCCATGAAATATCTCCTAAGGAATGCGGTCCATTTTAGACGGCGGATATGGCCAAAGGGTATTCACCCTCCCACATCCATGGCGCGGCCCGATCAGCCGCGCAACCAGGGGCGGGGCCCGCCCATGACATGCAGGTGCAGGTGGTGCACTTCCTGCCCGCCTTCCAGGCCGGTATTTACCACGATGCGGAAACCCCCTTCGGGGTAAGGCCTGCACCCCTGCTCCAGCGCCAGGCGCGGCGCCAGCGCCATCATGCGCCCCAGCAGAGCCGCATGCGCGGGCTCGGTGTGGGCCATGGAGGGCAGGTGGATCTTGGGCACCATCAGGAAATGCACGGGCGCCCAGGGATGGATGTCGTGGAACGCGAAGATTTCCTCGTCTTCATAGACTTTTTTGGAGGGAATCTGGCCGGCAATGATTTTGCAGAAGAGGCAGTCAGGGTCGTGCATGGTCAAACAAAAGTGGCGGTGCAGTACCGGCGTCAAAAGATCAAAACGGATGGTGGGGGGCGAGGTCCAGCGTCGCGCGCACGCCCAGGTCCTTGCGGTGGGCGTGCAGCCACTTCTGCGCCGCCGCACGGCCGAGCTCGAACAGCTGGCGCACAAAGGCCAGGTCGGCGCGCGATTTGGTGGTCGCGCCAAAACCCGCCAACACCGTACCGCCGTCGATGCGGTGCATGCGCACGTCCTTGTAGCGGCTGGGGTCGAGCTTGCCCTCGGTGAGCAGTCGGCGCACGAATTCGATGGCCCGCAACTCCGACAGCAGGCTGGCGTTGAAAGTGACCTCGTTGATGCGCTCCATGATTTCGGGCACGGTGTCGGGCACGGTCCGGTGCTCGATCGGGTTGATCTGCACCAGCAAAATGTCGCTGCAGTCGGTCTGGTAGATCAAGGGGTAGAGCGCCGGGTTGCCGGAATAGCCCCCATCCCAATAGGGCTCGCTCCCGATCTCCACCGCCTTGAACACCAGTGGCAGGCAGGCCGAGGCCATCACCGCGTCGACGCTCAGCCGTTCGCCCGAAAAAATCTCGCCGCGCCCGGTGCGCACGTTGGTCGCGCAGACAAACAGCCGGGGCGCAGCGTGCGCGGACGACAGCAGGTCGAAGTCCACCACCTGCTCCAGCAGCTTGCGCAGCGGATTGATGTTCATCGGGTTGCTCTGCGCCGGCGCCAGCCAGGGCGTCATGTTCGCCAGCGACGGAAAGACCTGCGCCAGCGGCGCGCCCCACATCAGGCTGCCGATGGTGCCCACGCCCTCCCACAGCCGCGTGAGCGTGGCGCGCGCCAGCACCGCGCCGGCCGCGCGCGCTTCTGCGGGGTCCTTGTGCTGCTGCGCCGCCTGCGCAAAGCCATGGGCCAGGGCCACGGCGTTCATCGCGCCGGCACTGGTGCCACTGATGCCGTCAAAATCCAGCTGACCGTCTTCGAGCAGCGCATCGAGCACGCCCCAGGTCAGCGCGCCATGCGAGCCGCCGCCTTGCAGGGCCAGGTTGAGGCGCTGGATGGCGCGGGGCTCAGGCATCGATCGCCTGGTTCTTGTTCATGGCCACCATGCCGCGCACGATGCGGTAGAGGAACCAGACCGAGATCAGGCCCCAGGCGATCCACCCCGGCAGGAAGAACAGCAGCCACAAAGGCGCAGTGACGACGTAGAGCACGCCGGCCCACAGCACGCTGCGGATGCGCCACGAGAAATGGCTGGCCTGCCAGGTGCCTTGCGCATCGCTGCGCTTGACGAGGTCGATCACCAGCGCAATCAGCAGCAACGCCACGCTCGGCTGTGCCGACGGGAGCACCGCGCCCACGGCCACCACCAGGTGCAGCACGTAGCTGACCCAGCCCCAGGCCTTGAGCCCTTCGGCCCTCTGGGCGTCGGTTTGCACGTCAATGATGTCGTTCATGGCTTGGCCCCTTCGTGCGCCGCGCGCGCAACCGCCTTGCGCAAGGCTTTCTCCTCGATGCCGCTGGTGCCTTCGCGGCGCTCCAGCTCGGCGATCACGTCGGCCGGCGCCAGGCCATAGTGGGCCAGCGCGATCATCGAATGAAACCACAGGTCGGCGACCTCGTAGAGCAGCTTGCCCGGGTCGGCCCCATGGTCCACATCCTTGGCGGCCATGACCACTTCGGTGGCTTCCTCGCCAATTTTCTTCAAAAAGGCATCGGGCCCCTTGTACAGCAGGCGGGCCACATAGCTCTTGTCGGGGTCGCCGCCATTGGCGGCCTTGCGGCTTTCAATGATGGCCGCCAGGCGCGCCAGCGCGTCGTGCGAGTTCGTCGCGGAAAGGGAAGAAGTGCTCATGGACATCACTTGTAGATGGATTGCGGGTCTTTCAAGACCGGCTCGCTGGCCTGCCAGGCGCCGTCGCGCAGCACGCTGAAGAAGCAGCTGTGGCGTCCCGTGTGGCACGCGATGCCCGGCGTGTGGCCTTGCTGCGTGACCAGGAGCAAGACCACGTCGTTGTCGCAGTCGATGCGGATCTCGTGCACGGTCTGCACATGGCCCGACTCCTCGCCCTTGAACCACAACCGCTGGCGCGAGCGGCTGAAATACACCGCGCGCCCCAGCTCGGCCGTCTTTTGCAGCGCCTCGCGGTCCATCCAGGCGAACATCAGCACGTCTTTGGTGCCCTTTTCCTGGGCGATCACGGGCACCAGGCCCTGCGCATCCCACTTCACTTCATTGAGCCAGTTCATGCCGGGCATTGTCGGTGATTTGCGCCGCCGCCACCGCGTGCGTGCACGGCGCCATTTCTGCCGTCTGCCTCCAACAATTAAGCGCCAATTTACCAACAATTTGTTGACGTTTAGGGAAAACACTACTTCCATCCAGCCCCTTGAGAAGTAGAGTCAGAGCGCGACAACGCCGTCGCCCCACGCGCCACCCCATGAACCCCCCTGCTCCCTGGAAAACATCCTCTTGCCTGCGCACGCTGCGCGTGCCCACCCGCTCGTCTGCACGGCCGTGCACGCCATGAGCCTGCCTGCGCCCTCCGGTGGCGCGCCGCTGCTGTCTGTGCGCTCGCTGGCCGTGGAGTTCAAGGTGCCTGGAGGGCGTTTTCGCGCCGTGGATGGGCTGAGCTTTGACGTGCATGCCGGTCGCACGGTCGCCATCGTGGGCGAGTCGGGATCGGGCAAATCGGTCACCTCGCAGGCGATCATGCGCCTGACCGACTACTCGGGCGGAGAGATCGTGGACGGCGAGATCCTGTTCCACTCGCCGCGCAGCGGCGTCCAGGACCTGCGCACGGCCAGCGACGATGCCGTGCGCGCCATCCGCGGCAACGAGATTGCGATGATCTTCCAGGAGCCCATGACATCGCTGAACCCGGTGTTCACGATCGGCAACCAGATCGCCGAGTCGCTGATCCTGCACCAGGGCCTGGGCGTCGCGGATGCGCGCAAACACGCCCGCGCGCTGCTGCAGAAAGTGCGCCTGCCCGACGCCGAGCGCCTGCTCGACAGCTACCCGCACGCCCTCTCGGGCGGCATGCGCCAGCGCGCCATGATTGCCATGGCGCTGGCCTGCCAGCCGGCGCTGCTGATCGCCGACGAGCCCACGACGGCGCTGGATGTGACCATCCAGGCGCAGATCCTCAACATCATCCGCGAGCTGCAGCGCGACCTGCACACGGCCGTGGTCTTCATCACCCACGACATGGGCGTGGTCGCGCAGATGGCCGACGACGTGGTGGTGATGTGGCGCGGCCGCCAGGTCGAGCACGGGCCGGTGGCGCAGATCTTCAACGCGCCCCAGCATCCCTACACCCGCGCCCTGCTCGCGGCCGTGCCGCGGCTTGGCGCGCTGCGCGGGCAGCCGCTTCCGAAGCGCATGCCGCTGACCGTGCTGGACGATGGCGCCTTGCGCGAAGTGGGCACCGAGCAGGTGCAGGACACGGTTGACACCAGCGCGCCGCTGCTCACGGTCGACAAGCTCACCACCCGCTTCGACATCGCGCACAACCTGTTCGGGCGCGTCACCCACCGCGTGCATGCGGTGGAAGAGGTCAGCTTCGACATCTACCCGGGCGAGACCCTGGCGCTGGTGGGCGAATCGGGCAGCGGCAAGACCACCATCGGCAAGACGCTGCAGCAACTCGTCGCGGCGTCCAGCGGCACCATCCGCTTTGCCGGGCAGGACATCGCACAACTCGATGCCGCGGGCCGCATGCGGCTGCGCCAGGACATCCAGTACATCTTCCAGGACCCGTTTGCCTCGCTGGACCCGCGCAAGACCGTGGGCTTCAGCATTGCCGAACCCATCGCCACGCACCGGCTGCTGGCGCGCCCGCAGGACGTGGAGCGGCGCGTCGCCGAGCTGCTGCAATGCGTAGGCCTCCAGCCCGGGCATGCGCACCGCTATCCGCACGAATTTTCGGGCGGCCAGCGCCAGCGCGTCTGCATTGCCCGCGCGCTGGCCTGCAACCCGAAGCTGGTGATTGCCGACGAGTCGGTGTCGGCGCTCGACGTGTCCATCCAGGCGCAGATCATCGACCTGCTGATGGAACTGCAGGCGCAGCGCGGCCTGTCCTACCTGTTCATCACGCACGACATGGCGGTGGTCGAGAAGATCAGCCACCGGGTCGCGGTGATGTACCTGGGCCAGATCGTCGAGATGGGCCGGCGCCAGGACATTTTCGAGAACCCCCAGCATCCCTACACGCGCCGGCTGCTGGCCGCGGTGCCGGTGGCAGAGCCGGGCCGCAGCATCGATGCCCGGCTGATCGAGGGCGAAATCCCGAGCCCCGTGCGCCGCGTGGGCCAGGAGCCACAGATCCTGACACTGGTCGAAACCACGCCGGGCCACCGGGTCGCGCAGCCCGTCCTGCTTCCATAACCCGCTGCCCATCCGCTTATTTGTGGCTCTGCACCCCGGAGCCGGTCGTTGTAACCAGGAGACATCCATGAAGCTGAAAAACTTCTTCGCCACCACAGGACTGGTGCTTGCCACGCTGGCGGCGCCTTCCACGCATGCGGCCGGCACGCTCACCGTCGCCATCCACCAGGACCCGGGCAACTGGGACCCGATCGCCACCTTCCTCGTCGCCTGGGGCGCCGTGGGCAGCCAGGTGTTCGACGGCCTGATCATGCGCACGCCCGACATGAAGCTGGTGCCCGGCCTGGCCACCAAGTGGGAATTCCTCGACAAGAACACCAAGCTGCGTTTCACGCTGCGCCAGAACGTGAAGTTCCACAACGGCGAGCCGTTCGACGCCGAAGCCGTCAAATTCACGTTCGACCGCCTGCTCGGCGAGGAAGGCAAGAAGGGCCCGCAGCAGTCGAACTACAACGCCATCGACAAGGTCGTGGTGGTCAACCCGACCACGGTCGATTTCGTCCTCAAGAACCCCGACCCCGTGCTGCTGACCAAGCTGGCCGGCTACGGCGCCATGATCGTGCCGCCCAAGTACATCAAGGAAAAGGGCAGCCAGTACTTCGGCATGAACCCCGTGGGCACCGGCCCGTTCAAGTTCACGGATTACAAGCCCAAGGTCAGCCTCTCGTTCGAGCGCAACGATGCCTACTGGGGCGGCGCGCCCAAGCTCGACCAACTGGTGTACCGCTTCATCAGCGAGCCCGCCACGCAGGCGGCCGAGCTGCAGGCCGGCCGCGTCGACGTGGCCAACCAGATCCCGCTGGCCCTGATCGGCACGCTCAACAAGGACAGCAAGCTGTCCGTGGTCAGCATGGACGGGCCCGTGGCCCTGGCGCTGCGCTACAACACCCAGCGCGGCATCATGAAGAACCCCGAGGTGCGCAAGGCCCTCACCATGGCCGTGGACCGCGACGCCATCATCAAGACCATCCTGCTGGGCCAGGCCAAGCCGATCGCCAGCTTCCAGGGCGCGCTGTCGTTTGGCAACGACCCGAACCTCAAGCCCCTGCCGTTCAACCCCGCGCAGGCCAAGGCCATGCTGCAGAAGGCCGGCGTCAAGCCCGGCACGCAGATCCAGCTCGACTTCCGCGGCCCGGACAGCAACTTCCGCGAAGTGGCGCAGGCCGTCGCCGGCTACCTCGGCGCCGTGGGCGTGACGGTGTCGCTCAAGCCCTACGAAACCAACGTGCTGCTCAACGACATCATCCCGAGCGGCAAGACCGGCGAGATGTGGCAGAACCAGTGGGGCGGCTGGACCTTCGACTACGACAACACGGCCTACGCGATGTACTACACCAAGCAGCGCTGGAACCCGTTCGACGACGACCCCAAGCTCAACGCCCTGCTGCACACCCAGCGCAACACCTGGGACCAGGACGCGCGCAAGACCACGCTGCAAGAGATTGCCCGCTATGTCGCCAGACCAGGCGCTGGAAATGCCGCTCTACAGCCTCAACACCATCTACGGCGTGAACAAGCGCGCCAAGAACCTCGCCCTGCCGGGCGACGGGCGCTTCCGCTTCGTCGACGCCACCGTCGAATGAACGGCTGCCACCTTGTGCACTGAACGGCTGACCCCATGAGCAGATTCCTCTTCCAGCGGCTGCTGCAGGCGATCTTCGTCGTGCTGGTGGTGTCGCTGTTCGTCTCGTATGCCGTGCGCCTGTCGGGCGACCCGGCCGTGATGCTGAGCCAGGGCGCGGGCAGCGTGAGCGAGGAAGACCTGCAGAACATCCGCCAGGGCCTGGGACTGGACCGGCCCTTCCTGGTGCAGTACGCGGAGTTCGTGCGCGGCGCCGTCACCGGCGATTTCGGCCGCAGCTTCCTGGGCGGCACGCCCGTGAGCCGCCTGATCGGCGACGCGCTGCCCGCCACGCTGGCGCTGGCACTGGTGTCGCTGCTGGTGTCGGTGGCCGTGTCGGTGCCGCTGGGCATCCAGGCCGCGGTGCACAAGGGCAAGGGGGTGGACCAGTTCATCCGCATCGTCTCGCTGGTCGGCCTGTCGTTTCCCAACTTCTGGCTGGCCATCATGCTGGTGCTGCTGCTGTCGATCACCTTCCCGCTGCTGCCGCCCTCGGGCTGGGACGGGCCGGCCAGCCTGATCATGCCGGCGCTGACCATGGCCATCATTCTCTCGGCGACCAATGTGCGCCTGGTGCGCACTTCCATGCTCGAGACGCTGTCGGCGCAGTACATCATGGTCGCGCGCAGCAAGGGCCTCAAGGACCGCGTCGTGCTCTACAAGCACGCGCTGCGCAACTGCGCCATTCCGCTCATCACCTACATCGGCCTGCAGTTCGGCAACCTGATCGGCGGCATCGTGGTGGTCGAGAAAGTCTTCAACTGGCCAGGCCTCGGCACGCTGGCCTTCGACGCCATCGCCAGCCGCGACTACCCCGTGCTGCAGGGCACCGTGACCCTCCTGTCGGTCATGATCGTGTCGGCCAACCTGCTGGTCGACATTGCCTACGGCCTGGTCGATCCCCGCATCCGCAGCAAATGAACGCATCCGTCTTGGCCCCTTCGACCCCGCAGGCGCGCGCGCTCCAGTGGCGCTCGCTCGAATTCATCCTCGGCGCCGTGCTCACGGGCACCATGCTGGCACTGGTGCTGACCTCGGTCTGGATCTTCCCCGACCGCGGCTCGGCCATGGACCTGGCCGCGCGCCTCACGGCACCGTTCACCACCTGGACGCACCCGCTGGGCACCGACCCGCTGGGCCGCGACGTGCTGGCGCGCGTGCTGGTGGGCGGGCGCATCTCGCTGTGGGTGGGCTTTGCCTCCGTGGCCGGCGCCTCCCTCATCGGCATCGTGATCGGCCTGGTGGCGGGCTATTACCGGGGCTTCTGGGACATGTTCCTGATGCGCTGCGTCGACGTGCAGCTGGCCCTGCCCTTCATCCTGGTGGCGCTGACCTTCATCTCCATCCTCGGCGGCGGCCTGAACAACATCATCCTGTTCATGATCGTCTCGCAGTGGGTGCAGTACGCGCGCCTGGTGCGCGGCATGGTGCTGTCGGTGCGCGAGCGCGAATATCGTGCAGGCGGCACGCTCGTTCGGCGTGCGCGACCTGGCCATGGTGCGCCACCACATCCTGCCCAACGTGATCGGGCCGGTCATCATCCTGGTCACGCTCAACGTGGCCAACAACATCCTGCTCGAAAGCAGCCTGACCTTCCTCGGCCTGGGCGTGGACCCGCTGATCCCCAGCTGGGGCGGCATGCTGGCCGACGGCCGCACCTACATGCAGACCGCCTGGTGGGTCAGCGTCTTCCCCGGCGTGGCCATCATGCTCACGGTGCTGGGCCTGAACCTGCTCGGCGACTGGCTGCGCGACCGCATCGACCCCACCGGAAAGCTCTGACATGGACACCCCCGTGCTGCTCGACCTGCAGGTGCCGCGCACGCTCGACGCCTGGGTGCGCCAGTTCGAGGCGCCCGGGTGGCGCGGCGCCCGCGTCGAGGGCTGGCTGTTCGAGGGCCCGGACGCACGCCGCGCGGCCGAGCAGCGCCTGCGGGCGGCCGGCGTGCAGGCGCGCCTGCGCAGTGCCTACAAGCCGCTGGTCCACGCCTTCCTCGAAGAAGTCGACTGTGCACAGCTCGTCGCCGTGCACCTGACCTACCCCGCACCCGCGCACGCCGCCCCGCGCCGCTTCCTGCTCGAGGCCTACCCGCTCGCCGGCCTGCTGCCGGCCGGCTGCGCGCTGCACTGCGAAAGCGGCGGTGAAGACCTCCACTACCGGCTGGACCTCACGTTCGCCAGTGGCGAGCGCGCGCAGGCGCGCGTGTTCGCCCCCAACCGCGTGCACACCGACCACCTGGGCACCGCGCAGCTCTCGCCCACCGGCTGGCTGCGCACCAGCGCGCCGCTGGACGGTGGCCCGGCCCTCGACGGCCCGCAGGCCACCGACTGCGAACAGCTCTTTGCCCATGCGGTGCGCGCCGTGCAGCAGCACCCGTGGCCGGCGCAGGAGCCCTATTTCGAGCGGCTCGACCTGCGCGTGGACCTGCCGGGCACCGAGCTGCCGCTGCCCGTGGGCCACGAGTGCATCAGCCTGGCCGAGGCGCTGCACGAAGACCTGTATTTTTCGCTGCTCGAAGTGTTCCAGCGCCACTCGGGCCGGGCCGCGAGCGACCGCCGCCTGCAGCCCGGCCAGATCGTGCCCGATGTGCGCCACGGCGCGCCCGCAGTGCGGATTGCGCTGCAGCCGTTCGCGGCCCAGGCGCAAGACCGGCTGGGCGCGCCGCCCGAGCCGCCCCCGGGCACGCCGCTGGACCAGTTGGCGCACCCGGCGCACCCGCAGCGCATCGCCGCCGAGATGGCGCGGCTGCAGGGCCAGCGCTTTGCCGCCACGTCGCGCCAGGGCCGCGCGGTGCTCGGCCTGTACCACCGCGGCCCGGGCGCTGCCGTGTTCATCAGCGGCGGCCAGCACGCCAACGAAACCTCGGGCGTGGTGGGTGCGCTGCGCGCGGCGCAGCAGCTGCAGGCCGCGGGCAACGCGCACTTCGCCCTGATCGCGCTCGAAAACCCCGACGGCTACGCGCTGCACCGCGAGCTGTGCGTGCAGCACCCGCGCCACATGCAGCACGCGGCGCGCTACAGCGCGCTCGGCGACGACATCGAATACCGCGACCAGGCGCCACTCTACGAACGCGCCGCGCGCCAGCAGGCGCTGGCGCTGTCGGGCGCGCAACTGCACGTCAACCTGCACGGTTACCCGGCCCATGAATGGACGCGACCGCTCACCGGCTATGTGCCGCGCGGCTTTGGCCTGTGGACGATTCCCAAGGGCTTCTTTCTGATCCTGCGCCACCAGCCAGGCTGGCAGGCCGAGGGGCGCGCCCTGCTCGAACAGGTCTGCGCCGCCCTGGCCCGGGTGCCGGGCCTGCCGGCCTACAACGCGCGGCAGATGGCGCTGTACGCGCAGCACGCGGGCGAGCTGCCGTTCGAGCAGATCGAAGGGTTTGCCTGCACGCAGAGCGAAAACCCGCTGCCTGGGCCGCCGGTCACGCTGATCACCGAGTTTCCCGACGAGACCGTGGCGGACGCCGATTTCCGCTTCGCGCACACCGTGCAGTGCGCGGCCGTGCTGGCCGCCGTGCAGGCCTGGCAGGGCCTGGCGCGGCCCCCGGCGGTGGGCTGACTGGCGCGCGACGGAACTATCAAAAACATAGCTGCTGGCGCTTGCTGCACAAGCGCCAGAGCCCTATTTGACTGAAATTTCTGCCCCTGCGCTGCCGCTGCGTTTCAGCGCAGCGCGGGCGCGCGCTGCAGCGTTTGCAGCGCCCCGGCACCGACGGCGACGCCAAAGCGCTTGGCCAGGCGCTCGGCGACGTTGTCGCGGCGCGTGTAGTCGATGACGTCTTCGGCCTTGACGACCTCACGGGCCACATAGTCGAGGCTGCCCAGCCGGTCGGCCAGCCCCATGTCGACCGCCTGCTGGCCGGTCCAGAACAGGCCGCTGAAGGTTTCGGGCGTGGGCTTGAGCCGCTCGCCGCGGCCGGCCTTGACGGCGGCAATGAACTGCGCGTGGATCTGGTCGAGCATGGTCTGCGCGTACTCGCGCTGCTTTTCGGTCTGCGGGCTGAACGGATCGAGAAAGCCCTTGTTCTCGCCCGCGGTCAGCAGGCGCCGCTCGACGCCGAGCTTTTCCATGGTGCCGGTGAAACCGAAGCCGTCCATGAGCACGCCGATGCTGCCGACGATGCTGGCCTTGTCGACAAAGATGTCGTCGGCCGCCGACGCGATGTAGTAGGCGGCCGAGGCGCAGGTTTCTTCCACGACGGCATACAGCGGCTTCTTGTGCTTGGCCTTGAGGCGCACGATCTCGTCGTAGATGATGCCGGCCTGCACCGGGCTGCCGCCCGGCGAGTTGACCAGCAGCACCACGGCCTTGGAGCCTTCGTCCTCGAAGGCGCTGCGCATCGAGGCGATGACGAATTCGGCGCTGGCCTCGGCGCCGGCGGAAATTTCGCCCTTGATATCGACCACCGCCGTGTGCGGTCCGCTCTTGGTGGCGGTGGCCATGTCACGCGACAGAAAAGCCCACACGAGCAAGACGAGGAATGCCAGCCAGGCCAGGCGCGTGAAAGTGCGCCAGCGGCGCGCGGTGCGCTGCTCGGCGAGCGTGGCCAGGGCCAGCTTTTCGAGCACGCCACGCTCCCAACCCGGCGCTCCAGGGTCGACTTTCGCTCCTGAAACGGGAGCTGCTTGCGCCCACAGGTCGGGCATTTCAGGCGGATTTTTATCGGATCCGCTGGAGGTGGGCTCGGTCATATCAGAAGAGGACGGGTTGGAGGTTGTAAGCAGTATGCCAGTGCACCACGCCGCCATGTTCCGACAATGGGATCTTCACCAGGCCGCCCCGGCAGGGACCGCCGGCGCAGGCGCCGGTGTCGGGTGCATAGGCCGCGCCGTGCGTGGCGCACAGCAGCCAGCGGCCGCTGTCGTCGAACACCCGGTTGGGCTGGTAGTCCATCTCCATCGCCACGTGGGTGCAGCGGTTCAGGTAGGCCTGCACCTGGCCCTGAAAGCGGATCGCAAAGGCCCGGCAGGTCTGGCCGGCGTAGCACACGTCGAACGGCACGGCCAGGCCACCGTCCACCAGGTCGCGGCTGTGGCACAGGGGAACGGTCGGGTCATCGGCAGCGGTCATGGGCGGGCGGCGTCCAGGCGTCAGGCTTCGCGCCGCAGCCAGGCGTGCAGCTCGGCCACCGACGCGGCAACGGCCAGCGGCTGCAGCGCGGCAAAGCCCTCGGTCGTGTGCGCGCCATAGGCCACGCCCACGCTGGCGCAGCCGGCGCTCAAGGCCATCTGCAGGTCGTGCGTGGTGTCGCCGATCATCAGCGTGCGCTGCGCCGGCACGCCGAACTCGGCCATCAGCTCCTGCAGCATCAGCGGGTGCGGCTTGCCGGCGGTTTCGTCGGCGGTGCGCGAGCCGTCGAACATGCCGCGCAGCGCCGCGCTGTGCAGCGCCTCGTCGAGGCCGCGCCGGCTCTTGCCGGTGGCCACCGCCAGCAGGTGGCCGCGCGCGCGCAGGTCGGCCAGCAGCGGCAGCACGCCCTCGAACAGGCTGATGTCGTCCTGGTGGCGCAGGTAGTGGTAGCGGTAGCGGTTGCCGAGCTCGGGGTATTTTTCGGGCGGCACGTCGGGCGCCGCATGGGCCAGCGCGGGGGTCAGCGCCATACCGATCACGTAGGCGGCGGCGTCGTCGGTGGGCACAGTGCCGCCCACGTCGCGCACCGCGGCCTGGATGCAGCGCACGATGATGGACGTGGAATCGAACAGCGTGCCGTCCCAGTCGAAGGCAATCAGGTCAAAGCGGCGGGGTCGGGCAAAGGTCATGGCACAGGGACGAAGGCCGCCAGCTCGGGGGGCAACTCGGCGCGCAGCTCGGTGCGCGCGCCACTGGCGGGGTGGGTGAACTGCAGGCGCCAGGCATGCAGGAACATGCGCTTGAGGCCCGACTTCTGCAGGCGCTTGTTGAGATCGAAGTCCCCGTACTTGTCGTCGCCCGCAATCGGGTGGCCGCTGCTGGCCAGGTGCACGCGGATCTGGTGCGTGCGCCCGGTCTTGATGGTGACTTCGAGCAGGCTCATTGCAGGCAGCCCCTGCAACGGCACTGCCGGGGCCGTGGCGCGCACCTTGACCAGGGTGATGGAGCGCATGCCATCGGGGTCGCCCTCCGTGGTCACGCGCACGCGGCGCTCCCCATCGGGCTGCAGGTACTTGTGCAGCGGCGTGTCGATGACCTTCCGGTTCGCGGGCCAGCTGCCGGTGACCAGCGCCAGGTAGGTCTTGCCGGTTTCGCGCTCGCGGAACTGGTCCTGCAGGTGCGTGAGCGCGCTGCGCTTCTTGGCCACGAGCAAAATGCCCGAGGTCTCGCGGTCCAGCCGGTGCACCAGTTCCAGGAACCTGGCCTGCGGCCGCGCCTGGCGCAGCTGCTCGATCACGCCAAAGCTCACGCCGCTGCCGCCGTGCACGGCCACGCCGGCGGGCTTGTCGAGCGCGATCAGGTGCTCGTCCTCAAGGAGGATCGGAAATTCGCGCGCCGGCGCCGGGTGCGCGGCCTTGTCGGCCATTTTGTCGGACACGCGCACCGGCGGCAGGCGCACCTGGTCGCCGCCCTGCACGCGCGTGTCGGCGCTGGCGCGGCCCTTGTTGATGCGCACCTCGCCGCTGCGGATGATGCGGTAGACATGGGTCTTGGGCACGCCCTTGAGCTGGCGGATCAGGAAGTTGTCGAGCCGCTGGCCGCTCGATTCGGTGTCGACCTCGACCATGCGCGCGGCCACGGGCGCAGCGGCTGCGCCAGGCCCCAAGACCGGGTCTGCGGGCGGTTTGGCCCCTATAATGTGTTTCACCTGCGCAGCGTTTTGTAAGTGGTTGATTTGCCTGGAGTTTAGTCCACACGGCCATTTCCCCGCGCGCAGGCAGGTCGATGCCAGCGGGCGTCGTGCACGCAAAAATGCAGGCCAGTTGCCTGCTTTGGCCTGCATGCCGCGCGGCAGGCTGACGCGATTGAAACACTGATACGGAATACCCAGCTGGCAGCCCACCCTTGCGGGCCGCGACTGCCGGCGGATCGAAGCGAACATGTTGATGCTGGTGATGATGGTCCAATCCCTGGGGCGGCGGCGCTGGCTTCCGCTATGGGCATTGAAAATCACGCCAACGCTCATCCTGCCTGCGCAATCAGCTATTTGTTTAATAGCAAAAATGCACTCTCCCAGGCTCGCCCCCATCCACGCGCCCTTGCCACCCCCGCAGAGCTGAAGCCCTGCGGCACCTGGCATACCCGGCAATTCCTTTCGTTTCACAGCGTCAGTCCAGGCATTGTGGGCTCCTCGCGGGCCTCTTGTTTGTTTGGAATCACGGGCCGCAGCCCGGCAGCCAGAGTGCTGCGGCGCTGCCGACCCAGCACATAAAAGGAAACGCATCATGAAGCGGATGCTGATCAACGCCACACAGCCCGAAGAACGGCGCCTGGCCATCGTCGACGGGCAAAAGCTGCTCGACTACGAAATCGAAATCGAAGGGCGCGAACAGCGCAAGGGCAACATCTACAAGGCCGTCGTCACGCGCGTCGAGCCCTCGCTCGAAGCCTGCTTCGTCGACTACGGCGAAGACCGCCACGGCTTCCTGCCGTTCAAGGAAATCTCCAAGCAGTACTTTGCCCCCGGTGTCTCGCCCAGCCAGGCGCGCATCAACGACGTGATCCGCGAAGGCCAGGAGCTGCTGATCCAGGTCGAAAAGGAAGAGCGCGGCAACAAGGGCGCGGCCCTGACCACCTTCATCTCGCTGGCCGGCCGCTACGTCGTGCTGATGCCCAACAACCCGCGCGGCGGTGGCGTGAGCCGCCGCATCGAGGGCGAGGACCGTGCCGAGCTCAAAGAGAACATGGACCAGTTGGAATACCCCAACGGCATGAGCATCATTGCGCGCACCGCCGGCATCGGCCGCAGCGCGCCCGAGCTGCAGTGGGACCTGAACTACCTGCTCAAGCTCTGGAACGCCATCGACGGCGCCGCCAAGGGCGGCAAGGGCGCCTTCCTGATCTACCAGGAATCGAGCCTGGTGATCCGCGCGATCCGCGACTACTTCAACAACGACATCGGTGACATCCTCATCGACACCGACGACATCTACGAGCAGGCGCAGCAGTTCATGGCGCACGTCATGCCCGAGCATGCCGCCCGCGTGAAGCGCTACCGCGACGACGCCGCGCTGTTCAGCCGCTTCCAGATCGAGCACCAGATCGAGTCGGCCTATGCCCGCACCGTGCAGCTGCCCAGCGGCGGCGCCATCGTGATCGACCACACCGAAGCACTGGTCTCCGTGGACGTGAACTCGGCCCGCGCCATCAAGGGCGGCGACATCGAGGAAACCGCGACGCGCACCAACCTCGAAGCCGCCGACGAAGTGGCGCGCCAGATGCGCCTGCGCGACCTCGGCGGCCTGATCGTGATCGACTTCATCGACATGGAAGAGTCGAAGAACCGCCGCGAAGTGGAAAACCGCCTGCGCGACGCGCTGCGCCAGGACCGCGCCCGCGTGCAGTTCGGCACCATCAGCAAGTTCGGCCTGATGGAAATGAGCCGCCAGCGCCTCAAGCCCGCCCTCTCCGAAGGCTCGTCCATTCCCTGCCCCCGCTGCGGCGGCTCGGGCCACATCCGCGACACCGAATCGTCGGCGCTGCAGATCCTGCGCATCATTCAAGAAGAATCGATGAAGGACAACACGGCCGCCGTGCACTGCCAGGTGCCGGTGGACGTGGCGTCGTTCCTGCTGAACGAAAAGCGCCCCGAAATCGCCAAGATCGAGCTCAAGCAGCGCGTCACCGTGCTCATGGTGCCCAGCAAGGCGCTCGAGACGCCCAACTACAAGCTCGAACGCCTCAAGCACGACGACCCGCGCCTGGACCACATCGAGGCCAGCTACACGCTCGCCGACCAGGTGGAAGACCCCACGGCCGTGACGCGCCGCTCGCAAGAGCCGACCAACAAACAGACGCCCGTGATCAAGGGCGTGCTGCCCGACGCGCCCGCACCGCAGGCCGCGCCGCGTGCCGAAGGCGAAGTGCGCGCCCCGCGCCCCGCGCCCAAGGCGGCGGCCCCCGTCGCCGCGCCCGCTGCCCCGGTGCGTGCGCCGCAGGTTCCGCAGGAGCAGGGTTTCTTTGCCTGGCTCAAGAGCCTGTTCGGCTTTGGCAGCGCGCCCGCGCCGGTGGCATCCCGTGCGCCTGCCGCAGCGCCCGCAGCGGCCACCCCCGAGGCGTCGCAGCGCGAACCGCGCCGTGACGGGCGCGGCGGCGAGGGCCGAGGCCGCCGCAGCGGTGGCCGCGACGGCAACCGCGATGCGAACCGCGAAGGGGGCCGCGACGGGCAGCGCGACAGCGCCCGCGAAGGCAGCGCCGAAGGCCGGGGCCGCCGCAATGAACGCAACGGCGAAGGCCGCAATCCCGAAGGCCGCAACGCCGAGCCCCGCGCTGCGCGTGAAGGCGGCCGCGACGGCCGGGGCCGCGAGCGCGGCGCCAACGAGCTGCACAACGGCCAGGCGCCCGCGCCAGAGCAGGCGCTGGCCCACAACGATGCGGCCGGCCAGGAGCCCCGCGGCGAAGCACGCACCGACCGCGGCCCGCGCCGCGAACGCGGTGACGGCAGCGCCGGCGCCGGCAACGGCCGCCGCGAGCGCGGTGAACGCGCGCCGCGCGGCGAAGGTCGCGATGGCCGCGAACGCCCCGCCCCGATGTCCGAAGCGCAGCCTGCCGTCGCCGCCGACTTTGCCGAGACTGCACCGCTGACGGCATTGCCCGACCTGGACCTGTCGCTGGACACGCCGGCCAGCGCAGCGCCTGCCGCCGCGCCCGAGGGCGCGGAGCGCCCCCGCCGCTCGCGCGACCGCTACGGCCGCGACCGCCGCGAGCGCGGTGAACGCGGTGAGCGTGGCGAACGCAGCGAGCAGCGCGCCGACGCACCGGCCGCCGCCGCCGACGGCATGCCGGCCGCAGCGCTGGGCATCGACGCCGCAGACGACCAGGCCACGGCGCCCGCAGAGCCGCCACGCCGCAGCTACTTTGCCCCGGCCCAGGCCGCTGCACCGGTCGCGCCACAGCCCGCGCCAGCGCCCGAAGCTGCGCCTCTGCCGGCACCGGCCCAGCGCCCGCCGCCGCAGTGGCGGCACCCGCACCCGCACCGGTTGCCGCGGTGGTGCCCGCAGCGGCGGCCCCGGTGTCCGCTCCCGCGGCGCAGCCAGCGTCCGTGGCCCCAGCGGCCCCGGCCGAGACGGCCGTGGCGCAGGTGCAGGACTTTGTCCTGCCCGTGGAGCAGCTGCACCAGGTGGCACAGGAATCGGGCCTGCAGTGGGTCAACTCCGACGCCGACAAGATCGCCGCCGTGCAGTCGGCGATTGCTGCCGAGCCGCGCCCCATCCATGTGCCGCGCGAACGCGCTCCGGCCGTGGCGCTGGACGAGGGACCGCTGGTGCTGGTGGAAACGCGCCGCGACCTGCGCGCGGTGGAGCTGCCCTTCGAACAGTCGACCAAGCCCTGAGGCCCTGGGGCCCCTCTGGGCCTTGGACCCGGTCCAAGGCCTTGCAGACAATGGCCGGCGCCTCGCGCCGGCCATTTTTCATTCACGACCGAGATTGATGGACTCCACGCCCGCCATGCTGTTGCTGCTCTCCCCCGCCAAATCGCTGGACTACGACACGCCCCTGCCCCAAGGCCTGGGCCACACGCTGCCGCAGTTCATCCCCGAGGCTGCCGCCCTGATCGGCGTGCTGCGCCAGAAGGCGCCGCACGATATTGCCACGCTGATGGACATCAGCGACCCGCTGGCCGCGCTGAACGTGGCGCGCTACGAGGCCTGGACGCCCGAATTTTCGGCCGCCAATGCGCGCCAGGCCATCCTGGCCTTCAACGGCGATGTGTACGAAGGCCTGCAGGCGCAGACGCTCTCCAGCGCCGACCTGAAATGGGCGCAGCAGCATGTCGCCATCTTGAGCGGCCTCTACGGCGTGCTGCGCCCGCTCGACTGGATGCAGCCCTACCGGCTGGAGATGGGCACGCGCCTGGCCACGGCGGCGGGGGCCAACCTCTACCAGTTCTGGGGCCCGCGGATTGCCGAGCACCTGAACGCCCGACTGCAGGGTGCGGCGAACCCCTGGGTGCTGAACCTGGCCTCGCAGGAATACGCCAAGGCCGTGGACCGCAAGGCGCTGCAGGCCCGCGTCATCGAATGCGTGTTCGAGGACTGGAAGGGCAGCGGCTACAAGATCATCAGCTTCTATGCCAAGCGTGCGCGCGGCCTGATGGCGCGCTACGCGATCGGGCAGCGCATCCAGCAGCCACGCCAGCTCGAAGCCTTCCATGCCGAAGGCTACGCCTTCGACGCCAGCGCCTCCGCCCCCGACCGGCTCGTCTTCCGGCGCCGGGGCGTTTGAAACCTGGTCAAAATAGCGCCATGGCACACCGCAACCGCCCCGGCGCCGGCCGCAGCAGCCCGGCCCCAACCCGCACCACGGCGCCCGCCGTCACCCCCGCGCTGCGCGAATGGATCATTGCCCAGGCCCAGGCCAACGTCGCTGCGCCCGCCCTGCTGCAGTCCATGCAGGACGCGGGCTGGGCCGAAGACGTGGCCCTCGCGGCGCTCGAGTCCACGCTGCGCGAACACCTGAGCAGCGTCGCCCAGCAGCAGGGCCTGCCGGCCGCGGTGCCGGTGCCCGAGCCCGCGCTGCAGACTTCGCCCGCGCGCGTCGACGTGGGCGACCGCCAGGTCGACGTGCTGCTGTCGCTGGCGCTGCCGCGCCTGGTGGTGTTTGCCAACCTGCTGTCGCCCGAGGAATGCGACGCGCTGATCGACGCGGCCCGCCCGCGCATGGCGCGCTCGCTGACGGTGGCCACGCGCACCGGCGGCCAGGAGGTCAACGACGACCGCACCAGCCGCGGCATGTTCTTTGCGCGGGGCGACAACGGCGTCGTGCGCACGCTCGAAGCGCGCATTGCCCAGCTCGTGCACTGGCCCGTCGAAAACGGCGAAGGCCTGCAGGTGCTGCATTACCCCCCGGGCGCCGAATACAAGCCGCACTACGACTACTTCGATCCGGCCGAACCGGGCACGCCCACGCTGCTGCGCCGCGGCGGCCAGCGCGTGGCGACGCTGCTGGTCTACCTCAACACCCCGACCGAAGGCGGCGGCACCACCTTCCCGCACGCGCACCTGGAGGTGGCGGCGCAGCGCGGCAACGCCGTGTTCTTCAGCTACGAGCGCCCGCACCCCGACACGCGCACGCTGCACGGCGGCGCCCCGGTGCTGAGCGGCGAGAAGTGGATCGCCACCAAATGGCTGCGCGAGCGGGAATTCACATAAAAACGGCCTCCAGCCCTTTGCCTGCAAGCGCCTGCAGCTACCGTTTCAATAGCATCAGAGAGCACCCCATGGACACCCCAGAACACTCCCCGCTGGGCAAGGCATCGGCCTATGCGGACCAGTACGACGCCGCGCTGCTGTTCCCGATTCCCCGCGCCGGCAAGCGCGCCGAGCTTGGCATTGACGGCGCGCCGCCGTTTTTTGGCGCCGACCTGTGGACCGCGTTCGAGCTGTCGTGGCTGAACCTGCGCGGCAAGCCCCAGGTGGCGCTGGCGCACATCACCGTGCCGTGCGAGACGCCGAACATCATCGAGAGCAAGTCGTTCAAGCTCTACCTCAACAGCTTCAACAACACCCGCTTTGCCGATGCCGCCGAAGTGCAGGCGCGCATCCGCGCCGACGTGAGCGAGGCCGCCTGGCGCGGCGCCGCGCACCCGGCCACGGTGGGCGTCAGGCTGCTGCTGCCCGAAGCGTTCGACCGCGAGCCGGTGCACGAGCTGGACGGCCTGAACCTCGACCGGCTCGACATCGAATGCACGCAGTACCAGCCGGCGCCCGAGCTGCTGACCGCGCAGTTCGGCGAAGCGCCGGTCAGCGAGGTGCTGGTCAGCCACCTGCTCAAGAGCAACTGCCTGGTCACCGGCCAGCCCGACTGGGGCAGCGTGCAGATCCGCTACAGCGGCCCGCAGATCGACCAGGAGCGCCTGCTGCAGTACCTGGTGAGCTTTCGCAACCACAACGAGTTCCATGAGCAGTGCGTCGAGCGCATCTTCATGGACCTCTGGACGCGCTGCCAGCCGATCAAGCTCGCGGTGTACGCGCGCTACACGCGCCGCGGCGGGCTCGACATCAACCCGCTGCGCACCAGCCACCCGCAGCAGCTGCCGGCGAACACGCGCACCGCGCGGCAGTAGGTCAGGGCCGGCGCGTGCCGGGCGGGCTCAGGCCATGTGAAAGACCTGCACCGAGCGCGACAGTGCCGTCGAGTTGCCCTGCAGCACGTCGGCCGACGCCGCGGTCTGTTCGACCAGCGCCGCGTTCTGCTGGGTCATCGCCTCCAGATGCGTCACGGCCTCGTTGGCCTTGCCGATGCCGATCGACTGTTCGGTCGTGGCCTGGCTGATGTGGCGCACCAGCTCGCTCACGCGCGAGACCGACGCCACGACCTCGGCAATGGTCTGGCCCGCCTCGGCCATCTGGCGCGAGCCCTCGGCCACCTGCGTGGCCGAGGTGCCGATCAGCGCGCGGATCTCCTTGGCGGCAGTGGCGCTGCGCTGCGCCAGGCCGCGCACTTCGCCCGCCACCACGGCAAAGCCGCGGCCCTGCTCGCCCGCGCGTGCGGCCTCCACGGCCGCGTTGAGCGCGAGCAGATTGGTCTGGAACGCAATGCCCTCGATCACCGCGATGATCTCGCTGACCTGGCGCGACGACTGCTCGATGGCCTGCATGGCGTGGCCGACCTGCTGCACGGCGTGGCCGCCGCGGCGCGCCACCTCGGCGCTTTGCGCGCTGTCGCCCGAGACCTGGGCCGCGGTGTCGGCCGTCTGGCGCACCGTGCCCGACAGCTCCTCCATGGCCGCGGCCGTCTGCTCCAGGCTGCTGGCCTGGGCCTCGGTGCGCGCGCGCAGGTCGTGCCCACCCTGGGCAATTTGTTCGGTCGAGCGCATGAACCCGGCGATTTCCGCGCGCACATCGCCCACCACGGCGCGCAGGTTGACCTGGATCTGCTGCAGGTTGCGCGCCAGAGCGCCCATCGACGGTGCGAACTGGCGTGCGTCAAACGACGTGGTCAGGTTGCATGCAGCGATGTCGCTGGCAAAGCGCTCGGCCGCGTGCAGGCCCTGCGCCATGCGCCCATGGAACCAGGCCAGCACGGCCAGCTGGCCCGCCAGCAGCAGCGCCAGCGCAGTACCCCAGGCCACGGCCGGGGGCAGGCCGAGCGCGTGCGGCAACATGCCCAGGCCCACCACCCCCAACAGCATCAAGCCCAGCGTGTACGTGGCCGAGAGCCCGGCGAGGCGCTGCAGTGCGCCGCGCAGGCCGGGGTGGCGCACGCGCCCGCCCACCAGGCGCACGCCCTCGCGCTGCTGGGCCGCATCGCGGCGCAGCTGCGCGTACAGGGCCTCGGCCTCGCGCACCTGCGCGCGCGTGGGCTTGATGCGCACCGACATGTAGCCGCGCGGCTTGCCCCCTTCCATGATGGGCGTGACATTGGCCTGCACCCAGTAGAAACCGCCATCCTTGCGGCGGTTCTTGACCAGCCCGGTCCAGGCCCGGCCGCGGCCAATCGTGGACCACATGTCCTTGTAGGCCTGCGGCGGCATGTCGGGGTGGCGGATCAGGTTGTGCGGCTGGCCGATGAGTTCGTGGTGCGCAAAGCCGCTGGCATCGGTGAACGCGGCGTTGCAGTGGGTGATGTGGCCCCGGGTGTCGGTGGTGGACACCAGCATGCTTTCCGCAGGAAAGTCGTATTCATCGGGTGTCACGGGCAAATTGACGCGCATGCGCGGGGCTTCCTCTTCAAATGAAAAAGTCCCCGACAGCGGGGACAGGCCCCGACTTTACTTCTTGATACTTTTGGCGCCTTCCCCAATAGCTCAGAACAGCGGTGCGGTATAGGGATCGGCCCGCACCGCGGCACGCGGTGGCTGCACCGCGCTGGCGCCCGGGTCGGCAGCGCTGGACAGCGAGCCCACGCGCACGCCCAGCAGGCGCAGGCGCTGGGTCAGCGGCACGCGCTTGAGGCACTGGCCGGCCACGCGGCGGATGGTGGCGGCCTCGTCGGTGGGCAGCGCCAGCGTCTGGTCGCGCGTGACGCGGCGGAAGTCGTCGTAGCGCAGCTTGATGCCGATGGTGCGGCCCACATAGCCCTGGCGCTGCAGGTCCTGGGCCACGCGCTCGCACAGGTCGGTGAAGATGCGCCCGAGCTCGGTGCGGTCGTGCACGGCGTGCAGGTCGCGCTCGAACGTGGTCTCGCGGCTCATGCTCACGGGCTCGCTCTCGGTCACCACGGGCCGCTCGTCGCGCCCCCAGGCAACCGCGTGCAGCCAGGCGCCCGTGGCCTTGCCAAACTGCTGCACCAGCCAGGTGGGCGACTGCGCGGCGAGCTCGCCAATGGTGTGGATGCCGTGGCGCGCCAGCTTCTCGCCGGCCTTGGGGCCGATGCCGTTGACCTTGCGGCAGGCCAGCGGCCACACCAGGGTCTGCAGGTCGGCCTCGTGCAGCACGCAGATGCCGTTGGGCTTGTGGAACTCGCTGGCCATCTTGGCCAGCAGCTTGTTCGGCGCCACACCGATCGAGCAGGTCAGGCCCGTGGCATCGAAGATGCTTTTCTGGATCAGCCGCGCCAGCACACGCCCGCCCTCGCGCTGGCCGCCGGGCACGGCGGTGAAGTCGATGTAGACCTCGTCCACGCCGCGGTCCTCCATGACCGGCGCGATGTCGGTGACGATTTCCTTGAAGCGGCGCGAGTAGCGCCGGTATTCGGCGAAATCGACCGGCAGCAGAATCGCCTGCGGGCACAGCCGCGCCGCCTTCATCGTCCCCATGGCCGAGGCCACGCCGAACTGCCGCGCGGCATAGGTCGCCGTGGTGACCACGCCGCGCCCCACGTAGCCGGCCAGGCGCGGGAACGCCGCCACCGGAATGGCGTGCAGCGCCCAATCGGCATAGCGCCCGCGCAGCGCCGCGTCGAGCGCGCTGCGGCCGCCGCCGATGACCACGGGCAGGCCCTGGAGCTGCGGATAGCGCAGCAGCTCGACGGACGCGTAGAACGCATCCATGTCGAGGTGGGCAATGCGGCGCGGGGGCGGCGCGGGGGCGGTGTCACTCACCCCGGCATTGTCACTGCGCGCCGGCCCGGCCCGCAGGCCCGGCACCGCGACGACCGGCCGCACAGCCCTTTGCGGCGCGCGCCGTTGGGATGACAATGGCCCTCCGTTGCGCTGTGCAACGCGGTCCCCGCAGGAGGTGCGCCTTATGCAACGCTGGATCCAATGGACCGCTGGCGGCCTTGTGCTGCTGGCCGTGGCCGCTGCCGCGACCTTCGGCGCAGGCCTGTCGCTGGCGGAACGCAAGCGCCAACGCACGGTCGCCGTCTCGGCCTACCCCATCGCCTACACCACGGACGCCCAGGCGCTCGCGCGCGGCCGCTACCTCTACGAAACCCGGGGCTGCACCGACTGCCATGGCCTGCAGGGCACGGGGCGCAGCTTTGTGCAGGATGGCAAGGGCACGCACATCGCCGGGCCCAACATCACGGCGGCCGGCGTGGTCGCGCAGTACCGCCCCGAGGACTGGGAGCGCGCGATCCGCCACGGCGTCGCCCCCGGCGGCCGGCCGCTGCTGGTCATGCCCAGCGAGGACTACCACCGCCTCACCGATGTCGATCTCTCGGCCCTGGTGTCGTATGTGCGCAGCCTGCCACCGCAGGCCGGCGACCAGGCGCATGTGGAGTTTCCGAAGCCGGTCTGGGTGCTGTACGGCCTGGGCCTGATCCCCGACGCGGCGGGGCGCATCGACCACCGGCTGCCGCCGGCCCAGCCCGTGGCGGCCGGGGTGAACGCCGCGCACGGCCGCTACATCGCCAACATGTGCATCGGCTGCCACGGCAACGGGCTCTCGGGCGGCAAGATCCCCGGCGGCCCGCCCGACTGGCCGCCGGCCGCCAACCTCACGCCCGGCGCGGGCAGCGCCATGGTGCGCTACCCCGATGCGGCGGCCTTCGTGGCCATGCTGCGCTCGGGCAAGCGCCCCGACGGCAGCGCCATCCAGGTGATGCCCTTCGACTCGATCGGCAAGCTCAACGACGTGGACGCGCAAGCGCTGTACGCCTACTTGCAGACGGTGCCGGCGCAGGCGGCCGGCCAGCGCTGAAGCGGCGGCTGCGCTCCATGAAATATTGCTGGTATTGGCGTCAGGCCCTTATGCATCTGGGGCACGCAGCTACAAAATCAGGAGTGCATCAGAACATCGGTGAAAGGCCTGCAAGGGCGCTCCACCCTCCACCGTGCGCTCAGAGCGCGCGCTGAATCAAGGCCCCCTTGAACAGCACCGGCCCGGTCGGCCCGCCCGCGCTGGGCACGCCGCCCTTGGGCTCCAGGCTGATGGCCAGGGCCGGCACGGACTGCACGTCGGACTCACCCGCCGCCAGGCGCAGCACCTTGTCGTGCCCCAACACGCCCAGCGAGCGCGGGCCGCCCGAGGGCGGCAGCGCCCACAGCTGCAGCGATTGGTCGGCCCCCTCCTGGAAGCTGCCCACGCGCTGCAGCACCAGCGTGTTGTGCTTGGGGTCGAAGGTCACGAGCATGGACGCGTCGGCCTGGGCATCGGCCAGCACCGCCACGTACTGGATCTGCGGCGCAGCCTGCAGCTGCTGGCGCAGTTCGGCTATCTGCGCCTGGGCGGCCGTGCGCACGCTGTCGTGCGCGCGCAGCCCGACGACCGCGGCCGCCACGGTGGCGCACGCGCCCAGCGCCGCGGCGCCGCGCCACAGCGCCAGACTGCCCAGCCAGCCCCAGGCCATGGACTGCGGAGCCGGGTGGGCTGGCGGCGAACGCTGCTGCGCCTGCTGGGCGGCGCGCAGCTTTTCGGCCTGAAGCAGGTTGTCTATGCGCAGCCACACGGCGTCGCTCGGGCGCTCGGGGGCCTGCAGCTCGGCCAGACCGGACCAGCGGCCCTGCCACAGCAGCGCTGCCGCGCGCACGCCGGCGTGTTCGCGCGCCAGCTGCTCAAAGCGCCGCCGGGCGCCGCCGCGCAGCGTGCCCAGCGCATAGCTGGCGGCCAGGCGGTCAAGGAGTTCGGGGTGCTGGCCCAGGTTCATGGCGCGGCCCTTATGCATAGCGGGCCATGCACTGGCGCAGCTGCTCCAGGCCACGCCGTATGCAGGTCTTGACGGTGCCCAGCGGCAGCTGCAGCTTGGCCGACAGCTCGCCGTGGCTCAGGTCGCGCAAATAGGCCAGGCTGACCACCTGGCGCTGGCGCTGCTCCAGCCGCGCGAGGCACTGGTGCAGCGCAAAGGCCTGCTCGCTGGCCTGGGCAGTGGCCAGCGGGCTGTCGTCGCCGGCCAGGCTGTGTGCCATTTCATCGTCCAGTTCATCGGTCAGGTGGGTGCGCTCGGCGCGGCGCCGGCGCAGAAAGTCGAGCGCGCGGCTGCGCACGATCAGCCCCATCCAGGCCATGGGCGGGCTGAGCGCGGCCCGGTACTGCGGCGCCACGCGCCAAATGGCGAGGTAGGTTTCCTGCAGCACGTCCTCGGCCCAGTCGCGGTGGCCCAGCACGCGCAACGCCAGGCCAAAGAGCTTGGACGAGGTCTGGTCGTACAGGCTCTTGAGCGCAGGTTCGTCGCGCGCGGCAATGCGGTCTAGCAGCTTCATCAGTTCACTGTCGAAGTTCAGGGCGCTCATGCATGCATTGTGGGAGACAAACGCAGGCAGGGACCGGGAACCTGCGCGGCCTTCCCGTGCTGTGGGTACGCACGCAACACCGCAGCAGATTCGCGGTGCCTCCCAAAAAATTATTTGGCACGGCCTGCATCCACCTAGCCGCGTATCCAGGGTGTCGGGCGCCACAGCGCGCTGACAAGCCTTCCCCACCGACACCCAGGAGCTGCCATGACTACCATTTTTTCTCTCGACCGCACCACCCCCGCTGCCGGCGCCTCGCGCCGCGGTTTCCTCGACACCACCGGTGCACTCTCGGCTGTCGCCATCGCCCTGCTGGCGGGCCAGGACTCGCTCGCCCAGGGCAGCAGGTCGGCCGCTACGGGGTCCCGCCCGCCACCCGGGAGAGCAGCGATGGCTCCAAGGTCACGGCCACGCAGGTGGCCGTGGCGCCGGCCGGCGCCGGGCAACATCCCGCGGCGGCGTAGCGCCGGCCCTGGCCTGCACGGCGGCCACCCTGGGGCACAAACAGGTGGTGAAGTACTAGGCAGACTACATCTTCTGGAAGCCGGTCCGAGGCTGGAGCGCCCAGCGCCGCGCGTCCGTTCAGGCCTCGGGGTAGGTGCCGGGCAGCAGGATGCTGCGGTCCACGGTGTTGATGTCGGTGTGGCCGCAGAACGCCATGGTGGTGTCCAGCTCTCTGTGGATGATCTGCAGCGCGCGCGTCACGCCCGCTTCGCCGTGGGCGCCCAGGCCATAGAGAAAGCTGCGTCCGATCATCGTGCCGTGCGCGCCCAGCGCGCGCGCCTTGAGCACGTCCTGGCCGCTGCGGATGCCGCCGTCCATCCAGACCTCGATGTCCTGGCCCACCGCCGCAACGATCGCCGGCAGCGCGGCAATCGACGAGGGCGCGCCGTCGAGCTGGCGCCCGCCGTGGTTGCTGACGATGAGCGCGTCGGCGCCGCTGTCCGCGGCCAGGCGCGCGTCCTCGGCGTCCATGATGCCCTTCAAGATCAGCTTGCCGCCCCAGCGCTTCTTGATCCATTCGACGTCGCCCCAGTTGAGCTCGGGGTCGAACTGCTCGGCCGTCCATGACGACAGCGACGACAGGTCGGCCACGCCCTTGGCGTGGCCGACGATGTTGCCGAAGCTGCGCCGCTGCGTGCCGAGCATGCCCAGGCACCAGCGCGGCTTGGTCGCCAGGTTGAGGAGGTTGGCAAGGGTCGGCTTGGGCGGCGTGGACAGCCCGTTCTTGATGTCCTTGTGGCGCTGGCCGAGGATCTGCAGATCGAGCGTGAGCTGCAGCGCCGAGCAGCCGGCGGCCTTGGCGCGGTCGATCAGACGCTCGATGAAATCGCGGTCGCGCATCACATAGAGCTGGAACCAGAAGCCCCGCCCCGCGTGCCGGGCGACGTCCTCGATCGAGCAGATGCTCATGGTCGAGAGCGTGAACGGAATGCCGAAGGCCTGGGCGGCGCGCGCGCCGAGAATTTCGCCGTCGGCATGCTGCATGCCGGTCAGGCCCGTGGGCGCAATCGCCACGGGCATGGCCACGTCCTGGCCGATCATGGTGCTGCGCGTGCTGCGCCCGGTCATGTTCACGGCCACGCGCTGGCGCAGCTTGATGTACTGGAAGTCGCTTTCGTTGGCGCGGTAGGTGCTTTCGGTGTACGAGCCCGAATCGGCGTAGTCGTAGAACATGCGCGGCACGCGGCGCTGGGCCAGCACGCGCAGGTCCTCGATGCAGGTGATTTTGGACAGGTCGGGCATGCAGGGCTCCTTGGAGGGTGTGGGCGGGACGTCTGCGCGGCAGACTTCAGGCCCGCCATGGTAGAGAGTGGGCCGCAGCGGGGCCATCAAAATAATTTGCGCGGCGCTGCAACAAATTTCCATGCTGCGCAGCGCCGCGCAGGCCGGGCGGCCACGGTTTCGGGCCAAAACCGGCCGCAGCGCTTGCAGCACCTGAGCGTATAGCTGCGTTTTTCATAGCAGACCTGCGTGCGCGTCAGCAGACCAGCGGGCAGGCGCCGTCCGGCGCGAACAGGCGGAACTGCAGCCGCCCCTCGCGCTTGGCGGCGTACATGGCGGCGTCGGCGCAGCGCGCCAGCGCCTCGAAGGTTTCGCCGTGCTGCGGGAACAGCGCGACGCCGCCGCTCAGGCCGATCTGCACGGGCTGGCCTTCGAGCAGGAACGGCGCCTCGCACACCGCCAGGATCTTGCGCGCCACGGCGTCCACTGCGTCGGCGCCGATGCCGGGCAGCAGCACCACGAACTCGTCGCCGCCCTGGCGCGAGACGGTGTCGGACGCGCGCGTGGCCTCTTGCAGGCGGCGCGCGAACTGCACCAGCAGGTGGTCGCCCGCGTCGTGGCCGAGGCGGTCGTTGACCTGTTTGAAGCCATCGAGGTCGAGGTAGACGACCGCCAGGCCCTGGCGCTCGCGCCGCGCCTGCGCCAGCGCCTGGCGCGCGCGGTCTTGCAGCAGCACCCGGTTGGGCAGGTCGGTGAGCGCGTCGTACTGCGCCAGGTGCGCCATGCGCTGGGCCATGGCCACGCTGTCGGTGACATCGTGCAGCACCATCACGGCGCCGGTGACCTGGCCGTGCCGGTCGGTGATGGGGCTGGCCGACTCCTCCACGTCAAAGCGCCGGCCGTCGCCGCGCTGCAGCACCACGCCGCGCGTGGGCCCGAGCGGGCGCGCCTCGGCCAGGGCCTGGCGCAGCGGGCTGGGCTGGGCCGGCGCGCCGCCGGGCAGGTGCAGCGGCACCACGTCGTCGACGTCGCGGCCGGCCGCATCGAACGCCTGCCAGCCGGTCATGCGCTCGGCCACGGGGTTGAGGTAGCTCACGCGGCCTTCGGCATCGGTGCATACCACCGCGTCGCCGATCGATTGCAGCGTCAGGCGCATGCGCTCCTTTTCCTCGAACAGCTCGCCCTCCATGCGCTTGCGCTCGGTGATGTCGGTCACCTGCACGAAGATGCCGCGCACGGCGCTGCCGTCGAGGTCGGGCACGTACGAGGCGATGCTGTGGCGCTCGACGCCGTGCGCGTCGACGCTGGTGCGCTCGAACAGCTGCGCATGGCCTTGCAGCGCCTGCTCGAGGTAGGGCAGGCTCTTGGCGTACAGCGGCTCGCCCAGCAGCTCGCGCATCGACAGGTGCTGGAGCTTTTCGGGCCCGACGCCAAACCAGTCCAGATAGGCGTGGTTGGCAAAGCGGTTGTGCAGGTCGGCATCCCAGTAGCCGATCATCGACGGCACGTTGTCGAGGATGGTGCGCAGGTCGCGCTCGGCCTGCGCCAGCCGCACGCCCACCTGCTGGCGCCGCTGCAGCTCGCGCGCAAACAGCGCGGTCAGGCCCACGCAGGCCAGCATCAGCACCAGCGCGAAGCTGCCCAGCACCCAGGCACTGCGGTGCCAGCCGGCCAGCACGGTGTCCACCGCCTGGGCGACGTTCAGCGCCAGCGGGTAGTCGCCGACATGGCGGAACGCGTACTGGCGCGGCACGCCGTCGAGCACGGCGGTGCCCTTGAAGGTGCCGCTGCGCGCTGCCTGCACGGCGCGCATGCTGGCCGTGCCGGCCAGGCTCTGGCCAACGAGGGCCTCGCTGTACGGAAAGCGCGTGACGATGGTGCCGTCCGCGCGCAGCAGCGTCAGGCTGCTTTGCGGCCCCAGGTTCAGCTGCGCGAACAAGCTGTTGAAGTGCGCCAGCCGCACGATGCCGACCACCACGCCGCCAAAGCGGCCATCGGCGCCGTAGTAGGCGCGCGCCAGCGGCAGGCTGAATTCGCCCGAGAGCCGGCCGCGCACCGGCACGCCGATGAACAGGCCCGTGTGGGCGCCGCCCTGGAAAATGCGGAAATAGTCGCGGTCGGCCAGATTGGCCTGGCGCGGCGTGGCACGGTCGGAGTCGATGACGATGTGGCCCTCGGCGTCGAGCACCACGACGCCGCCCACGCCGCTCTGGCGCAGCGAATTGTCGAACAGCAGCCTGTCGCGCAGCGTGGGCGGCAGGGCCATGGCGGCTGGGTCGCCGAGCGCGTGCACCACGCCCTGCAGAGACTGGTCCAGCGCGCCCACGGTGCGCCCGATGGCCTGGTCCAGCGTGTACGCCAGGTTGACGCTGGTGCGCTCGGCAAAGCGCTGCTGGTCGCCGCGCATGGTCCAGATCGCGCGCGCGAACAGGGCGCCAATGCCCAGGCACAGCAGCAGGGCCAGCACGATCAGGCGGCGCGGGAGAGGCGGAGGAGCGGACGAAGGCATGAAATTATTTCGAATTGTAAAAGGCCCGCTCCGGAGCCGCTCACGGGCCCACCCGCGCGCCGGGGCTCAGGGCGCCACGCCCGGCGCCAGGCCGGCGCCGCGGACCTCGAAGCGCAGCTCGTCGAGCACCGTGCCGCGCGCGTCCGTCAGCTGCACGACGTGGCGCCCCGGCCAGGGCAGCCACGCCAGGCGCGCGCCCTGCCCCAGGCGCTTGCCGTCGAGGCGCCAGCGCAGGCCGGCGCCGGGCGCCGCGCCGCTGGCGGCGAACTGCAGGCGCTGGCGCGTGGGCGGGATGTCGGGGTCGAGCGCCACGATCGCGCCTGCGGCCGGCTCGGCGATGCGCACGGCCGACAGGTCTGCGGCAGCCGCACGGGAGATTTTTGGGTCTTTTTGGCCTCTGACGCTGATGGGTTCTGCGCTATAAAGCTCCGGAATCCATAGCGAAAAGCGCCTGCTGCGTGCCCGGCACGAACCACTCGCTGCGCGCGGCCTCGAGCGGCGCGCTGCCGCCCGGCGCGGCGCCGAAGCGCACCGCCGCCTGCACCAGCGTGCGCGGCGGCGCGGGCGCGCGGCTGGGCGCGTGCGCGTGCAGCTGCGCCATCAGCGCGGCCCACACGGGCGCGGCGCCGCTGCTGCCGCTGACGTCGTGCATCGCGGCGCCGCTGGCGTTGCCGATCCACACGCCCACGGTGTAGCGCTGCGACCAGCCCAGCGCCCAGTTGTCGCGCATGTCCTTGCTGGTGCCGGTTTTCACGGCGCTCCAGAAGCGCGTGGCAAGCACGCTGTCGGTGCCGAAGGTGCGTGCGCGCGCGTTCGGGTCGGACAGGATGTCGCCGACGATGAAGGCCGCATGGGCGTCGAGCGCGCGCGTGAACGCGGGCGCCGCCGTGCGCGCCGGCAGCAGCGCCGGCGCCACCGGGCTGAAGCGCCCGCCGTTGGCCAGCGTGCGGAAGGCGTTGGCCAGGTGCAGCAGCTGCACCTCGCTGCTGCCCAGCGCCAGGCTCAGGCCGAAGTAGCCGCCGCTCTCGCGCAGCGGCAAGCCCACCGCCTGCAGCTGCGCAAAAAACGCGTCGGGCGAGACCATCGCCAGCGTGCGCACCGCCGGCACGTTGAGCGATGCGGCCAGCGCCGTGCGCACCGACACCCAGCCCTTGAACTGGCGGTCGTAGTTCTGCGGGATGTAGAGGCCGCTGGCCGTGGGCAGGTGCGCGGGCGAATCCTCGACCAGCGAGGCCGCCGTGAGCCGGCGCTGCGCGATCGCCTGCGCGTACAGAAACGGCTTGAGCGTGGAGCCCGGCTGGCGCAGCGCCAGCACGCCATCGACCTCGCCCGCCTGGCTGAGCGCGCCCGACGAGCCGACCCAGGCCAGCACCTCGCCCGTGGCGTTGTCCAGCACCACGACCGCGCCGTCTTCCACGTTGCGGCCGCGCAGCTCGCGCAGGTGCTGCGAGAGCGATTGCACGGCCGCACGCTGCAGCGGCGCGCTGAGCGTGCTGCGCAGCTGCGTGCCGCCCACGCCCGCGGCCACCGCTTCGCGCAGCACCCGGCGCGCGAAATGCGGCGCGATGCCCTCGCTGGCATCGAAGGCGCGGCGCTGCAGCGCAGCGGCCGTGAACAGGTCGAGCGCGTCGCAGTCCGTGCGCGCGGGCGGGCGCATCCCGCGCAGCACGGCGCAGGCGCGCTGCGCCACCAGCGCCGGCCGGGCATTGGGCGCGCGCACCAGGGCGGCGGCCACGGCGGCTTCGCGCTCGTCGAGCCCGTGCGGCGCCTTGCCAAACAGCGTGCGCGCGAGCGCATCGATGCCCACGGTCTCGCCCCTAAACGGCACGAGGTTCAGGTACGCCTCAAGGATCTGGTCCTTGCGCCAGCGCCGCTCGAGCACCTGCGCCGCCACCGCCTGGCCGATCTTCTGCGTCGCCGTGCGCCCGCCCGGGCGTTGCTGCCAGCCACCGTCGAGCAGCCCGGCCAGCTGCATCGTGATGGTGCTGGCCCCGCGCGTGCGCTGGTTCCAGAGGTTGCCCCAGGCCGCCGCGGACACGGCGGCCCAGTCCACGCCGCTGTGCTGGTAGAAGCGCTGGTCCTCGCTCAGCACCAGCGCCGTGCGCAGGGCCGGCGACACCTCGGCCAACGGCACCCACTGGCCGCGGCGCACGCTGGCATCGGTGCGCACGCGCTGCAGCAGCTCGCCGTCGCGCGAAAGCACCAGCGTGTCGGACGGCGTGAAATCGCGGCGCACTTCGTCGTAGCCCGGCAACGCCCAGGCCAGCGGCGCCGCGCACGCCCAGGCGCACACGGCCACCGCGCGCAGGGCGCAGCGCGCTGCCCTGGGGGCTCGACCCCACCGACCGACACCGACCATGGCGGCTGACCTCCTGTGGCTGCGGCGGACCCGGGCGGGCCGCACGCGCCCATCGTAAGGCCACGCCAGACGGTGCCAGCTGCGCTCAAGGGAGCGCGCGGGGCGCGGACACGGCGCCCGCCGGCCTCAGCGGCTGGCGCGCAGGCGCGCCGCATCGCACCAGCGCTGCGCCACCTGGGGGGTCGTGGCGCACACCGCATCGTGCGTGGCGGTGGTCACGGCGCGCTCGAGCAGCTGGATGTCGGCCTCGTGCTGGCGCGCCACATGCGGGTCTTCGAAAAAGATCGCGCGGTGGCAGCGGCGCTCGAGCACCAGGTTGGCGATCTGCGCGTCGCCGCCGAGCGGGCCGCTTTTGAAGCGGTGCACCCAGGGCTGCCCTGCGGGCCAGCCGCGGCTCCAGGCCAGCTCGTTGAGGCGCTGGCCCGTGGTGCCCGTGGCCACGCGCCTTTGGTACCGCGACAGCAGTTCGAAGTTGCGGTCGGCAAACTCGAGCATCGCGCCCTTCATCGCATCGTGGGCGATCAGCGCCAGCGTCTGCGCGCCGTAGTCGTGGAAGCGGTCGGCGTTGCGGTCGGCAGGCAGGCCGGCGTGGATGCGCTCCATCTCGACCCAGTCGCGCGCGCTCGCCACCGTGGAGATGAAGGGCTTGCCGTGGATCACGCACTGGCGCTTGAGCGCGAGCGCCTCGGGAAAGATCGACGACGGGTCCACCGGATCGATCAGGTAGATCGCGCCATCGAGCGTGCGGCCCTCTTCCTCCATGCCCACCACCTCGGCCACCAGCCTCATCAGGCCGCCCTCGCGCCCATAGGGGTAGCGCACCAGCGGCGGGTAGCCCTGCAGCAGGCCCGCGGCGGCGATCGCGTCGTGCGTGCGGCCGACGGCGTGCAGGCCCAGGCGCAGTTCGCGGATGCCGGCCTCGCAGGCGCGCAGGAAGGCGAACAGCGCGCCGTTTTCGGTGTGGTGGTGCAGGCGGTTGGCGGCAAGACCTATGAGCATGGTGGGGCAACGGCTTTCAAATGGGAACAGGGGGAAGTCGAGGTGCCGAGCATAGGGCCGCTGCGGCGCCGTGCCGGCACGCGCATGGCCCTGCCGGGCCGGATAAGCCGGCACCGCAGCGGGCGCTAGCCCAGCGTGAGCAGCACCGGCTGGTGGTCCGAGGCCTGCGTGGCGCCGTCCACGCGCAGCGCCTGCACTGCGCCCTGGAGCGAATCGCTGACCCAGACGAAATCGCAGGCCACGGCGTCGGGGCCGTACTGGCGGTCGAACACGCAGAAGGTGGGCGGCTGCGCCACGCTGGGATTCAGCAGGCGCCACGCGTCGCACAGTGGCAGCGTGCCCGCGGCGCCCCAGCCCGCGGCCTCGGCCGGCGACAGCGGGGCCGCCAGGGCCGCGTATTCGGGCTCGTGGGCCTGCAGGTTGAAGTCGCCGCAGAGCACCGCGTGCGGCGTGTGGACCTTGGCCTGGAACGGCGAGCCGTCGCGAGCCTCTTGCGGCGGGCACGCGGCCTGCGCGCAGGCCTGCAGGTGCAGCGCGCGCAGCGCCAGCGCCTGGGCCATGCGCTGCGGCTTCGAAAAGTACTCGAGGTGGGTGGTCAGGATGCGCACCGCGCCCAGTCGGGCATCGTGCACGGTGACCACGCTGCACATGCGCGGCATGCTGCGCACGCCCGCGTCGGGCGGGTACGGCAGCGGGTGGTGCTGCACCTGCCGCACCGGCAGGCGCGTGGCGACCAGGTTGCCAAAGCGCTGGCGGCCGGCGGCGGTCCATTCGTCCACCGCGGCGCCGAAGAACAGCTGCCAGCCCGCGGGCAGCAGCGCCTGCACCTCGGCCACCTGGTCGCCCGGCGCGCCAGGCAGTCCAGGGTAGTGCACCGCGATCTCCTGCAGGCACAGCACGTCGACATCGCCCAGCGCCAGCGCGTGCTGCACGACGCGCGCCACATCCACCCGGCCGTCCAGGCCGCGGCACCACTGGGTGTTCCAGGTCACGAGTTGCATCGGGTCTTCCGCTTCGCCTTGGGGGCGCCATCCATCAAAATCAATAGCTGTCAGCGCAGGCTGGGCAAGCGCTGGAGGCCATTTTCATTCAAAAACCGTCACTTGATGCCGGCGCGCATGAAGCTCTGCACGAACTGGCGCTGGAACAGGATGAAGGCGATCAGCAGCGGCGCGGTGGACATCAGCGTGGCCGCCGTGATGATCGACCATTCGACGCCCTGCTCCACCGACGAGAACACCTGCAGCCCGACGGTGAGCGGGCGCGACTCCACGCTGTTGGTGATGATCAGCGGCCAGAGGAAGTTGTTCCAGTGGAAGCTCACCGAGACCAGCGCGAACGCGGTGTACACGGGCCGCGCCAGCGGCACGTACACGCGCCAGAGGATCTGCAGCGCGCTCGCGCCCTCGACGCGCGCGGCCTCGTCGAGTTCTTTCGGAATGCCCATGAAGGTCTGGCGCAGCAGGAAGATCGCGAAGGCCGAGGCGAAATACGGCAGGCCGATGGCCACCAGCGTGTCCACCAGGCCCAGGCGCGCCATGGTCTTGTAGTTCTCGACCAGCAGGATGTCCGGCATGATCATCAGCTGCACCAGCACCAGCGCGAACGCGATGTTCTTGCCGCGGAACTGGTAGCGCGCAAAGGCGTAGGCCGCCAGCGTGGACAGCACCAGCTGCGCGCACAGGATGAGGGCCACCAGCACCATGGTGTTGAGGAAGTAGCGCGCAAAGGGCGCGGCCTCCCAGGCGCGGCGGAAGTTGTCGAGCGTCCAGGGCGCGGCCAGGTCCAGGCGCGTGGCGTATTCGCTCGGGTGGAACGCGGTCCAGAACGCATAGGCCAGCGGCAGGATCCACAGCAGGGCCAGCACCCAGGCGGCCAGCGTGTCGAGCCACGTGGCGCCATAGATGTCGGGCCCGCGCTGCGCGGAGGGGGCAACGGCACGGGTCATTGGTAGTGCACCTTTTTGTCGAGCACGAAGAACTGCACCAGCGCCACGCTGGCGAGCACCACGACCAGCACCACGGTGATCGCGGCGGCATAGCCCGTGTCCCAGAACTTGAACCCGACCTCGTACAGGTGGTAGAGCAGCAGCGTGGACGCGTTGTTCGGCCCGCCGCGCGTGAGGATGAAGATGTGGTCCACCAGCCGGAAGGCGTTGATCACCGCGTTGACCAGCACAAACAGCGTGGTCGGCATCAGCAGCGGCCACTGCACGCGGCGGAAGAAATACCAGCGCGAGGCGCCCTCGATCGCCGCGGCCTCCTTGAGGCTCGGGTTCAGCGTCTGCAGCGCGGCGAGGTAGAAGATCATGAAGAAGCCCGCCTCCTTCCACACCGCCACCAGCGTCACGCTGGCCAGCGCCGTGCCCGGGTCGCCGAGCCAGTTGCGCGACGGCAGGCCGAAGGCACCGGTGATCTGCTCGAGCAGCCCGTACTGCGGCGTGTAGAAGAACAGCCAGATGTTGGCCACGGCGATCATCGGCAGCACCGTGGGCGTGAAGTAGGCCATGCGCAGCAGCGTGCGCCCGGCCATGCGCTCGTTGACCCACAGCGCCATCAGCAGCGCCAGCCCGATCGACAGCGGAATGGTCACGCCGGCGAACCACAGGTTGTTGCGCACGGCCTGCCAGAACACCGGGTCGTCGGCCATCACCGCGTAGTTTTCCAATCCCACCCATTGGCCGGACTGGCCGGCGCGCGGCGTGGAGAAGAAGCTGTCGATCAGCGTGGCCACGGCGGGCCAGTGCGTGAACGCCACCAAAAGGGCCAAGGCCGGAAGCAACAGCAGCCAGGCGTGCACCGCACGCTGGCCGCTGCCCGCATCCGGCGTGCGGTGCATCGCCGGCATCGGTGGCTTACTTGTAGCTGCGCAGGATGCGGTCGGCCTCGCGCTGCGCGTCCTTCATGGCCTGCGCCGAGGTCTTGGTGCCGTTCAGCGCCGCCTGGATCGCGTCGTTGAGCACCTTGGTCACGCGCTGGTTGTCGTGCGTCGAGAACTCGGCCACCGACACGGGCAACTGGTCGCGCGCCACCAGCGCCTGCGGGAATTCCTGGCCGTATTTCTTCAGCGTGGGCGTGTCGTACGCGGCCGGCGACACGGCGACGTAGCCGCTGTCCATGCTCCACTGCGCGGCGCGCTCGGGCTGGGTGACCCACTTGGCGAACTCGAAGGCGGCCTGCTGCTGCTCCTTGGGCGCTTTCTTGAAGATGTAGAAGTTGCCGCCGCCCGTGGGCGAGCCGCCCTTGCGCACGTTGCCGGCAATCTGCGCCACACCGAAGTCGAACTTGGCGTTGTTCTTCACGTTGGTCAGGTTGCCCGTCGTGGTGATGATGATGGCGGCCTTCTTTTCAAAGAAATCCTTGGGTGTCGTGCCCCACTCGACCACTCCCTTGGGGTGCACGCCCTGCTTGGTCAGGTTGACCCAGTAGTCGAGCGCTTCGATGACCTTGGGGTTGTCGAACGTGACCTTGGTGCCGGCTTCGTTGGCCAGCAGCACGTCGTTGGGCGTGGTCAGTGTCTGCAGCATCCAGTAGGCAAAGCCGGTGGACGGGATCTGGATGCCGTACTGCGTGACGTTGCCGCTGGCGTCTTTCTTGGTCAGCTTCCTGGCGGCTTCGGACAGCTCCTTCCAGGTGGCGGGCGCCTTGTTCGGGTCGAGGCCGGCCTCCTTGAACGCGTCCTTGTTGTAGTACATGACCACGGTGGAGCGCTGGAACGGAATGCCCCAGGTCTTGCCGCCGGTCTGGCTGTTGGCCATGAAGGCCGGATAGAAGCCCTTGAGCCAGGCCTTGTCGGCCTCGGTCTTCACGAAGTCGTCGATGGGCACGATGGCGTCTTCATCGATCAGCGTGAACATGTCGGTGGACAGCAGCACCGAGGTGGCCGGCGGCTTGCCCGACTTGTGGGCGGTCAGCGCCTTGACGATGGTTTCCTGGTAGGTGCCTGCATAGATCGGCGTGACGTTGTACTGCGGATGGGTCTTGTTGAACTCGGCCGCGAAGCCGTCGACCACCTTGGTGATGGGCCCGCCCACCGCCACCGGGTAGTAGAACGGCACCTCGAGCGCCGTTTGCGCAAAGGCGCTGCCGGCGCACAGGGTGAGCGCAGCGACCGCGGGGGCGGCCAAGGTCTTCAGAAACATCTTGCGTTGCATGGGTGAACTCCGGGTATCAACGTTGTAGTAAAGAGGAAAAGCCATGCCTGTCCGCATGGGCCATGGCGGTGGCAGGGGTGAAGGACATCGGCCTCGCAGCGGCAGTGGCCGCGTCAGGCCGCGATGCGCCGCCCGTCGGCATCGAACACATGCTGGTCGTGTGCCTGCCAGCGCAAGTGCACGGCGGTACCCTGCACCGACGGCGCCTGGTGGCCCGGTGCGCGCACGGTGATGAATTCGGTGCCTACAGCGCAGCGCAGCACGGCATCCGCGCCGAGGTACTCCTGGCTGTGCACGACGGCGGCCACCCCGTCGTCGGCGAGCGCCACGGCCTCGGGGCGCAGGCCCAGCCAGTGCGCGTGCGCGGCGGCGACCGGGCGGTCGGTCCCGGCGATGCGGCCCTGGTCGAGCCGCACGAGGTTCATGGGCGGCGTGCCGATGAAGCGCGCGGCGAACGTCGTGGCCGGCTCGGCATACAGGCCGCGCGGCGCGGCGCACTGCTCGACCCGCCCCTGGTTCAGCAGCACCACCTGGTCGGCCATGCTCATGGCTTCGGTCTGGTCGTGCGTCACGTAGACCACGGTCAAGCCCAGGCGCTGCTGCAGCTCGCGCAGTTCGGTGCGCATTTCCTGGCGCAGCTGGGCGTCCAGATTGGACAGCGGCTCATCCATGAGGCACACGCGCGCCTGCGCCACCAGGGCGCGCCCGAGCGCCACGCGCTGCTGCTGCCCGCCCGACAGCTGCGCGGGCCGGCGCTCCAGCAGGTGCGACAACCCCAGCATGTCGGCCGCCTGCGCCACACGCTGCGCGGCCTCTGCCTTGGGCACCTTGCGCACCGACAGGCCAAAACCGATGTTCTGCCCCACGCTCAGGTGCGGAAACAGCGCATAGTTCTGGAACACCATCGCGATGCCGCGCTGCGCCGGTGGCCGATGGGTGACGTCGTGCCCGTCAATGAGCACGCGCCCCGACGTGGCCGACTCCAGCCCCGCAATGATGCGCAAAGTGGTCGATTTTCCGCACCCCGAGGGCCCGAGCAGCACGCAGAAGGAGCCCGGCTCAATGCGCAAGCTCATGGACTGCAATGCCGTGGTGGGCCCCCAGGACTTTCCGACTGCGTCGATCTCAATCAATGACATGCCCCAGTGTAGGCAGCAGATATGACGGCGGCGTTACGGTTCTTTCAGGGTTTTCCAGGGGAACATGTCTGTCACATGCCCGTGCCACGCAGTCACCGGCACGGCAGTGGCGTGGCCTTCAGACCGGATCGGCGTGCCCCGGCGCGCGGTTGAGCAGTTGCGCGCGCTCGTCGGTCAGCACGGTGCGGTGGCGCTCGTAGTGGCGCAGGATGTCGACGATGATCTCTTCGCGCCGCAGGTACTCGATGTCGTAGCCCAGGCGCCCGTCGGCAAAGAAAGTCATCGGCGCATACACCTCTGCACGCGCGCCCGGGCGCGCCGCCTGGCGCACCAGGTACACCGGCACCGGGCGGTGCACGGCCTTGACGCCGTAGACGAAGTCGCGCATCTGCGGATCGGGCAGCGTCAGGCGCACCAGGTCGGTCGCGCCTTCTTCGGCGTGCGGCGCCAGGCTCTCGTGCACGTCGGCCTCGACGCCGCGCTCGCGCAGTTCGCGCGCCACGTCGTGCATCGCCGGCAGCACGGTCGCGCGCAGAAACTGGCGCACGTCGGCTTCGGTGGTGTCGTGCACGATCTGTTCCAGGCGCCGGCGCCAGTGCTGGCCGCTCCAGAAGTTGGTGGCAGGCGCCAGGTCCTGCATCGCATGCGCGCGATCGGCCACCAGCCCGCGCCACAGGCCATAGCACAGCACCAGCATGATCAGCGCCACGGGCAGCGCGGCCACCAGCGTCATCGCCTGCAGGGCTTTGAGGCCCCCGGCCAGCAGCAGCACCGCCGCCGTCACGCCCAGCACCGCAGCCCAGAACAGGCGCTGCCAGACCGGCGAGCGCGGGTCGCCACGCGAGGCAATGGAGTCGACTACATAGGCGCCCGAGTCGGCCGAGGTGACGAAGAACACGGCAATCAGCACGATGGCCAGCCACGACACCGGCACGGTCCAGGGCAGGTACTCAAAGAAGCGAAACAGCAGCGCATCGACATTGCCGACGGTTTGCGCCAGCGCACCGCCCGCGATGTGTGTGTCCACCCAAATGGCACCGTTGCCGAACGCAGTCATCCACAGCAGGTTGAAGGCCGTGGGCACCAGCAGCACGCCAATGACAAACTCGCGAATGCTGCGACCGCGCGAGATGCGCGCAATGAACATGCCAACAAACGGCGACCAGGAAATCCACCACGCCCAGTACAGGATGGTCCAGCCGCCAAACCAGCCCGGCTCGCGCGTAGGCTCATAGGCAAAGGTGCGCAGCGACAGCTGCGCCAGGCTGGAGAGGTAGTTGCCGATGTTCTCGCTCAGCGCCTGGAACAAAAATACCGTGGGCCCGGCGATGACGACAAAGGCCAGCAGCAGGAACGACAGCGAAAGGTTGAACTCGCTCAGGATGCGCACGCCCTTGTCCAGGCCCGTGATCGCCGAGATGCCGGCCAGCAACACCACCACGGCAATGATGCCGAGCTGAAACCCCGGCGTGGAGGTGTCCCAGCCTGTCACCGTGTGCAGGCCTGCGGCCAATTGCAGCGCGCCATAGCCCAGCGTGGTGGCAATGCCGGCAATGGTGCCGACCAGCGCAAACGCATCCACGCCATGGCCGATCGGGCCGTTGATGCGCTCCTTGAGCAGCGGGTACAGGCCCGAGCGCAGCGTCAGCGGCAGGTTGTAGCGAAAGCCGAAGTAGGCCAGCACCAGGCCCATGGTGCCGTACACCGCCCACGCATGGAAACCCCAGTGGAAGAAGGTCGACGCGAGCGCCTCGCGCGCCGCTGCGGGCGTGCCGCCGATCTGCGTGGGCGGCTTGAGGTAATGCTGCAGCGGCTCGCCGACGCCGAAGTACATCAGGCCGATGCCCATGCCGGCGGCAAACAGCATGGCCGTCCACGACACGAAGCTGAACTCGGGCACGGCGTCGTCGGGCCCCAGGCGGATGTCGCCATAGCGGCTGGCCGCCACCAGCACCAGGAACACCAGGAACGCCGTGACCGCCACGGTATAGAACCAGTCGAAATGGCCCGTCACCCATGCCTGTGCGCCCGAGAAGAGCCGGTCGGCGCGCTGGGGAAACACACCGCAGAACACCAGCAGCGCGCCCAGCACCAGCAGCGCCGGCACCACCACCTGCGGCGCCAGCGTGGCAAACGGTGCGCGCACCGGCTCGGCCGGTGGCGGTGGCGGCGTGAAAGGTGGGACGGGCTGGGCGCCCGCGGCGGGCGGGGCGGTGTCGGCAGAAGGTGTGTCAGGCATGGTGGGCCGATCTCAAAGAACAGAGGGCAAGGGGCAAAGCCAGGCGCCAGGGGTGCGGGTGCACACGCACGGCTTCGACAGCGCCTCTGCAGCTGGGCCCGCTGTCAAGGGTCGGCAGAACGGCGGGCGCCGGTGCTGCGGCCTTCGCCACCACCGCGCCCATCGCCATCCCACCGGCCGCGCATGGCCAGCGCGCCGGCCGCCAGGCCCACGGCCATCAGGGCGTAGATACCGACCAGCGCGTCGGTGCTGAGCCGGTGCTCAAAGCCCGGCGTCAGGCGCTTGGGCACGACCTTGTAGTCGACCACGGCAGCCACCGCGCTGGTGGCCAGCGCTCCGGCCGCAGCGCCTGCGACGGTGCGTGTGGCCGGGAAATCGTGCGCCACCGCCGCGTAGGCCGTGGCCCAGAACACCGAGGCGCCATGGTGTGTCGCATAGCCCAGTCCGGTGTAGGTCAGGGTGGGGCTGTTGCGGTAAAAGCTCTCGCGCCCCCAGAACCAGTGGCTGATCGCATTGATGGCCGCCACCGCGGACCCGGTCTGCCTGCGGCTTGCCACCGCCACGCCGACCGTGGACACCAGGCTGGCCAGGCTCCCGGCGACCCAGCCTTGCGCAAGGCATCGCTTCCACTTCGCCATGGTGCGTCTCCCGGCTAAAAAATCCACTGTCGCCGATCGCCGCGGGCGCTCCTGTAGGCCCACGCCGACAGATTCCGTGGAGGTTTGTCGGCGCGCGTGCCGCCCCGGTGCGGCCTAGCATGGACCATGCGCATCCTCCTCACCGGCGCGTCGGGGCTCATTGGCGGGCAATTGCTGGCTGCGCTGCGCGCGCGCGGCCACACGGTGGTGGCCGCGCAGCGCCGCCCGTGCACCGCCGCAGCGCACGCCTGCGGCGTGCCGCCATCGCTGGCGGTGGATTTTGCCGATGCGCCCGCGCCCGCATGGTGGCTGCCGCACCTGCAGGGCGTGGACGTGGTCATCAACGCGGTCGGCATCCTGCGCGAACGCGGCCGCCAAAGCTTTGCCGCGCTGCATGAACAGGCGCCCACGGCGCTGTTTCGCGCCTGCGCAGGCAGCCGCGTGCGCCTGGTGGTGCAGGTCTCGGCGCTCGGTGCGCACGCCGGGGCACGCGCGCGCTACCACCGCAGCAAGCACGCGGCCGACGCGGTGCTGCGCGCCCTGCCCGTGCCCTCGGCCATCGTGCAGCCCTCGCTGGTCTACGCGCCGCAGGGCACCAGCGCCGCGTTCTTCAACCAGCTGGCGGTGCTGCCGCTGTGGCTGCTGCCGGCCGGGCGGCCGCAGGTGCAGCCGGTGCACATCGGCGACCTGGTCGAGGCGGTGGTGCGGCTGGTCGAAGCTGCCGGCTCCCATGCCCCGCCGCAGGGCAGCCGCACCGTTGCCTGCGTCGGGCCCGCACCGCTGGCGCTGGGCGACTACCTGGACCAGTTGCGCCATGCGCTCGGCGCGGGCGCCCGTCCGCCCATGGTGGCCCTGCCCCAGCGCCTGTGCCTGGCGCTCGGGCAGTTGGCGGGCCACTGGCCCGGCAGCCTGGTGGACCGCGAGACCGTCGGCATGCTGCTGCAGGGCAACACGGCAGATGCCGGCGCATTCGCCGCGCTGCTCGGGCGCGCGCCGCGCCCGGTGGCGGCATTCCTTGCGCCGGGCACGGCCGAGCCGGCGCGCCAGCAGGCGTGGCTGGCATGGCTGCTGCCGCTGCTGCGCCTGGCGGTGGCGCTGGTGTGGATCTGGACGGCACTGGTCTCGCTCGGGCTCTACCCGGTGGCGCAGAGCCTGCAGCTGCTGGCCGAGTTTGGCCTGCACGGCCCGTGCGGCGGTGGCGGCGCTGTACACCGGCGCGCTGTTCGATCTGGCGCTGGGCGTGCTGGCGCTCGCGGCGCCACCGCGCTGGCGCGGCTGGACCTGGGCGGCGCAACTGGCCCTCATCGGCGGCTACACGCTGCTCATCACCTGGCGCCTGCCGCAGTGGTGGCTGCACCCGTTTGGACCGCTGTCGAAGAACCTGCCGATGCTGGTGGCCATCGGTCTGCTCTGGGCGCTGGAGCGGCGGCCGCGCGCCGGCGCGCGCAGCGGCTGACCCACCCCACCAACCCGGTCTCCCCCATGGAATACCTGATCGCCAAGTGGCTGCACATCCTCTCGTCGACGCTGCTGTTTGGCACCGGCATCGGCACGGCGTTCTATCTGCTGGTGGCCACGCTCAGCCGCGATCTGCACCTGCTGGCCGGCGTCTCGCGCTGGGTGGTGCGGGCCGACTGGCTGTTCACCGCCACCACGGCCGTGGCGCAGCCGCTCACGGGCCTGTGGCTGGCGCACCTGGCGGGCATGGCGCTGTCGGCGCGCTGGCTCGCGTGGTCGCTGCTGCTCTATGCGCTGGCCATCGCCTGCTGGCTGCCCGTGGTGTGGCTGCAGATGCGCCTGCGCGACCTGGCCGCGCAGGGCCTGGCGCAGGGTCGCCTGCCGCGCGCCTACTGGCGCTTCTTTGCCGCGTGGGTGGCGCTGGGCATGCCGGCGCTGCTGGCCTTTCTGGCGATCTTCTGGCTGATGGTGGCCAAGCCGGTGTAGCGCATTTTCCGAAGCCGGTCTGGGCGCATGGAATCACAGCCCAAAATGGCCTGCAGCGCTTATCCAGCCAGCGCATGCAGCTATCAAACAGAGAGCGCCAAGCGCCGCCCGCCCTACGGCGGCGTGGCGCGCACGCGCACGCGCCCGTGGGGCGCCGCGCCGAACATCTCGGGCGCGTACAGCGCCTCGACCCGGCTGGGCGGCAGCGCGAAGTCGCCCGCGCTGTTCAGGCGCACGGTGTATTCCACCGTGACCGTGCCCTGGGGCAGGTATGCGTAGTAGCTGCGGAAGGCTTCGAAGCTGCGTTCCTCGAACGCCGGCCAGCCGGCGCCGGAGCGCTTTTCGCCCTGGGTGGCGATCTCGGAGTCGCGGCCCAGGCCGCTGCCCAGAATCGTGGCGCCCGCCGGGATCGGGTCGGTGATGGCGACCCAGGTCATGGGCGCGCTGGCGGCCACTTCGAGCGCCACGCGCAGCACGTCGCCGCGCGTGTACTGGCCGGCGGGCAGCGTCTTGTCGGCCTGCTCGATGGGGGTGACGGTGCGCGTGATGGCGTAGCCCGATGCGACTGGCGCCAAGAGCGGCACGGCGGCCACCGACTGCAGCGTGAGCCAGGGCTTGCCGGGGCCCTGGTGCACCACGTCGAGCGGCGCCGCGCCGCCGGCCGGGCCCCAGGGCAGGAACATGCCATTGTTCTTGGGCTGGCCGGGCGCGGCGGGCGCGCCGAACCAGGGCATCGGGGCCGCGCCGCCGGCGTCCGCCGCCTGGCGTCGGCCCGACCTGGGCCCAGTCCACGCGGGCGCTGTGGCCGCCCATCGCCGCGCCGGTGGTGCCGGCCACGGGCGTGGCCTCGAACCGGGCCGAAAACTTCTGCAGCGCCAGCGCGCCCCAGAGGTTGGCCGTGGTGGTCTGCCAGGCGCCGCCCTGCTGGCGCGCGATGAAGCCGTTGGCCAGGCGCGCCATGTCGCCCTGCCAGGCCGGCTCGTCGAGCACGGCGAGCAGCAGGCGCGCGGTGTTCACGTCGCCGCCCTGCATCAGCCACCACCAGTGGTCGTCCGGCTCGGTGCTGAAGACGAGCTTCGTGCCCTGGAACGACAGGCGGCTGCGCAGGATCTGCAGGGCCTCGGCCAGGCGCGGGTCGCGCCCCTGCACGGCCGGCATGCGCTGGAGGATCTGGACCCAGTCGATCACCGCGTGCGTGGGCCACTGCTGGGGCGCCAGCGTGATGCTGCCGAGCATGCGCGGCGTGGCCTTGCCGTAGCGCGACAGCGCCTCGATCGCGGCGAGCTTGCGCAGGTCCAGGTCGGGGCGCGGGCTCCAGAACTCGCGCTGGATGCGGCCTTCGACAAATGCGATCAGGCCGCGCTCCATCGGTGCGCGCACGGCATCGGGCAGCGCAAAGGCCGGGTCGAGGCTGGCGGCCTCGTGCGCGCTGGCCAGCAGGTAGGCGGTCAGCGTGTCGCTGCCCCGGTGCGCGTCGCCGCCCTGCGGCGGAAAGTAAGAGGCCAGGCCGTCGCCGTCGAGGTAGCTGGGCAGCTGCGCCAGGAGGGTGCGCCAGAGCGTGCCGTCGCGCAGGCCGATCGCCTTGCTGGCCTGCTGCTCCAGGCAGCTGAACGGGTAGCGCGCCCACCAGTCGCGCACGCCCGGCAGTCCGGCGGCCAGCGTGGGCTGCAGCGCCATCTTGAGGCCGCCCCGTGTCTCGCCGTTGGCGGCCAGCGCCCCCGCGGGCGCCTGGACCGCGAGGCTGAAGCGGCCATCGACCTGCACCAGCGCGGCCTGCTGCACCGTGAGCGGCACGGCGGGCACGATGCGCTGGCGCGCCTGGAGCGCATCGCGCGCGCCGCCCACGCTGTCGCTGGCTTCGATCTCCCACAGCAGCGCTTCCAGGCGCGTCTGCCCCAGCTGCGCCGGCGCGGTCACGGCCCAGGCCAGTTCGCGCGCTTCGCCTGGCCGCAATGTCCACGGTCTGCGGCTGGAGTTCCAGCAGCGTGGCGCGTGGCGCCACCTCGACCCGCATCGCCGCTTGCGTGGTGTTGCGCAGCGTGATCTGGGCGCGGAACTGGTCGCCCTCGCGCACCAGCGGCGGCAGGCCGCTGAGGATCTGCAGGTCCTGCGTGGCGCGGATCTGGGTGCCGCCGGTGCCAAACAGTCCGGTGGCGGCATCGGCCACGGCGACGATCTGGAACGTGGTCAGCGCATCGTTCAATGGCACGGTGACCCGGGCCTGGCCGTTGGCGTCGAGCTTCACGGCGGGGTTCCAGAGCAGCAGCGTGTCGAGCAGCTCGCGCGTGGGCGCGCGCCCGCCGCCGCCGCCGGCCGGCACGGCCTTGCGGCCAAAGTGGCGCCGGCCGATGATTTCCATCTGCGCGGTCGCGGTCGACACGCCCCAGCTGCGCCGCTGCAGCATCGCGTCGAGCAGGTTCCAGCTGGTGTTGGGCATGAGTTCGAGCAGCGCCTGGTCCACCGCGGCCAGCGCCACTTCGGCATGGGCCGCGGGCTTGCCGTTCGGCAGCGTGGCGGTGATGGTGATCTGCGCCTTGCCACGCACCGGGTAGCTGACCTTGTCGGCCACCACCGTGACGCCGAGCCGGTGCGCTTGCTTGCCGACCTGGATTTCTGCCATGCCGAGGCGAAACGCCGGCTTGGCCAGGTCGACCAGCGCGGTCGGCGCGGCGTATTCCTTGCCCTCGTACCAGAAGGCCGTCCACCACGCGCGCGGTGCCTTGTAGCCCCAGCTGAAGAAGCTGTACCACGGCACCTCGCGCAGACGCCCGCGCAGCGCCAGCACGCTCACATAGACGTTGGGGCCCCAGTCCGGCTGCACCTGGAGGCTCACCGTCGGGTCCCGCCCGTTGAGCTGCACCACCTGGGTCTCCAGAATGCCTTCGCGCTCGACCGCGACCAGCGCCGTGGCAAAGCGGAACGGCATGCGCACCTGGAACCTGGCGGTTTCGCCCGGCTGGTAGCTTTTCTTCTCGGGCAGCAGGTCCATGCGATCGTGGTTCTCGCCGCCAAACCACAGCTCGCCGCGCCGCGTGACCCAGACCGCGGTGGCCGCGTCGAAGGTGTTGCCGGCCTTGTCGCGCGCGGTGGCGACCAGCTCGATCTCGCCGGGCTCGTCGATCTGCGTCTCGCACAGCAGCAGGCCGCGCGCGTCGCTCTGGCCAGTGCAGACGGTGCCCAGGTCGTTGGTTTCGGTGTGGTGGTCGTAGCTGTAGAAGCCCCCCACCATGCGCTTGCGGCTGGTGGTGGTGGTGCGCGCGATGGCCTGCACCGACAGCGGCACGCCCGCGGCGGCCTGGCCGTCGGTGTTCAGCGCGAGCGCCTGAAAGCGCAGCTTCTGCCGCGCCGACACCCACCCCTCGGCCTGGATGCCCGCCACCACGGCGGCCGGCCACAGCGTGTGCTGGCTGCGCAGGGTCTGCACCTCGCCGCTCGGGTCGGCGTAGCTGGCTTCGATCAGCAGTTCCTGCGCGGCATTGGCGCGCGGCACGTCGGCCAGCGTGACGCGGCCCGCGCCCTGGCGGTCGAGCGTGAGCGGCAGCTTGTCGGCAATCACGCGCGCGTCCTGCCCGGCCGTGGCTTCCTCTTCGCCCGCGGTGTCCGCCTGCGCGCGCCCGCGCGGCGCGCTGAAGCTGAACGCGTCGTAGGCGGCAAATTGCAAGGTCTTGCTGCGCACCAGCGCCGACACGCGCACCGGCAGCTGCGCCGCCGCGCCGCCCGCCACGTAGTGGACCTGCACGCTGGCGGGCACCGAACGCACGCTGACCAGCGGCCCGCCGGCACCGTCCAGGCCGACGCGGCCCTCGAACACCGGCAGGCGGAATTCCTCGACGCGGAACTGGCCCGAGGCCAGGCTGCGCCCGCCGTCGGCGCTGGCGCGCAGCTGCACCTCGTACACGCCCAGCTTGGCCGCCGGCGGCACGGCGAACTGGCTGTGCGCGCTGCGCCCGCCGGTGGCCGTCGTGCGCCAGGCCAGCGGCTGCGCGTACTGCTGGCCGCTGCCCACATGGGTGACGATCAGGGTGTCGGGTTCATGTGCCGCCAGGCCGAAGCCCTGGCGCGTCTCCTGGCGCAGCAGGTGCTTCATCGACACCGTCTCGCCCGCGCGCACCAGCATGCGGTCGAACACCGTGTGGGCGCGCGCGTCGGGGCGCGCGTCGCGGCTCGTGGGCACGTTGAAACGCCAGGGCTCGATGCCGCGCTGCCAGTCGCTCCAGGTGAAGGCCATGTCGGGCCGGCCGTCTGCGCCCGCGCTGCGCGCGCTGACGAAATAGCCTTCCGAGCCGCCGCCGTCGCCATCGCACTGCGGCGGCTCGGGCGAGAGGCCGTCGAACATGGCGCGGCCCTGGGCGTCGGTGGTCGCATGGGCCAGCTCCCGGCCGCGGCAATCCGACACCGCCACGCGTGCCCCGGGCACCGGCTGCCCCTTGTCGAGCGAGGTCACCCAGGCGAGCGCGTTCTCGCGCCCGAGCTTGAAATGCACGCCCAGGTTGGTCACCAGCGCCGTGGTGCGCACGTACATGCTGCGGGCCGGGCCGTACTGCGCGTCGAGCAGCGCGGCGCCCAGCAGCGGCGAGGCGATCTCGACCACATGGAAGCCCGGCGCCAGCGGTATGCCCACGACCTCGAACGGACGCGGGTCGCCGCTGGCGGGCTGCGGCAGGTCCAGCGCCCGCGCGCCGCGCTGGCCGGCGAGCAGCGAGAGCATGCGCGTCTGCACCTGGCCCCGGTCGCCGCCGGGCAGCACGGGCGGCAGCGCGCCCTGCACTTCGCGGCGTGCGCGCACGCGCTCGACCAGGGGGCGGTCGAAGTGCTGGACCTTGCGGTACCAGGCGATGACCTCGGCGTCGCTGGCCGGCTGCAGCGTGCGCACCTGGCCCGCTGCGGCCTGGCCGCCCGGCCCCGCCTGCAGGCCCTGCACGCGCAGCGCGGCCTCGACCTTGCGCAGCGTCACGGGCAGCAGCGCCGGGCCGTCCGGCCCCTCGGCAAAGCGCTCGACGATGCCGAACGGCGCGGCCGCAAACTTGGCCAGCGGCGGCATGGCGCCCGTGGCCACCGCCAGCGGAAAGCTCGCGGCATTGGCCAGCGGCCGGCCCGCGGCGTCGGCAAAGCCTGCGGGCAGCGCGAGCGTGAAGGCGGTGCTCTCGGGCAGCGGTGCGGCGAAGGTGATGCGCTCGACCAGCGCATCGGGCGCTGGGGCCGCTTCGCCGCTGTCGTCCGCGCCTTCGCCGCGCTGCGGCGCGAGCGCCAGGCCGGTGGCGTGGAGCCGGACCGCAGCCGCCAGCCTGTAGGGCACGGGGGCGCTGAACGCCAGCGTCAGCGGTCGGATCGGCAGGCAGGCGGCCTGGGCGTTTTCGCGCTCGCAGCGCAGCTCGGCGCTGAAAGGGGCGCGCACCGTGAAGGTGAAGCGCTTTTCCACGCGGTTGGCCACGCCGCTGGGCGTGGCCACGCCCGCGCCCCAGACCAGCTGCACCTTGCTGGACGGCGCCAGGCGCCGGTTGCAGGCCAGCGTGGCGAACGCCAGCGGGTCTTTGGCGGCGCGCTGTTCCAGTCCCTGCGCCTTGAGCAGCGCGGCGCGCTCCGCGCCCTCGATCCGCCGCACCGGCACGCGCTCGCCCATGCCCTCGGCGGCGCACCACACGTGCTGCTGCACGCTGGCCGGCGTGGCCGCGCCATTGAGCTGCAGCACAAAGAACTGCTCTTCGTCGATCTCTTCCCAGGTGCGCGGCAGCACGTGGGTGACGGAGGGGCCGCCGGTATTGAATTGATAGCTGACAGCGCCCGCCAGTGCTGCGCCAGAGACCGATTTGAACCCGGGTGCCGCCTGCACGCTGCAGCGCACCCCGGGCGGCAGGTCGCGCGCGAAGTCGTACACCCACTCGCGCTCGCTGGTCCAGCGGCCGCTGCCCTGGCCGGCCTGCGTGTCGCTGCATTGCAGCCGCAGCGGCGCTGGCGCCATTCGGGTCGCCAAACTTCACGGCAGCGGTATCGAACTGGGCCACCACCTGGCGCACATGCTCGACCTCGCCCTGCGGAGACAGGCGGGTGATGTGCAGCGCCTGGGCGTTGCAGCAGGCCAGGCCGAGGCCGGCACTGAAGAGGAAAGACGAAAAGTGCACGCTGGCCCTTCGGTTGGGACGGCAAGCGTAACAAACCGCCCAGGGCCTGGTATGCGTGCAGGCAGCCCGCCGCCCCGATCCGGGGCCGACATATGCATGGCGTGCTGTCCTACCCACCGCGCCCCGGTGGCATCTGAAGATGGCGGCTGCCCCCGACATTCCTTTGAGGAGCGTTTCGCATGCCCAAATCCCCATCCTCCCGCCGCCCTGCCAGCGGCAGCCCTGCGTCCGCTTCGGCCGCCGACCCCTCCAGCGACCTGCGCGGCCAAGGCGGCGAGTTGCAGCAGCAGGCCGACGGCAGCCACCCGGTGCTGACCACGCAGCAAGGCATTGCCATTGCCGACAACCAGAACTCGCTGCGCGCCACGCCGAAGGGTCCAACGCTGCTCGAAGACTTCATCCTGCGCGAAAAGATCACCCACTTCGACCACGAGCGCATTCCCGAGCGCGTAGTGCACGCGCGCGGCTCGGCCGCGCACGGCTTTTTCGAGCTGACGCAGTCGCTGGCGCAGTACACCACCGCCAGGGTGCTGACCGAGGTCGGCAAGCAGACGCCGGTGTTCACGCGTTTTTCCACCGTGGCGGGCAGCAAGGGCTCGGTCGACACACCGCGCGACGTGCGCGGCTTTGCCGTCAAGTTCTATACCGACGAGGGCAACTGGGACCTGGTGGGCAACAACATCCCGGTGTTCTTCATCCAGGACGCCATCAAGTTCCCCGACCTGGTGCACGCGGTCAAGCCCGAGCCCGACCGCGGCTTTCCGCAGGCGGCCAGCGCCCACGACACGTTCTGGGACTTCATCTCGCTGATGCCCGAGTCGATGCACATGATCATGTGGCACATGAGCGACCGCACCATTCCGCGCAGCTTCCGCATGATCGAAGGCTTTGGCGTGCACTCGTTCCGGCTCGTCAATGCCAAAGGCCAGAGCACCTTCGTCAAGTTCCACTGGCGCCCCAAGCTCGGCCTGCAGTCGACCGTGTGGGACGAGGCCGTCAAGCTGCAGGCCGCCGACAACGACTTCCTGCGCCGCGACCTGTTCGAGGCCATCAGCATGGGCAACTTCCCCGAGTGGGAGCTGGCGGTGCAGCTGTTCACCGAGGAAGAAGCAGCCGCGTTCCCGTTCGACCACCTCGACGCCACCAAGATCGTGCCCGAGGAGTTGGTGCCGCTGCAGACCATCGGCCGCATGGTGCTCAACCGCTGGCCCGACAACTTCTTTGCCGAAACCGAACAGGTGGCGTTCTGCCCGGCCAACGTGCCGCCCGGGCATCGATTTCTCGAACGACCCGCTGCTGCAGGGGCGCCTGTTTTCCTACCTCGACACCCAGCTCACGCGCCTGGGTGGGCCCAATTTCGTGCAGATCCCGGTCAACGCGCCGCAGTGCCCGTTCCACAACCTGCAGCGCGACGGCTTCATGCAGATGCGTCGGCCCCAGGGCCGCGTCAGCTACGAGCCCAGCAGCCTGCAGCCGGGCACGCCGCGCGCCTCGCAGGCCGTGGGCACGCGCGCCTATGCCGAGCCGGCGGACGACGGCGCCAAGGGCCGCGTGCGCGCCGAAAGCTTTGCCGACCACTACAGCCAGGCGCGCATGTTCTACCGCAGCCAGAGCGAAATCGAGCAGGCGCACCTGGCCTCGGCGCTGGTGTTCGAACTCTCCAAGGTCGAGACCGTGCGCGTGCGCGAAGCCATGGTGGGGCAGCTGCGCCACATCGACGAGAAGTTGGCCCAGCGCGTGGCCGATGGCCTGGGCCTGACCGCGATGCCGCCGGCCCCGCCCGCCGCGATGCCGCCGCAGGACCTGCCGCTCTCGCCGGCCACCGCGCTGATTCCGCGCATGAAGGAAACGCTCGACGGCCGCTGCGTCGGCATTCTGGTCGCCGATGGCTCCAGCGCCAAGTCGATTGCCGCGCTCAAGCGCGCCATCGAAGGGGCCGGCGCCACGGTGAAGATAGTGGCGCCCAAGGTCGGTGGCGCGGTGCTCGACGACGGCAAGCACCTGCCGGCCGACGGACAGCTGCAGGGCATGCCGTCGCCGCTGTTCGACGCCGTGGCCTCGGTGCTGGCGCCCCCGGTGGGCGCGCAGCTGGCGAGCGAGGCCGCGGCGGTCGACTGGTTCCGCGATGCGTTCGGGCACCTCAAGGCGATCGCCGCGTGCCAGGGCTCGCAGCCGATCGTGCAGGCCGCGGGCATCGAGCCCGACGCGGGCGTGCTCGACCCGTCCGACACGGCCGCGTTCGTCGCTGCCGCGAAAACGCGCCAGTGGGCGCGCGAGCCCAAGCTGCGCACCCTCGCCTGAGAGCGGGCGCGGATGCCCGTGCCCATCCTTTCCTAACGTTTCAAGGAGTTTGTCATGGCCAGCCATCCCTACGATCCCGCGCAGCTCAAGGAGCTGCTGCTGCAGATGATGGAGACCGAGCTCGGCGGCGAGCAGGTTTACCTGACCGCGCTGGAATGTGCGCAGAACGCCGACCTCCAGGAGGAATGGCAGGGGTATCTTGAAGAAACACGCACGCACCAGCAGGTGGTGCAGGCACTGTGCCAAAGCCTCGGGATCGATCCCGACACGCAGACGCCGTCGCGCAAAGTGGTCAAGCACCTGGGCGAATCGCTGGTGCAGGCCATGGAGCTGGCGCGCCAAGGCGGCTCTGCCGCGGCTGCCGAACTGACCGCCTGCGAATGTGTGGTGCTGGCCGAGACCAAGGACCACGCCAACTGGGAACTGCTGGGCAAGGTGGCCGAGGTGGCCCCCGGCGACATCGGCGAGTCCTTGAAGGCGGCGTACGAGCGCGTCGAGCCCGACGAGGACCACCACCTCTACCACACCAAGGGCTGGTGCCGCGAGCTGTGGATCCAGAGCCTGGGCATGCCGGCCGTGCTGCCACCGCCCGAAGAGGTCAAGCAGGTCGAGACCGCCATGGGCGCATCGCGCGCCGAGCACCAGCGCGACAGCCTGCTTTGAGCGCGCGCCCGGGGTGGCCCGGGGCCTGAATCACTGCGGTTGGAAGCCGCTGTCCCGGATGATGCGCGTCCACGCCTGGGTGTAGGCGTGCTCGCGTGCGGTCAGCTGCTGCTGCGCCATGTAGTCCACCGTGAGGCCCAGGTCGGCGAGCTGCTTGCGCACGTCGGGCAGCAGCAGCACCTTCGAGACCGCGACCGACAGGCGGTTGATCTCGCGCTGCGGCGTGCCCTTGGGCGCATACAGGCCGTAGTACGGCAGGTCTTCAAAGCCCTTGAGGCCGAGTTCGGAGAACGTCGGCACCTCGGGCATGGCAGCCTGGCGCTTGCCGCCCAGCACCGCCACCACGCGCATCTTGCCCGCCTTGTGGTTTTCGATGAAGTCCTGCACCGAGCCCACGCCGGCGGCAATCTGGTTGCCCAGCATGTCGGCCACCATCGGGGCGCTGCCGCGGTAGGGCGCGGCCACCAGGTCGAGCTGGTATTTCTTGCCGATCAGCTGGACCAGGAACTCGGGCGTGGAAGCCGGCGCCGGAATGCCGACCGCGCCCTTGCCGCCGCCCTGCGCCTTGACCCAGTCCACGTAAGCGCCGAAGTCCTGGGCCGGCGTGCCGCCCGAGACCGCAAACGCGTTGACGAAGGTCGCGACGCCGGCCACGGGCACGAAGTCGCGCACCGGGTCGTAGCCGGGGTTTTTGGTGACCAGCGGCAGGATCGAGATCGTGTGGTCGTGCGAAAGGAACAGCGTGCGTCCGTCGGCGGGCGCGGCCTTGAGCGCCTGCGCCGCGATCTGGCCGCCGGCGCCGGGGCGGTTGTCCACCAGCACAGGCGCACCGATCTGGTCCTTGAGCTTGTCGGCCAGCAGCCGCGCGATCACATCCGAGCCGCCCCCGGCCGGAAAGCCGACCAGGATGCGCACGGGCTTGGCCGTCTGCGCCATGGCGGTGGACAAGGCCAGGCCCGCGGCCAGGGCGCTGGCGCAGCGCAGGGCGCGTGCCAACAGGGTGCGACGTGAAGACAACATATCCGACTCCCTCGGGGAATGAAATGAATGGACACCAGCGCAGCACGGTAGCCGCGTGCGCGCGGTGCGGCCGCTCGCCGGCACCTGCCTGCGTCCATGGCAAGCGGCTTTTACTATCAAAAAAAGAGCTGCTAACGCTTACCAGGCAAGCGCTAGGAGCCTATTGGACTCCAAAACCGCTACCGGCCCTCAACCCAGGCGCGCCTGGTGCCGTGCAATCTGCGCGCGCACCTGCGCCGGCGCCGTGCCGCCCAGCGTGTTGCGCGCGTTGAGCGAGCCGCGCAGGCTCAGCACTTCGTACACGTCCTTCTCGATCTGCGGGTGGAAGCCCTGCAGCACGGCCAGCGGCAGCTCGGACAGGTCGCAGTTGTGCGCGATGGCGGCCTTCACGGCGTGCGCCACGGTCTCGTGCGCGTCGCGGAACGGCAGGCCCTTCTTGACCAGGTAGTCGGCCAGGTCGGTGGCGGTGGCGTAGCCCTTCTTGGCCGCGTCTTCCATGGCCTGGGCGTTGACGGTGATGCCGCCTTCCTTCGCGCCCGTGGCCGGGTTCAGCTGCCCGCCGACCATCTCGGCGAAGATGCGCAGCGTGTCCTTCAAGGTGTCGACGGTGTCGAACAGCGGCTCCTTGTCTTCCTGGTTGTCCTTGTTGTAGGCCAGCGGCTGGCCCTTCATCAGCGTGATCAGGCCCATCAGGTGGCCGACCACGCGGCCGGTCTTGCCGCGCGCCAGTTCGGGCACGTCGGGGTTCTTCTTCTGCGGCATGATCGACGAGCCGGTGGTGAAGCGGTCGGCGATCTTGATGAAGCCGAAGTTCTGGCTCATCCACAGAATCAGCTCTTCGCTGAAGCGGCTGATGTGCACCATGCACAGCGAGGCGGCGGCCGTGAACTCGATCGCGAAGTCGCGGTCGCTCACGGCGTCCAGGCTGTTCTGGCAGACGCCGTCCATGCCCAGCGTGCGCGCCACGCGCTCGCGGTCGAGCGGGTAGGTGGTGCCGGCCAGCGCCGCGCTGCCCAGCGGCAGCACGTTGACGCGGCGGCGCACGTCCTGCATGCGCGCGGCATCGCGCGCGAACATCTCCACGTAGGCCAGCAGGTGGTGGGCAAAGCTCACGGGCTGCGCCACCTGCAGGTGCGTGAAGCCGGGCAGGATCACGTCGACGTTCTGCGCAGCGGTGTCGACCAGCGCCTTTTGCAGGTCGGTCAGCAGGCCGCCGATCAGGTCGATCTCGCCGCGCAGCCACAGGCGCACGTCGGTCGCGACCTGGTCGTTGCGGCTGCGGCCGGTGTGCAGGCGCTTGCCGGCGTCGCCCACGAGCTGCGTCAGGCGTGCCTCGATGTTCAGGTGCACGTCTTCGAGGTCGAGCTTCCAGTCAAAGCCGCCGGACTCGATCTCGGCGGTGATCTGCGCCATGCCGCGCTCGATGTCGGCCTGGTCCGCGGCGCTGATGATGCCCTGCGCGGCCAGCATCTCGGCATGCGCCAGGCTGCCTGCGATGTCGGCCTGCCACAGGCGCTTGTCGAAGAACACGCTCGAGGTATAGCGCTTGACCAGGTCGCTCATGGGCTCCGAGAAAAGCGCCGACCAGGCCTGCGCCTTGGTGTCGAGCTGGTTGTGGGACGGCGGCGGGGTGGAGCTGGTAGGCATGGTGGGGCAATAATCCGGTGGAACAGACACCCGGGACGTCCGGATGCCGCAATGCAAAACCCGCAAATTTTATCGACCCTGCCCCAAGACCTGGATTCGGCGCACGCAAGCCCCCGCGCGCACGCCAAAGTGCGGCGCGCGCTGGTGTTCGACGCCTGCGAAGTCGGCGTGGTGCTGCGCGCCGTGCTGTTCGTCGAAACGGTGCTGGGCGTGGGCGCGATGTACGGGGCCGAGGCGCTGCTGGACTGGCTCGCGCGCCTGGCGCTGCTCACGGGCGGCGCCCTGCCCGCCACGCTGGCCTGGCTGATTGCCGCGTGCAGTCTGAAGACCCTGCTGCAGCGCCTGGGCACACGCGGCCAGTACGCGGCCGGCGTGGCGCTGGGGGCGCTGGCGGGCGCCTATGCCTGCGCCATGCTGGCGCTGGCCGGCGTGGTGGCGCAGCCGCCGTGGCTGGCCAGCGCCGCCAGCGGCGCACTGCTGGCCGCGGCGCTGGTGGCGGCGCTGGTGCTGCGCGCGCGCGGGCGCACGCCGGCGGCCACCACGGCGCGGCTGACCGAGCTGCAGTCGCGCATCCGTCCGCACTTTCTGTTCAACACGCTCAACAGCGCCATCGCGCTGGTGCGCGCCGAGCCGGCCCAGGCCGAGGCGCTGCTCGAAGACCTGAGCGACCTGTTCCGCCACGCGCTGGTCGAGCAGGGCGAGGCCGTGACGCTGGCCGAAGAGATCCAGCTCGCGCGGCGCTACCTGCACATCGAGCAGGTGCGCTTTGGCGCGCGCCTGCAGGTGCAGTGGCAGCTCGACCCGCGCGCCGACAGCGCGCGGCTGCCGCCGCTCTTGCTGCAGCCGCTGGTGGAGAACGCGGTCAAGCACGGCGTCGAGCCCAGCGCGCGCGGCGGCAAGCTGCGCGTGCAGACCGCGCTGCGCGGCAGCCGCGTGGTGGTGCGCATCACCAACACCGTGCCCGGCGACGACGCGCCGGGCCCCGCCGCGCTGCCCGGCCACGGCATCGCGCTGGCCAATGTGCGCGCGCGCCTGGCGCTGCTGCACGATGTGCAGGGCGAGTTCAGCGCCGGCATGGACGGCGGCCTCTACCAGGTGCGCATCGCCCTGCCCGCGCCGCGCCCGGCACGTGCCGCCGCGCCCTCCCCCACTCCTGCGCGCAGCAGCGCGCCGACTGCCCCATGAACATCCTGGTCGTTGACGACGAGCCGCTGGCGCGCCAGCGCCTGCGCACCCTGCTGGCCGACTGCAGCGCCGATGCGCCGCACAGCGCGCCGCACGCCGTGGCCGAGGCCGCCACGCGCCGCCGAGGCGATGGAGCGGCTGGCGCCCACGGGCGGCCGCGCCTTCGACCTGGCGCTGCTCGACATCCACATGCCCGGGCAGGACGGTCTGGGCCTGGCGCACCGGCTGCGCACGCTGGCGCACCCGCCGGCCATCGTGTTCGTCACCGCGCACACCGACCACGCACTCAGCGCCTTCGAGCTCGACGCGGTCGACTACCTGACCAAACCGGTGCGCCGCGAGCGGCTGCAGCAGGCGCTGGCCAAGGCGCAGCGCGCAGTCGGCCCCCCGCCCGTGGCAGCCGCGCCGCACGAAGCCGGCGAGGCGCTGCTGATCCAGGACCGTGGCCGCACCGAGCGCGTGCCGCTGGCCGAGGTGCTGTACTTCAAGGCCGAACAGAAATACGTCACGGTGCGCACCGCCGCGCGCAGCTACATCCTCGACGGCGCGCTCAGCGAGCTCGAAGCGCGCCACGCGGCGGCGTTTCTGCGCGTGCACCGCAACGCCCTGGTGGCGCGCCGCGCCGTGCGCGCGCTCGAAAAGCACTACGACCCCGAAGAAGGCGAAGGCTGGGCCGTGCGCCTGCACGGCCTGGGCGAGCTGCTGGCGGTGTCGCGCCGGCAGGTCGCGGCGGTGCGCGAAGAAATCGCGCGCTGAAGCGTTGCCCAAAGAAAAGGCCCCTCGCGGGGCCGGCGGGCGTCCGCTGAACGCCATCAAAATCCATAGCTACCAGCGCTTGGCTGGCAAGGGTTCAAGGCAGATTGGATCGAAAACCCGCCACACAGCGTCGGCCTACAGGCGCACCGGAATGCCGCGCGCCGCCATGTGCTGCTTGGCCTGCTGCACGGTGAATTCGCCGTAGTGGAAGATGCTCGCGGCCAGCACCGCGTCGGCGCCGCCGATCTGGATGCCATCGGCCAGGTGGTCGAGGTTGCCGACGCCGCCCGAGGCGATCACCGGCACGCTGACCGCGTCGCTGACGGCGCGCGTCAGCTCGAGGTCGAAGCCCGCCTTGGTGCCGTCGCGGTCCATGCTGGTGAGCAGGATCTCGCCGGCGCCGCGCTGCGCCATCTCGGCGGCCCAGACCACGGCGTCGAGGCCCGTGTTCTTGCGCCCGCCATGGCTGTAGACGTCCCAGCCCGCGCCCACGGGCTGGCCGCCGGCGCCGATGCGCTGCGCATCTTCGGCACTGCGGCGCTTGGCGTCGATGGCGACGACGATGCACTGCGCGCCGTATTTGGCCGACACCGCGTTGATGACCTCGGGGTTGGCGAGCGCGGCCGAGTTGAAACTGGTCTTGTCGGCACCCGCGTTGAGCAGGCGGCGCACGTCTTCGACGGTGCGCACGCCGCCGCCCACCGTGAGCGGGATGAAGACCTGGCTGGCCACGGCCTCGATGATGTGCAGGATCAGGTCGCGCCCGTCGCTGGTCGCGGTGATGTCGAGGAAGGTGAGCTCGTCGGCGCCTTGCGCGTTGTAGCGCGCGGCGATCTCGACCGGGTCGCCGGCGTCGCGCAGTTCGACAAAGTTGACGCCCTTGACGACGCGGCCACCGGTCACGTCAAGGCAGGGAATGATGCGTTTGGCAAGCAATGGAAGCTCCGAAGAAAAAAGGAAAGCGCAAGAGAAGCCCGGTCAGACCGCACGCAAATGCTGCCAGCCCGCCCAGGCGTCGCCGGGCGCCAGGTGCACGGGCGCCTCGACACACGCCGCCTCCACGCACAGCATGTGCTGAAAGCCGTCGTCCGGCATGTCGGGCAATGCGGCGCAGCGGCTGGCGCCCGGGTTCCACACCACCGTATTGCTCCAGGACGGGCCCTGCGCCACATCGAGGGAATGCACGCCGTCGCCGCGCAGTTGCAACAGCGCCGGGGCGGCGGCAAACACGCTGTCGTACTCGCCGGCGAACGCCACCGCACCAGACTGCAGGCCGCGCGCGTCCTGCACGGCATCCCAGCGCGCGCAACCGTCCAGGCCGTCCAGCCGCACGCGGGCGATGTCCTCCACGCGCAGGTAGGTATGCAATGCCGCGGTGCAGTCCCACGCCGTGGCGCCGCTGTTGTGGACCGACAACTCCAGACGCAGGCTGCCGGGCGCCAGCAAGACGTTCAGCCGTGCCGTGAAGGCATGCGGCCACCAGGCCCGCGTCTGTGCCGTGTCGGCCAGCACGAAGACCGCTTGCACGCAGTCGCCACCGGCCTGGCTGCGCTCCAGCGCCCACGCCAGATTGCGCGCAAAACCATGCTTGGCCAGCGGACCGCGCTGATTGAATTGCGGAAAGCAAATGGGCACGCCGCCGCGAATGGCACGGTGTCCGTCGAACACGGCGCGGGGGCTCAGATAAAGCCGCTCCACGCCGTCGGCCGTGCTCCAGGACAGCACCTGCGCGCCCTGCAATGCCACGACGGCGCGGCCACCGGAAGGCAACGCCAGGTGCACCGCATCCAGGCCGTGGAACGGGGCGGCGCGCACAGGCGGCGTGTCGGGCGAGGGGCGGGTCATGCCGCGGATTGTAGGGGCCGACCGCAGCTGCGGACCCGCCGCAATGCCGCCCCAGAGGCGACTGCGGCGCTCAAGCACCAGCGGCAACGGCTTACTGCGCCAGCGTGCGCGCCACGCCGTCCTGCCAGCGCCAGGCGTCCGCGCACATGCGGTCGAGGTCGCGGCCTGCGCGCCAGCCCAGCAGCTGCTCGGCCAGCGCCGGGTCGGCCCAGCACTGCGCCACATCGCCGGGGCGGCGCGCCACCACGCGGTAGGGCACGGCGCGGCCGCTGGCGCGCTCGAAGCTGCGCACCATCTCGAGCACCGACACGGGGCGGCCCGTGCCCAGGTTCACGGTCAGCAGCCCCGCGTGGTCCTGCAGGTAGCGCAGCGCCGCCACATGGCCTTCGGCCAGGTCGCAGACATGGATGTAGTCGCGCACGCCGGTGCCGTCGGGCGTGGCGTAGTCGTCGCCATAGACGCTCAAGGCTTCGCGCTGCCCCACGGCGACCTGGGCCACGAAGGGCATCAGGTTGCCCGGCACGCCCTGCGGGTCTTCGCCGATCAGGCCGCTCTCGTGCGCGCCCACCGGGTTGAAGTAGCGCAGGCGCGCAATGCGCCACTGGCCGGGCTCGGCCGCATCGACGTCGGCCAGCACCTGCTCCATCATGAGCTTGCTCCAGCCGTAGGGGTTGGTGGCCGAGAGCGGGAAGTCCTCGCGGATCGGCAGCGAGGCCGGATCGCCGTACACCGTGGCCGAAGACGAAAACACCAGCGTGCGCACGCCGGCCGCCCGCATGGCCTGCAGCAGCACCACGGTGCCCGCGACGTTGTTGTCGTAGTAGCGCAGCGGCTCGCGCACCGACTCGCCCACGGCCTTGAGCGCCGCGAAGTGGATCACGGCTGTGATCGGGTGCTCGGCAAAAATGCGCGCCAGCAGCGCCGCATCGCGCACATCGCCCTCGATGCAGACGGGCTCCGCGCCCGTGATGCGGCCGATGCGCGCGAGCACCGAGGCCCGGCTGTTGCCGAAATTGTCGAGGATCAGAAAGGGCACGCCCGCCGCAGCCAGCGCCACGCAGGTGTGCGAGCCGATGAAGCCGGCGCCGCCAGTGACCAGAATCACGCTGCGGCGCTCAGACGGCGTTCAGCGCATCGGCGCGCGCTTGCGCGGCGGCGAAGTCGAGGTCGCCGGTGTAGATGGCGCGGCCGCAGATCACGCCTTCGACGCCTTCGTCCTCGACGGCGCAGAGCTGCTCGATGTCCTGCATGCTGCCCAGGCCGCCCGAGGCGATCACGGGAATGGTGACCGCCTGCGCCAGCTTGACGGTGGCTTCGACGTTGATGCCCGAGAGCATGCCGTCGCGGCCGATGTCGGTGTAGATGATGGATTCGACGCCCCAGTCCTCGAACTTCCTTGCCAGGTCCACCACGTTGTGGCCGGTGAGCTTGCTCCAGCCGTCGGTGGCGACCTTGCCGTCCTTGGCGTCGAGGCCGACGATGATGTGGCCGCCAAACGCCGTGCAGGCGTCCTTGAGGAAACCGGGGTTCTTCACGGCGGCGGTGCCGATGATGACGTAGCGCAGGCCGCCGTCGATGCATTTCTCGATGGTGTCGAGGTCGCGGATGCCGCCGCCCAGCTGCACCGGGATGTCGTCGCCAACCTCGCGCAGGATGGCCTTGATGGCGGCGATGTTCTTGGGCGCCCCGGCAAATGCGCCGTTCAGGTCGACCAGGTGCAGCCGGCGCGCACCGGCATCGACCCAGCGGCGCGCCATGGCGGCCGGGTCTTCACCGAAGGTGGTCGATTGGTCCATGTCGCCTTGCTTGAGGCGTACGCAATGGCCGTCCTTGAGATCGATGGCAGGAATGAGCAGCATGGTGGTTCAGCGAAAAAAGGCGATGGCAGGTGCGGCCTGAACAGGTGGATGGAAACTCAGGGATTCCAGTGCAGAAAGTTGCGGTAGAGCTGCAGGCCCTGTTCCGCGCTTTTCTCGGGATGGAACTGTGTGGCGAAAATATTATCGCGTGCGATGGCCGATGCGAACAGGCCGCCGTAGTCGGCTTCGCCCGCGCAGTGGCGCGCATCGGACGGTCGCGCGTAGTAGCTGTGCACGAAATAGAAGTAGCTGCCGTCGGGAACGCCGGCCCACACCGGGTGCACGGCGCCGCCGTGCGGCACCTGGCGCACCGGGTTCCAGCCCATCTGCGGCACCTTGTAGCGGCTGCCGTCGGCTTGCAGCCGGCCGGCCAGATCGAACCGCAGCACCTCGCCGTGGACCAGGCCCAGGCCCGGCGTTCCGCCGTCCGGGCCCTCGGCGCTGTGGTCAAGCAGCATCTGCATGCCCACGCAGACGCCGAACAGCGGCTTGGCCGCGGCCGCCTCGAGCACCGATTCGCGCAGCCCCGAGGCCTGCAGTTCGGCCATGCAGTCGGGCATCGCGCCCTGCCCTGGCAGCACAACACGCTGGGCGGCGCGCACTTCTTCGGGGCGCGCGGTCACGCACACGGTCCAGCCTGTGCCGTGCGCGGCCGCCTGCACGGCCTGCGACACCGAGCGCAGGTTGCCCATGCCGTAGTCCACCACGGCCACGGTTTTTGCTTCTGTATTCATAGCTGTTAGCGCTTGTCAGGCAAGCGTTTGGAGCCAATTTGGCTTGAAAATCACAGCAGTCCCTTGGTCGAGGGAATGGTGCCGGCGCTGCGCGCGTCGCGCTCGACGGCAAAGCGCAGCGCGCGCGCAAAGGCCTTGAACGCGGTCTCGCACTGATGATGGGCGTTGGCGCCGCGCAGGTTGTCGATGTGCAGCGTGGCGCCCGCGTGGTTGGCGAAGCCCTGGAAGAATTCGTGCGTGAGCTGGGTGTCGAACGCGCCGATCATGCCGCTCGTGAACGCGATGTTCTGCACCAGGCCGGGACGGCCCGAGAGGTCGATGACCACGCGCGTGAGCGCCTCGTCGAGCGGCACGTAGGCGTGGCCGTAGCGGCGCAGGCCCTTCTTGTCGCCGACGGCGCGGGCCACGGCCTGGCCGAAGGTGATGCCCACGTCTTCGACCGTGTGGTGGCCGTCGATGTGCAGGTCGCCGTCGGCGTGCACTTCGAGGTCGATCAGGCCGTGGCGCGCGATCTGTTCGAGCATGTGGTCGAAGAAGCCGATGCCGGTGTGCAGCGAGGACTGGCCCGTGCCGTCGAGGTTGATGCGCACGGTGATGCGCGTCTCGGCGGTGTTGCGGCTGACTTCAGCGGTGCGGTCGGTGGAAATGGAGGAAATGAGGGCAGAAGAGGTCATATCGAAGCCTGGAGCGCGTCCAGCATGCGCGCATTGTCATCGGCGCTGCCGACCGTGAGGCGCAGGCAGCGGGCCAGCAATGGGTGCATTGTAGAAACGTTCTTGACAAGAACCTTGCGTTCGCGCATGCCGGCAAAGGTCTTGGCGGCGTCGCGCACGCGCACCAGCACCATGTTGGCCTCGCTGTCCCAGCATTTCTCGATGCCGGGCATCTGGCGCAGCGCGGCCACGAGCCGGTCGCGCTGGGCGCGCAGTTCGGCCGCCTGGGCGGCGAACACGTCGGCGTGCTCGAGCGCGAACAGCGCGGCTTCGCAGTTGAGCACGCTGACGTTGTAGGGCGGGCGCACCTTGTCGATCTCGGCCACCAGCGCCGCCGGACCCATCAGGTATCCCAGGCGCACGCCGGCGAGGCCAAACTTGCTGAGCGTGCGCATCAGGAGCACATGCGCATTGCGTTCGGGCTCGGCGCGGATGCGGTCGATCCAGCTGCGGCTGGCGAACGGCTGGTAGGCCTCGTCCATGACGACGATGCCGCCCTGCGCGCCCACGGCATCGATGACGCGCTGCACCACCGCTTCGCTCCACAGCGTGGCCGTGGGGTTGTTCGGGTAGGCCAGGTAGGTGATGGCGGGCTTGTGCGCGGCCACGGCGGCCAGCATCGCGGGCTCGTCGAGTTCGAAGTCGGGCGTGAGCGGCACGGCGACGAAATCGAGGCCTTGCAGCTGCGCGCTCATCGGGTACATCACGAAGCCGGGCATGGGCGCGAGCATCGTGGCGCGCTGGCCCGTGCCGGGCTGGGCGCAGGCCAGCGCGAGCAGCGTGATGAGCTCGTCCGAGCCATTGCCCAGGACGATGCCGCAGCCCTGCGGCATGCCGGCATAGCGCGCCAGGGCGGCCTGCAGATCGGCCGTGCGCTCGCCGGGTAGCGGTTGAACGCCAGCGCGCCCAGGCGCTGGCCCAGCGCCGCCTGCAGGTGTGCGGGCAGGGCAAACGGGTTTTCCATCGCATCCATCTTGAGCATGCCCTGGGAGGACTGCACCGTGTAGGCGTGCATGGCGCGCACGTCGGGGCGGATGCGGGCCAGCGGCGAGGGGGCGGTGTCGTTCATTCGGCGGTGTCCAGTTCGTGGGGTGCGACGAGAAAGGGGTTGATCGGGCGCACGGCGTCCAGGGGCGCATCGTGCGGCAAGGCTTCGGTGAGCAGGTAGCGGCAGCCCTGCTGGTGCGCCGAAGAGAGGATCAGCGCATCCCAGTAGCTCAGGCCATAGCGGTCCTGCAGGTCCCAGGCGCCATCCACCGTGTACGCATCCAGATGGGGCGGCAGCCACACGCGCAGGCGGCGCACCTGGGCGCGCACGCGTTGCAGCACCTGCGGGCCCTTGAACCGCTGGATGGCCTGGTTGTACAGCTCATTGAGCACCTGCGAGCTGATGCGCCCGCTGCGGGTCTGCCAGCAAAACGCCATCCATTCGCGGGCCTGCGCCTGGCGGCTCGGGTCGCGTTCGTCGACGCTGGCCAGCAGCACTTCGGTGTCGACAAAGATCGGGGCGGTGGCCACGTTCAACGCTCGAAAAGGATGTTGCGCGGCACATAGGGGCCGCTGGAGGCACCCCAGGATTCGAAGCTCAGCGCCTCGCGCATGGCCTGGGCGTAGGCGTCTTCCTGGCGCATCTTTTCGGCCATCCATTCACCGAGCAGGCGCGAGACGCTGCTGCCGCGCCTCGCGGCCTCCACGCGCACCCATTCGGCGACAGCATCGTCCATGGTGACGGTGATGTTCTTCATGGGCAAAATAATACACGAACTTCGTGCTGCACGAACTTCGTGTCCCATCTCATGGGGTCATCGGGTGATTTTGGGCGGCCAGACGCCGCCCGCTTTCGCCCGGTACATTCGTGCCATGGACCACCCGGCTGCCAACCCTGTTGCGGACCCTTCCCATGTGCTGGCCCTGCTGCGGCGCACGCCCCGTTGGACCGTGCTGACCGGCGCCGGCATCAGCACGGACAGCGGCATCCCCGATTACCGCGACGCCGCGGGCGCGTGGAAGCGCTCGGCGCCCGTCACCTTCCAGGATTTCATGGGCAACGCGAGCACGCGCCAGCGCTACTGGGCGCGCAGCCTGGCCGGCTGGCCGGTGTTCAGCCAGGCCCGGCCGAACGCTGCGCACCAGGCCCTGGCCCGGCTGGAAGCGCGCGGCCCCGCACACTGCACCATCACCCAGAACGTCGATGGCCTGCACCAGCGCGCCGGCAGCCGGCGGGTGATCGACCTGCACGGGCGCCTGGACCAGCTGGTCTGCATGGGCTGTGGCCAGCGCAGCGCGCGCGGCGACTTTCAGGCGCGCCTGCTGGCGGCGAATCCCGCGTGGCAACACCGCCATGCGCCGGTGGCGCCCGATGGCGATGCCGACCTGACCGCGGTGGATTTTTCACGCTTCGCCGTGCCGCCGTGCCCGCTGTGTGGCGGCATCCTCAAGCCCGATGTCGTGTTCTATGGCGAAAACGTGCCGCGCGCGCGGGTCGACGACGCCATGCAGCGCCTGGCGCACAGCGACCTGCTGCTCATCGTGGGCAGCTCGCTCATGGTGTATTCGGGCCTGCGCTTTGTGCATGCCGCCAAGCAGCTCGGTCTGCCGGTGGTGGCGATCAACCTCGGTGCGACGCGCGCGGACGCGCAGCTCGATGGCAAGCTGCAGGTGGCGTGCGCACCGGCCCTGGAAGACCTGGCCGCCCTGCTCTGAATGCGGGAACCTCGGGCCGCGGCGCGAGCGCACCCGCGAGTGCAGTGTTGGCGGGCTACCGGCGTATCGACCTCTTCCAGGCGCAAAACCCGTCCGATGTCCGCACCGACACAGCCATGCAAAAAGCCGCCAGACCTTGCGGCACGGCGGCTTGGCGCGAGGGTGCGAAACTGCAGGGGCTACTTCAGCCGCATCTCCGCCGCGCGCGCATGGGCCTGCAGGCCCTCGCCATGCGCCAGCACGCTGGCAATGCGGCCCAGCACCTGCGCGCCCTGCTCACTGACCTCGATCAGGCTGCTGCGCTTCTGGAAGTCGTACACACCCAGCGGCGAGCTGAAACGCGCGGTGCCGCTGGTGGGCAGCACGTGGTTCGGGCCGGCGCAGTAGTCGCCGAGCGACTCGCTGGTGTACGGGCCCAGGAAGATCGCGCCGGCGTGGCGCAACAGCGGCTCCCAGCGGTGCGGCTCATGGCTTGATGATTTCGAGGTGCTCGGGCGCGATGCGGTTGGAGATCGCGCAGGCCTCTTCCATGCTGCGCGTGTGGATCAGCGCACCGCGGCCCGTGAGGCTCTTGGCGATGATCTCGGCGCGCGGCATGGTGGGCAGCAGGCGGTCGATGGCCGCCTGCACGGCGTCGATGTAGGCCGCGTTGGGGCACAGCAGGATGGACTGCGCGAGCTCGTCGTGCTCGGCCTGCTGAAAAGATCCATCGCCACCCAGTCGGGCGGCGTGCTGCCGTCGGCCAGCACCAGGATCTCGCTCGGGCCGGCGATCATGTCGATGCCGACGGTGCCGAACACGCGCTTCTTGGCGCTGGCCACGTAGGCGTTGCCGGGGCCGGTGATCTTGTCGACCTGGGGCACGGTCTGCGTGCCATAGGCCAGCGCCGCCACGGCCTGTGCGCCGCCGATCGTGAAGGCGCGCGTGACGCCGGCCACATAGGCGGCGGCCAGCACCAGCGCGTTCTTTTCGCCCTTGGGCGTGGGCACGACCATGATGATCTCGCCCACGCCCGCCACATGGGCCGGGATGGCGTTCATTAGCACGCTGCTGGGGTAGGCGGCCTTGCCGCCGGGCACGTAGATGCCGACGCGGTCGAGCGGCGTGACCTTCTGGCCCAGCAGGCTGCCGTCCTCGTCACGGTAGCTCCAGCTCTGGCCGCAGGCCTGCTTCTGCGCCTCGTGGTAGCTGCGCACGCGCGCGGCGGCGGCCTGCAGGGCCTGGCGTTGCTCCGCGGGGATGGCGTCGAAAGCGGCTTTGAGCTCGTCTTGCGTGAGTTCGAGCGCGGCGAGCGTCGGCACCTGCAAGCCGTCAAAGCGCGCGGTGTACTCGAGCACGGCGGCGTCGCCGCGCTGCTCCACGTCGGCCAGGATGTCGGCCACGCGCTGCTCGATGGCGGCGTCGGTGTCGGCGGACCAGTGCAGGCGCGCGGCAAAATCCGCCTCAAAAGTGGCGCTAACGCTGGACAGGCGTTCGGGTGCAGCTACAAAATTCATAGTCAGTCGGTCAGTCGGCAGGGCGGATGGCACCGGCAAACGCATCGATGATGCGGCGCAGCGGCGCCTGCTTGAGCTTGAGCATGGCCTGGTTGACCACCAGGTGCGAGCTGATGTCCATGATGCGCTCGACCTCGACCAAGTGGTTGGCCTTGAGCGTGTTGCCGGTCGAGACGAGGTCGACGATGGCGTCGGACAGGCCGATCAGCGGCGCCAGCTCCATGCTGCCGTACAGCTTGATGAGGTCGACGTGCACGCCCTTGCTGGCGAAGAAGTCGCGCGCGATCGCGGTGTATTTGGTCGCCACCTTCAGGCGCGAGCCCTGCTTGACGGCCTGGGCATAGTCGAAGTCCGAACGCACGGCCACGCTCACGCGGCACTGGGCAATGCGCAGGTCGAGCGGCAGGTACAGGCCCGAGCGGCCCGCGCCCCATTCGGCGCTGTGCTCGATCAGCGTGTCCTTGCCGCACACGCCCAGGTCGGCGCCGCCGTACTGCACGTAGGTGGGCACGTCGGTGGCGCGCACCAGCACCACGCGCACGTCGGGGCGGTTGGTGGGCAGGATGAGCTTGCGCGATTTTTCCGGGTCTTCGAGCACCTCGATGCCGGCGGCCGCCAGCAGCGGGATGATTTCGTCAAAGATGCGGCCTTTGGACAGGGCGAGGGTGATCATCAGATTCTTTCAATGTCCGCGCCCAGCGCGCGCAGCTTCGCTTCCATGCGGTCGTAGCCCCGGTCCAGGTGGTAGATGCGGTCGACCACGGTCTCGCCTTCGGCCACCAGGCCGGCAATCACCAGGCTGGCCGAGGCGCGCAGGTCGGTCGCCATGACGGTGGCGCCCGAGAGGCGGGCCGTGCCGTCGAGGCCCTCGGTGATCGCGACGCGGCCATCGATCTGGATGCGCGCGCCCAGGCGCACGAGCTCGTTGACGTGCATGAAGCGGTTCTCGAAAATGGTCTCGGTCACCGCGGCCGTGCCCTGCGCCACGCAGTTGAGCGCCATGAACTGCGCCTGCATGTCGGTCGGAAAGCCCGGGTACTCGGTGGTGCGAAAGCCCTGCGCCTTCAGCTGCGCCGCGCCCGGGCTGCGCACGCGCATGCCGCCGTCCACGGCCTGCACCTCGGCGCCGGCCTCCTGCAGCTTCTCGACCACGGCGTCCAGGTGGTCGGCGCGCGCGTGGCGCAGCAGCGCATCGCCGCCGGCGGCGGCCACGGCGCACAGAAAGGTGCCGGCCTCGATGCGGTCGGCCACCACGGCGTGCGTGCAGCCGTGCAGGCGCTCGACGCCCTGGATGCGGATGCGGCTCGAGCCGTGGCCTTCGATCTTCGCGCCCATCGCGATCAGCATCTCGGCCAGGTCGGCGATCTCGGGCTCCTGCGCGGCGTTCTCGAGCACGGTTTCGCCCTCGGCGAGCGCCGCGGCCATGAGGAAGTTCTCGGTGCCGGTCACGGTGACCATGTCGGTGGTGATGCGCGCGCCCTTCAGGCGCGTGCGCCCGGCCGGCAGCTTGGCGATCATGTAGCCGTGCTCGACCACGATCTCGGCGCCCATCGCCTGCAGGCCCTTGATGTGCTGGTCCACGGGGCGCGAGCCGATGGCGCAGCCGCCCGGCAGCGACACCGTGGCCTCGCCAAAGCGCGCCAGCAGCGGCCCCAGCGCGAGCACCGAGGCGCGCATGGTCTTGACCAGCTCGTAGGGCGCCTCGGGCGAGCTCAGGGCGCTGGCGTCGATGCGCACCGTGCCGTTGTCATCGCGTTCGGCCGACACGCCCATGTTGCGGATCAGCGTGAGCATGGTGGCCACGTCCTGCAGGCGCGGCACGTTGTTCAGCACCACGGGGTCGGCGGTGAGCAGCGCCGCGCACAGTTCGGGCAGGGCCGCGTTCTTGGCGCCAGAGATGGCCACCTCGCCCTGCAAGGGCCGGCCTCCACGGATGAGGAGTTTGTGCATTGGCAGGAAAAATGAGAATGAATGGAGAGAGAAAAAGGGCTCAAACGCTGATGGGCCAAGCGCTTGCAGCTATCAAATGCGGTGCGCGCGATCGCTCAACCCTGCGACTGCGCGGCCCACTCGGCGGGCGTGAAGGTCTTCATCGAGAGCGCATGCACTTCATCGGTCGCCATCTTGCTGCCGAGCGTCGCATAGACGCGCTGGTGGCGCGCGATCGCGCGCTTGCCCTCGAACTCGGCCGAGACGATGGTCGCGTACCAGTGGCGGCCATCGCCTTCGAGCGCGATGTGTTCACAGGCCAGGCCGGAGCTGATGAGGTGCTGGAGTTGTTCGGCGGTCATGTCAGGGTTCCATGGAAAGGCGCCCGGCCGCGCAAGCAACCGGGGCAGAGACAAAAAACGGCGCCCACGCGCCAGGCCACAGGAGCGCCATCTCAGGAACGGATCTTGTAGCCGGTGCGCAGCAGGTGCACGGCCAGCAGGCTCACGAGCGCCCAGGCGGTGGCCACGATGGACAGGCTGAGCCAGGGCGAGACATCGCTCTGGCCGAAAAAGCCGTAGCGAAAGCCATCGATCATGTAGAAGAACGGGTTCAGGTGGCTCACCGCCTGCCAGAACGGCGGCAGCGACTGGATCGAATAGAACACGCCCGAGAGGAACGTCATGGGCACGATGATGAAGTTCTGGAACGTCGCCATCTGGTCGAACTTGTCGGCCCACAGCCCGGCAATCACGCCGAGCGTGGCCAGCAGCGCCGCGCCCAGCAGCGCAAACAGCACGATCCACTGCGGCGCGGCAAACTGCGGCGTGGCAAACGCCAGCGTGACCACGAAGACGCCCAGCCCCACCACCAGGCCGCGCAGCACCGACGAGCCCACATAGGCGCCAAACCAGGTCCAGTGCGACAGCGGCGTGAGCAGCTGGAACACCAGGTTGCCCATGATCTTGCTCTGCACCAGGCTCGACGAGCTGTTGGCAAAGGCGTTCTGCAGCACGCTCATCATCACCAGGCCCGGCACCAGAAAGGCGACGTAGCCGATGTTGCCAAACACCACGCGGTCCTGCAGCACATGGCCGAAGATCAGCAGGTAGAGCACGGCGGTGAGCACCGGCGCGGCCACGGTCTGAAAGCCCACCTTCCAGAAGCGCAGCACCTCCTTGTAGAACAGCATCTGCCAGCCGGTCATGCGGCCTGCCCTGCCATGGCATCGGCGCTGGCGCCATTCATCACGTTGAGGAACACGTCCTCGAGGTCGGCGCGGCGCATTTCCATGTCCTGCACGTCGACGCCGGCCTCGCGCAGCGCAGCCAGCGCGCGCTCGACGGCCTGCGCGTCCTCGGTGGGCAGCTGCACGATGCGGCCGGTGACGCGCGCCGCGGCCGCGATGTCCGGTGGCAGCGCGCTGTCGGTCTTGAACACCAGCACATTGCCCGAGGCCGCCTTGAGCAGTTCACTCGTGCGGTCCAGCGCCACCACACGGCCGCGCTTGAGCATGGCAATGCGGCCGCACAGCGCCTCGGCCTCTTCGAGGTAGTGCGTGGTCAGCAGCACGGTGTGGCCTTCCTTGTTCAGGCGCGCGACAAACTGCCACAGGGTCTGGCGCAGCTCGACGTCGACCCCGGCGGTGGGCTCGTCGAGCACGATGATCGGCGGCTTGTGCACCAGCGCCTGCGCCACCAGCACGCGCCGCTTCATGCCGCCCGAGAGCTGGCGCATGTTGGCGCCAGCCTTGTCGGCCAGGCCCAGGCTGTGCAGGAGTTCGTCGATCCAGGCACCGTTGTTCTGCACGCCGAAATAGCCCGACTGGAAGCGCAGCGCCTCGCGCACATTGAAGAAGGGGTCGAACACCAGCTCCTGCGGCACCACGCCAAGCCTGCGGCGCGCGGCCGCATAGTCGGCCTGCACGTCGCAGCCCTGCACCAGCACGCGGCCGCTGCTGGCGCGCGCCAGTCCGGCGAGGATGCTGATGAGGGTGGTCTTGCCCGCGCCATTGGGCCCGAGGAGGCCGAAGAACTCGCCCTCCTCGATGTCCAGGCTGACGCGGTCGAGGGCCTGGAACGGCCCTTGGGGCGTGGTGTAGGTCTTGGAGACGGATTGGAAGGATACGGCGGGCATGTCAGCGGACCATTTTACGGCCTGGCGCCCGCGCGCCGCCACGCAGCGCCGCGCTGGCCCCCGCCCTGGGGGCATTGCCCACGGGGCCGCAGCTCATGCCGCGCTGGGCAGCAGCGGCGCCACGCCGTACAGCGCCGCCATGCGCGCCAGCGCGGGCGGCAGGCCTTGAACGGCAAAGGCCTGGCGTGCCGCCAGCGCCGCGCGCCGGCATTCGAGCAGCACGGCCAGCGCCGAACTGTCGAAGACCTGCAAAGCGCTCGCGTCGACCACCAGCTGGGCGTCGGTGCGCCCGCGCATGCCCTGCAGCAGCATGCCCAGCGCGCCGCGGGCCTGGCGCTGCGTCAGTTCGGAAGGAAGCACGAGCAGGTCAGGCATCGCGGCTCAGCCCTTGGCGTTGGTCTTGTTGCGCTCGGACAGGCTCTGGATCAGCCCCTCGACGCCGCGGGCGTTGATTTCCTGCGCGAACTGGCTGCGGTAGGTTTCCACCAGCCACACGCCCAGCACGTTGAGGTTGTAGATCTTCCAGCCCGCGCCCGCGCCGGGGGTCTTTTCAAGGCGGTAATCGAGCTGCACCGGGTCGCCGCGGCCGCCGCGCACCTCGGTGCGCACCAGCACGTCCTTGTCGTCGGGCGCGGCGCGCAGCGGCTTGACGGTGACGGTCTGGTCGTTGAACTGCGACAGCGCGCCGGCATAGGTGCGCACCAGCAGGATCTTGAACTCGTCCTGCAGGCGCTGCTGCTGCGCCGGCGTGGCCTGGCGCCAGCCCGGCCCCACGGCCGCAGCCGTCATGCGCCGGAAGTTGACATAGGGCATGACGGTGCTGTCCACGAGGGCAATGACTTTCTGCACATCGCCGGTCTGCAGGGACTTGTCGCTGCGCAAGGTGTCGAGCACCTGGTTCGACAGCCGCTGGATCAGCGCGTCGGGCGCCTCGTCGGCGGCGCGCGAAGGCAGGGACAGCGCCAGCAGCACAGCGGCGCCGAGACTGGCCGCCATGCGGCCCAGAAAACGTCGGTTCATCTCGTTCCTTTCATTGCAGCGGCAGGCGCTGCGGTGCTCAGTAGTCGGGCTCGGGGGGCAGCATGCCGCTGTCGTCGTCGCCATTTTCATCATATTGCCCCGGACCGGGCGGCTCGCTGCGCTGTTCGCGCAGGCGCAGATAGACATCGCGCGTGAAGCTGTACTTGTCGAGCGCCGCGGCGTCGAGCACCTGGCCGGCGCGCAGCAGGTTCGCGCGCGTGTCGACCACGCGCAGGCCATACAGGCTGTTGCGCGCCGAGACCGGGCGCACGTCGCTCAGCAGGTTGCCCTGCCAGTCCACCGGCAGCGCGAGCGTGTCGCGCACGGTCGAGGGCCCGAGCAGCGGCAGCACCAGGTAGGGCCCGGGCGGCACGCCCCAGCGCCCCAGCGTCAGGCCGAAGTCCTGCTTGGCGCGGTCGATGCCCATTTCACTGGCCACATCGAACAGGCCGCCGATGCCGAACACCGTGTTGACGTTGAAGCGCACCAGGCTGTTGAGGGCGCCTTCTGCGCGCAGCTGCAGCACGTTGTTGACGAACGACCAGGCATCGCCCAGGTTGGCAAAAAAGTTGCTCACCCCGGCGCGCGCCACGGCCGGCGTGACGTCCGTGTAGGCCTGGGCCACGGGCCTGAGCACCGCGGTGTCGACCGCCTCATTGAACTGCGCCATGCTGCGGTTGTAGGGCTCGAACGGGTCGTTGCGCGGGCCCGTGGCGCAGCCGGCCAGGGCCAGCGCCAGCGTGCCCACGGCGCAGGTGCGCAAAGGCGCGGGCGCGCGGCGGACGGCGCCAGCGCGGGTGTGGTGGCAGGGCTTTCCTGCGCGCGAAGAGGTGGTCATTTGTTGCTGCCCGCTGACGGCGCCCCGCTGTCAGCGGCCTTGCTGTAGAGGAACTGGCTGATCAGATTTTCCAGCACCACAGCCGACTGCGTTGCCACCACCCGGTCGCCGTTGACCAGGTGGTGCTCGTCGGCACCGGCCTCGATGCCGATGTACTGCTCGCCCAGCAGGCCGCTGGTGAGGATCTTGAGCGAGCTGTCCTTGGGAAAAGCGTAGCGATTTTCGAGCGCCAGCGTGACGCTGGCCTGGTAAGTCTTGTCGTCAAAGGTGATCGACTCGACGCGCCCGACCACCACGCCGGCGCTGCGCACCGCCGCCTTGGGCTTCAGGCCGCCGATGTTGTCAAAGCGCGCCGTGACCCGGTAGCCGGACTGGAAGTTGAGGCTGAGCAAATTGGCCGCCTGCAAGGCCAGAAACACCAGCGCCACCGCGCCGAGCATGACGAACAGGCCCACCCAGACATCGTTTTTGGACTGTTGCATTGTTGATTTCCTTGCGCCGCGGACCACTGGCCCGCGTCAAATACTGAACATCAGGGCCGTGAGGACAAAGTCCAGGCCCAGGACCGCGAGCGACGCCACCACCACGGTGCGCGTGGTCGCGCGCGAGACGCCCTCGGGCGTCGGCTTGGCCGTGTAGCCCTGCAGCAGGGCAACGAAAGTGACCGTGAAGCCAAACACCAGGCTCTTGATGACGCCGTTGCCGACGTCCTTGAACACGTCGACACCGCCCTGCATCTGGCTCCAGAACGAGCCGCCATCGATGCCGAGCATCACGACCGCCACGAACCAGCCGCCGATCACGCCGACCGCGTTGAACACCAGGGCCAGCACCGGCATCGCAATCACGCCGCCCCAGAAGCGCGGCACCAGGATGCGGCGCACCGGGTCCACGGCCATCATCTCCATCGCGCTGAGCTGCTCGCCTGCGCGCATCAGGCCGATCTCGGCCGTGAGCGAGGTGCCGGCGCGCCCGGCAAACAGCAGCGCGGTGATGACCGGACCCAGTTCACGCACCAGCGACAGCGCCACGAGCAGGCCCAGCGCCTCGGTCGACCCATAACGCTGCAAGGTGTAGTAGCCCTGCAGGCCGAGCACGAAGCCGACGAACAGGCCCGAGACGCCGATGATGGCCAGCGAGTAATTGCCCAGGAAATGGATCTGGTCACGCACGAGGCCGGGCCGCTGCACCGCGGCGGGCAGCAGCGCCAGCAGCCGCGCCAGCAGGCGCGCGCCCACGCCGATGTCGGCGAGCTTGCAGCGCACCGCAAAGCCCACGTCGGCCGGCTTGTACCAGCTCATGGCGTGCCCTCCATGGCGGCGCCGAAGTCCTGCTCCACGGCAGGGCCGGGGTAGTGGAACGGCACGGGCCCGGTGGGCAGCGCGTTGACGAACTGGTGCACCAGCGGGTCTTCGCTGCGCCGCACCTCGTCGGGCGTGCCCTGCGCGGCGACCGTGCCCGGCCCGAGGATGACCACATGGTCGGCCAGATCGAACGTGGCTTCGAGGTCGTGCGACACCAGGATGGTCGTCAGCCCCATCGCATCGTTGAGCGCGCGGATCAGCTGCGCGGCCGTTCCGAGCGAGATCGGATCGAGCCCCGCGAAGGGCTCGTCGTACATGATCAGCTCAGGGTCAAGCGCGATCGAGCGCGCGAGCGCCACGCGCCGCCCCATGCCGCCCGAGATCTGGGCTGGCATCAGGTCGCGCGCGCCGCGCAGGCCCACGGCATGCAGCTTCATCAGCACGATGTCGCGCACCAGCGGCTCGGGCAGGTCGGTGTGCTCGCGCAGCGGAAACGCCACGTTCTCGAACACGCTCATGTCGGTGAACAGGGCGCCGTACTGGAACAGCATGCCCATGCGCCGGCGCGCCGCGTACAGCGCGGCCTGGTCCATGCGGCCCACGTCCTGGCCGTCGAACAGCACCTCGCCGCGCTGGGCGCGCTGCTGGCCGCCGATCAGGCGCAGCACCGTGGTCTTGCCGCCGCCCGAGGCGCCCATGATGGCCGTGACCTTGCCGCGCGGCACGCTGAGCGACACCCCGCCCAGCACAGGCCGCTGGCCATAGCCGAAATGGACGTCGCGCAGCTCGACCAGCGCGGGAGAGGTAGGCGGTGAGGAAGCAGGCATGGATGGGGCAGACAGAAGCGCCGCACGCAAAAGGGGTGCGGCGCAAGACCCACATCATATAAGGGAAACCCCTGACCTGCTGGACCGCGTCTGATCCATGCAAATAGCGACAAGTTATAATGATTGGTTCAGAGATAACCCGCTCGGCCGGCCGAGCGGACTGCTGTCAGCGTTGCTTTGGCGTGCCCCGCGCACAACGGAACGAGGGCGCGGCAATTGGGCCGGCGACGCTTCTCCCTTCCTTGTGCGCACACGCCAGCGGCGCACGGAACGGTGGGCACCGGCCATCGGCCGCGCTCGCCGGTTTTGCCAACCTCGCAAAAGGGAAACCATTCCATGAAAAACGTCCAACAAGTCGTGCCCATCGCCGCCGCCCCCGTGGCGCGCCAGGCCACGGGCCTGCACCTGATCGGTGACCTGTACGGGTGTCTCTGCGACAGCCGCCTGATGCTCGACGCCGCCCACCTCGAAGAGTTCTGCAAGGCGCGCGTGGTCGCCGCCGGCCTGACGGCCGTGGGCAGCCTGTTCCACAGCTTTGGCGAAGGCGGCGGCGTGACCGGCGTGGTCGTGCTGGCCGAGTCGCACCTGTCGATCCACACCTGGCCCGAGGCCGGCTACGTCACGCTCGACGTGTATGTGTGCAACTACTCGACCAACAACCGCCCGAAGGCGCAAAAGCTGTTCGACGACATCCAGGCGGCCTTCAGCCCGAGCGACCCGCACCTGCACCGCGTCGAGCGCGCCTGAATGCACAGCCCGCAGACCGCGCAGGCCACGCGCTACGTGGCCGAGCGCCTGACGCCCGACTTCGGCTTCTACCTGCGCGAGAGCCAGCTGCTGGCGCAAACACAGTCGCCGTGGCAGCACATCGAGGTGTTCGAGAACGCGCTGTTCGGCCGTGTGATGCGCATCGACGGCTGCTTCATGACGTCCGAGCGCGATGAATTCTTCTACCACGAGCCCATGGTGCACCTGCCCGCCATCGCCCATGCGGGGCCGCGCAGTGCGCTGGTGGTGGGCGGCGGCGACGGCGGCGCGGCCGAGGAGCTGCTCAAGCACCCGGGCATGGAGCGCGTGGTGCTGGCCGAGCTCGACGCCGACGTGGTGCGGCTCGCGCGCGAATGGCTCGGCCACATCCACCGCGGCGCGTTCGACGACCCGCGCCTCACGCTGCGCCTGGGCGACGCGCGCGCGCTGCTCGAGCCGGGCAGCGAGCGCTTCGACCAGATCGTGCTCGACCTGACCGACCCGTTCGGCCCGGCGCTCGACCTCTACACCGTCGAGTTCTACCAGGCCTGCCGGCGCGCGCTGAACCCCGGCGGCGTGCTCTCGCTGCACCTGGGCTCGCCGATCCACCTGCCCGGTTCGATGGCGCGCATCGCGGCCTCGCTGCGCGCGGCCTTCCCCATCGTGCGGCCCTACCTGCAGTACGTGCCGCTCTACGGCACGCTGTGGTGCATGGCGATGGCCTCGGACAGCACCGATCCGGCGCTGCTGGACCCGGCCGAGGTGGACGCGCGCATTGCCGCGCGCGGCCTGCCGGACCTGCAGCTCTACAACGGCGCCACGCACCAGGCGCTGCTGGCGCAGCCCAACTTCGTGCGCACGCTGCTGGCGCAGCCGGCGCAGCCCATTTACCGCGGCGGCACGCTCGACGAAGCCATCGACCCCGACAGCATTCCGGCCGTGGCGGTGCTGCCGGCCTGAAAAAAACTGCCCGCGCGCGGCGGGCAGGAATATGGGTCAAACAGGCCGCAAACGCTTACCCGGCCAGCGCTGGCAGCTATCGTTTTGATATCCGCCGCGCTGCGCGGGCCTCAGAGCATGTGCTCAAGGAACGCGCGCGTGCGCTCGTGGCGCGGGTGGGCGAAGAACTCGGCGGCGGGCTGCGCCTCGATGAGCTCGCCCTGGTCCATGAAGACCACGCTGTTGGCGACCTCGCGCGCAAAGCCCATCTCGTGCGTGACCACCAGCATGGTCATGCGCTCGTCGGCCAGCTGGCGCATGGTGCGCAGCACCTCGCCCGTGAGCTCGGGGTCGAGCGCCGAAGTCGGCTCGTCGAACAGCATGATGTCGGGCTCCATCGCCAGCGCGCGGGCAATCGCCACGCGCTGTTTCTGCCCGCCCGACAGGCGCGCCGGGTAGCTGCCGGCCTTCTCGCTCAGGCCGACCTTGGCGAGCAGGGCCTCGGCCTTGGGCGTGATCTCGGCGGCCGACAGGCCCTTGACCACCATCGGCGCCTCGATGATGTTCTGCAGCACCGTGAGGTGCGGAAACAGGTTGAAGTGCTGGAACACCATGCCCATCTTGCGGCAGATGCGGCGCAGCTGCGCGTCGGGCACGTAGCGGCAGTGCCCAGCGGCGTCGGTCGTGGCCATCACCTCGCGCTCGATGGCGAGGTGGCCGCTGTCGATGGTTTCGAGGTGGTTGAGGCAGCGCAGAAAGGTGCTCTTGCCCGAGCCCGACGGCCCGATCACGGCCACCACCTCGCCGCGGTCCAGGCGCAGCGACACGTTCTTGAGCACCTGCGTCGGACCAAAGCTCTTGCACAGGCCGCGCGCCTCGATCATGGGCTCAGGCATCGTGTTTGGCATAGCGGTTCTCCAGGCGCTGGAAGCCCCAGGTCAGCACCAGGGTCATGGTCAGATAGAAGGCGGCCGCGACGATGAACGGCGTGGTCGTGAAGTCGCGCTGCACGATGCCGCGCGCGGCGCGCAGCAGGTCGTTGAGCGCCAGCACATAGATCAGCGACGTGTCCTTGACCAGCGTGATGGTCTCGTTGCTCATGGGCGGCAGGATGCGCCGCACCATCTGCGGCAGCACGATGCGGCGCATGGTCTGGCCGTAGCCCATGCCCAGCACCTTGGCGGCCTCGTACTGGCCGCGGTCCACCGACTGGATGCCGGCGCGGAAGATTTCGGCGAAGTAGGCCGCGTAGTTGAGCGCGAACGCCAGCACGGCCGCCGGAAAGTCGGGCAGGCGCACGCCGATCACCGGCACGAACGGCAGCGCGAAGTAGATGAACAGCATCTGCAGCATCAGCGGCGTGCCGCGCATCAGCCAGATGTAGCCGTTGACCAGCCAGCTCAGCGAGCGAAAGGGCGAGATGCGCGCCAGCGCCAGCACCAGGCCCAGCGGCACGGCCAGCGCCAGCGTGATGAAGAAAAGCCTGAGCGTCACCGTGGCGCCTTGCCACAGTGGAGCCAGCATTGAAAGCGCGTAGTCCATGCCCATTGCCTCAGGTTCGGCCCGCGCGCTGCGCCACGGACGGGGCGGTGCAAACGCAAAACACCGGCTGGCCGACGGGCGGCTCAGCCGGTGTGCTCGGCCGTGCAGAGATTACTTGATGATGTCCTTGCCGAACCACTGGGTGGCGATCTTGGCGGAGGTGCCGTCCGCCTTCATGTCGGCCAGCGCCTTGTCGAGCTTGCCGTGCAGGTCGGTGTCGTTCTTGCGCACGCCCACGCCGTAGTCTTCGGTGCCGAAGTGCTCGTCGAGCACGGCGTAGTCGGCGGGCTTCTTGGCCACGTAGTAGCGGCCCACCACCTCATCGACCACCACGGCGTCGAGGCGCCCCGTCGCCAGATCCATCAGCGCCGTCACGTTGTCGCCGAAGGTCTTGAACTCCTTGAACGTCTTGAAGACCGCATCGTCCTTCTTCACGGCGTCGACGGCGCTGCTGCCGTCCTGCGCGCCGACGACCTTGCCGGCCAGATCGGCCTTGGTCTTGATGGCGGAGTTGGCGGCCACCACGACGATCTGGTGGTTTTCCATGTAGGGCGCGGTGAAGTCGATGTTCTTCTTGCGCTCTTCGGTGATGGTCAGGCCGTTCCACAGCACGTCCACGCGCTTGCTGTTGAGTTCGGCCTCCTTGGCGCTCCAGTCGATCGGCTTGAATTCGACTTCCAGGCCCAGGCGCTTGCTGGCCTCGCGGGCCATGTCGACGTCAAAGCCGACCAGGTCGTTCTTCTCGTCACGGAAACCCATGGGCGGAAAGTTGTCGTCCAGGCCGACCACGATCTTGGTGATGGCGGCGGGTGCCGGGGCAGCCTCTGCGGCGGCCTGGGCGGCGGGCTCTTGCTTACCGCACGCGGCCAACAGGGCGCCCATGGACAACAACAAAACAGCAGTGAGTTTTTTCATGGTGGGTGGAGTTTCCAGGGATAAAACGGACGCGGGGCCGCACGCACAGGGCGGTCCGCCCTGCCGCAAGGGCCCCAGGAAGTCGGCATTGTCCCCGATATTCGGGTTTACCCCGTACCGCGCGGCACAAAACGCGACCGCCAGAGAGGACTTCAGCGCGGCAGGTCGCTGAAGCCCATCAGGAACTCGTCCACGGAACGCGCGGCCTGGCGGCCCTCGCGGATCGCCCAGACCACGAGGCTCTGCCCGCGCCGGATGTCGCCTGCGGCGAACACCTTGGGCACGTTGGTGGCGTAGCCGCCGGCAAAGTCGGTGGTGGCGCGGGCGTTGCCGCGCGCGTCCTTGTCGACGCCAAAGGCGTCGAGCACGGCGGCCACGGGGCTGACGAAACCCATCGCCAGCAGTACCAGGTCGGCGGGGTGGTGCTGTTCGGTGCCCGGCACTTCGACCAGGCGGCCCTCCTGGAATTCCACCTGCACCGTGGTCAGGCCCTTGAGCTTGCCCTTCTCGCCCGTGAACTCCTTGGTGGAGATCGCGAACTCGCGCGCGCAGCCTTCTTCGTGGCTCGAACTGGTGCGCAGCTTGAGCGGCCAGTAGGGCCAGGTCAGCGGCCGGTTTTCGACTTCGGGCGGCTGCGGCATGACCTCGAACTGCGTCACGCTGGCCGCGCCATGGCGGTTGCTGGTGCCCACGCAGTCGCTGCCGGTGTCGCCGCCGCCGATCACGATGACGTGCTTGCCGGCGGCGGAGATCTGGCCCTTGACCTTGTCGCCGGCGTTGACCTTGTTTTGCTGCGGCAGGAACTCCATCGCGAAGTGCACCCCGGCGAGGCCCCGCCCCGGCACCGGCAGGTCGCGCGACTGCTCGGCGCCGCCGGCCAGCAGCACGGCGTCAAACTGCTGTTGCAGTTGTTCGGGCGTGACGGTTTCCTTGGCCCAGTTGGTGACCTTGGAGCCTTTGCCCAGGCCGTCCTGCGCCGCGCCCACGAAGACGCCGGTGCGGAACTGCACCCCCTCGGCCTGCATCTGCGCCACGCGCTTGTCGATGTGGCTCTTTTCCATCTTGAAGTCGGGGATGCCATAGCGCAGCAGGCCGCCGATGCGGTCGTTCTTCTCGAACACGGTCACGCTGTGGCCGGCGCGCGCGAGCTGCTGCGCGGCGGCCAGGCCGGCCGGCCCCGAGCCGACCACGGCCACCTGCTTGCCCGTCTGGTGCCGGGGCGGCTGCGGCTGTACCCAGCCGTGCTCCCAGGCACGGTCGATGATCGCGTGCTCGATGCTCTTGATGCCGACCGGGTCGTCGTTCACGTTCAGCACGCAGGCGGCCTCGCAGGGCGCGGGGCAGATGCGGCCCGTGAACTCGGGGAAGTTGTTGGTCGAGTCGAGCACGGCAAACGCGCTCTTCCAGTCGCTCTGGTAGACCAGGTCGTTGAAGTCCGGAATGATGTTGTTGACCGGGCAGCCGCTGTTGCAAAACGGCGTGCCACAGTCCATGCAGCGCGCCGCCTGCACCTTGGCCTGCGCGTCATCGAGGCCGATGACGAATTCCTTGTAGCTCTTGACGCGCTCGGGCACGGGCCGGTAGCCCTCCTCGATGCGCTCGTATTCCATGAAGCCGGTGGTCTTTCCCATGTCCGTGTCCTGGTGAATGCTGTGCTGGTGTGGTGGTGTGGCAAAAGGGCTTACTTGGCCGCCACCGCTTCGTTTTCAGGCGCTGCAACCGCAGGCGTGGCGGCGTCTTCGAGCACTTTTCGCTCATACATCTCGGACAGCGCACGCTTGTACTCGGTCGGGAAGACCTTGACGAACTTGGCGCGCGAAGCGGCCCAGTGGTCGAGCAGCTCGCGTGCGCGCTTGCTGCCGGTCCAGCGGTTGTGGTCCTCCAGCATCTTCTTGAGCAGCGCCTCGTCGGTCTTGCCCTGGTGGCGGGCGCGCGGGTGCGTGGCGAGCTGCTCTTCGCTCGGCACGATGCGCTCGAGCGCCACCATGGCCATGTTGCAGCGCGTGTGGAACTGGCCGTCCTCGTCGTAGACATAGGCCACGCCGCCGCTCATGCCGGCGGCAAAGTTGCGCCCGGTCTTGCCGAGCACCACCACGGTGCCGCCCGTCATGTATTCGCAGCCATGGTCGCCCGTGCCCTCGACCACCGCCGTGGCGCCCGACAGGCGCACGGCAAAGCGCTCGCCGGCAACGCCGCTGAAGAACGCCTCGCCGCTGGTCGCGCCGTACAGCACGGTGTTGCCGACGATGGTGTTGCGCGCCGCCTCGCCGCGGAAGTCGAGGCTCGGTCGCACCACGATGCGGCCGCCCGAGAGGCCCTTGCCGGTGTAGTCGTTGGCGTCGCCGATCAGGCTCAGCGTGATGCCGCGCGCGAGGAACGCGCCAAACGACTGCCCGCCCGTGCCCTCGAACTGGATGCGGATGGTGTCGTCGGGCAGGCCCTCGGGGTGCTGGCGCGTGACCGCGCCCGAGAGCATGGCGCCCACGGTGCGGTTGACGTTGCGCGCCACCTCCATGATCTGCACGCGCTCGCCATGCTCGATGGCGGGGCGGCAGCGTTCGATCAGCTTGCGGTCGAGCGTGTGGCCCAGGTTGTGGTCCTGTTCTTCGGTGTGGTAGCGCGGCACGTCGGCCCCCACCAGCGGCTGGGCAAACAGGCGGCCAAAGTCCAGGCCGCTGGCCTTCCAGTGTTCGATGCCGGCGCGCATGTCGAGCAGGTCGGTGCGGCCGATCAACTCGTCGAACTTGCGGATGCCCAGCTGCGCCATGATCTGGCGCACTTCCTCGGCGACGAAGAAGAAGTAGTTGACGACGTGCTCGGGCTTGCCCGAAAACTTGGCGCGCAAGGCCGGGTCCTGCGTGGCCACGCCCACCGGGCAGGTGTTGAGGTGGCACTTGCGCATCATGATGCAGCCCTCGACCACCAGCGGCGCCGTGGCAAAGCCGAACTCGTCGGCGCCGAGCAGCGCGCCGATGGCGACGTCGCGGCCGGTCTTCATCTGGCCATCGGCCTGCACGCGGATGCGCCCGCGCAGGCGGTTGAGCACCAGCGTCTGCTGGGTCTCGGCCAGGCCGATCTCCCAGGGGCTGCCGGCGTGCTTGATCGACGACCAGGGCGAGGCGCCCGTACCGCCGTCGTGGCCCGCGATCACCACGTGGTCGCTCTTGCACTTGGCGACGCCCGCGGCCACCGTGCCCACGCCCACTTCCGAGACCAGCTTGACGCTGATGCTGGCGTGCGGCGCCACGTTTTTCAGGTCGTGGATCAGCTGCGCCAAGTCTTCGATCGAGTAGATGTCGTGGTGCGGCGGTGGCGAGATCAGGCCCACGCCGGGCACGCTGTGGCGCAGCTTGCCGATGTATTCGCTCACCTTGCCGCCGGGCAGCTGGCCGCCCTCGCCAGGCTTGGCGCCCTGGGCCATCTTGATCTGGATCTGGTCGGCCGACGTGAGGTATTCGGCCGTGACGCCAAAGCGCCCCGACGCCACCTGCTTGATGCGGCTGCGCAGCGAGTCGCCGTCCTGCAGCGGCAGATCGACCTCGACGTTCTCGGCGCCGATCACGCTCTTCAAGCTGTCGCCCTGGCGGATCGGGATCCCTTTGAGCTCGTTGCGGTAGCGCGCGGCGTCCTCGCCGCCCTCGCCGGTGTTGCTCTTGCCGCCGATGCGGTTCATGGCGACGGCCAGCGTGGCGTGGGCTTCGGTGCTGATCGAGCCGAGCGACATGGCGCCGGTGGCAAAGCGCTTGACGATCTCCTGGGCCGGCTCGACCTCGTCGATGGCAATGGCCTGGGCCGGGTCGAACTTGAACTCGAACAGGCCGCGCAGCGTCATGTGGCGGCGGCTCTGGTCGTTGACGAGCTGGGCGTATTCCTTGTACGTATTCCAGTTGTTGGCGCGCGTGCTGTGCTGCAGCTTGGCAATGGTGTCGGGCGTCCACATGTGCTCTTCACCGCGCGCGCGCCAGGCGTATTCGCCGCCGGCGTCGAGCATGTGCGCGAGCAGCGGGTCGCCGCCAAATGCCGCCTTGTGCATGCGGATGGCCTCTTCGGCGATCTCGAACACGCCAATGCCTTCGACGCGGCTGGCCGTGCCGGTGAAGTACTTGGCCACGGTGTCGCTGTTGATGCCAATGGCCTCGAACAGCTGCGCGCCGCAGTAGCTCATGTAGGTGCTCACGCCCATCTTGGACATGATCTTCGACAGGCCCTTGCCGATGGCCTTGGTGTAGTTGGCGATGGCCTTGTCGGCCGACAGGTCGCCCGCCAGGCCCTTGTGCATGTCGGCCAGCGTTTCGAGCGCCAGGTAGGGGTGCACGGCCTCGGCGCCGTAGCCGGCGAGCACGGCGAAGTGGTGCACCTCGCGCGCGGTGCCGGTCTCGACCACCAGGCCGGCCGTCGTGCGCAGGCCGCTGGCCACCAGGTGCTGGTGGATGGCCGAGAGCGCGAGCAGCGCCGGAATGGCCACCTGGGTGCTGCTGACGCCGCGGTCGCTGATGATCAGGATATTGGCGCCGCCCTTGATCGCGTCCACGGCCTGCGCGCACAGCGAGGCAAGCTTGGCCTCCACGCCCTCGCGGCCCCAGGCCAGCGGGTAGGTGATGTCGATGGTGGCGCTGTGGAACTTGCCCTGCGTGTGGCGGGCAATGTCGCGCAGCTTGGCCATGGCGGCAAAGTCGAGCACGGGCTGGCTCACTTCGAGCCGCATCGGCGGGTTGACCTGGTTGATGTCGAGCAGGTTGGGCTTGGGGCCGATGAAGCTGTTGAGCGACATCACGATGGCCTCGCGGATCGGGTCGATCGGCGGGTTCGTCACCTGGGCGAACAGTTGCTTGAAGTAGTTGTAGAGCGGCTTGTTCTTGCCCGAGAGCACGGCCAGCGGGCTGTCGTTGCCCATCGAGCCGATGCCCTCCTCGCCGTTCTTGGCCATGGGCGCGAGCAGGAACTTGAGGTCTTCCTGCGTGGTGCCAAAGGCCTGCTGGCGGTCGAGCAACGGCAGCGGGTGCGCGGGCGCCGGCACGGGCGCGTCGAGCACGATGCTGTCGAGCTTGATGCGCAGGTTCTCGATCCACTGCTTGTAGGGCTTGGTGTTGACGATGTTGGCCTTGAGCTCGTCGTCGTCGACCATGCGGCCCTGCTCGAGGTCGATCAGCAGCATCTTGCCCGGCTGCAGGCGCCATTTGCGCACGATGCGGTTCTCGGGCACGGGCAGCACGCCCGACTCGGACGCGAGGATCACCAGGTTGTCGTCGGTCACGCAGTAGCGCGAGGGGCGCAGGCCGTTGCGGTCGAGCGTGGCGCCGATCTGGCGGCCGTCGGTGAAGACGATCGAGGCCGGGCCGTCCCAGGGCTCGAGCATGGCGGCGTGGTACTCGTAGAACGCGCGCCGGCGCGGGTCCATGGTGGTGTGCTGCTCCCAGGGCTCGGGGATCATCATCATCACGGCCTGGCTGATCGGGTAGCCGGCCATGGTCAGCAATTCGAGGCAGTTGTCGAACGTGGCCGTATCCGACTGGTCGGCAAAGCTGATCGGGTAGAGCTTTTGCAGATCCTGCGCCAGCACGGGCGAGGCCATCACGCCTTCGCGCGCCTTCATCCAGTTGTAGTTGCCCTTGACGGTGTTGATCTCGCCATTGTGGGCCACATAGCGGTACGGGTGGGCCAGCGGCCACTCGGGGAAGGTGTTGGTCGAGAAGCGCTGGTGCACCAGGCCGAGCGCCGAGACGCAGCGCACGTCCTGCAGGTCGAGGTAGTACTTGCCCACCTGGTCGGCCAGCAGCAGGCCCTTGTAGATCACGGTGCGGCTGCTCATGCTGGGCACGTAATACTCTTTGCTGTGCTTGAGCCGCAGCGCCTGGATGGCGGCGCTGGCGGTCTTGCGGATCACATAGAGCTTGCGCTCGAGCGCGTCCTGCACGATCACGTCGCTGCCGCGGCCGATGAACACCTGGCGCAGGATGGGCTCTTTCGCGCGCACGGTGGGCGACATCGGCATGTCCTTGTCCACCGGCACATCGCGCCAGCCCAGCAGCACCTGGCCTTCGGCGCGGATGGCACGCTCCATCTCCTGCTCGCAGGCCAGGCGCGAAGCGTGCTCCTTGGGCAGAAAGATCATGCCGACGCCGTACTCGCCTGCGGCGGGCAGCGTGACGCCCACGGAACCGTCCGGGGCCGTTCCGGCCCGGGCCATCTCCTCGCGGTAGAGCGCGTCGGGAATCTGGATCAGGATGCCCGCGCCATCGCCCATCAGCTTGTCGGCCCCGACCGCGCCGCGGTGGTCGATGTTCTCGAGGATCTTCAGCGCCTGCGTGACGATGTCGTGGCGCTTCTCGCCCTGGATATGGGCCACAAAGCCCAGCCCGCAGGCATCGTGCTCATGCCCGGCCGCATACAGGCCGTGTTGTGTCAGGTGCGCAATTTCAGCCGCGGTGGTCATGGTGTGCATCTCTTGTGTGTTCACAGAAACACAAGATTAGTGCAATGCAACATACGGGCGCAAGCAAAATAATAGGGGTCAGATTCCAATTAAACGAACCAATTAACCCATCCATTTAAATTAGGGACGCATCAAATTCAGTAGCAAATAGTTCATATGAACAAAGGACTGCGAGGCTATTTGACCATGATTTTTCGCACGCTAGGCGGCCGCCCTGGCTTGGCTTTGGCAACGCGGCGTGGCGATTTTTTTTGCAAGGCCGCGACAAAATCCGCACTCCCCAGCGCCCAGCCGCGCAAGGCCGCGTCGGTCAGCGCCACCTGTTCGCCATGGCCGATGCCTGCCTGCACCAGCGCGGCATAGGCGGCCTCGCGCGCAAAGGGCGTGTTGCCCAGCGCCCAGTACAGCGCATGCGGCGTGACCAGCTTGTCGCTGCGCTGGCCCAGGTGGTGGGCATGGCTGGACCAGGGCCAGGCGCCCGGCTGCGCCACCCTGCCGGCGCGCACCGGGTTCAGATCGAGGTAGACCATGCAGGCCAGCAGGTAGCGCTCGGTCTCGATCAGCGTCGAGCGGTAGCGCCCTTCCCACAGCGTGCCAGCTGCGGCCATGGCGTTGGTTGAAAGTGCGCACATAGCTGCGCCCCACGGCCTGCATCATCAGCGGCAGCGCCTCGGCGGTGGACGGTGTGGCCAGCAGGTGGAAGTGGTTGTCCATCAGCACATAGGCATGCACCGCGACGCCGAACTTTTGCGCGTTCTCGGTCAAGAGCGCGAGCATGGTCTCGAAGTCCTGTTTGTCCGCAAAGATCACCTGGCGGTTGTTGCCGCGCTGGATGATGTGGTGCGGGTAGCCGGGCAGGGTCAGACGGGGCAGGCGGGCCATGGGAAGTTCCAGAGAGGGCGATGTGGACAATTTTAAATTGGTGTCTGTCCCCGATTTTTTATTTGAATTGATTGGTTGTGCGTTTTTGCTGAGGGCTGAGGCCGAGTCGCGCCTCGGCGGGCGGATTTTCTTGGGTTCGTTGCGTTTATTGACGATGTGCCCTTCGCTGGGGGCTGCTGGCCGGGATCTGCGCCCCGGCGGCGCAGGTACTTTTCTCTTGGTTCGCCAAAGAAACGTCACCCAAAAGAAAGGCGACCCGAAGTCTGCGACCCCAGCGCTGCGCGCTGGGGCACCCTGCGGTGCTCGCTGCAGCGGGGTCTCGCGTGAACTCGCCCTCGGCTCAAACAGTACGCGGCCCTTGTCCGCCTGCCGCTGCGCTCCTCGGCGCAGCCCCACGGGCTGGGGAACCGGAACATCCATACGGGCCATCGCTGCGCTCGGCCCCGATTTGCGCGCGCTGCGCCGTGTCAGGCCGAGCGCAGCGATGGCCCGGGTGGCTGTCCGGCTGTTGGGCTACCGGGCCCCTGTCCCCTCTGTCTGCGCCGAGGCGCGCAGGGCTGGGCGGACCAGGGCCGCATGCTGTCTGAGCGCGAAGCGCGAGTTCATGCGGACCCCGCCCAGACCGAGCACCGCAGGTTGCCCCAGCGCAAAGCGCTGGGGTCGCAGACAGCGGGGTCGCCCTTTCTTTGGTGACTTTCTTTCGGCGACGCGAAAGAAAGTTACTGCGCCGCCGGGCGCACATCCCGGCCAGCCGCCTCCAGCAAAAAGGCGCAGCGATAGATTCAAAGCAAAATTAAAAAAGATAGCTACCAGCGCTTACCCAGCAAGCACTCGAGGCCAAAAACACCTAAAACCGTCTAATGCCGCCGCACCGGTCTTCACACCACCGCAGACACCGGCTCCAGCCCAAAGCGCGCCCCCAGCGCCTGCTCCAGCCCGAACTCGGCCAGGATGGCACGCAGGCGCTCGGCCGCGCTGCGCTTTTTCTGGCCGGTGTAGCGCGCAATGATCAGTTCGTTCTTCATGCTGTGCTCCCAGCCCACCAGCTCGGTCACCGTGACCTGGTAGCCGCTGGCCTCCAGGTGCAGGCAGCGCAGCACGTTGGTGATCTGGCTGCCCAGCTCGCGCGTGTGCAGCGGGTGGCGCCAGAGCTCGGCCAGCGGCGTGCGCGCCAGCTGCAGCGCCTTGCCTTGGCGCAGGCAAGCGGCCACCTCGGCCTGGCAGCAGGGCACGATGACCATGGCGCGCGCCTGCTTTTGCAGGCCGAAGGCGATGGCGTCGTCGGTGGCGGTGTCGCAGGCGTGCAGCGCGGTCACGAGGTCGATGCGCTCGGGCAGCTCGGCCGCGCCGGCCGATGCGGCCACCGACAGGTTCAGGAACGACATGCGCCCAAACCCCAGGCGCTGCGCCAGCGCGCACGATTTCTCGACCAGTTCGGCGCGCCACTCGATGCCATAGATGTGGCCGCGCCCGAGCGCCTTGAAGTACAGGTCGTAGAGGATGAAGCCCAGGTAGGACTTGCCCGCGCCGTGGTCGGCCAGCGTGGGCGCATCGCCGCCCTGCGACAGCTCCTGCAGCAGCGGCTCGATGAACTGGAACAGGTGGTAGACCTGCTTGAGCTTGCGCCGCGAGTCCTGGTTCAGGCGCCCGTCGCGCGTGAGGATGTGCAGCTCCTTGAGCAGTTCGAGCGACTGGCCCGGGCCGCAGTTCGGACAGGTCCGGTGTCGCAGCCTTGGCACCGTCTTTGGTCACCGCTTTGTTGGCGGGCTTCATGCGTTGCCCTTGCCCGGCGCATGCGCCACCGGGCAGCGCGCGCCCACGTCCAGCGCCTGCCAGCCGTCCATGCCGAGCTTTTCCAGCACTTCGATGTTGCGCTCGAAGATTGCTTCCGCCTCCGGGAAGGCTTCGACGGCGCGGTCGATGCTGTCTTCGCGCAGCAGGTGCAGCGTGGGGTACGGCGCGCGGTTGGTGCAGTTGGTCACGTCGTCGACCTCGGTGCCGGCGAACTGGAACTGCGGGTGAAAGCTGGCGATCTGCAGGTCGCCGCCCAGGTCCATGGACTCGAGCAATGCATCGGCCAGCTCCAGGAAATCATTGAAATCGAGGAAGTCGGGCAGGCAGTCGGGCGCCATCAACAGCGTGGTGTCGCGCTGGTCCGCCGGCGTGTCTGCCAGCGCTTCGAGTTCGCGCTGCAGGTCGTGCAGCAGCGCCTCGGCGTCGGTGGCGGCGCTCACGGCATAGTGGATCTGGCCCTTGGTGTGCACGCCCTTGGCGAAAGGGCACAGGTTGAGCGCAATCACCGCGCGCTCGAGCCAGCGCACCGTGTCTTGCACCACGGTGTCGGAATCGAAGGGGATGGCCGGCAGGGGCGCGGCGGAAGGCGTGGGCATGCAGTGGGCCTGAAGGGAAAAGGCCCCGATTTTACCGGCGCGCCCGCGGCAGGCTCCCGGGCGTCAGGCGAGCAGGCGCAGGCCCGTCAGCCGTTCGTGCTCGCGCGCCGCATAGCGGTCGGTCATGCCGGCGATGAAGTCGGCCACGGTGCGCGCGCAGCCGTCGGACCCCGCCGCCGCCGCACGCGCCGCAAAGCTGGGCTTCATCTGCTGCGGCTGCGCCAGATAGACCGCGAACAGCTCGCGCACGACCTGGCGCGCCTTGTCCGTCATCGCCACCACCTGCGCGTGGCGGTACAGGTTCTGGAACAAAAAGCGCTTGAGTTCCTGCGACTGCGCGCGCATGCCGGCGCTGAAGCCCACCAGGGCCGGTGCGGCGCGCACGGCGTCGGCGCTGTCGGGCCGGGCCTGCGCCAGCGCAGCCTGCGTGGCGTCGATCACGTCGTAGACCTGCGCGCTCAGCATGCGCCGGATCGACTCGTAGAGCAGGCGCCGCTGGCCCGCCGCCGCGCCCAGGCCCGGGTGCTCGGCCTGGGCCTCGGCGCGGTAGCGGTCGAACAGCGGCACCTCGCGCAGCTGCGCGAGCGTGATCAGCCCCGAGCGCACGCCATCGTCGATGTCGTGCGCGTTGTACGCGATCTCGTCGGCCAGGTTGCACAGCTGGGCTTCGAGGCTGGGCTGCTGGCGCAGCAGGAAGCGCTGGCCCACGCCGCCGGGCTCCACGGCCTCCAGCTGCTCGGCGTGCTGGCGCGAGCAGTGCTTGAGGATGCCCTCGCGTGTCTCGAACGTGAGGTTCAGGCCATCGAACTGCGGGTAGCGCTCTTCGAGCGCATCGACCACGCGCAGGCTTTGCAGGTTGTGCTCGAAGCCGCCCTGCCCGGCCATGCAGGCGTTCAGGGCGTCCTGCCCGGCATGGCCGAACGGCGTGTGGCCGAGGTCGTGCGCCAGCGCAATCGCTTCGACCAGGTCTTCGTTGATGCGCAGCGAGCGCGCGACCGAGCGCGCCAGCTGCGCCACCTCTATCGAGTGCGTGAGCCGCGTGCGGAACATGTCGCCCTCGTGGTTCAGGAACACCTGCGTCTTGTAGACCAGGCGCCTAAAGGCCGACGAGTGCACGATGCGGTCGCGGTCGCGCTGGTAGTCGGTGCGCGTGGGCGCGGCGGGCTCGGCGTGGCGCCGCCCGCGCGTGCGCGCCGGGTCGCAGGCATAACACGCCAAAGCAGGGTTTTGGGTCAAATCGGCCTCAAACGCTTTACCAGCCAGCGCTGGTAGCTATCAATTTCATCAAATCATGGAGCGCAGCAGGCGTCGATCACTTCGCGCACCAGCGCGTCGGGCGCGGCGCGCACGCAGGCCCGGCCCGGCCCGTCGATCAGCACAAAGCGGATTTCGCCGGCCTCGGACTTCTTGTCCACGCGCATCAGTTCGAGGTAGCGGCCGGCGTTGTCGGCCGCGTCGAGTACCGCGCCGCGCAGCGGCAGGTGGGCGCGCTGCACGAGCGCGTTCAGGCGCGCGGCAAAGACGCCGTCCACCAGACCGAGGCGGCGCGAGAGTTCGGCCGCCATCACCATGCCCGCGCCCACGCCCTCGCCGTGCAGCCAGGCGCCATAGCCCATGCCGGCCTCGATGGCATGGCCGAAGGTGTGGCCAAAGTTCAGGATGGCGCGCAGCCCGGCCTCGCGCTCGTCTTGCCCCACCACCTGCGCCTTGATCTCGCAGCTGCGCCGCACCGCATGCGCCAGCGCCGTGCGCTCGCGCGCCAGCAGCGCGTCCATGTTGGTCTTCGAGCCAGCCCATGAAGTCCATGTCGGCAATCGGCCCGTACTTGATGGTTTCGGCCAGGCCCGCGCTCAGCTCGCGCGCCGGCAGGGTGTCGAGCGTGGCAAGGTCGCAGACCACCAGCAGGGGCTGGTAGAACGCGCCAACCATGTTTTTGCCCAGCGGATGGTTGATGGCCGTCTTGCCACCCACCGACGAGTCGACCTGCGCCAGCAGCGTGGTCGGCACCTGCACAAACGGCACGCCGCGCATATAGCTCGCGGCGGCAAAGCCCGTCATGTCGCCGACCACGCCGCCGCCCAGCGCAAACAGCACGGTCTTGCGGTCGCAGCCGTGCTGCAGCAGGGCATCGAAAATCAGGTTCAGGGTCTGCCAGGTTTTGTGCTCCTCGCCGTCGGGCAGCACCACCAGGTGCACCTGCGCGTACTTCGGCGCCAGCGCCGCGCGCAACGCATCGGCGTAGAGCGGCGCCACCGTGGTGTTGGTGACGATGAGGGCCGCTGCAGCACGGGGCAGCGCTGCGTAGGTGGCAGGATCACCCAGCAGGCCAGCGCCCACCACGATGGGGTAGCTGCGCTCGCCCAGGTCAATGGCGATGGTTTGTACAGCCGCAGCGGCCGAAAAGGCCGGCGAAGCAACAGGCGCGGATGCGGCGCCGCCATCGCGCTGCAGTTCGGAATGCGGGGAAGTGAGGGCAGTGGACATGGTGGGCCAAGTTTAGGGCAGGCGCGGCGCGGGCCCGGCTGCGCGCTCTGCTCGCCAGAGCTTGTCAAACATCTTTTGCGACGGAAGCGGTCGGCCGGCCCAGTGGACCCAGATCACTGGCGGGGCGCTGCGCCGCCCGGCACCGGCCCGCCCGCCCACCGCGGAACCGCATCCGCCAGCTCCAGCTGCATCACGACCATGTTCACCAGCGTGGCCACCGAGGGGCGCCCGGTTTCAATCACGAAGTGCGCGGTTTCGCGGTAAAGCGGGTCGCGCTGCGCGTACAGGTCGCGCAGCCGCTGGAGTGGATCGTCCACCTGCAGCAGCGGGCGCGCCGTGTCGTGGCGCAGGCGCCGGTAAATGTCCTCGGGCAAGGCATGCAAATAAACCACCTGCCCGCGCTCGCGCAAATGCGCGCGGTTGGCTGCGCGCAACACCGCGCCGCCGCCCGTGGACAAAACCGCCGGCGCGGTGCCGGCGGTCAGTTCATCGATCGTGGCCTCTTCGATGTCGCGAAAGGCGTCTTCGCCCTCGCGGTCAAAAAACTCCCGGATCGAGCAGCCGATGCGGTGCTCGATCACGTGGTCGGAGTCGATGAACGCCATCCCCAGCCGCCGGGCAAGGTGTCGCCCGATGGTGGATTTGCCGGAGCCGGGGAGGCCGATGAGGGCAACGTTGCTCACATTTCTCGCAAAAAAGACACTCAATTGGGCGTGTTGCAACCGTTCACACCATAGGGAGGTGTCAGGAATGAACCGTTCTTGTCGTCGCCCTCGATGAAATCCGTTCGGTAGAGCTTCTCGACCACTCCTTCTGAACCGGCCACGCTGGTGGTGACTTTCACGGCATAAAAGAGCCAGGTCGCCACGTTCATGGGGTATTCGACCTGGATGGTCGCACGGCCATTCGTTCCGGTTGTTTTTGCGCCTACGAAAGACAAAAGAACATCCGCTTTACGGGGAGAAAGCTTGCCATCATTGTCAGCGTCTTCACCCAAGTCCAGAAATCCGTTGCGATTCTTATCTTCGTTCAAGCACCACGTGCGCGTGCTTGCATATGGCCCCTTCCCATATTCCCGCAAGTCCACGCTCGCAGAGATTTGCGCATTGGGCACAGCGTTGCCTGCGGCATCGGAAACCGCGATGTCAAACTTCTTGATATAGGTAAGGTTGTCCGAGCCTCGGGTCAACTCATTGTTATCACCCAAGGTGATGGAGAGTGGCTGACTGGCGACAGTCATGGTGGCAGTCTTGGAATTTGGACAAGCACCATTTGCGATCTCCGCATCCGTCATTCCATAGCAGACGCGAATGCGAACACCATCGGTGGGGCTGGATCGCGTTCCGGCAATATAGTCGGCCAAAGCTTGGCCATTGGCGTCGCTATACACCGTTGCAGTCCCTGTGGAAATCACTTCACCGCTGCCCAGCCCCGGCGGAACGATCTCGAAGCGGGCGCGCACGTTCTGGATGGCTTGGTTGGATGCGTTTTGGAAAACCGCCCTCAGGCCTGCCCGACTCGTGGTAGAGCTTGCCCCATTGGGCGCGATGGTGTTGGGGGTGATGGCCAAACTGGCCGCACTGATCACTCCCGTGGCGTTGGGAATACCGGTACCTCCAGGCAGCAGAACCTGAACGTCTTGGCGGACCGCTACACCAGACGCGGAGGCTTCAACCGAATAGGTTCCTGGAGTGCCAGGCACGGCCTGCAGTTGCACCGAAGCATTGCCACTGCTATCGGTATTCAAACTCTGCGAGAAACCCAGTGTGCCCCCCAGCTTGATAGGTGTCTGTGCGATACCAGACCCATTGACATCGGTCACTTTGATGGACAATGTCGCAGCCCCCCCCGGAATAGGAGTGGCTGGGACCAAAGACAACCCAACCTGGCTGCCTGTCACGGGAATAATGGCTGTCGCGGTTTGGCCTCCCATTTTCATTACCGCGGTGATCTCTCGGTTGGCTTTGTTTCCCCCTACCGAAATCTTTCCAGACGCTTGACCGGCAGCATCCGAAACCGGCACCAATGGCGTGTAGATGCCAGAATTCACAGAAACCGTCAGGGCAGAATTTGCAACCGGGTTGTTATTGGAGTCCAGAGCAGTGACGGTTAGAACCGCCTCATCCGCACCTGAGTTATTCAATGCATTTTTATCGAGCCGATAAGCAATGCTTGCAACGTTGGGCGGAACGGCACCTCCTCCAGGCTTAGAACCTGAATTCCCTCCACCTCCACCGCATGCCACCAAGGCCAAAGACAGGCCCAACCCAAAAAGTTGCGTTATTTTTTTCATTTTCACATCAACACCAATAATTAACGGACAGGTCCACGATCGGTAATCACTTTGGGTGTTATGAACACCAGCATCTCTCTTTTAGAAGATTCCTTCGTATTGTTCTTGAAGAGATGCCCCAGCACAGGCACGTCCCCCAACAGCGGAATCTTGTTTTCCTGATTGGTTTCTTCCATTTCGAAAATTCCGCCGATCACCACCGTACCGCCGTTTTCAATTAGGATTTGCGTCTTGATGTGCTTGGTGTCAATCGCCACGCCCTGCGTCGTGGTTTCGCCCCGGCTGTCCTTGTTGATGTCCAGGTCGAGAATGATGCTGCCTTCCGGCGTGATCTGCGGCGTCACCTCGAGCTTGAGAACGGCTTTCTTAAAGGCAATGGTCGTGGCCCCGTTGGGCGCGGTGACCGAATACGGATACTCCGTTCCCTGCTCGATCAAGGCCTTGGTCTGGTCGGCGGTGATGACCCGGGGACTCGACACGATCTTGCCCTTGCCGTCGGCCTCCATGGCCGACAGTTCCAGCGTCAGGAACCGGTTGGCGGCCGAGTTGAAGATCGACAACGCGAAACTGCCGACGCCCTCAACCCCGGAAAGGCGGGCAGGCAAATTCACGAAACTGCCCAAGGTGTCCACCTGCCCGCCGGCCCCGCTGGTGGCCACCGCGTTGCTGTAGCTGGTGCCAAAACCAATGCGGTTGCCCCCTCCGATGCCATAACCGCCATCGCCGCCACGGTTCGCGCGCAGGTCGGTGCCACCCAACCGGACGCCCAGCGACCGCCCGAAGGTGTCACGCGCTTCGACGATGCGTGCTTCGATCAGCACCTGGCGCACTGCCACGTCCAGCGACGCCAGCAGTTTGCGCACCTCTTCCAGCTTGGCGGGCGTATCGGTCACGAACAGCTGGTTCGTGCGCGGCTCGGCGATGGCGCTGCCCCGCTGCGACAAGAAGCGCGTGCTGGTACCGCCGGTGCTGCCCTGGCTGGAATTGGTGAGCTGGGCCACCATGTCGACAGCCTTGGCGTAGTTCATCTGGTAGGCCTGCGTGCGCAGCGGCTCCAGCTTCTCGATCGCCTGCGCGGCTTCAAAATCCTTGCGGGTGCGAGCGTCGATTTCGTCCTTGGGCGCAATCCAGAGGACGGTGCCCGCCTTGCGCATTCCCAGGCCCTTGGCATCCATGATGATCTGCAGTGCCTGGTCCCAGGGAACGTCCTTCAAGCGCAGGGTCAGCGATCCGGTCACCGTGTCCGACGTGACGATATTGAAGTTGGTGAAGTCGGCGATCACCTGCAGCAAAGACCGCACTTCGATGTTCTGGAAGTTCAGCGAGAGCTTTTCGCCGCTGTAGCCGGGGCCCTGAGTGAGCTTGGTCAGGTCGACCTTTTTCTGGCGCACTTCCACGACAAACTGGTTGTCGCTTTGGTAGGCGCTGTGCTCCCACTCGCCCACGGGTTCGATCACCATGCGCACCCGGTCGCCCTGCTGGCCGGTGGTGATGAGCTGGACAGGCGTGCCAAAGTCGGTGACATCCAGGCGCCGGCGCAGTCCCTCGGACAGGGATGAGCGCAGAAAATCCACGGTGATGCCCTTGCCCTGCTGGCGCAGGTCCACACCGACCTGGTTGCTGGCCAGGCCGACCACCACACGCCCTGACCCGTCAGGTCCGCGCCGGAAATCCACGTCTCTGATGGGCAGGACATCGCTGCTGCCTGGTTCGGCGAACACCGTGTTCTGGGCCGGTTGGCCGGACGCGGCGGCGGCAACAGGCTCGAGGGAGACGAGCAACACCTTGCCCTGGATTTCTGCCCGGTAGGCGGTGGCTTGCTTCAGGTTGAGCACCACCCGCGAGCGGTCACCCGCCTGCACCACGTTGACAGACCTCAGATTCCCCTGGTTCACCTCCACCAGCGAGCGTCCCATGGCATTCGAGGTGCCCGGGAAGTCCAGCGCGATGCGGGCCGGCGACTGCGTGGCAAAGCCCGAGGGCAGCACCGACAGGGGTGCGCTCAACTCAATGCGCACGACTTCCGCGCCGCCTTGCAGGGAGCCCGTCACTGCCTCGATGGCACTCTGTGCCAACGCAATGCCCGAGCCCAAAGTAGCAAGGGCCACCACAGCTGCCCGCCCCAGCGTCTTCATGATTGCGACGTTGTTTGGTTTCATTTTTTCGCCCCCTCTTGCAGCTCTAGCGATGCCGTGCGCTCAATCCAGTCGCCGGTAGCGTCCTGGACAATTTCGCGCATCTGAATGGCGGTTTCGGTAATTCTTGTGATGCGCCCATAGTTCTGCCCGAGGTAGGACCCCGCCTGCACCTGGTACAGCAAGTTGTCGACCTTCAGCAGTGCGGTGGGCTTGCCGGCCTTTTCCAGGCTGCCCACCATGGACATGGCGTCGAGCGGAAAGGCCTCCAACGGCTCTTTGCGCCGCGCCATTTCGGGCGCGATCAGCGCGGCGTTCGACGCGACCTGTGCCGAGTCGCGCCGCAGCGCCTGGGTCAGCTTGAGCGGATTGAACGGCTCCATGCTGCCTTCGGCCGTGTACGCCTGGGGCTGGAATTGCTTGGGCTCGGTGATCGGCGTGACGCGAGGCTTTGTCTGCGCACGCTCGTCCGCCATCCACTGGCGCAACTCGTCCTCTCCCGAGGAACCGCAGCCGGCGAGCGGCAAAAGGCTGAGCGCGATCAACACTGCTCTGGTGCGGCTCATTTCTTGCCCTCCGTCGCCTTGCGCTGGGCCTGCACCTCTTCAGGATCCAGGTAGCGGAATGTGCGCGCCGTGGCATCCAGGGTCAGATTGCTGCTGTCCTTGGTCGCGGGAGCAATCGACAGGTTGTTCAAGGTGACGATGCGTGAAAGGTGGGCGATATCGGAGGCAAATGCGCCCATGTCGTGGTACTTACCGGTGACCCGCACCGCGATGGGAAGCTCGGCGTAGTAGTCGCGTACCACGATCTGGCCGGGGCGGAACAGGTCGAACTGCAGGCTGCGGCCCAGGCCGGCCTGGTTGATGTCGGACAGCAGGGCGGCCATTTCGGCCTTGCTGGGCAGTTGTTTCTCCAGCTGGATGACGTATTGCTGGACCTGCTCACGCTGCTTTTTGAGGGCGTCCAGACTCACGGCTTTCACCAGCTTCTTTTGGTAGTCCTGACGGAGCGTGACTTCTCTAGAGCGTTCGGCTTGCAGCTCTTCTTCGTAGTCGGTCAGCTTGGCAAACCACAGAACCACCGCAACGCCTATCGCGATTGCCGCGCACAACAGGTAACGCGGCAATGCAGGCCAGAGCGACGGGTCTTTGGGATCCAGATGGCTGAATTGGCGCTGCAGGTTGCGCTGCAGCTCGGCCAGATCGATGGAGGGGCTTTTTTTCTTCACCATAGGTCACTTCCCCACCGCAGCGGTGCCTGCCTGTGTACCGCTCGCGGCATCCATGGCTTTTTGCACCTCGCTGGAGCGCATCAGCTGGAATCTGAGATTGAACGTGGAAACGCGGCGCTGGTCGCGCGCGGAAAGCGCCAGATTGCTCGCCACGATTTCGACGAGTTCGGGCTTAGACAGCCAGGGCGTGCTGCTGGAGAGGTTGCGCAGCATTTCCGACACCCGCTCATTGGACTGCGCCACGCCCTGCATGGTCACCGACTGGTCCGTCTGTTTGAGGCTGGTGACGTAGACGCCGTCGGGCAATTGCTGGACCAGTTCGTTAAGCAGGTGCACGGGAAGATTGCGGTCCGACTGCAGGTCTTCCACCGCCTTTTGCCGCGCGCGCAACGATGCAATTTCTTCTTCGATCGTTGCAATTTCCTTGATCTGGTTCTCCAGAACCTTGATTTCGGTCTGCAAGAAGTTATTTTTGTCTTGCTGATCGGCAATCATGGTCTGAAACCACCAGTAGATGGCCGCAGCAAGGGCCAGCCCAAGCAGAAACGACAGGAACATAGTGACCTGAAACGCCTCTCGCCGGCGCTTGCGGGCCGCCTCCCGGTGGGGAAGCAGGTTGATCAAAATCACTGCAGGAACCTCCGCATCGCCAGGCCGCAGGAAGTCAGATACGACGGGGCTTCGCGCACCATTTTTTTCATGCGCACGGAGCTTCCAACTTCCATGCCCTCGAACGGATTGACCACATTGCAGGCAAAGCCGGTGTGTTGCACCACGGCCTCGGTCAATCCGGACAGCGGTGCCGAACCGCCCGCGAGCAGGATGTGGTCGACACGGTGATAGGGCGTGCTGGTGAAGAAAAATTGCAGCGCCCGCCCCACTTCCTGGGCCATGCTCTCCACGAAGGGACGCAACACTGCCGAGACATAGTCTTCCGGAAGATCACCGCTGCGCTTCTTGCTTTCCGCTTCTTCGACCGAAAAACCATATTGCCTAACGATGAGCTGCGTGAGCTGTGCGCCACCAAAGGCCTGGTCCCTGTCGTACAGCACCTCATCGTTGCGGATGATCTGCATGCTGGTCGTGAGCGCGCCCACTTCGAAAAGCGCCACCATGGCGTCCACCCCCTCATTGGGCAGCGCCTCGATCAAGCGGCTGGCTGCCAGGCGGGAAGCGTAGGACTCGATGTCCACGATCGCGGCCTTGAGGCCGGCCGCCTCGGCCAGCCCCTGGCGATCCTGCACCTTCTCGCGGCGCGAGGCGGCAATCAGCACATCGACGTCGCCCGGCGCGTTCTTGCTGGGCCCGATGACGCAAAAATCCAGGCTCACCTCGTCCAGGGAAAACGGAATGTACTGGTTGGCCTCGGACTCCACCTGCACCTCCAGTTCCTGGTCCGTCATGCCGGCGGGCAGGGTGATCTTTTTGGTGATGACGGCCGATGGAGGCAGGGCCAACGCCACATTTCGGGTGCGCGTGCCACTTTTTTTGACGACGCGGCGCAGTGCCTCGGCCACTTCATCGAACTTTTCGATGTTACCGTCTGTAATCCACCCGCGCTCCAGTGGCTCGATGGCACAGCGCTCCAGGACCAAGCCTCCCGCCTTGTCTTGGCCTAACTCCACCAGCTTGACGCTGGAGGAACTGATGTCGATACCCAGCAAAGGCGCGGATTGGCGACTGAACAGAGATCCTGCAGAGATCAAGATGGTCCCCTCTTATTGTCACAACGACACAACAAAACTTAACATTTCTCATGAATGCTATCAGTAAGCTTGTCCTGCGACCAAGACTTTCGCCGGCACTGCAGCGGCTGACCGTTGTCAAAAGCAGACGTTCCGGAACCCCTCACTGAAAGCCTGATTTCTCTCCGTGTCCGCCTCCTTCCCTGGGGCGCCGCAGCACGGTCTCTTTTCCCATCCAGAAAATGCAGCGGCCATTTTTATAATGGCTGCTTATTTCCATCCGGAGCGTTATGCCGCCCCCAACTCCGCCCAAACCGTCCAGCCCCGCTTCTTCACGTGCCGTGCCCTCCCGCCCTGCTTGGCTGCGGTGGCTTCTGCGCCTCCTGTTTTGGGGCCTAGGTCTGGCTGCGGCCGGGGCTGTCGCCGTGGTCTTGGTGATTGCGGTGGCCCTGGCCATGGCCTACCCGAACCTGCCCGACGTCTCGGAATTGGCAGACTACCGTCCCAAGCTGCCGATGCGCGTGTACTCCGCAGAAGGGGCCTTGCTGGGCGAATTCGGAGAGGAACGGCGCACCCTCACGCCCATCCAGGAGATCCCCCAAGTGATGAAGGATGCGGTGCTGGCAATCGAAGACACGCGCTTCTTTCAACACGGAGGAGTGGATTACAAGGGCATGCTGCGCGCCGTTTTGGCCAATCTCGGGCGCGTCAAAAGCCAGGGGGCCTCGACCATCACCATGCAGGTCGCGCGCAATGTTTATCTGTCGTCAGAAAAAACATTTACGCGAAAAATTTACGAAATATTACTTACATTCAAACTGGAGCACCTGCTGTCCAAAAATCAGATTCTGGAAATCTACATGAATCAGATTTATCTGGGCAACCGTGCCTACGGCTTTGCTGCGGCTTCTGAAGCCTACTTTGGCAAGCCCCTGAAGTCCGTCTCCGTGGCGGAAGCGGCCATGCTGGCCGGGTTACCCAAAGCGCCTTCGGCCTACAACCCGATCAGCAACCCCAAGCGCGCCCGGATCCGCCAGCTCTACATCATCGACCGCATGGAGGAGAACCACTTCATCACGCCGCAGCAGGCGCAAGAGGCGCGCAAAGAAGAGCCCACGGTGCGCAACGGGCTCAACAACACGCGCGTGCACGCCGAATACGTGGCTGAAATGGCGCGCCAGCTGATCTTCGCGCAGTACGGAAGCGAGGCCTACACCCGCGGCCTCAACGTCTACACCACGCTGAACGCTGCCGACCAGGACGCGGCCTACCACTCCCTGCGCCGCGGCATCATGGACTACGAGCGCCGCCAGCACTACCGCGGGCCGGAAAAATTCGTCAGCCTGCCCACCGGTGCGCAGGAACTCGAAGAGGCCATCGACGACGTGTTGGCTGACCACCCCGACAACGGCGACCTCATGTCCGCCATCGTGCTGGACGCCAGTCCCCGCAAGATCACCGCCGTGCGCCAGAACGGCGACAGCGTGGAAATCACCGGCGAAGGGCTCAAGCCCGCCCAGTCGGGGCTGAGCGACAAGGCGCCGCCCAACATCAAGCTGCGCCGCGGCGCCGTCATCCGCGTTGCCAAGACTGCGAAGAACACCTGGGAAATCACGCAGTTGCCCGAAGTCGAAGGCGCGCTGGTGGCCATCGACCCACGCAGCGGCGCGATCAAGGCCTTGGTGGGCGGGTTCGATTTTGACAAGAACAAGTTCAACCACGTCACCCAGGCGTGGCGCCAGCCGGGCTCGAGCTTCAAGCCCTTCATTTACTCCGCAGCCCTCGAAAAGGGCTTCACGCCCGCCACCGTGGTCAACGATGCGCCACTGTTCTTTGGTTCGGGCGTGACCGGCGGGCAACCCTGGGAGCCCAAGAACTACGACGGCAGATACGACGGCCCGATGACCATGCGCACCGGTCTGGCCAAGTCCAAGAACATGGTTTCCATCCGCATCCTGCAGGCCGTCGGCCCCAAGAATGCGCAGGAATGGGTATCGCGCTTCGGGTTCGATGCCGACAAGCACCCGCCCTATCTGACCATGGCGCTGGGCGCCGGCTCCGTCACACCGATGCAGATGGCTGTCGGCTTCTCGGTGTTTGCCAATGGCGGCTACCGCGTCAACCCCTGGCTGATCGCACGCGTCACGGACCACAAGGGCCGCGTGCTCTCTGACACCCAGCCTCCGGCCCTGGCACAAAGCCAGCGCGCCATCGAGCCGCGCAACGCGTTCATCATGGACAGCCTGCTGCAAGAGGTCACGCGCTCGGGCACTGCCGCGCGGGCCCAGGCCACACTCAAGCGCCCCGACCTGTACGGCAAGACGGGCACCACCAACGACTCGGTGGACGCCTGGTTTGCCGGCTTCCAGCCGACCATCGCGGCCGTGACCTGGATCGGCTACGACACGCCGCGCAACCTCGGCAGCCGGGAAACCGGCGGCGGCCTGAGCCTGCCCGTGTGGATCAGCTTCATGGACCGCGCGCTCAAGGGCGTGCCGGTGATGGAATCCACGGTTCCACCCGGCGTGGTCAACGTGGGCGGGGAATGGTTCTACGAGGAATACAGCCGCAACGCCGGCGTTCCCAGCCTGGGGCTCGAAGACCATGGCACATCTGCAGCGGCTGCAAACCTTCCCTCACAGGAAGCGCCCGCGCCCGAAGAGCGCAAGCGCATCCTCGACCTGTTCCGCAACTGAGTGGCGGCGGGCTCAGGCGCAAAACCGCAGCGCCAGCCCCGACTGCTCTGACGCAGCGCGGCTCAGGCTGCCGAAAAACTCGCCCGCTCCCTTGGTGTCTTGCCACTGCTGGCCGTCAAAGCGGTAGTGGTAGCCCCCGGACTTGGCCGCCATCCAGATTTCATGCAAGGGCTTTTGCTGGTTGATGATGATCTGCGTGCGGTTGGCAAAGGTGAGCGTGATCATGCCGCCCGTGCGCTGGCTGTCCACGTCGGCGTCTGTCTCGTCGTTGATGCGGTCGCAGCATTGCTCAACGGCCAGCAGAAGCTGCTCGGCGCGGTCCAGGAATTCGAGGTCGGTCATTACAATTTAGGCATGTTGAAAGCGTTCCAAATTCTAGCGAGGAGCTTTGCCCTTGCCTCCAGCGTGGCGCTCCTGGGTGCCTGCGGGCAGCGGGGTCCGCTGTTCCTGCCGACCGACGCTGCCGCCAGCGGGCGTGCCACGCTGCCCGAAACCCTGAACCCCTCCCCGGTGCGCACGCCCGCGCCTGCCGCCCCTTCCTCCGCCCCCGCTCCTGCCATTCCATGACCCACCCTGCACTGCCCGGCCACCCCCACATCGCCTACCGGGGCGACACCCTGTTCCTCGAAGACGTTCGCGTGAACGATCTGGCCCAGGCCCACGGCACACCGCTGTTTGTCTATTCCCAGGCTGCCATGCAGGCCGCGCTGGCGGCCTACCAACGCGGCTTTGCCGGGCGCAAGCTGCAGGTCTGCTACGCCATGAAGGCCAATTCGTCGCTGGCTGTCCTGCAGTTTTTCGCGCGGCAGGGCTGCGGCTTTGACATCGTCTCGGGCGGCGAGCTCGAGCGCGTGGTCGCTGCGGGCGGCGACGTGCGCAAGGTGATCTTTTCGGGCGTCGGCAAGACGCGCGCCGAAATGCTGCAGGCCCTGCAGGCCGGCATCCTGTGCTTCAACGTCGAGAGCGAGGCCGAGCTCGAAGTGCTCAGCGAAGTGGCCAGCGCATCGGGGCACACCGCGCCCGTCAGCATCCGCGTCAACCCCAACGTCGACCCCAAGACCCACCCCTACATCTCGACGGGCCTCAAAGGCAACAAGTTCGGCGTGGCGCACGAGCGCACGCTCGCGGTCTACCAGAGGGCGGCGGCACTGCCCGGCCTGCGCGTGGTCGGCATCGACTTCCACATCGGCTCGCAGATCACCGACGCCACGCCCTACCTCGATGCGACCGACCGCCTGCTCGACCTGGTGCAGGAGATCGAAGCCGCCGGCATCCCGATCCACCACATCGATTTTGGCGGTGGCCTGGGCATCAACTACGACGGCGACACCCCACCCGCCGCCGACGCGCTGTGGACGCAGCTGCTGGCCAAGATCGATGCGCGCGGCTATGGCGACCGCCAGTTCATGATCGAGCCCGGGCGCTCGCTGGTCGGCAATGCCGGGCTGTGCGTGGCCGAAGTGCTCTACCTCAAGCCCGGCGAGGAAAAGAATTTCTGCATCATCGACGCGGCCATGAACGACCTGCCGCGGCCCGCCATGTACCAGGCGTTCCACGCGATCGTCCCGCTGCAGCAAGGCGACAACGCCGCGGCGCAGGTCTATGACGTGGTCGGCCCGGTGTGCGAGAGCGGCGACTGGATCGGGCGCGACCGTGCGCTGGCCGTGCAGCCCGGCGACCGCCTGGCGGTGCTGTCCGCGGGCGCCTACTGCATGTCCATGTCGAGCAACTACAACACCCGCGGCCGCGCCGCCGAAGTGCTGGTCGACGGGACGCACGCGCACCTGATCCGCGAGCGCGAGACGGCCCAGGACACTTTCCGGGGCGAGCGGCTGCTGTAGGCACCCAATTTCAGGCCGCCTCGCACGGGCGTGCCTGTGGCAGAAAGCCGGCCGCAGCGCTTTTTAGCATCGAATAGGGCTCCAGCCCTTGACTGGCAAGCGCTGCAAGCTATGATTTTGATAGCTTCTTAAACTTGCCGCGCGCCCGCCGCCGCCACGGCGGCACCCGGGCCCGGGCGCCGTTTCTGGCGCCAGTGGTGCACCACGCGCCAGCCCAGCAGCAGCGCCAGCACGGCGCCATACACCGCCACTTCGGCGAAGTCGTTTTTACCTGCGCGCATCCAGAAGAAATGCAGGATCGCCAGGCCCGCGACGGCATACACCAGGCGGTGCAGCGCGCGCCAGCGTGCGGCGCCGAGCCAGCGGATCGCGCGGTTGAACGAGGTGGCTGCGAGCAGCGACAGCAGCAGCAGCGCCGTCGAGCCCACGAGGATGAACGGGCGCTTGGCAATGTCGCGCGCGATGTCGCCCCAGTCCAGCCCCATGTCGAACCAGGCATAGCTGAGCAGGTGCAGCGTGGCGTAGAAAAACACGAACAGGCCGAGCATGCGGCGAAAGCGCGCCAGCGCCGGCGTTGCGGTGGTCACCCGCAGCGGCGTCACGGCCAGCACGATGCACAAAAAGCGCAGCGTCCAGTCGCCCAGCGCGCGGATCAGCGCCTCGGCCGGGTTGGCGCCCAGCTGGTCGGTCGCGGCCGCATAAAACAGCCACGCAAAGGGCAGCAGCGATGCCGCAAACACCAGGGGTTTGGCAGCGGGGCGCAGCAGCAGTTTTTTGGTGTCCATAGATCGTCACCCGGTAAAAGGAGCAGAAGCCGTGCAGCCCCGAAGGCAGAGCGGCGGCGCTCGGCGCGTTGCCCCGCCAGGACCTCAGTAGAACTTCTTCAGGTCCATGCCGGCATACAGCTGGCCGACCTGGGCTTCATAGCCATTGAACAGCAGCGTCTTGCGCCGCTTCGCAAACAGGCCGTCCTCGCCGATGCGGCGCTCGGTGGCCTGGCTCCAGCGCGGGTGGTCCACGTTCGGGTTCACGTTCGAATAAAAGCCGTATTCGTTGCGCGCCGCCTTGTTCCAGGCGGTGCCGGGCTCCTGGTCGGTAAAGCGGATCTTGACGATGCTCTTGGCGCTCTTGAAGCCGTACTTCCAGGGCACGACGATGCGCACCGGCGCGCCGTTCTGGTTGGGCAAGACCTCGCCGTACATGCCGAAGGCCAACAGGGTCAGCGGGTGCATCGCCTCGTCCATGCGCAGGCCCTCGGTGTAGGGCCAGTCGAGCACGCGCGAGCCGATGTACGGCATGGTCGCCTTGTCGGCCAGCGTGACGAATTCGACGTACTTCGCGCTGCCCTGCGGCTCCACCCGCTTGATGAGTTCGGCCAGCGAATAGCCCACCCATGGAATCACCATGGACCAGCCTTCGACGCAGCGCAGGCGGTAGATGCGCTCTTCCTGGGCGCTGAGCTTGAGCAGGTCCTCGATGCCGTACTTGCCCGGCTTCTTGACCAGGCCCTCGACCTCGACGGTCCAGGGCGCGGTCTTGAGCGTGTGCGCATGGCGCGCGGGGTCGGCCTTGTCGGTGCCGAATTCGTAGAAATTGTTGTAGCTGGTGGCGTCCTGGTAGCTCGTCAGCTTTTCCATGGTGACGCCGCCGGCCACCGCAGACTTACCGCCGGCGAGCACCGCGAGCTTGCCCGGGCGTGGCGTCCCCTGGGCCAGTGCCTCGCGCCCGGCCCAGCTGGCGAGCGCCGCGCCCGCTGCGCCGCCTGCGAGCAAGCGCAGCATGTGGCGCCGGTCTTCGTACACCGCGCGCGGCGTGATTTCGGAAGCCAGGGGGTGCATGGAACCCGCGTGGCGGGAGATTTTGGACATGGAAGGCTCCGGTGGTCTTGGAAGCGGTGGTGGGTAGAGCCGAAAACCTTGGATTCGTTCCCTATACCAAACAGTCTTTCTGCAGACGGAGTCGTCTTCACTGTCCCTCAACCGTCTGCCGCTTCGCCCTCACAAGGTGCCGTAGCTGTGCAAACCGCTGAGGAACATGTTCACGCCGAGGAAGGCGAAGGTCGTGACCACCAAGCCCACCAGCGCCCACCAGGCCGACACCGTGCCGCGCAGCCCCTTCATGAGCCGCATGTGCAGCCAGGCCGCGTAGTTGAGCCAGACGATCAGCGCCCAGGTTTCCTTCGGATCCCAGCTCCAGTAGCCGCCCCAGGCCTCGGCCGCCCACAGCGCACCCAGCACGGTGGCGATGGTGAAGAACGCAAAGCCGACAGCGATGGCCTTGTACATGACGTCGTCGAGCAGCGCCAGCGGGGGCAGCTTGCTGGCGATGCGCTGGCGCCCGAACAGGATGCCGCCCACGATCAGGGCCGAGATGCCGAAATACACCATCCAGTAGCTGCCGCCCGCGCCTTCGCCGGCCGTGGGCCGGAACACCACGGGCTCGAAGCACAGCACCACGCCCAGCAGCCACAGCGGCGCCAGCTTGTACCAGCGCGTCTCGCCCGCCGACTGCTTGATCAGGTAGGCAAAGGCCACCATGGCCGACAGCGCAAAGGTGCCATAGCCGATGAAGTTGGCCGGCACATGCAGCTTCATCCACCAGCTCTTGAGGGCCGGCACCAGCGGCTGGATTTCATGCGCCTCGCGCACCACGGTGTACCAGAGCAGGAAGCCCACGGCGGCGCTGACCACCAGCATCACGAAAGCGCCCAGCGCGCGCGTGCGGTACTGCGCTTCGTAGTAGAGGTAGAACGTGGCCGTCATCCAGCAGAACATGACGAACACCTCATAGAGGTTGCTGACCGGGATGTGGCCGATGTCGGCGCCCACCAGGTAGCTTTCGTACCAGCGCACCAGCGTGCCGATCAGCGCCATGCCCACGGCCACCCAGGCCAGGCGCGAGCCGATCAGCGACATGGTGGCGCCCTCGCCGCGCGCGAACATGCTGATCCAGTAGAAGGTGGTGCTCATGAAGAACAACATGCTCATCCACAGGATCGCCGACTGGCTCGACAGGAAGTACTTGAGTCCGAACACCGTGTCGGCGCGCGCCAGGCTGCCCGCGCCGTCCACCTGGTACAGGCCGATGGCCAGCAGCGCACAGCCGGCGGCCGCCACCATCAGCGTGCGCAGCGGGCGCCAGAACCACCCCAACCAGATGGTCGACGGTATGGCGCCGAGCAAGATGCCTTTTTCGTACACGTCCATGTAGGCTGCATAGCGCTGCAGCGCAAACAGCCCGCCGCCGATCACCAGCGCGGCAAACAGCCAGTCCAGCCAGTTGCGTTGCGAGAAATAGCCCTCGTTCAGTTTGAGCGTGGTCGTGGTGGTGCTAGCGGCCGTGTTCATGCATGGGCTCCTGGGGGGCGAACCCCGATGAGTTTCTCGGTGATCTGGGCGAATTCCTGGTCGCCGTCCATGGTCCTGCGGTTGGTCGACAGCGCCATGGTGGCACGGGTGTGGTCGCCCTGCGGCACCAGCCAGACCCAGATGCGCCGCTCACGGATGTAGAGCATGGCAAAGACACCCAGGATCAGCAACGCGCAGCCCAGATAGACAATGTTCTTGCCAGGGGCACGCGCCACCTGGAACACGCTGGCCTGGACCTGCTTGAAGTCCTTGAGTTCGAACACCAGCGGCGCCGGGTAGATCTGCGCGTCGCTGAGCGCCAGCACGGACTGCGTCATGAACGCCTGGGTCTGTGCGCTCGGCTCGAGCGGCGGCAGGCCGGCGCGCTCGCGCGTGAGCTGCGCGAGTTCGAACAGCGTGCCGTTCAGGATGCGCACCAGCACCTCGCCGGCGCGGCTGCGCTCGGCTTCGGGCACATTGGCCTCCATGAAGTCGGAAATGGCCGGCAGCCCGCCGTGGGGCTTGCCGTCGGCGCCGGCCGTGCCGGCAAACAGCGCCAGCGCGCGCGCGGCCGACTCGGTCAGCTGCTCGGTCAGTTCGCGGCGCGAAGGCTCGACCGCCTGCGCCACATAGCGGCGCACGGCCGTCTGGCGCGCCGCCGGATCGGCGAGCGCGGCGCGCAGCCGCATGAAGCCATCGATGCGGCCCTGGTCATCGGCCGGCACACGCAGGTAGCGGAACGGCTCGGCCGGGTTCTCGCGCACGCCGAGCAGGAACACCTGCGGCTCGCCCTCGCCCATCGACACGGGCAGCATGTAGTTGTGGAATTCGCGCGCCTGGCCCGCCGCGTCGCGCAGCTTGTAGCCGATGCTCGGGCCCACGTTGCGCAGCTCCTTGGTGGTCACGGTCTTGTTGGCCGCGCCCAGGCGTGCATCGATGGACTGGCGCAGGTCGACCTTGCGCACATCGGTGCCCGAGCCCGTGCCTTCGCCGGCAAAATTCTCGACGTTGATGGTGCGCAGCGAGGTGAACTCCAGCGTCAGCGCCTCGCCCCCCGCGCCCTTGACCAGCTGCGAGTTGCCGCCGATGACGCCCTGCACCTCGAAAGGCTGCGTGCCCGCGCCCATCGGCAGCGCGCGCAGCGTGACGGACGAGCCGCCGTCGTCGAAGCTCGACTGGTAGATCTCGACGCCCTTGTAGCTGGCCGGGTGGTTGACCTCGATGCGCGCGGGCGTCTGCTCGCCCGTGGCCTTGTCGTGGATCACGACCTCGCTGGCAAACAGCTTGGGCATGCCGGTGGAGTAGTGCTCGACGATGAACTTCTTGAGCTCGACGGTGAACGGCAGGTCCTGCAGCAGGATGCCGTCGGACTGGCTCAGGATCGCGGTGCCGGCCTGCGTGCCCTCGGACACCAGCAGGTTGCCGCGGAAGGTCGGGTTGCGCGGGCTCAGGCGGTGCTGCGGCGCGACTTCGGAAATCAGCCCGCCGCCGGTATAGGGCACCTTGCCGTTGAACCACATCTGCGCGCGCACGATCAGGTCGCCGTCGAGCAGGCCGCCCACGCACACCAGCACGATGGCGCTGTGCGCGGCGATGTAGCCGATCTTGTTGGCCGCCCCCGCCTTGGCCGCCACCATCCAGCCGGTGCCCGGGCCGGCGGGCGTGTCGCGCTGCTGCAGCTTGACCTTCCAGCCGCCACCCACCAGCATCTCGCCGATGCGCCGCGCCTGGCTGGCGCTGTCGCCGGCCAGCTCGGCCTGGGCCTTGTGGTGGAAAGCGCCCAGGCTTTTCTCGCGGATGTTTTCCTTGTAGGTGCGCAGGTCGGCCAGGATCTTGGGCGTGTTGCGCGCGATGCACAGCGACGTGCTGGTGACCAGGAACGCCAGGATCAGCAGGAACCACCAGGCGCTGTAGACCGCGTTGAGCTTGAGCGCGGCGAACACGTTGGCCCAGAACGGCCCGAACTGGTTGACGTAGTTGACGGCGGGCTCGTGCTGCTTGAGCACCGTGCCGATCACCGAGGCGATGCAGATCACCGTGAGCAGCGCAATGGCAAAGCGCATCGACGACAGCAGCTCGACGCTGGCGCGCAGGGCCTGCGAGCCCGCTGAGGGGCGAACGCCCAGGGTGTGGTCAGACATGGAGAAAAGTGATCCGGGCCGAAATAAAAAAGGCGGGCCATCTGGAAGATGGACCCGCCCTTTTTGGGGTTTGTTATTGGCGGTTGGTTCCGCGCCTGCCACCCGGGGCGGGCCCGGCGCGGCGCAGGCTCCTCAGCGCAGGCCTGCGATGTAGTCCGACACGGCCTTGATTTCGCGGTCGTTGAGCTTGGCAGCGACGTCCGCCATCTGCACGCTGTTCTTGCGCACGCCGTCGCGGAACTGCACCAGCTGGGCCGCCGTGTAGTCGGCGTGCTGGCCGCTCAGGCGCGGGTACTGGGCGGGAATGCCGGCACCGTTGGGGCTGTGGCAGCTGGCGCAGGCGGCAATGTTGCGGTCGGCGATGCCGCCGCGGTAGATGCGCTCGCCCAGGGCGACGAGTTCCTTGTCCTTGGCAAAGCCGGTCTTGCCGGGCTTGGACGCCACCCACCAGGCGATGTTCTTCATGTCGTCGTCGGACAGCATGGAGGCGAAGCCCTGCATCACGGGGTTGGCGCGCTTGCCGGACTTGAACTCCTGCAGCTGCTTGACGAGGTACTCGGGGTGCTGCTGCGCCAGCTTGGGGTTGGCGGCAATGGACGAGTTGCCGTCGGCGGCATGGCAGGCGACGCACACGGCCGTGTACTTGGCCTCCCCCTTGGCAAGGTCGGGCTTGGCCGCAGCAGGACCCGCAGAAAATGCCGGGAAAGCGGGAGCTGCCAGCGCGGCAGCCATGAGCAAGGAGGCGAGCAACTTCATATCGAGGACTTCTTAGGTAGGGCGCAAAACTCCGCGATTCTACAATGAGGCTCCATAGCCCCCCTCCAGCCCATGACCGCCCCTTCTTCTGCGCCCTCTTCCGCCGGCGCTGCCGCCGCCCCCGACGCCCGCTCCGCGATGGGCTGGATGCACACCGCCCGCTTTCTGACCACCGCCGCCCAGCTGCACCAGCTGCCCGAGGTCGATGTGCCCGAGATCGCCTTCGTCGGCCGCTCCAACGCCGGCAAGTCGTCGTGCATCAACACGCTCACGCAGCAAAAGCAGCTGGCCTTTGCCTCGAAGAAGCCCGGCCGCACGCAGCACATCAACCTGTTCTCGCTGGGCCGCCAGGGCATCACCGACGCCGTGCTGGCCGACCTGCCCGGCTACGGCTACGCGGCCGTCTCGCGCTCGGACAAGATGCGCTGGCAGCAGGTGATGGTGAACTACCTGGTCAGCCGCGAAAGCCTCACCGGCATCGTGCTGCTGTGCGACCCGCGCCTGGGCCTGACGGGACTGGACGAAGCGCTGCTCGAAGTGATCCGCCCGCGCGTCGAGGACGGCCTGAAGTTCCTGGTGCTGCTGACCAAGGCCGACAAGCTCACGCGCGCCGAGCAGACCAAGGCGCTGTCGATTGCCAGGCTGCAGACCGGCGGCGGCGAGGTGCGGATGTTCTCTGCGCTCAAGAAACAGGGCGTGGACGACGCCGCGCTGCTGCTGTGGCACTGGGCGCACCCGGCCGCCGACGGCGCCGCAGCGCCGGTCGTGGGCACCGCTGCGGACGCCGCTGCCGGCGACGAGCCGCCCGCGCTCGACTGAAGTGCACCGGCCGCGCACGGCCGCGTCTATTTTGGATAAAAACGGGCTCTAGCGCATAGCCAGCATGCGCTGATAGCTCACTTTTCAGGAGCAGACATGCCGCAGACCGCCGACATCGCCCTGCCGCACGGCACCCGCCTGCACTGCCATGTGGCAGGCGAGCGCGGCCGCCCGGTGCTCATGTTCCTGCATGGCTTCCCTGAAGGCGCCTTCATCTGGGACGCGCTGCTGGCGCATTTTGCGCAGCCCGCGCACGGCGGCTACCGCTGCGTGGCGCCGAACCTGCGCGGCTTTGGCGCCTCGAGCAGCCCGGCCGAGCCCGAGGCCTACCGCGCCAAACACCTGGTGCAGGACATCGCGGCGCTGATCGCCGCCGAGTGCGCGGACGGCGCGCCACTGGCCTGCCTCGTGGCGCACGACTGGGGCGGGGCCGTGGCCTGGAACCTGGCCAACCAGCGCCCCGACCTGCTGCGCCGCCTGGCGATCGCCAATGCGCCGCACCCCGGCGCCTTTCTGCGCGAGCTGCAGCACAACCCGGCGCAGCAGGCCGCGAGCCAGTACATGCACTTCCTGTGCCGCCCCGACGCCGAAGCGCTGCTGGCGGCCGACGATTTTCGCCGCCTGTTCGCCTTCTTCAACGCCCCCGGTGGCCAGGCGCCCGCCTGGCTCACGGACAGCGTGCGCGCCCAGTACCGCGCGCTGTGGCAGCAGGGATTGACGGGCGCCTGCAACTACTACCGCGCCAGCCCGCTGCGCCCGCCGCGCGCCGGCGACCCGGCCGCGCCGGCCGTGGCGCTGCCCGAAGCGATGCTGACCGTGCAGGTGCCCACGCTGGTGCTCTGGGGCATGGACGACCCGGCGCTGCTGCCGGGCCTGCTCGAGGGCCTGGGCGCGTGGGTGCCGCAGCTGCAGCTGCAGCGCGTGCCGGGCGCATCGCACTGGCTGCTGCACGAGCAACCCGCGCGCGTGACGGCCGAGCTCGAGCGCTTTCTGCAATCAAGTTGATAGCGGCTAGCGCTTGCTGGACCAGCGTTAGAGCCGTTTTTGCCCAAAATACCGTCAGGAATACAGCGATGGCTCGCCCTCGGGCCGCGTCTTGAAGCGCTTGTGCACCCAGTAGTACTGGCCCGGCATGGTGTCGATCCAGCCCTGCAGGCGCTGGTTCATGAGCGCCGCGTCGGCCTCCACGTCGCCACTCGGGTAGTCCTGCCAGGCCGGCAGCAGCTCGGCGCTGTAGCCCGTGGGCGTGAGGCGGCCGATCAGCGGCACGACCTTGGCGCGCCCCAGCCGCGCAAAGCGCGACATCGAGGTGATAGTCGCCGCCGGCACGCCATAGAACGGCACGAACACCGAGTCGTTGCGGCCGAAGTCCATGTCGGGCAGCAGGTACAGCACGCCGCCCTGGCGCAGGCCGCTCACGATGGGCTTGACGCCGTCGCTGCGGTTGAGCATGCGCCCGTTGCCAAAGCGCTGGCGCCCGGCGCGCACCACGGCGTCGACCACCGGGTTCGGCAGCGGCGTGAAAATCGAGGTGAACGGCCGGTCCGAGGCCAGCGCCACGGCCACGCCGGCCGCGTCGAGGCCGTAGAAATGGGGTGCGAAGATGATGGTGGGCGCATCGCCCTCGATCTCGTGCAGCGCGCCGTGCAGGTGCAGGCGCTGCTCGACCACGCGGCGCGGCGCAAACCACAGCCAGCTGCGGTCCAGCCAGGTCTGGCAGTAGGCGACGAAGGACTCGCGCGCCCAGGCGCGGCGCTGTGCCGGCGAGGCACCGGGAAAGCACAGCGCCAGGTTGCGCAGCGCCACCTTGCGCCGCTGCGGCACCAGCACATAGAACAGTTGCCCCAGCACCCAGCCCAGGCCGCGCAGCAGCGGCAGCGGCAGGTGCGCGAGCACGCGCAGCCACCACACACCCAGGCGGCCCATCATGCCGCGCCCTCGGCCCGCGGGTCGGCGCCCTTGTCCTCGCTTTTGCCGGCCGGTGTGTCGGCGCGCGGCTGCTTGTAGCGCGCATAGCCCCACAGGTACTGCTGGGGCGACTGCCGGATCAGGTGCTCCATGGCGCGGTTGATCTGCGCCACGGCCTCGTCGAGCGACGCCGACAAGGGCTCGGGCAGGGCCTCCACGAACAGCGTGTAGCCCGCGCCGCGCGGCAGGCGCTCGCAGCGCACCAGCAGGACGGTGGCACCGGTCTGCTGCGCCAGGCGCGCGGCCAGCGTCATGGTGTAGGCCGGGCGGCCAAACACCGGCGACCACAGGCCCAGGCCCTCCGGTGGCACCTGGTCGGGCAGCAGGCCGACCGACTCGCCGCGGCGCAGCGCCTTGATCATCTGGCGCACGCCCGACAGCGTGGTCGGCACCGAGTCCATGCCCGGGCGCGTGCGCGCCGTCTCCATCACCTTGGCGAGCCACGGCTGGCGCGCGGGCCGGTACAGCACCGTGATCGGCCCGCGCTGCTGGCCCCAGCGCTGCGCCACGGCCTGCGCCGACACCTCGAAGCACCCCAGGTGCGGCGTGAGGAACACAATGCCGCGCCCGCGCTCCCAGGCCTGCTCGACCACGTCGGCGCCGACGATGGCGCAGGGCATGGGCGCGCCCATCCACAGGCGCGGCAGCTCGGCCACCATGCGCCCGGCATGGCCCACGGCGCCGCGCACCTGGGCAAAGCGGTAGCCCGCCACCGCGGCATTGGCCACGAACCGGCGCCGGTACGTGGGCGAGAGCGCAAACACCAGCCAGCCCAGGGCCGCGCCCACAGCGTGGAGCAGCCACAACGGCAATGCGGAAACAAGGCGAAAAAGGAAAGGCATTAAAATAGGGGGGTCGCTGAGTTAAATGAGCAACTTGCAGGGCGACGTTAAACAAAGCTGCTAAAGCGTTCGCCGAAGGCTCCAGTGGCCGGGGGCAACGCCCCACATGCCAAGACACAGGAGTTTATTCAAATGGCGAACGACTTTCTTTTCACCTCCGAGTCCGTCTCCGAAGGCCACCCCGACAAGGTGGCTGACCAGATCTCGGACGCCATTCTCGACGCCATCCTGGCCCAGGACCCGCACGCCCGCGTGGCGGCCGAGACGCTGTGCAACACCGGCCTCGTGGTGCTCGCCGGCGAGATCACGGCCAAGCCCGGCGTCAACGTCGACTACATCCAGGTGGCGCGCGACACCATCCGGCGCATCGGCTACGACAACACCGAGTACGGCATCGACTACAAAGGCTGCGCCGTGCTTGTCGCCTACGACAAGCAAAGCCGCGACATCGCCCAGGGCGTGGACCACGCGTCCGACGACCACCTCAACACCGGCGCCGGCGACCAGGGCCTGATGTTCGGCTACGCCTGCGACGAAACGCCCGAGCTGCTGCCCGCGCCGATCTACTATGCGCACCGCCTGGTCGAGCGCCAGGCGCAGCTGCGCAAGGACGGGCGCCTGCCCTTCCTGCGCCCCGACGCCAAGAGCCAGGTCACGCTGCGCTATGTCGACGGCAGGCCGCACAGCATCGACACCGTGGTGCTCTCGACCCAGCACGCGCCCGAGATGAGCCTGGGCGACAAGATGACGCCCGCGTTCTACGAGGCCATCCGCGAAGAGATCATCCGCCCCGTGCTGCCGGCCGAGTGGCTCACGCCCGACACCAAGTACCTGATCAACCCCACCGGCCGCTTCGTCGTCGGCGGCCCGCAGGGCGACTGCGGCCTCACGGGCCGCAAGATCATCGTCGACACCTACGGCGGCGCCTGTCCGCACGGCGGCGGCGCCTTCAGCGGCAAGGACCCGACCAAGGTCGACCGCTCGGCCGCCTACGCCGCGCGCTACGTGGCCAAGAACATCGTTGCCGCGGGCCTGGCGCGCCAGTGCCAGATCCAGGTGGCCTACGCGATCGGCGTGGCCCGCCCGATGAACGTGACCGTCTACACCGAAGGCACGGGCGTGGTCCCCGACGAGAAGCTGGCCGAGCTGATCCATGAGCACTTTGACCTGCGGCCCAAAGGCATCATCCAGATGCTCGACCTGCTGCGCCCGATCTATGAGAAGACCGCCGCCTACGGCCACTTCGGCCGCGACGAGCCCGAATTCACCTGGGAGCGAACCGACAAAGCCCAGGTGCTGCGCGCAGCGGCCGGGCTGTAAAGCCCGGTGTTTGCACAGCAAACCCTGGGCTTTGGGGTGCAGTTCATACCGCGCAGCGATGTGAACGCAGACCACCACGCTGCCGCGCTGCGGGCCGCGGCGGGCCTGTAAGGCCGAGAAGCCGCGCAGCAGGGTTCGGCGGCCTTGCCGCGGCGTGGCCCGTGCCGCGCCGGCCATCAGCCCTCTCCTACAACCAGCCGTCCGCCCTGCCGACGGCGCTTTGCCGGCGGCGCAGCTACCTTGGACACCCCAGCCACCGCAGGCGCATGCCTGCCCAACGTCCAAGGAGCACCCCATGCTGAAGTACGCCATTGTTTTTGCCGTGATCTCGCTGATCGCCGGCGCGCTCGGTTTCACCGGCGTTGCCGCCGGCTCGGCGGGCATCGCCAAGATTTTGTTCATCCTGTTCCTGGTGCTTGCGGTGCTGTTCGTGGTGCTGGCCGTGCTCGGCATTGGCGCGGCGCGCAAGACCTTGAAATAGGCGCCCGCTGCCCCGGTGCAGAGCGGGCACCCGCGCTGGGATCGCCCGCCTCCGCGGGCGCACGGCAGGCCGCGCCTACACTGCCTGCCTGAACCCCGAGGAGGCCCCATGACCCGCCGCATCCAGCTCCTGGCGATCGATCCGCAGAACGACTTCTGCGATCTGCCCGCCGACTGGCACCCGACCGACCCTGCCACCGGCGGGCGCACCGCGCCTGCCCTGCCTGTGGCCGGCGCGCACGCCGACATGCGGCGGCTGGCGCGCTTCATCGGCGCACAGGGCGCGGCCATCGATGCCATCACCGTCACGCTGGACTCGCACCAGCGCCACGACATCGCCCACCCCGGCTTCTGGCAGGGCGCGGGCGGCGCCGCCGTGGCGCCTTTCACCCCGATCACTGCCGCCCAGGTGCGCGCCGGCACCTGTGCGCCGCGCGATGCGGCCGCCCTGCCGCGCGTGCTGGACTACCTCGACGCGCTGGAGCGCCAGGGCCGCTACACGCTGATGGTCTGGCCGGTGCACTGCGAGATCGGCAGCTGGGGCCACGGCGTGCACGCCAGCGTGCTGGCCGCCTGCGGCCACTGGCAGCTGCAGCGCCAGCGCGCGGTCAGCCACGTCTTCAAGGGCATGAACCCCTGGACCGAAAACTACAGCGCGCTGCAGGCCGAGGTGCCCGACCCGGCCGACCCGACGACGCAGCTCAACACCCGCCTGCTCGCCGCGCTCGACAGCGCCGAGCTGCTGCTGGTCGCCGGCGAAGCCAGCAGCCACTGCGTGCGCGCCACCACCGAGCACCTGGTGGCGCACCTGCCCGGCGGGCGGCCCGAGCGCATCGTGCTGCTGACCGACTGCATGGGCCCGGTGGCGGGGTTCGACGCGCAGCACGCGGCCTTCCTGGACGCCATGCGCGCCCAGGGCGTGCGCCTCGCACATTCAAACGAAATCACCCTCTAACGCTGATCCCACCGGCGCTTACAGCTATTGAAAAAGTAGCACACCACCATGCCCGCCATCCTCACCAGCCTGCTCGACACCGACCTGTACAAGTTCACCATGTGGCAGGCCATGCTGCACCGCCACCCGCAAACCCAGGCCGAGTACGAGTTCGTCTGCCGCAACGCGCCGCAGTACCCGCTGGCCGAGCTGCTCGGTGAAGTCAACGCCGAACTCGACCACCTGTGCCGCCTGCGCTTTGCGCCCGACGAGCTGGACTACCTGGCCGGGCTGCGCTTCATCCGCTCGGACTTCGTCGACTTTCTGCGCATCTTCCAGTTCCAGCGCGCCTTCATCCACGCCACGGCCGAGGGCGATCAGCTGCGCATCGTGGTGCGCGGGCCGCAGGTGCATGTGATGGGCTTCGAGATCCATGTGCTGTCGATCGTCAACGAGCTGTATTTCCGCCGCTTCGACCCGGCCGCCGCGCTGGCCGAAGGGCGCGTGCGCCTGCAGCACAAAATCCACCAGCTGCAGGAACTGGCCAGCGAAGTGGCGCTCGCGCACCCGTTCGAGCTGTTCGACTTCGGCGTGCGCCGGCGCTATTCGGGCGCCTGGCAGCGCGAGGTCGTGCAGGCCTTCGCGCGCGAGACCGGGCAGTGGTTCAAGGGCACCTCGAACGTGCTGCTGGCGCGCGACCTGGGCCTGGTGCCGATCGGCACCATGGCGCACGAATACCTGCAGACCTACCAGGCGCTGGGCGTGCGCCTGCGCGACTTCCAGAAGGCCGCGCTCGAAGACTGGGTGCAGGAATACCGCGGCGACCTCGGCATCGCGCTGACCGACACCGTCGGCATGGACGCGTTCCTGGCCGACTTCGACCTCTACTTCGCCAAGCTGTTCGACGGCCTGCGCCACGACTCGGGCGACCCCATCGCCTGGGGCGAAAAGGCCCTGGCGCACTACGAGCGGCTGCGCATCGACGCGCACACCAAGCGCCTGGTGTTCTCCGACAGCCTCGACGTGCCGCGCGCGCTGCAGCTCTACCACCACTTCGGCAACCGCACGCAGCTGGGCTTTGGCATCGGCACGCAGCTGGCCAACGACATGGGCCTGCCGCCGCTGCACATCGTGATGAAGCTCACGCACGCCAACGGCCAGCCGGTGGCCAAGCTCTCCGACAGCCCCGGCAAGCTGCTGTGCGACGACCCGACCTTCCTGGCCTACCTGCGCCAGGTGTTCAACGTCCCGGCCTGAGCGCGCGGCGCCGAGGGCAGTGCTTCGAAATCAGGAGCATGGTGCGCAGAAGCACTGTGCATTTCGGATATAAAACCGTTTCAACGCCAGAAAAAACCGACGCAAGGCGCTCTCATTTTTGATGCCCGGCACAGCGCTGCGCACCGGGCGCACCGCAGACACATGTACGACACCGCCATCTACATCGGGCGCTTCGAGCCCGTCCACCTCGGCCACATGGCCTTGCTGCAGCGCGCGCTGGACATCGCGCCGCGCGCCATCGTCGTGCTCGGCTCGGCCTGGCAGGTGCGCTCGCCCAAGAACCCGTTCAGCTGGCAGGAACGCGCCGACATGCTGCGCGGCGCGCTGCCCGAGGCCGACCGCGACCGCCTGCAGTTCCTGCCGGTGCGCGACTACTACAACGAGGCCGTCTGGGTCCAGGCCGTGCGCCAGGGCGTGGCGCGCCTGGCACCGCCGGCGGCGCGCACCGCCCTGGTGGGCCATTTCAAGGACGCCACCAGCAGCTACCTGGGCGCGTTTTCCGACTGGGCCCTGGTCTCGATGGAGCGCCAGGGGGCGATCGATGGCACGGCCATCCGCGACGCCTATTTCGGCGCCCCCCCGGGCGCCGTCGAGGCCGCGCTGCAGCCGCTCGCCGCCGTCCTGCCCGCGAGCACCCTGGCGCTGCTGCACGGCTTTGCGCGCCTGCCCGCGTATGCCGCGCTGCAGGAAGAGTGGCGCATGCTGCGCAGCTACCGCCAGGCCTGGGCCGGCGCGCCGTACCCGCCGGTGTTCGTCACGGTCGACGCCGTGGTGCGCTGCCAGAACCAGGTGCTGCTGATCCGCCGCGCGCACGCCCCCGGCAAAGGCCAGCTGGCCGTCCCCGGCGGCTTCATCGAACCGCGCGAAACCGTCTGGCAATCCTGCCTGCGCGAACTGGCCGAAGAAACGCATTGCGACCTGCCCGAGGCCGCCATGCGCGCGGCGCTGCGCGAGGTCGCCGTCTTCGACCACCCCGACCGCAGCCAGCGCGGGCGCACCATCACGCACGCGCACTACTTTGATTTGGGCGACGCGCCGTTCCCGGCCGTGCGCGCCGACGACGATGCGCTGGCGGTGCAGTGGGTCGCGATCGAAGAGCTCGGCGCCATGGAAGAGCAGTTCTTTGAAGACCACTTCCATATGCTCGACCATTTCCTGGCCCTCACGGACGCCGGCCTCGCAGGACCCGGCGCCCACCAGCGCCTCCGGGCGCTGCACCATTGGGCATGAAATAGGCCTCTGGCACAGAGCCCATCTGCGCTTTTAGCTATTTATTTAATAGCTAGCCAAGTTCACATCCCGCCCCTTCCGCAGTGCGTGCAGCACTGTGCAGCCGGCTGTGGGGGCCCGGGCGGGCGCCCTCCGCTTGGGGTGGCTGCGGTCCCGCCACCAGACCAATCCTCTTCTTTCTGGCACGCCAGCCGCTTGCTGCCGGGGTAACCGCAGACGGCGTGTGCCCGGAGCAGCCCTGTAAGCCGGAGCACTCGGCGACAGGGTCATGTGACCCCTTCCTTTGTCCAGAACTCCGGATGGAAGGACCTAAGGGTTAACACCAGGGTAACTTTATAAATTATCAAGTAAATTTGCCCTGTGTTCCACAGTCGCTATAAGGCAAGACGATGAAAGAAGCTCTGACAAATTTCAAGAACATTCAAGACAGCAAGAAAGAAGATTGGGAGAAGATCGTTTCTGTTTTGACTCCGTATAAGTACAAATTGCACGAGCGAATTTTGGCTCACCTTTTGGAATTGAAAGGCGACTTCGCCGGCTTCCCGGTGGATCGGCTGAACCACTCGCTGCAAACTGCCACTTTGGCTTATGACGACGGGAGAGATACGGAATATGTCGTGTGCGCCCTGCTGCACGACATTGGCGACACGCTGAGCAGCTTCAATCACCCGGAATATGCCGCCACGCTGTTGCAGCCGTTCGTCTCAACGATGAACTACAACATCGTTAAATACCACGGCATCTTTCAGTCCCATTACTATGGACACCACATTGGACTGACACCGGGAAAACGCGAAGAATTCAAGGAAAGCGATTTCTATTTCCCGACAATTGAATTCTGCGAGAAGTACGATGCCCCGGCCTTTGACCAGGAAGCAAAATTCTATCCTATTGAATTTTTTGCCCCCATGGTCAAAGAAGTTTTCACTCAGCCCAAGCAGGCACTGATGCGCAACGTGTTTAAAAAGGAAGCCGCGTAATGAAAAATTTCAAACTGATGATTGCCGCCGCGTTTACTGCATTCGGCATTGCCGCACACGCGCAAAGCAATGCGCCATACATGTTGACCGTGCCATTTGCCCCGGGTGGCGCCAGCGATTCATTTGCCCGCATCGTTGCCAAGGAGCTGAACCAGGAGCTGGGCGTTCCCGTGATTGTCGAGAACAAACCCGGCGCGGGCGGGAGCGTCGGTGCGCAAAGCTTCTCCCACCTGCCCAAAAACACGCGCAATATTTTTCTCGGCACGATCAGCACCCACGCGATCAACCCCTATCTGTACGACAACCTGAAGTACGATCCGAACAAGGACTTCACGCCGGTTGCGATGGTGCTGAGCTTGCCCAACATGCTGGCGGTGAATGCCAATACCCCCATCAAGACGGTCAGTGACCTGGTGGAAGCTGGCAAGAAGAGGCAACTGAGCTTTGGCTCAGCCGGCACGGGCTCGTCCGCCCACCTGTCGGCCGAAGTCATGCTGATGTCACGCGCCGGAATGGAGGGAACCCACATCCCCTACAAGGGAGCCAATCCGGCCAACATGGACCTGCTCGGCGGCCAGATCGACTTTGTGTTCGACAACATTTCCAGCGTCTTGCCCCATGTGAAGGCCGGAAAGTTGCGCGGCCTTGCGGTGACCGATTCGAAGCGCAGCGAATTCGCGCCCGACATCCCCACCATGGACGAGGCGGGCTTCAAGGACTATCAGGTGATTTCGTGGTTTGGCTTCTGGCTGCCAAAGGGCACAGACAAAGCAATGGTGGGCGAGTTGAATGCGGCCCTCGCTAAAATCTATGCAAAACCTGAATTCATCAAGGCCATCAAATCGGTGGGCGCCGAACCCGTACTCAAAACCGGGAAAGCGTTCTCTGATTTTGTCAGTGCCGAGCAAAAGCGCTGGTCCGACATGGTCAAGCGCCTGGATCTGAAGGTTTAATTAAAATGACCACCTTTGCGTGGTCTCAATTCAAGGTGCGCAGAATGGAATTTGGCGAAAGTATCGAGTATTTGGATTTGACCCACCAGGTCTTCACCATTCTGCGCAACAAGATCACCTCCGGCGAATTCACGCACGGCGAGCCGCTGAAACCAACACACCTCTCCAAGAAGCTTGGCGTCAGCCCAACGCCAATCCGTGAAGCCTTGCTCAGACTCGCTGAAAAGGAATACATTGAAAAAAATGATTCCCGCTCCTATGTCATCAAGAAGGTTTCCCGTTTACAGTATATGCAGCTCTCAATCCTCAGAGCGCAACTGGAAACGCAAATAATCAGAAAAATTATTGAAGAGGACTGGGTTGGCGATGTCGATGCACTTGAAAACATCTACAACGAACAATGCAAGGCCATGGAGAGCGGCGATTACGGAAAGGGATTGATCCTGAACCGCGATTTCCATGGGCACTATCTTCGCTGGGCGGACATTCCCCAAGTAGCAGAATTTGTGGAAAATATCTGCGTGATCGCCGGCCCCATCCTGAGCCATCTTAAAGGCCGGCGGCTGACCACGTCCAAAGATCAGCATTTCCATGCCCAATTGCTCTCCGCAATCAAAGCCATGGATGTCGAAAAAGCGGTTAAAGCCGTGGAAAACGACATCATCGCAAATGCCGAGCGAACCTGTTCGTTTATGCAGGAATAATATTCCCACATAACCCTTGGGCCAATTTCAGGCGGCACGGGGGCAGTACCAATCGACGGAAGCGTAGAGCCTGAACAGCGTCAACGGAACAGCAGCTGGCCATGCCCGCGTGGCTTGAGATGCCAGCGCCTGGCAAGTTCGGAACCCAAGGCGAATCCATACCCGCGCTGTGCACCGCCCACAACACAACAACGACCTCTCGGGGCGCGCTGGCAAAACGGTGCGCCCGCACGGGCAACAGTGGCCAGACGTTTTGCACCTGGCCTGCCGTCGTGTGCACCAGGCTCTTGAAATCCATCCAAACGCCCTTATCATTAGCACTCAACGCCAGGGAGTGCTAACAACGCTGCCTGGCCGAAGTTTGGCGGCGCCTGAGGTTTCAGGCGCCTTTTGATGTAGCAAACCCTTTTGAACCCAGGAGATCGCAATGAAACTTCGCCCCCTTGCTGACCGCGTGATTGTCAAGCGCATCGAAAGCGAAACCAAGACCGCATCCGGCATCTTCATCCCCGACAACGCCGCTGAAAAGCCCGACCAAGGCGAAGTGCTGGCCGTCGGCCCTGGCAAGAAGAACGACAAGGGTGAACTGGGCGCGATGAGCGTGAAGGTCGGCGACCGCGTGTTGTTTGGCAAGTACAGCGGCCAGACCGTCAAGGTCGACGGCGACGAGCTGCTGGTCATGAAGGAAGACGACCTGTTCGCAGTCGTCGAAAAGTAATCCGCACGCTATTAACTTAATAGCTACTGGCGCTTGATTGACGGGCGCTGGAACCGTATTTAACTCATATTCAGGAGCTCCAACATGGCAGCAAAAGACGTAGTTTTCGGCGGCGAAGCCCGCGCACGCATGGTCGAGGGTGTGAACATCCTGGCCAACGCAGTCAAGACCACCCTGGGCCCGAAAGGCCGCAACGTGGTGCTCGAGCGCTCGTTCGGCGCCCCCACGGTGACCAAGGACGGCGTGTCCGTGGCCAAGGAAATCGAACTCAAGGACAAGCTGCAGAACATGGGCGCGCAGATGGTCAAGGAAGTCGCTTCCAAGACCTCTGACAACGCCGGTGACGGCACCACCACCGCCACCGTGCTGGCCCAGGCCATCGTGCGCGAAGGCATGAAGTACGTGGCCGCCGGCATGAACCCGATGGATCTGAAGCGCGGCATCGACAAGGCCGTGACGGCCCTGGTCGCCGAGCTGAAGAAGGCCTCCAAGGCCACCACCACCTCCAAGGAAATCGCCCAGGTCGGTTCGATCTCGGCCAACTCTGACTCCAGCATCGGCGAAATCATCGCCAATGCCATGGACAAGGTCGGCAAGGAAGGCGTGATCACCGTGGAAGACGGCAAGAGCCTGGACAACGAACTCGACGTCGTCGAAGGCATGCAGTTCGACCGCGGCTACCTGTCGCCCTACTTCATCAACAACCCCGAAAAGCAAGCCGCGATTCTGGAAAACCCCTTCGTGCTGCTGTTCGACAAGAAGATCAGCAACATCCGCGACCTGCTGCCCACGCTGGAGCAAGTTGCCAAGGCCGGCCGTCCGCTGCTGATCATTGCCGAAGACGTCGAAGGCGAAGCCCTGGCGACGCTGGTGGTCAACACCATCCGCGGCATCCTGAAGGTTGTGGCTGTCAAGGCCCCGGGCTTTGGCGACCGCCGCAAGGCCATGCTGGAAGACATCGCCATCCTGACGGGCGGCAAGGTCATCGCTGAAGAAGTGGGCCTGACGCTTGAGAAGGTCACGCTGGCCGACCTGGGCCAGGCCAAGCGCGTCGAAGTGGGCAAGGAAAACACCATCATCATCGACGGCGAAGGCGCCGCTGGCGACATCGAAGCCCGCGTCAAGCAGGTGCGCGTGCAGATCGAAGAAGCGACCAGCGACTACGACCGCGAAAAGCTGCAAGAGCGCGTGGCCAAGCTGGCCGGCGGTGTGGCCGTGATCAAGGTCGGCGCTGCCACCGAAGTCGAGATGAAGGAAAAGAAGGCGCGCGTGGAAGACGCACTGCACGCCACCCGCGCTGCCGTGGAAGAAGGCATCGTGGCCGGCGGCGGCGTGGCGCTGCTGCGTGCCCGCCAAGCGGCTGGCGAGATCAAGGGTGACAACGCTGACCAGGAAGCCGGCATCAAGCTGGTGCTCAAGGCCATCGAAGCGCCCCTGCGCGAAATCGTGGCCAACGCCGGTGGCGAGCCCTCGGTGGTGGTCAACGCGATCCTGGCTGGCAAGGGCAACTACGGCTTCAACGCCGCCAACGACACCTACGGCGACATGATCGAGATGGGCATTCTGGATCCGACGAAGGTCACGCGCACCGCGCTGCAGAACGCCGCATCGGTGTCGTCGCTGATGCTGACGACCGAGTGCATGGTCGCCGAGTCGCCGAAGGACGAAGGCGGTGCCGGCGGCGGCATGCCCGACATGGGTGGCATGGGCGGCATGGGCGGCATGGGCATGTAATTGCCATCGGGCGGGGCTTGCCCCGCCCCGAGGCGCCCGCCTCACCTTTCCCGAAAGCCCGCAGGCGATATCGCCTGCGGGCTTTTTCATTGGTTGCTGCGTTTTCAATAGCTGCTTGTGCTTTATCCATCAGCGTCAGAGCCACTTTTGGTGCATCAGACAGGCCTCTGGCCAACCGCCTCTACACCAGAGCACCGCTGGCGCCCGCGTTTTGCGCCGGGCTGCACCGACAGCGCCAAGGCGACTGCGGCAGTGCACCGCCGATGCCGCGCACACGCTGCGCAGCCGGCTCGGCAACGCACCGTGCTACCGCGCCGATGGCACACACGCCTGGGTGAGCGGTGCTTGCGCGTGCAGGGCAGGCCAGAGCGGCAGCAGCCTGGGCTGGTCGATGGTGCGGCGCCTCGGCCTGCGCAGGTGGACCGCAGCCCGCGCTGGGCGGGCTGCGCTTGGCCATCAGATGGCCCGGATCAGGCGCTGTCCTCTCGCATTCACTCCGGCGCCGGCCCGGCGTGCAGGCGCCGCAGCAGGCCGGCCGTGGCGCCGTCCAGCCCGGTGCCGTCGCCCGTGGCCAGGCGCGGCTCGATGTTGGCGGCCAGCTGCTTGCCCAGCTCCACGCCCCACTGGTCGAAGCTGTTGATGCCCCAGATGGAGCCGGCCACGAACACCCGGTGCTCGTAGAGCGCGACCAGTGCGCCGAGCGACGCCGGGTCGAGCTGCTCGAGCAGCAGCACGGTGCTGGGCCGGTTGCCGCTGAAATGGCGGTGGCCGCAGGCGCTGGTGCGTCCGAGCATCAGCGCCTTGGCCTGCGCGAGCGCGTTGGCCACCAGGCGCGGGTGCTGCTCGGGCAGGTCGCGGCCGCCGCGGCGCAGCACGATGAACTCAACCGGAATCACGTCCGGTCCCTGGTGCAGCATCTGGAAGAACGCGTGCTGCCCGTTGGTGCCGGGCTCGCCCCAGACCACGGGCGAGGTGGCGTAGGGCAAGGCGCGGCCCTGCCAGTCCACGCCCTTGCCGTTGCTCTCCATCTCGAGCTGTTGCAGGTAGGCCGAGAGGCGCCGCAGGCCATGGCTGTAGGGCGCGATGCAGCGGCTCGCAAAGCCGTGGAAGTTGCGGTACCAGACGTCGAGCAGGCCCAGGCGCACCGGCAGGTTGCGCGCCAAAGGTGCACTGCGGAAGTGTTCGTCCATGGCATGCGCGCCGGCCAGCAGCTGGCGAAACGCCGGTGCGCCCACCGCGATGGCGATCGGCAGGCCGATGGCCGACCACAGCGAATAGCGCCCGCCCACCCAGTCCCAGAAGCCAAAGGTGGTGGCAATGCCGAAGTCGCGTGCGGCCGTGATGTTGGTCGTGAGCGCGGCGAAATGGCGCGCCAGCGGCACGGGCGCATCGGCGTCCAGGCTGCCGCCGTGCGCCAGGAACCAGTCGCGCGCGGCATGGGCGTTGACCATGGTCTCGGCGGTCGTGAAGGTCTTCGACGCGACCAGGAACAGCGTGCGTTCGGGCCGGAGCTGGCGCAGCAGGCAGCCCAGCTCCATGCCATCGACGTTGGAGACGAAGTGCACGCGCTGGCCCGGGCTCCACAGGTCCTCCAGCGCCGACACCACCATGGCCGGGCCCAGGCCCGAGCCGCCGATGCCGATGCTGACGATGTCGGTGATCTGCGCGTCGGCGCGCACGCCTTCCGCATAAGCCAGCATGGACTGCAGCGTGGCCTGCACCTCGCGGTTCGCATCTGCTATGAAATCAGAAGCTAGAGACGCTTGTGGAGTGGGCGCTGGGGCCGGATTTCGCAACAAATGGTGCAGCACCGCGCGCTCTTCGGTGGTGTTGATCGCCTCGCCGGCCCACATGGCGTCGCGGTGCTGCTCGAGGCCGCATTCGCGCGCCAGCGCCAGCAGCAGGCCCTCGGTGGCGGCATCGAGGCGGTTGCGCGAGAGGTCGGCAAAGACGTGCGGCGCCTCCTGGCTGAGCGCGCCGAAGCGGCCGGGGTCGGCGGCAAAGGCCGCGCGCACGTCGAAGCCGCGGCCCGCGCGGTCGAAATGCGCGTGCAGCGCGCCCCAGGCGCGTGTCTGGTCACAGCGGGTGCGCTGCGTGGGCAGGAGGTCGGGGCTGCGCGCGGTCATTCAGGCGGCGAGCATCAGCTGCTCGAGCTTGAGCGCATCGGCGGCAAAGGCGCGGATGCCCTCGGCCAGCTTTTCGGTGGCCATGGCGTCGTGGTTGAGCGCGTAGCGGAAACCGGCCTCGTCGTAGTGCACTGCGGGCAGGTCGAGCGAGCGCGCGGCCGCCGGATCGAGCGCGCGCGCCAGGGGCGCCTCGCTGGCGGCCAGCTGGGCCAGCAGTTCGGGCGCGATGGTCAGCAGGTCGCAGCCCGCCAGTGCGGTGATCTGGCCGACGTTGCGAAAGCTCGCGCCCATCACCTCGGTGGCAATGCCGAAGTGCTTGTAGTGCTGGTAGATGGCGCGCACCGACTGCACGCCGGGGTCGTTGGCGCCGGCCATCGCGGCCTCGTCCCATGCGCTGCCGGCCTGTTTTTTGTGCCAGTCGTAGATGCGGCCGACAAACGGCGAGATCAGCTGCACCTTGGCCTGGCCACAGGCCACGGCCTGCGCGAACGAAAACAGCAGCGTCAGGTTGGTGTGGATGCCCCGGCTCTCGAGCTGGCGCGCCGCTTCGATGCCCTCCCAGGTCGCGGCCACCTTGATGAGCACGCGGTCGATGTGCACGCCCTCGGCCTGGTACAGGCCGATGATGCGCTCGGCGCGCGCGACGGTGGCGCTGGTGTCGAAGCTCAGGCGCGCATCGACCTCGGTGGAGACGCGCCCCGGAATGATGGAGAGGATCTCGCAGCCAAAGCGCACCAGCAGGCGGTCCATGACCTCGCCCAGGTCGCGGCCGCGCCACTTCGACACGGTGTCCTGCAGCAACGGCGCGTAGTCGGGCTTTTGCACGGCCTTGAGGATCAGCGAGGGATTGGTGGTCGCGTCCTGCGGGCGAAACTGGGCCAACTGGCGAAAATCGCCGGTGTCGGCCACCACGGTGGTGAACTGTTTGAGTGCGTCGAGCTGGTTCATGGCAAATCCTGGAATCCGGGCAAAACCCCGGCGACGGCCGGGGCCGGCGCAAGAACGTGTCCCGCTTCTTGCAGGCCCCAGTGTATTCGGCCGCCGCGCCTGCGCGAAGCCAGGGCGCACGGTGCGCCCATGAACCGCGGTTACATTGCGGTGACTCCTTTTGTTCCCTTTTTGTTCTTGCCTGCCATGAGCTTCGATCTGGTTTTGTTGGGTGGCACCGGTGACCTGGCCTGGCGCAAGCTGCTGCCGGCGCTGTTCCAGGCGTTTCGCCACGGCTCCTTGCCCGCGGACGGGCGCATCGTCGGCGTGGCGCGCGAAGCGCTCGACGACGCTGCCTACCGCGCCTGGGTGGCGCAGCGCCTGGGCGGGGTCGAGGGCGACAAGCGCCCCAGCCCGGACGAGTTCGCGCGCTTTTCGGCGCTGCTGCACTACGTGCGCGCCGACCTGTCGAACCCCGCCGACTACGCCGCGCTGGCGGCACGCCTGCACGAACGCCAGGCGCAGGCGGTGGTGCTGTACCTGGCGACCGCGCCGGCGCTGTTTGCCACCGTGGCCGAGCAGCTGGGCGCGGCGGGCCTTGCCACGCCGCGCACCCGCATCGTGCTCGAGAAGCCGCTGGGCCACGACCTGGCCAGCAACCGCGCCATCAACGCCACGGTGCTGCGCCATTTTGCCGAGCACCAGGTGTTCCGCATCGACCATTACCTGGGCAAGCCTTCGGTGCAGAACCTGCTGGCGCTGCGCTTTGGCAACGCCTTGTTCGAGCCGCTGTGGCGGCGCGAGACCATTGCCAACATCCAGATCACGATGGCCGAGACGCTCGGCGTGGAAAAGCGCGGCAGCTTCTACGACAGCACCGGCGCACTGCGCGACATGGTGCAAAACCATGCGCTGCAGCTGCTGTGCGCGATCGGCATGGAGCCGCCCGCCAACGCCGGCGCCGACGCCATCCGCGACGAAAAGCTCAAGGTGCTGCGCTCGCTGCGCCCCTGGACCCCCGAAACCCTGGCGCGCGACGTGGTGCGCGGCCAGTACGGCGCCGGCCAGGTCGATGGCGAGCGCGTGGGCGGCTACCGCAGCGAAAGCGGCGTGGACCCGGCCAGCCGCACCGAAACCTTTGTCGCGCTGCGCACCGAAATCAACAACTGGCGCTGGGCCGGCGTGCCCTTCTTCCTGCGCACCGGCAAGCGCCTGGCGGCGCGCGAGGCCTTCATCGTGGTCAACTTCCGGCCCACGCCACACGCGATCTTCCGCACCCCGGCGGGCAGCGCCAACCGCCTGGTGATCCACCTGCAGCCGCGCGACGGGCTGGACCTGCACCTGTTTGCCGCCGCGCAGGCGCCGCGCGGCCCGGCCCCGCAGCAGCCGCTGCACCCAGCGCCGGCGCAGAGCACGTCGGCACCGCTGTCGCCGGTGTCGCTGAACATGGACTTCGACCAGCGCTTTGGTGCCGAGCGCGTGGGCGCCTACGAACGCCTGCTGCTCGACGTGCTGGCCGGGCGGCTGAACCTGTTCGTGCGCAGCGACGAGCAAGAGGCGGCCTGGGCGTGGGTCGAACCGATCCTGCACGCCTGGCAGCACGCCGAGGACGGGCCGCGCAATTACGCCGCCGGCACCTGGGGGCCCAGCGCCGCCAGCACGCTGGTCGCACGCGACGGCCAGTGCTGGACCGAGGAATGCTAGGCCCTTCGCGCACTGCGCCGCCAAGGGCTGGGCAGCCGCCCCACTGACGCCCTGCCGGCCTTCTGCGCTTTCACCTGCCCCTTCTGCCTTTCACACCATGCTCGATCGCATTGCCGCCTCCCTTTCGTCCCTGGCCCCGGCCGAGCAGCGCGTGGGCCGCCTGGTGCTGGAGGACGCGCGCGCGTTCGCCCGCCTTCCGGTGCGCGAACTGGCCGCGCGCTCGCAGGTCAGCAAGCCCACCGTGGTGCGCTTTTGCCGCAGCATGGGCTATGACGGCCTGGCCGACTTCAAGCTCAAGCTGGCCGGCAGCGTCAGCGAGGGCGTGCCCTTCATCCACCGCAGCGTGGACGCCGACGACAAGACCAGCGACGTGATGGTCAAGGTGGTCGACAACGCGGTGGCCGCCTTCCTGCAGTACCGCAACGCCGCCAGCACCGTGGCCATCGAGCGCGCGGCCAGCGCCATCGCCGCCACCTGGCAGACCGGGCGGCGCATCGAGTTCTATGGCGCGGGCAATTCGGGCATCGTCGCGCAGGACGCGCAGCACAAGTTCTTCCGCCTCGGCGTCACCAGCCTGGCCACCAGCGACGGCCACATGCAGGTGATGAGCGCGACGCTGCTGGGCCCGGGCGACTGCGCGGTCATCATCTCCAACTCGGGCCGCACGCGCGACCTGATGGACGCGGCCGACATCGCGCGCAAGAACGGCGCCACCACCATCGCCATCACCGCCAGCGGCTCGCCCCTGGCGGCCGCGTGCGCCATCCACCTGGCCGCCGACCACCCCGAGGGCTACGACCGCTACAGTCCCATGGTTTCGCGGCTGCTGCACCTGCTCGTCATCGACGTGCTGGCCACCTGCGTGGCGCTGCGCATCGGGCCGCCGCTGCAGCCCATCCTGCAGCAGATGAAGGACAACCTGCGCGCCAAGCGCTATACCTGAGGCCCGGCACCCCGCGCGCCGAGGATCGCCTCGATCCGCTGGGCCGCACGCTGGAGGGCGGGAAGACAATCGCGCACCAGGTCCTTGCGCGTGCGCCGTCCCAGCACCATGCTCAGGCCCAGCGCAGCCACCACCCGGGACTGGCTGTCGCGCAGCGGCACGGAGATACCGCCAAAGCCATCGGCCATTTCGCTGTCGAGCACGCAGTACCCGTCCTTGCGCGCGCGCTGGAGGATGGCCCTGAGCGCGGCGGGATCGGTCGTGGTCGCTCGCGTGAGCGGTAGCAACTTGGCCCGGCCGAAATAGGCCGACAGGGACGGCGCGTCGTGCGCAGCGAGCAAGACACGCCCCATCGAGTGCGCATAGGCGGGCAGCTGCCGCCCCACGCCCAGGTCGACGCGCAGCAGCTTGCGTGGCTCCTCGCGCGCCAGCAGCACCACGGCATCCTGGTCCAGCACCCCGAGCGAACAGGTCTCCTGCAGCTCCTCTGCCAGCGCCTGCATCACCGGCTGCGCCAGCACCGGCAGGCTCATGGAGGCGAAATACGCATGGCCCAGCTCCAGCACGCGCGGTGTGATGGAGAAGCGGCGCGCATCCTGCGCCACATACCCGTGGTGCTGCAGCGTCAGCAGCAGGCGGCGCGCGGCAGCGCGCGTGACACCGAGCTCCTCGGCCACCTGCTGCATCGTCATCGCGGGCACCCCCTGGGCGAACAGGCGCAGGAGCGCGAGCCCGTTCGACAAGGCGTCCAGCAGCTCAGGCTCTTTCTTGGCCGGCTCTTCACAGGCAGCAGTGGCAGGCATTTCCAACCTCGTTCAAGGGCAAGCCGCGGATTGTAGGAGCGGCTGGCGCTTGCGCCTTATGGAAATGCAGCTTAGGATTGCTCAACTGGCGAACATTTGTTCGCTAAATGGCATTTTTCACCTACCGCTTTCCCGTCCCCATGAAAATCATCTGCGCCGACCAGGCCGCTGCCCTCGTCCCTTCCGGCGCCACGGTGGCCTGCGCGGGCTTTGTCGGCGCGGGCCATGCCGAAGCCATCACCTCGGCGCTGGAGCGGCGCTTCCGTGAGAGTGCCGAGCCGCGCGACCTGACGCTGGTCTATTCCGCCGGGCAGGGCGATCGCGGCCAGCGCGGCGTCAACCATTTCGGCGAGCCGGGCATGACCCGGGTGGTTTGCGGCGGCCACTGGCGCTCGGCGCCGCGCCTGGCCACCCTGGCACTGCAAGAGCAATGCGAGGGCTACAACCTGCCCCAAGGGGTCATCAGCCACCTGTACCGCGCCATCGCCGGCGGCAAGCCGGGGGTGCTGACGCCCATCGGGCTGCACACGTTCGTCGACCCGCGCACCCACCTGGACGCGCGCTACCACGCCGGCGCCATCAACCAGTCGGCGGCCCGCGCCGTCGCCGAAGGGCGATCGCACTGGGTCGAGGCGCTGGAGTTCCGCGGCGCGGAATACCTGTTCTATCCCGCGTTCCCCATCCACTGCGCGCTGATACGCGCGACGGCGGCCGATGCGCGCGGCAACCTGAGCACCCACGGCGAGGCCTTCCACCACGAGCTGCTGGCCATCGCCCAGGCCGCGCGCAACAGCGGCGGCATCGTCATCGCCCAGGTGAAAAGCCTGGTCGAGTGCCACGCGCTGCTGCACGCCATCCATGTCCCGGGCATCCTGGTGGACTACGTGGTGGTCTGCGACGACCCGGCGCACCACCAGATGACGTTCTCGGAGAACTTCAATGCCGCCTACACCCAGCCTTGGCGCGGAGAGCAGGCAACGGCCGCTCCCGAGCCTGCCGCTGCCGCGCCGCTGGATGCCCGCACCATCGTCCAGCGGCGCGCCGTGCTGGCGCTGCAGCGGCTGCAGCCGCGCGTGGTGAACCTGGGCGTGGGCATGCCCGCGGCCGTGGGCGCGCTGGCGCAGCAGGCAGGGCTGTCGGGCTTCACGCTCACCGTCGAGGCCGGGCCCGTGGGCGGCACGCCGGCCGATGGCCTGAGCTTTGGCGCCTCTGCCCATCCCGAGGCGGTCATCGACCAGCCGGCGCAGTTCGATTTCTACGAGGGCGGCGGCATCGACCTGTCGATCCTCGGGCTGGCCGAGCTCGACCCCCAGGGCAACGTCAACGTCAGCAAGTTCGGCGAAGCGGGCGAGACCGCGATCGCGGGCGTGGGCGGCTTCATCAACATCACGCAAAGCGCCAAGGCGCTGGTCTTCATGGGCACCCTCACCACCGGCGGCCTGCAGGTCGCGGTCGATGGCGGGGCCCTGCGGATCGTGCAGGAAGGGCGGGTGCGCAAACTGGTCGACGGGGTTTCGCACCTGAGCTTCAACGGCCCGTACACCGCCAGCCGCGGCACGCCCGTGCTCTACATCACCGAGCGCGCCGTGTTCGAGATGCGGCCGAACGCCCAGGGCGAGCAGCGCCTGACCGTCGTCGAGCTGGCGCCCGGCATCGACCTGCAGCGCGATGTGCTGGCGCAGTGCGCCGGCCCGCTCGAGGTCGCTGCCGACCTGCAGACCATGGACCCCCGCATTTTTCAACCCGGGCCCTGGTGCCTGGCCCATCCACCCCTCGCGGCCCACTGAGCCGCGACACCCTGCCACCCTGCAAGGAGACCATGAAAACCACACGCCACACCCCATCGGCCAGCCCCCGGGCCACCGGAGCCCGCCGCCACGTCCTGAGCAGCCTGGTCGCTGCCCTGGCACTGCCCTTGTTCGCCGGCCAGGCGATGGCGCAGAGCTACCCGAACCAGCCGATCAAGCTGATCGTTCCCTTCCCTCCCGGCGGGCCCACCGACACGGCGGCACGCATCATCGGGCAGAAGATGAGCGAGGGCCTGCTGCAGCCCGTGATCGTGGAAAACCGCGGCGGCGCATCGGGCATGCTGGGCACCGAAGTCGCCGCCAAGAGCCCCGCCGACGGCTACACGCTGGTCATGCTGGCATCGCCCACCCTGCTGGCCAACCACCTCTACGGGCAAAAGAAGTACGACCTGTTCAAGGACTTCGCACCGATTGGCACTGCCTACGACCTGCCCATCGTCATGGTGGTCAACCCGCAGGTGATGCCCGACGTGACCGGCCTGCAGCAGCTCGTGGCCAAGGCCAAGGCCCAGCCCGGCAAGCTCAACTACACCAGCGCGGGCAACGCCAGCTTCGGCCACCTGTCGACGGAACTGCTCAAGAACCAGGGGCAGTTCGACATCCAGCACATCTCCTACCGCGGCAGTGCCCCGGCCATCACCGACCTGCTGGGCGGCCAGGTGCCCATGATGTTCTCGGACATGATTGCCGCCCTGCCCCACATCAAGGCCGGCAAGCTGCGCGCGATCGCCGTGGGCTCCTCGAGCCGCGTGGTCTTCACGCCCGAGGTCAAGACCGTGGCCGAGCAAGGCTTCCCCGGGTTTGAAGCGGTCGCTTGGGGCGGCCTGCTCGCCCCGCGTGCCACCCCCGCCGATGTCGTGGCGCGCCTGGGCCAGGAACTGCAGAAGGCCCTGGCCGACAAGACCGTTCAGGAAAAGCTCCAGCAGGCGGGCACCACGGCCGCCTACGCTCCTCCTGCCGCCATGTCCAGCCGCATGCAGAAGGATTTCGACAAGTGGGGCAAGGTCATCCGCGACAACGACATCCGCAGCAACTGAAAGCAGAAGGCCGCAGCCATCGGCTGCGGCCTTCCAAGGTCCTGCGGCTGCGCCCGCTGCCACACCGCGGGCAGCGCTGCTCAGTCCAGCTTCACGCCGGCATCGCGAATCACCTTCCCCCATTTGGTCGTTTCCGAGGCCAGGAACGCGTCGCACGCCTCGGGCGTCGTGCCTTCGGCGAACGTGCCCATGGCTTCGAGCTTGGCGCGTGTCTCGTCGCTGTGGATGATCTGGTTGACCGCTTCCGACATGCGCTTGACGATGTCGCGCGGTGTGCCGGCAGGCGCGATCATGCTCGCCCAGGTGCTGCCCAGCATGCCGGGAATGCCCTGCTCCACGAAGGTGGGCACATCGGGCAGGATCGGCAGGCGCTTTTCGCTGGCCACGCCGATGAGGTGGATGCGGCCGGCCTTGGCGGGCTGGATCAGGTTCGGCGGCGGGTCGAGGAACAGCGGCACCTGGCCGCCCATCAGGTCGGTCAGCGCGGGCGTGGCGCCGCGGTACGGGATGTGCACCATGAAGGTCTGGGTCAGCGTCTTGAACAGCTCGCTGGTCAGGTGCGCGGCCGAGCCGCTGCCCGACGACGCGAAACTCACCTTGCCGGGGTGGGCCTTGGCGTAGGCCACCAGTTCCTTGGTGTTCTTGAATGGCGCGTTGGGGGCCACGGCAGCCACCAGGGGCGACACCCCCAGCAGCGAGACGCCCACCAGGTCCTTGCGGGCGTCGTACGGCAGCTTGGGGTACAGCGTGGTGTTGGCGGTGAAGGCCGGGATCACGACACCGAAGGTGTGCCCGTCGGGCGCCGCCTTGGCGACCGCGTCGACGCCGATGATGCTGTTGGCGCCGGGCTTGTTGTCGATCACCACCGGCTGGCCCAGCTGCTTTTGCAGGCCCACCTGCAGCAGGCGCGCCATCTGGTCGGTGAAGCCGCCCGCCGTGTAGGGCACGACGATCTTGATCGGCTTGCTCGGCCAGGGGCTCTGCGCGAGCGCGGGCAGGGCCGCGCTGGCCAGTCCGGCGCTGGCGGCCTGCATGAGGGTGCGGCGGGAAAGGGGAAGGGCCATCGGATTTGTCTCCTTGGTTTTTTGAATGAAAAACGGCTCTAACGCTTACCAGGAGAGCGCTATCAGCTCTCCTTTTTGCAGCATCAAGACCGCGCTCAGAGCGCCTTGACCAGTTCCGGCACCGCCGTGAACAGGTCGGCCTCGAGGCCATAGTCGGCCACGCTGAAGATCGGCGCCTCGGGGTCCTTGTTGATCGCGACGATCACCTTCGAGTCCTTCATGCCCGCCAGGTGCTGGATCGCCCCCGAGATGCCGACGGCGACGTACAGCTCGGGCGCGACGATCTTGCCGGTCTGCCCGACCTGCCAGTCGTTGGGAGCGTAGCCCGCGTCGACCGCGGCGCGGCTTGCGCCCATCGCGGCGCCGAGCTTGTCGGCGAGCGGCGTGATCACCTCGTCGAACTTTTCCTTGCTGCCCAGCGCCCGCCCGCCCGAGACGATGACCTTGCGCGGCCGTGAGCTCGGGCCGGTCGCTCGCAGCGATCTCGCTGCCGACAAAGCGGCTTTGGCCCGCGTCGGGCGTGGCCGCTGCCGTCTCCACGGGCGCGCTGCCACCGCTGGCGGCGGCCGCGTCAAAGCCCGTGGTGCGCACGGTGATGACGCGCGTGGCGTCCAGGCTCTGCACGGTGGCGATCGCGTTGCCCGCGTAGATCGGGCGCTCGAACGTGTCGGCGCGAGATCACGCTGGTGATGTCGCTGATCTGCGCGACGTCGAGCTGGGCGGCAACGCGCGGCGCCACGTTCTTGCCGCTGGCCGTCGCCGGAAACAGGATGTGGCTGTAGTTCGATGCGATGGCGAGCACCTGCGCGGCGACGTTCTCGGCGAGGCCATGCTCCAGGCCCGCGGCGTCGGCGTGCATCACCTTGGCGACGCCAGCGATTTGCGCGGCGGCCTGGGCGGCCGCTGCCGCGTTGTGGCCCGCAACGAGCACATGCACGTCGCCGCCGCACTGGGCGGCAGCGGTCACGGTGTTGAGCGTGGCGGGCTTGATCGATCGCGTTGTCGTGTTCAGCAATAACGAGTACGGTCATTTTTTGTTCCAAAAAACTTGATCGGTTGGGGACAGAGCTGAAGATCTGTCCCGCAAGGCTTCAAATCACCTTCGCTTCGTTCTTGAGTTTGTCGACCAGCGCGGCCACGTCGGCCACCTTGATGCCGGCGCCGCGCTTGGCGGGCTCGGTCACCTTGAGGGTCTTCAGGCGCGGAGTCACATCGACGCCCAGGTCCTCGGGCTTGAGCGTCTCGAGCGGCTTCTTCTTGGCCTTCATGATGTTGGGCAGCGTCACGTAGCGCGGCTCGTTCAGGCGCAGGTCGGTGGTGACGACGGCGGGCAGGGTCAGCTGCCAGCGTCTCCAGGCCCCCGTCGACTTCGCGCGTGACGTGGACTTTGTCGCCCAGCACTTCGACCTTGCTCGCGAACGTGCCCTGGGGCAGGTTGGCGAGCGCGGCGAGCATCTGGCCGGTCTGGTTGGCGTCGTCGTCGATCGCCTGCTTGCCCAGGATGATCAGGCCCGGTTGCTCCTTGTCGACCAGGGCCTTCAAGAGCTTGGCCACGGCCAGCGGCTGCAGCTCTAGTCCGTCGGTCTCGCACGAGGATCGCGCGGTCGGCGCCGATCGCCATCGCCGTGCGCAGCGTCTCCTGGCTCTTGGCGTCGCCGCACGAGACGGCGATGACTTCGGTGGCCACGCCCTTTTCCTTGAGGCGCACGGCCTCTTCGACCGCGATCTCGTCAAAGGGGTTCATGCTCATCTTGACGTTGGCGGTGTCGACACCGCTGCCGTCGCTCTTGACGCGCACCTTGACGTTGTAGTCGACCACGCGCTTGACGGGTACGAGGATTTTCATAAAAGGCTCTTTCCTGGTTTGAAGAGGGACGGAACGCTTACCGGGTCAGCCCGGCCAGCCGTTCGGTGATGAGTGCATGGGCCTCGCCCATGATGCGGTCGATCAGCTGCTGCACGGTGGGCACGTCGTGGATCAGGCCGGCCACCATGCCGCAGGACCAGGCGCCGGCCTCCATGTCGCCCTGCTGCATGATGCGCGGGTAGACGCCGGCCACCTCGGGCAGGATGTCCTCGAACGTGATGCCGGCGCCGAGCTCGCGCTCCTTTTGCAGCAGGCGCTCGACGGCCGCGTTGGTCAGCACGCGCTCGGTGTTGCGCAGCGGGCGCATCACCAGGCGCGTGTCGAGTTCGCTGGCCGCGACGATGGCCTGCTTGACGTTCTCGTGCACCGGCGCCTCCTGCGTGGCGATGAAGCGCGTGCCCATGTTCATGCCCTCGGCGCCCAGCGCCAGCGCCGCCACCAGCGAGCGGCCATCGGCCATGCCGCCCGAGGCGACGAACGGGATCTTCAATTCCTCTGCGGCACGCGGCAGCAGGATGAAGTTGGGGATGTCGTCCTCGCCCGGATGGCCGCCGCATTCGAAGCCGTCGACGCTGATCGCATCGCAGCCAATCGATTCGGCCTTGAGCGCATGGCGCACCGAGGTGCACTTGTGGATCACCTTGATGCCGGCGTCCTTGAGCGCGGGCAGCCACTTCTGCGGGTTGTTGCCCGCCGTCTCGACCACCTTGACGCCGCCGTCGATGATGGCCCGGACGTAGCCCGGGTAGTCGGGCGGGTTGACCGAGGGCAGGAAGGTCAGGTTGACGCCGAAGGGCTTGTCGGTCATCTCGCGGCAGCGTGCGATCTCGCGCGCCAGCAGCTCGGGCGTGCGCTGCGTCAGGCCCGTGATGATGCCCAGGCCGCCGGCATTGGAGACCGCCGCTGCCAGCTCGGCCAGGCCGACGTGGTGCATGCCGCCCTGGATGATGGGGTGTTCGATGCCGAACAGTTCGGTGATGCGTGTCTTCATGGGTGTGTCACTCGGAGGCAATGCCCTTGTCGCGGATCAGCTGGCCCCAGCGGGTGTAGTCCTGCTGGATGCGCTGGCCCATCTGCGCCGGTCCCTGGAACTGCGCGATGGCGCCGACGTTCAGCAGCTTGTCCTGGATCTCCTTCTCGGCCAGGATGTGCTTGACCTCGCCCGCAATGCGTTCCACCACGGCCTTGGGCGTGCCCGGCGGCGCCAGCAGGCCGCCCCAGGACACGGCGTCGTAGCCCTGGATGCCCTGCTCGGCAATGGTCTTGACGTCGGGCAGCATGGTCACGCGCTGGGGCGAGCCCACGGCGATGGCGCGCAGCTTGCCGGCCTGGATGTGCGGCAGCGCGGCCACGAGGTCGGCATACATGATGGGCACCTGGCCGCCGATGGTGTCGGTGATGGCCGGCACGCCGCCCTTGTAGGGCACATGCTGCATGTCGAACCCGGCCATCTGCTTGAGCATTTCCATGCTCAGGTGGCCGAAGCTGCCGGCGCCCGAGCTGGTGTAGTTGAGCGGCGTCTTCTGCGCCTTGGCGTGGGCGATCAGGTCTTGAGGTCGACCACATCGGGCAGCAGCTTGGGGTTGACCACCACCACGATGGGCAGGTCGTACACCGTGGCCACGGGCGTGAAGTCCTTCACGGTGTCGTAGCCGGGCTTCTTGTACAGGTGCGGCGCCAGCAGCGTCGGTGTGGCCAGCATCATCAGCGTGTAGCCGTCGGCCGGGGCCTTGGCGACCTGGGCGGCCGCGATCGAGCCCGAAGCGCCCGGGCGGTTGTCCACCACCACGGTCTGCTTGAGGCGTTCGCCCAGCTTCTGGCCGACGATGCGCGCAGCCGTGTCGGTGGGGCCGCCGGCCGGAAACGGCACGATGAGCTTGATCATCTTGTCGGGCCAGGCAGCCGCCTGCTGCGCGATGGCGCTGCCGACCAGCAGCGGCGCGGCAGCCAGGGCCAGCACGGCGCGGCGACCGATATGCGAAAAATTCATGCCAGTCTCCTTCAACACAAAAACAGGCTGCAGCGCTGGTGCATCAAGCGCCTGCAGCTATCATTTTTAACATTCAACCTTGCGGCAGCGTCAGCACGCCCTGGGCCTGCAGCGCCTGCAGCTCCTCTTCCGACAGCTGCAGCAGCTGCTGCAGCACCTCCTTGGTGCCCTCGCCGAGCGTGGGCGGCGCATTGCGGATCGGCAGGCGCTGGCCGTCGAGGCGGTAGGGCGGCGCGAACACGTGCGTGGTGCCCGCCACCGGGTGCGGCATCTCCTGCAGCAGGCCGCCGCGGCGGGTGCGCTCGCTGGTCAGGGCCTCGTGCAGGCCCGCGACCTTGCCGCAGGGGATGCCGGCGGCCGCCATGCGCTGCAGCAGCACATCGCGCGGAAAGCTGCCGATCAGCTCCTCCATCAGCGGCTGCAGGCTCAGGCGGTTGCGGGCGCGCTCGACGTTGGTGGCGTAGCGCGGGTCTTCCACGATGTCGGGGCGCAGCACCACCTGGCGGCAGAACTTGTCGAACTGGCTGTTGTTGCCGACGGCGATGACGAGCGGGCCGTCGGCGGCCTCGAACACGCCGTAGGGCACGATCGACGGGTGGGCGTTGCCGTAGCGCGGCGGGTCGTCGCCCGAGCAGCATGGCCTCGAGGCCGTAGTAGGCGGTGATCATCAGGCCGCAGTCGTACAGCGCCATCTCGATCATGGCGGCCCTTGCCGGTGCGCGTCGCGCTCGAACAGCGCCGCGAGCACGGCCTGCGCCGCGTACATGCCGGTGAACAGGTCGACGACGGCCACGCCGAACTTCAGCGGCGGCTGTTCGGCCTCGCCGTTGAGCGCCATCAGGCCGGTCTCGCCCTGGATCACCAGGTCGTAGCCGGGGCGCGCGGCTTCGGGGCCGTGCGGTCGTAGCCGGCGATCGAGCAGTAGATCAGGTCGGGCTTGAGGGCCTTGAGCTGCTCGTAGCCCAGGCCCAGCTTCTCGGCGCCGCCGGTCTTGAAGTTCTGCACCACGACGTCGCTCTGCGGCAGCAGGTCGTGCGATCAGCTTCGCCCCTCGGGCGTCTGCAGGTCCACGGTGACCGACCGCTTGTTGCGGTTCACGCTGTTGAAGTAGGTGGTTTCGGTCTTGCCGACGCGCATGCCCCAGTCGCGCGTGTCGTCGCCGCGGCCGGGTGCTCGACCTTGATGACCTCGGCGCCGAAGTCGGCCAGCACCATGCGCGCACAGCGGCCCGGCGAGCACGCGCGACAGGTCGAGCACGCGCACGCCCGCGAGCGGAAAGTCGATGCCGCCGGGCGCGGCCGCGGCGGGTGTCTGGGTCGTGGGAGTGGTCATGTGTTCTCGTGTTCCTGCAGGGCTCACGACCGGATTTTGCGCAGCGGCGCGAAATCGGCGTGCGTTTTTCCAGAAAGGCACCGATGCCTTCGCGCGACTCTTCGGTCTCCTTGCGACTGCACCATGAACCGGGCTTCCTGCTCCAGCTGCTCTTCGCAGCGTGTGCACATAGGCGCTGCGGCACAGCGTCTTGATGCGCGCCATGGCCTGGTCGGGCCCGGCCGCGATCTGCGTGGCCAGCGCCAGCGCCTCGCGCCAGCGCCTGGCCCGGCTCGGCCAGGCGGTTGACCGCGCCCGAGCGCATGCAGGCGCTCGCCGCTGATGCGCTCGCCGGTCAGGCACAGCTCGGTCAGCACCTGGCGCGACACGAACTCGGCCAGGAAGGCCGTGGCGCCGCCGTCGGGCGTGAGGCCGACCTTCACGTAGGCCACCGAGAACGACCGCATTGCGGCCGCCACGAGCATGTCGCAGGCCAGCGCCAGCGACAGGCCCGCGCCGGCGGCCGCGCCTTCGACGGCGGCGATCACCGGCTTGCGGCAGTCGCGCACGGCGCGCACAGGTCGTGCAGGCCTTCGAGCTTGGCGCGGCGCTCCTCCATGGGCAGTTCGCGGCGCTTGGCCAGCTGGCGCAGGTCGCCGCCCGAGCAGAAATGGCCGCCCTCGCCCGTCAGCACGATCGCGCCGACGCCCGGGTCGGCCTCGGCCTGCGGCCAGCGCCTCGGTCAGCGCGGCGTAGAACTCGGGCGAGAGCGCGTTGCGCGCGGCCGGGTTGTTGTTGGACAGCACCAGCACCGCGCCTTCGCGCCGCTGCAGCAGCGGGGTGTCGGCGGCGCTCATGCGGCGGCCCAGCGCGATGAAGCGCTCCAGGTGGTGGTCTTCGTCGCCGAGCTGGTGGTCGATCATCACCAGGCGCTTGGCGTAGTGCGACAGCGGCAGCTCCCAGGTCATGCCGATGCCGCCGTGCATCTGGATGCTCTCCTCCGCCACCAGCGCGCCGATGCGGCCGATGCTGTACTTGGCCGCCGACAGCGCGCGCTCGCGCTCGACGCGGCCCGCGTCCATGGCGGCGGCGGCGTTGATGACCGCCGAGCGCGCCTGCTCGATCTCCGAGCAGCAGGTCGGCCATGCGGTGCTGCAGCGCCTGGAAGCTGCCGATCGGCACGCCGAACTGCTTGCGCGTGCGCAGGTACTCGAGCGTGTCGTCCTTGGCGACTTCCATCGCGCCGAGCGCTTCGGCGCACAGCGCCAGCACGCCCGCAGCCGATGGCGCGCTCGAGCGTGGCGAAGCCCTGCGCCCTCGGCGCCCAGCAGCGCGTCGGCGCCGAGCTGCACGTTCGTCGAGCGTCGACTTCGGCCGCGCGGCCGCCGTCGATGCGGCCGATAGCCGCGCACGCGCCACGCCGGGCGCATCGCGCCGGCACGAGGAACAGCGAGATGCCGTCCGCGCTGTCCACGGCGCCCGCAGTGCGGGCCGAGACCAGCAGGAGCTGGGCGTTGTCGCCCTGCAGCACCACGGCCTTGGCGCCCGTGCAGCGTCCAGCCGCCTTCGCTGCGCACCGCGCGGGTGGCGACGCGCGCGAGTTCGTAATGGCCAGCCGGGCTCGTCGTGCGCCAGCGCGGCGACGGTGCTGCCGTCGATCAGGCTGGCGATGCGCTCCTTCTGCGCTGTCGCTGCCGGCCGCGCGCAGAGCGCGGCCCGACCATCAGCGCGCCCAGGAACGGCTCGACCACCAGGCCGCGGCCCAGGCTCTCGAACACCACGGCGATGTCGAAGCCCGCGCCGCCGAAGCCGCCGTCGGCTTCGGGGAACAGCGCGCCGATGGCGCCGAGCTCGGCGAACTGGCCCCACAGCGCGGGCGACATGCCCGGCGTCGCCATAGGCGATGCGCGTTGCGCGTCTCGAAGCCGTACTGCTCGGCGACGAAGCGGTTCAGCGTGTCCGCCAGCATGCGGCGGTCTTCGGTGTGTTCGAAATTCATCGCAGCAACCTCACAGGCCCAGGATCATCTTGGAGATGATGTTCTTCTGGATTTCGTTGGAGCCGCCGAAGATCGACAGCTTGCGGTTGTTGAAGTAGCTGCGCCGCGGCCGTGGCGGCCTCGGCGGGCCCGACGGGCGCGTCGTCGTAGCCCTCGTGCAGCGCCTCTTCGATGAAGGGCAGCGCATACGGGCCCATCGGCGCGGCGCGATCAGCGACGAGATCTCCTGGCGGATCTCGGTGCCGCGGATCTTGAGCATCGAGCTCTCGGCGCCCGGCACGCCGCCGCCGGCGACCGCGGCGATCACGCGCAGGTTGGTGGTCTTCATGTTCTCCAGGTCGATCTCGACCTGGGCCATGCGGGCCGCGAACAGCGGGTCCTCGGTCGAGCGGGCGGCCGTTGCGCTGCACCTTGCGCGGCGACCGCCTTGAGCTGCTCGAGCGCGGCGACCGAGAAGCCGACGCCGGCGATGTTGGTGCGCTCATAGGTCAGCAGGTACTTGGCGTAGGTCCAGCCCTTGTTCTCCTCGCCGACCAGGTTCTCGGCCGGCACGCGCACGTCGGTGAAGAACACCTCGTTGACCTCGTGCTCGCCGTCGAGCGTGATGATCGGGCGCACCTCGACGCCGGGCGTGTTCATGTCGATCAGCAGGAAGCTGATGCCCGCCTGCTGGCGCACCTCGCGTGTCGGTGCGCACCAGGCAGAAGATCATGTTGGCGTGCTGGCCCAGCGTGGTCCAGGTCTTCTGGCCGTTGACGATGTAGTGCTCGCCTTCGCGTCGATGCCGCGCACGGCCGTGGTCTTGACCGAGGCCAGGTCGGAGCCCGCGCCCGGCTCGGAATAGCCCTGGCACCACCAGTCGGCGCCGCTCGAGGATGCGCGGCAGCCAGTGGCGCCTTCTGCGCCTCGTTGCCGTACTTGATCAGCACCGGGCCCGAGCATGTTCACGCCGAAGGGCACGATGCGCGGCGCGCCGCGCGAGCGCGCATTCGTTCTCGAAGATGAACTTCTGCACGGCGCTCCAGCCCGGGCCGCCGTACTGCTCGGGCCAGTGGTTGGCGAGCCAGCCGCGCGCGTTCAGGATGGCGTGCCACTCCTCCATGGTCGGCCTTGGTCAGGCGCTGGCCGGCCGTGACCTTGTCGGCGAGGCGCGCGGGCAGCTTGTCCTGCGAGGAAAGCGCGCACTTCGGCGCGGAAGGCTTCTTCTTCGGGGGTGAAATTCAGGTCCATGACGTCGTGTCTTTCAGTAGATCTCGAACAGGCCGGCGGCGCCCATGCCGCCGGCGATGCACATCGTGACCACGCGCGACTTGCGCGCCTGCGGCGGCGGCCTTCGAGCAGCACGTGGCCCGCGAGGCGCGCGCCCGTCATGCCGAACGGGTGGCCGATGGAGATCGCGCCGCCGTTGACGTTCAGGCGCTCGCCGGGAATGCCCAGCCGGCGCTGGCAGTACAGCGCCTGCGAGGCGAAGGCCTCGTTCAGTCTCCCACAGGTCGATGTCCTCGCACCGTGAGGCCGTGGCGCGCCAGCAGCTTCGGCACGGCGAACACCGGGCCGATGCCCATCTCGTCGGGCTCGCAGCCGGCCACGGCAAAGCCGCGGAAGGCGCCCAGCGGCTGCAGGCCCAGGCGCTCGGCCTCCCTGGCTTCCATCAGCACGCAGGCCGACGAGCCGTCGGACAGCTGCGAGGCGTTGCCCGCCGTGACGAACTTGCCCGGGCCTTTGACGGGCTGCGAGCTTGGCCAGGGCTTCGAGGTGGTGCCGGGGCGGTTGCAGTTGTCGCGCGTGGCGATCACGTCGCGGTGCGTGACTTCGCCGGTCTCCTTGTTCTTCTCGGCCATGCGCGTGGTGCAGGGCACGATCTCGTCGTCGTAACGGCCGGCTTGTCCTGCGCGGCGGCGGTGCGCTGCTGGCTCTCGAGCGAGAAGCGGTCCTGGTCTTCGCGGCTGATGCCGTAGCGCTGCGCCACGATGTCGGCGGTGTCGATCATGGCCATGTAGAGCGCGGGCTTGTGCTCGACGCAGCCAGGGGTCGATGTCGGACGGCAGGCTGTTGCCGGGGCGGATCGCCGAGATGCTCTCGACGCCGCCCGCCATCATGGCCGGCGCGCCTTCGGCGACGATGCGGCCCGCCGCGATCGCGATCGCCTGCAGGCCCGAGGCGCAGAAGCGGTTCACGGTGGTGCCGGCGACCGACAGCGGCAGGCCCGCGCGCACCACGGCCTGGCGCGCGATGTTGCGTGCCCGTGATGCCTTCGGGGTAGCCGCAGCCCAGGATCGCGTCCTCGATCAGCGCGGGGTCGATGCCCGAGCGCTCGACCGCGGCCTTGCACGGAGAACGCGGCCAGCTGCGGGCCCGGCGTGACGTTGAACTCGCCGCGGTGCGACTTGGTCAGCGGGGTGCGGGCGGTGGAAACGATGACGGCTTCGCGCATGGGTTGCTCCTGAATGAATAGCTGCCAGCGCTTTTCCTGCCTGCGTTTCAGATCAAAAACACCCTGAAACCCAGGAAGTACGAGCGCTGTACGCTCTTTTTTGATAGTTGCCGGTGTCTTCAGCGCCGGCGCTCAGGCCGCGCGGTTCAGGCTGGCGAAGTTCCGGCCTTCCTGCACCAGCTTCACGAGCAGCGGCGAGGGCTTCCAGAACAGCGGGTCTTCCTTCGCGAACTCCGCGGATGTCGGCCAGCACCTTGGGCAGGCCCACCGTGTCGGCGTACTTCATCGGGCCGCCGCGGATAGCGCGGAAAGCCGTAGCCGGAGAGGAAGGTCACGTCCACGTCGAGCGGGCGCAGCGCGATGCCTTCGTGCACCACGTTGGCGCCTTCGTTGACCATCGCGGCCATGTAGCGGCGCATGATCTCGTCGTCGGTGAACGTGCGCGGCGTGATGCCGGCGCGCTGCGCGCTCGGCATCGACGATGGCCAGCACCTCGGGGTCGGGCTGGCCGACGCGCGCGCCCTGCGGGTAGAGGTAGAAGCCGCGCTGCGGTCTTCTGGCCGAACCAGCCGCGCTCGCAGATGCGGTCGGCCACCTGCACGTAGCGCGCCTTGCGGGTCGCGCGTGGCGGCGCGGCGCTTGCGCGTGGCCCAGCCGATGTCGCCGCCGGCCAGGTCGGTCACCTGGAACGGGCCCATCGGAAAGCCGAAGTCGCGCACGGCCTCGTCGATCTCGTAGGGGACTGGCGCCGTCTTCCATCAGGTAGTCGGCGGCCTGCGCGTAGACGGCCAGGATGCGGTTGCCGATGAAGCCGTCGCAGACGCCGGCGCGCACCGGCACCTTCTTGAGCTTCTTGGCCAGCTCGAACGCGGTGGCGACCACGTCGGCGCTGACACCTTGGCGGGCACCACGATCTCCAGCAGCTTCATGATGTTGGCCGGGCGAGAAGAAGTGCAGGCCGATCACGTCCTGCGGGCGCGCAGGTGCTGGCGGCGATGGCGTCGATGTCGAGGTACGAGGTGTTGGTGGCGAGCACGGCGCCCGGCTTGCAGACGCGGTCGAGTTCCGGCGAACACGGCCTTCTTGACTGTCGAGGTCTTCGAACACGGCCTCGATCACCAGGTCGACGTCCGCGAGGCGTCGTAGGAGGTGCTGCCGGTGTAGCGCGCCAGGACGGCGGCCTTGGCCTCTTCGCGTCATGCGGCCCTTGGCGACCAGGCCGTCGTAGACCTTCTCGACGTTGGCGCGGCCGCGGGCGATGGATGCGTCGTCGCGCTCGATCATCGTCACGGGCATAGCCCGCGTCCAGCGCCGCCACGGCGATGCCCGCGCCCATGGTGCCGCCGCCGATCACGCCGATGCTGGCGAGCGCGCGCGGCTGCGGCGGCCTTGGCCTCGGGCGCCTTGGCACTTCGCGCTCGGCGAAGAAGGCGTGGACCAGGCCGGCGCGCTGCGGGCTGTCGATGCACTCCAGGAACAGCTGCGCGCTCGCAGCGCCATGCCTTCGTCGAAGGGCAGCTGCGAGCGCGGCCTCGCACGCATTCGATGATCTTCAGCGGCGAGAACAGGCCGCGCGATCTTCTTCGCGGTCTCGGCCGCGCGGCTCGAGGGCGGCGCGCGCTCGCCGCCGCGGTCGGCGAGGCCGCGGCGTCGCGCGTGCGGCGCACGGGCGCGTTCTGCGGCCAGCAGTTCGTGGGCATAGGCCAGGCCTGCGGCCAGCGCGTCGTCGCCCTCGGCCAGGCGGTCGACCAGGCCGAGCGCAGCGCTTCCTTGGCGCCGAGCGTGGCGGCCGCTCAGCATCAGCTCGAGCGCGGCCTTGACGCCCGATCAGGCGCGGCGCGCGCTGCGTGCCGCCCGAGCCGGGCAGCAGGCCCAGCGTGCACTTCGGGCAGGCCCAGCTTGGCGGCGGGCAGCGCCAGGCGGTAGTGCGCCGCCAGCGCCACTTCCAGGCCGCCGCCGAGCGCGGCGCCGTGCAATGCGCGGCGACCACCGGCTTCGCTGCATGCTTCGATGCGGTGGCACACCTCGGGCAGCGACGGCGGCATCGCGGCGGCTTGCCGAATTCGCGGATGTCCGCGCCGGCGATGAAGTTGCGCCCGCGCCCACGATCAGCACGGCCGCGACGGCTGCGTCGGCCTCGGCCGCCTCGATGGCCGCGACCAGGCCGCGGCGCACGTCGACGCCCAGCGCGTTGACCGGGCGGGTTGTCGATGGTCACGACCAGGACGTCGCCCGCGCGGGCGGTGGTGACAACGGAATCGGGGGTGGCTGCGCCCATGCGGGGTTCTCCTGGTGGATTAGAAAAAAAGCCTCCTATTGTTGATGCGATAAACAATCTTGACAATTACATGGATCATTGACAGACTGTCAAATAATTTTTGACACAATCGAGCCATGGACCTCACATCCCTGACCCTGCTCGTGGACATCCTCGACGCCGGCAACCTCAGCGCAGGCCGCGCGCCGCCTGAAGATGACGCCGCGCCAACGTGAGCTACCACCTCAACCAGCTCGAAACGCTCGGTGGGCGTGCAGCTGGTGCGCCGCACCACGCGCCGCGTCGAGCCGACCGAGATCGGCCTGCGCCTGTACGCAGCATGGCCGCGCCATCCAGAACGAACTGCTGGCCGCGCGCGAATCCATCACCACGCTGGGCCAGGGCCTGCAGGGCCGCGTGCGGCTGAGCGTGCCCAGCGGCTACGGGCAGCTGGTGATGTCCGACTGGCTGATCGACTTCAAGCGCCTGTACCCGGGCATCGTGCTCGACGTGCTGTTCGAGAACCGCGTCGACGACCTGATGCGCGACGACGTGGACATCGCCATCCGCGTGATGCCCGAGCCGCCGCCCACCCTGGTGGCGCGCGACCTGGGCGCGGTGCGCTACATTGCCTGCGCCTCGCGCGGCTACGCCGAGGCGCATGGCCTGCCCGCGGGGCTCGAAGCGCTGCGCACCGCGCCGCTGATCACGGCCGGCGTGGTCGGGCGCCAGCTGCGCCTGCGCGCCTACCAGGGCGAGTTGCGCGAAGAAGTGACGCTGGAGCCGACGCTGATCTCCGAGCATTTCCCGTTCCTGCGCCAGGCCATCCTGGCCGGCCTGGGCGTGGGTCTCGTGCCCGACTACGTGGTGCAGGACGCTGTAGAGAGCGGCGAAGTGCTGACCGCGCTGGACGACTGGCGGCTGAGCATCTTCGGCACGCAGATGTTCATGCTCTACATGCCCAACCGCCACCAGACACGCGCCGTGCGCACCTGCATCGACTACCTGCTGGGCCGCGCCCTGCCCGGCGGGGACCACGGCCTGCACGCCACCTGAAAATCAGGTCCAATCGGCCTCAAACGCTTACTGGCAAAGCGCCAGTCGCTTCTTTTCCAATAGCAAGTTCCACAACGCGTCTGGAGCGGCCCACGGCGTAGGCAGGGTCACAGCATGGGCAGCGGCATGGCCTGCTCGGCCAGCCCGGCGTGCAGGGCCGCGCCCAGGGGCAGGACCTCGTCGTTGAAGTCGTAGCGGCTGTTGTGCAGCCCGCAGCTGCCCGCGCCGTTGCCCTGGCCCAGGCGCAGGTAGGCGCCGGGCTTGCTTTGCAGCATGAACGAGAAGTCTTCGGCCCCCATGCTCGGCTCGAGGTCGCGCACCAGGTGCTCGGCGCCGACCAGGCTCTGCGCCACGTCGCCCGCGAAGATCGCCTCGCGCTCGGTGTTGATGGTCGCCGGGTACATGCGCTCGTAGTGCACGGTGGCCGCCGCGCCAAAGCCCAGCGCCACGGCGCTGCACAGCTCGTGCAGGCGCTGCTCGACCATGTTCTGGATGGCTGGGTCGAAAGTACGCACCGTGCCCACCAGCGTCGCCTTGCCGGGCAGCACGCTGAAGGCGCCCAGGTCGCCGGCCTGGATCGCGCACAGGCTGATCACGGCGCTGTCGAGGGGCCGCACGTTGCGCGCCACGATGCTTTGCACGGCGGTGATTATCTGCGCCGCCACCAGCACCACGTCCACCGTCTGGTAGGCGTGCGCGCCGTGGCCGCCGCGGCCCGTGATCTCGATGGTGATGCGGTCGGCCGCCGCCATCATGGGTCCGTTGTTGAGGCCCACGGTGCCGGCCTTCATGGCCGGCCAGTTGTGCATGGCATACACGGCATCGACCGGAAAACGCTCGAAAAGGCCGTCTTCCATCATCACGCGCGCACCGGCAAAGCCCTCCTCGCCGGGCTGGAAGATCAGCACCGCCGTGCCATCGAAGTTGCGCGTGGCTGCCAGATAGCGCGCCGCGCCAATCAGCATGGCCGTGTGGCCGTCGTGCCCGCAGCCGTGCATGACGCCGGACTTGGCCGACTTCCAGGGAAAGTCGTTGTGCTCGGTCATCGGCAGCGCATCCATGTCGGCACGCAGGCCCACCATGCGGCCACTGGCCGTGCTGCGCCCGTGCACCACGGCCACGATGCCGGTGCGGCCAATGCCGTCGTGGATTTCGTCCACGCCACAGACCTTCAGCGCCTCTTTCACGCGGGCGCCGGTGTAGAGCTCTTCAAACCCCAGCTCGGGGTGGGCATGCAGATCGCGGCGCAGTGCCACGAGCTCGGGGTAGTACTGGGCGATCTGCGCAAAAGCACGGCCACCGGCCTTCAAACGGGACGCTTGCATCAATGGACTCCAGCCCTGCCCTCGCGCCGTGCGCCCGGGCAGCCGTACAAACAAAAAACCATTGTGCCGCGAGTTGCAGCGCCCGGCAGGCGCCGCGCCCAGGCCAGCAGGCACGCGGCGCTTTGTGTCGGCGGCGCGCAACACCGGCGCCGTTCCCTGGGTGCGAAAGCAAAAAGCCGGCCTCCCTGGCAGGAGACCGGCTTGGCAGCAAACCCGAAGCGTTCAGCCCTGGGGCTGAACCCTGTCAGGTTCAGAAGCGGTGGCGCAGACCGATGGTGAAACCATTGCGGGACGTGGCGCCATTGGAGAAGGCGATGTTGCCGCCCTTGAGCTTGGTCCTGTCGACTTCCAGGTAGGCGTCGGTGCGCTTGGAGAACGCATAGTCGGCCGCCATCGTCAGGAAGTCGGCCGTGCCGTCGGCCGCGGCGGTGGCGCCCGACTGCTTCGCGCGGAAGTAATGGGCGCCCAGGTTGAGCTGCGGCGTGACCTGGTAGCCCGCGCCGATCGTGTAAATGGTGCGCTTGTTGGCATTCAGGAACATCGCCCCGCTGCCAAAGCCGCCGTTGGCGGTAGAGCCCCACATCGCGCCCAGAACGGCGGAGTCGGTCGGTGTCAGCCCACTGTCCACCTTGTTCTGGCCATAGCCCAGGTTGGCGTACCAGGGGCCGGTGCGGTAGGAGCCGCCCAGCGTCCAGGCCTTGACCTTCTTGCCAGAGGCGAATTCGTAGTCCTGGTAACCCGCGCCGGCAGCGATGCCATCGGCGGCATAGCGCAAATAACCACCCATCGACTTGCCACCCGTGGGGCTCTTTTCGTCGAACGCATATTGCAATGCACCGCGCACAGGACCGACTTCGGCCATGTACTTGATCATGTTGTCATTGCGCGCACCCAGGGAAAAGCCGATTTCAGGCTTGTAAACGTCCATATAGGGCGAGTAAGGGTACGAAGCGTAGGTGCTGGTCACCAGATCGAACAGAATGTTGTACTGGCGGCCCATGGTGAGGCGTCCAAATCCCCCTTGCAGGCCCACCCAGGACTGCTGGAAGTAAGGGGTGGTGGCAGCACCCGTGTCGGCGCCAAAACGGTTTTCCAGGTTGACCAGCGCCTTCAGGCCACCGCCCAGGTCTTCGCTCACGTTGATGCCCCAGCGGCTTTGCGACATGCCGCCGCCCACCATCTGGTTGAGCGACTGGCCTGGGTCGCTGGCCGGGCCTTCGTTGGACGTGTGGCGGTAGGCCACGTCCACGATGCCGTAGAGCTGCACGCTGCTCGTCTGAGCGCAGGCAAAACCGGATGCCAGGGCGACCGCGCCCAGGGCGACAATTTGTTTCAACGCGATTTTCTGCATGCCGATGTCTCTCTTTCTGCGGTTGGTTACAACCAATTCAGTTTAGTGAGTCCCACGCTGTTGAAAACGCTTTGTTGCAAACTGCCGACACAGGGATAACCATGGGGAAGGGATGCGCTATGGCCTGCCGTCATCACCCTGTGAAGCCAAAAGAAAAGCCGCCAACCCAAAGGTTGGCGGCTTGGCGTTTCACGCTGCTGGCTCAGGCCAGCAGTGGATTAGAACGCGTGACGGATGCCGACTTGGTAGCCGTTGACGTTTTGGCCAGCGCCCACGAGCACGTTCTGGTTGAAGCTGCCGCCCACGCCGCCCAGGTTGCGGTTTGCACCGTTCTTGTTCTTCATGTGGGCGTACGTGCCATACACAGCGGTGCGCTTGGACAGGTCGTACACGTAACCGATTGCGTAAGCGTCGGAATCGTTGCTGCTGTTCTTGTCGTCGTAACGAGCGTACGAACCGATCAGCTTGCCAGGACCCACGGGCGCCGTCAGAGCCAGCATCCAGGTGTCGAACTTGGCATTCGAGGTCGCGCCACCCTTTTCCGAGTGGTAGAGGAAGGCAGGCTTGACCATGCCCAGATCGTACGAAGCACCCAGGCTCCAGGTCTTCAGGTCGTTGGGCAGGGTCACGCTGGTGTAGCCGTTGTTCACAACGCCAGCATTGACGCGGTCAGCAGCCAGGGTCACGCTGATGGGACCATTGTCATAGGCACCCGACAGGCCGATGTAGCGGCCCGAGCTGTTGTTGCCAGCTTGCTCGCCGAAACCGTAATGGGCCATTGCAGAGAAGCCGCCCAGGTTGCCGGGGGTGGTGTAGCTCACGCCATTGCTCACGCGGACGGTGGTCCAGCCTTGCAGGGAAGCCAGGCCGACTTGACCGAAGGGATCGTACGAAGTGGGCTTGGAGTAGCCAGCAGCCAGTTCGCGGCCCAGGCGCACTTCACCGAAGTTGCCAGCCAGGCTGACGGTCGAACGACGCGAGAAAGCGAAGCCAGGGCCTGCGTTGTTGGCGCCAGCGCCGGTACCGGTGTCAGGCGAAATAGCGCCTTCCAGCCAGAAGCCAGCCTTCAGGCCACCGCCGAGGTCTTCCACGCCGCGGAAGCCCAGACGGCTGGAGGAGTTGCCGCTTTGGGTCACGCCGGTCACCGAGTTGGTGGCCGAAACGTGGCCAACGCCCACGTCAACGATACCGAACATGGTCACGGACGACTGAGCCATCGCAGCGCCGGAAGCAGCCAGCACGGCCAGGGCGATCAGGGATTTTTTCATTTCGAATTACTCCAAGGTTAAACGTAGGGCACCGGTACGGGAGGGAAGGCGGGAGGCGACTCCTGCCATGCACCACCGGTTGCCCGGGCCAACCTCCTGGTGGGGAAGTTGTTGGCTATTGCACCAGACGGCGCCCCCTTTCGCAAAGAAATTCCCCCACAATGTCCGGCAAAACGCCATTTCGTTGCAATGACACAACACACAGGAAAATCTGCCGAAATGGGACCTTTCTCACGCCAGCACATCCCTATTTCAGGCGTGTGAAAGTACCCAAGGAAACTCCGGCATCCATCACACCAGGGAGTAATACGAGCATGGACAAATTTCTGACTGCTGCCGACGCCGCCTTGCGCACGCTTTTTGCCGCGCCGCGCGCCAGCGAAGACTCTCCCGCCGCGCAGCTTCCCGCTGCCGAGCTGGACCGGGATCAAAAACGCCTGTCGGGCGCGTTGATGCGCGTCAACCATGTGGGCGAGGTCTGCGCCCAGGCGCTCTACACCGCGCAGGCTGCCGTCACCCGCGACCCGCAGTTGCGCGCCCATTTGCTGGACGCGGCGCGCGAAGAAGGCGACCACCTGGCCTGGACGCGTGAGCGCCTGGAGGCGCTGGGCGACCGCCCCAGCCTGCTGAACCCGCTGTGGTACGCCGGCGCCTTCGCCGTGGGGCTGGTGGCGTCCAAGGTGAGCGACCGCGTGAGCCTGGGTTTTGTGGTGGAGACAGAAAAACAGGTGGCTGCGCACCTGCAAAGCCACCTCGAGCGCCTGCCCACGCAGGACGCGGCCTCGCGCGCCGTGGTGGCGCGCATGAAGACCGATGAAGAGCGCCATGCGGCCAACGCTCTGGCAGCGGGTGCGATCACGCTGCCGGCGCCGGCGCGCGCGTTCATGAAAGCCGCCGCCAAGGTCATGACCACCACGGCGCATTACGTTTGAAGACCTTATTTACAAATCGACAATCTCGAAACTGGTGGTGATCTCGGCCGTCTTGGCCAGCATGATGCTGGCCGAGCAGTATTTCTCGTGGCTGAGCGCAATGGCCCGCTCGACAGCCGTGGGCGCGAGGTCCTTGCCGGTCACGGTGAAGTGCATGTGGATCTTGGTGAACACCTTGGGCTCGGTGGCGGCGCGCTCGGACGTGAGCCGGACGCTGCAGCCGCGCACGTCGTGGCGCCCGCGCTTCAAGATCAGCACCACGTCGTAGGCGGTGCAGCCGCCGGTGCCGGCCAGCACGGTTTCCATCGGGCGCGGCGCCAGGTTCTGGCCGCCGTTCTCGGGCTTGGCGGCGTCGGGCGCGCCATCCATGGCGAGCACATGGCCGCTGCCCGTCTCTGCCACGAAACCCATGCCCGAGCGTGTGCCCGCCGCCCCTGTCCAGCTCACTGTGCATTCCATGCCGTGTTCTCCTTGTGCGGCATCCCTGCCACGATTTGACCCAAAAATTGAATGGTTTTTGCTGCAACGCAGCATCCCCTTTCGGGACTGCGTTAAACTCCATCCCAGCACAGCCCACCGGCGCCAAAGGCGCGGCGGGCCGACCCGGCAGGTGCCCTCAGGCCCTGCCATGCAACGATTGTCTCCTCCATCTCCTCAAAAGGATGGATTCAGCCCCCGGCCTCACGGCCAGGGGCTTTTTTTTGGCCGTGCGGCCCCGAAGGCGCGCCATGCGCGCGCCTATGATGGCTGCCGCGCCAGGCCGCGCACCTTGCGGGCGGCGCCGTTTCGCACCCGACCATGACCCAGCACCTCACCCCCCTCGACTACCTGAAGAAAATCCTGACCGCGCGCGTCTACGACGTGGCGGTCGAGTCCGACCTGGACCTTGCCCGCAACCTGAGCCGGCGCCTGCACAACAAGGTGCTGCTCAAGCGCGAAGACCAGCAGCCCGTGTTCAGCTTCAAGCTGCGCGGCGCCTACAACAAAATGGCGCACCTCACGCCCGAGCAGCTGGCGCGCGGCGTGATCTGCGCCTCGGCCGGCAACCATGCCCAGGGCGTCGCCATGAGCGCGCGCAAGCTCGGCACGCGCGCCGTGGTGGTCATGCCGACGACGACACCGCAGCTCAAGGTCGATGCGGTGCAGGCGCTGGGCGGCGAGGTGGTGCTGCACGGCGAGAGCTATTCCGACGCCTACGACCACGCGGCCGTGCTGCAGCAGGAGCAGGGCCTGACCTTCGTGCACCCGTTCGACGACCCCGACGTGATCGCGGGCCAGGGCACGATCGCGATGGAAATCCTGCGCCAGCTGCAAAAGCTCGGCAGCAACCGGCTCGATGCCGTGTTCGTGGCCATCGGCGGCGGCGGCCTGGTCTCGGGCGTGGCGAATTACATCAAGGCCGTGCGCCCCGAGATCAAGGTGATCGGCGTGCAGATGAACGACTCGGACGCGATGATCCAGTCGGTGCACGCCCATCAGCGCGTCACGCTGCCCGACGTGGGCCTGTTCTCGGACGGCACGGCCGTCAAGCTCGTGGGCGAGGAGACCTTCCGCATCGCGCGCGGCCTGGTCGACGATTACGTGACCGTCGACACCGACGCGGTCTGCGCCGCGATCAAGGACGTCTTCGTCGACACGCGCAGCATCGTCGAGCCCGCCGGCGCGCTGGCCGTGGCCGCCATCAAGCAGTACGTGGCCACGCACAAGACCAAGGGCGAGACCTACGCCGCGATCCTGTGCGGCGCCAACATGAACTTCGACCGCCTGCGCTTCGTCGCCGAGCGCGCCGAGGTCGGCGAGGAGCGGGAAGCCCTGCTGGCCGTGGCCATCCCCGAGGAGCGCGGCAGCTTCAAGCGCTTTTGCGAGGTCATCGGCGCCCTGCCGGGCGGCCCGCGCAACGTGACCGAGTTCAACTACCGCATCCACGACGCGGCGCGCGCGCATGTGTTCGTGGGCCTGACCACGCACGGCAAGGGCGAGTCGGAAAAGCTGGCCAAGACCTTCGGCCGCCACGGTTTCGAGGCGCTGGACCTGACGCACGACGAGCTGGCCAAGGAGCACCTGCGCCACCTCGTTGGGGGCCACTCGGCGCTGGCGCAGGACGAGCGCCTGCTGCGCTTCGTCTTCCCCGAGCGCCCCGGCGCGCTGCTCAAATTCCTGAGCCTGATGCAGCCGACCTGGAACATCTCGCTGTTCCACTACCGCAACCAGGGCGCCGACTACGGCCGCATCCTCGTGGGCATGCAGGTGCCGCCGGAAGACGCCGCCGCGTTCGACGCCTTCCTCGCCACGCTGGGCTACCCGCACGTCGAGGAGACACTGAACCCGGCCTACCGCCTGTTCCTGCAGGCGCCTGCCGCCCCCGCTTGAGGATTCATGCCAAAACAGGCTCCAGCGCTGACTGGGTAAGCGCTGGCAGCTATTGTTTTTGATATATCGCCGTCGTATGCAAGCGCTTCGCCACTACCTGCTGGCCGTGCAGTTCTTCACGCGCATCCCCGTCACCGGGCGGCTGGCCGCGTGGGTCGGGTTCAGCCCGGCGCTGCTGCGCGCCAGCAGCGCGCACTTTCCGGGCGTCGGCTGGCTGGTGGCCGCGGTGGCTGCGGGCGTGTACGCGGCGCTGCATGGGGCGCTCGGGGCGCAGGCGTTCGCGCCGCTCGTGGCCGCGGTGTTCAGCACCATCGCCACGGTGCTGGTGACGGGGGGCTTCCATGAAGACGGCCTTGGCGACGTGGCCGACGGCCTGGGCGGCAGCGCGCAGAAGGAGCGCGCGCTCGAGATCATGAAGGACTCGCGCATCGGCGCCTTTGGTGCGATGGCGCTCGTGCTCGCGCTGCTCGCCAAGACCAGCCTGCTGGCGCTGCTCGGGGCGCACGGCCTTGCCGCCGCGCTGTGCGCGCTGGCCGGCGGCCATGTGCTCTCGCGCTTCTGGCCGCTGTGGCTGGTGCGTGCGCTGCCGCACGTGGGCGACACCGCCACGTCCAAAAGCAAGCCGCTGGCCGACCAGATCAGCGCGCGGGCGCTGTTCGCGGCGGGATTGTGGTGTTTGGTGCCGCTGGCCCTGGTCTGGCAAGCGCAGTCAGCTCTGTTTTTAATAGCATCAATGGCCTGCAGCGCCCTGGGCGCCGCGCACATGGCGCGGCGGTTTGCGCGGCGCCTGCAGGGCTTCACGGGCGACTGCCTGGGCGCCGTGCAGCAGGTCAGCGAAGTGGGCTTCTACCTCGGCGCCGCGCTGGCACTGGGGCCGCTGGCGCGCTGGGTGGGCGCGTGAGCGCGCGGCGCGCTCTGGCTGGCGCGCCACGCCCAGCCGCTGGTGGCGCCCGGCACCTGCTATGGCGTGCTCGACCTGGCGGCCGACGCGGCCGCCACGGCCGAGAGCGCGCGGCGCCTGGCCGCGGCGCTGCCGCACGGCCTGGCGGTGCGCCATTCACCGCTACAAAGATGCGAGCTGCTGGCGCTTGCCCTGCAAAGGCTCAGGCCCGATTTGATGCCACAGGCCGATGCGCGGCTTGTGGAAATGGACTTCGGCGCCTGGGAAGGCCGGCCCTGGGACGCCATCGACCGCGCCGACATCGATGCCTGGACCGCCGCGTTCGCGACGCACCGCCCCGGCGGCGGCGAGGCGCTGGAACGCATGCTGGCGCGCGTGGGCGCCGCGCTGCGGGACGCCCAGAGCGGCACCCACGGCGGGCGCGATGTGCTCTGGATCACGCATGCGGGCGTCGCGCGCTGCGTGCAGTGGCTGCTGCCCGACCGAAGCCGCTAGCCCGCTCGCGCCGCGGCGTGGCCTGCGTGCCGATCGCCTGGGGTGAAATCCAGTGCATTGATTTGTGAACGCGCGCCCGACTTGAGCGCCTGACTTTAGGCGGCGGGTGCCGGCGATCTGCAACAACTTGTCGAACACGGCGCCGAGTTCGGCGATTTCCTCGGCCGCGAACTGCACCGCCTCGGCCTGCGCCTGCGGGCCGGCACGCTCGACGCTGCGCAGCTGCAGCAGGACGCGCGTGAGCGGCGTGCGCAGGTTGTGCGCAATGGTGTTGGAGACGTGGCGCACGCCGTCCATCAGCTGCTCGACCCGGTCGAGCATGGCGTTGATGTCGCGGTTGAGCAGCGCGAACTCGTCTTCGCGCTGCGACACCGGAATGCGCTGGCGCAGGTCGCCCCCCGCCACGCGCGCCATGGTGCGCCGGATGTCGCCGGCGCGCTGCTCCACCTCATGGCGGAACACGAACGCGCCGCCAATGGCCATCAGCACGGTGATCGCCGCCGCCACCAGGCTGGCATGTGCAAACAGCTGCTCGATGTCGCGCTGCGCCTGCATGTCGCTGCCCACCAGCAGCGCGCTGTCGTCGCCCAGGCGGCGCAACACCAGGCGGCCCAGGGTGGGGCGGCCGTCCCGCACCACGGGCCATTCGCGCACGCTGGCGCCGCCAAACGCTGCCAGTGGCACCGGCAGGATGTTGCCCGCCAGCGGCGTGCCGTCGGCCGCGACCAGCAGCAGGATTTCAGTGTCGGAATGGCGCCCGTCGCGCAGGCTGTACTGGATCTGGCGCACCAGGGCGTCCCGCCCCTGCTGGCGGCGCACTTCCACCAGCCGCTCCAGGTCGGTGCGGGTCTGGCGGTCGATGCGCTCCTGCAGCACGCCCACGGTCTGCACATAAAACGCCGCCAGCACCACCGCCATGGTCAACAGCACGAGCGCGCCATAGTGCAGCGCCAGACGGAACGCGACCGAGCTCCAGGGTCGCTGCACCATCAGCCTGTGCGCTCCGCGCCTTCGCCGGGCGCGCGGCCGGCGGCTGCGTCCTCGCGCGCAGCGAGCGTATAGCCCACGCCGCGCACGGTGTGGATCAGCGGCAGCGCAAAGCCCTTGTCGACCTTGGTGCGCAGGCGGCTGATGTGCACGTCGATCACATTGGTCTGGGGGTCGAAGCGGTAGTCCCACACCGACTCCAGCAGCATGGTGCGCGTGACGATGTGCCCGGCGTGCTGCATCAGGAACGCCAGCAGCCGGAACTCGCGCGGCTGCAGCGCGAGCGGCTGGCCCGCGCGCTCGGCGCTGCGCGTGAGCAGGTTCAGTCGCAGATCGGCCAGCTGCATCTCGCGCACCGGCTCGCTGGTGCGCGAGCGGCGCACCAGCGCTTCGACGCGCGCGGCCAGCTCGGAGAACGCGAACGGCTTGGTCAGGTAGTCGTCGCCGCCGGCCTTGAGCCCGCGCACCCGCTCGTCCGTGGCCGAGAGCGCGCTCAGCACCAGCACCGGCGTGTGCTTGCCCAGGCTGCGCAGCGTGCGCAGAATGTCCAGCCCGTCAAAGCCCTGCGGCAGCATGCGGTCGAGGATGATCACGTCCCACTCCTCGCCCACCGCCAGCGCAATGCCGCGCACGCCGTCGCCGCACACCGTCACCGCGTTTCCCAGCTCTTTCAAGCCATCGGCCATGTAGCGCGCGTTGTGCGGGTCGTCTTCAATGATCAGATAGCGGTACATCGGCAGCCAGAGGGCAAAAGGGCGGGAAAGGCGAAGCGGGGGTGCCCCGCCATATTACGGCGCGGCAATACCCCTCACCCAGTGCTCACAGCGGCGCGCCCGGCACCTCGCCCGCGGCAGCGCGCACGTCCCACTCGGCCAGCAGCACCTCGTGCACCAGTTCGAGGTATTCCATCTTGCGCTCGGCCACCGCGCTGATCGCGTCGATCAGCTCCAGGATCGTGCTCTGGCCCAGCAGGTAGGCGTCTTGCGCCATGGTGCGCAGCGGCCCCAGCTGCGCCAGGCCCTCTTGCTCGTAGGTCTGCGCCAGGCGCTGGCGCTGGCGCCACTGCTCCAGCGCGCGCTGCAGCTCGGCCTGCGCCGCCACCACCACGGCCTCCCGCTGCCACTGCGCCTGTGCGCGCTCGGCCTGCGCGCGCTCGATCGCGCCCTGGCGGCGGTCGAACAGCGGAATCTCGACCGAGACGCTGAGCGCGCTGTAGCGCCCGTCCGCGTCGTGGCGCACGCGGGACAGGCCGACCGCAGGCGTCGGCAGCGCCTCGCGCCGCTCCAGCGCGATGCGCTGCTCGGCCTGCGCCTCGGCGGCGAGTGCGGCGCGCACCGCCGGCAGGCGCTGCTGCGCCTGCGCCCACAGTGCCGCGCCATCGCCCCAGGTGGCGCCGCCGCCGGGCAGCGCGGTCTGCAGCGAGCCCACAGCACGCGCGCGCCACTGCGGCAGCGCGGCGGCGGAGGCGAGCTTGGCGGCGGCATCGTCGACCATGGCGCGCGCCTTGGCCAGCTCCATCGCCATCTGCGCCTGCTGCAGCTCGATGCGCGCGCGGTCGTAGCGGCTGCGCGCACCGGCCTGCACCTGCCCATCGACCACCACGGCGGCCTGCGCCAGGTCACTCTGAGCGGCCGCCCACAGCGTCTGGCGCTCCTGCGCCACCAGCAGCGCGATGAAGTCGCGTGCGGCCTCGTACAGCACGTCAGCCGCCGCCGCATCGACCTGCGCCGCCGTGGTGGCCACGCCCAGGCGCGCGCCGTCGATGCGCGCGCCGCGCTGGCCAAAAATTGGCAGCGGCTGCTCCAGCCCGGCCTCGCGCTCGCCGCGCCGGTGTCCGTACGAGAGTGTGGGGTTGGGCAGGGCCGAGGCGCTGCGCACGTCGGCGCGCGCGGCATCCACGCGCAGCGCCTCGGCCCGCAGCGCCGGGCTCTGGTGGCGCACCAGGGCCAGGTACTCGACCAGCGTCACCGGCCCTGCCGGCGCCGCTGCCTGGGCCACGGGCGCCATTGCCACACCAGGTGCAGCGCCCGGTGTAGCCCACGCGCCGCCGGCGGCCACGAGCCAGCAGGCCAGTGCCACGGCGCAGCGCAGTTCAGTTGTTTTGAGCACGTTCATCGCGTTCTTCCGAGGTCAACAGGTTCTTTGGGCCCAGCAGGGCGTACAGCACCGGCAGCAAGGCCAGCGCGATCAGTGGCAGCACCAGCATTCCGCCCACGATCACCGAAGCGAAGGGGCGCTGCGTCTCGCTGCCCACGCCGGTGGACAGCGCCATCGGCAACAGGCCCAGCAGCGCCAGCAGCGCCACCAGCACCACCGAGCGCATGCGCTCGGCCGCGCCTTCGACCAGCGCCTGCAGCATCGGCATGCCCTGGCGACGCAGGTCTTCGACCGCGGACAGCACCAGCAGCCCCACCAGCGCCACCTGGCCGAGCAGAGCGATGAAGCCGATGGCTGCGCTGATCGACAGATCGATGCCCGTGAGGTGCAACGCGGCGACGCCACCGACCATGGCGAACGGCGCACACAACAGGATCACCGCCGCGCTGCGCGCCTGGCCCAGCGCGCTAAAGAGCAGCGCGAACACGATCAGCAGCGACAGCGGAATCACCACCTTCAGGCGCGCCGCGGCGCGCTGCTGGTTCTCCCACTCGCCGCCCCAGACGGCCTGGTAGCCCGCGGGCACGGTGATGTTCTCCTTGAACGTGGCCAGCGTCTCCTTCACGACCGAGCCGATGTCGCGGCCTTCGACGTTGAACTTGAGCGCCATGTAGCGCGCGTTGCCTTCGCGGAAGATCGACGAGTTGCCGATGTGAATGCCGATGTCGGCCACCGAATGCAGCGGCACCGGCACGCCCTGCGGCGTGGGCACGGCGATCTCGCGGATGCGCGCCTCGTCCATGCGGTCCACGTACGGCAGGCGCACGCGCACCGGCACGCCGTGCTCGCCCTCCCACAGCGTAGTCACCACACGCCCGGCCAGCGCCACTTCGACGGCAGTCTCGGCGCTATCCATCGACACGCCCTGGCGTGCCAGCGCCTTGCGGTTGAACTCGATGTGCAGCTGCGGCGCGGGCGCGTCGCGGTACAGGTCGAGGTCGACCACTCCGTCAATCTTCTGCACCGCGGCCTTGGTGTCCTGCAGGATCTTGCGCAGCTGCGGAATGTCCGGGCCGAACAGCTTGAGCACCACCTGCCCGCGCGCACCCGAGGTCGACTCCTCGACGCTGTCGCGGATCGGCTGCGCGAAGTTGAATGCCACGCCTGGAATCTCACCCAGCGTGGCGCGCATCTGCACGATCAGCTCGGGCTTGGTCAGGCCCTTGCGCCACTCGCCCTGGGGTTTGAGGCGCACCAGCACCTTGGCCAGGTTCAGCGTTTCGTTGTCGGTGCCCGACTCGGGCCGACCCTGCTCCGAGGTCACCGAGATCGACTCGGGGAACTCACCGAGGCGCCGGCGCACTTCGCGCAGCACCTCCTGGCCTTTTTCGAGCGAGATCGACGGCGACATCTGCACCAGCACATACGCGTCGCCCTCGTCAAGTTCGGGCAGGAATTCCGTGCCCAGCCAACCCACCGATACAGCGGCCAGCGCCAGCGCGGCGGCCGAAGCGGCCAGCACCGCCCAGCGGCGGCGCGCCTGCGCCACGACGGCGCCTATCCAGCGCTGGTAGGCGTGGTGCGCGCGATCGAAGATCGCCGGCTCGGCCACCATCACATGCTCGGGGCGCAGCAGCAACGCGCACAGCGCGGGCACCAGGCCCAGCGCGAACACCAGAGCGCCCAACAGCGCGAAGCTGTAGGTCATGGCCAGGGGCCGAAAGATGCGACCCTCGATGCTTTCGAGCGAAAACACCGGGATCAGCGCGGCGATCACGATGGCCATCGCAAACAGCGTCGGCTTGGCCACCGAAACGGCCGAGTCGATGATCACGCTGCGCAGCTCGGCGCGGTTTTTCGGCCGGCGCAGGCGCGCGTTGCGGATGATGTTCTCGGTCAGCACCACCGCGCCGTCGACCATGATGCCGAAGTCGATCGCGCCCATCGAGATCAGGTTCGCGGGCATGCCCACCAGGTGCAGCCCGATGAAGGCCACCAGGAGCGACAGCGGGATCACCGTGGCCACGATCAGCGAGCCGCGCACGCTGCGCAGGAAAAGCCACAGCACGGCCACGATCAGGATCGCGCCGAACAGCAGGTTGTGCTGCACCGTGGCCAGCGTATGGCCCACGAGGTCGGAGCGGTCGTAGTTGGTCTCCATGTGCATGCCGGCGGGCAGCAGGCCGCCGTTCAGCCGCTCCACGCGTTCATGGATCTCGTCGAGCACCTTGCTCGGGTTCTCGCCGCGCTTGAGCAGCACGATGCCCTGCACCACGTCGTCTTCGCTGCCCATGCCCACCGAGCCCTGGCGCGGCGTGTGCGACTGCATCACGCGCGCCACATCGCCGACCATGACCGGCGCGCCGCCCTGGGTCTTGATGACCACGTCGTTGATGTCCTGCGGGCCAGCCAGCAGGCCGATGCCGCGGATGATCAGCGACTGCTCGCCCCGGCGCATCAGGCCGCCGCCGACGTTCTTGTTGGACTGGGCGAGCGCCTCGGTCACCTCGTCGAGCGTGAGGCCCAGGCTGGCAAGCTTGGCCGGGTCGACCTCGACGTGGAACTCCTTGACGAAGCCGCCGATGCTGACCACGTCGGCTACGCCCTGCACCTGCTTGAGCACGCGCGTGACGCTCCACTCCTGCTCGGTGCGCAGCTCGGCCAGCGTGTGCCGGTCGCTCTTGAGGCGGTAGTAATAGATCTTGCCCAGCGGCGTGTAGTCGGGCGCCATCTCGGGCGTGACGCCGTCGGGCAAGTTCGCCTGCGGCAGGCGCTGGGCGACCTCGGCGCGCGCATGGACGCTGTCAGCGTCGTCGTCGAACACCAGCGACACCATGGCTAGGCCGAAATAGCTCTCCGAGCGCAGCGCTTGCAGGCCCGGCGTGCCGTTGAGCTCGCGCTCCAGCGGCAGCGTGATCTGGCGCTCGACCTCTTCGGGGGCCAGGCCCGGCGCCTGCGCAATGATGCCGACCTGCACATTGGTCACGTCGGGGTAGGCCTCGATCGCGGTGTTCAGGTAGCTGTAGATGCCATACACCGCGATGGCGAGCGTGGCGCACACGGCCACCAGGCGGCGGTGCACGACAAAAGAGATCAGGGATCGCAACATGAAGACTCCGTCCCCGCTCAGAGCAGCTGGCTCGCCGCACCGTCGAGCAGCAGCCCGCCGCGCACCACGATGCGCTCGCCGACCTGGAGGCCGCCGATCACTGGGATGAAGCCCTTGACCGGCTGGCCCAACTGCACGTCGCGCGCTTCAAACTCGGTCGCACCGCGCTGCACGTAGACGATGGAGCGGCTCTCGTCCTTGATCAGCACCGCGCCCACTGGGATCAGCATGCCCTGGCGCGCTTGCAGCGCCAGGCCCACGCGCGCCTGCATGCCCGGCCGCAGGCCGGCCACGTCGCCGTCCAGCGTCACGAACACCGCTGCGCGTCGGCTGTCCTTGTCCAGCGTCGCGCCCAGGCGCTGCACGCGGCCCTGCAGCGGCTGCGCCAGAGTCGGAAACTCCACCTGGGCGGCTGCGCCTTCGCTCAGACCGGCCAGGTCGCTTTCAAACACCTCGCTCACTTGCGCGCCGGCATCTCGAGCGTGAGCGTGGCGGGGCCATCCAGCGCCGGGCCCAGGCGCGCCTGGCGCGGGCCCAGCGACTGCAGCACCAGGCCGGCGTCGACCACCGCGCCGGCGCGAAATGGCTTGGCGGGCTGCCCGTCCACGGCGATCAGCGCCGCCCCGCCGCCGCTGCTGCGGCCAGCGAGCACGCCCACCAGCGCAAAACGGCTGGCCACCGACGCCGTGGCGGGCGCAGCGGCTGCGGACACGCCCAGCAGGCGCGCCATGGCCTGCGCATCGGGGGCCGGCGGGGCCGCGGCCACGGCCGGCACGGCCAGGCCCGAGGGCACGGCCAGCAGGCGCAGCGCCCAATAAAAGACACTGGCCGCGGCCAGCGCCCACAGCGCCATGGTTGCCAGCGGCACGCTCCAGCGGCCTTCCATCGTGTTTGTCACCATCGCAGGATTATCATGCAGTCGATCGGCGCGGCATCTGCGCCCTGTCCCTACCGATTCCCATTGCCATGAACCACCCCCTTCTTCTTGCCCGCGCCGCGCGCCGCCATCTCGCCCGGGGTTTCACCCTGATCGAGCTGATGGTGGTGCTGGTCATCATCGGCGTGCTGGCCGCGCTGATCGTGCCCAACGTGCTCGACCGCGCCGACGACGCGCGCGTCACGGCCGCGCGCACCGACGTCACCAACATCATGCAGGCGCTCAAGCTCTACCGCCTCGACAACCAGCGCTACCCGACGGCCGAGCAGGGCCTGCAGGCGCTGATCGCCAAGCCCACGGCCGGCCCGCTGCCGCCGAACTGGAAGCCCTACCTCGACAAGCTGCCCAACGACCCCTGGGGCCGGCCTTACCAGTACCTGAATCCCGGCGTCAAGGGCGAGATCGACGTGATGTCCCTGGGCGCCGATGGCCAGCCCGGCGGCGAGGGCAAAAACGCCGACATCGGCAGCTGGCAATAGAAGCCCCCCAGCGCATGAAACCGGCACCGCCCCCTGCCAGCGGACGCCGCGCAAGGGCCGCCCCGCCGCGCTGGCGTCGTCCCCCCTCCCGCGCAGCGAGTGAGGGGGGAGGCCGCGCAGCGGCTCAGGGGGGTTTTACCCTCCTTGAGCTGCTGGTGGTCGTCAGCATCATGGCGCTGGCCACGGCCGGGGTCGGCCTGGCGCTGCGCGATCCGGGCCAGACGCAGCTCGCGCGCGAAGGCGAACGGCTCGCGGCACTGCTCGAATCGGCCCGCGCGCAGTCGCGCGCCAGCGGCGTGCCGGTGCGCTGGCAGGCGGTGGCGGGCGGCTTTCGCTTTGACGGCGTGCGCGCCGGCACGCTGCCCACGCAGTGGCTCGGCGCCGACACCCGGGTGCGCGGCGCCGCGGTGCTGGTGCTCGGGCCCGAACCGCTGATCGGCCCGCAGGCGGTCACGCTGTTTCTGCAAGACCACCCCGAGCGCGCGCTGCGCGTGGCCAGCGACGGCCTGCGCCCGTTCACGGCCGAGCCGGCGCCATGAAGCAGCGCGGCTTCACCCTGGTCGAGGTGCTGGTGGCGCTGGCCATCGTCGCGATTGCGCTGCTGGCCGGGCTGCAGGCGACCAGCGCGCTCACACGCAACGCGCAGCGCCAGGCCGACGTGCTGCTGGCCCATGTGTGCGCCGAGAATGAACTGGTGCAGGTGCGCCTGTCGCGCCAGATGCCGGCCGTCGGCGACAGCCAGCACGGCTGCACGCAGGCGGGGCGCGCGTTCACCGTCGCCGTGGCCGTGCGGCCCACGCCCAACCCGAGCTTCCGGCGCGTCGACGCGCAGGTGCTGGCCGAGGGCAGCCCGGTGCTGCGCCTGTCGACCATCGTGGGGCGGCGCTAGATGTCCACCCGGGCGCGCGCGCGCGGCTTCACGCTGGTCGAGCTGCTGGTGGCCCTGGCCGTGATGGCCTTGCTGGCCATCGTGAGCTGGCGCGGCCTCGACGGCATGGTGCGCTCGCAGGAGCAGACGCGCCAGCGCGGCGACGCCCTGCTGGTGCTGCAGGCGGCCCTGGCGCAGTGGGGCACCGACCTCGATGCGCTGCTGCCGCTGCCGCAGACCGTGCCGATCGCCTGGGACGGGCAGGTGCTGCGCCTCACGCGCCGCAGCAGCGCCGTGCCCGACCCGGGCGCGCTGGTGGTGGCCTGGGCGCGGCGCGATGTGCAGGGACAGGGCCAGTGGCTGCGCTGGCAGTCGGCGCCGCTGCGCACGCGCGCCGAGTGGCAGCAGGCCTGGCAGCAGGCCGCACTCTGGGCGCGCAACCCGGGCGCGGCCGAAAGGCGCGGCGAGGTGTCCCTGCTGCCGCTGGCCGGCTGGCAGGTGTTCTATTACCGCCGCGATGCCTGGACCAACCCGCAGTCCAGCAGCGACGCGCCCGCCGCTCCCGCCCCACCCGGCGCGCCCGGTGCTCCCGCTCCCCCCGGTGCACCGAACGTGGACCCCACCATTCCCGACGGCGTGCGCCTGCAGCTGGACCTGCCGCCGGGCGCGGGGCTGGCGGGGCAGGTCACGCGCGACTGGGTCAACCCGCTGCGCGGCGGCGGCAAGTCATGAGGGCGCGTCCACGCCAGGCCGGCGCCGCCCTGCTGGCCGCGATGCTCACCGTGACGCTGGTGGCCACCTTTGCCGCCAGCGCCATGTGGCAGCAGTGGCGCGCCATCGAGGTCGAGACCGCCGAGCGCGCGCGCGTGCAGTCGGCCTGGATCCTGGTCGGCGCGCTCGACTGGTCGCGCCTGATCCTGGCCGAAGACCGCAACGCCGGCGGCGCCGACTACCTGGCCGAACCCTGGGCCGTGCCGCTCGAAGAGGCCCGCCTGTCGACCTTTCTGGCGGCCGAGGGCGGCGTGGCGCAGCCGCAAGACGCCAGCACCGACACCACCGACGCCTTCCTGTCGGGCCAGATCATCGACCTGCAGTCGCGCCTGAACCTGGCCAACCTGGTGGTGGGCGGCGCCGTGCAAAAGGACGTGCTGGCCCAGTTCCAGCGCCTGTTCGCGCGCCTGGGCCTGCCTGCCACGGCGCCAGCCGCCCTGGCCGAGGCGCTGCGCCTGGCGCAGCAGCCCGGCGGCAACAATGCCGACCTGCCGCTGATGCCGCAGACCCTGGCGCAGCTGACCTGGCTGGGCCTCTCGCCCGCCACCGTGGCCGTGCTGGAGCCGCATGTGACGCTGCTGCCGCGGCCCACCACGGTGAACCTGAACACCGCGGGCGCCGAGGTGCTGATGGCCTGCATCGACGGGCTCGGCCAGGCCGGCGCCAACAAGCTGCTGGCGGTGCGCGAGATCCAGTACTTTCGCAGTGTGGACGAGGCGCGCGCGCTGCTGGGCAGCGGCGCCACGGTCGGCAACGCGGCGCTGGGCGTGAGTTCGGACTACTTCGAAGTGCGCGGCCGGCTGCGCCTGGGCGACGTGACGGTGCAGGAGCGCTCGCTGGTCGTGCGCGACGGCGCCACCGTGCGCGCCCTGTGGCGCGAACGCGGCGCCACCGCGTGGGCAGGCACAGCGGCGGCGCCCGCAGCGCCGTGAGCGCGCCCCGCTGCGCCAGCGGCCTCCAGAGAACCTGTGATCGGGCGGCGGACGCCTGGATACAAGCATGACACGACCGACCCCTACAATGGCCCGCCACCGTCCTCCATGAGCACCCTGATCCTCCACCTGCCCCTGGCACGCCTGGGCCCCCACACCGAATTGCGCTACACGCTGAGCGCCGACGGTCAGCACGCCAGCGGCCATGCCAGCGCGCGCGCGGCGCAGTTGCCCGAGCCCGGCCGTGCCGCCGGCGAGGTGGTGGCCGTGGTGCCGGCGCGTGCGCTGTCGTGGCAGCGCGTGCAGTTGCCGCAGGGCGTGGGCCGCCAGTCGCCGCGCCTGCGCGCCGTGCTCGAAGGCCTGCTCGAAGAGCGCCTGCTCGACGACCCCGACCAGCTGCACTTTGCGCTGCAGCCCGGCGCCCGGGCCGGCACGCCCGCGTGGGTGGCCATTTGCGACCGCGCCTGGCTGCGCGAAGCGCTGCAGGTGCTCGAAGCCGCGGGCCGCCCGGCCACGCGCGTGGTGCCCGAATTTGCGCCGGGCGCCACCGCCAGCGGCCACAGCGAGCTGTTCGCGCAGGGCACGCCCGAAGACGCGCAGCTGGTCATCACCGGCCAGGGCGCTGACCTGGGCGTGGCCGTGCTGCCCCTGTCGGGCGCCGCGCTGGCACTGGCCGGCGCCAGCGAAGACAACCCCATTCCCGTGCGCGCCGAACCGGCCGTGGCCGCGCTGGCCGAGCGCGTGCTGGCGCGCCCCGTGCAGCTGGAGAGCGCGAGCGAGCGCGCCCTGCAGGCTGCGCGCAGCGACTGGGACCTGGCGCAGTTCGACCTGGCCAGTTCGGGCCGCACGCGCAGGCTGCGCAAGGCCGGCGCGCTGGCCGGCGCCCTGCTGCGCGCGCCGCAGTGGCGCGCCGCGCGCTGGGGCGCCGCCGTGCTGGTGCTGGCGCACCTGGCGGGCCTCAACGCCTGGGCCTGGCAAGAGCGCCAGGCGCTCGCCGCCAAGCAGGCCGGCGTGCGCAATGCCCTCACCGCCACCTTCCCGCAGGTGCGCGTGGTGGTCGACGCGCCCGTGCAGATGGAGCGCGAGCTGGCCCTGCTGCGCCAGTCCGCCGGCGCCCTGTCGGCCGGCGACCTCGAGCCCCTGCTCAGCGCCACCGCCGGCGCGCTGCCCGCCGCGTGGCAGGCCAGCGCCATCGACTACAGCGCCGGCGAGCTGCGCCTGCGCGGCCCCGCGCTCAGCGCCGAAGAGCAAAGCCGTGCCACCGCCGCCGCACGCGCCAGCGGCTACCAACTGCACACCGAGGGCGACAGCCTGCGCGTGCGCGCCGGAGCCACGCCATGAGCCCGCAACTCGCCTCCGTTCCCGCCGCCGCGCAGCTGCGCGCACGCTGGCAGGCCCTGGCGCCGCGCGAGCGCCGCCTGCTGCGCGCCGCGGCCGCCGCCATCGCGCTGGCCCTGCTGTGGTGGGTCGGCATCGCGCCGGCCCTGCAGTTGCAGCGCACCGCGCCCGCGCGCCATGCGGAACTGGACGCGCAACTGCAGCGCATGCAGGCCTTGCAGGCCGAGGCCCAGCAACTGCAAGGCGCGCCGCACCCCGATCCCGACAACGCCCGGCGCGCGCTGCAAAGCGCGGTGACCGAAAACCTGGGCGCCAGCGCCCGCCTCAGCCTCTCGGGCGACCAGGCCACCGTCACGCTCAAGGGCACGCCGGGCGACGCGCTCGCGCCGTGGCTGGCGCAGGTGCGCAGCAATGCGCACGCCGTGCCGCAAGAGGTGCACCTGGTGCGCAGCGGCGCCGCACCGGCCGAAAGCCGCCCTGTAGCGCTGTCCGACCAGCCCGCGGCCGCCCCGGCCCCGCGCTGGGATGGCACGCTGGTGCTGGCCCTGCCGCCGCGCTGACCGAACCGCCGGCCTGCGTGCCCTCCTGACCGCCATGACGTCCCTGTTCCGCTCCCGCCCGCTGCCACGCAGCCTGGCGCGGCCCGCGCGTGCCACGCGCCTGCCACGCAGCGCGCGCACGCCGTGGGCCTGGGCGCTGGCCGGCGCACTGTCCGGCGCACTGCCCGCGCTGGCGGCTTTTGCCCCGGCGCAGTGGCTCGCGGGCGGCGTGGCGCGCGCCAGCGGCGGCCAGCTGCAGCTGGCGCAGGCGCGTGGCACGGTCTGGACCGGTTCGGCGCAGCTGGTGCTCACCGGCGGCGCCGCCAGCCAGGACTTCGCCGCCCTGCCCGGTCGCGTGGACTGGCGCCTGCGCCCCACCTGGACCGGCGTGCGCGCCGACGTCCACGCTGCCTGCTGCACCGCTGTGCCGCTGCAGCTGCGCGCGCGCCTGCGCTGGGGCGGCGCGCACCTGGCACTGGCCGACAGCCAGAGCCAGTGGCCCGCGGCCGTGCTGACCGGGCTGGGCACGCCGTGGAACACCCTGCAGCCGCAGGGCCAGTTGCTGCTGCGTACCCACGGCCTGCAGGCCGAGTGGGCTGCCGGGCGCCTGGTGCTGGCGGGCCAGGCGCAGCTCGATGCGCTGGCGATGTCGTCGCGCCTGTCGACGCTGCGGCCCATGGGCAGCTACCGCTTTGCCCTGCAGGGCGGCGAGGTGCCCACGCTCACGCTGCAAACGCTCGAAGGCAGCCTGCAGTTGAGCGGCAGCGGCCAATGGGTCGGCCAGCGCCTGCGCTTCGCGGGCGAAGCCAGCGCCGCGCCCGAGCGCGAGGCGGCCCTGGCCAACCTGCTCAACATCATCGGACGGCGCAGCGGCGCGCGCTCCATCATCACCCTGGGCTGAACCTGGAGTACCGAATGCATTCCTTTACGAAGCACCCCCTGCGGATCGCTATACAAACCATAGCTGCAAGCGCTTTACTGGCAAGCGCTGCAGGCCAAATTCATGCCCAAACCGCGGTGGACACGGGCAGCACCAGCGTGCGCCCGGGCGAGCCGGTCACGCTGAACTTCGCCAACGCCGAGATCGAGGCCGTGGCCCGCACCATGGCCACCATCACCGGGCGCAACGTGGTCGTGGACCCGCGCGTCAAGGGCACCTTGAACCTGGTCACCGAGCGCGCCGTGAGCCCCGCGATGGCCTTCCAGCAGTTCCTGGCGGCGCTGCGCCTGCAGGGCTTCACGGTGGTCGAGTCCGCCGGCCTGTACAAGGTCGTGCCCGAGGCCGATGCCAAGCTGCAAAGCGGCAGCGTGAGCGTGGCGCGCGCCGGCAGCGGCGGGCCCGCGGGCGGGCAGATCGTGACGCAGATCTTCAAGCTCAACTACGAAAACGCCAGCAACCTGGTGCCCGTGCTGCGCCCGCTGATCAGCCCGAACAACACCATCAACGTCAACCCCGGCACCAACGCGCTGGTCATCACCGACTACGCCGACAACCTGCAGCGCCTGGGCAAGATCATTGCAGCGATGGATGTGTCGAACGCGAGCGACGTGGAGATCATTCCGCTCAAGAACGCCCTGGCCACCGACCTGGCGCCGCTGGTGGCGCGCCTCATCGATTCAGGGGCCCCCGCCGCGGGCGTGGCCGGCGCTGCCACGCCGGGCCAGACCGACACCTCGTTCAAGACCACGCTGCTGGCCGAGCCGCGCAGCAACGCCCTGGTGCTGCGCGCCGCCAACCCGGCGCGCGTGGCCCAGGTGCGCGCTTTGGTCGAGAAGCTCGACCAGCCGCCCATGCCCGGCAGCTCGGCGGCCCACGGCAACATCCATGTGGTCTACCTCAAGAACGCCGACGCCACGCAACTGGCGACCACGCTGCGCGCGGCCATGGCGGCCGGCAACGGCAACGCGACTGGCGCGGGCGGTGCGCCCAGCAGCGTGGCATCCACACCCACGGCACAGCCTTCGGGCCTGTCCCAGCCGCCCGGCGGCATGGGCGGCGGCAACGCCGGGCTGAGCGGTATGGGCACGGGCCCCAGCCTGGCGAGCGGCGCCAGCAGCAACCAGCCGTCCACGGGCGGCCAGATCCAGGCCGACCCGTCGACCAACTCGCTCATCATCACCGCGCCCGAGCCGCAATACCGCCAGCTGCGCGCGGTCATCGACCAGCTCGACGGGCGCCGCGCGCAGGTGCTGGTCGAGAGCCTGATCGCCGAAGTCAACATGGACAAGGCCGCGCAGTTCGGCGTGCAGTGGCAAAGCCTGCTGGGCCAGGGCAACAACGTCGTCGGCGTGGCCGGCAGCAACTTCACCGTGGGCGGCATCAACCTGTTCTCGCTCGCGGCCGGGCTCGCGGGCGGGGTCACGGCCACCTCGCCGCTGCCGTCGCCGGGCTTCAACTTCGGCGTCGCGGCCAAGCACAACGGCAAGTTCGTGCTCGGTGCGCTGGCCAACCTGCTGCAGACCTCGGGCGACGGCAATGTGCTGTCGACGCCCAACCTGCTGACGCTCGACAACGAAGAAGCCAAGATCCTGATCGGCGAGAACGTGCCCTTTGTCACCGGCTCGTACTCCACCACCGGCAACACCAGCACCGTCAACCCGTTCACCACCGTGGAGCGCAAGGACGTGGGCCTGACGCTGCGCGTCAAGCCCCAGATCAACGAGAACGGCACGGTCAAGCTGGTGATCTACCAGGAAACCTCCGCGGTCAAGGCCGGCACCGAAAACTCCGTCAACGGCCCGAGCACCACCAAGCGCTCGATCGAATCCGACGGTGCTGGTCGAAGACGGCGCCATCGTCGTGCTCGGTGGCCTGCTGCAGGACCAGTACACCGGCAACCAGCAAAAAGTCCCCTACCTGGGCGACATCCCCGGCGTCGGGGCGCTGTTTCGCAGCGACACGCGTGCGCGCACCAAGACCAACCTGATGGTCTTCCTGCGCCCCGTGGTGGTGCGCGACGCGAACGAGAGCAGCCAGTTGTCGCTGGACCGCTACGACATCATGCGCGGCGTGCAGCAGGCCGCCCAGCCCGTGCCCAGCGGCACCGTTCCGGTCAACGAAGCGCCGGTGCTGCCGGCCCTGCCCAACCGGCCCGATGTGGCGCGCGCAGCGCCCGCGGCCGCCCTGCCCGCGCCGCCGGGCAATGTGCCCACGGCCCCGGTATCCGAGCCGCTGCCGTCGCCCCAGTGATGCGCCACCCCCTGCCCTACGCCTTTGCGCGCACCGCCCAGCTGCTGCTGGAAGACGACGGCCAGCGGCTCGTGCTCTGGCACGGCCCGGCGCCCGACACCGCGGCCCTCAGCGAAGTGCTGCGCAAGCACCCGGTGCAGCAGCTGCAGGCGCTCGATGCGCACGGCCTCGCGCAGCGCATCAGCGCCGCCTATTCGCAGGGCGAATCGAGCGCTGCGACCGTGGTCAGCGAGGTCGAGAGCGACGCCGACCTCTCGCGCATGATGCAGGAGCTGCCCGCGGTCGAAGACCTGCTCGAAGCTGCCGACGACGCGCCCATCATCCGCATGCTCAACGCGCTGCTCACGCAGGCCGCGCGCGACGGCGCCAGCGACATCCACATCGAGCCCTACGAGCGCCACAGCAGCGTGCGCTTTCGCGTCGATGGCGCGCTGCGCGAGGTGGTGCAGCCCAACCGCGCGCTGCACGCGGCGCTGATCTCGCGCCTGAAGATCATGGCCGACCTCGACATCTCCGAAAAACGCCTGCCGCAGGACGGCCGCATCAGCCTGCGCCTGGGCACGCGCGCCATCGACGTGCGCGTCTCCACCCTGCCCAGCGCGCACGGCGAGCGCGCCGTGCTGCGCCTGCTCGACAAGAGCGAGAGCAAGCTGAGCCTGGAGGCCGTGGGCATGCAGGGCGAGACGCTGCGGCGCTTCGAGGGCCTGATCGCCCAGCCGCACGGCATCGTGCTCGTCACCGGCCCCACGGGCTCGGGCAAGACCACCACCTTGTACGCGGGCCTCGGCCGCCTGGACGCCACGCGCAACAACATCATGACGGTGGAGGACCCGATCGAGTACGAACTGCCCGGCGTCGGCCAGACGCAGGTCAACAGCAAGATCGACCTGACGTTCGCCAAGGCGCTGCGCGCCATCCTGCGCCAGGACCCGGACATCATCATGATCGGCGAGATCCGCGACTTCGAGACCGCGCAGATCGCCATCCAGGCCAGCCTGACGGGCCACCTGGTGCTGGCCACGCTGCACACCAACGACGCCGCCAGCGCCGTCACGCGCCTGACCGACATGGGCGTCGAGCCCTTTCTGCTGAGTTCGTCGCTGCTCGGCGTGCTGGCGCAGCGCCTGGTGCGCAAGTACTGCCCCGCCTGCCATGGCGCCGGCTGCGACGCCTGTGGCCAGACCGGTTACCAGGGCCGCACCGGCCTGTTCGAGCTGCTCGTGACCACCGACGCCATCCGCGCGCAGATCCACAACCAGGCGTCCGAGGCCGATATCCGCGCCGCCGCGCTGGGTGGCGGCATGGCGCTGATGCGCGACGACGGCGAGCGCCTGATTGCGGCCGGCATCACCAGCCGCGAAGAGGTGCTGCGCGTGACGCGCGACTGAGGCCGTGCCGCGCGGCTGCCTGCGGGTTTGCCTTCAATCGGATCACTAGACGGGGAGCCGAAGACAGTGCTGTAGCACGGCAAGGCGGCCCAACGACGTGATGCGGTTGAAGGCGAACCCGTATCAGCGCGCCATGCCACGCTTGAGCTCCTTGAGCAGCACCACCACCTGCGTCGACGACTGCCGGTAGCTGCCCTGCAGCGTGCGCTGCGCCTTGTCGGGCTCGCCCGCGCGCAGATGCGCCAGCACCGCCGCGGCCTGCACATGGAAGTAGCGGTGGCGCGCGACCAGCATGTCGAAGGCCGGGAGGCGGCCCAGCGCATCGCGCCCGTCGCCCTGCAGCCAGCGGCCCAGAAAGCACTGGTCTTCGCGGCACAGCATGTCGGGCTGCAGCGCGGGGTCGGGCGCGCCATCGAGCATGCGCTGCAAGCGGCCCCGCAGCGCCTCGTGCGCCGTGATGGCGGTGTCGATGTCGATCTCGGTCATCAGGGTGGAGGCGTATTCCTCGTCGAGCACCAGCTCGCTGGCGTTGTCCTCGCTGGCCCAGGCACTCTCGGCGCTGTCTGTGCCTTGCGGGCGAATCTTGAACAAGCGGTTGAAAAATCCCATGCTGCACCTCCGGCACACCTCCTGCGACCCAAGCGCCGGAGAAAACGATGGATGCATTCTGTTGGAGATCGGGGCCCCATGGACACCACTTTCAGCGCCGATACCACAGCTGCGCTGCACGCACTGGCACAAGGGCTTGCACTGCGCGTGACAATGGCGCCATGACAACCCCCCTCTCTCCCCCCGCCCTGTCGATGCTGGACCTGGTGGCCGTGCGCGAAGGCGGCACCGTCGCCGAGGCGCTGCAGATCGCCCTGCGCACCGCCCAGCACGCCGAGTCGCTCGGCTTCAAGCGCTACTGGCTGGCCGAACACCACAACATGGCCGGCATCGCCAGCTCGGCCACGGCCGTGCTGGTCGGCCACATCGCCGGCGGCACGCGCAGCCTGCGCGTCGGTTCGGGCGGCGTGATGCTGCCCAACCATGCGCCGCTGGTGGTGGCCGAGGCCTTTGGCACGCTGGCCGAGCTCTACCCCGGCCGCATCGACCTCGGGCTGGGCCGCGCGCCCGGCACCGACCCGCTGACCATGCGCGCGCTGCGCCGCGACCGGCTCGAGACCGCCGACGACTTTCCGCGCGACGTGGCCGAGCTGCAGCGCCTGCTGGGGCCCGCGCAGCCGGGCCAGCGCCTGGTGGCCACGCCGGGCGCCGGCACCGATGTGCCGATCTGGCTGCTGGGATCGAGCCTGTTTTCGGCGCAGCTGGCGGCCGAGCGCGGCCTGCCCTACGCGTTCGCCTCGCACTTTGCGCCGCGCCTGCTGCTGCAGGCCATCGAGCTGTACCGCCGGCTGTTCAAGCCCTCGGCCCAGCTTGCCAAGCCCTATGTGGTCATGGGCGTGCCGCTGATCGCCGCGCCGACCGACGAAGAGGCCGAGTTCCTCGCCAGCAGCACCTACCAGCGCGTGCTGGGCATCCTGACCGGCGCGCGCGGCCTGCTGCAGCCGCCCGTCGAAAACTTTACCGCGCAACTCGACCCGCAGGCGCGCGCCGCGATCGACGACTTCCTGGCCGCCGCCGTGATCGGCGGACCCGAGACCGTGCAGCGCGGCCTCGCGGCCCTGCTGCAGGCCACGCGCGCCGACGAGCTGATGCTGGTGAGCGACGTGTTCGACCCCGCGCTGCGCCTGCGCTCGCTCGACATTGCGGCCGCGGCCTGCGCAGCGCTGTCGGGCACAGCGCCTCAGGGACTATGAAAAGTGAGCTATAAGCGCTGGCCTGGCAAGCGTTTGGGCCACTTTTGACCTGAAACCCATCCGGCCCAGGGCCGCTGCGGGCGCGCGCCTGGCCCCGGCCCGGCAACGGCTACCATCGCAAGCTGCACCCACCACCTGCGCCGCGCCACCGTTCCATGCCCGCCTATTCCTACGAAGCCCTCGACGCCCAGGGCCAGACCCGCAAGGGCGTGATGGAGGCCGACACGGCCAAGGCCGCGCGCAGCCAGCTGCGCGCGCAGGCGCTGGTGCCCCTGAACGTGCAGGCCGTGGGCCCCGACGCCGCGCCTGGCAGCGCCGGCGCGCTGGGCCGCAGCCTGTTCACGCGCCCGGTGTTCAACGCCACGGGGCTGGCCATCTGGACGCGCCAGATCGCCGGCCTGGTGTCGTCGGGCCTGCCGCTGGAGCGCGCGCTCACCGCGCTGGCCGACGAGGCCGACGACGAGCGCCAGCACCACCTGGTGGCCATGCTGCGCGCCGAAGTCAACGCCGGCGCGACCTTTGCCCGCGCGCTCGAGCAGCACCCGCGCGAGTTCTCCGACATTTACTGCGCCGTGATTGGCGCCGGCGAACACAGCGGCAACCTCGGCCTGGTGCTCGAGCGCCTGGCCGACGACCTCGAAGAGCGCCAGGCGCTGCAGGCCAAGCTGCTGGGCGCCGCGCTCTACCCGGCCATCGTGACGCTGATCGCCATCGCCATCGTGCTGTTCCTGGTCAGCTACGTCGTGCCGCAGGTGGCCAGCGTGTTTGCCGGCACCAAGCGCGCGCTGCCGTTTCTCACGGTGGCCATGCTGGGCCTCAGCGCCCTGGTGCGCAGCCATGGGCTGGCGATGCTCGGCGCTCTTGCATTGATAGCTATCGGCGCACGCTGGGCCTTGGCAAGGCCCGTTTTTCGTGAAAAATTCGACGCCGCCTGGCTGAACCTGCCGCTGGTCGGCAAGCTCGCGCGCGGCTACAACGCGGCGCGCTTTGCCAGCACGCTGGCCATGCTGGCGGGCGCCGGCGTGCCCATTCTGAAGGCGCTGCAGGCCGCGGCGCAGACGCTGAACAACCGCGCCATGCGCGCCGATGCGCTCGACGCGCTGGTGGCCGTGCGCGAGGGTGCGCCGCTGGCCACGGCGCTGGCGCAGAAAAAGCGCTTTCCGGGGCTGCTGGCGATGTTCGCGCGCCTGGGCGAGCAGACCGGCCAGCTGCCCGTGATGCTGCAGCGCGCGGCCACGCAGCTCTCGACCGAAGTGCAGCGCCGCGCCCTGCAGCTGGCGACCATCCTCGAGCCGCTGCTCATCGTGGGCATGGGCCTGGTCGTGATGCTGATCGTGCTGGCCGTGCTGCTGCCCATCATCCAGCTCAACCAGTTCGTCAAATGACGCCGCACCGGCGCAGAAAGGCAGTGCCATGTCCTTGAGCTTGGGCGATCGGCTCGTGGTCGCGATCTCCTCGCGCGCGCTGTTCGACTTCGAGGAAGAAAACCGCCTGTTCGACCAGGGCCGGGCGCAGGACTACATGCAGCTGCAGCTCGAGCGCCTCGATGTCACGGCGCGCCCGGGCGTGGCGTTCTCGCTGGTCAAGAAGCTGCTGGCCTTCAACGAGCCCGGGCAGCAGCGCGTCGAGGTCGTGGTGCTCTCGCGCAACGACCCGGTCAGCGGCATGCGCGTGTTCCGCTCGGCGCGGGCGCACGGCCTCGCGAGCGTGCAGCGCGGCGTGTTCACGCAGGGCGCCGAGCCGTTTCGCTACCTGCGCCCGCTGGGCGCGCACCTGTTCCTGTCGGCCAACGGCGCCGACGTCAACGAGGCGCTGGCCATGGGCTTTCCGGCCGCCCGCGTGGCGACCCAGTCGGTACAGGCCAGCGCCACGCACCCGCAGGAGGTGCGCATCGCGTTCGACGGCGATGCCGTGCTGTTCTCGGACGAGGCCGAGCGCGTGTTCCAGTCGTCGGGGCTCGATGCCTTCCAGGCCCACGAGGTCGAAAAGGCGCTGCTGCCGCTGCCTCCCGGCCCGTTCAAGCCCTTTTTATCGGCGCTGCACCGGCTGCAGCAAAGCGGCGCGCACGGCATGCGCATCCGCACCGCGCTGGTCACGGCGCGCGGCGCGCCGGCCCACGAGCGCGCCATCCAGACGCTGATGAACTGGCGGATTGCCGTGGACGAGGCGATGTTCCTCGGCGGCCTGTCCAAGGGGGAGTTCCTGCGCGAATTCGAGCCGGACTTTTTCTTCGACGACCAGACCGGCCATGTGACCAGTGCCGCCCTGCATGTGCCGGCTGGCCATGTCAGCAGCGGCATCGCCAACCAGGCGCCGCCCGAGGGCTGATCGGCGCGAGCGCTGCGGCAACTGCCAGAAGGGGCGGGAACAGCGCGCTGAGCGCGCGGCTCAGAGACCGCCGGTGCGCTTGGCCTTGGGGTCGGCGTAGGTCAGCGGCTCGTTCCTGGCCTGCTGGGCCATGCGCTCGGCCAGCGTGGTCTTGTTGATCTCCTGCGCCATCTCGATGGCGCTGCCGCTGGCGCGCCACATGGACTGGATGAACTCCAGCAGCTGCTTGGAGATCGGCTCTTTCGGCGGCTCGGGCGGCTCTTCGACCGTTTCCTGCTTCCTGACCTCGGTCCAGTCGCGGTTGGGCACCTCGGGCGACGATGGCCTGTCCGGCGTCTTCACGATGGCGCCCGCGCCCAGCCGGTCCATGGACTCGACCGGGTTGGCGACCTGGACGGGGCGCACAGGCACTGCACCCGACGCTCCGGTCGAATACAAGTCAGCGCCCTGGGGACGCCAGGACGGCGATCGGTCTACAGGTGGCAGTGGCATGGCAGTGGCCCAAGGTTGAGAAAACAAGAAAGGCTTTACCGGCTCCTCGTGCATCCATTACGGCAAAAAGAAGCGGAAGTTGAGCCCTTTTTACGCCTTCGGTGCAGAAACAGGGTTTTCACCGAGGCTCCCGCGCTGCGCGCTACAGGAAGCGCTCGAGCAGCTCGCGCGAGGCCCGGTCGAGCGCCGTGGTATCGGCGACGCGGAACTGCACGCCGTCGTCGCTGGTGATCAGCAGCGCGTGCGGCCGTCCAGGCGGCGGATGTCCTCCTCGGCCTTGAGCACGAAGCTGGTGTCGCCGCGGTCGGTGTCCACCTCCCAGGTGCTCGGCCGTCGAAAAGCTCGACACGCTGTGCAGCTTCTGCGATGCGCGGGCGCGAAGTCGCGCACCGCCAGCTCCTCCTCGATCAGCGGCGCGCACGGACGCGGGCAGGTCGTCGAGGCGGTCGATCCAGAGCAGTTCGTGGCCGTCGCTGCCGACCAGCGACAGGCCCTCGTCGGGCGCGCGCGAGCGGAAAGGCGCGCACCGGCACCACGCCCGCGTGGCGGTGCCGTCGGGCAGCGGTCAGCACCAGGCGGCCGATGGCGTTGCGGTGCAGTTGCAGGAAAGGTGATGTGGACAGGTGTCATGGCGTGTCGCTTCAGGAGTTGCCGGCAGGATGGGCCGGGTGCAGCAGGCCGCTGTCGAGCACGACGCCGGCGGCCTCGCGCATCCTCCTCGGCACGCCGCGCCTGGGCCTCGTACAGCCGCCAGTAGGCGCCCTCGCTGGGCCATCAGTGCGTCGTGCGGACCGACCTCGACGATCTCGCCGCGGTCCATCACGACCAGGCGGTCGGCCTTGCGCAGCGTCGACAGGCGGTGCGCGATGGCGATCGTGGTGCGGCCCTGCACGAGGTTGTCGAGCGCCTTCTGGATCTCCTTCTCGGTCTCGGTGTCCACGGCCGAGGTGGCCTCGTCGAGGATCAGGATGCGCGGGTCGATCAGCAGCGCGCGCGCAATGCTGATGCGCTGGCGCTCGCCGCCCGACAGGCCCTGGCCGCGCTCGCCGACCAGCGAGTCGTAGCCGTGCGGCAGGCGCAGGATGAAGTCGTGCGCATGGGCCGCGCGCGCGGCGGCGATGATCTCGTCGCGCGTGGCGTCCGGCTTGCCGTAGGCGATGTTCTCGGCGATGGTGCCGAAGAACAGGAAGGGCTCCTGCAGCACCAGGCCGATGTGGCGCCGGTAGTCGGCCACGGCGAAGCGGCGGATGTCGGTGCCGTCGACCTGGATGGCGCCGTCGGTCACGTCGTAGAAGCGGCAGATCAGGTTGACCAGCGTGCTCTTGCCCGAGCCGCTGTGGCCCACCAGGCCGATCATCTCGCCCGGGCTCGATGACCAGGTCCAGGTCGCGGATGACGGCGCGGATGCCGTAGCGAAAGCCCACGTCGCTGCATCTCGATGCGGCCCTGCACGCGCTCGAGCTTCACCGGGTTGGCCGGCTCGGGCACGTTGCTCACATGGTCGAGGATGTCGAAGATGCGCTTGGCGCCGGCCGCGGCCTTCTGCGTGACCGAGACGATGCGGCTCATCGAATCGAGCCGGCGTGTAGAAGCGCCCGATGTAGGCGATGAAGGCCGTCAGCACACCGACCGTGATCTGGCCGCGCGAGACCAGCCAGATGCCGAAGCCCCAGACCACGAGCAGGCCGATCTCGGTCAGCAGCGACACCGTGGGCGTGAACAGCGACCAGGTCTTGTTGAGCTTGTCGTTGACCTGCAGGTTGTGCTGGTTGGCCTCGCGGAAGCGCTCGGCCTCGCGCTTTTCCTGGGCGAAGGCCTTGACCACGCGGATGCCGGGAATGGTGTCGGCCAGCACGTTGGTCACCTCGCTCCAGACGCGGTCGATCTTCTCGAAGCCGGTGCGCAGGCGGTCGCGCACCACGTGGATCATCCAGGCGATGAAGGGCAGCGGCACCAGCGTGACCAGCGCCAGCCAGCGGGTTGATCGAAAACAGGATGACCGCCGTCATCACGATCATCAGCACGTCGGTGACGAAATCCAGCGCGTGCAGCGACAGGAAGACGTTGATGCGGTCGGTCTCCGAGCCGATGCGCGCCATCAGGTCGCCGGTGCGCTTGCCGCCGAAGTAATCGAGCGACAGGCGTCAGCAAGTGCTCGTAGGTGGTGGTGCGCAGGTCGGCGCCGATGCGCTCGGACACCAGCGCCAGCAGGTAGGTGCGCGCCCAGCCCAGGCCCCAGCCGGCCAGCGCCGACGGCCAGCAGGCCGCGCCAGGTACAGCAGCACCAGGCCGGGCGCGATCTGCTGGCCGTTCTGGAACGGGATCAGGATGTCGTCCATCAGCGGAATCGTCAGGTACGGCGGCACCAGCGTGGCGGCGGTGGAGGCCAGCGTCAGCACGAAGCCCGGCGATCAGCTGCTTGCGGTAGGGCCGGGCAAAGCGCCACAGCCGCAGCAGCACCCAGGTCGAGGGCTGCGGCGGCTGCGCGCGCGCGCAGGCCGGGCACTCTTCGGTGTCGGGCGGCAGCGGCGCGTGGCAGACCGGGCAGGTGGCGTCCTGCACGCCGGCGCGGCATGCTGCCGGCCGGCACCTGAGCGCGCGCGCTGCGTTCAAAGCGCTGCACCAGGCGCAGCGCCTGCGCGTGGTGGGCCAGGCGTGAAGCGCCACAGCGCCAGGCGCTGCGCTGCGCGTCGTGCAGCTCCAGCGTGCCGACGCCGGCGTGGTCCACCAGGCGCAGCGCCAGGCCGGGCGCCAGCGGCCAGTCGCGCCAGTCGGTGGTGCCGGGCTCGCAGGCCAGCAGCCGGTCCTCGGTCAGTGCCACGGCCGCCGGCGCCGAACTGCAGGTCGGGCGCTCAGGTCAACCTCCAGCGTGGCCAGAACGTTTTCGTGGGGTGCGAGCTGTGCTCGCAATGCGGTCCCGAGGGGGCCAAGAAAGACACCCGAGGCGTCCACTGGATGGTGATGTTGCATTTTGATTCGGCTTTGCGCGGAAAACGCTGCACAGCGGCTGTGCGTGCAAGAGCGCCGAATTCTGACCGAAACCCGCCGGCAGCACGCAACACCGTGTGCTTGCCAACGCCGCCGCGCTGTACCGAGCCATGCCAAACTCAGCGCACAATCTCCCGTCATCTTCGGCACGACCGGCCTCCACTGACCCGTTGCGACCCATGGAAAAAATCAAGACATCGAACTGCTGCGCATCAACTACCTGCGCGGCCCCAACATCTGGACCTACCGCCCGGTGCTGGAAGTCTGGCTGGACCTGGGCGCGCTCGAGGACTTCCCCTCCAACCAGCTCGCCCGGCTTCAACGACCGCCTGACCACCTGGCTGCCGGCGCTGATCGAGCACCACTGCGGCGTGGGCGAGCGCGGCGGCTTTCATCCAGCGCCTGCAGGAAGGCACCTGGTGCGGCCATGTGCTGGAACACGTCGTGATCGAGCTGCTCAACCTGGCGGGCATGCCCACCGGCTTCGGCCAGACCCGCAGCACCTCGCAGCGCGGCGTCTACCGCATGGTGTTCCGCGCCCGCGACGAGCAGGTGGCGCGCGTGGCGCTGGCCGAAGGCCACCGCCTGCTGATGGCGGCCATCAACGACGAGCCCTTCGACGTCGCCGGCCGCCGTGGCGCGCGTGCGCAGCCGAGGTCGACGACTGCTACCTCGGCCCGAGCACCGCCTGCATCGTCGCCGCCGCGACCGACCGCGGCATTCCGCACATCCGCCTGAACGACGGCAACCTGGTGCAGCTGGGCTACGGCGCGGCCAGCGCCGCATCTGGACGGCCGAGACCGACTACACCAGCGCCATCGCCGAAGGCATTGCCAGCGACAAGGACCTGACCAAGTCGCCTGCTCAAGGCCTGCGGCGTGCCGGTGCCCGAAGGCCAGGTGGTCGACAGCGCCGAGGAGGCCTGGGAGGCCGCGGAGGACATCGGCCTGCCGGTGGTGGTCAAGCCGTCCGACGGCAACCACGGCCGCGGCGTGTCGCTCGACCTGCGCACGCGCGAAGACGTCGAGGCCGCCTTCGCACGTGGCCGAGCCCGAGGGCAGCGACGTGATGGTCGAGCGCTTCATCCGCGGCGACGAGCACCGCCTGCTGGTGGTCGGCGGCAAGGTGGTGGCGGCGGCGCGCGGCGAGGTCATCAGCGTCACCGGCGACGGCCGCTCCACCGTGGTCGAGCTCATCGACGCCAGCTCAACAGCGACCCGCGCCGCGGCGCCGAAGAGGAATACCCGCTCGACGTGATCGACGTGCGACAGCGACGCCAAGCTGCAGCTCGAACTCAAGCGCCAGGAGCTCGACGCCCGACGCCGTGCCGGCCGCCGGCCGCGCGGTCGTGATCCAGCGCAACGGCAACGTGGCCGTCGACTGCACCGACGAGGTCCACCCCGAGGTGGCGCACATCGCCGCGCTGGCCGCGCGCGTCGTCGGCCTGGACATCGCCGGCATCGACATGGTGGCGCAGGACATCTCGCGTCCGCTGCACGCGCAAGGCGGCGCCATCGTCGAGGTCAACGCCGGCCCCGGCCTGCTGATGCACCTGAAGCCCGCCGTCGGCTCGCCGCGCCCGGTGGGCCGCGCGATCTGCCGACCACCTGTTTCCCGTCGACGAAGGCAGACGAGAGCGACGCCGGCCGCATTCCCGTGGTCGGCGTGGCCGGCTCGCGCGACACCGTCGACCTGGCGCGCCTGGTGGCCTGGCTGCTGCACCTGGGCGGGCGCCACACGGGCCTGGCCTGCCGCGACGGCCTGTTCCTGGAACGACGCCGCGTCGACGCGCGCGACAGCGCCAACTGGGAAGCCGGCGCACCGCCTGCTGATGAACCGCGCGGTGCAGGCCGTCGTGATCGAGAACGACGCCGCGCACCATCCTGCGCGACGGCCTGGCCTATGACCGCTGCACAGTCGGCATCGTGACCGACCTGGACGGCGCGGACGGCCTGGCCGAGTTCGACATCCCGAGAGCGACCAGATGGTCAAGGTGCTGCGCACCCAGGTCGACGTGGTGCTGCCCGAGCGGCACCGCCGTGCTCAACGCCGCCGACCCGCGCGTGGCCGGCCTGGCGCCGCTGTGCGACGGCGAGGTCATCCTCTATGCGACGCAGGCGCAGAACCCGGCCATCGCCGCGCACCGCGCCGAAGGCCAGCGGCCGCGCCGTGCTGGTGCAGGGTGGCAGCGTCGTGCTGGCCAACGGCAGCAGCGAGTCCTTCGCTGCGGGGCCTGGCCGCGCTGACGCTCTGGCCGCCACGCCGTGGCGCACGACACCCCGACGCCTGCTGGCCGCCGTCGGCGCCGCCTGGGCGCTGGACATCCCGCCCGACCTGATCGGCGCCGGCGTCAAGACCTTCGAGCCCGGACTGTCCGCCAGCGGCAGCCCGCGCACCCTCCTTCCTCTCTGAGCCGCCCGACTTTGCCCATGAGCGGGGTCCAGGCCCCGCCGCAGCATCGAAAGAACCCCATGGAAGTCTCCCGCATTCGGGCCCTGCGCGGCCCCAACCTCTGGAGCCGCCACACCGCCATCGAGGCCGTCGTGTCCTGCGCCGACGACGAACGCGCGATCGGCGCAGATCGCCGGCTTCGAAGCCCGGCTGCGCGCGCTGTTCCCGACCATCGGCGACGCTGCACCCGAGGTGCTGGCGACAGCCGACCTCTCGCTGGCCCATGTGCTGGAGAACGCGGCGCTGGCGCTGCAGGCGCAGGCCGGCTGCCCGGTCACCTTCGGCCACACCGCCGCCACCGCCGAGCCCGGCATCTACCAGGTCATCGTGCGAGTACAGCGAAGAGGCCGTGGGCCGCCTGGCCTTCGCGCTAGGCCGCAGGCACCTGATCGAGGCCGCGCTGGCAGCGGCACCGCTTCGACGCCGACGCCGCGATCGCCGAGCTGCGCGACCTCGACGAGGACGAGCGCCTGGGCCCGAGCACCGGCGCCATCGTCGACGCCGCCGTGGCGCGCGGCATTCCGTACCGGCGCCTGACGCAGCGGCAGCCTGGTGCAGTTCGGCTGGGGCTCCAAGCAGCGCCGCATCCAGGCGGCCGAGATCGACACGCACCAGCGCCGTGGCCGAATCGATCGCGCAGGACAAGGACCTGACCAAGCAGCTGCTGCACGCCGCCGGCGTGCCGGTGCCGCTGGGCCGCCCGGCCCTGACCGTGGACGACGCCTGGGCCGTGGCGCAGGAGATCGGCCTGCCGGTGGTCGTCAAGCCGCAGGACGGCAACCAGGGCAAGGGCGTCACGGTCAACATCACCGACGCGCGAGCACTCGAGGAGGCCTACGCCACCGCCGCCGAATACGGCGACGTGATGGTCGAGAAGTTCCTGCCGGGCTTCGACTTCCGCCTGCTGGTCGTGGGCGACCAGCTGGTGGCCGCCGCGCGCCGCGAGCCGCCGCAGGTGATCGGCGACGGCATCCACACCGTGCGCGAGCTGGTCGACACTGGTCAACCTCGACCCGCGCCGCGGCGAGGGCCACGCCACCTCGCTGACCAAGATCCGCCTCGACGACATCGCCGTCGGCGCGCCTGGACGCGCAGGGCCTCACGCCCGACTCCGTGCCGCCGCAAGGGCCAGCGCGTGGTGCTGCGCAACAACGCCAACCTCTCCACCGGCGGCACCGCCACCGACGTGACCGACGACGTGCACCCCGAGGTGGCCGCGCGCGCCGTCGCGGCGGCGCAGATGGTGGGCCTGCACATCTGCGGCGTCGACCTGGTCTGCGAGAGCGTGCTGTACCCGCTCGAGGAACAGCACGGCGGCATCGTCGAGGTCAACGCCGCGCCCGGCCTGCGCATGCACTCTGGCGCCCTCGTTCGGCAAGCCGCGCGCCGTTGGCGAGGCCATGGTCGACGGACAGTCTGTTCGCGCACGGCGACGACGGCCGCATTCCCGTGGTCGCCGTCACCGGCACCAACGGCAAGACCACGACCGCGCGCCTGATCGCCCACCTGTTTGCCGCCCAGCGGCCTGCGCGTCGGCATGACCAACACCGACGGCGTCTACGTCGACGGCCGCCAGATCGACAGCGGCGACTGCAGCGGCCCCAAGAGCGCGCGCAACGTGCTGCTGCACCCCGAGGTCGATGCGGCCGTGTTCGAGACCGCGCGCGGCGGCATCCTGCGCGAGGGCCTGGGCTTCGACCGCTGCCAGGTGGCCGTGGTCACCAACATCGGCGAGGGCGACCACCTGGGCCTGAACTACATCACCACGGTCGAAGACCTGGCCGTGCTCAAGCGCGTGATCGTGCAGAACGTGGCGCCAAGCGGCTACGCGCGTGCTCAACGCGGCCGACCCGATCGTCGCCGCCATGGCGCCCGCCTGCCCCGGCAAGATCATCTTCTTCGCCGCCGACCGCCACCACCCCGTCATGGCCACGCACCGCGCGCAGGGCCAGCGCACCGGTGTACGTCGACCGGCGACTCCATCGTCGCGGCCGAAGGCTCGTGGCGCGAGACGCATCCCGCTGCGCGACGTGCCGATCACGCGCAACGGCACGATCGGCTTCCAGGTCGAGAACGTCATGGCCGCCGTGGCCGCGGCCTGGGGCGTGGGCCTGTCGTGGGAGACCATCCGCACGCGGCCTCGCGAGCTTCGTCAACGACAGCGACAACGCGCCGGGCCGCTTCAACGTGATGGACTACCGCGGCGCGACCGTGATCGCCGACTACGGCCACAACCCCGACGCCATGCGCGCCCTGGTGGCCGCCGTGGACGCGCTGCCGGCCCAGCGCCGCAGCGTCGTCATCAGCGGCGCCGGCGACCGGCGCGACGAGGACATCCGCGACGCAGACCGTGATCCTGGGCGACGCCTTCGACGACGTGATCCTGTACCAGGACGCGGCCCAGCGCGGGCGCGCCGACGGCGAGGTGATGGCCCTGCTGCGCCAGGGCCTGCAAGGCGCCACGCGCACCACGCACACCGAAGAAATCCGCGGCGAATTCATCGCCATCGACACCGCGCTGGCGCGCCTGGCAGCCGGGCGACCTGTGCCTGGTGCTGGTCGACCAGGTCGAAGAGGCGCTGGCCCACCTGGCGCGGCGCTGCAGCGAAGGCTGAACGCCGCCGCGCGGCACATCCGCGCCAAGGCCCTGGTGCCCGCAGCACCGGGGCCTTTTTGTCGACTATTGATTTGATAGCTATCAGCGCTTATGCCATAAGCGCTGGCGGCCGATTTGACCCATAAACCAGGGAGGATCTGTGCGCTGCGCCGGCGCCCCTGCGGTCCGGAAGGCCCGGGCAGTACCCCTGCCTGCATGCGCTTTGCGCAGGCACGCCGACGCGGAACGGGCGCACAATGGCCGCCCATGACAGATGCCGCCGCTCGCACCCCACTTTGTCCGCCCCCTGTGCGCCTGCGCCTGGCTGCTGGCGCTGGCCGCCAGCGGCGCTGCCCAGGCAGAAAAAATCGGCGATGTCAGCACCGCCTTCCAGTGGATCGGACCGAACCACAAGATCGTGGTCGAGGCCTACGACGACCCCAAAGTGAGCGGCATCACCTGCTACGTCTCGCGCGCACGCACCGGCGGGGTCAAGGGCGCGCTGGGTCTGGCCGAGGACCGCGCCGAGGCGTCGATTGCCTGCCGCCAGGTCGGCACGCTCGCCTTTACCGCGCCGCTGCCGGTGCAGGAAGAGGTGTTCAGCGAGCGCATGTCGATCCTGTTCAAGCGCATGCGCGTCGTGCGCATGGTCGACAGCACGCGCAACACGCTGGTCTATCTGTCGTATTCCGACAAGCTCATTGATGGCTCGCCGCAAAACAGCATCACCGCTGTGCCCGTGGACCGCGCCACGCCCATTGCGGTGAAAAAATAGGCGGCGCGCCTGCGGCAGCGCAACGGTGCCTGCCAGACACGGCCCTGCCCCGCGGGTCCAGACTGGGCCGCGGTGCCGGCCAGCGTGGGTGAAACCCGGCTTTGCGCGCAGTGCATGCCATGAAAAAAGGGAGCGTGTGCAAGACGCTCCCTTTTTGCTTTTGGCGGCCGCCGCCGGTTGGCGTTAAAGCCTCCAGTGCTGCCTTCCGCCGCTGCGCGTCAGGCGCCGCAGCTTCGCTCAGCCTTTTTGCTGGCGCCGGCGTGTCACCGCACCCAGACCCACCAGGGCCAGGGACAGCAGTGCGATGGAGCCAGGCTCAGGAATCTGGCCAGAGACTTGGGCCACCGACTTGACGGTCCAGCCAAGGCCGCTGGCTACGCCATTGACGTCGTCGTAGGTCACCGTCAGGAAGGCGTCGTTCCTGCCGCCGTTTTCGTTAATGATGGAATTCGTGTCGAAAAATTGCAGCGCAGTGCCGCTCGTGAAATCCAGGAAACCTTGCCCTTGGCCGGCGACAGAGCGGTTGTTGAAAACCGACGTGTAGCTTGTATTCGGATCACCCTTGATCACGGCACCGGCTGCAAAAACGCCACCCAAGAGGAGACTGCCACCCGTGATGCCGGCATACGTCCCTGTATTCAGGTTCACGCCACTGCCCGTCGGGCCGAGGGTCGGGTTGTAGTCTGTCGTGTTGCTGTAAATGTTGAAAAACCCGCCGACGGAGTTGGCGTTCGTAAACGTCGCCGAACCACTTCCCAGCACCTGAACGAAGGCGTCATTGAGCCCGCCAAAAACGCCGGTCAGGTAGGGGCCGAACGTGATGCCGCCCAGCGTGCTGGCAGTCCCGCGTGTGTATTCGGTCTGGCCATTGGCCAGGTTGGAGATACTGGCGATCGACAGAATACCCGCCGTGTCGCTGGAAGTGCCGGGCGCCGGGCGTGATGCTGCAGCATTGCAGTCGGCCACCGTCGTGCACTTGATGCCAGCCGTGTCGCCATAGCCCAGAGTGCCGGTGTCGTAGTTGTCGAACGTGATCTTGTAATTGCCCGCCGTGAGCTCAATGGCGTTGGCGGATACGGCCGCCCCCACCAACATGGCCGCGCCGAGAGCCGTTGCAAGAAAGGTGCGTTTGAACATGGGACCTCCTGATTGTGGAAAAGGAATTGGCCCATCTCAAAGCATCATCCGTGCCAGATAAAAATATGCTTCTAACCGTTTGATTTTTAACGACTTTTTTTTGGACCATTTACCGATGCCCAAAAACTGTCAAATAAACCGACACTGCGCAGCTTCAGCGCCACAAGCGCTCGCCTTTCCTGGAGCGCGCGGCGTATCGCGCTGGCAAAAATATACGTAAAACAGGGGCTGAGCGCTTATGGGAAAAGCGTTTCCAGCTATTGTTTAAGTAGCAGACCTCAACCTTCCGCAGCAATCTGGCGCAGTGCGCGCTCGAACACGTCCACCGGCTGGCCGCCCTGGATCAGGTGGCGGTCGTTGACGATGACCGCCGGCACCGACTGGATGCCCAGGCTTTGGTAGAACTGCTCGCGCTCGCGCACCGCTTGGGCAAATTCCCCGGATGCCAGCACCTGGCGCGCGCGCTGTGCGTCCAGGCCCGCGCTGGCAGCGGCGCGCAGCAAGACCTCGGCGTCGCTGGGATCCTGCCCGTCGGTGAAATAGGCCTTGAACAAGGCATGCTTGAGCGCCGCCTGGGCACCGGCCGGCCCCTCTTCGCCAGCCCAGTGCAGCAGGCGGTGCGCATCGAAGGTGTTGTAGATGCGCGCGCGCTGGTCCATGCGAAACACGAAACCCAGCTCTGCGCCGCGTGCGGTGATCGCATCGCGCGTCTGCTGCGACTGCGCGGGCGTGGCGCCGTACTTCTGCTGCAGGTGCTCGGCGATGTCCTGGCCCTCGGGCGCCATCTGCGGGTTGAGCTCGAACGGCTGGAAATGCAGTGCCAGCGACACCTCGCCGCGCAGCCGCTCGGCGGCCTGCTCCAGCGCATGCAGCCCGATGGCGCACCAGGGGCAGGAGATGTCGGAGACAAAGTCGATCTTCAAGGCGGTGGGAGCGGCAGTGTGTGTCATGGCGGCAACAGGTTGACGAAGGATGCGCCCATGGTACGGCGCCTGTGCAGCAAGCGCCGTGGCCCCACCGCACGCAGGGTGGTTCACATCAGGGTTTGCGCCCGGCATCCGGCCGGCGTCCGGTGCCAAAGACGTGGTCCCAGAACGCCGTGGTCACGCCATAGCAGTCGCCAGGGTCGCTGGCACGGTGGTGCAGCGCGTGCCAGTGCTGGCGCCGCGGGAGCCACCGGGCCATCCCATGGTGCAGTGCATGGTGCACCACCGCATAGGCCAGATAGCCTGCGAGCAGGCCCAGCGTCAGCGCACAGGCGCGCCACAGGTCGCTCAGCAGCAGCGCCGGCAGAAACACCAGCAACGCGATGAGGGCGGCACTCAGCAGCGTCGGCGTGCAGATCAGCGCGGCCGGGTGCGCATGGTGCAGCGCATGCCAGCGCCGAAACGGCTGCAGGCCGTGCAGCACGAAGCGGTGCACGCCGTACTCCACCAGCGTCCACGCGCCCAGCCCGAGCAGCGCCATGGCCGAAAACTCCCAGCGCCGGTCCTCGGGCCCGAAACACCCGAGCGCCACGGCCAGTGCGAGCACGGCAGCCCCATAGAAGGCGAAGTCCGCCAGGTAGGCGGCCTTGCTGTGTTCCAGGGCAAAAAGACGCATGGGGCTGCCTTTCTCCGGGTCCGGGCCTGCCGTGGGCAGGGCACCGCAGCGCCGGGTGTGCGGGTGCCAAGAGCAGGTGGCACGCACGCAGGGTGCGCGCACCAGAATACCACCGCAGGCACTGCCGGGCCCCTTGTACCAGAGGCCGTGCTGCGCCTTACTGGTGGGCGTAGATGGCTTCCTCGCTGGCAAACGCCTTGAACTCGATCGGGTTGCCAAACGGGTCGAGGAAGAACATGGTCCATTGCTCGCCGGGCTGGCCCTCGAAGCGCACCTGCGGCGGCAGCACAAACGCGCAGCCCGCCGCGGCCAGGCGATCGGCCAGCGCCTGCCAGGCCGGCAGCTCCAGGATGGCGCCAAAGTGCGGCATGGGCACCATCGTGTCGCCGACCCGGCCGGTGCGCGCCGTCGCAAACGGCTCGCCCAGGTGCAGCGAGATCTGGTGGCCAAAGAAGTCGAAGTCGACCCAGGTGGCGGTGCTGCGCCCTTCGCGGCAGCCCAGCGTCTGGCCGTAAAACGTGCGTGCCTGCGCCAGATCGGTGACGTTGAACGCGAAGTGGAAAATGGAAGGCAGTTGCATAGTGCTTTCGGAAATGGGTTGGGTGGGCGCCAGGCTGCCTGCAGGCACTGCACGGCGCGGCCGTTGCGGGAGGCCCGATTCTGACCCGGCCACGGCAATCCGTGCCACTCCAGGGCGGGGTGAGCGGACGGTGGCACCGCACAATCGCGTCGCCGGCGGCACCCATGTGGACCGCCCCATTGAAATGAAAGGACTCTCATGAAGATCGCTGTGATGGGCGCGGGCGCCGTGGGCTGCTATTACGGCGGCATGCTCGCGCGCGCAGGCCACGAAGTCACCCTGATCGCCCGCCCGGCCCATGCCGAGGCCATGCGCCAGGCGGGCCTGTGGCTTGAGACACAGGCGTTCCAGGAACGCGTGCCGGTGCAGGCCAGCACCGACGCGAGTGCCGTGCGCGGCGCGCAGTGGGTGCTTTTTTGCGTCAAGTCGACCGACACCGAGAGCGCCGGGCGCGCCATGGCGCCGCACCTGGCGAACGACGCCGTCGTGCTGAGCCTGCAAAACGGCGTGGACAATGCCGAGCGCCTGGAGACGGTGCTGGGGCGCGCGGTCGTCCCGGCGGTGGTCTACGTCGCCACCGAAATGGCAGCACCCGGCCACGTCAGGCACCACGGGCGCGGCGAGCTGGTGATTGCGCCATCGCCCGACAGTGCGGCGATCACGGCCGTCTGCAACGCCGCCGGCGTGCCCGTGCAGGTGTCCGTCAACGCCACTGGCGCCCTGTGGACCAAGCTGGTGCTCAACTGTGCCTACAACGCGCTCTCGGCCCTCTCGGGGCTTCCCTACGGGCCGATCGTGCAGAGCCCGGACCTGCCCGTGGCGCAGGTCATGGCCGACATCGTGCGCGAATGCCAGGCCGTGGCAGAGGCCTGCGGCGTGGCCCTGCCGCACGACATCCTGGCGTCCACGCTGGACCTGGCGCGCACGATGCCGGGGCAGATGTCGTCCACCGCGCAGGACCTGGCGCGCGGCAAGCGCACCGAGATAGACCACCTCAACGGCTTCATCGTGCGCCGCGGTGAAGCGCTGGGCCTTGCCACGCCGGTCAACCGCCTGCTGCACACGCTGGTGCGCCTGCGCGAGCAGCAGCCGACGCCCCACGCAGGCGGGGCGGCATGATGCGGCGCGCATTGTTCCAAGGGCCGCTGCGCTGGGCCGCCGTGGCCGGATTCTGGGCGCTGCTGCTGGGCGTGGCGGTGCTGTCCTTGCTGCCGGGGCAGTACCTGCCGCCCCAGACCCTGAACATCTGGGACAAGGCCCAGCACGCGGGCGCCTTTGCCGCGCTCGGCACCTGGGGCCTGTGCGTCTACCCGCGCCATCCGGGGCGCGTGCTGATCGGGCTGCTGGCGTTTGGCGGTGCGATCGAGCTGGCCCAGGCCGCCACCTGGTGGCGCGATGGCGACTGGCACGACTGGCTGGCCGACGCCGTGGGCCTGGCTGCCGGGGCCGCGCTGGCCTGGCTGCCGCGGCAGCGCCTGCTCTGAACGCCGGGTGCCGCCGGGTGCGGCACCCTCACGCCAGCACGAGCAACGGCGGAATGCAGAACCAGAGAATGAAGGTGAGCGCCAGCACGATGGCGCCGTCGATGCGCTCGGGCATCTCCTGGACGGTGAACCCGCGCAGGCGCCACCACAGCCAGGCGCCATGGACGGCGCCGCCGAAGGCGCCCCACCCCAGCAGCGCCGCCATGTCGGGTCGCGCCAGCGCCAGCAGCGCCGCAGTGGCCGGCGCAGCGAGGGCCGCCGCCATCGCCAGGCGCGCGGTACGGCGCTTGCCGAGCAGGACCACGAGCGTGCGCTTGGCCGCAGCCTGGTCGGCCGCGCGGTCGGGGCAGCCGGCGAGCAGGATCGAGGGCAGCACGGCCATCCCCAGCGGAAGCGCCAGCAGCCACGGCACGCTGTGGCTCCAGCCACCGCCCTGCGCCACGTAACCGGCCAGGATGGCGCCAATGCTGTGGGTCAGGACCACATCGAGTTCGCCGAGCCCGCGGTGCGAGAGCTTGATCGGCGGAACCGTGTAGAACAGTGCGAACGCGGCAAACACGGCATACAGCCAAGCCACCGACAGGACCGAACCCGCCGGAACAGCCGCGATCAGGGCGGCCAGCGCCGCCGCCGCAGCCAGCAGCGCCAGACCGATGCCCTTGCGCATCGCTGCGCGGTCGAGCCGGCCATCGACCAGCACGCGCGAGCCGCCGGTGAACGGCCCGGCATTCTGGTTCCTTTGATCGCTGTCGAAATCGAACCATTCATTGAGAAACACGGTCGCCGCCTCGAGGAAGAACAGGGCCAGGTAGCCGAGCAGGTACGGCGCCATCACCAACGGCTGGCCCGCGCCCGCGGCAAGGGCCCCGACGGTGTAGGCGATCCACGTCATCGGGTAGAACTGCAGACGCAACGCGGCAAGCCATGCCAGAAGCCGCTGCGCACGGCGCTGCGCGGGCGAGAGTGCGCCGCGCGCCAGGCGCGCGCCGCTCGCCTGCGCACGCTGCAGCCAGCGGCTGCGCTGCGCGGCGTCGGAGGCGATGACCGGGCCGAAGGTGTCGGCGCGCACCGTGCGCAGGCCGCAGTAGCCGAGCGTGGCACGCGCCAGCGCCTGGCGCCCCGGCGCCCGATAGACGAGCCGATAGATGAGCGGAGGGGTGTCCATCGTCGTGATCAGGTCGGCCGTGCGGCCAGCGAGCAACTTGTCCCATCTGTCGTGCGTGAGATGGCGAAACGCGAACCCTGGAACCATCGCGCGGTCGAGGAAGCCCTTGAGCAGCGCCGGGAAAGTGCCCCACCACGTGGGGTAGACGAACACCAGGTGCTCGGCCCAGGCGATGTCGTTCTGGGCGCGCACGAGGTCCGGCTCCAGCGGCTGCAGCTCGGGCGAGACCGCGTGGACATCCGGGTCGAACTGCAGTTCGCTCAGAACCAGCTCCCGGCACTCCACGCCCGCATGGCGCGCCCCCGCAGCGTAGGCGTCGAACAGTGCGCCGCAGAGGCTGTCGCGGCGAGGATGGGCAAGGATCAGCAGGCAGCGCATGGCTCAGCGCCGCAGGCGGTGCCGCGGGGCCACGCACCGTGGCCTGCCCTGAGGTCGGGGAATTGGGGGTCCATGCGTCGGCTCCTCTGGCGGCCCGCACCGTGCAGGCAGTTCCAAACACATCTTCTGGCGATTTTCACCCAATCTGCGCGGTGACCCAAGGTGCCGGGAAAGCCACGGCGCCGCAGCAGTGGTGCGCACGAACCGTCGTCCGCGTGCCCACGGCGCCCTCTCTCATCGCTGCAGCCACTTGCGTTGGAGCCAGGCCAGCAGCGGCGACGCGTGGGCACAGGCACAGGCATGGGCGGCCTGCCGGATGGCGTCGCCCTGCGTCGGGTAGGCATGGACCACGCTGGCCAGCCGGCGCAGGCCGATGCCGGCCACCATCGCCAGCGACACGGTGTTGATCATTTCTCCGGCGTTGCGACCCACGATGGTGGCGCCCAGGATGTGGTCGCTGCCTTCGCGGACGTGGATTTTCACAAACCCGTCTTCCTCGCTGTCGGTGACGGCACGGTCGACGTCGTGCATCGGCACCGTGAAGGTCTTGACCGGGATGTGGCGCTCGCGCGCGTGCCGGACATACATGCCGACATGCGCCACCTGCGGGTCGGTGTAGGTGCACCAGGGAATCGTCAGCGCGCTCATGCGCCGGCGCCCGAGAAACAGCGCATTGCGCACCACCAGGCGTGCAGACGCCTCGGCCGTGTTGGTGAACTGGTGCTCGAGGCAGACATCGCCGACCGCGTAGATGCGCGGGTTGCTGGTGCGCAAAAAATCATTGACGTGGATGCCTGCGTTGGCATCGTAGGCCACGCCAGCGCACTCCAGGTCCAGCGCCTGCACTGCGGGCCGGCGGCCAATACCGGTCAATATGGCGTGCACCACGGTGCTGGAGAGGTTGCCGGCACTGAGCATCTGCACGCGCTTTGCGCCTGCCTCGGCCCGAACGCTGACGACCCGGCAGTTGAGATGGGTTTCCACACCGTCTTGCGCCAGCGCATCCGACACCATCTGCGCGGCGTCGCGCTCTTCCTTGGGCAAAAACAGCGGTTCGCTGTGGGCCAAGACGGTGCGCGTGCCAAAGCGCGCAAAAGCCTGGGCCAGCTCGCAGCCCAGAGGCCCGCCGCCGATGACCAACAGGCTGGCCGGCAGGGCCGTGAGCTCGAACACCGACTCGTTGTTCAAAAAGCCCACCTCGTTCAGGCCCTCGATCTGGGGCAGCATCGCGCGCGACCCCGTGGCGATCACCGCCTTTTTGAATTGCAGGCGCGTGCCTTCGACGTCGACCGCATCGGGGCCCACAAAGCGGGCACAGCCAAAGTAAAGATCGATGCCGGCTTCGCTCAACTGCGCGGGGGTGTCGGTGCGCCCCAGGCGATCGCGCACGCGCCGCAGGCGCGCCATGGCCAGGGCAAAATCAACGGGCTGGGCGGGTGGCGGCGCCACGCCATAGCGCTCTGCACTGCGCATTTCGGCATACAGCTGCGCGCTGCGCAGCAGGGTCTTGGAAGGAATGCAGCCTTCGTTGATGCAGTTGCCACCGATCTGGTGGCGCTCGACCAAAGCCACCTTGGCGCCCGCAGCGGCGGCCGTGCGCGCTGCCACCAGGCCGCCCGGGCCGGCACCCACCACCACCAGGTCGTAGCGCCCACGCGCAGGCGGATTGCGCCAGTCTGCGGGGCGGGTGTTGGGCAGGGGCTCGCGCTGCAGCGCAGCGCCCACACAGGTGCGGTAGAGGGCGGAGGCGGGCAGCATGGCAATGCGGTGCAGCGCGGCGCTCAGCGCTGCGCGGCCATATCCAGCCAACCACCCCGAAAGCCGGCGCGGCGCAACCCGGTGTGCATGAAAGGGCAGCCGCGCAGCAGGCGCCACAGCAGCCCCGAGCGGAAGTTCTCGACCATCAACACGACCATGCCCTGGTCCAGGCCAAACTCGCCCTCCGACACCCACAGGCCGGGCTCGGCCGGGGTGTCTGGACTGTGCGCCGTGGCATTGAAGCCGCTGGCCTGCACCGCTCGGGCCGCGCCTGCGCCGCCGCGCGCCAGCAGCGCACGCAGGGCTGGCAACACGATCTCGGGGGCAAACACCAGCGAGGACACGATGCTAGGCGCGGATACCGTACCGTCGTCGGGACCATACGGCACGCCGCGCGCGGCATAGCCATAAAACGCCTGGTGGCGGCCGGCAACATTTTGCGGCGCCACGCTGGGGCCGTCGCCGGCCGTCAGGCCCCAGCACTGGGCGCTGTAGCCGACAAAGCCGCGCGGGTTGCGGATGGCGTACTCGCGCTGCACGTAGGTGGCGCGGCGGCTGTTTTCAAAATAGTCGCAGCGCTTCTCACGCATGAACCGGTCCTGGATGCCGCGAAAATCGATCCAGGCGTGCGAGAACTGGTGGATGAAAAGCGGGCCCGCATACAAAAAGTCGTAGCCGTACAGGTTCTCCCATTGGTACGTGACGCTCCAGGCCTCGAAGCTGGCGGTGGTCAAGGGACGGGTGGGCGAGCCCAGTCCCAGCACATACAGCAGGATGGCCTCGCTGTAGCCCTCCCAGCCGTAGTGCAAAAACCCCCCTTCAGGCTTCCACCCATGCACTACGGCGGCGCTACGGTGCTGCGCCCAGTGCCAGTCGACCCTGCCATACAGAGCATGCGCGAGTTCGCGCAGTTCCGCCTCGGCCGGGGTGTTGTCGGTGAAATAGGCCGCCGCAGTGAGCATGCCCGCCAGCAGCAGGGCGCTGTCTATCAGCGACACCTCGCAGGCCCAGGCGCGCAGGCCGGTGTCCATGTGCAAAAAATGGTAGTAGAAGCCGTGGCAACCGGTCGACTCGGGCGTGCCGTCCTGGTCGCTGTGCCAGAAAAAACGCAGCGCCGCCAGGCAGCGCTGCACGGCTTCGGCGCGCGGCATCCAGCCGCGCTCTACCCCGACGGGGTAGGCCGCCAGCGCAAAGCCGACAGTGGCGATGCTCGAGGGCGAGTCGGGGCGCGAGGTGTCGGCCACCAGGCCGTTGACCGGGTTGTCGTGCTGCACGAAATAACCGAAGGCATGGCGCTGCAGGCGATCGAGCATCGCTTCGTCGTCGGGGCTGACAGCCACCGAGGACCGGTCCGCCTTCAAGTTTTCTCCTTCGCCGGCGTGGGCGCCAGCGCCGCATCGACGGTCGCTTGCGCCTCGCGCAGGATCTGTTGCAGGTGCTCGGCGCCCTGGAAGCTTTCGGCGTAGATCTTGTAAATGTCCTCGGTGCCCGAAGGGCGGGCGGCATACCAGCCGCTGGGAGCGCAGACCTTGATGCCGCCGATGGGCGCGCCATTGCCGGGCGCCTGGCTGAGCACCGCCGTGATCTTTTCTCCGGCCAGATCGGCCGCGGTGATCTGGGCGGGCGACAGCGCCGCCAGTTGCCGCTTTTGCTGTGCGCTTGCCGGGGCCTCGACGCGGTCGGCGACGGGGCGGCCCAGTTCCTGCGCCAGCCCACGGTAGAGCACGCCCGGGTCGCGACCGGTGCGGGCCGTGATTTCGGCGGCCAGCAGGGCGGCGGTGATGCCGTCCTTGTCGGTGGTCCAGACCGTTCCGTCGCGGCGCAGGAACGCCGCGCCTGCGCTTTCCTCGCCGCCAAACCCCAGGCGGCCGTCGAGCAACCCTTGCGAGAACCACTTGAATCCGACCGGCACGTCAAACAGCGTGCGCTGCAGCCGGGCCGCGACGCGCTCGATCAACTGGGTGCTGACCACGGTCTTGCCGACGGCGGCTTGCGCGCTCCACTGCGGCCGGTGGCGAAACAGGTAGTCGACCGCGACCGACAGATAGTGGTTGGGCGCCAGCAGCCCGCTGCCGGGCGTGACGATGCCATGGCGGTCGTGGTCGGTGTCGCACGCGAAGGCAATGTCAAAGCGGTCTTTGAGGGCGATCAGCCGCTGCATGGCGTAGCGTGACGACGGGTCCATGCGGATCTGCCCGTCCCAGTCGAGCGGCATGAAGGCAAAGGTGGGGTCCACCGCCTCGCTGACCACGGTCAGGTCCAGCTTCCAGCGCTCGGCGATGGCGGCCCAGTAGTGCACGCCCGCGCCGCCGAGCGGATCCACGCCCATGCGGATGGCCGCGTGGCGGATGGCCTCCATGTCGATCACCTGCCCCAGGTCGTCCACATAGCGGCGCAGGTAGTCATGGCGGTGCGTGGTGGCTGCGCGCAGTGCCTGGGCGTGCGGCATGCGCCGCACACCGTCCAGGCGCCGCTCCAGATAATGGTTGGCCGCCGCCTGAATCAGCCGGGTGATGTCTTCGCCGGCCGGGCCGCCGTGCGGCGGGTTGTATTTGAAGCCGCCATCGCGCGGCGGGTTGTGCGAGGGCGTGACGACGATGCCGTCGGCCCGCGCCGCCTGGCCGCCGCGGTTGTGCCGCAGGATCGCATGCGAGATCGCCGGCGTCGGCGTGAATTCGCTGCCGGGCGCGAGCATCACGTCCACACCATTGGCCGCGAGCACTTCGAGGGCGCTGGCACAGGCCGGCGGCGACAGGGCGTGGGTGTCGATGCCAAGGAACAGCGGCCCCGCAATGCCCTGGGCTTGGCGGTGGTCGCAGATCGCCTGTGTGATGGCCAGCACATGCGCTTCATTGAAGGACCGATCGAAGGCCGATCCCCGGTGGCCCGAGGTACCGAAGGCAACGCGCTGTGCCGCCACCGTGGGGTCGGGTTGCTCCGAAAAATACGCCGCAACAAGCCTGTCCACGTCGATCAGCGAGGACGGCGGGGCCGGCTGTCCGGCCAGGGGGCTGAGGTGGGTCGCCATGGGTGCGCTCTTTCAAGTGGCAGTGGCATGCCGGGCCAGCTGCTCCCGGGCGGCGGCGGCGACATGGGCGGCATCGAAGCCGAAATGGGCTTGCGCCACCGCGCCGGGGGCCGACACGCCGAACGAGCGCATGGCCATGATGGCGCCATGGCGTCCGACATAGCGCTCCCAGCCCAGGGCCGCCGCCGCCTCGACCGAGACACGCGCCCGTACCGCCTCGGGCAGAACGCTCTCGCGGTAGGCCCCGTCCTGGCGCTCGAACAGGTCCCACGACGGCATGCTGACCACGCGCGCCCGGATGCCTTCGCTGCGCAGCTGCTCGTAGGCGGCGATGCACAACGCCACCTCGCTGCCGCTGGCAAGCAGCAGCACGTCGGGCGGTCCGCCCTCGGCATCGGCGAGCACATAGGCGCCGCGCGCCACGCCGGCGGCACTGGCATAGCGGCTGCGGTCCAGCGTGGGCAGTGCCTGGCGCGAGAGCACCAGACTGGCAGGGCTGTCGGTGAGCTGCATGGCCACACGCCAGGCCTCGACCACCTCGTTGGCGTCGGCCGGGCGCAGCAGCACCATGCCAGGCAGGGCGCGCAGCGATGCCAGCTGTTCGACCGGCTGGTGCGTGGGCCCGTCCTCCCCCATGGCGATCGAGTCGTGGGTCCAGACGTAGACGACGGGCAAGCCCATCATGGCCGCGAGCCGGATCGCGCCACGGGCATAGTCGGTGAAGACCAGGAAGCTGGCGGCAAAGGGGCGCAGCCCCGCCAGTGCCATGCCGCTGGCGGCGGCGCACATGGCATGCTCACGGATACCGAAGTGGAAGTTTCTTCCCGCATAGCTGCCCATCGGGCTGGTCTCGCCTGCTGTGCCGGGCGCCTCGAAAGCGCCCGCAAAGTCAAAGCCCAAGTGCGTTTTGGTGGACGGAGAAAGATCGGCAGCGCCTCCCAGCAACCACGGCACCCGCGCGGCAATGGCATTGAGCACCTGGCCGGCAGCGTCCCTTGAGGCGATGCCTTTGGCGTCGGCCTTGAAACTGGGCAGCGCAGCGTCCCAGCCCTCGGGCAGGCGGCCTTGCTGGATGGCGGCGAGCTGTTCGGCCAGATCCGGGTACTGTGCCTGGTACGCCGCGTAGAGCGCTTGCCATGCGGCGTGCGCGTCGGCGCCGCGCTGGCCCAGGTGGGCGCTGAAATGCGCCTGCACGCCGGGGGGCACCGCGAACTGGGCGTTCGGATCGAAGCCATAGAACTCCTTGGCCAGCCGCACTTCTTCGGCGCCGAGCGGCTCGCCGTGCGCTTCCTTGGCGTCGTGTTTGTGCGGCGCGCCGTACCCAATGTGGCTTTGCACAATGATCAGCGTGGGCAGGTCCTGCGTGTCGCAGAAGCGCTGCAGGCACCCTGTGAGCTGTTCGATGTCATTGGCGTCCTCGACGTGCAGCACCCGCCAGCCGTAGGCCTCGAAGCGCGCGCCAACGTCTTCGGTGAAGGTGATGGCCGTGGAGCCTTCGATGCTGATGTGGTTGCAGTCGTAGATCCAGCACAGCTTGCCCAGCCCCAGGTGGCCCGCGAGCGAAGCGGCCTCGGCGCTGACGCCTTCCATCATGTCGCCGTCGCTGGCCAGCGCGTAAACCTTGTGGTCGAACAGCGTGAAGCCGGGGCGGTTGTAGGTGGCGGCCAGCCAGGCTTGCGCAATCGCCATGCCCACACTGGTCGCCACGCCCTGGCCCAGCGGCCCGGTGGTGGTCTCGACCCCCGTGGTCCAGCCATGCTCGGGGTGGCCCGTGCAGCGGCTGCCCGCTTGGCGAAAGCTCTGCAGATCGGCCATCGAGACGGGCTGCGCAGCGGTGGTGTTGCCGGCGTTGTCGGGGGCACCCTTCACTCCCCCCAGGTAAAGCAGCGCGTAAAGCAAGGCGCAGGCGTGGCCTGCCGACAGCACGAAGCGGTCACGGTTCGGCCATGCGGGGGCGCTCGGGTCGTAGCGCAAGAAGCGTTGCCACAGGCAGTAGGCGGTCGGCGCGGCCCCCATGGGCGTGCCCGGGTGGCCGGAGTTCGCCTTCTGCACCATGTCGATGGCCAGGGTGCGCAAGGTGTTGATGCACAGCAGGTCGAGGTTCTCGTCACCAGAGGTCATGGGGACTCCTTGCGCAGTTGCCGGTAGCGGCGCATCAGCGTGTTGGTGGAGCTGTCGTGGGCCAACGCAGGCGCGTCGGTGCTGGCCAGTTCGGCGGCCGTCTTGCCCGCCAGGACCTTGCCCAGCTCGACCCCCCACTGGTCGAAAGAGTCGATGTTCCAGACCACGCCCTGGGTGAACACGCTGTGCTCGTACAACGCCACCAGCGCGCCCAGCGCGTGTGGCGTCAAGCGCTGCGCCAACAGGGTGCTGCTCGGCCGGTTACCTTCGAACACGCGGTGCGGCACCAGCGTCTCTGGTGTGCCGTCTGCGCGCACTTCTTCGGCCGTCTTGCCAAAGGCCAGTGCCTCGGTCTGCGCGAAGAAATTGGCCATCAACAGGTTGTGCTGCCCATCGGTCTGGCTGGCGTCGTGTCCGAGCGGGTTCAGGCTCTGGCAGAAGCCGATGAAGTCGCACGGCACCAGAGGCGTGCCCTGGTGCAGCAGCTGGTAGAACGAGTGCTGGCCATTCGTGCCCGGCTCGCCCCAGACAATCGGGGAGGTGGCGTAGTTCACGCGCGTGCCGGCGAGCGTGACATGTTTGCCATTGCTCTCCATCGTTAGCTGCTGCAGGTAGGCCGGAAAGCGCTTCAGGTACTGCTCGTAGGGCAGCACGGCCTGCGTCTGGGCATGGTAGAAATTGGTGTTCCAGACCGTCAGCAGCCCCATCAGCAGCGGCAAATTCTTGGCAAACGGCGCAGTTTGGAAGTGCCCGTCCATGGCATGGAAGCCGGCCAGCATTGCGCGAAAGTGCTCAGGGCCGATGGCAACCATCAACGACAGGCCGATCGCCGAATCCATCGAATAGCGTCCGCCGACCCAATCCCAGAAGCCAAACATGTGGGCCGGGGAAATGCCGAACTCCGCAACGCCCTCGGCGTTCGTCGACACCGCGACGAAATGCCGGGCCACCGCCCGCTCGTCGCCCAGCTGCGCCACGCACCAGGCACGCGCCGCGTGGGCATTGGTCAGGGTCTCCAGGGTGGTGAAGGTCTTGGAGCAGACGATGAACATCGTCTCGGCGGCATCGAGGTCGCGGGTGGCTTCGACCAGCGCAGTGGCATCGACATTGGAGACAAAGCGGCAGCACAGGTCGCGCTGGCTGTAGTGGCGCAGCGCCTCGTAGGCCATGACGGGGCCGAGATCGGAGCCACCGATACCGATGTTGACGATGTTGCGCATGCGCTTGCCGCTGTAGCCCTTCCATTGGCCGCTGCGCAGCGCGTCGGCGAACGCTGCCATGCGGTCCAGCACGGCATGCACCTCTGCAACCACGTCGACCCCCTGCACCAGCAGGTGCGCGCCGGCCGGTGCACGCAATGCGGTGTGCAGCGACGCGCGCCTTTCGGTCGCATTGATCGGGTCGCCGCGGAACATCGCATCGATGCGTTCGCGCAGGCCGCTGCTCTCGGCCAGACCGAGCAGCAGGCGCAGGGTCTGGTCGTTGATGCGCTGCTTGGAATAGTCGAGGTACCAGCCAGCCGCTTCGGCATGAAGGCGTTCACCGCGCCTGGCATCGTCGGCAAAAAACTGGCGCAGGTGCTTATGGCCGATGCGCTGGTGGTGTTCCACCAGCGCCTGCCAGGCGGGCCGGCTGGTCAGTGGCGGCAGGGCGGCGCCCCCCTGGACCGAGGTGTCGCTCATCGCGCAGCCGCTTGCGTGACCGCAAGTGCCTTGTTGGCGATCTGCTCCAGCAAGCTGCGCCAGGAGGACGCGAATGCCTGCGCACCTTCGTCTTGCAGGCGCTCGGCGAGCGCGTCGGTATCGACCCCCATCTGACGGCACGCAGCGATTACGGCATCGCCGCCGTTGCCGTCGTCCGCCAGGGTCTGCTGCGCCCGGCCGTGCTCGGCAAACGCGAGCAGCGTCTTCTCGGGCATGGTGTTGATGGTGCCGGAAGCGGCCAGCGCATCGATGTAGAGCGTGTCGGAGACCGATGGGTCCTTGGTGCCGGTGCTGGCCCACAGCAAACGCTGCGTGCGGGCGCCGGCAGCCGCCATTTTCTGCCAGCGCGCGGAAGCAAACAGCGCCCGGCAGGCCTCGTACGTCTGCGCCGCCACGGCGATGCCCAGCCGGTTGTGCAGATGCGCAGGCAGCGTTTTGTTGGCCGCCACGTCCCAGCGGCTGACAAACAGCGAGGCCACCGAATGGACCCGGGGGTCCAGTCCAGCCGCCATGCGGCGCGCGATGCCGCGCAGATAGGCCTCGACCGCAGCCTGGTATTGCGCCGTCGAGAACAACAGCGTGACGTTGATGGGGATGCCCGCGAAGATCGACTCCTCGATCGCCACCACGCCCTCGGAGGTGCCGGGAATCTTGATGTACAGGTTCGGGCGTGCGGCAAGCGCATGCAGGTGCGTCGCCGCCGCAATGGTCTGGACGGCATCGTGGGCCAGCAAGGGCGAGACCTCCAGCGAAACCCAGCCGTCGGCGCCGTCGGTGGCGTCGAACACCGGTCTGAACAGGTCGGCCGCGCGCCGCAGGTCCTCCAGCGCGAGGTCAAAAAACAAGGCTTCGTCCGACTGGCCTTCGCGCGTTTTTTTGCGGATGGCTTCGTCATAGGCCCCGGACTCGCCGATCGCGTGCTCGAAGATCGTCGGGTTCGAGGTCAGCCCGGTGACCGCGAACTCGCGGATATAGCGCTCCAGGGTGCCGCTGTCGAGCAGCGGGCGGGTGATGTTATCGAGCCAAAGGCTTTGGCCCAGATCGTGCAATGCCTGTGCGTTGTTCATGGTGGCTCCTTGGATTCATGGTTCGCCATGGCGTCAACCCATGACGTTGTGCCAGCCGCCGTGCCCGGCGACCAGCGCATCGGCGGCCGGGGGTCCCCAGCTGCCTTGCGCATAAGGAATGGCCTGGGCGTGCGCGGTGAGCACCGGATCCACCACGCGCCACGCTGCCTCGACGGCGTCTTCGCGCGCGAACAGCGCCGGGTCGCCCGCCATGGCATCGGTGAGCAGGCGCTCGTAAGGCGCCTGCTCACCGGCTTCTTCCTCGATCAGCACAAGCTCATGCTGTTCGCCCACGAAGGCCTTGCCAGCCTGCTTGACGCGCGCAGCCAGCGCAATCAGCGAGTGCGGTGACAGGCGAAAGCGCAGGTAGTTGGCTTCCTCTCCCGCGGCCACGGCATCTTCGAAAAGCCGCAAGGGAGGGGCTTCCAGGCGCACCAGCACTTCACAGGCCGTCGTCGGCAGGCACTTGCCCGCGCGCAGGTACCAGGGCACGCCTGCCCAGCGCCAGGAGTCGATGTGCAGCTGCAGCGCACAGTAGGTTTCCACGTCCGAGCGAGCGCTGACCTGGGGCTCGCTGCGGTAGCCCGCATACTGTCCGCGCACGAGGTCGCTGGAGCACAGCGGCCGCATCGCATTGAACACCTTGAGTTTTTCGGCATCGACGGCAGAAAAATGCCGGCCGCCGGGCGGCTCCATGGCCAGCAACGCAACGATCTGGAACAGGTGGTTCTGCACCACATCGCGCAGGCAACCGGCGCTTTCGTAGAAGCCTCCGCGGCCCTGCACGCCGAATTGCTCGGCCAGCGTGATCTGTACGCTCGCGACATGGTTGCGGTTCCAGATCGGCTCCAGAAATGAATTGGCGAAGCGGAAATACAGAAGGTTCATGATCGCTTCCTTGCCCAGGAAGTGATCGATGCGGAAGATGGCGCTTTCAGGGAACACCTCCAGCGCAACACGGTTGAGTGCGCGCGCCGAGGCGAGGTCGCGGCCGAACGGCTTTTCGACGATGACGCGGGCACCTTCCGCCAAAGCGGCTGCGCCCAGGCCCCGAATGGCCGTAGGGAACAAGGCCGGCGGAATGGCCAGGTAGTGCGCCGGCCGCCGCGCAGTGCCAAGCGCCGGCTTGAGCGCATTGAAGGTGGCGCTGTCCTGGTAGTCACCGCTCACGTAACGCAGCAGCGAAAGAAATGCAGTGAGCTGGTCCGGGTCGCCCTCCGCGCCCGATTGGTCAATGCTGGTCCTGGCATGCGCGCGAAACTGCTCCAGGGTCCATGGGGAGGACGCCACGCCGATCACCGGCACGGTCAGCGTGCCGTGCTGGTGCATGGCATAGAGCGCCGGCAAGACCTTCTTGTGGGCCAGATCGCCGGTTGCGCCAAACAGCACCAGCGCGTCGCAAGGCGCTGCCGGGTGCGTCAGATCGGGTGCCATATCAATCCTTGGGCGGTGGATCGGCGACCGGTTTTTCGGCATGGCCGCCGAATTCATGCCGCATGGCCGACTGCAAACGGTTGGCAAAGTCAGAGGCGCCGCGCGACGCAAAGCGCGCATAGAGTGCCGCGCTCAGCACCGGCACCGGCACCGCTTCGTCAATGGCGGCCTGGACCGTCCATCGGCCTTCACCGGAATCGGACACGCGGCCCTCAAAGCCGGCAAGCGCGGGATCGGCGGCCAGCGCCGCCGCTGTCAGGTCGAGCAGCCAGGAGCCGATCACGCTGCCACGCCGCCAGACTTCGGCAATCTCGGGCAGGTCCATCTCGTATTGGTAGCGCTCGGCGTGCCGCAGTGGCGTCGTTTCCGCATCCAGGGTCTGGGCGTGCTTGCCGACATCGGCGTGGTGCAGGACGTTCAACCCCTCGGCATACGCGGCCATGACGCCGTACTCGATCCCGTTGTGGACCATCTTGACAAAGTGCCCCGCACCGTGCGGCCCGCAATGCAGCCAGCCCCGGTCTGCCGTGCTGGTTCCCGGGACGCGCCCCGGTGTCGGTGCCGCAGCGCCCGCGCCCGGCGCCAGCGTCTCGAACACCGGGGCCAGGTGCTGCACGGCCTCGTCGCCACCGACCATCAGGCAATAGCCGCGCTCCAGGCCCGCAATGCCGCCGCTGGTGCCAACGTCCAGATAGTGGATGCCCAGGGGCTGCAAAGCGGCTGCTCGGCGCAGATCGTCGTGGTAGTACGAATTGCCCCCGTCAATGACGATGTCGCCGGCGGCCAGCAGCGGCGTCAACTGCGCCAACACGGCGTCGACAACGGCCGCTGGCACCATCAACCAGACCGCGCGCGGCTGCGCCAGCGTGGAAACCAGTTGCTGCAGAGAAGCGGTGCCGGTCGCGCCCAGAGCCACGAGGCCCTGGACGGCCTGCGGGCTTTGGTCATGGACGACGCAAGCGTGGCCGCCACGCAGCAGCCGGGTGGTCATGTTGGCCCCCATGCGCCCCAGTCCGATCATGCCGATTTGCATTGCTAGGCTCCCGTCTTGTGGACCTGCACGACCACTGCGTGTTCGCGGCCATCGTCCACCAAAGGTACTGCTGGGCCAGGAAGTTCGGCGCCGTCCAGGGTCGCTGTGGGCCCGACCGGTGGTTTGGGCGTTTGCCGCACCTCGATCAGGTAGAGCGTTGCGCGGTAGCGATAGTTCACCCGAAATCCGTCCCAGTGCGCTGGCAGGCACGGCACGATGCGCAGCGTGTCCGATTCCACGCGCAAGCCCAGCAGCGATTCCAGAATGAAACGCCACATCCATCCGGCCGAGCCCGTGTACCAGGTCCAGCCACCGCGTCCGGTGTGCGGTGGCAGCGCATACACATCCGAGGCGATCACGTAGGGTTCGGTCTGGTAGACCGCAAGCGCCTGGGACGAGTCGGCATGGTGGATGGGGTTGAGCATGGTGCACAGCTCCCATGCGCGCTTGGCATCGCCCAGCGCCGCAAAGGCCATGCCGACCCAGACCGCGGCGTGCGTGTACTGCCCGCCGTTCTCGCGCACGCCGGGCACGTAGCCCTGGATGTAGCCGGGGCTGGGGTCCGAATGGTTGAAGGGCGGATCGAGCAGCTGGACCAGCGCTGCGCCGCGGTGCACGAGCTGCGCATCGACGGCGCCCATGGCCCGGCGCGCGCGCTGCGCGTCTGCGGCTCCAGACAGCACCGCCCAGCTTTGCGCAATCGAGTCGATGCGGCATTCGGTGTTGCCCGCAGTGCCCAGGGGCGAACCATCGTCGAACCAGCCGCGCTGGTACCACGCGCCGTCCCAGGCACTTTGCTCGATCGCGCCACGCAGCTGCGCCGCCTCGGCCTGGCAGCGCTGCGCGAAGGCCGCATCGCCGTGTTGCTGTGCCACGGCCGTGAACTGCGCCAGCACCTGGCACAGAAAGAAGCCCAGCCAGACGCTCTCGCCGTGGCCCTCGGCGCCGACGAGGTTCATGCCATCGTTCCAGTCGCCCGTGCCCATCAAGGGCAGACCGTGCGCGCCGAAACGCAGCCCATGCTCGATCGCGCACACGCAATGTTGGTACAGGCTGGCAGTGGTTTCGGAGCGGGTGGGCAGATCGTAGTAAGAAGCTTCGTGCTCTTGCAATGCCCTGCCCTCCAGGAAGTCCACCGGCTCCTTGAGCACAGCCATGTCGCCCGTGACCGCCACGTACCGGCACACCGCCAATGGCAGCCACAAATAGTCGTCCGAACACCGCGTGCGCACACCGCGGCCCGAGGGCGGGTGCCACCAATGCTGCACATCGCCTTCGGCAAACTGGCGCGACGCACACAGCAGCAGGTGGGCCCGCACCAGGGCGGGCACCGCATGCACCAGGGCCATCACGTCCTGCAGCTGGTCGCGAAAGCCAAAGGCTCCGCTGGCTTGGTAGAACGCGGTGCGCGCCCAGAGCCGACAGGCCAGGGTTTGGTACAGCAGCCAGCCGTTGGCCAGAAAGTCCAGCGCGCGGTCTGGCGTTTGGACCTGCACCGCACCGAGCGTGTGGGTCCAGGATTGCCGCACCGCATCCAGCGCTGCGTGCGCCGCCGCCGGGCCGCGCCAGCGCTGCACCAGGCTGCGCGCTTCTTCGGGCGTGGCGCCCGCACCCAGGCGAAAAACGATCTCGTGCGTTTGCCCTGGCGCCAGCGCCAACGGGACGCGCAGGGCGGCGCACGGGTCCAGCGCCATCCCAACGCTGCCGCAGAGCCGAAGCTGCTGCATGGCCGCCGGGTGCCGCAGGCTGCCGTGCACCCCCAGGAAGGCACGGCGATCACCAGACGCGCTGGCGGCTGCGGCAGCGGCGCCATCGGCGTCAAAAAACGCGGTACGGCCGGCGAAATCCGTGTTGTACGGGTTGCCGGCGAACAGTGCGCCGCTGTCGGCGTCCCGCTGCGTACCAACCTGCATGGCGGTCTTGGTGCGCTCGTCGCCCAGAACCCATTCCACATAGCCGGTGACCGAGAGGCGGCGCTCGCGGTCCGACCGGTTGCTCAGCCGCAACAGCGCAAACTTGACCGGGGCGTCGTGGGCGACAAACACCGTCAGTTCGGAATGGATATCGCCTTCGTTGTGCTCAAAAACGCTGTAGCCGAAGCCGTGGCGCGCCACATACGAGGCGCCTGGGCTGGCGCTGGGCAGCACGGTGGGCGACCAGTAATGGCCGCTGTCTTCGTCGCGCAGGTAAAACGCTTCGGTGTTCGGGTCGGTGACCGGGTCGTTGGACCAGGGTGTCAAGCGAAACATCTGGGCGTTTTCGCTCCAGGTGTGGGCGCTGCCGCTCTCGGAGACAAAACTGCCAAAGAAGGGGTTGGCCAGCACGTTGATCCAGGGCATCGGTGCCATGCGCTCCGGCGTGAGCGTGACGACGTACTCCTTCCCGTCCGCTGTAAAGCCACCCAGGCCATTGGAAAAGCCCACCGCTGGTTCTGGCGCCGCAGGCCCCGGCTGCCATGGAGATTTTTCCGGGCTCGAAAAACGGTGCGTGCGCTGCGGGATGGGTGCCCCCGGAAGGCGCTGTACGAGTTGCTGCGCCAGGGGGCCGCCATGGCCATCGAGGACGACACGCGCCACCGTTTTCAGCAGAACAACGTCCGCTTCCGGAAGGGGGGCGCTGGCACGCACAAAGATGCCGCCCGGCTTGTCGATGCCCGCCGCTGCATCCTCGGCAGCGACCAGCGCCAAGATCTGCTGCGCCAGGTCGGAACTCTCGGGCGGCGGATTTTCCGCCAGGACCACCAGGTCCACACGCAACCCCGACATGCGCCAGTACGCGTGTGCCCGCACGAGTTGGCGCACCAGTTCCAGATGGCCCGGATCGCCGATCTGCAGCAGCACGATGGGCCAGTCCCCCGAAATGCCATAACGCCACAGGCCGGACTGGCCTTGCTGGTTGCGGGCGAGCACACCAGGCTGGGCCCGCAGAGAGGCGCTGGCATAAAGCACCGAGGCTGCCAGGACGGCATAGCGCTGCGCATCGGCAGCGCTCACATGCAGCGTATCCAGAACCGCCTGCGCATGCGCTGGCACAGAGGCCAGCGCCTGGTCGGCCAGGCGTTGATCCTGGTACTTTTGAACCAGAGTTGCGCAAGTGTCCCGGCTGCTCGCAACGCCGCTGAGCAGGTCGACGGTGGTGCTGGCGCCAGGGGCCAGAAAAATGGGACAACGGATCGCCACCACAGGGTCGAGGACCGATCCGGCGCTGCCCGACAGCGGCGCATGGTTGTCCAAAGCCTGCGGATCGGTGGTGCTGCGGCCGCGGCCGATAAAACGGGCCCGGTCGGTCTCGTAGGAAACGGGTTCTTCGCCGGGCTGGGGCATGGCCAGCAGGTGGAACAGGGAGGGCGTTGCCTCGTGCGGCGCGCGCGCACGGCGGGTGCACACGATGGCCCGCGATGCGTGCAGGATCTCGGTTTCGACAAAGAGCTTTTCAAACGCAGGATGCGCCACATCGGCGGCGGCCGGCGCCAACACGACCTCTGCATAGCTGGTCAGGTCCAGCGCCCGGTGCTGGGGCGAATGGTTGGTGATGCGGATGCGGCGCACCTCCACGTCATCGTCAGCGGCCACGGCGATTTCGGTTTCCACCTCGATGCCATGGTCGCGGCGGCGAAATTTTGCCCGCCCCAGCGAAAAGGCAGCTTCATAGGCGTCGGCCTGCTGCAGTGTGGGCTGGAGGGTCGCTGACCAGACGTGGCCGCTGGTGCGGTCGCGGAGATAGCAAAAGCTTCCCCAAGGGTCACAGGTCGCGTCTTCACGCCAGCGCGTGAGCGCAATCCCGTTCCAGGCGCTGTAACCGCCGCCCGCCTTCGAAACCACCACGTGGTAGCGGCCATTGGACAGCAGCGCCACCCGCACGGCCGGGCATTCGGCGCGCTCCAGCGGCTGCGCTGCAGGCAATGGGCTCATGGGACTCCTGGACCAGGCGTGTGCCTCAGAAGGCTCGCATGCACAGCGCGCAGCGCTTCATGCTGCCCGCGCGTGCGAGACGGAAGTGCCATTCTTGCGTGTCTGTTCCGTGCAGCCAAGGCGGACCGCTCCTGCGACCATTCCAGCAGCATGGCTGCTGCGTATGTGTCTTTGTGCTTCCGAAGTAGCCCGAAGCAAAGTATCGACGCAGCGCACCTTTTTCCATGACACAGCAGTAGCATGGAAACCGCTGTTGTGGCCGTGTCTTCGAGTGAAAAGCCGCCACCATGCACAACCCTGTTGCACGTCTGCCCTGGCGCGAAAGCTGCTGTGGCGCAGGGGAAAGGACCCCATGGGAAGCATCGATCTGTTGGCGCACGGCAGTGGCGGGTGCCGATGGCGCGGGTGGGCGCCATGACGGACATGGCCATGCTGAGCGCCAGGGCGCGCACGCTGATGGCCAGCGGCAAGGGACTGCTTGCGATGGACGAGAGCACGGCGACCTGCGACAAACGCTTTGCCAGCGTCGGCGTCGCGCCCAGCGCTGAGGCGCGGCATGCATACCGCGAATTGCTCGTGACCACCCCCGGGCTGGGCGACTGCATCAGCGGTGCGATCCTCTCGGAAGAAACCCTGTTCCAGCAAACGCAGGACGGAACATCGCTGGTGCAGGTGCTCGCTGCCGCAGGCGTTCTTCCCGGAATCAAGGTGGACCGCGGCACCGTGGACATGGCGGGCCACCCTGCTGAGCGTGTGACGGAAGGCCTCGATGGTCTGCGCGAACGGCTGAAGAGCTATCTGGCTGCGGGCGCGCAGTTTGCCAAATGGCGCGCAGTCTTCACGGTGGGCGACGGCTTGCCGACCGTGGCTTGCATCGAGGCCAATGCCCAGACCCTGGCGCGCTATGCCGCGCTGTGCCAGGAAACGGGTCTGGTCCCCATCGTCGAGCCCGAAGTCCTCATGGACGGCAACCACACCTTGGGGCGCTGCCAGGCTGTGACCGACGAGGTCTTGCACGAGGTCTTTGCCCAGCTGCACACGCAAGGGGTGCTGCTGGAGGCCCTGGTGCTCAAACCCAACATGGTGCTTCCGGGGCTCGATTGCCCTGCACAAGCATCGGTGCAAGAAGTGGCAGATGCGACGCTCGCCAGCCTGCGGCGCGCCGTGCCGGTCGCAGTGGCTGGTATTGCGTTTCTCTCGGGCGGGCAACCAAGCGAATTGGCTTCGGCACGCCTCAACGCGATGCACCTGCATTCGGGCGCCCTGGCGGCCCTGCCCTGGCCCGTCACGTTCTCGTTTGCACGTGCGCTGCAGCAGCCTGCGCTGCAACTGTGGGCTGCTGCGCCAGAACAGCGCGGCGCCGCCCAGCAGGCGCTGCTGCACCGCGCGCGCTGCAACAGTGCCGCACTGCGCGGCGCCTACGACCCGGGGCTGGAAAAGGGGTGACGGCGCTGCTCGAAATCTACCTGGTCCGGCACGGCGAGACGGCCTGGTCGCTCAGTGGCCAACACACCGGAATCACCGACCTGCGCCTGACCGCCCACGGTGAGGCCCAGGCACGTGCGCTGGCGCCGCGGTTGGCACGGACGGCGTTCACGCACGTCCTGGTGAGTCCCCGTCTGCGCGCCCGCCAAACCTGCGCGCTGGCGCTCGGCGACACCGCCTGCGTCACCGAACCCGCGCTGGCGGAATGGGATTATGGGGACTACGAAGGCAAGCGTTCGGAGGACATTGCAAAGCTACGCCCCGATTGGAATATTTGGCGCGATGGGTGTCCCCACGGGGAAATGCCTGGCGATATCTCCGCCCGTGCCGATCGGCTCATTGAGCAGCTCTGCGCCTTGCAAGGCACGATCGCCCTCTTCTCGCACGCACAGTTTGGCACGGCGCTGGCGGTGCGCTGGATCAAACTGCCTCTCTTGGCGGGGCAGCATTTTTCCCTGTCTCCCGCTTCCGTGAGCGTGCTGGGCTACGCAGCCCATCACCCGACCACGCGGGTCCTTGCGCTGTGGAATGAAACCCCGGCCCTGGACCACTAGCTTGGCGCGGCACGGATGGCAAAACAGGGCCACGTTCTCTGAACCTTTGGGCCGTACGCCAAGTGGGACGCACGTTGTTTGACCCACCCGCTACACGCGCTCAGCGACCTGCGGGCTGTGGGCAGCAGTAGTGGCGGCGGAGGGACCGGAGGTCTTTCTGGCAGCCATCAGCTCCTCCTTGCGTGCTGCCATTTGGGCACCCAAGGCACGCATATCCAAGGCAGTTTTTTTGGCTTTCGGAAACATCTGCGTTTGTTCTTCTTTGACATGGTGCTTCACATATTCCGAGAGCACCGTGATTTTTGCGTCGAACATCTCGCCATCAGGCTCGACCCCTTCCACTTGAGCGATCAGGTTTTTCAGCGTCGCATGTTCAACCGTGGCTTCGGGGACGAGTTCCTTATCGCGCAGCGCCTTTTTGACCGCAGGATAAAAAATCTCTTCCTCGATTTGCGCATGAACAGTCAGTTCGGTACAGATCGTGGTGACCAGGTCTTTCTTTTTGGCCACCGACCGGGCTTTTTCATATTGCTCGAACAGCTCGCTGACACGCTGGTGATCGGCTCGCAGCATGGCGGTTGCCTCCGGAGGTTTCGAAGGGGCGGTTGCGGTCTTGGCCTTGGTTGGGGTCGCCATGGTGTGATTCCTCCAAATGGTTTCTGAATGGCAAGGTACGGGTCAGTGCAAAAAGAGGGCCAGTAAAATGATGATGGGAATGGGAACTCCGAGAAAGAACAACAGCAGCGAACGCATACGATTTCTCCTTGGGTCGTGTCAAAACAGGTCGCGCTGGCGCCCGCCGAAAGTTGCCGCAAGGCTGGCAAAGAAGGCGCCGATCAACAGGGAAACAAACAACCACAGTGCGCTGTAGGCAGACGCTTTTCTCGCCTTGTCGGCCGCATCGCGCGCGGCCGCTTCCGCCTCCTTGGCGCGCGCCTGCAATTGCCCAAACACCTCGGTGACCCGCTTTTCCGCGTCTGCCTGGGGCATTCCGGTGCGCTGAGCGACCAACTGACCCAGATACTTTGCATCGTCGGCAGGCAACGCCCCCTTGCTTAGCGCATTGGCAAAGATGCGCCCAGTTTCTGCGGATGCGGATGCGGATGCGGAGGCAGGTGCAGATGCAGATGCAGATGCAGATGCAGATGCAGACACAGGTGCAGGTGCGAGGTTGTTGGAACCCTCAACGGCAGGCGACGTCGTGCCTGCATCCGGCGCGGAAGGTGCAGTCGAGAGGCTTTTGCGGAAGAGCGTATCCACAAAATAGCCCTGGTCTGGCAATGCCCCACTCTTCATGGCTCCGCCAGCCACAGCAGGCATGGCTGCACTCGAAGCGGCGCTTGCAGCGCCGGCCGCCATCTGGGTGCCGGCTTGCACGCCTCCATTGACGATGCCTCCGACCGCGGACGTCAACAGGCCTGCCGTTACCAATGTGGCAACGGCCCAGGCAAGAAATCCGTGGGCAGTATCGCGAAAGTAGACCTCGTCCGTATGGAGCCCCGCCCAGCGCGTGCGCAGGCGCCCGGCCAGATAACCACCCATGCCTGCTGCTGCAAGCTGGGTGAATGAGATCCACACAATCGTGGAGATACCGAAAGTACCCGCCGTTGCGCCCTGTCCAGACCAGGGAGAAACGGCCGACAACCCCAGCCCCACTCCCAGGATAAGCAGAATCAGAGACAGGGCTGCAGCGCCAGCGGCGCCCGCAATGATGGCCGCCCAAGACACCGCACTGGTCGGGGACAACGGATTGGATACAGCTGGAGCGGCAGGCCCTGGGACCACACTCCTTGGACCAGGCATTATGTTTTCGTTCATGCTATGTCTCCCACAGAGGAGATTGCATGGTGCGTCTGGTAACCATCGACAAATGTCGGTTCAGCGCCTGACACGTTGTAGGACGGCGCTTAAAACCGTAGAAATAAGCTATGTCGTGCGTATCGAACAAAGGCCGTTTGTCGAATTCCAAAAATCGCTGTCGATAAGCCCACTGCAGGCAATGAGAAACCGCGTCTGGCAAAGGACTGTCGAGTTCGGTACCAGCTCATCGAGTTCTTTCGCTCACGGTCCGCAGGGTGCAGTGTCTCTCAACGCACAGCGCAACCGCGCAAGGCAAGAAGGTCTAGTTGTCGTCCGAAAGGCCTGCGGGCCTTCCAGATCGGGGCGCAGCGGCCAGCGCCGCGATCCCTGTCCGTGCCGGAGAGCTGGGTACTGCCACAGAAGCTGGTGCCGTCTCCGGCCCCGGCGGCGTGCACGCGGCTGTGCGGTAGCGAACAGACGCATCTGTACAGCTGACCTACTCTGCGGGCTGAAAGAGGTCCACATGAACAAGACAATCCAGGCCCTGATGGGCATCACCACGCTGGCATTCAGCGTCCACGCGGCGGCGCAAGTGACGCTGCACGAAAACGAAGGCTTTCAAGGCCGCTCGTTCTCATCGCAGGAGCGTTCGCCCAATCTCCAGCGCTCGGGATTCAACGACCGCGCCTCCTCGGCGATCGTTGTCGGCCAGCGCTGGCAAGCCTGCGAGGATGCGCAGTTCCGCGGCCGTTGCATGGTTCTGCGTCCGGGCCAGTACCCATCCCTCACAGCCATGGGCCTGAACGACAGGATCTCATCGGTGCGCCCGTTGCGAGCCAACGAGCACGTGGCCGACAGAGACTACGCGCCCCTGCCGATCGTCGCGCAGGACTTCCGCCGGGGCCGCAATGAGCGTCTCTTCAATGCACAGGTTACATCGGCGCGTGCGGTGGTCGGCACCCCCGCGCAACGCTGCTGGATAGAGCGAGATCACGTAGTGCAACAGCAGCCGCAACAGCAGCAGGCTGGACTGAACGTGCCGGGCGCGGCCATCGGCGCCATCATCGGCGGCATCTTGGGTCACCAGGTGGGCGGCGGCAATGGCCAGAAGATCGCCACCGTTGGCGGTGCGCTCGGTGGCGCCGCATTGGGCGCCCAGTATGGACGCAACGACCAGCAGGCATACGTGGCGCCGCTCACGCAGGATGTGCGCCGTTGCGACGGCAATGCCGCGCAGGCCACCCCCAGCTATTGGGACGTGACCTACCGGTACGAAGGCACCGAACACCGCGTGCAGATGGCCCAGCAGCCGGGCCGCACGATCACCGTTAACCGCAACGGCGAACCCCGCGCTTAACCACACGGCTTCTCCGAACTCTTCAATCAACTTCAACGAAAAATACCATGATCCATTTCGCACGCATTTCCATCCTCGCCGCCGCCGTTGCCCTCACCGCTCTCGCGGGGTGCGCCTCCACCCACAAACAGGAAAGTACCGGCCAATACATGGACGACACAGCCATCACCACCAAGGTGAAGGCCGCCATCTTCAATGAGCCGACACTCAAGTCGGCGGAGATCAATGTGGAAACCTTCAAGGGCCGCGTCCAGTTGAGCGGCTTCGTCACCAGCCGCACCAACATCGAGCGCGCCGTCGCCGTGGCCCAGAGCGTGGGTGGTGTCACGTCGGTGGCCAACGACATGCGCGTCAAGTAAGGCGGCAGTACCACGGCAGGCACTCTCACCGTCTTGGTGGAGGCCTTGCAAGCGGCCCGAACCTTGGCGGCCCTTGTGCCCGTCATGCACGCACGCACTCGGTTGCTGCTCTCGTTGCGGCATCGAGCGCACCCGCGCTTTTCTGGCTCGCACAAACGGACGCTCTGGCCACACCGACACCTGCAGCCGTGCCAGTCCGGCAAGCCGACGCACCCACCACGTCGAAGCACCCCGGCGCGTCTATCGGCGCGGTGGAGGTCGTGCGCGTCCTGCACGCCGAAGGCAACAGCGAGCCCCGCCTTGAGACCACGATCTGCATGCGTGACGGAACGATGCATGTGACCAGTGAAACCGGTGGTGCCCGATGGCAGACCGGCGACAAAGTCCTGCTGATCGGCACGCATCCGACTCCCTAAATCCAGATAAAGAACATTCAATGCTATATACCCTCGCCATCGTCCTTCTCATCCTGTGGGCACTGGGCCTTGTCTCTTCCGTCACCATGGGTGGCTTTATCCACGCGCTGCTGGTGATTGCCGTGGTGATGGTGCTACTGCGTGTTATCAGCGGCAGCAAGGTTATCTGACAGAGAGACCAGCGCTGCTCACGGTCTTGCAACACCGAACCTACCTCGCTTGCAAGATCCAGGAAGAAGCGGCCTCCAGGGCCGCTATTTTTATGGGTATCAATCCCGCCGGGCTGGTGCCGCTCAATCTTTCTTGATGGAGGCGTGAGAGGTCGCGCGATATGCCGCCTTGCTGCGCGCTTCCACTTTTCATCCCCTCGTCTATGCAGGCCACGCAGTCTTCGCGCTCGGCGCGGCAATGGTTCGCAGCGCTGCAGGCGACAAGAAGCCCAGTGATCGCTAGGTCTCAAGCGGCAAGGAGGTAGGAAATGCGATAAGCGCTTGTTCATAGAAGCTCTTTCGTAGTCGGGTTGTTCGTCATCGCTCAGCGTTTCGACCGCTTTACGCTGCATTCCGCAGCTTCGCGCGCGATGTCGCCCGCGTCTGTCCGCTGTCGCACGCGCACCGCTCGCTGCATGGCGCCCGCGCATTGCGGGCGGCTGCGCAACACAACACGCAAGCGGTTGTTTGCATGGCAGCGCATGAGGGCACAATCCGGCACTCAGGCCACGGCCAGTTCTGGCCGGGGCTTCGCCCTAAAACTTCATGCTCCCTCCCCAAAGCACTACCCAGAACCACCTGCTCGCAGCCCTGCCCGCCGGCGAGTTCGATCGCCTGTCAGCACACCTTGAACCCGTAGCGATGCCTTTGGGCAAAGTCCTGTACGAGTCAGGCGCACGCATGGAGCATGTCTACTTTCCCACCACCTGCATCGTCTCGCACATGTACATGTTGCTCGACGGGGCGTCGGCGGAGATCGCGGTGGTCGGCAACGAGGGAATCGTAGGCACCTCCATTTTTATGGGCGGCGAGACAACCCCGAGCCGCGCCGTGGTCCGCAGCGCGGGCCATGCCTACCGCCTCAAGGCGCACCTGCTCAAGCTGGAATTCGACCGCGCGGGACCCGTGATGCGCCTGTTGCTTCGCTACACGCAGGCGCTGATGACGCAAATGACGCAGACGGCCGTGTGCAACCGCCATCACTCCGTCGAACAGCACCTTTGCCGGACGCTGCTCTTGAGCCTGGATCGCTCTTCGGGAGCGGGCCTCACCTTGACCCAGGAACTGATTGCCAGCCTGCTCGGCGTGCGCCGCGAGGGCGTCAACGAAGCCGCCGGCAACCTGCAGCGGGCCGGGCTGATCCGCTATGGCCGCGGCCACATCCAGGTGCTGGACCGGCCCGGGCTGGAGCGCTCGGTATGCGAATGCTATGCCTGCGTAAAACGCGAATTCGATCGGCTGCTTTGCGACGTTCCGCGGGTGCAGCCGGCGTTGCCGGTCCCCGCGCTAGCCACAGAATCGGCCCTGCCCGGGCCGCTACACCTAAGCCGGTCGTGAACGCGGTGAGCGTCCGTCCACATTGAGAAAGAGCCCATGTTGCAAGCCACATGCAATGACACGCGGCCAGCCCAGCCGCCCGCCCCGCGCGGAACCCACGACGACAACGCCAAGGCGCTGCTGAAGGCGGGGCCGCTGCAGAGTGCGATTCTCACGAGTGCCAATTTCTCGATCATCGCAACCGACGAGCAAGGCATCATCCAGCTGTTCAACGTTGGCGCCGAGCGGATGCTCGGATACGACGCCGGGGACGTGGTCAATCGCATCCGCCCGAGCGACATCCACGATCCTGAAGAAGTCGCGGCGCGCGCGCGCGCACTGAGCCTGGAGCTGGGAATCCCCATCGCGCCCGGCTTCGAAGCGCTGGCCTACAAGGCTTCGCGCAACATCGAGGACACTTACGAACTCACGTATATCTGCAAGGACGGCAGCCGCTTCCCGGCGATCGTCTCGGTCACCCCGCTGCGCGACGGCGACGGTGTTCTGATCGGATTCCTGCTGATCGGCACAGACAACTCCGCGCGCAAGCACACAGAGATCGAATTGAAAGAAGCGCTCGCGGCAGCTGACAAGGCCAACCGTGCAAAGTCGGAATTCCTTTCGAGCATGAGCCATGAACTGCGCACACCGCTCAATGCGATCCTCGGATTCGCACAGCTGCTGGGTCGGCGTCACCAGCGCCGAGCCCGGTACAAAAACGCAGCATCGACCAGATCCTGAAGGCCGGCTGGTACCTGCTTGAGCTGATCAACGAGATCCTCGACCTCGCGCTGATCGAATCCGGCAATCTCACCATGTCCAACGAACCGGTGTCGCTTTCGGAAGTGCTGTCCGAATGCCGCGCGATGATCGAGCCGCAGGCACGGTCCCGCGGCATCTCGATGCGCTTTCCCGAGTTCGAGACGCTCGAGTTTCGTCACCGCCGACCGCACCCGCGTCAAGCAGGTGCTGATCAACCTGCTGTTCAACGCGATCAAGTACAACCGGACGGACGGCACCGTGATCGTTGAATGCTCGCCGGCTCCCTCGGGCGAAGTGCGCATCAGCGTTCGCGACACGGGCCAAGGCCTGTCCCGCGAGCAGCTCGATCAGCTGTTCCAGCCGTTCAACCGCCTCGGCAAGGAAGCCGGCAGCGAGGAAGGCACGGGCATCGGTCTGGTCGTGACCAAACGCCTCGTGGAACTGATGGGCGGCAGGATCGGCGTGGAGAGCGTCGTCGGCGAAGGCAGCGTCTTCTGGGCCGAACTGGCGCTGGCGCAGGCGCCCCGCTTCGCGGCCCTCGAAAGCCGGGATTCCCCCGCGGTTGATGGCAGAGCGGCGTCCGGCAGCGACCTGCGCACCGTGCTGTATGTCGAGGACAATCCCGCGAACCTGGAACTCGTCGAACAGCTGATTGCACGCCGCCCCGACCTTCGGCTGCTCAGCGCCGCTGATGGCAAGACCGGCATCGAGTACGCACGCGCCTGCATACCGGATCTGATTCTGATGGACATCAACCTGCCCGGGCTCAGCGGTATCGACGTCATGGCGTTCCTGCGCGCTGACCCGCTCACCGCCCACATTCCAATCATTGCACTCAGCGCGAATGCCGTTCCGCGCGACATCCAGAAAGGGCTTGGATGCGGGGTTCTTCAACTACATCACCAAGCCCATCATGGTCAACAAGTTCATGGAAGCACTCGAGGGCGCCCTCCTGCATGCAGCGCAGACCACCGCTGCTGGAAAGCTCAAACCATGATGGACCCCGGACAGTCGCAACACGCGTTGGCTCTTAAAGAAGCGCGCATCCTGATCGTCGACGACCAGCCCGCCAACATCAGCCTTCTTGAAGAGACGTTGCAGCAGGCCGGCTACACGAACGTGACCTCCACGCTGCACCCGAAGGAAGTGTGCGCGCTGCACTGGCGGAACGACTACGACCTCATCCTGCTCGACCTGCAAATGCCGGGCATGGATGGCTTCCAGGTCATGGAAGGCCTCAAGATGAACAAGAGGGATGCCTACCTGCCCGTCCTTGTGATCACCGCCCAGCCGGCGCACAAGCTGCAGGCGCTGCAGGCTGGCGCCAGGGACTTCATCAGCAAGCCCTTCGATCTCGTGGAGGTAAAGACGCGCGTTCACAACATGCTCGAAGTGAGGCTGCTGTACAAGCGCCTCGAAAACCACAACCGGGAATTGGAGGAGGCCGTGCGCGAACGCACCGCCGAACTGCGCGAGAGCGAGGCACGTTATCGCAGGCTCACCGAACTCGCGTCCGACTGGTACTGGGAACAGGACGAGCACGGCCGCTTCACCAAGGTGTCGGGGCCGGTGCTCGAAATGCTGGGTCTCCCGTTGGACGGCTTCGGGGACAGCGACGCGGGGCAGGGCTCGGGGTGGAATGCCGCGCAGCGGGCCGCGCTGCAGACCCGCATCGAGGCGCGTGAGACGTTTCTGGACTTTGTCTTCAGCCGCGTCAACCCAGACGGAAGCGAGCAAATATTCCAGGTGAGCGGCGAGCCCATGTTCGGCCCCGCCTGCCGTTTTCTCGGGTACCGCGGCATAGGTATCGAAATCACGCAGCGCAAGTAAGTCCATGAGCCTCCCGGCGGTCCAGGAGGCGTCTCATGACTGCAGGGGCGGGTATGTCTCTGCCTGCCCAGGCACCCAGCCCGGCTGGCTTCACCTCTTCAGGGCGCCCTGTTCACACATCTGTCGCGCTATGAGCGACAGCGCACAGACGGCGCGCGCGCCAAGGCGCAATCTCGCGGCAAGACAAAACGCGCAGCACGCGCAGGTCGGCAACTAGCGGGAAACCAAACAATGAAACCATCAATGAACATCAGGCCGTGGCTCATGGCCCTCCTGGCCGGAATACTGGGAGCATGCGGCGGCGGCGGGCGCGACGCGGTCCTCGGCTTCGACAGCACCGCGGCACCTCCCACGGTCACGGTCGTCGCACCTTTGAACAACGCGACAGGCGTTCCCATCAACAGCACCGTGATCACAGCCACCTTCAACGAAGCGATGCGGCCGATCACCGATGGCGCGACTTTCACTGTAACGTGCGAGGCACCGTGCGCAAGCCCTGCGGGAACCATTGCACTCGACGGCACCAATCGCATTGCAATGTTTACGAGCGGCTCGGTTTTCTCCCCGGCCACGACCTACACCGCCACAGTGACCGGCGCACGAAGCATGGCGAGTGGATTGGCACTGGCCGCACCTTACGTGTGGCACTTCACCACCGGCGTGCTCGCGGATGCGACGCGGCCGCGAGTCGTTTCCACCGTGCCCGTCACAGGCACGCCGGGCCCCACGAGCAGCGTTGCTACGAACACCGCGATCACGGCCCTCTTCACCGAGGACATGAACCCCGCCTTCCTCACCCCAAGCAGCTTCACGCTCGCTTGCGCGGCGCCTTGCGCAGCCCCCGCCGGCGACGTGTCGTACGCAATTGGCAACAAAACAGCCGTCTTCACACCGCTGGCCCCGCTGGCCGCGAACACAACCTATACCGCCACGGTGACCACCGCAGCCACGGACCTGGCCGGCAATGCTCTCGCAGGCAACCAGGCTCCGCTGCCATCCGCGAGTAACTATGTCTGGAGCTTCACTACATCGGCCGCTGCCTCACCAGTAGTCAATGTTTCGGTGCAAGCGATGAATCCCGCGGCAGGCATGGCCAACGTGTGCACCAATGCGACCATCAATGCGACGTTCAGCGTGCCATCGGGGCTGCAAATAAACCCGACCAGTATCAGTTCGTCCGTCTTTACCGTGAGAGGCGGGACCCCTGTGGTTGCATCATCCGTGGTGCTCGACAACGCCACAGGCCGGATCGCCACGTTCACGCCTGCCGCGCTGCTCACCGCAGGCGTCACCTACACTGCGACCATCAAAGGCGGCGCGGCCGGCGTGAAGGATCTCGCGGTGCCGGCGAACACGATGCTCAGCGATGCAACGTGGACCTTCACTGCAATCAGTTGTGCGGCCCCGCCGCCGCAAAATAGCATCGCATTAGGCTCGGCCGCGCTGTTCGGTGCCTTCGGCGGCTCCGCCGGCATCACCAACCAGGGCCTGGACACCATTGTCAATGGCAGCATCGGCACCACGGCCGTGTCGACGGCAGTCACCGGTTTCCATGACGCGGGCCCCGGCTGTATCTACACCGAGACCCCGCTCAATGTCGGCGCCGTCAACGGCCTGATCTACACCGCAGCGCCGGCGCCGACCGTTGCTTGCCCGAACGAAGGCACGGCCACGACGTTCTCGATCGCCAGCGCAGCGCGGGCCGATGCACTGGCGGCGTACAACGCGCTCGCCGCGATGCCTGGTGGTCCGGATCCCGGTGCGGGCAACCTCGCCAACAAGACGCTGGCACCCGGAACCTACACGGCCGCCGCGGGCAGCTTCAAAATTCAAGGCGGCAACCTGACGCTTGACGCACAGGGCAATGCCAATGCCGTGTGGGTGTTCCAGATGGCGACTACGCTCACTGTCGGCGGCCCCGGCGCGGCGTTCCCGTCCAGCATCATCCTGGCCAATGGTGCGCAGGCGAAGAACGTGTTCTGGCAAGTCGGCAGCGCGGCCACGATCAACGCAGCGGGAGGCGGGTCGATGGTCGGCACCATCATCGCGCAATCGGGTGTCGCCATCTCGACGCCGGGCAACGTCGCGCTCGTCACGCTCAACGGCCGCGCGCTGTCGCTCGGCGCCTCGGTCACGATGGTCAACACCGTCATCAACGTTCCGGCCTCCTGATACCGCGAACGCGCCTCCTTGCAAAGATAACAATGAATTTCAAACAAACTTCCATTGCGCTCGCCCTGGGCTCGCTGGCCTTGCTGGCAGCACCCGTGGCAATAGCCCAACAGATCGTGCAGGAGACTACTGGCTGGTATGCGGGCGCAAGCGCCGGCCGATCCGCCGCCAGCATCGATGACGCACGCATCACCGCCGGGCTGGCCGCTCAAGGGCTCGGCGGCATCCTGTTGTCCAACGACGATCGCAGCACCGGTTACAAGCTGTTCGGCGGCTACCAGATCAATCCCTACCTTGGCGTGGAAGCAGGGTTCATGGACCTCGGCCGCTTCGGCTACCTGGCAGGCACAGTGCCCGCCGGGACGCTGTCGGGCGACATGCGTGTCAAGGGCTTCAACATCGATCTTGTCGGCACATTGCCGCTGGTGGGTGGATTTTCCGCGCTGGCCCGCGTGGGCGCGACTTCAATGCGCGCCAGCGACAGTTTCTCCACGACCGGCGCTGTCGCCCTTCCCTACGCGAGTGCACAGCCCAGCCAGCGAAGCACTGGCGCCAAGGCGGGTATCGGCCTGTCGTATGCGGTCACCCCAGCCCTCGCAGTGCGGCTCGAGGCAGAGCGCTATCGCCTTAAGGATGCCGTGGGCAATCGTGGCAACGTCGATCTGTTCTCGGTGGGTCTCGTGTACCGCTTCGGCGGGCCAGTCGCCCGGCCACAGTCCATCGTTGCAGCACCCGCCGTCGTCGCAGCAACAACGCAGTTACCCGCCTTCGCCCCAGCGCCGGTCATCGCCGCGCCCCCACCGCCACCACCGTCCGCCCCCATCCAGGTGACACTCTCCGCGGACGCTCTGTTCGATTTCGACCAATCGGTCATCAAACCAACCGGGCGCCAGGAACTGGACAGGCTCGCCACCGATCTGCGCGGCACGCGCTACGACGCGATCCGGGTCACCGGGCACGCAGACCGCCTCGGCTCGCACGACTACAACATGAAGTTGTCGATGCGGCGGGCACAAGCCGTTGTTGCGTATCTGTCCGAATCCGCCGGCATTGCCCCCGGGCTTATCGCAGCGCGCGGCGTAAATGGCGATACCCCCGTCACTGCGCCGGGTGATTGCAAGGGTATGAAGCCAACGCTCGCACTGATCGCATGCCTCCAGCCCGACCGTCGCGTCGAGATCGAGGTGAAAGGCGAGCGTTAATATGCTCGAGGCATTGACGGCGACGAGGCTGCTGCATGCCGGTCCAGAGACGCTGCAAATTGACTACACGTTCTTCCGCCACATGGCCGAGCCCGATATGGGCGCGGAGGCCAGACAAGAGCCAAGCGACCACGCGGAGACTGGCGTAGCACAGGCAGTGCGAGCTTAATGCGCGGGTTTAACGCCGGTACCGCCCGACCGTATTGTCCACGGCCCTCTTAAGGCCGTTTCCTCCTGGCTTCGGGGCAGGCACGCACCGAACGTCGTTCCTGCCTCCACCGTGGGCTGGACCTCCACCGAACCCCTGCAGCGTCGCAATCTCTCTGGCGATGTAGAGGCCTAACCCCAGGCTGGTCCGTGGATCTTTGGGGTCGGTCGCCGCATCGCTGGACAACTGGACCAGCGGCTGAAAGATGCTCTGCCAGGCAGATGGCGGTATGGCCGGGCCGCGGTTGTTCACGTCCACGCGCACCGCATCGGCGCTTCCGACCACGCGCAGCCGCACCGGTTCGCCCGCGACGCGGTACTTTGCCGCATTGACCAGCAGGTTGGCGAACAGCTGGTGCAGACACACACTGTCGAAGCGACCTGCCAAGTCGCCTTCGAAGGTTGCATCGCACGGCGTGCCGGAGGAGGTGGCATGCGCGTCCTCTATCGCAGACCGGCACACTTCACCCACATCCGACGGTTTCCGCGATCTCCATGACCTACGGCACGCTCTTCCCTGCATTGCAGGAGCGCCCAGGCAGACCAAGGAGCAGCCCGCGTTACGCCAAGCGATAGCTTCCTTTGTTGCCTTCCCGAATCGCCTCTTTGGCCAACAACCGGCGCATCGCCAGCCCAACAGACCCGGGCGGGATTCCTGCTCCTTGGGCAATGGATGCCTGGGTCAGTGGCTTCCAGCTGCGGCGATCGAGCACCTTCTTCAGGTGCTGCAACACCCTTTCATCGTTGCGGCTCATGTGTTGGGATGGGGGTGCCGCTTCCTTCTGCCTGGCTTTCGCCGCGCGTGACGGCCGTTGTGGCGCTGGCTTGACGACGGCATCCTCTGCGCCTTCGTTGTCTGTGTCGTTTTGGCGGATGCGAGAACGCCGACCCCGCTCTGGCAACGCCACCAGCACCGGCGTTTCAGGCCGCACCATTTCGGCCGCAGCCCCATACATGGTCTTGAGTTGCTCTTCCATGGCTTGCAGCTCGTGCGCCAGGCGCGCAATGGCGCGCAGCTGGGCATAGGCGCGGTCGGCCTCGGTGCCAAAGGGCTCACTGGCCACAATGCCCACCATGTGCGCGGCATGGGACTGGACTTCCTGCGCAAACGCCTGCCTGGCCGCGTTAAGGCGCTCACCTGCTTGCTGCAGAGCCAATAGGGTGGATGGAGAGATAGACAAGGAAACTCCTGGTGGCATAGATATTCGATGGGTCTCCAGGTTGGGAGTACCGTGGAACATGCCAGTTTATGGGAGGACAGGCACCGCCAGCGGGTTCGGCGGCACTGCCGCCATCCTCTACTGCGTCGTCCAGCCACCCCAGCGCGAACATATTCGCTGTCAATTTCACCCCACCCGTGACCATGCCAGAACCGGTGTTTTCACTCTATCGAGATGTTCTGTCATCTTGGGCATCGCCACAACTCCGCTGGTGGCCGGCCCCTCCGCAGAGTTCGAAAGCTTTCTTTTCAACGGCTCAAAACGTCCAGCGAAACCGGGCGATTCACGGTTTTCAATTTATATTTCTTCAGAGACTGGCTGGTCGGTCTTCAGTGGCAGCCAACGGCTGCGCTGGCTTGCAGAGCGGCTTCGAACTGCGCGCTCGAGTTGCACTCATCACTTCGCGCAGCCGCGCAAGGGGACCTATCTTGGAAACCGTAGGGATTGTTCTGGCGATGTTCGTCGCCGTCATCGCCAGTGGAATGGTGGTGCGTGCGCTTCCGGTCGCAGTCCCGGTGCCTTTGGTGCAAATAGCACTCGGTGCGCTGATTGCCGGCGTGTTCCACCGCGGCGTGCGCCTGGAGCCGGATCTGTTCTTCTTGCTGTTCCTGCCGCCGTTGCTGTTTCTCGATGGCTGGCGCATCCCCAAGGAAGGGCTGTTGCGCGACAAAGCCACGATTCTCGAACTGGCGCTCGGGCTGGTAATTTTCACGGTCGTGGGCGTGGGCTTTTTCATCCACTGGATGGTTCCTTCGATGCCGCTGCCGGTGGCTTTCGCGCTGGCAGCCATCGTGTCGCCGACGGACCCCGTGGCGGTTTCGGCGATCACGGCAAGGGTGCCGATCCCCAATCGGGTAATGCACATCCTCGAAGGCGAGTCTCTGCTCAACGACGCGAGCGGCCTGGTGGCATTCCGCTTTGCAGTGGCTGCGGCGGTGACCGGGCACTTTTCGCTGGCGTCCGCATCGCTGTCTTTCCTGTGGGTGGCAGTGGCGGGCCTGGCGATCGGCGCTGCATTCACCTGGCTCGTCTCGGTGGCCAAGGATGTGTTCATCCGCCGCTTTGGCGAGGAGCCGGGACTGCAGATTCTGCTGAGCCTGCTGATTCCCTTCGGCGCTTACTGGCTGGCAGAAGAGGCGAATGCCTCGGGCATTCTCTCGGCAGTGGCGGCCGGCATCACGATGAGCTACGTCGAGCTCTCGGGGCGTGCTTTGGCCAGCACGCGGGTGCAAAGGGCAGCGGTTTGGAACACGGTGCAGTTCACGCTCAACGGCATCATGTTCGTACTCCTCGGCGAGCAACTTCCAGGCATCTTCGAAGGAGCGGTGCGGGTGGTAGAGGAAACGGGCCACCACAACCCTTCTTGGCTGTTGGTCTATGCGGTGGCCATCAATCTTGCTCTGGCCACGCTGCGTTTCGCCTGGGTGTGGGTCTCATTGTTCATCGGCCGTGTCAGTGCCCAGCGCGCCGGACGCAATGTGCACAAGGTGAGCCTCAGGCTCACGCTGGCCGTATCGCTCGCCGGGGTGCGCGGCGCCATCACGCTTGCCGGGGTGTTGACAATGCCCTTGCTGGTGGCCGACGGTTCCGCGTTCCCCGCCCGGGACTTGGCCATTTTTCTCGCGGCGACCGTCATCATTCTGTCGCTGGTGGTCGCAAGCGTTGCCTTGCCCCGGCTCCTCAAGGGACTGGATTTGCCGCCCGAAACAGAGCACCAGGCGCAGGAGGACATCGCCAACCGGGCGGCGCGTGAGGCGGCCATGAAGGCGGTCGAGAAAACCCTTCACGCACTGGTGGAGGCAGATCCGCAGGGAGACCCGAAAATTTATACCGATGTCGCAGTTCGCCTGATGGAGGGACTGGTTCACCCATCAGTCGGCGGCCTTGAGCAGGAACTGGATGCAACCCTGCTGCACCAGCAACTTTCGATAGAAAAAGCCATGCGACGAGCGGGCCTGGAGGCCGCACGCGACGAGCTCTTCCGTCTGGCCCGAGCGCGCACCATCTCGGACGAAGTCTGTCGCACCGTCGTGCGGCGTCTCGACCTGCAAGAGGCCCGAAGCCAATAAGGCCTGCGCGATCTGTCAACGGCCTGCCTGCTGTGGGCCCGCGCCCGCCTGGCACACCCCACTTCTGGGCCTGCGGCGCAGCGATTCACTTCGAATGAGGCGTTTGGGCCACCGGCTTGAACTTGTCCGGGCGGCGATCGGGAATGAACCCGTCGCGGTTGGGCATTTTGATCTGGGCCAACGAAGTCTGGTCGAGTACGGCGTCCGACGGAACGATTTTGGCCTCAGACAGGATATAGGCAGCCAGCGCATAGACTTCGTCGTTTGACAGGCTGCCCGGTGCATACAGCGGCATGGCCCTTTTCACGTAGTCGAACAGGGTCGTGGAATATGGCCAGTAACTCTCGACCGTCTTGACGGGCGCTTTCGTCGGATCACTGTTGACCAGAGTGCCGCGCCCCCCGACCAGCCTGTCTCCGAGACCTCCCTGCAGCTTGTCGCCATGGCATGCCACGCACTGCGCGTCGTAAATGGCTTTTCCTTGTTCGACCGTACCTCGCCCGTCCGGCAAGCCGCGGCCGTCGGGAAGCGGGGAGACGAAGCTCTTGAGCTCCTCGGAGGTAGCGACGCTACCGAATCCAAATGTGCTGGGTTCGCGGGCGCCAGCGGCCAAGGCAACGCAGCCGAGCACGAAGGCGGTGGTGAGCCGCAGGGGATACTTAGTAGTGGTGGACATTCGATACCTTCCCATCGCTTGCAACTTGCCAGCTCTGAATGGAGTTCAAGTGGTAGACCGAGCCGAGCGGCCCGTTCAGCCCGCGTTTTTCGATCAGTTGCCCCAGCGTCGGTTGCACATAGCCTGTGTCGTCGACGCAGCGGCTCTGCAGGATGGCCGGTTTGCCGTTCCACCTCCACGGCGCCCGGAAGCGGGTATGGCAGATCGGCAGCACCGGACCTTGCAGCGCCGCCGTCTGCCAAGTCGAACCGCCATCGGTCGACACGTCCACGCGCTTGATCGCGCCACGGCCGGACCATGCCAGTCCGGTGATTTCATAGAACCCCGGGCCGTCGAGGACCATCTCTCCCGATGGCGCCGTGATGACCGATTTGGCATCCATCTCGAAGGAAAACTGCACGGCCTTGCCGTTCGGCAGAAGGTCGGTGTACTTGGAGGTCTCTTCACGCGTCATGAACGGGCTGTCCGAGACTTCGATGCGCCTGACCCACTTGATGTGCATGTTGCCTTCGTAACCCGGGACGATGAGCCGCAAGGGGTAGCCCTGCTCCGGTCGCAGGGCTTCGCCGTTTTGGCCGTAGGCCAGGAAGCAGTCTTTCAGCGCCTTCTCCATCGGAATGCTGCGCGTCATGGCGGAGGCATCTCCGCCTTCCACCAACAGCCACTTCGCACCGCCACGCAGGCCGGCCTCATTGAGAATCGTCGACAGCGGCACCCCTGTCCACTCAGAGCAGGACGTCAAGCCATGCGTGCCCTGCACGGTCTTCATCGTCGGTTTCGACCACTCGGTCAGGCCATTGCCCGAGCATTCGATGAACAAAACCCTGGAGATCGAAGGAAACCGCCGCACGTCGCGCATCGAGAACTTGCGCGCCTGTTGCACCATGCCGTGCACGAAAAGCGTGTGCTTGGAGGGATCGATGACGGCCGTGCCACCATGGCTCCTCTCGAAGTGAAGGCCCGACGGCGTGATGATGCCGCAGCTCTTTTCGAGTGGCGTCAGGGTCCACGAAGACTGCGGTGTCGCTGTCTTGAAACGCGTGCGCACCTCGGTTTCGAACTGCGAGCGTGAGCCGTAGCTTTCGTCGGCCAAGGGATAGCCTTGCGTTTTGCTGGCATCGGCGGGCACGTCATGCGTTTCGGCGCCAGGCGGCGTAGCGGCGCGGACGCCGTTCATGGCAACGCTCGCCATGCCGGCCGCGGCGACCGATCCACTGATCAGGAAGCGCCTTCGGGCAGGGCTGTCTCCACCTCCCAGGTAATAGGCGGAATCGGGATTGCGCCGCTCGCGGTCCAGGTGGCGGGCCTCGTCTTCCACCATCGAATCCGTGCCAGACCGGTGGGCCTTGGTGGGTTGATCGACGGCTGTATTGCGGCTCTTCATCGGTCTGTCTCCTATGTCTTTATTCACGTACACCAGGCTGCGGTGGTGGGCGCTTCATGATGGCGAGCGCCGCGCCCAAGAAGTCTGCGCCGGGTGAACTCGGGCCTACCCTGCCGCTTGAATTCGGGTCAAGGGACGGATGCCGACACCCGATGCCGGCTGTGAACGACTCTAGCGCTTTTCTCCCTTGTTGTGCCAAACCGAAGCGGATGCCCAACCCAGCGTCGTCTGCGAACAGTCTGGATTTTTCAGTGGTAGGCGTGGCGCCAAGACGTCCGTTCAATGGATTAAGACTGCGTCCAGAGCACCAGATATCGTGAAGAGCCGAGCAAATCAGCATATGCCCGTGTCCGGCCGGCAGCTGCTGATCGCCAGCGTCGCAGTACAGCCCATTGCGGAGATTCCAGGTCCGAACCCCAGTGCCCGCAGCGGTCTCACATGAAGCCTGCATTGCGCGGGAGATAGCGCGTCCAGTCACCGCAGTCGCGCGTCGACATCAGCACCATCGGAAGGGTAAATCGCATGCCTTGGCCGACCGCGACCGCCAACGCATCGCTCGTGCCGGGAACGAACACGGAGACCTGCCTGGCCTCACCCGCGATGGCCACAGCCAGCGCAGCCCTGAATGCCCCAGGCATCGCATGCGCATGCATGACTGCCAGGGGGCCCACATGTCCCGTTGCGGCAACGTACGCGTAGCCCACACGCTCACCCCTCTCTTCGACAAAGACGCCTTCCATCCGGGGATCGCCCAGCAGATAGCGATGGTGCTTCTCCCGCGAAACACCCAAGGTTGCGACGTCGATCTGCCGCAGCGTCTCGAGATCGACCGCGGTGGTCCGGATGGGCGTCGCGCGCAGTGCAGAGCCGGGCGCGTGGCGCACCAAAGACTCGCGCTCGGCGCTGCATAAATGGAGGGGTACGCGCGGCAGCAAGCCGTGCCGCACGTACAGCCCCTGGGACACGACGTTGAAGGCGAAGGTGATCAGGCCCTTTTCGGTCGCACCGGCCTGGCCCGCATGCAGCAGGGTGCGGTCCAGAAGTTCGTTGCCGACGCCCTGCCCCTGTCGACCGGGTGCAACGAACAGCTCCGCCAGGAACCAGAGTCGCCCGCACACCCAGCTCAGGGCGAAGCCGACGATCTCGCCATCGTCTTCGGCCAGCCACACGCCGCGTGGATCGTCTTGCAGGCAGAACGCCTGGAAATCCGGAGGCCGCGACGTGGCGATCGGCTCGAAACCGTGGCGCACGGTCAGGGCGTTGATGCTGCGGACCACCAGCTCTTCGGCGCGTGCTAGTTCGGCGGCGCTTGCAGGTCGGACAACCAGCGACATGGACGCCTCCTCAGCGACAGTGCCTGAAGGTATAGCAGAAGGCCCCGGAAGGGCCAACTGCCCATGGCTGCCATGGCTGCGCCCATCTTTTCTTGCCGAAAACACGTATTCGCAGGCCCAATGGGGGCCGCAAGGTTATCAACGCCATCGAATCGGTGAGCATGGACCTGCGCAAGCCGACAAGAACGGGCCTTTCCCCAGCAATGAGGTGCTGACCTAGCTGGTTTACCTGGTCCTGCGCAATATCAGCCAGAAGTGGACCATGCTTATACGGGAGTGAAAGGCCGCTCTGAGACGCTTCATTCGGCACGGAGACCGCATCTGCGTAAACGGAGCTTCGCCCGTTGACACAAAATTCGGATACTCCCGGCTCAAAGGGGCACGCGGGCGGGCATCAGTCCAGCACAATGTGGGAAGACTTGACGATTTCACCCCACTTCTCTGTCTCGGTCTTGATCTGGCGCGCGAAGACCTCCGGCGGGCCACCGACGGGGTCCACGCCCAGGCTGGCAAAGCGCTGGCGAACGTCCTCCATCTTCAGGATGCGGTCGATTGCTTGGTTAAGCTTGCGCACCACCGCAGTGGGCGTGCCCGCAGGCGCGACAATGCCGCTCCAGGAGAGAGACTCGTAATTCGTTACCCCGGCTTCTTCCAGTGTCGGCACGTCGGGCAAGTTGGGCAGGCGTTTCTTGCTGGTCACAGCCAGCGCCTTGAGCTTGCTGTCCCGCACGAAGGGAATGGAAGAAGGCGCGTTGTCGAACAGCATGGTCACCTGGCCGGCGACCACGTCGGTGAGGGCCTGGGCGCTGCCGCGGTAAGGTACGTGCATGATGTTGGTGCCGGTCATTGCCTTGAATAGTTCGCCCGACAAGTGGGTGGAACTGCCCGCGCCCGAGGAGGCGAAGCTCAGCGCACCCGGCTTGCTCTTGGCGAGGGCAATCAGTTCAGCCACGTTGGCAGCGGGCACAGACGGTGACACCACCAGGATGTTCGCGATCAGCGAGGTGTAGCTCACCGGCACCAGGTCACGCGCCGGGCTGTAGCTCATCTTCTTGTAGAGGTGCTCGTTGATCGACAGGATGCCGGTGGTGCCCATCAGTAGCGTGTAGCCGTCGGGGGCGGCCTTGGCCACTGCATCGGCACCGATGTTGCCACCCGCGCCAGCGCGGTTGTCCACCACGAAGGGCTGCTTGAGTTCCTGTCCGAGCTTGTCGGCCAACACCCGGGCCACCACGTCGGTGGAGCCGCCGGCGGCGAAGGGCACGACGATCCGCACGGCTCGCTGGGGATAGTCGGTCTCCTGCGCATGAGCAGACGTAGCGAGGAGCGCCAGGACGCAGGCCAGTAGGGTGGCAGGCAAATGGTTCTTTTTCATCTTTTTGTCTCTCTTAAGGGTAGGGGAAGGGAGGCGAGGCGGGCGGCTCAGTCCACGGGGACCGTGGTGGCCTGGATCACGTGGCGCTACTGGGCCGTTTCGCTGCGCATGATGGGATAGAAAACTCGGGTCAGGGTTGGTTGGAATTCCACATAGAGATCGCCAAGGGGCAGCTGGAGTCGTCGCTATGCGGTCTTCATGCAACCCGTTTGCTCCGCGTCGCCTCTTCAGACTGGCAAGCCCTTCGAACGAAGAACAGCGTCAAAGCGCTCGGGATCGGCAGTGCCGGTTCGGTTGGTCTCGCGGATCACCGTCTCCTTGCGCAGGTGCGCACGGGTCTTTTCCAGCACCTCGGCGGCTTCGGCCGCAGGAATGGCGATCACGCCGTCGGCATCGCCCACGATCAAGTCGCCCGGCATCACAGCCATGCCGGCGCAGGCGATGGGGATGTTGATCTCGCCTGGTCCGTCCTTGCTTGGGCCGCGATGGGTATGGCCGCGCGCGAAGATGGGCATACCCTCTTCGGCCCATTCGGCCACGTCGCGCACGGCGGCGTCGAGCACCAGGCCGGCGACCTTCTTGGCCACGCAGGTGGTGCGGATCAGCCCGCCGACCAAGGCCTGGGTCACGTCGGCGCCGCCGTCGATCACCAGCACGTCGCCAGGGCGTGCCATCATCAGCGCCTTGTGGATCATCATGTTGTCGCCGGGGCGCACTCGGATGGTGATGGCCGGGCCGCAGAGGACTTCATCGAGCCGGGCGTGGTACTGGCGCAGGCCGTAGGCGCCGACGTTGCGGCTCATGGCATCGCCGATAGCGGCCACCGGCATGTCGCGGAAGGCCGCCACGATGTCGGCCGGCACGCTGGGCGGCGACGGATTGATGCGCCAGCCGGGTGGCCATTGCGTGGCGGGGGGAAAATCGGTCATTGGCCTCTCTCCTGTTGCATGGGTTGTCTCAGTCGACCAGCGGCACGTCGGCATTCCGGCGGATCCCTTCTCCGTACGCGCTGCGCAACGGCAGTATGTAAGCCTGCAGAATAAATAAAAAGCGATTAAAACTGATCTAATATGATGAAATAATTTCAAGTATTGTGGTTGTCCACATGTCGCACCACGGAGTCGCCAATGGTCAGTTTTAAGCAGCTGGAGGCCATCTACTGGGTCGCACAACTCGGCACCTTCGCCGCGGCAGCGGAAAAGCTGTACACCAGCGAATCGGCCATCTCCAAGCGCATCACCGAGCTGGAGGCCGTGTTCAACGTCTCGCTATTCGATCGTTCGCTGCGCAGCGCGCGGCTGACACGGCGCGGTGTCGAGGTGGTGGAGTACGCCCATACCATCTTGGACCAGCGCAACCAGTTGCTCGACCGGATGGGACGGGCCGAATTGGCAGTACGGCGGTTCCGCGTGGGGGTCACTGAGCTGGTAGCGCTGACTTGGCTGCCGCGCCTGGTCGAGGCCTTCCGCAGCGAATACCCAGACGTCTCTTTTGAGCCCGAGGTGGATCTGAGCACCGTGCTGTGCGAGAAACTGGCGGCTGGCGCTATCGACTTCGCCATCGTGCCGCCGGTGTTCGGCGGCGCCGGCACCATGGCCGTACCGCTGCAGAAGATGGAGCTGGCATGGATGTGCCGTCCCGGCATGGTGCCGCGCAACAAGGCGCTCTCCTTGACGCAACTGGCCGGCTTCCCGATCCTGGCGCAGACCGGCAAGTCGGGCGTTGACGCTGTATATGACCAGTGGTTTCAAGAGCAGCGGCTGTCGGTGAAAAAAACCTATGCCGGCAACAGTCTGGTGGCGCTGGCCGCCCTTACCGCCTCGGGTTTCGGCATCAGCTACCTGCCTGCGCTGTACTTCCGCGACCATGTGGCGCGCGGGCTGCTACAACAGATCCGGTTGGAGCATCCGAGCCCCGCCATTCTGTATCACGCCATCTACCGCGAGAGTGATGAGATCGCCGGCTTCAGCGCGCGGTTCGCGCAGCTGTGCGTGCGCATGTGCGACTTTGCTAAACCGGTGGAAGATCTGCCGCCCGAAAAACGCAGAAAAACATGAATTTTATTCATGCCTTTCCACGATATTAAATCGCTTTTCATTTGCCCAGGGTGCTTTGATACTGAGGGCATGCACGGAAAGACGATTGCCGAAAAAATTTTATCCCGCGCCGCCGGCAAGGCTGTGCGGGCCGGCGAGATCGCCATCTGCACGCCCGACCTGGCCATGGGCACAGACGGCTCGATCCCCATGGCGCTGGACTATCTGGAGGCCATCCGCCCTGGTGCCGTGCCGTGTGCACCACAGCGCCTGGTGTTCGCGCTCGATCACTACGGCCCGGCCTCCGGCCCCAAGGCGCAGGAGTTGCAGCAACGTGCTCGGATCTACGCCTTAACCCATGGCATCGCGACCATCGAGGCGGGTGCCGGTATCGGGCACCAGTGCATCCTGGAGTCGGGCGAAGCCCGACCGGGCCAGCTGCTGGTGGGGGCCGATTCGCACAGTACCTCGTACGGTGCGGCGAACGCCTTTGCCACCGGCATCGGCTCGTCCGATCTGGCCGGTGTCATGTTATGCGGCAAGGTCTGGCTCAAGGTGCCTGAGACCATGCGCGTCACCCTGACCGGCTGCCTGGCGCCTGGTGTGTCGGGCAAGGATGTGGCGCTGACCCTGGCGCGCCTCCGCGGCGCCGACGGTGCCAACTACCGGGCCATGGAGTTCCAGGGTTCGGGTGTGGCGACGCTGGACATGGAAGACCGAATCGTGTTGGCCAACATGGCGGTCGAACTCGGCGCCAAGGCTGGCATCTTCCCCTACGATGACACCACGGCGCGCTGGCTCGCGCAACTGCCCGGTGCGGCAGGCGCGGACTATGAGCCCGTGCAGGCCGACCCTCACGCACACTACACCTCCAGCATCACCCTGGCGCTGGACACGGTGCGGCCCCAGGCCGCGCTGCCGCATCGCGTGGATAACGTGGTCGATATCGACTCCTTGCCGCCGACCCCGGTCGACATGGTCTACCTGGGCACCTGCACCGGCGGTCGGCTGAAGGACTACCGCGAGGCGCTCGACGAATTGCAGGCGCGCGGTGGCGTGGCCCCGGGCGTGCGCCTGGTGGTCACCCCGGCGTCGGAAAACATCCGCCGCGCGATGGAGGCCAACGGAATGCTGGCCTCGTTCACCGCCCTGGGCGCCGAGCTGCAGCCGCCCGGCTGCGGCTCCTGCTGCGGCACCTGCGGCACGGTGCCGGACGATGGGCAGACCGTCATCTCCACCGCCAATCGCAACTTCAAAGGCCGCATGGGCAACGCTGCGGCCTCCATCGTGCTGGCCTCGCCGCGCTCTTGTGGTGCGGCCGCCGCCAGCGGCTACTTCGGCACAGTGCAGCAAGGGAGCCAAGCATGAGCCTGCTGCCTCTCCACGGCCGTGCCCGGGTGCTGGGCGATGACGTCAACACCGACTACATCATCTCGTCGCGGCGCAAGAAGGAAACCATCGACCCGCTGCAACTGCGCCGCTATCTGCTGGAAGACGCGGTCCCGGGCTTCGCCGATACGGTGCGCTGCGGCGACGTGTTGGTAGCCGGCCACAACTTCGGCTGCGGCTCGGCCATGGAGGTCGCCGTCACAGTGGTGCTGGGCGCTGGCATCCGCGCCGTAGTGGCCAAGAGCTTTTCACGCACCTACCTGCGCAATGCGATGAACAACGGCCTGTGCGCCGTCACTGCCGACACCAGCGGCATTGCCGAGGGCACACCCCTGCTGCTGCGCCGAGATGAGGCCGGCACGTTGCTGCTCGACGTAGCGGAAGACACCACCCTGCCTTGCGACCCCATTGCGCCATTCATGCTGGAAATGCTGAACGCTGGGGGGCTCATTCCCTATTTGCGCGCGCGCGGCGACTTCAGCCCCTAGCGCATTCCCCGTCCCCGTTCACCCCAAAAAAGGAGCTCGGACAAGCCCCTGGCGGAGCACTGCCCGCCCGGTCGCCTGAACCGCTGCCCCCGACAAGCCGACCGTGACAGCTTCAGCCACACAGGAGATCTTCATGCTGCGCATTTCCGCACGACTCAACCGCATCCAACCTTCACCCAGTTCCATGGCGGGGCAGCGCGCCCGCGAGTTGCGCGCCGCTGGCCGCGATATCGTCGGATTGACCTCGGGCGAACCCGACTTCGACACCCCTGACAACGTGGTGGAGGCCGCCATACGCGCCATGCGCGAGGGCAAGACCAAGTACACCGACGTGGGCGGCACGCCCGAGCTCCGCGAGGCGGTGACCGAGAAGTTTCGCCGTGACAATGGACTGCAGTACGCGTCGAGCGAGGTGATTGTCGGCACGGGCGCCAAGCAGGTGATCTTCAATGCCTTCATGTGCACACTGGAAGCCGGCGACGAGGTCATCGTGCCCACACCCTACTGGGTGTCGTACCCCGACATCGCAGTGCTGGCCGACGGCGTGCCGGTGTTCGTTCCCTGCCCACCCGACAAGGGTTTCAAGCTGCAGCCCGCCGACTTAGAGCGCGCCATCACCCCGCGCACCCGTTGGCTGGTACTCAACGCACCCAACAACCCCAGCGGCGCCGCCTACAGTCGCGCCGAGATGAAGGCGCTGACCGACGTGTTGGTGCGTCACCCCCACGTGTGGGTGATGGCCGACGACATCTACGAGCACGTTCTCTACGATGGCCGCGAGTTTTCCACGCCAGCTCAGGTGGAGCCCGCACTCAAGGAACGAACCCTCACGATCAATGGCGTTTCCAAGGCCTATGCCATGACCGGCTGGCGCATCGGCTATGGCGCCGGGCCAGCTGCGCTGATTAAGCCCATGGTGAAGTTGCAGTCGCAGAGCACTTCCAACCCTTCGTCCATCGCTCAGGCGGCTGCGCTGGAGGCGCTGCGCGGACCGCAGACTTACATTCGCGAGCGAACCGCCATCTTTCAGCAAAGGCGCGACATGGTGGTGCAGAAGCTCAACGCCATTCCCGGTATCAGTTGCCACGTGCCCGAAGGCGCGTTTTACGTCTTCCCCTCGTGCGCTGCCCTGATGGGCAAACGCACAGCCGAGGGCCGTGCGGTGAACAACAGCAACGAGTTCGTGCTGTACCTGCTGGACACCGAAGGCCTGGCTCTGCTGCAGGGCGAGGCTTATGGCGTGCCCGCATACTTCCGCATCTCTTTTGCCACGTCGATGGAAAAGATCGACGAGGGATGTCGCCGTCTGGCGCGCGCCTGTGTGCGCCTGCAGGAGTAAGTCCAGCCACCGCTGAATCGACCCGTATTCTGGGCACCTCTGAGCTTCAATCCTGAGGCGCCAATAGGCGGTGCATGAGCAGCAGGGCCTGAGGCGTCGGTGGCTGGCTGCTGTTGCCGTTCTTGCACAAGATCGGGCCCGCCGCATCGCAGGCGCCGCGCGAGCGCGTGACGGCCGAGTTGAAGACCATGTTCGCCAACCACTCGCACGGTATCGCTCGCCCAAGCGCTGAGCGCCGACACCATCGATTTTTATGGCCCGCGCAACACCGGCGCCAAGGTGCTGATCGCCCCGGCAGTCTGACCGAGCCACGGCCAGCCGCAAACGTTGGGGGCAGGCGCTCCCAGCCAGGAGCAGCCCCAGTAGCGTGAAGATCTGGCCAAAGGTCAGGCTAGAACTCCATGGATAGCGCTGGCCGTTGTACTGATATGTGCCAGCGAGTCCGAACTGGGCTTCGAGTCCGGCAATGTTTTGTACCGCAGGAGCAAGGGAGAAGCCGATGAATTTAGTGCAGCCTGAAGCTCTACCTTCTCAACGTTTGGCCGGCGGCACGTCGGTGCAGCTGCCATGCGCGATCTCGGCCGCCATGCCGATGCTCTCGCCCAGCGTCGGGTGCGGGTGGTGGCGTTGGCTCAAGTGATTGAGGCTATCGGTCCGTTCTTGAGCAGTGGCCGCAGCAGATCTTCTAAGCAGTAAGCATTACGTTGCACCTAGACCCTGCCGACTATGGAACGCTTCGATGCGAAGGACTACGGCGACGCTGATCTATCGGCGGACCAAGTACCTGCGCGCCGTGCACCTGCTGCTCGGGCATTCCAAGCTGGCGTTGACGGTGCGGTACCTCGGCATCGAGGTCGGTGACGCACTCGAAATCTCCGAGCAAACAGAAATCTGAGAGAACCGACGGCGGTCGTCCCTTGCGGGGTCGGCCGCTCGCAACGGCGGCTTCCCGGAAGCAGGACCGGTGGGAGGTTCCGGCCAAGGGAAGACAGTGGTCAAAGTCTACTCCCGGGCAGGAGCTTTACCCCAGCGCTTCGGATTTCGCGAGCCGACTCGTGGGCAAAATGTTCGAATGAACACCACTCTCGACGAGCCGCCAGACAGGCCCAAGAAAACCATGTTCCAGCAGGTGACCTGCCCCCTCCCAGCCGTACCAGCGTAATGGCCCCGCTCTATGACAGGCGATAAGTCCCCTTGCCCTTCTCGCGCACAGCCCCGGCGGCCACCACTCTGCGCATCGCCAAGCCCACAGACCCTGTGGGAATCCCTGCCCCTTGCGCAATGGCCGCCTGGCTCAAAGCAGTCCAGCTGCGTCGGTCCAAGACCGTTTTGAGGTGCGCCAGGACCTTTTCATCGTTCGCGCTCAAGCGCTGGGGCGGGCTGGCCATTTCCTTTGTCGGCTTTCGCTGAGGTTTGGCTTTGGACGGCGGGCGCTGCGGCGCGGACTTGACGACAGCGTCTTCGGCCGCATCAAGGCTTCGCGTGTCTGGACGGGCCTGCGCGCGGCCTCCATGGCCCGCCAAAGCGACGATGACGGGCATCTCAGGCTGCATCATGTCCGCCGCTGTCCCATACATTGTCTTGAGTTGCTCTTCGATGCCCTGCAGCTCATGCGCCATGCGCGCGATGGCGCGCATTTGGGCGTAGGCACGGTCGGCCTCGTTACTGAAAGGCTCGTCTTGCCCGATGTCCACCCCGCTGCGTTTGAATGGACTTCGCGCGCAAACGCCTGTTGGGCGGTGTGCAGGTTCTCCCCGGCCTTTTGCAAGGCCAACAGGGTCGATGGAGAAATGGGCATAGGGCTCCTTCAAAGGCATCTTGGCTTGGCATGCCGCGCGATGCTGTTGCGTGAAAGATCCGAGTTTATGGGAGGGCGCAGGGGTATGCGGCGCCTGTGCGCGCTGCTCCTAGAATCGAATCGCCTGTGTGAATACATCGGCCAGGGAATTTCAACCTACAACCTCACAATATCCCCCCATGGCAACTGCAAAGAAGACACCCACTCCCGCGCATCGGCGCCCATCTCGATGGCCAGCACAATCTCGCCGATCATGTCGCCCGCGTGCGTGCCGACAATGCCGCCGCCCAGGATCCTGCCATGGCCGTGCGCCTCGGGCGAGTCGTCGAACAGCAGCTTGGTGAAGCCCTCGTCGCGGCCGTTGGCGATCGCGCGGCCCGAGGCGGTCCAAAGGAAGGCACAGGCCCTTCTTGACCTGGATGCCCTGCGCCTTGGCCTGGTCCTCGGTCAGGCCCACCCGTCTGATGGCACCGGCCAAAACACCGAAGGAAATCATCAACAAGCTGTATGTGAACCTGAAGGAGATCACGGAGGACAAGGAACTGCAAAGCCACATGCTGGCCAACGGCGTGGCCTTGCAAGCCAAGTCTCTGGCAGATTTCGGCGCTTTTATCAAAAGCGAAAAGGGCCAACGTGCTGGAACAAGCAAGCTTCTGAACACCACCGGAAACTCGATCAACAACTGATGGCACCACACGGCTTTCGCCCCAACGCTGTATACTGCCATGCAAGTGACCTTCGACCCAGCCAAGCGAGACGAGACATTGGCTGATCGCAAATTGGATTTTGCGGATGCTGCCCTTCGAAATCGAAGGCAACACCTTAGAGGTTGCTGGCACCCGGCATGAATAAGGTGAAGCCCGCATCATCTGCTACGGCCTGCTGGCCGGGCGCATGGTGGCTGTGGGTTACACCCCGCTTGGCGCGGGTCGTCATGTCTTCAGCATGAGAAAAGCAAATGAGCGCAAGAAAAGCCGCATCGGCCCGTTCCTTGGGCTCTGACCTCAAGCGGGTCGACGCCCACAAGGTGCAGGCATCGGAGTACGACGAACTGCCGGAACTGACCGACGAGATGTTGGCCCGAGGCACGGTGAATAGGGGCGGCCGACCCAAGCTTGCGTCCCGCAAGGTTTTGCTGTCGGTGCGCTACAGCCCGGAGGTGGTGGAGTATTTCCGCAGCTCTGGCGCTGGCTGGCAGTCGAGGATGGATGGCGTCCTGCGGAAATACGTCGCACAGCATTCGCACGCGCGCTCAAGGGGATAGGGTCGCCCGCTTGAATACGATGATGATCCGAAGCGGTCGATGCAGCGGTTGCTCGCTTCTGGTCAGTCGATTTCGGCCAGCGCAATTGGCAACCACGCACGCGTGCACCCAAGACTGCCAAGCTCGACGCGGATCGTCGCGGCTGTACTGGCGGGCAGTATGGCTTCGCTAAAGCTGGGCGCGGCTTCTGAAGCTTCAGCCCGCAGGCGCGCAATGGTTTAGAGTTCGCGCGCTTGAATCTGGCGGTAAATCGACCGACCCACAAAAAAACGCGGCACTTAAAACCCGTAAAGCCGAAGATTTTTTGGATAGGAAGTTCCGACGGACTTTCTTTGCTCCCGACGGACTTTCTTTGTTGCAAACAGCATTGCGCTGTACGACTTTATTCCAACGCTCAGCCAAATTTTTACGACTTTTTTGTGCGTTGTACGACTTTATTCTCATCAAACAACCGGCAGGACGCACGCCCCGTGCTACTCCACCGTGACGCTTTTCGCAAGGTTGCGGGGCTTGTCTACGTCCGTTCCGCGCGCGCAGGCCGTGTGGTAGGCCAGCAGCTGCAGCGGCACCACGTGCAGCAAGGGGCTGAGCGGGCCGTAGTGGTCGGGCATGCGGATGACGTGGACGCCTTCGCTGCTGTCGATGCGCGTGTCGGCGTCGGCCAGCACGTAGAGCACGCCGCCGCGCGCGCGCACTTCCTGCATGTTGCTTTCGAGCTTTTTCAGCAGTGCGTCGTTGGGCGCCACCGTGACCACGGGCATGGCGCTGGTCACCAGCGCCAGCGGGCCGTGCTTGAGCTCGCCGGCCGGGTAGGCCTCGGCATGGATGTAGCTGATTTCCTTGAGCTTGAGCGCGCCTTCGAGCGCGATCGGGTAGTGCAGGCCGCGGCCCAGGAACAGGGCGTTTTCCTTGCGCGCAAAGTCTTCGGCCCAGCTGATGATCTGGGGCTCCAGCGCCAGCACGGCCTGCAGGGCGACAGGCAGGTGGCGCATGGCCGTGAGGTGCTCGGCCTCTTGCGCTTCGCTCAGGTGCCCCTTGGTCTGCGCCAGCGCCAGCGTCAACAGGAACAGTCCGGCCAGCTGCGTCGTGAACGCTTTGGTGCTGGCCACGCCGATCTCGACGCCGGCGCGCGTGATGTAGGCCAGCGCGCACTCGCGCACCATGGCGCTGGTGGCGACGTTGCAGATGGTCAGCGTGTGCTGCATGCCCAGGCCCTGTGCGTGGCGCAGCGCAGCCAGCGTGTCGGCGGTCTCGCCCGACTGGCTGATCGTGACCACCAGCGTGCGCGGGTTGGGCACCGATTCGCGGTAGCGGTATTCGCTGGCCACCTCGACCTGGGTGGGAATCTTGGCGATCGATTCGAGCCAGTACTTGGCCGTGCAGCCGCTGTAGTAGCTGGTGCCGCAGGCCAGGATGAGCACCGAGTCGATCTCCTGGAACACGCGGTAGGCGCCGTCGCCGAACAGCTCGGGCACGATGCCGGCCACGCCTTCGAGCGTGTCGCCGATGGCGCGCGGCTGCTCGAAGATCTCTTTTTGCATGTAGTGGCGGTACGGCCCGAGCTCGGCCGCGCCGCTGTGCGCGTGCACGGTGCGCACCGGGCGCTGCGCGGGCGCGAGCGGGCGTCCGCCCTTGCCCACCACCCAGTAGCGGCCCAGCTGCAGGTCCACCAGGTCGCCCTCTTCGAGGTAGACGATCTGGTCGGTCACGCCGGCCAGGGCCATGGCGTCGCTGGCCAGGAAATGCTCCTTGCCGTCCTGCCCCACGCCCAGGATCAGCGGCGAGCCCGCGCGCGCGCCGACCACACGGTGCGGCTCGTCCTTGTGCATCACCGCAATCGCAAACGCGCCGTGCAGCTGCGCCACGGCGGCCTGCACCGCCTCGAACAGGTCGCCGCTGTAGAGGCTGTCCACCAGGTGGGCGATGACCTCGGTGTCGGTCTGGCTCGCGAACACGTAGCCGCGTGCGCGCAATTGGGTGCGCAGCGCTTCGAAGTTCTCGATGATGCCGTTGTGCACCAGGGCCACGCGGCCCAGCGGCGCGCCATCGGTCTCGCTGTCCGTGCCGTAGCTGAAATGCGGGTGGGCGTTGCTCTCGACCGGCGCGCCGTGCGTGGCCCAGCGGGTGTGGGCGATGCCGGTCGCGCCTTCGACGGGGGTGGTTTGCACCTGCTCGAGCAGCTCGGCCACGCGCGCCGTGCTGCGTGCGCGCTGCAGGCCGCCGCCGCCCGCGCCCAGGCTGGCCATGTGCACTGCCACGCCGCACGAGTCGTAACCCCGGTATTCAAGCCGCTGCAGGCCCTGGACGAGGATGGGGACGATATTGCGCGCTGAAACTGCGCCGACGATGCCGCACATAAGAGATCTCCGGTGGAAGGTGGCGCCATCGTAGGCGCAGCAATCAGAAATAACAGAGCGATATTTATATCTTTTTGAACTTTTATTTCATAAAATGACATACATGAAATTTAAATTCATAAATTAAACATGAATGAATCATTTGATCTCGATGCCACCGACCTGCTGCTGCTGGACCTGCTGCAGAACGACGCCGCGCAGAGCAACCAGGCGCTGGCCGAGCGTGTGCACGTCTCGCCGCCGACCTGCCTGCGCCGCGTCAAGCGCCTGCACGCTGCCGGGCTGATCGAGCGCCAGGTGGCCCTGCTGCAGCCCGAGCGTGTGGCAGCGCTGGTGGGCCATGGCCTGCAGGCGATTGTCGAGATCACGCTGGAGCGCCAGGGCGCCGAACTGCTCGAGGCGTTCGAGGCGCGCGCCGTGCAGGACGCGGCCGTGCAGCAGTGCTGGCGCGTCTCGCCCGGCCCCGACTTCGTGCTGGTCACGCACACGCGCGACATGCCGGCCTACCTGGCGCTGGCGCAGCGCCTGTTCACCAGCGACGCGAATGTGCGCAATGTGCGCGCCTTCTTCAGCACGCGGCGGGCCAAGTTCGATCCGCGCGTTCCTTTGGCATGAAAAGCGGCTCAAACGCTTGACTGGTAATCGCTGATAGCTAGCATTGAAATAGCAAACAATCCGTCTGCCCCGGCGGCCGGCCACAGCCCTTGCCCGCCCCAGGCCGGCAATCGCGTAGAGTGCATGCAGTCCCCAAAGACAGGAGCACCGCATGGAGTTCAAGGACTACTACCAGGTTCTTGGGGTTGCCAAGAACGCGAGCGCCGCCGACATCAAGAAGGCCTACCGCAAGCTTGCCCGCAAATACCACCCGGACGTGAGCAAGGAGGCGCATGCCGCGCAGCACATGAGCGAGGTCAACGAGGCCAACGCCGTGCTCTCCGACCCCGAAAAACGCGCCGCCTACGACAACCTGGACGCCCAGGCCGCGGCGCAGGCTGCGCGCGGCGGGCAGGACTTCCGGCCGCCTCCGAACTGGGACACGGGGTTCGAGTTCTCGGGCGACGGCGATGCGGGCGACTACAGCGACTTCTTCGAGCAGCTCTTTGGCCGCGCGGCGCGCGCGCAGCACGCCCAGCGCGGCCACCGCACACCGGGCGACGGCGCGGGACGGCACGCCGAGCCGGGCAGCGACCACCATGCCAAGATCGAACTCGACCTGCGCGATGCCTACCACGGCGCCGAGCGCACGATCCACCTGCGCGGCGCGCACCTGGACGCCAGCGGCCATGTGGTGCCCGACGAGCGCAGCCTGCAGGTCAAGATCCCCAAGGGCGTGCGCGAGGGCCAGCTGATCCGTCTCGTGGGCCAGGGCAGCCCCGGCACCGGCGGCGCGCCCGCGGGCAACCTGTTCCTCGAAGTGCATTTCGCGCCCGGCGGGCCCTGGCGCGCCGAGGGCCGCGACGTCTACCAAGCGCTGCCCCTGGCCCCGTGGGAGGCCGCGCTGGGTGCCAGCGTCGAAGTGCTGACGCCCACGGGCCCCGTGGAGGTGACCGTGCCCGCGCACTCGCGTCCTGGGCGCAAGCTGCGCCTCAAGGGCCGCGGCATCCCGTCGACACCGCCGGGCGACCTGTACCTGGAGCTCGACATCGCCCAGCCCCCGGCCGACAGCGACAGCGCGCGCGCCGCCTATGCCGCGCTCGCCAAGGCGTTCCCGCACTTCAATCCGCGCCAGAACCACCGCGCCGAAGGAGCCTGACCATGACCCACGCATTCCACGTTCCCGTGCAGCTGGGCGAGCTGCTCGAAGAGCACGCGCTCACGCGCGAAGAGCTGGCCCGTGCCTGCCGCCGCCACCCCGACTGGGTCAGCGCGCGCGTCGAGGCCGGCGTGATCGAAGTCGCCACGCCGGCAGCGGGCAGCCGCGAATGGCATTTCACGGGCACCACCCTGGTGCGCGCGCGCCGCATCGCGCAGCTCGAGGCGACCTTCGACGCCGACCCCTACCTGGCCGCGCTCACCGCCGACCTGATCGAAGAGGTGGCGCAGCTGCGCCGTCGCCTGGCCCAGCGCGGAGGCAGCGCCCCCGACAGCGCCTGACGCCCCCCGCACAGGCAGCGACGCTCCGCTAGAGCCACTTCACCGCCAGGCTCAGCAGCAGGCTCAGCAACACCGTGCTGGCCAGCGGAATGAACCAGTCGCGCCCGAACAGGCGGAAATGGAAGTCTCCCGGCAGCCGCCCCAGCCCCAGGCGGCGCAGCCACGGCGTGAGGCCGTTGATCAGCACCAGCGCGAGAAAGACGACGATGAGCCAGCGGATCATGGTGTTACAGCCGGTGCGTGCGGTCGCCGTGCGCAAAGCCCAGGGCCTCCCAGGGCTCGCCCTTGCACAGCGCCAGCACCTTGAACAGCTCGCCCATCTCATGCTCCATGATCAACTTGGCCGCCAGCGTGCGCTCGGCCAGCGGCTGCTGCTCCATTTTCGGGAGCAAACCGCAGTTGATGAGGAAGTGCGCCTGCGTGGTGTAGCCGAGCACGCTCCAGCCCTGGCCTGCGGGCAGGACCTGGTCTTGCGCGGCCAGCGCCATCGCGGTGAAGTTGACGTGGGCGGTGATGTCCTTGAGGCCGACGTCGACGAGCGGATTGTCGTCGGCCTGGTGCGCGCGGTGGCACATCACCGTGCCCATGTGGCGCTGCGGGTGGTAGTACTCGCCTTCGCCGAAAGCCGTAGTCGAGGAAGAACGCCGCGCCGCGCGTCAGGCGGTCGCCCAGCGTGTGGATGAAGCCTTCAGCCTGCGGGTGCACCTCGGTCAGGTAGTCGTGCGGCCCCTCGATCTCGACCGGCGGGCGCAGGTCGGTGGGCCGGTCTGCCCAGGCCAGGGCGCCGTCCCGCCACGCCACGCCGCGCTCGTGCCAGACGCCGCCCTGCGCGCCGCCGTGGCGCGCGAGCAGCTTGACCGGCATGGCGTCGAGCACCTCGTTGCCGACGACCACGCCCTCGCATCGTGTCCGGCAGCGCGTCCACCCAGCGCAGCTTGTCGCCGTGCGCGGCCAGCAGCGCCTGCTGGCGCGCGCGCAGGCTGCCCGACAGGTCGACGATGGTGTAGCGGCGCACCGCGCCGCCCAGCGCGTCGAGCAGCTGCAGCGCCAGCGCGCCCGAGCCGGCGCCGAACTCCCAGACCTCGTCGGTGCCGGTGCGCGCGCAGCGCCTCGCCCACCTGCGCCGCCAGCGTCTGGCCGAACAGCGGCGTGAGCTCGGGTGCGGTCACAAAGTCGCTGCCCGAGGCCGGCATGGCGCCGAACTTGGGCAGCTCGCCGGCGTAGTAGCCCAGGCCCGGCGTGTACAGGGCCAGCGCCATGAAGCGGTCAAAGCCGATCCAGCCGCCGGCCGCTGCAATGGCCTGCGCGATGTGGGCTTGCAGGGCGGTCGTTAAACTTGTTGGTTCTTTCGTCACGGCACGCATTGTCCCTCCGAATGTCCGACCCCTCCCGTCCGCGCACCGTCCTGGTGACCGGCGCCGCCCGGCGCCTGGGCCGCAGCATTGCGCTGGCCCTGGCCGCGGGCGGCTGGCAGGTGGCGGTGCACTACCGGGCGTCCGCGCAGGACGCTATCGATACAGTAGCTGCCTGCGCAGAGCTGTCGGGCGCTAGCGCGCATTTTGATGCCAACTTCGAGGACGAGGCCGCGGTGCGTGCGCTGCTGCCGCGCGTCGTGGCCCACTTTGGCGCGGTCGACGCCGTGGTCAACAGCGCCTCGCTGTTTGCGCACGACGACGCCGCCAGCTTCGGCTTTGCCGCGATGGAGCAGCACCTGCGCAGCAACACCGGCGCGCCCATCGTGCTGGCGCAGGCGCTGCACGCGCACCTGCAGGCGCGCGCCGACGCGGGCGAGGCCGGCGCGCACGGCGCCGTGGTCAACCTGCTCGACCAGAAGCTGTGGAACCAGAACCCTGATTTCGTCAGCTACACGCTGTCCAAGGCCGCGCTCGAAGCCGCCGGCACCATGCTCGCGCTGGCGCTCGCGCCGCGCGTGCGCGTGGTCGGCGTGGCGCCGGGCCTGACGCTGACCAGCCACCTGCTGAGCGACGAAAAATTTGCCCAGCTGCATGCGCTCAGCCCGCTCGGGCGCTCGTCGACGGCCGACGACGTGGCCAGCGCTGTGCGCTTTGCGCTCGAAAACCGCTCGCTCACGGGCACGACCCTGCTGGTCGATGGCGGCCAGCACCTGATGAAGTTCGACCGCGACTTCTCCATGATGTGAGCACAGGCTCACCGTAAAATCCATGAACCAAGCCATTGGCAACCAGACCCTGACCCTGACCGGGCTGCGCTTCGACGCCAACCTGGGCATCCTGGCGCACGAAAAAAACGCGCCGCAGCCGATCCAGGTGGACGCCGAACTGAGCCTGGGCCCGCAGCCGCTGGCGCCGCGCGACGACGACATCGGCCATGTGCTCGACTACCGGCGCGTGCGCCAGATCATCATCGACGAGTGCACGGCCGAGCACGTCAACCTGCTCGAGAGCCTGATCGGCAAGCTCGCCCAGCGGCTGATGCAGTTGCCCGGCGTGCTCGGCGTGCGCGTGAAAATCGCCAAGCTTGAAATTTTTGACGACTGCGAAGTGGCGATCCGCATGCAGACAGGACAGTGGTGAACGACATGAACGCAATCCAGCATGGACCGACGCCTGGACCGGCGAAGAGGCCGCGGCGCCCGCGCGCCCGGCGGCCGACTTCAAGATCGAGCGCGAAACGCACAAGCTCGAAAAGCGCCTGTGCCGCGAGGTCGGCCGGCCATCGTCGACTACAACATGATCGAGGACGGCGACAAGGTCATGGTCTGCATGTCGGGCGGCAAGGACAGCTACGCGCTGCTCGACATCCTGCTCAAGCTGCAAGGCGCGCGCGCCGATCCACTTCGACCTGATCGCGGTCAACCTCGACCAGAAGCAGCCCGGCTTTCCCGAGCATGTGCTGCCCGAGTACCTGAGCGAGCACTCGGCGTGCCGTTCCACATCGAGAACCAGGACACCTACAGCATCGTCAAGCGCGTGATCCCCGAGGGCAAGACCACCTGCAGCCTGTGCAGCCGGCTGCGCCGCGGCATCCTGTACCGCGTGGCCGACGAGCTGGGCGCCACCAAGATCGCGCTCGGCCACCACCGCGACGACATCCTGCAGACCTTCTTCCTCAACATGTTCTTCGGCGGCAAGCTGAAGAGCATGCCGCCCAAGCTGGTCAGCGACGACGGCCGCCACGTCGTGATCCGCCCGCTGGCCTACGTGGCCGAGAAGAGACCTGGTGCGCTGGGCGCAGCACCGCGACTTCCCGATCATTCCGTGCACCCTGTGCGGCAGCCAGGAGAACCTGCAGCGCAAGCAGGTCGGCGAGATGCTGCGCGACTGGGAGAAGAAATTCCCCGGCCGCGTGGAGAACATGTTCAACGCGTTGCAGAACGTCGTGCCGTCGCACCTGCTCGACGGACGCGCTGTACGACTTCAAGGGTCTGCGAGCGCCACCGGCGTGGCCGACGACGAACGGCGACAAGGCCTTCGACACCGAGGAATTTCCTGCCGCGCCGGGCCTGCCCGGCGTGCAGGTGGTGCGGATCACCTGAGGCCAGCGCTGCTGCGCCCACCGCCTCTCACCCAAGGAGCTGCCATGAAATGGATCCGATGGCCCCTGATGTGCGCAGCACTGGCGCTGGCCGGCTGCACCGGCGTGCGCCTGGTCGACAGCGACGTGCAGTCGTTCTCGCACCTGGGCGCCGTGCCCGCGACCGCCACCTACCGCTTCGAGCGCCTGCCCTCGCAGCAGGCGCTGGGCGCGCAGCAATCGGCCATCGAGGCCCAGGCCGCGCAGGCCATGGCCAAGGTCGGCCTGCGCGTACGATGCCACGCGCACCGTTTTACCGCGCGCAGGTCTACGCCCGCACCGACCGCCACGATCGCGCGCCGACTGGTACGACCCCTGGTGGGGCTGGGGCGGCCTGGTACGGCTGGGGCTGGGCGCGGCTTCTCTGGCAGCCTGGCCATGCGCTTTCCGCCGTCCACGCTGTACCGCCGCGAGGTCGGCCTGGTGCTGCGCGAGGCGGCGAGCGGCAACGTGGTCTACGAAACCCATGCGGTGCACGAAGGGCTCTGGAGCGACGACCCGGCCGTCTTCGGCGCCATGTTCGACGCGGCGCTCAGCGGCTTTCCGCTGCCGCCGCCGGGCGCGCGCCGCGTCAACGTCGAGATCCCGGACGCTGCGATGGACGCCACCCGCATCATTGCCGTGCGCCATGGCGAAACCGCCTGGAACGTGGACACGCGCATCCAGGGCCACCTCGACATCCCGCTCAACGACACCGGCCTGTGGCAGGCCGCGGCAGCTCGGGCTGGCGCTCGCGGGCGAGCCCGTCGGCGCCATCTATGCCAGCGACCTGCAGCGCGCGCACGCCACCGCGCAGGCCGTGGCCGAGACCACGGGCGCGCCGCTGACGCCCGAGCCCGGCCTGCGCGAGCGCAGCTTCGGCGAGCTGCAGGGCCGCACCTTCGCCGAGATCGAGGCCGAGCTGCCCGAGCAGGCGCGGCGCTGGCGCAAGCGCGACCCGCACTTCGCGCCCGAAGGCGGCGAGTCGCTGACCGCGCTGCGCGCACGCATCGCCGCCACCGTGCAGCGCCTGGCCGCGCGGCACTCCGGCGAACTCGTGGTGCTGGTGGCGCACGGCGGCGTGCTGGACGTGCTCTACCGCGCTGGCCACGCGGCCAGGAGCTGCAGGCGCCGCGCACCTGGCAGCTGACCAACGCCGCCATCAACCGCCTGCTGTGGACGCCGGACGGCCTGACGCTGATCGGCTGGGCCGACACCCAGCACCTGGACCACGCCAGCCGCGATGAAACCCTTACCTGACGCGCTGCGCGCCTGCCTGGGCCAGGGCGTCGACGCGATCGACACGCCCGCGCTGGTCGTCGACCTCGACGCGATGGAGCGCAACATCGAGCGCATGGCCGGCTTTGCGCGCCAGCACCAGGTGCGCTGGCGGCCGCACGCCAAGATGCACAAGAGCGCCGAAATCGCCCTGCTGCTGCAGCGCGCCGGCGCCACCGGCGCCTGCGTGCAGAAAACCGCCGAAGCCGAGGCGCTGGCCGCGGGCGGCGTGCGCGACCTCTTCATCAGCAACGAGGTCGTCGCGCCGCACAAGCTGCTGCGCGTGGCGCGCCTGGCCGCGCAGCTGGCGGCGCAGGGCGGGCGCCTGGCGCTGGCAGTGGACAGCCTGGACGGCATTGCGCGCCTGGCCATGGCCATGGACCAGGCCGGCAGCGAGCGCCGGCATCGATGTGTTCGTCGAAATCGACGTCGGCCAGGGCCGCTGCGGCGTGCCGCCCGGCGCGCCCGCCGTGGCCCTGGCCCAGGCCGTGGCGCGCCATGCGCGGCCTGCGCTTTGCCGGCCTGCAGGCCTACCACGGCCGCGCGCAGCACCTCAGGGGCGCGGCCGAGCGGCGCGAGGCGCTGGCCGCCGCGGTGCAGGCGGCGCGGCACACGCGCGACCTGGTCGCCGCCAGCGGCCTGGCCGTGCCGCTGGTCACCGGCTCGGGCACCGGCACGCTGGCGCACGAGGCCGCCAGCGGCGTGTTCGGCGAGCTGCAGGCCGGCTCGTTCCTGTTCATGGACGCCGACTACGCGCGCAACGAGCGCGAGCCGGCCCAGCCGGCGTTCGAGCATGCGCTGTTCGTCAAGACCCAGGTCATCTCGGTCTGCGCCAGCCATGCGGTGTGCGACGCCGGCCACAAGAGCCATGCGATCGACTCGGGCCTGCCCACGGTGGCGCTGCTGGCGCCCGCGCAGGCGCTCACCTATGCCAACGGCGGCGACGAGCACGGCATCGTGCACGCGAGCGGCCCCGACGCCCGCCTGCCGGCGCTCGGCGGCACGCTGTGGCTGATCCCGGGGCACTGCGACCCCACGGTGAACCTGCACGACCACCTGGTCGGCGTGCGCGGCGGGCTGGCGCACGGCACGGTCGAGCGCGTCATCAGGGTTGACGCCAGAGGCGCGCTGACCTGATCGGCGCAAGAATCGGGCCATGAGCCCGAGCCAGACCATTGTTCTCGCCACCCCGGTTTTCCTGCTGCTGATCGCGATCGAATACGCGGTGGGCCGCGCGCGCGGGCGCAACACCTACCGCCTGAACGACGCCCTGGGCAGCATCAGCCTGGGCATGCTGAGCCAGACCAGCGCGGTGTTCACGCGCGCTGCTGCGCATCGGCCTCTACAGCGCGGTCTTCGGCCACGTGGCGCTGTGGCGCAACGACGCGTTCTGGACCAGTGCCTGGGGCTGGCTGCTGGCGCTGCTGTTCTACGATTTCTGCTACTACTGGCTGCACCGCATGGGCCACGAGGTCGGCGTGCTGTGGGCCGCGCACGCGGTGCACCACCAGAGCCAGGACTACAACCTGTCCACCGCGCTGCGCCAGACCAGCTCGGGCGCGCTGCTGGGCTGGGTGTTCTACCTGCCGATGGCGCTGGCCGGCGTGCCGCCGCTGGTGTTCGCCGTGGTCGGCCTCATCGACCTGCTCTACCAGTTCTGGGTGCACACCGAGCAGGTCGGGCGCCTGGGCTGGTTCGACCGCTGGTTCTGCGCGCCCAGCAACCACCGCGTGCACCACGCCGTCAACGACCGCTACCTCGACAAGAACTACGGCGGCATCCTCATCGTCTGGGACCGCCTCTTTGGCACGTTCCGCGCCGAAGACCCGCGCGAGCCCTGCGTCTACGGCACGCGCGGCCTGCTCAACAGCTGGGACCCGCTGTGGGCCAACGCCCAGGTCTATGCGGCGCTGGCGCACGACAGCTGGCATGCGCGGCGCTTCAGCGACAAGCTGCGCGTGTGGTTCAAGCCGCCCGGCTGGCGCCCCGCCGACGTGGCCGCGCGCTTTCCCAAGCCGGCGTTCGACCTCGCGCAGCTGCCGCGCTTCGACCCGGCCATGGACGCGCGCACGCGCTGGTTCGCGGGCGTGCAGTTTGTGCTGCTGCTGGCCGGCGTCTCGGTCTTCCTGTGGCAGGCCGACAGCGCACCGCTGGCGCACAACGCCCTCTGGTTTGCCGTGCTGCTGGCCGCGCAGTGGGCGCTGGGCGCCGTGGTGCAGGGCCGCATCGGCATGCTGCAGGCGCTGGTGGTCGAGGCCGGCGCGCTGGCCACCGCCACCAGCGCGCTGGGGCTGCAGCCCTGGCACTGGCTGTTCAAGCCGCTGGCCATGGCGATTGCTATCTTATGGATAGCTATCAGCGCTTACCAGGCAAGCGTTAGAGGCCGATTTGACCCAAAACCCTGGGGCCTGCTGCTGGCCGCTGTGGCGCTGTCGCTGGCCGGCGACGTGTTCCTGATGTTCAGCAGCTTCTTTCTGCCTGGCCTGGTGAGCTTCCTCGGCGCGCACCTGGCCTACCTCGCGCTGCTGCGCCAGGGCGTGCCCTGGTTCGCGCACCGCGCGGCGCTGCGCGCCACGCTGGCCACGGGCGCCGCCATGTACGCGTTTCTGTGGCTGGGCGGCCTGCCCGCCGCGCTGCGCGGCCCCGTGGCCGCCTATGTGCTGGTGATTGCGCTCATGGCCGCCCAGGCGCTGGGCCGCGCGCAGGTGCTGCGCAGCCCGGCCGCGCGCAGCGTGGCCGTGGGCGCCTGCCTTTTCATGCTCAGCGACGCGCTGCTGGCCACGCACCGCTTCGTGCTGCCGCTGCCGCTGGCGCCGCTGTGGGTGCTGGCCAGCTACTACGCGGCGCAGGTGCTGATCGTGCACGGCATGCTGCGCACCCTGTGCGACGGCGCGCCGGCCTGCGCTGGCGCCGACCCCAGCGTGGGCCTGCCGGCCGCTGCGCGCACGCCGCTGGGCAGCGCCTGAGCGGCTCCGCCAGCACCGGCACGGAAGGCATCACGCCATGTCGACGCTGGCGTGCAGCCGGGCCTGCGGTCCGCCGGTCCGCGCAGCAGGCGCTCTAGGCGCCACCGCAGCGGGCACAGGCAGCCGGCCTTCGGCACCCGCGCCAATCACCGCGTGCAGCGACACCGTCGTGCCGATCACGATCAGTGCGGGCGCGCGCACCGCATGCTGCACTGCGAGTTCCGGCAGGGTCTGCAGGCTGCCGACGATGGTGCGCTGCTCGGGCAGCGTGGCGCGCTCGATCAGCGCCGCCGGCGTGTCGGCCGGCAGGCCGTGGCGCACCAGCTGCGCGCAGATCACCGGCAAGGTGCCCACACCCATGTAGATCACCACGGTCTGGCGCGGCCGCGCCAGCGCGTCCCAGTCGAGCGCCACGGTGCGCTCGCCCTCCTCGCCCTGCAGGTGGCCGGTGGCGAACACCAGCATGCCGGCGTGGTCCCGGTGCGTGAGCGGAATGCCGGCGGCGGCGGCCGCGCCCTGCGCGGCGCTGATGCCGGGCACGGTGTCGCAGGCAATGCCGGCCGCCGCCAGCGCCTGGGCTTCTTCACCGCCGCGGCCAAAAATGTACGGATCGCCCCCCTTGAGGCGCACCAGCGATCGGCCCTGCTTCGCCAGCCGCACCATCAGTTCGATGATGCCCTCCTGCGGCAGCGTGTGGTTGCGGCTTTGCTTGCCCACATAGACCAGCTCGGCGCCCGGCGCCACATGCGCGAGCACGTCGTGCGAGACCAGATGGTCGTAGAGCACGGTGCGCGCGCTGGCCAGCACGCGCGCGGCCTTGAGCGTGAGCAGTTCGGCATCGCCCGGCCCGGCACCCACCAGCGTCACCCGACCCCACTGCGACGCGGGCAGGAACGCGGTGCCCGGGTTGGCAGGGGACGGGGAGCCGGAGGCGGCAGAAACATCGGTGGTCATGAGAACTCCTGGGGCACCGGGACGGTGATGTGGATCTGATTATCAGAGTGTCAACACAGCCCGCGCCGGCCTCTCTGGTGCACATCAGGAACAGGCAGCGGCGCCGGTTCGCGGGGTGCACCAGGACGGCGGCGCCGCGGCCTTGGCCCGACGCCCCCAGGGCGATCGTGGCAAAGCCGTGGCCCGAGGGTCGCCGCTAGCTACCGCGGCCGCTCCAGCACGTCCATGGCACCCGGTGGTTTCGAGACTGCGCGCTCGAAGGGGATGTCGCACGGGCAATGCTTGCTGCAAGGCATCCCCGTGCGCTCTTCAGGGCAGGTCCTTGCTCGGGTCGGGCGTCGACATGTCACGCGGCCCCACGGTGCCCAGGCGGCTGCGCAGCGACTGCGGCTGGCCCGTGAGGATGGCAGCGTAGTTGGTGGTGTTGGCCAGCACCTTCTTGACGTAGTCGCGCGTTTCGGCAAACGGCACGTTCTCGGCCCAGATCGCGGCATCGAGCACCGGGCCGTTGCGCCAGCTGCGCGGGCGGCCCGGGCCGGCGTTGTAGGCCGCGGCGGCCATAGGCATGGAGCCGGCAAAGTCGTCGAGCGCGAGCTTGAGGTAGGCCGTGCCGATGGTGATGTTGGTGTCGCGGTCGTTGAGCTGGTCGGGCGTGAAGCCGGCCAGGCCGATTTTCTTGGCCGTCCAGCGCGCCGTGGCCGGCATGACCTGCATCAGGCCCGAGGCGCCGACGCCCGAGCGCGCGTCCATGATGAAGCGGCTCTCCTGGCGGATCAGGCCGTAGACATAGGCCGGGTCCAGCCCCACGCCCTGGCTGTGCGCCACCACCGCGCTTTGGTGCGGCATCGGAAAGCGCTGCGCATAGTCCACCGCGCTCTTGGTGCGTTCGCTGGTGTTGATGCAGCGGTCCCAGACCTCGCGCTGGCAGGCCAGGTCGGCAGCGGCCAGCAGTTCGCGCTCGGCCATGCCGCCGGGGCTGTGCAGGTTGGTGGCGTAGTTCCACTCGCGCACGCCTTCGCTGCGCAGGCCGATGCCGATCGCATAGAGCGCGCGTGCCAGCGCCGGGTTGGCGCGTGCGGCGGCCTTTTCTTCGGCCGTGAGCGGCGCGGGGGCCGGCGGCACGGTGACGCGCTGGCCCAGGTCTTCGAGCGCCAGCTGCTCATAGAACCCATGGGGCCCGGCGATGCGCTGCAGCAGCTGCTGCGCCTCGGCGCGCTCGGCCTCGCCGGGCCGGCCGGCCAGCAGCGCGCGCGCCTTCCAGTACACCCAGGTGCTGTCCGCGCGCGCCTCGTCGCCCATGGCGTCGATGGCGCGGCGCACCGTCTTCCACTGGCCGGCGCGCAGCGCGGCGCGCACCTTCCAGCCCAGCAGGTCGTCGCTGAGGTCGCGGTCCTTGGCGACCTTGTCGAAATATTCCGTCGCCGCGGGCGACAGGCGCAGCGCCGCCTGCTTGCCGATCACGCCCCAGGTCCAGTGGCGCTCCTCGGGCGTGAGCTGGCCGCTCCACTTGCTCTCGAGCAGCACGGCGGCGTTGTCGGGGTCGCTCGCCGCGAGCTTGACCAGCGCCAGCACGACCAGCTCCTGGCGTTGGCGCGTCGGCGCGGCGGCGCGGCCGACGAGAAACTTGGCCGGGTTGGCGTGCAGTTCGCTGACCAGGCCCACCACCTCGGGGGCGACGATGGTCACCGCATCGCGCGCCGCGCGCAGGCGGTTGGCCTCGATCGCCAGGCGCGCCTTGCGCCAGACCTCGAGCGCGCCCAGCTTGCGTGCGGCAAACAGCTCGCCGGCAGCGTACGTGCAGCCGTCGTCGGCGTCGCGCAGCGCGTGCCAGTTGCGCACCACCTCGTCGGCGGCGCTGGCGGGGGCTTTGCCCTCGAGAAGGTCGATGGTCGCGGCATAGCAGCGCACCTCGCGGTCGTCGCCCATGCGAAACGCCGGGTGCAGCTCGGCAAAGCGCGCCCAGTCGCGGCGCTGGCCGAGCTGGCGCAGCCAGTCGTTGCGCAAGCGGTCTTCCTGGTAGGTGCCGGCCCAGCGCTGCAGGAAGGCCTGCACTTCGTTGGGCTGCGCCTCGTCCAGGCGCGCGCGCAGCTCCCAATAGGCGGCCCAGGGCTCGAGCGCGTGGCCGCGCGCGGCCGGCAGCAGCTGGCCGAGCCTTTGGCGGTCGCTCTTGCGGAAGGCCTGCTGCATCTCCAGCAGCACGTCGTCGCCGCGGGCTGGCACGGCCGTGGAGGCCGCAGCAGGGCTGGCGGACTGGGCCAGGGCGAGGGGCGCGGCGCAGGCCAGCAAGGCCGCGGCGGCAAGCGGTGTCAGAATCTTCGGCAATTGCATGGGGGAATTATGTGATGGACAAAGCAGCCCTGCGCCGCGTGTTGATAGAACAACGCCTGAACCTGCCCGACCGCCTGGAGCGCGCCGACCAGCTCCAGCAGGTCATGCGCGTCTGGCTGGTGGACCGGCCCGACGCCGTGATCGGCGCCTATTGGCCGATCAAGGGCGAGTTCGACCCCCTGCCCGCCCTGCACCGCTGGAAGGAAGACGGCGAACTGCTGGACGGGCCCGAACTGCGCCGCATCGGCCTGCCGGTGATCGACAAGCAGCACAAGACGCTCGCCTTCCATGCCTGGTACCCCGGCTGCCCGATGGAAGAGGACGCCTATGGCATCCCCAAGCCCAAGGAGACCGAGCGCATCGTGCCGACGCTGCTGTTCGTGCCCTGCGTGGGCTACGCCCCGGGCGGCTACCGGCTCGGCTATGGCGGCGGCTTCTACGACCGCACGCTGGCCACCCTGCGGCCGCGCCCCTTCACGGTCGGCCTGGGCTACACCGGCAGCTACCTCGACGACTTCGAGCCCGAGGCGCACGACCTGCCGCTGGACGCCATCCTCAACGACAACGGCGTGGTCTGGCCGGTGTAACCCGGGCCGGGGGCGCCGGCTGCGATTTACCAATGCAAAGTGGACACATGCTCAAGCTCTACATCGGCAACAAGAACTACTCGTCCTGGTCCCTGCGCCCCTGGGTGCTGATGCGCCAGGCCGGCATCGCCTTCGAAGAGGTGATGGTGCGCTTCGACAGCTTCGGGCCGCAGTCGCAGTTCAAGCAGGCGCTGCTGGCCGTCAGCCCCACCGGCAAGGTGCCGGTGCTGGTCGACGGCGACCTGGTGGTCTGGGACACGCTGGCGATTGCCGAGTACCTGGCCGAGCAGCATGCCGACAAGCACCTGTGGCCGCTGGACGCGCGCGCGCGGGCCCATGCGCGCAGCGCCTGTGCCGAGATGCACAGCGGCTTTGCCGCGCTGCGCAGCGCCTGCCCGATGAACATCGAGGCGCACCTGCCCGACGTCGGCGCGCTCGTCTGGCGCGACCAGGCCGCCGTGCGCGCCGACGTGCAGCGCCTGGTCGCGCTGTGGAGCGGCCTGCTGCAGACACACGGCGGCCCGATGCTGCTGGGGCAGTTCTCGGTGGCCGACGCCTATTTCGCGCCGGTCTGCATGCGCCTGCTGACCTACGCGCTGCCGGTGCCGCCGCACATCACCGCCTATGCCGAGCGCGTGCGCGCGCTGCCCGCGATGCAGGAATGGATCGCCGGCGCACTGGCCGAAAAGGACTTCCGCGAATTCGAGGAACCCTACCGGCTCGCGCGCTGAAGTGCGCCGCCGGGCTCAGGTCTTTGCCTTGGCGGCGCCGCGGATGTTCAGCGCGGCCAGGCAGAACTGCAGCACGACCAGCGCGGTGGCGCCCGAAGAAAGCCCCCAGGCAATCCACAGCGCATTGCTGGCCAGGAACAGCCAGAAACCCCAGTTGCGCTTGCTTTTGCGCTCCGATGCCACATACCACGCGGCCGCAACGGTGACGGCCATCGCGGGCCACTGCAAAAGGTCAATCCAGTCCATGGTTCCATCGTCATGGCGCGCAGGGCCCGGCGGCGGCGGCCGGGGGCGACAGCGCTTGTAGGACGCCGGCGCGCGATCCGCCCGGCCCCTCAGCCCTGGCGGAACTGCTGGCGCAGGAAAGGCCGGTGGCGTGCGATGTGCGCCAGCTGCGCCGGGGCCACCGTGCCGCCGAGGTCGACGCCGTCGCCGTTGAGCACGTCGTTGGCGTGCCGCATGGCGCGCGCCACCACGTCGGCCTCGCTGACGCCCAGCTGCGCCGCCAGGTCCAGCGCCACGCGCCGCATGGCGCGCTGCGACAGCATCCACATGGCGCCGAACGCATCCCAGGCGGCCGCGGCCTCCTGCGCCTTTTCCCGGTCGGCCAGGATGTCGCTCAGGGGCCTGGCCAGAATGTCCTGCAGGCCATCGACCTGCTGCTGCAGCTGCTCGGCGCGCTCCTGCCATTGCGCCGCCGAGGGCGCGGCACTTTGCGGGTCGGCGGGCAGTGGCAGGCTGCCGTCCGGGTTCGGTGAGACGATGGTGATGGCGGGGGAAGACGGCATACGGGACTCCAGAGGGCAGCGGGGCGCACGGGCCCGCAATATACCGGCAGGCCAGCGCCCCGGCCAACGGTGCGCACCCCGCGCCCCCTACACTGGCTGCCATGCAAATCTACATGGTGGGCGGTGCGGTGCGCGACCGGCTGTTGGGCCGCCCGGTCAACGACCGCGACTGGGTCGTCGTGGGCGCCACGCCCGAACAGATGGTGGCGCGCGGCTACCTGCCCGTGGGGCGCGACTTCCCGGTCTTTCTGCACCCCGAGACGCGCGAGGAATATGCGCTGGCGCGCACCGAGCGCAAGAGCGGGCGCGGCTACCGCGGCTTTGCCGTGCAGGCCTCGCCCGACGTGACGCTCGAAGAAGACCTGGCGCGGCGCGACCTCACTATCAATGCGATAGCTGCCAGCGCTGACCCAGCAAGCGCTGGAGGCCATTTTGACCCTTATGGCGGCGAGCGCGACCTGCACGAGCGCGTGCTGCGCCACGTCACCGACGCCTTCCGCGAAGACCCGGTGCGCATCCTGCGCGTGGCGCGCTTTGCGGCGCGCTTCACCGACTTCGCGGTGGCGCCCGAGACGCTGCAGCTCATGCGCGAGATGGTCGCCGGTGGCGAGGCCGACCACCTGGTGGCCGAGCGCGTCTGGCAGGAGCTCGCGCGCGGCCTGATGGAAGAGCGGCCCTCGCGCATGTTCGCGGTGCTGCGCGACTGCGGCGCGCTCGCCGTGCTGCTGCCCGAGGTCGAGCGCCTCTGGGGCGTGCCGCAGCGCGCCGACCACCACCCCGAAATCGACACCGGCGTGCACCTGATGATGGTGCTCGACATGGCCGCGCGCCTGCAGGCGCCGCTGACCGTGCGCTTTGCCTGCCTCACGCACGACCTGGGCAAGGGCACGACGCCGGCCGATGTGCTGCCGCGCCACATCGGCCACGAACAGCGCAGCGCCAGGCTGCTCCAGGGCCTGTGCGAGCGCCTGCGCGTGCCCAGCGACTGCCGGGAACTGGCCGACGTGGTGGCGCGCGAGCACGGCAACATCCACCGCAGCGGCGACCTGGGCGCGGCCGCGCTGGTGCGCCTGCTCGAGCGCTGCGACGCGATCCGCAAGCCCGCGCGCTTCGACGGCGTCCTGCTGGCCTGCGAATGCGACGCGCGCGGGCGGCTGGGCCTGGAGGAGTCGGCCTACCCGCAGCGCGCACGGCTGCGGGCGGCGCTGGCGGCGGTGCAGTCGGTGGCGACCGGTGCGGTGGCGGCACGCGCCGCCGCCGCGGGCGTGACCGGCCCCCAAGTCGGTGCACTGGTCCACGCCGCGCGCGTGCAGGCCGTGGCCGACTGGCTGGCGCAGGCCGGCGCCGCGGCCGGCTGAGGGCCGCGGTTTTTCCGCGCCGTCAACCCACCGACCGCACCCAGCGCACGATGTCGGCCGCGCCCAGCGCGCCCGAGACGCGCGCGGCCTCGCGCCCGCCCCGGAACAGCACCATGGTCGGGATGCTGCGGATGTTGTAGGGCGCGGCCACCTGCGGGTGCGCTTCGGTGTCGAGCTTGGCCAGGCGCATGTGCGGTTCGAGCTCGCGCGCGGCCTGGGCGAAGGCCGGCGCCATCTGCCGGCACGGCCCGCACCAGGGCGCCCAGAAGTCGACCAACAGCGGTATCTGGCTGCGCTGCACGTGTTTGCCGAAGCTCGCAGCGTCGAGTTCGAGCGGCGCGCCCATGAACAGCGGGCGGTGGCAGCTGCCGCAGTCGGGGCTGCTGTCCAGCTGCGCGGCCTGCACGCGGTTGGTGGTGTGGCAGTGGGGGCAGACGATGTGCAGGGCTTCGGTCATGGCGGGGCTTTCAAAACAGGCTTCTTCCGACATAGGACCGCCGCGCCGGAAATTCAAGCCGGGCGGCCGGCGGCCGGGCCCACAGCCGCTGCAGGCATCCAGGCATTTTGTGCCCCAAACGCAGACCCAGGCTGCGCTTTAAGCTATCGAATCAGAAGCATGGCAGGCGCACGCTCACGGTGCAGCCCACGCCCGGCGCCGCCGTGGCGCTGGCGTCGCCGCCGTGGCGCCGCGCGATCGCGCGCACCGCGGCCAGGCCGGTGCCGACGCCGTCGAACTCGGCCTCGCGGTGCAGGCGCTGGAACACACCGAACAGGCCCGCCGACCGCGCCGGGTCGAAACCCACGCCGTTGTCCTGCACATGCAGCGTGGCGCTGCCGTCCGTGCCGCGTTCGGCGGTGATGGCGATGCGCGCCGGGTCGCGCCCGCGCGTGAACTTGAGCGCGTTGTCCAGCAGCTCGGCGAGCATCTGCTGCAGCAGCGCGGCATCGCCCTGGACGCTCGGCAGATCGGGCGCCACGCTCCACTGCACGGCCCGCCCGTCGGCAAAGGGCGCGAGCCCGTCGCGCAGCTGCGCCAGCAGCGCGCCCAGCGCCACGGCCTCGCGCTGCAGCGGCGCACGCGCAATGCGCGAGAGCGCGAGCAGCCCGTCGAGCATGCGGCCCATGCGCCGCGCCGACTGGTCCATGGTGGCCAGAAACCCCTGCGCCTCCTGCAGCTCCTCGCCCTGCAGGCCGCAGCCCTGCAGCAGCTCGGCCACCAACGGGCCGTACGACGTGATGTGGCGCAGCGGCGCGCGCAGGTCGTGCGAGACCGCGCGCAGGAACTCTTCCTGCGCGGCGGCCAGGTCCGCAAGCTCGCGCTCGCGCTCGGCCAGCTGGGCGCGCAGCGCCTGCGCGGACGCGTCGGTCCGCCCGCTCGCGTCGCCGGGCCGCGCCGGCGTCATGGCTTGGGCTGCTTGGCCGGGCGCTGCCAGTTGGCAATGCCCACCTGCTTGCCGCGCGCCACGCCCAGCGTGCCCGGTGGCAGGTCCTTGGTGAGGGTCGAGCCGCCGCCCACCGTGGCGCCCGCGCCCAGCGTGATCGGTGCGACCAGCACGCAGTTGCTGCCGACATGCACGTCGGCCTCGATCACCGTGCGGTGCTTGTTGGCGCCGTCGTAGTTGGCGGTGATGCTGCCGGCGCCGTAGTTCACGCGCTCGCCCACGGTCGCGTCGCCGAGGTACGCCAGGTGGTTGGCCTTGGCGCCGTCGGCCAGGGTGGAGTTCTTGACCTCGACGAAATTGCCGATGTGCACCTCGCGGCCCAGCTGCGCGCCGGGGCGCAGGCGCGCGAACGGCCCGACCAGCGCGCCCTCGCCCACGCCGACGCCGGCCTGTTCGCCGTCGATGTGGGTGTAGGGGTGGATGACGGCGCCGGCGGCGATGCGCGCGTTGGCGATGCAGCAGTGCGCGCCGATCTGTACACCCTCGCCCAGTTCCACGCGGCCGGTGAAGATGCAGCCGGCGTCGATCTCCACGTCGGCGCCGCAGACCAGTGCGCCGCGCACGCCCGAGCGCCGGTCGTCGCGCAGGTCAAAGCGCGCCGGGTCGGCCAGGCGCACGCCCTGCTCCATCAGCGCACGCGCTTGGCGCAGCTGGTGCGCGCGTTCGAGCTCGGCCAGCTGCACGGGGCTGTTGACGCCCGCCACCTGCAGCGCGTCCGCAATGCGGTGCGCGACCACGGGCACGCCGTCCTGCACCGCCATGGCGACGATGTCGGTCAGGTAGTACTCGCCCTGGGCGTTGTCGTTGGAAAGCCGCGCGAGCCACGGCGCCAGGAGCCGCGCGGGCACGGCCAGGATGCCGCTGTAGACCTCGGCAATGGCGCGCTGCGCGTCGCTCGCGTCCTTGTGCTCGACGATGCCCTGCACCGCGCCGTCGGCAGCGCGCACGATGCGGCCGTAGCCCGTGGGGTCGGGCAGCGTGACGGTGAGCAGCGCCAGCGCGCCGCCGGGCGCGCCCTCGGACGCGGCGACCAGCGCGCGCAGCGTGTCGACCTGCGTCAGCGGCACGTCGCCCGAGAGCACCACCACCGTGCCGTCGCCGGCCAGCAGCGGCACCGCCTGCTGCACCGCGTGGCCGGTGCCCAGCTGCGGTTCCTGGCGTGCGAATTTCAGGTCAAAAGTGCCTGCAGCGCTTGTCCAGCCTGCGCTGGTAGCTTCTACTTCTGTAGCACCGTGACCGGTGATGACGACCGCGCTGCGCGGCGCCAGCTGCGCCGCCGTATCGAGCACATGCTGCAGCAGCGCGCGGCCGGCGAGCCGGTGCAGCACCTTGGGGCGGCTGCTTTTCATCCGCGTGCCCTTGCCCGCGGCCATGATGAGAATGTCCAGTGGTGTCATGAAATTTCCGTCGTCTCGACTGGCCCCTGCGGCCCGCCGCCCCCACGGCGGCGCGCGCCCGGCGGCAGGCGCAATTATCGGCTGCGCGGCTACAGCAGCGGCACGCGGCGCGGCGGCAGGTCGTAGTACTCGGCCACGCGCTCCAACGCGCGCGGGTTGGGCAGGCGCAGCCGGCCCTGGGCGATCTCGTGCAGGCCGAGCTTGGCCAGGCGGCGCAGCGTCTTGTTGGTGTGCACCAGCGACAGCCCGAGCGCATCGGCGATGTGCTGCTGGTTGATCGGAAAGGGCACGCTCGCGTCCTCGACGAGCCCGATGCGTTCGAGCCGGCGGTACAGGTGGATCAGCAGCATGGCCACGCGCTCGGTGGCGTTGCGCTGCCCGGTGGTCAGCAGGTTTTCGTCGACAAAGCTCTCGCCGCGCGCCGACAGCCACGTGATGTCGTAGCCCAGGCGCGGCTCGGCGCGGAACAGGTCCCACAGGCGCTCGCCCGCAAACACGCACAGCGCGCAGTCGGTCACGGCCTCGACGCCGTGCGCGGCGTTGTCGCCAAACTCCTGCTGCAGGCCGACGAGGTCGCCAGGCAGCACGAAGTTGAGGATCTGCCGGCGCCCGTCGCTCAGTGTTTTGTAACGAAACGCCCAGCCCGCATAGAGCGTGAACAGTTTGCCGTTGGAGACATGCTCGCGGATCACGGCCGCGCCGGCCGGCACCGCGACCGTGCCGCTGCGAAACGACTCGATGAACGCGAGCTGCTGCGGCGTCACCGCAGTGAACGCATCGTTGCGGCGCAGCCGGCAGTCGGTGCAGTCGCGCGGGCAGGCGTTGGCAACGGGTTCGGTGTCCATGGTGCGCGGATTCTAGGGCCGCCGCGCTGTGTCTTTTGACATTGCGGCGCACCGGCCCGCTGCCTACATTGGGCCTCCTATGCCATCTTCCCGCACGACCCTCTACCAGGTGCTCTACGTCAGCCATCTCGGGCTTGGCGTACCGATCAGTGCCGTGGCCAACATTGCCGGCCATGCGCGCGCCGCCAATGCGCAGCGCGGCATCACCGGCCTGCTGGTCTTTGACGGCGGACGCTTTTGCCAGCAGCTCGAGGGCTGGCAAAAAGACGTGCTCGCGCTGACCGAGCGCATCCGCCAGGACCCGCGCCATACCGGCGTCAACATCCTGCACCACGGCCCGCTCGCCGAGCGGCGCTTTGCCAGCTTCAGCCTGGCCTTCAGCGCCGTCGAAGACGCCGACACGCTGGCGCATCTCGACCTGCTGGACGGCGAAGCGGCCCTGCAGGCCTTTGCCGCCATGCGCGACAGCGTGCTGCTGTAAGCCGCGCGCAGACAGGCGCTGCCAACCACCGTTTGCCAGACAAAAACAGCGGCCAGCGCTGACTGGCTCAGCGCTGGCCGCTGTTTGGGCTTGGAACCGCGGCTTTCAAGCGCAGCAGGCCCCCGCTGCGCCCTGCGCCGCCCCATGGCGACGTTGCCACCACTGGCGCAGCGCCGGCAGGCGTGGCGCGCCAGCACCCGAAAGGCGGCCGAGCTGGTAGTGCACCGCCTCAGCCCCGACGGGCTCGAGCACGACCTGCTGGCCCGGCACCAGCCACAGTGTCTGGCCCGGCGCGACAAACACGTCCCCGGACTGCGCAGCCTCGCCGTGCGGCCCCTCGCCCAGCGTGACCCAGGCCTGGCCGCGCGCCACGCGCAGCGCCAGCGGCTGGCGCGGCCGCAGGCTGAGCGCGCTGCCCGCGCCAAGGCGGCACAGCGGCGCAGGCGCGGACCCGGCCGTGCCCCGGGCCGGCAATTGTTGCGAATTCAGAATAGTCGATGCGGCCATGGCCATCTCCAAGTAAACCCTATGAGGCCCTGATGGTGATGGCAGCTAGGCTCGGCGTCCAATGAAAAGCGAGGCCATCATTCATTCATGAACCGCATCAATCCGTCCACCGCCAAAATGCCGCCCGCCGCCGTGGCGCTGCGCACGCGTCCCATCGCCGCGGGCCAGTTGCGCGCGTTCGTGGCGGTGGCGCGGCAGCTCAACTTCCGCGCGGCGGCCGACGACCTGGCGCTCACGCAGTCGGCCATCAGCCGCCAGATCCAGGCGCTCGAAGACGATGTCGGCGTGCCGCTGTTCCTGCGCCACACGCGCGCCGTCGAGCTCACCTCGGCCGGCGCGCAGCTGCTGCGCGCGGTGGCGCCGGCGCTCGAACGCCTGGACAGCGCCGTGCGCCAGATCCGCCAGACGGCCGGGCGCAAGAGCGTGGCGATCACCACCTGGGCCTCGTTCGCGTCGATGTGGCTGATTCCGCGGCTCGAGCCGTTCCAGCACGAACACCCCGACATCGACATCCGCATCGACGCCTCCGACACCAGCGTCGACCTGGACACCGCCGATGTCGACCTGGCGCTGCGCTACAGCGCGCCCGGCCCGCACCTGCGCGGCGCGCAGCGCCTGTTCGGTGAACAGCTGGCCGTGGTGATCAGCCCGTGGCTGCTCAAGAGCGGCGCGGTGGTCGAGACGCCCGAGGACGTGGCGGGCTTCACCCTGATCGAGGCCGCCGACGTCCACCGCACCCAGCAGCTCGACTGGCTGACCTGGAGGCGCTGGTTCGACATGCACGGCATGTCCGCCGTCCAGCCCAAGCGCTGGCTGTACTTCAACTACGCGCACCAGATCGCCCAGGCCGCGCTGACCGGCCAGGGCCTGGCGCTGGCCCGGCTGCCGCTGGTGGCCGACAGCCTGGCGCGCGGCGATCTGGTGGAGGTGCTGCCGGCGCACCGGCTCGACTCGCCGCTGGCCTATTGGCTGCTGGTGGGCCCGCGCAGCGGCCAGCGCCCCGAGGTGCAGGCCTTTTGCGCGTGGCTCGCGCTGCAGGCGCAGGCCACGCGCGCGGCCATCGGCGATGTGCCGGACACCGACCTGAACGACGACCTCGGTTGATGTGCTATTAATTCAATAGCTTCCGGCGCTTGCTGCATCAGCGCCAGAGCCCGATTTCATCTAAAAAATGCGCCTCAGGCCAGCGTGACCCGCGCAAACTTGCGCTTGCCCACCTGCACCACATAGCTGCCCGCGGCCAGCTTCAGGCCCTGGTCGCTGACCACGCTGCCGTCCACGCGCACGCCGCCGCCGTCGATCAGGCGGTTGGCCTCGCTGGTCGACGGCGCCAGGTTCGCCTGCTTGAGCAGCGCACCGATGCCCAGCGGCGCGCCCGACAGGCCCACCTCGGGGATCTCGTCGGGCACGCCGCCCTTGCTGCGGTTCATGAAGTCCTGCTCGGCGGCCTCGGCGGCGGCCGCGCTGTGAAAGCGCGTGGTGATTTCCTTGGCCAGCGCCACCTTGGCGTCCTTGGGGTTGCGCCCGCCCGCCACCTCGGCGCTTGCAGCGCGCGATCTGTTCGAGCGACTGGAAGGACAGCAGCGTGTACCAGTCCCACATCAGCGTGTCCGAGATGCTCAGCACCTTGGCGAACATGGTGTTGGCGTCTTCGCGTGATGCCGATGTAGTTGTTCTTGGACTTGGACATCTTGTCGACGCCGTCCAGGCCCACCAGCAGCGGCATCGTGAGCACGCACTGCGGCTCCTGGCCGTACTCCTGCTGCAGGTGGCGGCCCATGAGCAGGTTGAACGTCTGGTCGGTGCCGCCGAGCTCGAGGTCGGCCTTGAGCGCCACCGAGTCGTAGCCCTGCATCAGCGGGTAGAGGAATTCGTGCACGCTGATCGACTGGCCGGTCGTGAAGCGCTTGTGGAAGTCGTCGCGCTCCATCATGCGCGCCACGGTGTACTTGGCGGCCAGCTGCGATCATGCCGCGGGCGCCCAGCGGCTCGCTCCACTCGCTGTTGTAGCGGATCTCGGTGCGCGCCGGGTCCAGCACCAGGCTGGCCTGCTGGTAATAGGTCTCGGCGTTGGCCTTGATCTGCTCGCGGCGTCAGCGGCGGGCGCGTGCTGTTGCGGCCCGACGGGTCGCCGATCAGTGGTCGTGAAGTCGCCGATCAGGAAAATGACCTGGTGGCCCAGGTCCTGCAGCTGGCGCATCTTGTTGAGCACCACGGTGTGGCCGATGTGGATGTCGGGCGCCGTCGGGTCGAGGCCGAGCTTGATGCGCAGCGGCTGGCCCGTGGCCTCGGAACGCGCCAGCTTTCTTCACCCACTCGTCCTGCGGCAGCAGCTCCTCGGCACCGCGCAGCGAGATTTCAAGCGCCCGTCCTACACCATCCGAGACAGCAGATGTTGTAACAACAGATTGATTCATAAGGGTTTCCTTGGGTGTCCGATGTAGGAGGTTGAGCTATACTTCGCCCCACCTTGCAGTGGCGGATTCTAAGTGTGGCCGCCTTTTCGACCCGTTCGAACGGCTGCTTCCTGACAGTTTGTGCGCTCCTCGGCCCCGGCTCCACCACCGGTCCTGGCCCCGCGGACACACGCTCACCCTGGGGATCATTCCTTGAAACACGGTTTCACCACCGCCAGCCTCGCTTTGCTAGAGCGGCTGTCCCACAGCATCCAGAAACACCCCAAGCGCCTCACCGCCGTGCTCGCAGCCATGCTGCTGACCGGCGGCGGTGGCGCTTTTGCCGTGGCCTCGTTCGGCCCCGACGCCGTCGACCTGCCGGTGCGCCTGGTCGAGCAATCCGTTGAATCGCTGGCCAGCGGCGCCTCGCTGGCCGACCTGACCGAGGGCCCCGGCTTCTCGCTCTTCCGCTCGGACCAGGTGCGCAGCAGCGACACCGCCGAGTCGCTGCTGCAGCGCCTGGGCGTGGCCGATCCGGCCGCCGCCGCCTTCTTGCGCCGCGACACGCCGAGCGCAGCAAAACCTGCTGGGCCGCAGCGGCCGCACTGGTTTCCGCCGAAGCCACCGACGACCACCGCCTGCTGCGCCTGACGGCGCGCTGGATCCCCGACGACGAGCGCCAGCTTCAAGCGCCTGGTGATCGAAAAGTCGGGCAATGGCTTCGTCTCGCGCATTGAAACCGCGCCCCTGACCACGTCCAGCCGCCTGGCCAGCGGCGTGATCCGCAGCTCGCTGTTTGCCGCCACCGACGCCGCCAACATCCCCGACGCCGTGGCCGTGCAGCTGGCCGACATGTTCTCGGGCAGACATCGACTTTCGCCGCGCGCTGCGCCAGGGCGACCGCTTCGCCGTGGTCTACGAAACCTTCGAAGCCGACGGCCAACCGCTGCGCAGCGGCCGCGTGCTGTCGCGCCGAATTCGAGAACAACGGCAAGACTCCACCAGGCCGTGTGGTTCCAGGAGACCCGGCCGCAAGGGCGGCTACTACCGCCCGAACGGCGACAGCCTGCGCCACGCCTACCTGAGCTCGCCGGTCGAGTTCTCGCGCATCTCCAGCGGCTTCGCGATGCGCTTGCACCCGATCCTGCAACAACTGGCGCCAGCCCACCTGGCATCGACTTCGCGGCGCCCACCGGCACCACCGTGCGCACCGTGGGCGACGGCGTGGTCGAATTCGCCGGCGTGCAGAACGGCTACGGCAACATCGTCATCATCAAGCACCGCAACAACCAGCGTCACGGTCTACGCCCACCTGAGCCGCATCGACGTGCAAGGCCGGCCAGAGCCGTGAGCCAGGGCCAGACCATCGGCGCCGTGGGCGCCACCGGCTGGGCCACCGGCCCGCACCTGCACTTCGAATTCCGCGTGAACGGCGAGTACGCAGGATCCGATCGACCATCGCCCAGCAGAGCGAGTCGGCCGCACCGGTCGTCCGCCGCGGCCGCGCCCGGCCTTCGACCGCCTGGCCGCCGCGATGCGCACCGCAGCTGGCGGCGGCCGTGCTCGGTCGTCAGCAGGCCAGCGCCGACTGAACGCTGCAGCGCACCGGCGGGCCTGCCCCGCCGGTGCAGCCCTGCCGCTCCCCATGTCCGAGCTGGTACATCGGCCTGATGTCGGGCACCTCGCTCGACGGCGTCGACGGCGTGCTGGCCGACTTTTCCGACAGTCAGAATGCGCGGTAACGCACTACGCAGTCTGCGCCGTTAGCTCCGTGGATTGCGAGCCGAACTGCTGGCCCTCAACACCCCCGGCGCCAACGAACTGCACCGCGCCGCCCTGGCCGGCAACGCGCTGGCGCGCGCCTATGCCGGCGTGGTGCACGCGCTGCTCGCGCACAGCGGCCTGCGGCCCACGGACGTGCGCGCCATCGGCGCCCATGGCCAGACGGTGCGCCACCGGCCGCAGGAGTTCGACGGCACGGGCTACACGCTGCAGATCAACAACCCGGCGCTGCTGGCCGAGCTCATGCGGCATCGACGTGGTGGCCGACTTCCGCAGCCGCGACGTCGCCGCCGGCGGCCAGGGCGCGCCGCTGGTGCCGGCCTTCCACCGGCGTTGTTCGGCCGGCCCGGCCAGCGCCGTCGCCGTGCTGAACCTCGGCGGCATCGTCCAACCTGAGCGTGCTGCCGGCGCCGCAGCGGCGGCAGCGTGCTGGGCTTCGACTGCGGCCCCGGCAATGCGCTGATGGACCACTGGTGCCAGCAGCACACCGGCCAGCCCTTCGACGCCGGCGGCGCCTGGGCGGCCAGCGGGCAGGTCGCTGCCCGAGCTGCTGGCACGCGCTGCTGGCCGAACCCTTCCTGCGCCAAGGCCCCGCCCAAGAGCACCGGGCGCGACCTGTTCAACCCGCCGTGGCTGGCCGCACGGCTGGCGCCGGTGGCCCAGGCGCGCGCTGCCGACGTGCAGGCCACCTTGACCGAATTCACCGCCCGCGCCTGTGCTGCGGACGTTGCCCGCCACGCCGCGAGCAGCGAAACACTGATCGTCTGCGGCGGCGGCGCGCTCAACGCGCACCTGCATGGCGCGCCTGCAGGCGCTGCTGCCGGGCGTGGCGGTGGTGTCGTCGCAGCCGACGCGGCCTGCCGCCGCAGCAGGTCGAAGCGGCGGCCTTTGCCTGGCTGGCGCGGCGCCCCTGCGCCGAGAGCGGCAACCTCGCGCAGCGTGACCGGCGCGCCGGTCGACGCGTGCTCGGCGCGGTCTACCCGGCCTGAGCCCGTATTCAGCCCTGGCCCGAGACCTCGGGTCGGCAGCGGCCTGCGCCCCAGCCGCTCTTCGGCGGAAGCTGCCAGAAGATCACCGCCGAAGCGACGGTGATCAGCCCCATGCCGGCGAAGGTGGCCTGGAAAGCGTGCAGCGTGTGCGCACCGGCCGTCGCCTTGCCGAAAAACTCCGTGAAACCCGCCAGCACCGCGCTCGGCGGCGGCCACGCCCAGGCTCATCGCCAGCATCTGCACCATCGACAGCAGGCTGTTGCCGCTGCTGGCCATGCCTGCGTCCAGGTCCTTGCAGCGTGACCGTGTTCATGGCCGTGAACTGCAGCGAATTGACCGCGCCGAACAGCAGCAACTGCAGCGATGCGCAGCCACAGCGGCTGGCCCGGCGCACGTCAGCGCGAAGCTCGCCATGCGTCAGGCCGACCAGCAGGTATTGACCACCAGCACCCGGCGGTAGCCATAGCGCATGATCAGCGGCGTGGCGACGCGCTTCATCGCCATGCCGGCCACGGCGATCGGCAGCATCATCAGCCCGGCCTGCAGCGGCGAGTAGCCCATCGACGACCTGCAGCAGCAAGCGGCATCAGGAACGGCATGCAGCCGCTGCCCAGGCGCGAGAACAGGTTGCCCAGCAGCCCGATGCTGCAGCGTCGGCACGCGCAAACAGCGCCGGCGAAAACAGCGGATCGGGCCGCCGCGCGGCGTGCAGCCAGTAGGCCACCAGGCTGGCCAAGCCGAAAATCATCAGCACCAGCACGCTGACCTGGCGCAGCCCCAGCCCGACACGCCGTCGAGCGCCAGCGACACCGCCACCATGCCGAAGGCCAGCAGCAGCGTAGCCCGCCAGTCGAAGCGCGCGACCGACGCGCTGCGCACGGTCGGGCATGAAGCGCAGCGTGGCCAGGCAGCCGGCCAGGCCCACCGGCACGTTGATCAGGAAGATCCAGTGCCACGACGCGTACTGCACCAGCCAGCCGCCCAGCGTCGGGCCCGATCAGCGGGCCGATCAGCCCCGGAATGGCGACGAAGCTCATCGCCTGCAGGAACTCGCTCGCGCGGCAAGGTGCGCAGCAGCGCCAGCCGCCCCACCGGCAGCAGCAAGCGCCCCGCCCGCGCCCTGCACGACGCGCGCCGCCACCAGCTGGCCGAGGCCTTGCGAGAGCGCGCACAGCACCGAGCCGAGCACGAACAGCACGATGGCGCCGAAGAACACGCGCCGCGCGCCGAAGCGGTCGGCGATCCAGCCCGAGGCCGGAATCAGCATCGCCATCGTCAGCGAATAGGCCACGACGACCGACTGCATGCGCAGCGGGCTCTCGCCCAGGCTGGCGGCCATGGCCGGCAGCGCCGTGTTGACGATGGTGGCGTCCAGCGTCTGCATGAAGAAGCCGACGGCCACCAGCCACAGCAGGCTCTTGCGAGGGATTGTTCGGCGTTTCATGGTGCGGAATGCGCAAAGGGACACGGCCAAGAAAAAGCCGCCCGTAGGCGGCTTTCGAAAGAACGCGGTGCCAGACGGCACTCAGGCCGAGAAGCTCGAACCGCAACCGCAGGTGCTGGTGGCGTTCGGGTTCTTGATGACGAACTGGGCGCCCTGCAGGTCTTCCTTGTAGTCGATCTCGGCGCCGACCAGGTACTGGTAGCTCATCGCGTCGATCAGCAGCGACACGCCGTTCTTGGTCATCGTGGTGTCGTCGTCGTTGGTGATCTCGTCGAAGGTGAAACCGTACTGGAAGCCCGAGCAGCCGCCGCCCTGCACGAACACGCGCAGCTTCAGGTCGGGATTGCCTTCCTCGGCGATCAGGTCGGCCACCTTGGCCGCCGCACTGTCGGTGAAGACGATCGGGTCGGGCATCTGGCGGGGTCTGGATGTTTTCAGCAACAGCGCTCATGGGGAGACTCCTGTAGGGGGGCCGAACGTAGCGGCCAATGGGATCGATGCTACTGCAACCAACAAAAAGCCGCCCGAAGGCGGCTTTCATTGCACGATGTGGCGCGTGCGACCAGCGGGCAAGCGCACCAAACAAACCGCTGCAAGGAACTTGCAGCGGTTTTTTGCAGGCGAGCAGCGGATTAACGCTTGGAGAACTGCTTGCGGCGGCGTGCAGAGTGCAGGCCGACCTTCTTGCGTTCGACTTCACGCGCATCGCGCGTCACGAAGCCGGCCTGGCTCAGCACGGGCTTGAGCGTTGCGTCGTAGTCGATCAGGGCGCGGGTGATGCCGTGGCGGGCAGCACCGGCCTGGCCGGATTCACCGCCGCCGTGCACGTTGATCATGATGTCGAAGGTTTCGACGTGGTTCGTCAGGAAGAGCGGCTGCTTGGCGATCATGATCGAGGTTTCACGGCCGAAGTAGGCCTGGATGTCCTTGCCATTGACCGTGATCTTGCCGGTGCCTTTTTTCAGAAACACGCGGGCGACGCTGGACTTGCGACGGCCGGTGCCATTGTTCCATTCACCAATCATTCTCAAGGCTCCTTACAGTTCCAGCACTTTGGGCTGTTGGGCGGTGTGCGGGATGCTCTGCACCACCGTACACCTTGAGTTTCTTGATCATGGCGTAGCCGAGCGGGCCCTTGGGCAGCATGCCCTTGACAGCCTTTTCCAGGGCGCGGCCGGGGTGCTTGGATTGCATGTCGCGGAAGTTGGTGGCCGTGATGCCGCCCGGGTAACCCGAGTGGCGGTAGTACACCTTGTCGGTCGACTTGGTGCCGGTGACGCGAGTTGCGCTGCGTTGATGATGACGATGAAGTCACCGGTATCGACGTGAGGCGTGTAAATGGCCTTGTGTTTGCCGCGCAAACGGAGAGCAACTTCGCTGGCTACTCGTCCGAGGACCTTGTCGGTCGCGTCAATCACAAACCACTCGTGCACGACCTCAGCGGGTTTGGCGCTGAAAGTTTTCATGAGTTTTCTCTTTCGAGGGTTTGACCAGCCTGGAACAGGGGCTGGCGTCCTGGGGACTCTTTTCCACGGTCGGTGTTTCTCTTCACGGAAACCTCTTAGGTGGCACTTGCAGGCAAGGCCCGCACTTCGCCGCGGAGTCACGCAAGCGCTGCGAAGCCCGCCATTATACAAAGGCAAGCCCGGCTGTGCGCATTTGTTGTGCAGAGACCGATCAGAGCAGAGGCTGCCTCAATTGCGCAGTTGCGCCTCGGCGGCCTGCTGCTGCACGCGGCGGCGGTGTTCCACGCAGATGGGCGTGGCCGCGAACGCGGGCTTGGGGCATTCACGGTACAGGCAGGCGCTTTGCGTGAAGAAATTGGTGTCGGCACAGGGCTGGTGCACTGCCTCCTGGCGCGGGCGAGGCGACGGCGGCGCGGGCGCGGCCGCGGCAGAGGCCTGCGCACGCGCCGCCTCGGGCGCCACCTCGGGCTGCGGCATCCGGGAAACCTTGGGAGGCTGCCGCACGGGAGCCCGCAACGCCGCTGCCTGGTCCGAAGCCTGGACAAATGCTGGTGGCGGCCCCGCAGGCGCGACCGGGGCCGGGGCCACGGCCTCGCGCACCGCCGCATCGGCTGCCCCCTCGGCCGGCGCGATGCGGCGCGGGCGCGGGCGTGGCGGGCTCGGCCCATTCCGTGATGATGTTGTCCTGCGGTGCGGTCTTCGGCGCACGCTGGCCCCAGCCATAGCCACCAGCGATGGCCACGACCAGCGCCACACCGGCCAGCCAGGCCCAGGCGCGCTGCGGCTTCACGCTCGCCAGAGGGGGTTGCGGCGCAGACGGGCCGGTTTCCTGGGCAGGCGGTTTGGCGCGCGCGCTTCCCGCTGCGCCTTCCACTTGCCCACGGGCATCGGGAACCACGATGTCGACAGGCTGCGCGCCCCCGCCGGGCGGGGCCACAGGCGCGTCCAAGGCGGGGGGCGGCGCCACCGTGGGGGCAGCGGGCACGACCGCCGCCAGCGCTGGCGGCGCGCTGGCCGAGTCCGTGCGAGGCTCGGCCAGTGCCGCAGCGGGCGGGTGCGCCGGCTCCATCCAGATATCGCCGAGCTGCGCGCGGAAGTCGAAATGCTCGAGCGCGCCCGGCGGCTCCACCATGTCCATGGTGTGCAAAAACGCATCGATGTCCTGCGGCCGCTCTTCGGACCGCAGCGCCAGCGACTGGGCAATCGCGGCAACGAAGGTGGCAGAGTACTCCTGGTTGAATTGCCGGCCCACGGTCTTGGCGACGCGGGCAAACGGCACCATGCGGTCGCGGATGGAGCGCAGCGTGGACGGCACCGGTGCCTCGTTGCACAGGCAGCCATGCACCACGGCGGCCAGCGAATACAGGTCGCTCCACGGGCCCTGCGGCATGTCGATGTCGCCGTCGGCGTATTGCTCGATGGGGGCGTAATGGACCTTCAGGACCGCGGTGTGCCGCTGGTCGCGGTCATTGATGGCGTGGCGCGCAGCGCCCAGGTCCAGCAGCACCGGCGGGCCGACATCCTGCAGAAAGATGTTGTCTGGCGAGATGTCGCGGTGCAGGGTCTCGCTGTCGTGCAAGGTGCGCAAGGCGCCCAGCACCGACCACAGCACCAGGCGCAGCCAGGCTTCGGGCGGCGGCGTGCGCATCTGGGCGCGCGCCTGCTTGAGCGTCATGCCACGGTACAGCGGCATGACCATGTAGGCCGTGTTGTTGGCTTCCCAGAAGCGGAACACCTTGACCAGCGATGGATGCTCGAACTGCGCCAGCATGCGCGCCTCGCCGACGAACGATTTGAGGCCTGCCTGGTAGGCCTGCTCGTCGCTCGACGAACGCACCCACAGCGAGTGGCCTTCGGTGCGTCCGGCCAGCGCCGCGGGCAGGTACTCCTTGATGGCCACGGTGCGCAGCAGCGAATGGTCGAAGGCCTGGTAGACCACGCCAAATCCGCCGACCCCGAGCAAGGAAAGCACCTCGAACTCGCCCAGGCGCGTGCCCGTAGGCAGTGCGTCCACGTGGCGCACGGCAGGAGCGGGAGCGGCGGCGAGGTCGGTCATAGGGGATGGGATGCGACGTTTCTGAACAATAACATACAGTTAGTAACGATCAAATCGCCATTTGCTGTGGGCGCCATCATCGGCCATTCCTGCGGACCTCTGGCAACAAACCGCATCCGGCTCTGCGCGCCGCCGCCATTTCTGCCGCAGTGCGCCGTTGCGGGCCCTGGTGCACGGACGCGAGGGCGCATACCCGCCCGGGGCACCCGCAGGCCCCGTCCCGGGCGGTGGTTACCATAGCGCCATGTTCAGTTACCGCCACGCCTTTCACGCAGGCAACCATGCCGATGTGCTCAAGCACACCGTGCTGATTGCCACCTTGCAATACCTCACCGAAAAAGACGCGGCCCTCACCGTGCTGGACACCCATGCGGGCGCCGGCCTGTACCGGCTCGATGGCGACTACGCCAAGACCAGCGCCGAGGCCACGGGCGGCATCCTGCGCCTGGGCGCCTCCCGCGCAGCCACCACCCCACCGCTGGCGCCCGCCCTGCAGGCCTACATCGACCTGGTGCGCACCTTCAACAGCGGCCCCAGCACCAAGATCTATCCGGGCTCGCCGTTCATCATCCAGCACCTGCTGCGCGCGCACGACAAGCTCAAGCTGTTCGAGCTGCACCCGGTCGACCAGCGCGCGCTCACGGGCAACGTGGCCCAGCTCGAAGCCGGCCGCCAGGTCGCCGTGCTGCACGAGGACGGCTTTGAAGGCATCAAGAAATTCTTGCCGCCACCGGCCCGCCGCGCGCTTGTGCTGTGCGATCCCAGCTATGAAATCAAGAGCGACTACGGCAAGGTGCTGGACATGGTGCAGGACGCACTCAAGCGCTTTGCCACCGGCACCTATGCGGTCTGGTACCCGATCATTCCGCGCCCCGAAGCGCACGACCTGCCGCGCCGCCTCAAGACCCTGGCGCAGAAGGCCGGCAAGCCCTGGCTGCATGCCACGCTCACCGTCAAGTCCAGCAAGATCACCGAAGACGCCGCAGGCGAGGTCAAGCGCCCGGGCCTGCCCGCCAGCGGCATGTTCCTGATCAACCCGCCGCACACCCTCAAGGCCCAGCTCAAGGACGCACTGCCGCAGATGGCCGAGCTGCTGGGCCAGGACAAGCACGCCACGCACACGCTCGAAGCGGGCAGCTGAACGGGCGCCTGCCGCTCAGGACGGCGCGCAGTCCGTCTCTCCGGGCTCCAGCACCGTCAGCGCCACCGGCTTGGTGCCGCGCCCGAGCATGCCCAGCGCCCGGGCGGCGGCGCGGCTGAGGTCGATGATGCGGCCGGCCGTGTGCGGACCGCGGTCGTTGATGCGCACCTGCACCACCTTGCCGTTCACCAGGCTGCGCACGCACACCTGCGTGCCAAACGGCAGCGAGCGGTGCGCGGCCGTGAACGCGTGCATGTCGAAGCGCTCGCCACTGGCCGTGCGGCGGCGGTGCAACGAGGCGCCGTACCACGAGGCCTGGCCCTGCTCGTCGAAGCGGGCACTGGGCTCGTCTACTTCTTCCACCGCCGCGCTGTCGGCAGGACGGGCAGCGGGCAGGGAGCGCGATGGCAGAGGACGCGGCGTGGGGGCCTGCGCCGCGGCCGGTGGCGGCTGCGCGGGCGCAGGCACCGGGGCAGACGCTGGCCCAGCACGGTCGCCCAGGGCGCACCCCTGGACCAGCAAGGCGCCCGCGCAGGCGAGCACGGCGCAGCCAGCGGTCAGCGGTGAAAAGCGGCCAGCGGCGCGGGAACAGAGGGAGGTGAGGGCAAGGAGCAAGCGCCGAATGGTAGCGCAGGCGAAAAAAATCCCGCCGCAGCGGGAACGGCGGCATCGCGCCTATGTCCAGACTCAACTCGTCAAGAAATAACCTCTTGACGCTTCACATCTAGGCCGTGCCCAGCGCCAGGCGCCGGCAGATCTCGAGCGTGGCCGCGCTCTGGTTCATGGTGTAGAAGTGCAGCGCCGGCGCCCCGCCCTCGCGCAAGCGCGCGCACAGCGCGGTCACCACGTCCAGCCCGAAGGCCTTGATGCTGGCCGTGTCGTCACCAAAGCCCTGCAGGCGCAGCCGGATCCAGCGCGGAATCTCGGCGCCGCAGGCGTCGGAAAAGCGCATCAACTGGGTCGAACCCATGATGGGCATGATGCCCGGCACGATGGGCACGTCCAGGCCCAGGCGCGCGCCTCGTCGACGAAGCGGAAGTAGGCGTCGGCGTTGAAGAAATACTGCGTGATGGCCGAATCGGCACCCGCGCGCACCTTGGCGGCAAAGGCCTGCAGGTCGGCTTCGGGCGAGCGCGCCTGCGGGTGCACCTCGGGGTAGGCCGCGACCTCGATCTGGAAGTCGCGGCCCGTCTCGGCGCGGATGAACTCCACCAGGTCGCTCGCATAGTGGAACTCGCCGCCCACGCCGTAGCCGCTGGGCAGGTCGCCGCGCAGTGCCACCAGGCGCTTCACGCCCATGGCCTGCAGCTCGGCCAGCTCGGCGCGCACCGAGGCGCGCGTCGCGCCGATGCACGAGAAGTGCGAGGCCGCGCTCACGCCCTCGGCCAGGATGTCGCGCACCGTGCTGAACGTGCCTTCCTGGGTCGAGCCGCCCGCGCCATAGGTCACGGAACAGAACTCGGGCTGCAGCGCGTACAGCTGCTGGCGCACGGCGCGCAGCTTGTCGGCGCCCTCGGGCGTCTTGGTCGGGAAAAACTCCACAGCTGACGGGAAACGGCACGCTCGGTGCCCCGCCTGCCCGTTGCGTTCTCGCGCTCATCCGCCCCTCCTGGCAAATACAAAAAACTCCGGTTGCCGTCGCCGCCGTGCGATCGGGCTGTCGAGCCAGGCCTGCACCTGCAGGCCCAGCGCGGCGCAGCAGTCGCGGATGCGCTGCTCGACCACGGCGTACAGCGCCGCATCGCGCACGATGCCGCCCTTGCCGACCTGCCCCGGCTGCAGTTCGAACTGCGGCTTGACCAGCATCAGCAGCGCGCCCTGTGGCGCCAGCAGCGGCACCAGCGCGGGCAGCACCAGCGTCAGCGAGATGAACGACAGGTCGCCCACCACCAGATCGAACAGCGGCGTGGTGTCGGTGTCGGCGCGGTCGGCGCGGCGGCGGCGCCCGAGCGCCAGCGTGCCCTGCGCGCGCGCCTTGGCCTGGGCCGCACGCTCGGACTTGAAGGCTTCGATGTCCTTGTCCTGGGCGTCGCCGCTGTCGTCGTAGGCCTCGTCCACCAGCCCGCCGTTGCGCATCCAGCTGTAGGGCGCCTCGGGCTGGGTCTCGTTGTCCTCGTCGGGCTCGACGGCCTCGGACAGCGCCAGCTCGCACGCCTGCTGCAGCGCGTCGGCCGTGAGCGCGCGCGCATTGACGCCCTCGACGCAGACCACGCGCGCGTCGCTGCGCAGCCGCTCGTGCAGCTGGCCGTGGCCGACGTCGACGCCGATCACCTGCGCGGCGCCGTGCTGCAGCAGGCAGTCGGTGAAGCCGCCCGTGCTCTGCCCCACGTCCAGGCAGCGCAGGCCGGCCACGGACAGGCCGGTGGCCTGGAGCGCCCCTTCGAGCTTGAGGCCGCCGCGCGAGAGGTAGTGGGCCTCGGCATCGTCGAGCAGCCGCACCTCGGCCACGCTCGGGATGTCGTCACCGTTCTTGGCCACCTTCTGCCACGGTGCGCGCGGCGACAGGCGCCACTCCACCCCGGCCGCGATCAGCCGCTGCGCCTGCGAGCGCGTGGCCGCGTGGCCACGCTCCACCAGAAAAACATCTGCGCGCATGGCGCCCATCCTTTGTGAGTCGAAATAGGGCTCCAGCGCTCGTGCATCAAGCGCTTGTAGCTATCATTTGCTGAGACAACCAAAGCGCTGCGCGGACCGTGGCATGCGCGCGCCGCGCCTGTCCGCTCAATAGCGGTAGGTGTCGGCCTTGTAGGGACCGCTCTTGTCCACGCCGATGTAGGCGGCCTGCGCGTCGGTCAGCTCGGTCAGCATGGCGCCGACCTTCTTCAGGTGCAGGCGCGCGACCTTCTCGTCGAGGTGCTTGGGCAGCACGTAGACCTTGCCGGCCTCGTACGGTCGGGCTTGGTGAACAGCTCGATCTGCGCAATGGTCTGGTTGGCGAACGAGGCGACATCACGAAGCTCGGGTGGCCGGTGGCGCAGCCCAGGTTCACCAGGCGGCCCTTGGCCAGCAGGATGATCTTCTTGCCGTCGGGGAAGATGATGTGGTCGACCTGGGGCTTGATCTCTTCCCACTTGTACTTCTCGATCGACGCGACGTCGATCTCGTTGTCGAAGTGGCCGATGTTGCAGACGATGGCCTGGTCCTTCATCGCCAGCCATGTGCTCGTGGCGGATCACGTCGCGGTTGCCGGTGGTGGTCACGAAGATGTCGGCCTTGTCGGCGGCGTATTCCATGGTCACGACCTTGTAGCCTTCCATCGCGGCCTGCAGCGCGTTGATCGGGTCGATCTCGGTCACCCAGACCTGGGCGCGACAGCGCGCGCAGCGCCTGCGCCGAGCCCTTGCCCACGTCGCCGTAGCCGGCGACCAGCGCGACCTTGCCGGCGATCATCACGTCGGTGGCGCGCTTGATGCCGTCGACCAGCGATTCGCGGCAGCCGTAGAGGTTGTCGAACTTGCTCTTGGTGACCGAGTCGTTGACGTTGATCGCGCGGAACAGCAGCGTGCCCTTGGCCGCATCTCGTTGAGGCGGTGCACGCCGGTCGTCGTCTCTTCGGTCACGCCGATGATCTCGGCCGACTTGCGCGTGTACCAGGTCGCGTCGGCGGCCAGCTTGGCCGGATCGCGGCGAACAGGATGCGTTTCTTCTTCGCTCGTGGGGTTGCCCAGCACCGAGAGGTCCTTTTCGGCGCGCTGGCCCAGGTGCATCAGCAGCGTGGCGTCGCCGCCGTCGTCGAGGATCATGTTCGGGCCTTCGCCTTCGTGCCCTTGGCGCCGAACTCGAAGATGCGGTGCGTGTAGTCCCAGTAGTCGGCCAGCGACTCGCCCTTGACCGCGAACACCGGCGTGCCGCTGGCGGCGATCGCGGCGGCGGCGTGGTCCTGCGTCGAGAAGATGTTGCACGAGGCCCAGCGCACCGTCGGCGCCGAGCGCCTGCAGCGTCTCGATCAGCACGGCGGTCTGGATCGTCATGTGCAGCGAGCCGGTGATGCGCGCGCCCTTGAGCGGCTGGCGCGGCGGCGAATTCCTCGCGGATCGCCATCAGGCCGGGCATCTCGGTCTCGGCGATGCGGATTTCCTTGCGGCCCCAGTCGGCCAGGGAGATGTCGGTGATCGCGCAATCGGCGTTCAGGGCGGTGTTGTTCAGGCGTGCGTTCATGGTTTGCTCCAAAACGAATTCAGGAAAAACCACTTGCCGGGGGAGAGAAAGAAAAAGCTCACCACACGAGAAGTGGATGAGCGTCGTTGCGGATAGGGGTTCCGAGCCTCACGCCCCGCACAGTGGGGGACGCTGCAACGCTCCTCGGAAAGGCCACTATTTTAGCCCAGCGCGCGGCCGCTGCCAGGCAGCGCCGACGCCCTTGGCCGACGCCCTCACCCGGCACATGCCGACAGCGCACGGGTCCGCGCTCCTACACGCAGCGCGCGCCGCGCGCTCTTTCAATGGAGCCCAGGAATGCCGTTGCGCTGGCACCGAACGGCCCCTTGTCTCCACCTGTCGGCCTTGCCGCTCTTGAAAGAAAGCACACACCATGCAGAAAACCATCGCACTCAGCCTCGCTGCCTTCGCCCTTGCCGGCCTCACGGCCTGCGACGTGAAAAAGACCCAGGAAGGCAATGTCACGCTGCCCAAGTACGAGGTGGAAAAAACCCAGTCGGGCAACGTCACGCTGCCCAAGTACGACGTCAAGACCCCGGATGTCCATGTGTCCACCGAAGAAAAAGTCGTCACCGTGCCCACGGTCAAGGCCGAGGAAAAGGTCATTGAAGTGCCCAAGGTGACCGTCACGCCAGCCAAATAAAGGCCTGGCAGCGCGGCACGCCGCAGCGGGCGTGCAGCAGGCCGGGGGCGTGCTTGGCGATAATCGCCCGGTCCCCAACCTTTTTGACCGTGCCGCGCGCCGCGCCGCACTCCCCGCCTGAATGTCTGCTCCGTTCCTTGCCGAAACCCGCCGCCGCCGCACCTTTGCCATCATTTCCCACCCCGACGCCGGCAAGACCACGCTGACGGAAAAGCTGCTGCTGTTCTCGGGCGCGATCCAGATCGCCGGCTCGGTCAAGGCGCGCAAGGCCACGCCGCCACGCCACGTCCGACTGGATGGAGATCGAGAAGCAGCGCGGCATCTCGGTGGCCTCGTCGGTGATGCAGATGCTCTACCGCGACCACGTCATCAACCTGCTCGACACGCCCGGCCACAAGGACTTCTCGCGAAGACACCTACCGCGTGCTCACCGCCGTCGACTCGGCGCTGATGGTGATCGACGCGGCCAACGGCGTGGAAGCGCAGACGCGCCGCCTGATCGAGGTCTGCCGCCAGCGCGACACGCCCATCATCACCTTCGTCAACAAGATGGACCGCGAAGTGCGCGAGCCGCTCGACATCCTCGACGAGGTCGAGCGCGAACTCGGCATGCCCTGCGTGCCCATGACCTGGCCCGTGGGCCAGGGCAAGAGCTTCGGCGGCATCATCAACCTGCGCACGCAGGCGATGACGGTGTTCGAGTCCGGCAGCGAACGCCTGCCGCAGGACTTCGAAATCATCCCGCTGACGCGAGCCGCGACACGCTGCGCGAGCGCTTCGGCCACGACTTCGACGACGCGCATGGAGAGCATGGAACTGGCCATCGGCGCCTCGGCCGCGCTGGGACCACGAAGCCTTCCTGGCCGGCAAGCAGACGCCCGTGTTCTTCGGCTCCGGCGTCAACAACTTCGGCGTGATGGAAGTGCTCGACGCGCTGGTCGACCTGGCGCCGCCGCCGCAGTCGCGCATCAGCACGCGCATGGTCAACAGACAGCCGGTGGTGAAGAAGATCCAGCCCGAAGACAAGGACTTCGCGGGCGTGGTGTTCAAGGTGCAGGCCAACATGGACGCCAACCACCGCGACCGCATCGCCTTCGTGCGCATGGCCTCGGGCAAGTACACGCCGGGCATGAAGCTCAAGGTGCAGCGCACCGCCAAGGAACTGCGCCCGACCAGCGTCGTCACCTTCATGAGCCAGCGCCGCGAGGCGGTCGAAGAGGCCTATGCGGGCGACATCATCGGCTTCACCACGCACGGCGGCGTGCAGCTGGGCGACACCATCACCGACGGCGCGGCGCTGCAGTTCACCGGCCTGCCCTTCTTCGCGCCCGAGATGTTCATGACCGTGATCCTGAAGAACCCGCTGCGCACCAAGCAGCTGCAGCAGGGCCTGGCCCAGCTCGGCGAGGAAGGCGCGATCCAGGTGTTCCGGCCCGAGGTCGGCGGCACCGATGCTGCTGGGCGCCGTCGGCCAGCTGCAGTTCGAAGTGGTGCAGCACCGCCTGAAGACCGAGTACGACGCCGACATCCGCCTCGAAGGCTGCCAGTACACCGGCGCGCGCTGGATCACCGCCGACACGCCGGCCGACCTGCGCGCGTTCGCCGACGCCTACCCGCTGCGCATGGCGCACGACGCGGCCGACACGCTGGCCTACCTGTGCACCTCGCCGTACGACGTGCGGCTGGCGCAGGAGCGCTTTCCGAAGATCCACTTCCATCCGCTGCGCGAGCATGCGGGCCTGGCGCTGGACACCAACCACTGACCGCGGCGGCCCCGATGACAGCCTTTCTGCGCGCTCTGAGCGAATGGCCCGCGCCGGCCCCCGGCGACTGCTGGGCGTGCTCACCGACATCGACGACACGCTGACCACCGAAGGCGTGATCACGGCCCCGATGGCTGCAGGCGCTGGCCGACCTGCACGCGGCCGGCCTGCATGTGGTGCCGATCACCGGCCGCCCGGTGGGCTGGAGCGAACCGTTCGCCCAGGCCTGGCCCGTGGACGCCATCGTCGCCGAGAACGGCGCCGTGGCGCTGCGCAGCGAATGCCGCGGGCGGCCTCGACCAAGCTCTACCAGCAGGACGAGGCCACGCGCACGCGCAACTTCGCGCGCATGCAGCAGGTGCTCGCCGAGCATCGAGCGCGAGTGCCCGGCGCGCGGCGCGCGACCGATTCGCCGGGCCGCGAGACCGACATCGCGATCGACCACAGCGAATTCACGCACCTGCCGCAGGCGCAGATCGACGCAGTGCGTGGCGCTGATGCGCGCCGACGGCATGAACGCCACGGTGAGCAGCATCCACATCAACGGCTGGTTTGGCGAGCACAACAAGCTCGAAGGCGCGCGCTGGATCGTGCGCGACGCTGTTCGGCCGCGACCTCGACGCCGAGATGCAGCGCTGGGCCTACGTCGGCGACTCGACCAACGACCAGCTCATGTTCGCGCACTTGCCGCACAGCATCGGCGTGGCCAACATCGCGCGCTTCGTGCCGCAGCTGGCGCACCTGCCGCGCTACGTCACGCCGAGCGAGCGCGGCGACGGTTTCATCGAGCTGGCGCGGGCCATCCTGTCGACCCGCTGAACCGCACCATCAAAAAGCATAGCTGGCAGCGCTGGCATTCATTGGGTTTGGGCCACAAAACCCGTTGAAACCCACGCCCGCATTGCGCGCGCAGCTCCTGAAATTGAAAAAGCCCGCACGGCATCGACCGTGCGGGCTTTTTCGACAGCGCGTGTGCTTCAGGCGCCGACGATCGATGACACGTCGAGGATGTACATCTGGCGCTGGCCTTCGTGCACCGAGTCGATGCACACCTGGCGGCCGTCGCGGCTCCAGCGCGGGTGCAGGTCGCAGCGGTTTTCCTTGCTGAGGTGCGGCGTGGCGTAGAAGCTGCCCAGGTTGCGGCGCTCGCCGGTCTGCATGTCGAACAGGAACAGGAAGCGCTCGTGCGTCTGGTCGTCCGGGTAGGTGTCGCTGAGCATCCAGCGCGTGCTCACGGGCGAGAAGGTCATGTGGCCGTTCTCCACCAGCACATCGCGGCCGACCACCTGCACCGCGCCGCCGTCCACGTCGTGGTACAGGTGGTAGTGGATCTCACCGGCGTGCGGGCCCCAGACGATGATGTGCTCGTTGTCCTGCCACAGCGGGTGCGAGATCTGGTACTCGGACTTTTCGTAGTCGAACGTGCCCACGGCGCTGGGGTCGAAATCGTCGGCCAGCTGCGGCAGCGGGTGGTCCGAGCATTCGAGCAGGCGCATGCCCGAACCGTCGGGGTTCATGGTGACCAGGCGGTGCAGGAAGCAGGTCTCGTCCTTCACGCGCTCGGTCCAGCGGTGCAGGAACAGGATGCGCGAGGAGGCCGGGTTGACCTCGATGTGGCTGACCCAGTGGATCGCCTTGTCCATCGACGGCACATGGTGGAAAGCCTGGAGCTGGGCGTAGCTGACCAGCAACTGCGCCGCGCCCGTGGCGACGTCCATGCGCCAGATGCCGTCGTCCTGCGGCGCCAGCGGCAGATCGAACGGGCCGCCCGCCTCGCTGTAGCCGATGGTCTCGTGCGTCACGTACAGGCGCCGGTAGTCGACCGACAGCGCCCAGGCGCTGCTCGGCGCGACCACATACACCGGCATCGGCAGCACGCGGCGCTCTTTCGTGTCGATGTCCACGACCACGGCGCCAAAGCCCGGGTAGCGCGCTGCCATGTCGCCCGTGCGGTCGTTGTAGACCAGCTGGCGGCCCGGCGCGCCGTCGAGCCACTGCAGCTGGCTGCCCATCTGCCAGTTCCAGGCATAGGTCTCGCCCACGGCGTGGAAGCGGTCGCCGTCCTCGGTGTCGAAATAGCCGACCGTGGCCTTGACGTCGGGCGTGAGGACCTGGTCCATCCAGGGCGTGCGCTGGCCGGTGACCAGGCGGTTGGTCTTGTCCCAGTTGGACTTGTTGTAGTAGCCGAAGAAGTGGTGCTGGCTGCCGTCGCCGACGCGGCGGCAGGGCACATACGGAGCGGCGGAGGCGGGGGTGTCAGTGGTCATGGAAGTCAACAATGCAACAGCAAAAAAACATCTGCCCGGCAGCGGGCCGGGCAGTACAGGGCACAGGAGCGCAGCGCCGCGCGTGCGCGCCGTCAGTCGGCCGAGACGTGGCCTTCCTGGATCACGCGGTCCCAGCGGGCCTTTTCGTTGGTCACGAACACCTTGGCATCGGCCAGGCTGTTGGCCACGGCGCTCATGCCCTGGTCTTCGAGGCCCTTGCGGAACTCGGGCGTGTTGACCACCTTGCGCACGTCGGCGCTGATCTTCTCGACCACGGCCTGCGGCACCTTGGAGGACACGGCCACCGTGGTCCACGAGGTGGCCTCGAAGCCGGAGATGCCGGCCTCGGTCGCGGTCGGCACGTCGGGCAGCGCGGCCAGGCGCTCCTTGCCCGTCACCGCCAGCGCGCGCAGCTTGCCGCCGCGGATGTGCGAGAGCACGGTGGGCGGGTTCTCGAACATCAGCTGGATCTGGCCGCCCAGCAGGTCGTTGAGCGCGGCCGAGCTGCCGCGGTAGGGCACGTGCACGATGGGCGCGCCCGACTGCAGCTTGTAGAGCTCGCCCATCATGTGCACCGACGAGCCGACGCCGGCCGAGCCGAAGTTGACCGTGCCCGGCGCCTTCTTGGCCATGTCGGTGAGCTGCTTGAGGTCCTTGGCGGGCAGCGCGGGCGAGGCCACGACGACGTGCGGCATTTCGGCCAGCACGGTCACCAGGCGCAGGTCGGTGGCGGGGTTGTACGGCAGCTTCTTGTAGATGCCGTAGGCCGCGTGCAGGCCGATCGAGCCCACCATCAGCGTGTAGCCGTCGGCCGGCTGGTCGACCACGTACTTGCCGCCCAGGTGGCCGCCCGCGCCGGGCTTGTTCTCGACCACCACCGGCTGGCCCCACAGGCGGCCAAGCCGGTCGGCCAGCATGCGCGCCTGCACGTCCGAGCTGCCGCCGGCCGTGAACGGCACGATGATGCGCACGGTCCGCGCCGGAAAGGCCGGCTCGGCGGCGGTGGCTGCGCCCATGGCGCCCAGGCCGAGCGCCAGCGCGCCCAGTGCCACGCTCCTGCGGGTCCATTGCATGTTCATGTGTGTCTCCTGTGCGGCCCGTTCGGGCGCGCCTTGGTTGGGAAAAAATGCAGTGTAGGAGCCGGTGGGAATTCTTGAAAATTCAATTTCTTCGGTCACCCATACCGTTTTGATATACATTGCGCGGCGTCCCCCACGCCCTGCCCTGCCATGCCGCGCCCCCTGAACTTTCGCCAGATCGAAGCCTTTCGCGCCGTCATGCAGACCGGCACGACGACGGCCGCGGCCGCCATGCTGCACACCACGCAGCCGTCGATCAGCCGGCTGCTGGCGCAGATGCAGTCGGCCTCGGGCCTGAAGCTGTTCGATATCCAGAAGGGCCGGCTGCGCCCCACGCACGAGGCGCGCGAGCTGTTCCAGACCGTGCAGCGTCACTTTCTGGGCCTCGAGCGCATCGAGCAGAACGTGGCCACGCTGCGCCAGTCGGGCACCGGCGAGCTGCGCCTGGGCTGCACGCCCGCGCTCGGCCTGAGCGTGATGCCGGCCGTGGTGCACGCCTTTTTGCAACAACACCCGGACGTGCATGTCAGCCTGCAGACCATTGGCACGCCACAGCTGCGCGAGGGCCTGCTGCACGGCCAGTTCGACCTGGCGCTGAGCACCATGGCCATGCGGCATCCGCAGCTCGATGCGACCACGCTGCACCGCGGCAACGCCGTCTGCGTGATGCACCCGGCCCACCCGCTGGCCGCGCGCAAGGCACTGCACGTGCGCGACCTGCAGGGCCAGGTGCTGCTGACCCTGCACGCCGACGACGAAATCTACCTGCAGCTGCAGGGCACCATGCAGCAGCACGGCATCGCGGCGGCCTCCACGGTCGAGACCACCTACTCCGCCACCATCTGCATGCTGGCGGCGCAGGGCACGGGCGTGGGCGTGGTCAACCCGTATGTGGCCGCGGTGTTTGCGCCGCAGCTGCGCACCGTGCCGCTGCAGCCACGCTGCCCGGTGGAAGTGGTGCTGGCGTTTCCGCCGCAATCAGCGCCGTCTGCGATGGCCGAGCGCTTCGTGGACAGGCTGCGGGCGCATTTCCGTGCGCTGGGCACCTTGGCAGGTTAAACCGCGCCCTGGCACCCGTCCTGCTATCCAGAGCACAACCCCTCACTGCAGCAACTTGCCTCTGCGACCCTCCGCTGCCTGCGCAGGATAAAGCGCATGCTGCACGGCTAGCCCCACGCTGAGGCGCTGACAGACGCCACGACTACTCAGTCGCCGGGCCTTTTGCGGCCGGCTTGCGCGCCCGGGCTGCGGTGGTCTTGGCAGGCTTGGGCCCAGCCGCACTGGCTTTGCCTGCTGACTTTTTCGCCGCGGTTGCGCCGCTGCCGCCAGGCGCAGCCGTATCCCCGGCCGCGGCGCCCCCTGGCCCCTCGGTCTTGCGTGCATCCTTGCGTTCCCCTGCGGAGGCGCGGCGCCGCGCTGGCGGTGCCGAAGCGGAAGGCGCCTCAGTTTCGGCGGCCACCGTGGCGGGTGCTGCCTTCGTTTCGGCCAGATCAGACACCTCGGCCGGAGTTGCCGATATCCGTGCCTCCCCCGGCGCGCCGGCATCGTTTTGGCCCCCCTGCGCATTTGCCACGTCCTCCGATTCAGCAGGCGCAGACACCGACGGTTGAGGCTGCGGACGAAAGTAGCTTCCCGCAGGGCGCTCGGCGGGCGCTTCATCCGGCGGCTCGCCATGGTGTTCAGGTCTGAACTCGTGCCGGTGGGCAGCCTGTCCATCGACGCGTCCTTGCGGGTGTGCCGAACCCTCACCGCGGCGACCGCGACCCCGCCCACCACGTGCGCCGTTGTCGCCTCTTTCGCCGGCAGCTGCGTCGTGGCCGGCGGTGGCCGCCTGCGGCTCGTGCCGGAAGTAGCCCGCGCCGCCGGACCGCTCGGCCGCCCCCTCGGCCCGGGCTGCAGGGTGCGTCACCCCCGGCGACGCCAGGCTGCGAAACACATAGGCACCGGATTTTTCATCGCGGCCGAACTCCAGCAGTCCCGCGCGCCTGCGCCTCTTCCAGCAGGTTGCCGAAAGTGCGAAAGCCATAGTAGCTCTCGCTGAAATCGGGCTTGCGGCGCTTGATGGCTTCCTTGAGCACCGACGCCCAGATCTTGCCGCTGTCGCCGCGCTCGGAGACCAGGGCCTCGAAGGTCTCGACCGCCAAATCAACTCCCTGGGCGCGGCGCGCTTCCTGGCTCTCCTTGCGATGGCGCTCTTCCTCCGGGGAGCGGCGCGGCTGCCGGCGCCGCGCCCGGGCTCTGGCGCCGGGCCAGCGCACGCTGGTTCTCGCGCACGAGGTCGTCGTAGAAGATGAATTCGTCGCAGTTGGCAATCAGCAGGTCCGAGGTGGACTGCTTGACGCCCACGCCGATGACCTGCTTGGCGTTCTCGCGCAGCTTGGAGACGAGCGGCGAGAAGTCCGAGTCGCCGCTGATGATGACGAAGGTGTTCACGTGCGACTTCGTGTAGCACAGGTCCAGCGCATCCACTACCAGGCGGATGTCGGCCGAGTTCTTGCCCGACTGGCGCACATGGGGGATCTCGATCAGTTCGAAGTTGGCCTCGTGCATCGTGGCCTTGAAGCCCTTGTAGCGCTCCCAGTCGCAATAGGCCTTTTTGACGACGATGCTGCCCTTGAGCAGCAGGCGCTCCAGCACCGGTTTGATGTCGAATTTTTCGTACTGCGCATCGCGCACACCCAAGGCGACATTCTCGAAGTCGCAAAACAGGGCCATGCTGATGTTGTCAGGGGGGTTTGCCATGGGAGTAGGTCCGTGCAGGTTCAAGCCACCCATCATACGGACGGCCTGACCCCGCCCCGGCCGGGCGGGCGCCAAGGCAATGCTCAGAAGGTTTTGGCCAGCCCCAGCTTTTCCACCAGCGCCTTCTCGCGAGTAAAGGTGTCCTGCGCGAACTTTTGGTATGCGGCGCTGCCCATGTACATCGGCACCATGTCGTAGCGCGCCAGGGCCGCCTTGTAGGCGTCCTGCTCCATGGCCTGCTTGAACGCGTCGTGCAGGCGCTTGACCACCGCGGGCGGCGTGCCCTTGGGCGCGCCGATGCCGAACGGCGAGTTCTGCACGATGTCCAGGCCCAGCTCCTTGAGCGTGGGCGCATCGGGGAACTTGGCCAGGCGCTCGGCGCCCCAGGTGTTGAGCACGCGCAGCTTGCCGGCCTCGACCTGCGGCGCAAAGCCCGTGCGAGTCGGCCGCGGCCATGATGTTGCCGCCCAGGATCGACTGCATCAGGTCGGCGCTGCCCTTGTAGGGCACGTGCAGCAGTTCGATGCCGAGCTTTCTGCGCGATCAGCTCGGTCGTCAGGTGCGGGCTGGTCATGGTGCCGGTCGAGCCGTAGCTGAGCTTGCCCGGGTTGGCCTTGGCCCAGGCGACGAAGTGCGTCCAGGTCTTGAGCGGCGAGTCGGCCGGCACGACGATGCCGAACGCGTAGCCGGTGACGTTGATCACGTAGCTGATGTCCTTGACCGGGTCCCAGTTGATCTTGGTGGTGTAGGGCAGGCGGAACACACCGAGCGGGATCTGCGCCACGGTGTAGCCGTCGGCGGCGGCCGTCTGCAGCGCCTGCGCGGGCAATGTGCCGCCGGCGCCGGGCTTGTTGTCGACGATCACCGGCTGGCCCAGGATGCGGCTGGCGTTGTCGGCCAGCGCGCGCATGGTGATGTCGGTCGGGCCACCGGCCGGGAAGGCAATCACGAGCTTGATGGGCTTGGTCGGGAACCCGGTGGCCTGGGCCTGGGCGCCGAAGGCGGTGGCGGCCAGGGCGGTGGCACCGAGTTGGATGAGATGGCGGCGCTGCATAGCGTCTCCTTGTGTCAGGGTGAAAAAAGAAGCGAGGCCGCATTGCAGCGCACCTGCGGCCGCCGCGGTAGGCCGAAAACCCTGCCCTGCTGTCGCCCAGGCGTCTGTGCGCCCGGCCACCGGCTCAGGCCTTGTAGGTCGACAGCAGGATGCTGGTTTCGGTGTTGGCAATGCCCGGCGTCAGGCGGATGCGGCCGAGCGCGCTGTCGAAGGCCTCGAGGCTTTCGGCGCGCAGTTCGGCCACGATGTCCCAGCGGCCGTTGGTGGTGTGCAGCGCGCCCACCAGCGGCTCGCCGCGCAGCGCGCGGATCACTGCGGGCGCGGCATTGCCTTCCACCGCAATGCTCATCCAGGCGCGGATGCGCTGGGGCTCGGAGTCGGGCCGCAGCCGCACCGTGTAGCCGACGATGACGCCGCTGTCTTCGAGCTTGCGCAGGCGGTTTTGCACCGTGCCGCGCGACACGCGCAGGCGCTGCGCCAGCGTGGCGACGGGCGTGCGCGCATCGGCGCGCAGAATGCCGAGGATTTCGCGGTCGGTGTCGTCCATCTTGCTCATAACGCCAGGCCCCATGAAGCATTGCGCCATTTTCATCCGCATTTGTGCCGGTTTGTGGGCTATCTGTTGGCGCGGCCCGGCGCCAGAATGGTCCAACGCCCCGGAGACACTGCCATGACCCGCCTGCTTGACCTGCCCACGCTTGCCGACCTGGTGCGCGGCATCGGCGTGGCGCGTTTCATCGCCCTGCTGGCCGAGCGCATCGAAGCCGACTTTGCGCGCTGGCCCGCATTCGACAAGTCGGCGCGCACCGCGAGCCACAGCGCGCGCGGCGTGATCGAGCTGATGCCGGTGGCCGACGCCACGCACTACAGCTTCAAGTATGTCAACGGCCACCCGGTCAACCCGGCGCAGGGCCTGCCCACGGTGATGGCGTTCGGCGTGCTGGCCGAGGTGGCCACCGGCTATCCGCTGCTGCTGGCCGAGCTGACGCTGACCACCGCGCTGCGCACCGCCGCTGCTTCGGTCGTGGCGGCGCGCGCGCTGGCGCGGCGCGATAGCCGCAGCATGGCGCTGATCGGCAACGGCGCGCAAAGCGAATTCCAGGCGCTGGCCTTCCACGCGCTGCTGGGCACCACCGAGCTGCGCGTGTTCGACGTCGACCGCGCGGCCACCGACAAGCTGGTGCGCAACCTGGCGGCCGCCGCGCCGGCCTTGCGCGTGCGGCGCGCGGCCTCCACCGCAGAGGCCGTGCGCGGCGCCGACATCGTGACCACGGCCACCGCCGACAAGGCACGCGCGACCATCCTCACGCCCGGCATGGTCGAGCCCGGCATGCACCTCAACGCCGTCGGCGGCGACTGCCCCGGCAAGACCGAGCTGCACGCCGACGTGCTGCGCGGCGCGCGCATCTTCGTCGAGTACGCGCCGCAGACGCGCACCGAGGGCGAGATCCAGCAGCTCGCGGCCGACCACCCGGTCACCGAGCTCTGGCGCGTGCTCACGGGCCAGGCGCCGGGGCGCCGCGACGCGGGCGAGGTGACGGTGTTCGACTCGGTCGGCTTTGCGCTGGAGGACTTCTCGGCCCTGCAGGTGCTGCACCGGCTCGCGCACGAGCGCGGCGTGGGCCGGGACATCGCGCTCGTGCCCACCGACGGCGATCCCAAGGACCTGTTTGGCCGCATGCACCCGGCCGCCGCAGCGCCGCGCCTGCGCAGCGTGGCCTGAAGGCCAGGCACCCGCTGCGCCGGGCGCACGGGCCGGCTGGATTTACAGTCAAAAGTGCCTCCAGCGCTTGACAGGTAAGCGCTGAAAGCTATCTTTTAAATAGCATGCAGAACCCTGCCTGCGCGCGCGCGGGCGTCACCAGCGCGCGACCCCATGCGCCAGCGCGATCAACGCCAGCACCAGCACGAGCCAGCCGACCACGCGCCAGCGCCACAGCGCCGGGGCGTGGCGCAGCTCGAGAAACTCCAGGATCCCCAGCAGGCCCTTGGCAAACGACAGCGCGGTGCAGTGTTCCGTGGCCCGCCCTGGCAAGCCGCACACGCCGCCGCAGGCGCTGCGCGCCACGGCGCGGCGCGTGCGCCGGCGCCTCGAAGTGCTGCGCGCCGCGCCGTGCAGGAAGCGCGCGAGGCCGGCCTGGTGCCGTTCTGCGTCACCATCGACCACGAGGCGCACGACTATCTGCCGATGCTCTTTGGCAGCCAGGGCTACGCGCTCGTGCGCCAACCCCTGGACCTGCCGCCTCCCGGCCTGGGCGACGCTGGCGCGCTGAGCGGGCCAGTTCAGCTCCTGCAAGACTGAAGCCAGCGCTCGCCGGTCAATTCCTGCGCATTTGTCGGCTTTGGACTACAACATTTCGGGCGCTTCACGACGCATGATTTTCGTGCTGTCGTTCACAGCCGGCCTGAAGGGGTGAAGCTCAGCCACACGAGGCACCGACATGACTGCATTGCTGCTCGCCCGGATCCAGTTCGGCTTCACGATCTCGTTCCACATCCTGTTTCCGGCGCTGACCATCGGGCTGGCGAGCTATCTGGCGGTGCTCGAGGGCCTGTGGCTGCGCACGGGCCGCAGCGTCTACATCGACCTTTACCAGTTCTGGATCAAGGTGTTTGCGGTGGCCTTCGGAATGGGCGTGGTCTCGGGGCTGGTCATGGCCTACCAGTTCGGCACCAACTGGAGCAACTTTTCCCGCTTTGCCGGGGGGGTGACGGGGCCGCTGCTGGCCTACGAGGTGCTGACGGCCTTCTTCCTCGAGGCCGGGTTCCTCGGCGTGATGCTGTTCGGTCGGGACCGGGTCGGGCCAGGGCTGCACTTCGTGTCGACGCTGGCGGTCGCGCTCGGAACCCTGGTCTCCGCGACCTGGATCCTGGCCTCGAACAGCTGGATGCAGACGCCGCAGGGCCACGCAATCATTGATGGGCGGGTCGTGCCGGTCGACTGGCTGCGCGTGATCCTGAACCCATCGTTTCCCTACCGCCTGGCCCACACCGTCGTCGCCTCGTACATTGCGACAGCGCTCATGGTGGTGGGTGCGGCCGCCTGGCACCTGCTCGCAGGCCGTGACAACACCCGCGTGCGCACCATGCTGTCGATGGGCCTGTGGATGCTGCTGGCGGCGGCACCGATCCAGGCGCTCATTGGCGACCAGCACGGGCTCAACACGCTCGAACACCAGCCCGCCAAGCTGGCGGCGATCGAGGGCCACTGGGAACGCACGCCGGCAGGCGCCGGCGTTCCGCTGAAACTCTTCGGCTGGCCGGACATGGGGGCGGAAGTGACGCGCTTCGCGGTCGAAATCCCCCGCGCCGGCAGCCTGCTGCTCGCGCACAGCTGGGACGGGCAGATCCCGGCGCTCAAGGACTTCCCGCCCGAAGACCGACCGAATTCGACGGTGGTGTTCTGGACGTTCCGTGCGATGGTCGGCCTTGGCGTGCTGACGATTGCCTTGGCCTTCTGGGGGCTCTGGCTGCGCCGGGGGCAGCGCCTCTTTGCGCACCGCGCCTTTCTGCGCTTTGCGCTGGCGCTGTCGCCGGCCGGCCTGGCCGCGATCCTGGCGGGTTTTGCGACGACGGAAATAGGCCGGCAACCCTGGATCGTGTATGGCCTCATGCGCACCGCCGACGCCGTCTCGCCGCAGCACTCGGCGCTCCAGGTGGGCTTCACGCTCGGCCTGTTCGTGCTCGTCTATTTCGCGGTGTTCGGCGCGGGCACGGTCTACGGACTGCGCCTGATCGCCAAGGGGCCAGCGAATGACGAGGGCGGCTCTCCCGTCCACGGCGGCCCGGGGGAACCGCGCCAGCCGATGCGCCCGCTGTCGGCGGCAGACGAAGGTACCGATACAGAGGGCGACCTCGCTGCACCGGAGACTGGCCATGGGCATTGATCTTCCCCTCATCTGGGCCGTCATCATTCTGTTCGGCATCATGATGTACGTCGTGATGGACGGCTTCGACCTGGGCATCGGCATCCTGTTTGCGCTCGTGCCCGCGAAGGCCGACCGCGACGTGATGATGAACACGGTCGCCCCCGTGTGGGATGGCAACGAAACCTGGCTGGTGCTCGGCGGTGCAGGCCTGCTCGCGGCCTTCCCGCTCGCCTACGCGGTGATCCTCAGCGCGTTCTACCTGCCGTTGATATTGATGCTGGTGGGCCTGGTCTTCCGCGGCGTCGCTTTCGAGTTCCGCTTCAAGGCGCGCGCGGCCCGCCGCCACTGGTGGGACGCCGCGTTCATCGGCGGATCGCTCACCGCCACCTTTTTTCAGGGCGTGACGCTGGGCGCCTTCCTCAGCGGGCTCAAGGTCGTGGACGGCAACTTCGCGGGCGGCCCGTTCGATTGGATCTCGCCGTTTTCACTGTTCACCGGGCTCGCGCTGGTCGCCGCCTACGCACTGCTCGGCGCCACATGGCTCGTCATGAAGACCGAGGGCGACCTTCAGGAGCGCATGCGCACGCTGGCCCGGCCGCTGGTGTGGACGATGCTGGCGGTGATCGTCGCGTTGAGTGTGTGGACGCCGCTGGCCCACGCGGACATTGCCGAGCGGTGGTTCTCGCTGCCCAACCTGCTGTACTTCGCGCCGGTGCCCCTGCTGGTGGCGGCCGTCGTCTGGCGGTTGCTGCACGCGCTTGGCGGCCCGAGCCATGCGGAGCCATTCGTTCTGACGCTCGCGTTGCTGTTTCTCGGCTACACGGGCCTGGGCATCAGCCTGTGGCCGCAGATCATTCCGCCGGACATTTCGATCTGGCAAGCGGCCGGGCCGGCGCAAAGCCTGGGCTTCACCCTGGTGGGCGCGCTGCTGATCATTCCGATCATCCTGATGTACACGGCGTGGAGCTACTGGGTCTTCAGGGGCAAGGTGCGGCATGGCGACGGGTACCACTGAGTCGACGACACGCCTTTGGCTGCGGCGCTTGGCATGGCTCGTCGTTATCTGGCTGGCCAGCGTGGCCGCCCTGTTCCTGGTGGCCAGCGCGCTGCGCTACCTCATGGCAGCTGTCGGTTTCTCCAGTTAGCGCGCTGGCGGCCTGTGGACCCAGCCACTGAACCACCCGACAGCCTCCGTTCTCGGCACCCTGGAACGCACCGGCCCTGTCGGCAAAGGCCAAAAGTGCCCCAGCGGGCCCTTCTGCGCAACGGCGTGCGGAGGCCTTCAGCAGCCCGCAGGGCGGTTGGTCCGCATGGGCACGATGCCGTTGACGCGGATGGTGTTGTTGGAGCCATCGGTCGCGTTCAGGAGAGTGTTCTCGAAGCGCACCTGGTCGCGGTCGCGCGCGACCACCGTGCTGTCGCTGCTGGCGATGGCGTACTCCTTGCCCGAGAAGGTCAGGAAGGCGGCATACAGGACATTCGCATTGGGCTGGTAGCGGATGTCGCCGAACGCCGTGGTGTCTGCGGCCACCTTGTTGGCGCCGTCGAATTTGAACGTGCAGACCTCGGGCTGCGAACCGATGGGGTTCTTCTTGTCGACATCGGTGAGGTTCAGCGCGCCGTTGCCATAGATGCCGTTGATGCCCGCGAGCGTGGACGCGGTCACCGTGAGCACGCCGGGTTCGTTGCTGGGGGTCGGATCGCTGTCGTTGCCGCCGCCGCAGGCGGCCAGCAGGGCAGAAGCGGCCGCGGTGGCGGCGCACAGTTTGGCAAGGGAGTGAAAGGAGTTCATGGCGGGCGTCCGGTCGGTGGAGGAAACACGGAGCGGCTGGGCAGATGCTGCAGGCCGCTCCTGCCTGGTCCCTATCGTCGGCGCGCGCCGCCGCGCCCCCTGTGCGCGTGCGCCGGCATTGGCCGTAGGACGGGCGCCGACACGCCCCGGCGGCGCGGCGCCGTGTCAGCGGGCCAGCACCGGCGCCAAGGCCACGCCGGTGTGGGTGCCGCGCCGCACCACGTCCTCGGGCGTGTCGGCGGCCACGATGCGGCCGCCGGCGTTGCCGCCTTCGGGGCCCAGGTCGATGACCCAGTCGGCCTCGGCGATCACGTCGAGGTCGTGCTCGATCACCACCACGCTGTGGCCGCCATCGACCAGCCGGTGCAGCACGCGGATGCAGCTTGTCGACGTCGGCCATGTGCAGGCCCACGGTGGGCTCGTCGAGCACGTACAGCGTGTGCGGCGCCTTGTTGCCGCGGCGCCCGACCTCGTCGCGCACCTTGGTCAGCTCGGTCACGAGCTTGATGCGCTGCGCCTCGCCGCCCGACAGCGTCGGGCTGAGGCTGGCCGAGCGTGAGGTAGCCCAGGCCCACGTCCTTGAGCAGCTGCAGCGGGTGCGCGATGCTGGGCATGGCGGCGAAGAAGTCGACCGCCTCGTCGACCTCCATCTGCAGCACGTCGCCGATGCTCTTGCCGCGCCAGGTCACGGCCAGCGTCTCGGGGTTGAAGCGCGCGCCGTGGCAGGCCTCGCACGGCACCTTCACGTCGGGCAGGAAGCTCATGGCGATGGTGCGGATGCCCTGGCCTTCGCAGGTCGGGCAGCGGCCCTCGCCGGTGTTGAAGCGAAAAGCGCGCCGGGCGCGTAGCCGCGCGCCTTGGCTTCGAGCGTGTCGGCGAACAGCTTGCGGATCGTGTCCCAGAAGCCGATGTAGGTGGCGGGGCAGCTGCGCGGCGTCTTGCCGATCGGCGTCTGGTCGACTTCGAGCACGCGGTCGATGGTCTCGAAGCCGGCCAGCGCCCGTGCAGCCGACCAGCGCGGGCGCCTTGCCCGCGTCCATCGGCGTCGCGCCCGGCCTTCGTGCTGCGCTGCTGCACCCAGGCCTGCACGTTGGCCAGCAGCACGTCGCGCGCCAGCGTCGACTTGCCCGAGCCGCTGACGCCGGTCACGGCGACCAGGCGGTGCAGCGGCACGCTGGCCGTGACGTTCTGCAGGTTGTGCAGCTGCGCGCCGTGCACCGTGAGCCAGCGCGTCGCTCGCGTCCGGTTTTGGGTCTTTTTGGCCTGAAACGCTGGCTGCGTCTGCGCTGTCAGCTATGGAATCAGGAGTCATGACAGGCCTGCGCGCCTGCAGCGGGTGGCGCATGGCGTGCAGCAGGTAGCGCCCGGTCTGCGAATCCGCCGCGCCGCGTGATGTCGGCCACGCGGCCCTCGGCCACCAGCCGGCCGCCGCGCTTGCCGGCGCTCGGGCCGATGTCGATGATGTGGTCGGCGCGGCGGATCGTGTCCTCGTCGTGCTCGACCACCACCAGCGTGTTGCCCTTGTCGCCGAGCTTGTGCAGCGCGTTGAGCAGGATCTGGTTGTCGCGCGCGTGCAGGCCGATGGTCGGCTCGTCGAGCACGTAGCACACGCCCTGCAGGTTGCTGCCCAGCTGCGCGGCCAGGCGGATGCGCTGCGCCTCGCCGCCGCTCAGCGTGGGCGCACCGCGGTCGAGCGTGAGGTAGCCCAGGCCCACTTCTTCGAGGAACTCGAGCCGGCTCTTGATCTCGGGCACCAGGTCGCGCGCGATCTCGGCCTCGCGGCCCGTGAGCGCCAGCGCAGCCGCCCAGGCGCGGATGTCGGTCACCGTCAGGCGCGCGATGTCGGTGATGGCCACGCCCGCGCGCCCGCTCGCGGCGTCTTCGCCAAACTGCACGGCGCGCGCCGTGGCGTTGAGCCGCGTGCCGTCGCAGGTCGGGCAGGCCAGCGTCGTCGACGTCTTCGACCTCGGGCTCGGCAAAGGTCTGCTCGCGGCCCTTCTGGTCGTCGGCCAGCACCGAGTCGTCGAACACCTTGCGCTGCTCCTTGGTGAGCTTGCACGCCCGTGCCGACGCAGTCGGGGCACCAGCCGTGCTTGCTGTTGTAGCTGAACAGGCGCGGGTCGAGTTCGGCATAGCTGGTGCGCAGACCGGGCAGGCGCGCTGGGTCGAGAACACCTGCAGCCGCCCGATGCCCGCGGTCGGCAGCGCCGCCCTCCATGCGCCTCGGCCAGGCCGTCGAGGTGCGCTCAGCACATGCACCACGCCCTTGCCGTGCTCGAGCGCCTGCGCCAGCGCAATGCGCAGCAGCGCCTCGTTCTCGGGCCGCACATCGAGGCTCACCACCGGCAGCTCGATGGTGTGCTCCTTGAAGCGGTCGATGCGCGGGAACGGCGCCGTCGGCAGGAAGTGGCCATCGACGCGCAGGTGCGTGTAGCCGCGCGGGCGCGCCCAGTCGGCCAGCTCGGTGTAGACGCCCTTGCGGTTGCAGCACCAGCGGCGCCAGCAGGCCGATGTGCTGGCCGCGGAAGTTCTGCAGCAGCTGCGCGGCGATGCTGTCGGTCGTTTGCGGCTGCACCGCCGCGCCGTCGTGGATGCAGTGCTGCATGCCGAGCTTGACGTAGAGCAGGCGCAGGAAGTGCCAGACCTCGGTGGTCGTGCCGACGGTGGACTTGCGGCCGCCGCGCGACAGGCGCTGCTCGATCGCCACGGTGGGCGGAATGCCGTAGACCGCATCGACCTCGGGCCGGCCGGCCGGCTGCACGATGCTGCGCGCATAGGCGTTGAGCGATTCGAGGTAGCGGCGCTGGCCTTCGTTGAACAGGATGTCGAACGCCAGCGTGGACTTGCCCGAGCCGCTGACGCCCGTGACCACGCTGAACTTGCCGCGCGGAATGTCTGACGCTCAGGCTCTTGAGGTTGTGCTCGCGCGCGTTGACGATCTCGATGGTGTTTTTGGCCTGCAGCGCTTTGCGGGCCTGCGCCTGCAGCTCTCTTTTAAGGAGCGCCGAAGCGTCTTCGTGCACCGCATGGCCCGCCGCGCCGATCGCCTGCGCGTAGTCGCGCAGCGCCGCGCCGGTATGCGACGTGGCGTGTTCGCGCACCGCCTCGGGCGTTCCCTCGGCCACGACCCAGCCGCCGCCGTCGCCGCCCTCGGGGCCGAGGTCGATCAGCCAGTCGGTGGCGCGGATCACGTCGAGGTTGTGCTCGATCACGACCAGCGAATGGCCGGCGTCGAGCAGCTTGCGCAACGCGCGCATCAGCTTCGCGATGTCGTCGAAGTGCAGGCCGGTGGTCGGCTCGTCGAACAGGAACAGCGTGCCCTTGCGCGCCAGCGGCTGGCGCGCTGGCCGAGGCGCTTTTGGCCGCCTCGGCGAGGAAGCCCGCGAGCTTGAGCCGCTGCGCCTCGCCGCCGCTGAGCGTGGGCACGGGCTGGCCGAGCTTCACGTAGTCGAGCCCGACATCGACGATGGGCTGCAGCGCGCGCAGCACGTCGCGGTCGTTCGCGAACAGCGCCGCGGCCTCGCCACGGTGAGGTCGAGCACGTCGGCCACGTTGAGGGCCCTGCCGCCGCGCTCGATCGTCACCTCGCAGGATCTCGGGCCGGTAGCGCTTGCCGTCGCAGTCGGGGCAGCGCAGGTAGACGTCGCGAGAGGAACTGCATCTCGACATGCTCGAAGCCCGAGCCGCCGCAGGTCGGGCAGCGCCCGTCGCCGCTGTTGAAGCTGAACTTGCTGGCGGTGTAGCCGCGCTCGCGCGACAGCGGCGCCGTGGCGAACAGCTCGCGCACCGTGTCCCAGGCGCCGACGTAGCTCACGGGGTTGGAGCGCGCGGTCTTGCCGATCGGCGACTGGTCGACGAAGACCACGTCGCTCAGGTGGTCGGCGCCGAGCAGGCGCTCGTGTGCGCCGGGCGTTTCGGTGGCCTTGCCGAAGTGGCGCATGCAGCGCCGGCGCCAGCACGTCCTGGACCAGGGTCGACTTGCCCGAGCCGCTGACGCCGGTGACGGTGACCAGGCGCTGCAGCGGAAACTCGACCGTCACGTCCTTGCAGGTTGTGCTCGCGCACGCCTTCGAGGATGAGGCGCGGCGTGGCGTCGGTCACGCGGCGCTTGAAACCCATGCCGATCTGCTTGCGCCCGCCGAGGTACTGGCCCGGTGAGCGTGTCGGCGCTGCGCAGCGCCTCGGGCGTGCCGTCGAACACGATCTGCCCGCCGCGCTCGCCCGGGCCGGGGCCCATGTCGATCACGCGGTCGGCCGCGAGCATCACGGCCGGGTCGTGCTCGACCACCACCAGCGTGTTGCCGGCATCGCGCAGGCGCAGCATGGCCTCGGTGATGCGGTGCATGTCGCGCGGGTGCAGGCCGATGCTGGGCTCGTCGAGCACGAACAGCGTGTTGACCAGCGAGGTGCCGAGCGCCGTGGTCAGGTTGATGCGCTGCACCTCGCCGCCGCTGAGCGTGCGGCTTTGCCGGTCGAGCGTGAGGTAGCCGATGCCGACGTCGCACAGGTACCGCAGGCGCGTGGTGATTTCGTCGTACAGCAGCTTGAGCGCCTGGGCGTCGCCGCTGCGCGCATCGGCCGGGGCGGTTTTTGCCTCCAAATCGGCTGTAGCGCTTACCCCGTCTGCGCTGCCAGCTATCAAATCAGGAGCTTCGAAGCCCGCCATGCGGTCGAAGAAGCGCCGCAGCCGGTCGATCGGCAGCAGCATCAGGTCGTGCAGGCACAGGCCCGGCAGCGCTTCGAGCTGCGCGCGGCTCCACTGCACGCCGTGCGGCATGAAGCGCTGCGCGGGCGGCAGCACGGCGTCGGCGTCCTGCCGGCTGCCGATGCGCCACAGCAGGCTCTCGGTCTTCAGGCGCGCGCCGCCGCAGGTGGGGCACGGCGTGTAGCTGCGGTACTTGGACAACAGCACGCGGATGTGCATCTTGTAGGCCTTGCTCTCGAGGTACTCGAAGAAGCGCTTGATGCCGTACCACTGCTGGTTCCACTTGCCGTTCCAGTTCGGCGAGCCGTCGATGACCCAGTGCTTCTGCTCGTCGCTGAGGCTGGTTCCAGGGCGTGTCGCGCGGGATGCCGGCGCTTTCGGCGTGGCGCATCAGGTCGTCCTGCGCTTCCTTCCAGGCCGGCGTCTGCATGGTCTTGATGGCGCCGGCGCGCAGCGTCAGCTTGTCGTTGGGGATCACCAGCCCGTAGTCCACGCCGATCACGCGGCCGAAGCCGCGGCAGGTCTCGCAGGCGCCCACGGCCGAGTTGAACGAGAACATCGAGGGCAGCGGGTCGCTGTAGCGCAAGTCGCTGTCGGGGCAGTGCAGGCCGGTCGAGAACTGCCACACCTCGGGTTCACCTTGTTCGCCCGATTCGTCTTTTTCGGCCAGCCGGTAGACGTTGAGCCGCCCTGCCCCGCGCTTGAGCGCCACCTCGATGGCCTCGATCACGCGCGCCTTCTCGGCGTTGGCCAGGCGGAAGCGGTCGGCCACCACATCCAGCAGCTTGCGCGGCCGGTCGGCGTGGCCACCTCGCGCTCGGCCTGCACCTTGGTGAAGCCGCTGGCCGACAGCCACTGCGTCACCTCGTCGGCGCTGGTGTTGGCGGGCAGCTCGACCGGGAAGGTCAGCACCAGGCGCGGATCGCCGGCCTGCGGCGCAGCGCGCTGCAGCTCGGCGTAGATGGTCTCGGGCGAGTCGTGGCGCACCGGCTGCGCGGTCTGGCGGTCGAACAGCTGGCCGGCGCGCGCGAACAGCAGCTTCAGGTGGTCGTTGAGCTCGGTCATCGTGCCCACGGTGGAGCGCGAGCTGCGCACCGGGTTGGTCTGGTCGATGGCGATGGCCGGCGGCACGCCGTCGACCTTGTCCACGGCCGGCTTGTCCATGCGGTCGAGGAACTGGCGCGCGTAGGCGGTGAAGGTTTCGACGTAGCGGCGCTGGCCCTCGGCGTAGAGCGTGTCGAACACCAGGCTGGACTTGCCCGAGCCGCTCGGGCCGGTGACCACGGTGAGCTCGCCGGTGTGGAGGTCGAGGTCGAGGTTCTTCAGGTTGTGCTGGCGCGCGCCGCGGATGCGGATCAGTCCCTGGGTCATGGCAGACGGTCTTTCTGGGGGTAGGCGGAACATTCTAGAAGCCCGCCAGGCCCGCAGTGCCCAGCGCCCTGAATGGCCCCAGCCAGGGCTGGCGCCGGCGCAAGCACGCGCCGCCACCGCACAAACCCGCTCACGTGCCCGCCGGGTTCTCTCCTAGACTGGATCCTTTTTCTCACGGCAAAGGCGAGGCATGAACCATTGGAAGAGCTTCTGGGCGGGCACGGCGTGCATGGCGTGGCTGGTCGGCGCAGCCCAGGCCCAGATCCTGGTCGGGCAGACGGTGGGCATCAGCGGCTCGGCGGCGGCCACCGTGAAGGAGTCGATGGGCGGCGCCGCGCTCTACATCGACCACGTCAACGCGCAGGGCGGCGTCGCCGGCCAGAAGATCGAGGTGCTCTCGCTCGACGACAAGTTCGACCCCAAGCTCACACTGGACAACACGCGCACCCTGGTCGAGCAGAAAGGCGTGATCGCGCTGTTCATGACCCGCGGCACACCGCACACCCAGGGCATCCTGCCGCTGCTGGAGCAGCATGGCGTACCGCTGGTGGGGCCATCCACCGGGGCCATGGTGCTGCACAAGCCCGTGCAGAAGTACGTCTTCAACGTGCGCGCGCCCTACCAGCGCGAGGTCGAGAAGGCCATCACACACCTGAACACCCTGGGCGTGCAGCGCATCGGCGTGGTGCACGTGGACGACAGCTTTGGCGCCGACGGCCTCGCGGGCGCGCTGGCGGGTTTCAAGGCCAACCAGATCGAGGCCTTGTTCATCGAGAAGTTCGACCGCGCCCAACCCGACTACAGCGCGCTGGCGCCGCGCGTGTCGCAAAAGCAGCCGCAGGCGGTGATCTTCATCGGCACCGGCGCGGCCGTGGTCGATGGCATCAAGGCGCTGCGCAGTGCCGGGGTGACGGGGCAGATCGTGACGCTGTCGAACAACGCCTCGGGCGGCTTCGTCAAAGCCCTGGGCCCGCAGGCGCGCGGCGTGGTGGTGACGCAGGTGTTTCCGTCCGAGCGCTCGATGGGCTACCCCGTCATCCAGGAGGCCATGGCCCTGGCCAAGGCCACGGACATCGGCGCCCTCACGCCCGCCATGGTGGAGGGCTTCGTCAACGCCAAGGTGCTGGTCGAAGGCCTGCGCCGCGCCGGCCCCAAGCCCGACCGCGCCCGCCTGCATGCGGCGCTCGAAGGCATGCGCAAATACGACCTGGGCGGGCTGGAACTGAGCTACAGCAGCAGAAGCCACACCGGCCTGGACTTTTCCGACCTGTCCATCATCGGCCAGGACGGCAGCTTCCGGCGCTGAGCCGGCCCGCGGCCACAGGGCCGGCGCGCGCCCGCGCAGGGATGCAAAAAAGGCCCCACACCTGCGAAGGTGTGGGGCCTTTGGCTTCCAACCCTGCCTGGCGGACGCGCGGCCCGGCAGGCAAAAGCTTTAGAAAGCGTGGCGAACGCCGACAGCGACGGAGCTGAAGTCCTGGCCAGAAGGCGCGCTGTAGTTTGCGTTCGCTTTGTTGTTCACGCGGGTGTAGTAGCCGTACACCTTGGTGCGCTTGCTCAGGTTGTAGTTGTAGGCCAGGGTGTACTGCGTGGCCGCCGAGTCGGAAACATTGCTCCAGCTGTTGGCACGGCCCACGTTCAGGTGGAACTCGGAAGCGCCCAGGGCGTACATACCGGCCAGGCGGAAGTTGTTGCGGGTACCTGCACCTGTGGGAACCAATTGGTTCGCATCCTTGTTGCGCTGATAGTAGCCACCGACCGTGAACTGGCCAAAGGTGTACAGAGCACGCAGCCCGAACTGGTTGTTGCTGTTCACCGCGCTGTAGCCAGCGCCCAGGGCCAGGGGGCCCATGTTGTAGTTGGCAGCCAGGTCATAGCCGTTCTTGCCGCCTGAAGTTTGCTCGTGCAGGTTCACGGCAGCATCGACGACCAGGCCGCCGAAGCTGGGGGTGCGGTAGCCCACCTTGTTCTTGGAGCCCAGGCCACCGAACCACACGGGATCGTAGTACAGCGCATCGGACGACGAACCGGTGTCGTGGTTGTGCATGCTGACGTAGTCGGCGGTGGCGTAGTAGGAGTCGGGCGTGAAGGCGCCCAGGCGCACCGTGCCGAAGCCGCCGGACAGGTTCACTTCGCTTTGGCGACCAAACGTGATGCCGCCGTTGGAGCTGGGGAGACCAGGCCAGCCCGTGCCAGCGCCGGTGTCCGAAGCAAAGCCGCTCTCGAGCTGGAAGCCAGCCTTCAGGCCGCCGCCCAGGTCTTCCGTGCCCTTGAAACCAAAGCGCGAGGAGTTGTTGAACAGGCCATTGACGGTCGTGCTGCCCGTTTTCTGGTGTTCCACGGTGGTGTTGACGCGACCATACAGCGTGACACTGCTCTGGGCCAGGGCAGCGCTGCTGCCCACAACTGCCAGCAGCGCCAGCAACAAACGACTTGGGTTTTGCATGTTTATTCCTTGAATGGTCTTGTCCATCGATCGGTAGGGCACGGTCTGAAGTTTTTGGCTGATCAGTCCAAGGTGCAACTACCGTCAAAATTTTAGGTTCAACCGCACTTCAGACCACAGTTTGGCGACGCCTTGATGACCAAAGTGATGCGCGGGCGCCACACCGGGGACGTCTTGCGCCGCCGGCTTCTGCCGCTGGCCCCGCAATGGGACCAGCGGCAGCGCGCTCAGTCGTCGGCGTAGATGTCCACGTCCTTGGTGTCGCGCACGAACAGCGTGCCGACCACCAGCGTCATGCCGGCAATGATGATCGGGTACCACAGGCCGTTGTACATGTTGCCGGTCTGCGCCACGATGGCGAACGACGATGGTGGGCAGCAGGCCGCCGAACCAGCCGTTGCCGATGTGGTACGGCAGGCTCATCGAGGTGTAGCGGATGCGCGTCGGGAACATCTCCACCAGCATGGCGGCGATCGGGCCGTAGACCATGGTCACCAGGATCACCAGGAAGGTCAGGATGCACGATCATCATGACCTTGTTCATCTTCGCGGGGTCGGCCTTGGTGGGGTAGCCGGCGGCCTTGAGCGTGTCGGCCACGGCCTTCTTGAACGCGGCGTCCTTCTTCTTGACCTCGTCGGCGGCCAGGCCCTTGGACGCGTAGCTCGGGATGGTCACGCCGCCGATCTTGATGACCGCCAGGCGTGCCGGCGGGCGCGTCCTCGCTCGTCGTAGCTGACCGAGTCCGGCGGCCAGCACCTGCTTGGCGATGTCGCACGAACTCGTGAACTTGGCCGTGCCCGTGGGGTTGAACTGGAACGAGCACTCGCCTGGGGTCGGCCACGACCACCACCTTGTTGGCGCGCTTGCGCCTGGGCCAGGTCGGGGTTGGCGGCTTCGGTCAGCGCCTTGAACACCGGGAAGTAGGTGAGCACGGCCAGCAGGCAGCCGGCCATGATGATGGGCTTGCGGCCGATCTTGTCGGACAGCGTGCCGAAGATCACGAAGAACGGCGTGCCGATCAGCAGGGCCGCGGCGATCATCAGGTTGGCCGTGGCGGCGTCGACCTTGAGCTGCTGCGTCAGGAAGAACAGCGCATAGAACTGGCCCGTGTACCAGACCACGGCCTGGCCGGCGGTCAGGCCGATCAGCGCCAGGATGCACGATCTTGAGGTTCTTCCACTGGCCGAAGGACTCGGACAGCGGCGCCTTGGAGGTCTTGCCCTCGGCCTTCATCTTCTGGAAGGCCGGCGACTCGGACAGCGACAGCCGGATCCACACCGACACGCCCAGCAGCAGGATCGACACCAGGAACGGAATGCGCCAGCCCCAGTCGGCGAACGCGTCTTCGCCCATGACCGTGCGCGTGCCCAGGATCACCAGCAGCGACAGGAACAGGCCCAGCGTGGCCGTGGTCTGGATCCACGAGGTGTAGGCGCCGCGCTTGCCGTGCGGCGCGTGCTCGGCCACGTAGGTGGCGGCGCCGCCGTATTCGCCGCCCAGCGCCAGGCCCTGCAGCATGCGCAGCGCGATCAGGATCACCGGCGCGGCCACGCCGATGCTGGCGTAGGTCGGCAGGATGCCGACGATGAAGGTCGACAGGCCCATGATCAGGATCGTGACCAGGAAGGTGTACTTGCGCCCGATCATGTCGCCCAGGCGGCCGAACACCAGTGCGCCGAAGGGCCGCACGATGAAGCCGGCGGCAAAGGCCAGCAGCGCGAAGATGAACGCCGATTGCGGATCGAGGCCGCTGAAGAACTGCTTGGCGATGATGGCGGCGAGCGAGCCGTACAGGTAGAAGTCGTACCACTCGAACACGGTGCCGAGGGACGAAGCGAAGATGACTTTTCGCTCCTCTGCTGACATCGGCCTGGGAGCCGGGTGGGCGGCACCCAGGCTGGCGGCATTGATGGCCATGGTGTTGTCTCCTAAGTTTTATGGGAACTACAGGCAACGAAAAAATTTACCTGTGGTTGCACTATCCGGTCGGGCACTGACGCCGCTCTGACGCGTTGCTTACAAAAGTTGACGGCAAACTTTCGCGATCCTTACGGCCTCGGTAGTAACCCGGCCACTTCTTTCCCCGATGTGAAAAACAGATGCTTACAGGCCGTTGCGTGCCTGCGCCGTCGGGCCGGGACAGACCCCGCGAACGACCGAAAAACCGCCTTCCGGCCGCTTGCGGCCGCGCTGCGTAAGCACTTGGTCAGTGGGCCTTCGCAAAATCAACAACATGCGGACGGCGCGCCGCCCTGCATGGCGGTTCCGCATTCACCCCGAGGAGAAACACCCATGAGCGACCCCATCGTCGACAAGATCCAAAGGCACCCGAAGTACCTCGAGCTGCGACGCAAGCGCAACCGGCTGGCCATCGTCCTGACGGCGCTGATGATGGTCGTGTATTACGGGTACATCGCGCTGATCGCCTTTGACAAGGAATTCCTGGCGCGCCCGATCGGCGCAGGCGTGACCTCGCTGGGCATTCCGATCGGTTTCGGCGTGATCGTCTTCACCATCGTGATCACCGGCATCTATGTGCGACGCGCCAACGGCGAGTTCGACAACCTGACCAAAGACATCCTGAAGGACGCATCGCAATGAAAGCACTGCACCAACACCCAGGCAGCGCGCTGGCCGTGCTGGCCCTGCTGGCGGCGGCGGGCGGCGCGCATGCCGCGGGCGGCGACCTGGGCCAATCCGCCAAGCAGGCGACCAACTGGACGGCCATCGTCATGTTTGCCATCTTTGTCGCCGGCACGCTCTGGATCACCAAGTGGGCCGCCTCCAAGACCAAGTCGGCGTCCGACTTCTACACCGCCGGCGGCGGCATCACCGGCTTCCAGAACGGCCTGGCCATTGCCGGCGACTACATGTCGGCCGCGTCCTTCCTCGGCATCTCCGCGGCCGTGATGGCCTCGGGCTACGACGGCCTGATCTACTCGCTGGGCTTTCTCGTGGGCTGGCCCATCATCACCTTCCTGATGGCCGAGCGCCTGCGCAACCTGGGCAAGTTCACGTTTGCCGACGTGGCCGGCTACCGCTTCCAGCAGGGCCCGATCCGCGCGTTCGCCGCGTCGGGCACCCTCGTGGTGGTGGCGTTCTACCTGATCGCGCAGATGGTCGGCGCGGGCCAGCTCATCAAGCTGCTGTTTGGCCTCGAATACTGGATGGCCGTGGTCATCGTCGGCGCGCTGATGATGGTCTATGTGCTGTTTGGCGGCATGACCGCGACCACCTGGGTGCAGATCATCAAGGCCTGCCTGCTGCTGGCCGGCGTGACCTTCATGGCGTTCATGGTCCTCGCGCAGTTCGGCTTCAGCCCCGAGGCGCTGTTTGCGCGCGGCGTGGAGGTGCGCGCCGCCATTGCCGCCAACACCGGCAAGACACCCGAAGAGGCGGCCAAGGCCGGCCTGGCCATCATGGGGCCGGGCGGCTTCATCAAGGACCCGATCTCGGCCATCTCGTTCGGCATGGCGCTGATGTTCGGCACGGCCGGCCTGCCGCACATCCTGATGCGCTTCTTCACCGTGCCCGATGCCAAGCAGGCACGCAAGTCGGTGCTGTGGGCCACGACCTGGATCGGCTACTTCTACGTCCTGATCTTCATCATCGGCTTTGGCGCCATCACCCTGGTGCTCACCAACCCCGAGTTCGCGGATGTGGCCACGGGCGTGATCCACGGCGGCGCGGGCACGGCCAACATGGCGGCGGTGCTCGTGGCCAAGTCGGTGGGCGGCAACATCTTCTTCGGCTTCATCTCGGCCGTGGCGTTCGCGACCATCCTGGCCGTGGTGGCGGGTCTGACGCTCTCGGGCGCCTCGGCCGTGTCGCACGACCTGTACGCCACCGTGTTCAAGAAGGGCAAGGCCGACAGCGCTTCGGAACTCAAGGTCTCGCGCATGACCACAGTCGCCCTGGGCCTGATTGCCGTGGTGCTGGGCATCGTCTTCGAAAAGCAGAACATCGCATTCATGGTGTCGCTGGCGTTTGCGATCGCGGCCTCGGCCAACTTCCCGGTGCTGTTCCTGTCGGTGCTCTGGAAGGACTGCACGACGCGCGGTGCCGTGGTCGGCGGCTTCCTCGGTCTGGTTTCGTCGGTGGGCCTGACCATCGTGTCACCGTCGGTCTGGGAAGCGACGCTCGGCCACCCGGCCGGCTCGGCCTGGTTCCCCTACACCTCGCCCGCGCTGTTTTCGATGGCGATCGGCTTCATCGGCGTGTGGCTGTTCTCGATCACCGACCGCAGCGCCAACGCCGCGCGCGAACGCGCCGCCTTCCCGGCGCAGCAGGTGCGCTCGGAAACCGGCTTTGGCGCCTCGGGCGCCTCGGGCCACTGAGCACGGCACCACCACGCGAGAGCGCGCACGCGCGGGCGCAGCGGGCACACCCCTGCGCTGCCTCCAGCAAACCGGGCTACAACGCCCGGTTTTTTGTTGCCGCGCGAGGCGCGGCTGGGCCGTGCAGGCGCCCATTCACTCCTAAAAAGAGAGCTACCAACCCTTGACTGTCCACCGTTTGATGCCGATTTGGCTTGAATCCGCGGCGCGCTGGGGCAGTGACTGCCGGGCACGGCGCGCGCCTCAGTCGCCGCCCGCAGATGGCGCAGCTTGACGAACGCCAGCGCCGCCATGACCGCATCGTTGAGCGCGTCGTGCGCTTCGCGCTGGGGCAGGTCCAGGTCGTTCATCAGTGTGGCAAAGCGCAGGTCGATGTCGGCGTTGGCCTGCTGCTGGTAGGGCGGCAGCTGCCGGAACTTGTGGTCGTAGTACAGCGCCGAGACCTCGATTTTTTGCTGCGGCAGCCCCATGCCCAGCAGCGGCCAGAGGGCGCGGTTGAGCATGGCGACGTCGAATTCGAGGTAGTAGCCCACCAGCGGGCGGCTGCCGATGAAGTGCAGCAGCCGGTCCATCGCCTCGTCCAGCGGCAGCCCCTGGGCCACGTCTCTGCTGCGCAGCCGGTGGATGCGCACGCTCTCAGCCGGCACGTCCCTGCCGGGGCGCACCAGCAGTTCCAGGCGCTGGCTGGTCAGGATGCGGTTGCCGACGATGCGCACCGCGCCGATGGCGATGATTTCATCGCTGCGCACGTTGAGCCCCGTGGTCTCGCAGTCCAGCGCCACCCATTCCCCGGGCGGCGGCGGATCGAAGAGGAAGGCGTAGGCCGGATCGGCCAGGTGGTAGAGCCGCCATCGGCGCAGCAGCTGTGCCAGCCAGCGGCGCGGACCGGTGGCGGCTTTCACAGCGCGTCCAGCCGCAGGCGCTGGCGCAGCAGCGCCTTGAAGCGCTTGACCACCGTCAGCGCGTCCTTGAGCAGGTCGCGCTCCAGGCTGCTCAGGCGCTGCGGATCGACGTTGCCGGTGACGGCGCGGCCGGTGTCGACCTCGGCCAGCCCGGCCTTCAGGCGCAGCCCCATCAAAAAGTGCAGGCTCTCGACCAGCTCCTCGCCGAGCCGGGCGTCCAGCGTGCCGTCGGCCGCCAGCGCGGCCACGCGCTCGGCCGTGCCGGTCGCAGTGACGCGCCGCGCCAGCGCCAGGCTGCGCACGCCGTGCACGATCGGGAAGATGCCGGCCTTCTTCAGGCTGATCTGGCGCACATCGTCGCCCAGGCCGAGCAGCCGGTTCCACCAGCCGCCGCCGTTGTCGAACTGCAGGGCCGCCGCGGCAAAGCGCGCGACCAGGGCGTCGTTGTCGGTGGCCAGCGCCATCAGGCCGCGCCGCACACCGGCCAGCAGCGCGGCGTCGCCCGCCACCGCGTGCGCGTCGAGGAAGATGGCGAGGTTCATCAGGCTGTCGCGCCTCGGGCAGCAGCAGCCACTGGCGCACGCGCCGCGTGAATTCGCTGGCCGTGCCGCGCCAGTCGGGGTTGCTGAGCATGATGCGGCCCGGGCACTCGGGGTAGCCGAAGCGCTCCAGCACGTCCGAAAAACGCTGGCAGATGGCATCCAGGTCGTGCGGCGCGGTGTAGCCGTCGCGCAGCAGCAGGCCGTTGTCCTGGTCGGTCTTGAGCAGCTGCTCGCCGCGCCCCTCGCTGCCCATCACGAACAGGCAGCTGTGGGCCACCAGCTCGGCCGGCGCCACCATGCTCCAGGCGCGCTCGAACAGGCGCGCGTTGAGCTGCTGCACCAGCTTGGCCATCAGGCCGATGCGCGTGCCGCCGCGGTGCAGCGCGGCAATCAGCCGCGTGATCTGCGCGGCCGCCTGCGCCAGCGCCGGCAGGTCCTGCGCCTGCTCGATCTGCACCGTGATCAGGTGCGAGTGGTTGGCCAGGAAGCTGAACAGGTCGAGCGCCTCGAGGATGCCGCGCACCCCGCCGCCCTTTTCCTCGTCGTCCAGCACCACCACGCGGTGCACGCGCTCGCGCAGCAGCAGCGCCATGGCGTCGCCGAGCTGGTCGGACGCGCGCACGGTGACGACCGGGCGGCTGGCCAGCTCGCCCACCGCCAGCCGGTCGAGCGGTCGCCCGTCGAGGATGGCGCGCTGCAGCGTGGTGTTGGTGAAGATGCCCAGCCCCCCTGCCAGCCCCGTGACCAGCACGCTGGTGGTGCGCTGCGCCTGGAACAGCCGCACCACGGAGACGATGTCGCACCCGGCCTCGACCGTGTGCGCCGGGCGCAGGTAGGCCGCGTCGACGCGCGCCAGCGTCAGCGACTGGCGCTCGTGCTGGTCCGGGCGCTGGGCGAGCGCGCTGAGCTTGTGGCCGATGTCGGAAAACAGCAGCGCGCCGAAGGTGGTGTTGCGCGCGATCAGCTCCTTCACCGTTGCGCGGGCGAGCTGGTAGGCCACCACCTCCTGGGCCGCGACGAAGCGGCTGCTGACGCGCCCGGCCACCAGGCCGCGGCCGTCGAAGCTGTCGTCGGGGCCGTAGGTGGCCAGCACCTCGTCGCCCTCGGTCTGCGTGACATAGCCCTTGATCGGGATGAACAGGTGCGTGGGCGCCGCACCGACCTCGAGCACCACGGCGCCCTCGGGGAAGTAGGCGATGTCGACGCTGTCCTGCACCAGGCGCTGCTCGTCCAGGTTCAGGCAGTCGAACGGCGACGCGGCAAAGTTGAAGGCGTTGGGCATGGTGGGGCGCGATGGTCAACCGCCTGCGGCCTCGGTTCAGGCTGCGGCCCCCGCATTCAACCCGGCAGGCCTTGCGCCACGCTTGCAGCGGCGTCCCAGCCGGTGTCGAACCAGGCGTCGCCTTCCAGATAAGCGCGCAGCATGGGCAGGCCGTCGAGCCCCCAGAACAGCTTGCCATCGACCTCGAACGCCGGCACGCCGAACACGCCGCGCGCGGCTGCGGCCTCGGTGTTGGCGCGCAGCAGCGCCTTCGGTTGCGCGCTCGCGCTGTCCTGGCCCGGCTGCAGCTGCGGCGCCAGCTCGGCCGCCAGCGCGCCGAGCCGCGCCGCATCGAGCGCCTCGTGGCCGCCCTGCCAGACATGGCGCAGCACCGTGCCGGCGACAAAGCGGTTGACGCTGCCGTCCGCGCTGCAGGCCAGCGCCTGGCGCAAGAGCGGCAGCGGGTTGAACGGGTGGCGCGCCGGCATCGCGAGCGGCACGCCGAGCGCGTGGCCCAGCCAGGTGACGTGGCGGTAGGTCCAGTCGCGCTTCGGAAGAATGCCCGCCGGGCCCGGGTTGCCGTGCTGCTGCAGCAGCGCGCCCAGCAGCACCGGGCGGTATTCGACGCTGTAGCTCAGGCCTTCGAGCACCTCGGGCAGGCGCTCGAAGGCCAGCCAGGCATAGGGCGAGACAAAGTCGAGGTAGAAGGTGATGGGCTTCATGCCTGCTCCTGCGCCAGGGTTTCGGGCGGGAACGGCACGCCCGCGCGCTGCGACAGCTGCGCCCAGATGGCCAGCGCTCTGCCCGGCCGGCCTGCGCCCAGGCGCGGATCTCGGGGATGGTCCGGAAACACCCCGCACAGTGGCTGCGGTCTTCGGTCATGCGGCAGACCGAGATGCACGGCGACGGCACGGGCTCGCCAGATTTTGGGTCGAAATAGCCGCCAGCCCATAACAGGCTTGCGCGGTCAGCTAGCGGTTTTGTAGCATTCATGCCGCGACCTCCTGCACCACATCCGCCAAGGGTGCGCCGGTCAGCCGCTGCAGGTCGCCCGGGTGCAGCGCAAACACGCCGTGCGGGTGCCCCGCGGCCGCCCAGACCACATCAAAGCGCAGCAGCTCGCGGTCGATCAGCGTGACCGGCGGCGTGGCATGCGCAATCGGCGCGACGCCGCCGATGCTGAAACCCGTGCGCGCCTTGACGAAGGCCGCATCGGCGCGGCCCAGCTTGCCGACCAGCGCCTCGACCTTCTTCTCGTCCACGCGCCGGTCGCCCGAGGTCACGACCAGCACCGCCGCGTCGTCGCTCTTGCGCCGGAAGATGATGCTCTTGGCCACCTGGCCGACCCGGATGCCGAGCACATCGGCCGCCTGCTGCGCGGTGCGGCAGGCATCGCCGAGCATGCGCGGCGCATGCGGGTGGTCCAGCGCCTGCAGGGCGGCCGCGACGCGCTGCACGCCGTCGGGCAAGGCCGTCAACTCGGCTCCACACATGGCGCTCACCCCGCCCGCCGGTTCAAAAGGGCCGTGGCCGCACGCGAATTCGGCTTGCGGCCGAGAAAATCGCTGATGTAGACGCCCGCGTCGATCAGCTTGTCGAGGTCGATCCCCGTCTCGATGCCCATGCCGTGCAGCATGTAGACCAGGTCCTCGGTGGCGACATTGCCGGTCGCACCCTTGGCGTAGGGGCAGCCGCCCAGACCAGCCACGGAGGACTGGAAATTCCAGACGCCGCACTCCAGCGCAGCCAGCGTGTTGGCCAGCGCCTGCCCATAGGTGTCGTGGAAATGGCCCGACACATCGTCGACGGCAAAGTGCTGCAACGTCGCCTCGAGGGCGCGCTGCACCTTGCGCGGCGTGCCCACGCCAATGGTGTCGGCCACGTCCACGCGCTGCACGCCAATGCCTCGCATCAGGTCGGCCAGGTAGGCCACGCGCTCGGGCGCAATCTCGCCCTCGTAGGGGCAGCCCACGGTGCAGCTCATGGCGCCGCGCACACCGATGCCGGCGGCGCGCGCGGCTTCGACCACGGGCGCAAAGCGCTCGATGCTCTCGGCAATGGAGCAGTTGATGTTCTTCTGGCTGAAGGCCTCGCTGGCCGAGCCGAAGACCACGATCTCGTCGGGCCGGTCGGGCACGGCGGCCTCGAAGCCTTGGAGGTTGGGCGTGAGCACCGAGTAGCGCACGCCTTGCTTGCGCGCGATGCCTTGCATCACCGCGTGGTTGTCGGCCATCTGCGGCACCCACTTGGGCGAGACGTAGCTGGTGACCTCGATCTCGGCGAGGCCGGCGTCCTGCAAGCGGTGCACCAGACCGACCTTGACGTCAGAGGGCACAGGCGATTTCTCGTTCTGCAGGCCGTCGCGCGGGCCGACATCGACGAGCTTGACGCGGGAAGGAATGCTCATGGGCGGGCTACCTGAAAGATGAAGAGAAGCGGCTGGTTCTTCGTTGCGACCGCACTGGGCCGTGCTGCCATCGGCCCAAGGACCTGGGCAGGACAGCGCCCCTATTGTCCAGGCTTCGCGGGCGCTGCACACTTCATATCCTGCCAGACCATTCGCCGCTCCTGCCATTGCGGCAGGGCCAATCGGCCCCGCTGCGTCAGCGCCCTGTTCCGGCTTCCATCTCCTGGCGCAGCAGTGCCACCATCTGCACGGCCGCCAGCGACAGGGGCCGCCCGCGCAGCGTCACGAGCCCGATGGGCCGGCGCAAAGCGGGCTGCTTCAGGGGCCGCGTCACCACCTCGGGCCGCCGCACCACCTGCGCGGCCAGCTCCGGCAGGGCGCTGACACCCAGCTGGGCCGCCACCATCGCCGCGATGGTGGCCAGATGCTCCACCTCGTACTGCGGCGCAAAGCGGATGCGGTGCGTGAGCAGCGCCCCATCGGCATACTGGCGTACGCTCGTGCCCGCTGGCATCGAGATGTGCGGCAGGTCGGCCACATCGGCCCAGGCCAAAGCACCCCGCCTCTTGGCCAGCGGATGGGACCGCCCGAGCAGCAGCACAAAGCGGTCGGACGCCAGCGGCATGTAGTCCAAGTCGGCGTAAGCGGGGTTGGCCGCCGTGAGCGCAAAGTCCACGCGCCCGGCACGCACCATGTCGAACGCCGGGCCCGCCAAGCTGTCGAACAGCTCCAGGTGCACGCCCGGGTGGCCGGCCGCAAAGCGGGCAAACGCCCGGGGTACGGCCCCGGCCGCCAGCGAGGGCAATGCCGCCAGCGCCAGCCGCCCCACCTGGACCTGCGCCACGGCCTGCACGCGGCGCACGGTCTCTTCCATCTGGTGGCGCAGAAAGCGCGCCTGCTCGGCGAACACTTCCCCCGCCTGCGTGGGCTGCACCGTGCGCGTCGTGCGGTCGAACAGGCGCGCGCCCAGCATCTCCTCCAGCCGTGCCAGCGTGCCCGACACCGCCGACTGCGACAGGTGCAGCTGCAGCGCGGTGCGCCGAAAGCTCAGCGTATCGGCCAGCGCCAGAAAGACATCGACCTCGCGGGCCGACCAATTGATCTTCATAGCGGATCAGTCTATCGAAAAAGACGTCTAGACCGCGCAATGGAAGCTTCCTAGACTGCCCCCACAACGGCATTCGCCAAGGCCCATCGGGGCCCGGCTTCCGGATTCAACCAGGAGACAACATGCATAACAGTTCGCCGCGCAATGCACGCACGGTGGTCGTGGGTGGAGGCACCATGGGTGCGGACGTGGCCGTGGTGCTGGCCCGGGGCGGCGCACACGTGACGGTGGTGGACCCGCACGCCGAGCGGCGCCTGCACCTGCTGCCCCACATCGCCGCAGAGCTGCAGGCGGCAGGTCTGACCGCCACGGCAGGCCCCGTGCAGGTGTGCGCCAACCTGCAGGAGGTCGACTGGAACGGCGTGGTACTGGTGGTGGAGTGCATCACCGAGCAACTGGCGCCGAAGCAGCAGCTGTTTGCCGAGCTGCAGGCCATCGCGCCCCCCAGCGCAGTGCTGGCCAGCAACAGCTCCGGGTTTCCGATCAGCGCCATTGCCCAGGGCCTCGCGACGGCGCAGCGCATGCTCGGCCTGCACTTCTTCATGCCCGCGCACCTGGTGCCGCTGGTGGAAGTGGTGCTGGGCGAACACAGCAACCCGGCACTCGGGCAGTGGCTGCACGGCTTCATGCGCCGCTGCGGCAGCGTGCCGGTGCTGGTCAAGAAAGACAAGCCCGGCTTTCTGGCCAACCGCATGCAGCACGCGCTGTCGCGCGAGGCCTTTGCGCTCATCGACGAGGGCATCGCTTCGCCCGAGGACGTGGATGCGGCCGTGCGCTTTGGCTTTGGCTTTCGCTTCCTGGCGGCGGGCCCGGTGCTGCAGCGCGACCACGCGGGCATCGAGGTGCACTGCGCGGCTGCGGCCACCATGTACCCCACGCTGTCGAACACCGACGTGCCCGCGCAGGCGCTGCGCGACCGCGTGGCCCAGGGCCAACTAGGCATGAAGACCGGCAAGGGCTTCTTCGACTGGCCAGACGACCGCAAGCGCGCGGAGCGTGCCCGCTACGACGCGTTGCTGCGCCAGGGCCTGGCGCTGCTGGCCAGCGAGCTGCCGGCCATCGAGCCCGCTGCAACGGCCCCCTCCACGGCTCCCTCGACCACCGGAGTAACACCATGACCGCGCGGCAAACAGCCTCCAGCCAGTGGGCCGACCCGCTCATCGTGACCGTGGCGCCCAACGGGGCCTACAAGCAGCCCGCCGACCACCCGGCCGTGCCTATCACCCCTGCCGCGCTGGCCGCCACGGCCAAGGCCTGCCTGGACGCCGGGGCGGCCATGTTGCACATGCACATCCGCGATGCCCAGGGCCGGCACAGCTTGGACGTTGAGGGCTACCGCGAGGCCCAGCGCGTGGTGCGCAACGCCGTGGGCCGCGCCATGGTGGTGCAGGTCACCAGCGAAGCCGCAGGCGTGTACAAGGCCTCCGCACAGATCGCGATGGTCGAAGCGCTGCAGCCCGAGGCAGTCTCCATCGGCCTGCGCGAAATCGACCAGCCCGAGATCGGCGAGTCGGGCCTGCAGCGCTTCTTCAAGGGCCTGGCAGAGCGGCACGCCATGGTCCAGGTCATCCTGTACGACGTGGCCGACCTGCGCCGCTGGCAGGCGCTGCGCGCCAGCGGCGTGGTACCGGACGCGCGCTGGTTTTTGCTGTTTGTGCTGGGGCGTTACAGCGCGGGTCAGACTTCCAGCCCGCGCGACCTGCTGCCCTTTCTGGCCGCCCACGAGGGGCCCGAGCCCTGGGCCGTGTGCGCCTTCGGTGCCGCAGAGAACACCTGCATCACCGCCGCCACCCTGTTTGGCGGGCACGCCCGTGTCGGCTTTGAAAACAACCTGCTGTGCAAGGACGGCAGCGTCGCGCCCGACAACACCGCACTCGTGCGCCAGGCGGTCGAGGCCGCAGCCGCCCTGGGGCGCCCAGTGGCCACCGCCGCCAATGTCCGGCAGCGGTTTGGCGCAGGCTGAACAACAGCGCACCGGTTCCCCATCAGCCCGCAGCAGACGGGTCTTCATCCACCCCGCAGGAGACAGACATGCAAAACCACACCCCCCGCACCCCACGGCGCGCCGTCCTTCACGCCGCCTTCGCCTTGCCCATCGCACTGGGCGCCGCAGACCACGCGACGGCCCAGACGGCAGCGGCCGCCTTCCCCACCAAGACCATCCGCTTTGTGGTGCCCTACCCGCCCGGCGGCCCCACGGACCTGATGGCCCGCATGCTGCAGCCTGAGCTGCAGACCCGGCTGGGCGTGACCGTGGTGGTGGACAACAAAAGCGGCGCCGGGGGAAACTCAGGCAGCGCCGAGGTCGCCAAGCAGAGTCCGGCGGACGGCCACACCCTGCTGCTCGCGGCCAGCGGCCCCATGGCGGTCAACCCGTCGCTGTACGCGAGCATGCCGTTCAACCCGCTGACCGATCTGGCCCCTGTGGTGCAGCTGTCGGCCTTTCCGCTGGTACTCGAAGTGCACCCCTCGCTGGGCATCAAGACGCTGCCTGAACTGCTGGCCACGGCCAAGGCGGGCAAGCCGGTGCTGAACTTTGCCTCCGCGGGCAATGGCACGCCGCAGCACCTGGCGGGCGAACTGTTCAACACCACGACGGGCGTCAAGTTGGGGCACATCCCCTACCGAGGCGCAGGCCCCGCGCTCAACGACCTGATCGGCGGACAGGTGAACGTGATGTTCGACATCGTCGGCAGCTCCTTGCCCCACATCCAGGCGGGCAAACTCATCCCGCTGGCCGTCACATCGAGCGAACGCGCCAAGGTGCTGCCCAACGTGCCCACCATGGCCGAGGCCGGCATTGCGGGCTACCAGATCACCGGCTGGCACGGCATTGCGGTGCGCGCTGGCACACCGCAGGCGGCCATCGACAAGCTCAACGCCACGGTCAATGCGATCTTCAAGGAGCCCGCGTTCCGCACCCGGTGGGAGGCCATTGGAACCCCCGTGGTGGCGGGCACGGCCGCGGACTTTGGCGCGCTGATCAAGAGCGACGCGCAGCGCCTGGGCAAGCTGGTGCGCGATGCGGGTGTGACGGTGGACTGACGGGCAGCCCAGCCTGACCGCCGATCGGGCTGTGCCCCAAAGGCAGTGGTGCGCTGTGGTTGCGCAGGCACAAGTTCCTGGTCAACTGGACATCGGGCCCGACACCACATGTGCGGGATCGTGCGCACCACCCAATCACCCGCCCGGTGCGTCGAGCATTTTGTTGATGTTGATGCGGGCCTGGGCCTGTCTGGCGGGCAATGGCGGCTGTGCCGCGTCAATAACCGCGCCCGGCGTCCACCACCCCGGCGATCGGCTCACCCCTTTGCCGCGCCGCGATCTTGCGCGCGATCTGGGCAATGCTCTCGTCGCGCAGCGTGCGCGCCGAGGTGTGGGGGGTGATGGTGATGCGCGGGTGGTTCCAGAAGGCGTGGGCTGCGGGCAGCGGTTCGGTGCGGAACACATCGAGCGTGGCGCCGGCCAGGTGGCCGCTGGCGAGCAGCGCGATCAGGTCGTCGTCGACCAGGTGCGCGCCCCGCGCCACGTTGATGACGTAGGCGCCGGGCTGCAGGCGACCCAGGGTGGCCTTGTTGATGACGTTGGCCGTGTCGGGTGTGAGCGGCAGCAGGTTGACCAGCACGCGGCTGGCCGCCAGAAAGTCGTTGAAGCCCTCGGTGCCGCTGAAGGCGTGCACACCCTCAATGGCCTTGGGCGTGCGGCTCCAGCCGTTCACCGGAAACTCGAACTGCGCCAGCGCCTTGGCCACGCGCGTGCCCAGCACGCCCAGGCCCATCACGCCCACGGGGAAGTCGCTGCGCAGGCGCGGCTTGCGGTAGCCCCAGCGCCCGGCCTGCATGTCGGCCTCGTAACCATCGAACTCGCGAAAGTGGCGGATGACGGCGTGGCACACGTACTCGGCCATCTGCACGGCCATGCCCGCATCGTCGAGCCGCACCACCAATGCCGCGGGCGGCAGGCGCAGCTTGAGCAATGCGTCCACGCCCGCGCCAATGTTGAACAGCGCCTTGAGGCCTGGCTGCTCGTCCATGAACTGCTGGGGCGGCGCCCAGACGACGGCGTAGTCGGCCTGCGGCGCGCCAGGCTGCCACACGCTGATGTCAGCGCCGGGCAGCGCGGCGGCGCAGCCCCTGCAGCCAGGGTTCGGGCTTGGTGTCGGTACAGCAAAAGGTGATTTTCATGGCCTGCGAGGTTAACGCCTGGGCGGGCCGGGCCAGGCAATTCAGGCGGTTGCGTCGGCTGCGGCGGCCAGCTTGAGCAGCTCGGCGCCTTCCGTGACCTGGTCGCCGGGCGCATAGAGCAGCTCCTGCACCACGCCCGCGCGCGGCGCAGCGATGGTGTGCTCCATCTTCATGGCCTCCATCACGGCCAGCGCCTGGCCCTTGCTCACCGTGTCGCCCGCCTGCACGGCGAACGACACCACCTTGCCCGGCATGGGCGCCGTCAGGCGGCCACCTTCGTCCTGGGCCTCGCCCGCATGGGCCAGCAGGTCGATGGCGACGATCTGCGTCGCGCCCTGGGGGGTGAAGACATGGTCGGTCTCACCCATGGCGTACACGGTCGCCAAAGTGCGCTGGCCGGCGAACTGCAGGTCAATGTCCTTGCCGGTGGCGGTGAACACCAGCGGCCCGGACACGGCCCCGGCGCCCTCACCCACGCTCAGGCGCAGGCCGCCGCCGTGCAGGTAGGCCAGGCTGGCCTTGGCGTGCGTGCCGCCGAAGTCGAACTCGAAGCGGCGCTCGACCCGGCCGTGCGAGCGCCAGCCGTCGCGGCGGCTGAACGGGTCCGCGCCTTCGCTGGCGCGCTCGCGCAGCAGCGTCTGCGCCACGGCGGCGGCAGCGGCCAGCGGCAGGCCCACGCGCTCCTGCTGGAACAGCACGGCCGCCTCGCGCGGGATCAGCGCGGTGTCGAGGTGGGCCCGGGCGAACGAGTCGGTGCGCGCCACCAGGCGCAAAAACTGCACGTTGGTCGCCAGGCCGACGATGTGCGTCTGCGCGAGCGCCTCGTCGAGCCGCGCCAGGGCCTGCTCGCGCGTGTCGCCGTGCACGATGAGCTTGGCGATCATCGGGTCGTAGAACGGGCTGATGGCGTCGCCCTCGCGCACACCGTCGTCGATGCGCACCGCAGCGCGTTCAAAGCTCGCGGCCTGGGGCTTGCGGTAGACGTGCAGCGTGCCGGTGGCGGGCAGGAACTGGTTGTCGGGGTTCTCGGCGCAGATGCGCGCTTCGATCGCATGGCCGGTGATGCGCAGTTCGTCCTGGCGCTTGGGCAGCGGCTCGCCGCTGGCCACGCGCAGCTGCCACTCGACCAGGTCTTCGCCGGTGATGGCCTCGGTCACCGGGTGCTCGACCTGCAGGCGCGTGTTCATCTCCATGAAGAAGAACTTCATCTGCTCGGGGTGCGCGTAGCCGCCGGGCTGCTCGACGATGAATTCCACCGTGCCCGCACCGACGTAGTTGACCGCGCGCGCAGCCGCCACGGCGGCTTCGCCCATGCGCGCGCGCAACTCCGGCGTCATGCCCGGCGCCGGGGCTTCTTCCAGCACCTTCTGGTGGCGCCGCTGCACCGAGCAATCGCGCTCGAACAGGTAGACGCAGTTGCCCAGCGTGTCGCCAAACACCTGGATCTCGATGTGGCGCGGGCGCTGCACGTACTTTTCGATCAGCACCGCATCCATAGCCAAAGCTGTTGATGGCCTCGCGCTGGCAGCTGGCGAGCGCCGCGGCAAAGTCCTTCGACTTGTCCACCACGCGCATGCCCTTGCCGCCGCCGCCGGCGCTGGCCTTGATCAGCACGGGGTAGCCGATGCGGTCGGCCTCGCGCTGCAGCAGCGCCGGGTCCTGGTCGCTGCCGTGGTAGCCGGGCACCAGCGGCACGCCGGCCTTTTCCATCAGCTGCTTGGACTCGGCCTTGAGGCCCATGGCTGAAATCGCCGACGCGGGCGGGCCGATGAAGACCAGGCCCGCATCGGCGCAGGCCTGGGCGAACGCATCGTTCTCGCTCAGGAAGCCGTAGCCCGGGTGGATGGCCTGCGCGCCCGTGGCCTGGGCCGCGGCAATGATCTTTTCCCAGCGCAGGTAGCTGTCCTGCGGCGCGCTGCCGCCAATGTGCACCGCCTCGTCACAGACGGCCACATGCTTGGCCCGGGCGTCGGCGTCGGAATACACGGCGACGGTCTTGATGCCCAGGCGGCGGGCGGTGGCCGCGACCCGGCAGGCGATTTCACCGCGGTTGGCTATGAGAATTTTTGTAAACATGAGAAATCTCCAAGGTGAAAACGCCCGCGTGCCCACGCACCCGGTCTCAAAAATCCCAGGCCCTCACGGCCCCGGCGCTCCCGCCGCCAGGCCACAGGCGCGCAGCACAGCCGCCACATCCAGGTGCGCAGCCACCGCTGCCCGGTGGGGCCGCACCAGGCGCGGCACCTGGCCCCAGAAGGGCGCGGCCAGGCCGTCCTGCAGTGCCGTGATCTGGTCGGGCAGGTGCGGCATGGCGGCATCGACGGTGTTGGCGACCCAGCCGGCCAGCACCAGGCCGCGCGCGCGCACCGCCTCGGCCGTCAGGAAGGCATGGCTCAGGCAGCCCAGGCGCAGGCCCACCACCAGCACCACGGGCAGGGCCAGCTCGCGGGCCAGGTCGGCCGTGTCCCAGCCGGGCACCAGCGGCACGCAAAAGCCGCCCACGCCTTCGACCAGGGCGATGTCGGCGCGTTGCGCCACGCGGCGCACCTCGGCCAGCAGCGCCTGCGGTGCCAGGCTGCGGCCTTCCAGGCGCGCCGCCACATGGGGCGCGCAGGCGGCGCGCAATTGCCACGGGCCCACGTCGCGGTCGGTCAAGCCCGCATTGCCGGCATCGCGCAGTTGCCGCACGTCTTCGTTGACCCAGACGCCATCGACGCATTCCTGCCCTGCCGCCACGGGCTTGAGCGCGGCCACGCGCAGGCCCGTCTGCGCCAGCGCATGCGCCAGCCCGGCCGTGACGCAGGTCTTGCCGATCTCGGTGTCGGTGCCGGTGATGAACAGGCCCTTCATGCCACGGCCTCCGCAGCGCCCGCCAGGTGCTGCGCGCACTCTTGCAGTGCGTCCAGCAGCAGGTCGATGTCGGCGGCGCTGTGGCTGGCGCACAGCGTGATGCGCAAGCGTGCCGTGCCGGCCGGCACCGTCGGCGGGCGGATGGCCGGCACGCGGATGCCATGGCGCTGCTCCAGCCGCGCCGCCAGCGCCAACGCCTGCGCGTTGCTGCCGACCACCAGGGGCTGCACGGGGGTGTCGGACGGCAGCAGGTGCCAGCCCGGTGGCGCGTGGCGCGCCAGCAGCGCCGCCACGCCGGCCTGCAGTTGCTGCTGCAAGGCGCGCAGTTGCGCCCGGCGCGCATCGCCCTCGTCGCCCGCGATCAGCTGCAGGCTGGCCAGCAGCGTGTGCGCCAGCGCGGGCGGTGCGGCGGTGGTGAAGACATACGGGCGCGCGGCCTGCAGCAGGTACTCGGTGATGGTCGGGTGCGCGGCCACAAAGGCGCCGGCCACGCCGGCCGCCTTGCCCAGCGTGCCGATCGCAATCAGGCGCTCGCTGTGCAAGCCCAGGTGCGCCAGCGTGCCGCGCCCCTGCGGACCCAGCACGCCAAAGCCGTGCGCGTCGTCCACGATCAGCCAGGCGTCGTGCGCCTGGGCCAGCGCGAGCAGCGCGGCCAGCGGCGCCAGGTCGCCGTCCATGCTGAAGACCGCATCGGTCACGATGAGCTTGATGCGCGCCGTGCTGGCCTGCAGCAACCGCGCCAGGCCCGCCACGTCGCCATGGCCGTAGCGCTGCACGGCCGCGCGCGCCAGGCGCGCGCCGTCGATCAGCGAGGCGTGGTTGACCTCTTCGGAAAAGATCTCGGCGCCGGCATCGCCCAGCGCGGTGAGCACGGCCAGGTTGGCCATGTAGCCGGTGCAAAAAAACAGCGCCCGCGCGTCGGGAATGCACGGCGCCATCCATGCGCCCAGGGCGCGCTCCAGCGCGGCGTGCGCCTGCGAGTGGCCGCTGATGAGGTGGGACGAGCCCGAGCCCACACCGTAGCGCGCCACGCCCTCGCCCATGGCCAGCGCCAGCGCGGGGTGCGCGGCCAGGCCCAGGTAGTCGTTGCTGCAGAACATCAGCAGTTCGCGCGATGCGCCGCCGGCAGCCAGCACCTGCTGGCGCGGCGCGGTCGCGCTGCCGGCCTCGCGCAGCACGCGCGTCAGATCGAGTGCGGCCAGCGCGTCGAGCTTGGCTTGCAGGTGGTCGATCAGCATGCCAGCACCCCGTCCAGCGTGGCCATGACAGCGCGCGCCAGAAACTGTGCCAGCGTCTCGTCCAGCACATAGGGCGGCATCACGTACACGGTGCGGCCAATCGGCCGGATCAGCAGTTCATGCTGGCGCGCGGCCAGGTGAAAGCGCTCGGGAAAACCCGGCGCCGCCAGGTCTTCGCGCACATCGAACGCCAGAATCATGCCGCGCTGGCGCAGGTGCTGCACGCGCGCATCGGTGGCCAGCGGCGCAAACGCCTCGGCCAGCCAGCGCGCCTGCTCGCGGTTGCGCGCCAGCACATCGTCGCTGGCAAAGCGGTCCAGCACCGCGTTGGCCGCCGCGCACGCCAGCGCATTGCCGGTGTAGGAATGCGAGTGCAAAAAGCCGCGCTCGACCTGCTCGCTCCAGAAGCACTGGTAGACCGCATCGGTGGTCAGCACCAGCGACAGGGGCAGGGTGCCGCCGCTGATGCCTTTGGACAGCGTGATGAAGTCGGGCCAGCCGGCATCGGCCTGTTCGAATGCAAAGAAGCTGCCGGTGCGCCCGCAGCCCACGGCGATCTCGTCGGCAATCAGGTGCACCTCAAACTCATCGCACAGCGCACGCAGCGCGCGCAGGTACGAGGGCTCGTGCATCACCATGCCGGCGGCGCACTGCACCAGCGGCTCGATGATGACGGCGGCAATGTGGCCGCGCCGCTCGGCCAGCACGCGGCGCATGTCGGCCAGGGCGCGCGCCTCTTGCGCCGGGCCCTGGCGCGCGTCGGGCGCTTCGACCACGTGCGAGCGCATCAACAGCGGGTCGTAGGCGTCGCGGAACACCGCCACGTCGGTGACCGACAGAGCGCCCAGCGTCTCGCCGTGGTAGCCATGGCGCAGGCAGATGAATTCGCGCCGCGCGCTCTGGCCGCGGTTGCGCCAGGAGTGAAAGCTCATCTTGAGCGCGATCTCCACGGCGCTCGCGCCATCGCTGGCGAAGAAGGTGTGGCCCAGTGCGCCGCCGGTCAGGGCCGCAAGCTTTTCGGCCAGCAGCACCGCGGGCGCGTGGGTGCAGCCCGCCAGCATGACGTGCGGCAGGGTGTCGAGCTGCTGCTTGATGGCGTCGTTGGTGCGCGCGTCGGCATGGCCGAACAGGTTGACCCACCACGAGCTGTTGGCATCGAAATAGCGGCGCCCGTCGTAGTCGTACAGCCACGGGCCTGCGCCGCGCGCGATGGCCAGGGGCGGCAGCTGCTCGGCACGCGCCATTTGCGTGCACGGGTGCCAGACGGCGCGCAGGCTGCGCTGCGGCCACTCGGTGGCGGGCGAAGGGGCGGTGTCGGTGTGCAAGGTCAAAATCCTGGGGCAAAAAGGGGCGCCAATTGTGCCGTCACCCCGCTCAGGCGCCCGGTGCCGCAGCGGCGCCCTGCCCCGCGAGCCGGCGCCACACCGCCTTCAAGAACTTGAACAGCACGACCAGCAGCAGCACCGACACCAGCAGCATCACGACCAGCGCGGCGCCAAACCACAGCGGGTGCTGCGTCGCGAGCCAGACCACGCCGACCACCAGGCCGTCCTCGAACAGCGACAGCAAGCCGTTGGAAAACGGCTCGGGCGAGGTGTTGGCGGCCGCGCGCGCGGTCATCTTGGTGGCCAGCGAGGTGGCCGCGAGCGAGCCGCCCATCAGGCCCGCGACCACGCCCATGGTGGCGCTGTCGGCGCCAAACACCCCGGCCGCCAGCAGGGCGCCGGCCGGGATGCGGATGAAGGCGTGCACCGCATCCCAGGCGCTGTCGAGCCAGGGAATCTTGTCGGCAAAGAACTCGACCAGCAGCATGCCGCCGCTGGCGGCCAGCACCGCCGGGTGCTGCAGCACGTGCAACCCCGGAGGCAGCGGCAGCCAGCCGGCCGCGCCCATGGCGCCGACCAGGAACACCACCGCATAGAGCCGAAACCCGCTGGCCCAGCCCAGCGCGGCGGCCAGCGCCAGCAGGCCCGGCATGTCGAGCTTTTGCGTGGCCTGCGCCGCGCCGCTCGCCATGCCCTGCACCACGCCCGCGTCCACATGCAGGCCGAGCGTGTGCAGCCATTGAATGAAAGTGGGCCAGAGGTTTTCCATGGGCGCTGCGCTCCCCTGCGGGGTTCAATCCGTGCGTTGCAGCAACCACGCCGGCTTGCGCTTGTGCAGGAAGGACTGCACACCCTCCTTGCCTTCGCTGCTGGCGCGGATGTCGGCAATGCCCTCGACGGTGGCGGCGACCAGGGCGGCGTTGATCTCGCGCTCGGCGACGTCGAGCACGAGCTTCTTGCAGGCGCGCACCGCATTCGGGCTGGCGGCCGTGAGCGCCTGGAGCAACTCGTCGACTTTGGCGTCGAGCGCCTCGGCGGCCACCACCGCGTGCACGAAGCCGATGCGCAGCGCCTCGGCCGCACCGAAGCGCTCGGCTGTCAGAAAGTAGCGGTGCGCGGCGCGCGCGCCCATGGCGCGGATCACGTAGGGGCTGATGGTGGCGGGGATCAGCCCGAGCTTCACCTCGCTGAGGCAAAAGCCTGCGCTGTCCACCGCCACGGCCATGTCGCAGGCCGCGACCAGGCCCATGCCACCGGCATACACATCGCCCTGCACGCGGGCAATCGTCGGCTTGGGGCACTCATAGATCACGCGCAGCATCTCGGCCAGCTTGGCCGCGTCCTGCAGGTTTTCGCCCCGCGTGTAGTCGGCCATGCGGCGCATCCAGTGGAGGTTGGCGCCCGCGCAGAATGCGGGGCCCTGCGCGGCGAGCACCACGGCGCGGACCTCGGCGCGTGCGCCGACCTCGGTGAAGGCCGTCGTCAGTTCGGCAATGACCTCGTCGCTGAAGGCGTTGCGGATGTCGGGCTGGGTCAGCGTGATGCGCGCCACCGCGCCTTCGTAGCCGATCTGCAGGTTGGTGCTGTTGCTGCTCATGGTGGTGTACCCGTGTGGTCAGGTGCGGTCTGCGCGGCCTGGAGGAAGTAGACGAGGTCCAGTTCAGGGCAAGGCTGGCCCAGCGCCGTGAGTGCCGCGGTGATCTGGCCCCGGTGGTGCGTGGCGTGGTTGAACACGTGGGCGAGCGTGGCCGCGAACGGCAGCGATGCCGCCACGCCGCGCGTGGTGGTGTAGTCGAGCGTGCCTTCCCAGCGCCCAGGCGCCCACGAGGCAATCAGCGGCGCCCAGCGCCCGGCACCTTCGCGCAGGCTGGCCGCGAGCCGGGCCCGGTCGGTCTCGACCTCGGCATCGAGCGCCACGCGGGGGGACGCGCCCTCGGCAAAGCGCACGAACCACAGGCGCTGCTCGCCCACGAGCAGATGGTTCAGCGTGCCATGGATGCTGCGAAAGAACAGCCCCACATCGCGCCGGTAGTCACCATCGGACAGCCCCTGCAGCGCACCGAGCAAACGGTCTGTGGCCCATGCGTTGTAGCGCGCGAGCAAAGTGAAATGTGCATTCCAGCTCATGGCGCGGCCCGGGTGCCCAGCACCCGGCTCCAGAATGCGTCGAGCGCCGCCAGCGCCTCTGCGCGCGCCTGCGGATTGCCGCCCTGGTGCACGCCCTGCGCCAGGGCCCCGTTGGGCACATCGGTGCGCAGGCGCACCGGGGCCGTGCCGTCGAAGCCGTGGTAGCTGTCCGGGTACACGTGCACGGCGACATCGCTGCCGGCGCGCGCCTGCAGGCCGCGTGCGAAGTCCACGCAGGGCTGCGGCGGCGTCCAGTCGTCGAGCGCGCCCAGCAGCATCAGCAGCGGGGCGTTCTCGAGCAGGGCCTGGCGTTTGCGCAGCGGACCGCAGCCCGGATAGAACACCGCGGCGCCGGCCAGGGGCGGCTCGCCGGCCTCGGGGTGCGCGCGGCGTTGCTCGAGCAGGGTCAGCGTGGTGGTGGCGCCGTTGGACCAGCCGAGCACGCCGATGCGCTGCGCATCCACCTGCGGCTGCGCGGCCAGCCAGGCCAGGGCCGCGCGCGCGTCCTGGGCGCGCTGGGCCACGTCCACGCTGCGCTCGCGGTAGCGGGTCTGGCAGACCTCGCGCACGCCGCGCGAGCCGAAGCTGTCGGGCATCAGCACCGCGTAGCCGGCTGCGTGCAGGCGCTCGGCCGCCTCGCGGTAGCGCGCGGATAGGCCGCCGCCCTTGGCGTAGAGCCCGCCGCAGCCGTGCAATGCCAGCACGGCCGGCCCGCGTGCGGTCCCCTGCGCTGGCAGCCAGTGGGCTTGCAGCACCGCGCCCGAGGGCAGGGGCAACGCCACGCGCTGCAGCGCCGGCGCGGCCAGCACTGCGGACGCGCCGAGCCCGAAGGCAGCGCACAGCAGCAGGCGGCGACAAAAACGTGGGAGCGCAAGGGTGGACATGGTGGATCTCTGCATGGTCCAAGCCATCACATGCGGAACAGGCCGAATTTCGTGTCCTCGATCGGCGCATTGCGCGCCGCCGACAGGCCCAGCGCGAGCACGCGGCGCGTGTCGGCGGGATCGATCACGCCGTCGTCCCACAGGCGCGCGCTGGCGTAGTAGGGGTGGCCCTGGTCGTCGTACTGGCGGCGGATCGGGGCCTTGAAGGCTTCTTCCTCCTCCATGCTCCAGTGGCCGCCCTTGCCTTCGATGCCGTCGCGCTTGACGGTGGCGAGCACGCCGGCGGCCTGCTCGCCGCCCATCACGCTGATGCGCGCGTTGGGCCACATCCACAGGAAGCGCGGGCTGTAGGCGCGGCCGCACATGCCGTAGTTGCCCGCGCCAAAGCTGCCACCGATGATGATCGTGAACTTGGGCACGTTCGCGGTCGCCACCGCCGTGACCATCTTGGCGCCGTTGCGCGCAATGCCTTCGTTTTCGTACTTGCGCCCGACCATGAAGCCGGTGATGTTCTGCAGGAACACCAGCGGGATCTTGCGCTGGCAGCACAGCTCGATGAAATGCGTGGCCTTGAGCGCCGACTCGCTGAACAGGATGCCGTTGTTGGCGATGATGCCCACGGCCATGCCCTCGATGCGCGCGAAGCCGGTGACCAGCGTCGTGCCGTAGCGCGCCTTGAACTCGTCGAATTCGCTGCCATCGACGATGCGCGCGATGATCTCGCGCACGTCAAACGGCTTGCGCGTGTCCACCGGGATCACGCCGTACAGCTCTTCCGCTACAAAAAGAGGAGCTGCAGGCGCAGCATCGGCGGGCGCTGGAGCCTTGTTTTTATTCAAATTGCGCACCGCGTTGCGCGCCAGCTGCAGCGCGTGCAGGTCGTTCTGCGCCAGGTGGTCGGCGACACCCGACAGGCGCGTGTGCACGTCGCCGCCGCCCAGGTCTTCGGCGGTCACGACCTCGCCCGTGGCGGCCTTCACGAGCGGCGGGCCGCCCAGAAAGATCGTGCCCTGGTTCTTCACGATGATCGACTCGTCGCTCATCGCGGGCACGTAGGCGCCGCCGGCCGTGCAGCTGCCCATGACCACGGCGATCTGCGCAATGCCCTGCGCGCTCATCTGGGCCTGGTTGTAGAAGATGCGGCCGAAGTGGTCGCGGTCGGGGAAGACCTCGTCCTGGTTGGGCAGGTTGGCGCCGCCCGAGTCGACCAGGTAAATGCACGGCAGGTGGTTCTGCTGCGCCACTTCCTGCGCGCGCAGGTGCTTCTTCACGGTGAGCGGGTAGTAGGTGCCGCCCTTCACGGTGGCGTCGTTGCAGACGACCATGCAGTCGATGCCGCTCACGCGGCCGATGCCGGCGATCAGGCCGGCCCCGGGCGCGGCGTTGCCGTACATGTTGAGCGCGGCCAGCGGCGCCAGCTCCAGGAACGGCGTGCCCGGGTCGAGCAGCATCTGCACACGCTCGCGCGGCAGCAGCTTGCCGCGCGCCACATGCTTGGCGCGCGCGGCCTCGCCGCCGCCTTCGAAAATCTTGGCGATGTGCGCGTTCAGGTCCTCGACCAGCGCGCGCATGGCGGTGGCGTTGGCCAGGAAGTCGGCCGAGCGGGCGTTGAGTTGGGTGGGCAAAACGGGCATGGAGGCCTTTCCGGGCGAAGGGGTCACAGGGCACGGCGCCAGCGACCAGGCGCTGGGCGGGGCAGAAATTCGTGCCCTCAAGAATAAGCCGGGTGCCGGCCGCAAGGTTGCCACTGTGGTTGCAAATAGCGCCATGGCCCGGCACACTGCGGCCCATGCAACCCACCCCCTGCGCGCGCCCGTCCGCCGCACCCTTGTCCCCCGAGTCTTGGGGCCTCGCCGCCACGCCCATGGCCTTTGTCCAGGCCATTGTCCAGGCCTGCGAGCGCGCCGGCCTGGACCCGCGCGCGCTGCTGCACCAGGCACAAATCGCGCCAGACGATGCCAAAAATCCGGCAGCGCGCGTGACCGCCTGGCAGTTCGAGCGGCTCTCGGGCCTGGCCATGCAGGCGCTGGACGACGAGGCCCTGGGCTGGTTCAGCCGCCGCCTGCCCTGGGGCAGCTACGGCATGCTGGCGCGCGCCTCCCTCAGCGCACCCGACCTGCAGCTGGCCGTCGCGCGCTGGTGCCGCCACCATGCGCTGATCGCCGACGACATCACGCTCACGCTGTCCGTGCAGGACGGCACGGCCGAAATCGCCATCGCCGAGCACCGCGACCTCGGCAGCCTGCGCGAGTTCTGCCTGGTGTCGGTGCTGCGCAACATCCACGGCCTGGCCTGCTGGTTCATCGACTCGCGCATTCCGCTGCAGGGCGCGCAGTTTCCGTTTGCCGCGCCGGCGCACCAGGCGGCGTATGGCGTGCTGTTTTCCGGCCCCACGCGCTTTGCCACCGGGCCCGCGGCGCTGCGCTTTGACGCACGCTACCTGCAGCTGCCGCTGCAGCGCGACGAGGCCGCGCTGCGCCAGATGCTCGAGCGCGCGCTGCCGCTGACGGTGCTGCAGTACCGGCGCGACCGCCTGCTGGTGCAGCGCGTGCGCCAAGCCCTGGCCGCCGACCCCGGCGCGCCGCACAGCGCCGAAGCGCTGGCGCTGCGCCTGCACCTGTCGCCGCGCACCCTGCACCGCCAGCTCAAGGACGAGGGCGCGTCGCTGCAGGCGCTCAAGGACGAGGTGCGGCGCGAACGCGCCGTGGCCCTGCTGCACCGCACCGACCGCCCGATCAAGCAGGTGGCGCACGAGGCCGGCTTCACCAACGACAAGAGCTTCATCCGCGCGTTTCGCGGCTGGACGGGGCAGTCGCCCGCCGAGTTCCGGCGCAGCGCGCGAACGCCGGCCTAAGGGAATGGCGCTGGCGCTAGGGTGGCGCCTGGCCTGCAAGCCGCACGCCCCACCCAGGCGGAAAACCGTCGTCTTTTTTGACAACCAGCGTGATCGAGCCCATCAATGAGAGTGGGCACTTGCACTAAGTGGCTGACAGGAAACGATAAAAAGTGCGCGATCCAATTTTGGCGCACAAATTGCTTGAGTTTTTGCACAGCATCCCGTCATTGCCCCAAGGAGCCGCCATGCAGTCAAAATTTTTGCAATTTGCAGCAGCAACAGTCCTCACCGCCGCGGCGGCCACTGCCGCGCATGCGGGGTTCGTGGGCAGAACCCTGCAAGCCACTTACTACACTCCCAATTTGTCTACGCCATACCCCTCGGCCACTGCAACGCCGCCGGTGTTCACCGTCGGCACGGCCCCTGCCGTGGAAACGACCTTTGACGTGGAAGGTGTCACGCAAATCGCCGTCGATTTCACGGATGCAAGCCTGCGCCTCAACTTCACGACCTCGCTGTCCAACCCCACCTGGAACCCGGCGTCATTCAATGGCCTCGTGTTCGATGTGCTGGCAGGCGGCCCGTTGTCGTTGGCCTCGGCCAGCATCGATCCCAGCTCGACCTTGAGCGGTTTCGATGCTTCACGGGTGGGTTTGAGCGCCGATCGGCTCACCATCGATTGGAATGGCATTTCGTACGTCAACGGAAGCTCACTGCTGATCAATTTCGCCGCTGCGCCCGCCTCCGTGCCGGAGCCGGGTTCGCTGGCGCTGCTGGCGATGGCTCTGGCTGCCTCGGCATTCATCGCACGGCAGAAACACGCAAAGGCTGCGGACAGCACCCGTCTGTAGCGTTTCGACGCGGCCGCCCTGCCGCATTGCGCCACTCGCGTCATCAGACAGTCCGCGCGTGGCCGCTTGCGCGATAAGCGCTGCATCTGTGCCTGTCGCGGCTGCCCGCTGCCCGCTGCCCGCCGAGTTTCGGCGCAGCGCGGGCACCGGCATGATCTGCGCCCGCGTTGGCAGTTTTTGTTCCGCCCGCTTGCCTAGACTGGCCGTTTTGCCCTGGGCTTCGGCGGCCCCGCCATGATCCACCTCCACCACTGCGTCAGCGCGCGCTCGTTTCGCCCCTTGTGGATGCTCGAAGAGCTGCAGTTGCCATACCGGCTGCACCTGCTGCCGTTCCCGCCGCGCGCCCTGGCGCGCAGCTTTCTCGCACACAACCCGCTGGGCACGGTGCCGCTCTTGGTGCACGGCGAGGTGCGCATGACCGAGTCGAGCGCCATCTGCCAGTACCTCGCGGCCCTGCGACCCGAGGCGGGACTCGATGTGCCGGCCGGCGACCCGGCTTTTGGCGCCTACCTGAACTGGCTGCACATGGCCGATGCCACGCTCACCTTCCCGCAGACGCTGGTGCTGCGCTACACGCACTTCGAGCCGCCTGCACGCCGGCAGCCCCAGGTGGCCGAGGACTATGGCCGCTGGTTCCTGGCGCGCCTGCGTGCCGTGGAAAGCACAGCGGCGCACACCGACTGGCTCTGCGCCGGGCGCTTCACGGCCGCCGACGTGGCCGTGGGCTACGCGCTGCTGCTGGCCCGGCACCTGGGGCTGGACGCGCAGTTCGGCGCGGCCACGCAGGCCTACTGGCAGCGGCTGCAGCAGCGCCCGGCCTACCAGCGCGCGCTGGCCGCGCAGCACCAGGCGGCGCTGGACCAGGGCGTGTCGCCGCAGCCCTCGCCCGATATCCGCCCTTGAAGGCCCCTGCCCATCCCGCGCCATGATCTCCATCGACGACACCACCACCATCGGCGACGCTTTCGTGCGCGCTGCCGCAGCCTACGGTCCCCACAGCCTGCTGGCCGTGCCCGCCAACCCGGCGCGCGCCTACGACCCGCAGGGCCGCGAGATCCGCTACGCCGAAGCCGCCGCGCAGGTGCAGGGCCTGGTGCAGCAGCTACCGCGCCGCCGGCTACGGCCTGGGCCACCGCGTCGGCCTGTTGCTGGAGAGCCGGCCCGAGCACATGCTGCACAAGCTGGCGCTGAACGCCTTGGGCGCTGCTGCGTGCCGATCAACCCCGACTACCGCGCGCGCGAGCTGGCCTATCTGGTCGACCATTCGCGCGTCGGACCTGGTCGTGGCGCTGCCCGCGCGCCTGCCTGCCGTGCACGCCGCGCTGGCCGAGGCGCGCCACCGGCCGCCCGTGGCCACGCCGGACGAGATGGCGGCGCTGCCTGCACCGGCCCAGCCCGCGCAGCCCGGCGCGCCCGTGGCCGAGCACGCCCGCCAGCATCCTCTACACCTCTGGCACCACGGGCCGGCCCAAGGGCTGCGTGCTCTCGCACCGCTACGAGCTCGCAGCCGGCGCCTGGTATGCCGGCCTGGGCGGCCTGGTGGCGCTGCGCGAGGGGCAGGAGCGGCTCTACAACCCGCTGCCGCTGTTCCATGTGAACGCCTCCATCCTGTCGTTCTACGCGATGCTGCTCACGGGCGGCTGCCAGGTGCAGACCGACCGCTTCGCGCCCTCGCGCTGGTGGCAGGAGGTGTGCGAGAGCCGCGCCACCGTCGTGCACTACCTCGGCGTCGTCGTGCCCATGCTGCTGGCCCAGCCGGCCAGTCCGCTCGAGCGCGCGCACCGCGTGCGCTTCGGCTATCGGCGCGGGCGTCGAGCCGCAGCTGCACGCGGTGTTCGAAGAGCGCTTCGGCTTTCCGCTGGTCGAGCTCTGGGGCATGACCGAGATCGTGCGCGTGCTGGTCGACACCACGAGCCGCCGCGCCAGGTCGGCACGCGCGCCTTCGGCCGCGCCGCGCCGGGGCTGGAGGTGCGCGTGGTCGACGACAGCGGAGCCGCGGTGCCGGACGGCCACCCGGGCGAGATGCTGGTGCGCCACTCCGAAGCCACGCCGCGCAAGGATTTCTTCAGCGGCTACCTCGACGACCCCGAGGCCACCGAGGCCGCCTGGCGCGGCGGCTGGTTCCACACCGGCGACATCGTCAGCGCAGGACGCGGACGGCATGCTGCACTTCCTGGACCGGCGCAAGAACATCATCCGCCGCTCGGGCGAGAACATCGCCGCGGCCGAGGTCGAGGCGCTGCTGCTCACGCACCCGCTGGTGCAGCAGGCGGCCGTGATGGCCGTGCCCGATGAGGTGCGCGAAGAAGAGGTGCTGGCCTGCGTGGTGCTGAACCCCGCTGCCGCCGCTGGCCTGGAGCGCACCGCCGCGGCACGCACCCTGCAGGACTTCTGCCTGCGCGAGCTGGCCTACTACAAGGCGCCGGGCTGGTGGTGGTTTGCGGACGAGATCCCGACCACGGGCACGCAGAAGATCCAGAAGCACCGCATCTTCCCAGCCGGCAGCGACCCGCGCACGCTGGCGGGGATGGTGGATTTGTGTGCGCTCAAGAAGCGGCAGACGGGGTGATGGGGTCTGGCTCTGCGTCTTTTGCGCAGGGCTTTGCGCGCTTTGCTGAGGGCGGAGGCCGGGATGTGCGCCCGGCGGCGCAGTAACTTTCTCTTGAGTCGCCAAGAGAAAGTCACCAAAGAGAAGGCGACCCGAAGTCTGCGACCCCTTCGCTTGCGCTACGGGGCACCCTGCGGTGCTCGCGCCCAGCGGGGTCTCGCTCAAACTCGCCACTGCGTGGCTCAAACAGTCGCGAGCCCTGATCCGCTGCCCGCTGCGCTCCTCGGCGCAGCCACACGGGCTGGGGAACCGGAACATCCCTACGGGCCTTTGCTGCGCTCGGCCCCCTTTTGCGCGCGCGTTGCGCTGCGCCACGCCAAGCCGAGCGCAGCGATGGCCCATGCGGCTGTTTGGCTGTTGGGCTTCTGGTCCCCCTCCCCTCTGTACGCGCCGAGGAGCGCAGGGCTGGGCGGATCAGGGCCGCATGCTGTCTGAGCGCGAAGCGCGAGTTCATGCGGACCCCGCCCAGACCGAGCACCGCAGGTTGCCCCGCTCGCCCAACGGGCGAGCGGGGTCGCAGACAGTGGGGTCGCCCTTTCTTTGGTGACTTTCTTTCGGCGACGCGAAAGAAAGTTACTGCGCCGCCGGGCGCACATCCCGGCCAGCAGCCCCAGGCAAAAAGCGCGGAGCCCAATAAAGCGCAGGCTTATATAAAAGGATAGCTACCAGCGCAAGCCAGATAAGCGCTAGAGCCCAATTCAACCCACGTCAGGCCTGAAGCCACCCTCACTTCAGCGCCCCAAACACCTTCTTCAAGATGGCGCTCCCCGCCGCCGCCGGGTTCTGGCGCAGCTGCTGCTCTTGCTCGCCGATCACCTCGAACAGCCCGTCCAGCGTCTTGCCGGTCACGTACTGCTCGATGGTCGCGTCCTCCTTCTTCACCAGGCCGAAGCCCGCCGCCTTGCCAGCAAAGGCGTTGTACTGCTGCGCCAGGCCGACCTTGCGGGTGGTCTGGGTGACGATGGGCAGAAACTTCTGGCCCAGCGGGACGCGGGTTTTCTCGGAAAAGAACTGCGTCACCGACGTGTTGCCGCCGCTCAGGATGTTCTTGGCGTCGGTCACCGTCATGCTGCGGGCGGCGCCGACCAGCAGGTCCTTGCCCAAGGGCACCGCAGCCTCGGCAGCGCGGTTGATCGAGGTCTCCAGCTCTTCGATGCGCTGGCCCTGGCCCAAGCGCTTCATCAGCTGGGCGGCATTTTCCAGGTAGCCCGGCAGCGGGATGCGCACCTTGGGGTTGTTCAGGAAACCGCCGGGCTGGCCCAGCAGGCCCACGGCGGCCAGCGCGCCCCGCTCCAGCGCCGCCTTCACGCCGCTGCTGGCGTCGGCATTGCTCAGGTCCGCGAGCGTCAGCGCCTGCGCCCGCGTCGTGGCCAGGAGGATCAGGGCGGCAAGGCCGGAAGCCTGGAATTGGCGTCGTTGCATGGAGGGCTCCTTGGAGAAAAACGGAAAACTGCTCCAGTGTGCCGCGTGTGAACGTGGCGTGAGAAGCCCCTAACCGAGCAGCGCCAGCAGCTCGGCCATGTCGGCCATCACGTGCACGGCGCCCGCCGCGCGCAGCGCCTCGGGCGTGCCGTGGCCCACGGGAGAAGGGCTGTAGCCGACCACCGTGGCGCCCGCGGCCACGCCGGCGGCGACACCGGTCACCGTGTCTTCGACCACCAGGCAGCGCGCGGGCGGCACGCCCAGGGCTGCGGCGGCCGCCAGGTACACGTCGGGCGCGGGCTTGGTGGCCGGCATTTCATGGCCGCTGAAGATGCGGCCGGCAAAGTACGGTGCCAGGCCCACCTGGGCCAGCTGCATCTCGACCTTGAAGCGGTCGGCGCCCGAGGCGCAGGCAATGCGGCCCTGCAGGCGCGCATGCACGGCGCGCACCGCCTCGGGGGCGCCGGCGATGGGCAGCAGGTGCGCCTGCAGCTGGGCGTTGCGGCGCGCATAGAACTCGTCCATCCAGGCGTCGGTGAGCGCCCGGCCGGTGTGCGCTTCGATGCGCGCGGCCTCGCTGCGCACCGTCTTGCCGATGAACAGGCGCATGCATTCTTCGGGCGCCAGCGCCCAGCCGGCCTCGTTGAGCATGGCGCAGAGCACGCCGTTGGTGAGCGGCTCGCTGTCGACCAGCACGCCGTCGCAGTCGAACAGGATGGCTTCAAATTTCATAGCTATTGGCGCTTGATGGGTAAGCGTTTGGGGTGGTTTTGGCTGGTATTTTCGAGGCCACGCTGCCGGCGCGGCGCCGTTGCTTTTATTTTGATAGCTGCTCGCGCAGGAAGGCAAAGGGCTGGAGGCCTATGGGGCTTGAAAATCAGCGGCTGTCGCCATCGACGTAGAACCAGCGCCCGGCTTCGCGCACAAAGCGGCTGAGCTCGTGCAGGCGCACGGCACGGCCGGCCACGCGGTAGCGCGCGACAAACTCCACCTCGGCATGGTCCGCATCGGGCACGCGGTGGCAGCGCACCTCCAGCCCGAGCCAGCGCGCGTCGGGCTCGAACTCCAGCGTGGCCGGGCGGGTGCTGGCGTGCCATGTCGCGAGCAGGTAGTCGCGCCGCTGCAGCACGAACGCGCTGTAGCGCGAGCGCATCAGGCGCTCGGCGTCGGGCGCTGGCGTGCTGTCGAAATGGTCGAGATAGCGCCCGCAGCAGTCGCCCAGCGCCAGCGGCTGGCGCCGCGGCGAGAGTGCGCCACAGGGGCAGGGGGCAGAAAGCGGTGAAGGCATGGCCGCAGGATTGTCCGCGATCGTGCGGACGGCCGCCCCACGCTCCGCCGGGGCGTGCCCACCGCCGGGCGGCTAGCGCCACAGGAGCCGCAGCGCCGTGAGCCACGCCGACCGGCTGGCCGCCATTGGATCGGTCCAGCCAGCGCCTACAAGGCCCATTGCGCCGCGGTAACCGCCGCGCTGAAGGCCCACCACACCAGCAGGTAGGCGGCGACGAATGCCAGCGCCCGCGCCCTTTCTCCGCTGTGCCCGCACAGCCGGGTGAAGGCCAGCACCATGGGCAGGGCCGACGGCAGCATCATCGCGGCCATCATCAGCGCCCACATCGCCCAGACCGCCAGCGCGCTGGCCGCGCCCCAGCCGGCAGAGTCCGGCATGGCCAGTTGCGCGAGCGGCTGGCCCATGTCGACCGCCATCCAGACCAGGAACGCCCAGCAGGCGAGGCCCGCGGCCAGGATCGCCGCGGCCCAGCCGCGGTGGATCCCGAGCGGACCGCCCTCCTGCGGCGCCTGGCCCACCGAACCCCGTTCCGGTTGCTGCATGGGTCTCTCCTTCCTGCGCGCCACGCACGCGGGCCCACGATGCGACGGCGTGCCGAGCGCCGCCGACCCGGCCCAGGCGATCGGCATCGACAACACCGCGCACCCGGCCAATGGCCGGCTGTCTCTGGCCAAGGCCACGCACAGCCGCTTTCACGCCTTCGGCATCGACTGGGACGACAGCAGCGGCAGCCGCAACGGGCACTTTGCACCGTTTGCCTGGGCGGGCTGAGGTCTGCCACGCAAAGCGCCCGCTGCGCACGGGTCTGGCGTCCACGCCGTTCAGCTACCAAAAAAAGAGCTGCCAACGCTTTCCCAGCCTGCGCTGGAGCCTCTTTTCATCAGAAATCCAGTGCACCCTTCTGAGACCGCTGGGGACCGGCCTTGGCAGCCTAGGCAACCCGCGGCTCGGCCTGCTGCCCCCAGCCACGCCATCCCAGACCCCGGCCCCGTAGACTGGCCGCTTCTGTCTGCGCGGCATCCGCCGCATCCTAAGGAGATGCCGATGTTCTCGATGAGCGTGCCGTGGTGGGAGTTTGTGCTGCGCGGGGTGGTGGTCTACCTGTTTTTGCTGGTGTTCCTGCGCCTGACGGGCAAGCGGCAGACGGGACAGTACGCACCGTTTGACCTGGTCCTGCTGCTGATCCTGTCGAACGCGGTGCAGAACTCGATGAACGCCGGCGACAACTCGCTCGTGGGCGGCCTGATTTCGGCCACCACGCTGCTGACCTGCCACGTGGGCCTGACGCACCTGGGCTTTCGCCACCCGCGGATCGGGCGCTGGGTGGACGGCAAGGCGCAGCGGCTGATCGACCAGGGGCAGGTCGACCGCGCCGTGATGCGCCGCGAACTGCTGACGCACGACGACCTGGAAGCGGCCCTGCGCGCCGGCGGCTGCCTCAGCGCCCACGAGGTCGAGCGCGCCACGATCGAGACCAACGGACAGATCACCGTGGTGCTGCGCCAGCGCGGCAGCGCCGGCTGAGCCAGGGTTGCCGCGCGAAGCGGCGGGGAAGCCCTGGCCGCGTTAAGCAAATGCCGATTTATTATTTGCGTTTCGCATATTCCATGCATCATCATGCGAACTTTGAATTATTGAACGCATGGAACTCCGCCAACTCGAAGCTTTTGCGGCCGTCATGTCGGTGGGCAGCGTCACGGGTGCGGCCAAGCTGCTGAACCGTTCGCAGCCGGCCGTGACGCGGCTCGTGCAGGAGCTCGAGGCCGAGATCGGTTACGCGCTGTTCACGCGCCACGGCCCGCGGGTCACGCCGACCGCGCAGGGCCTGCTGCTCTACGAAGACGCCGAACGCGCGCTGGCCAGCCTGCGCCAGGTCCACGCGCGCGCCGCCGACATCGCGCACGGCGATGGCCAGCCGCTGCGGCTGGCCGCCACCTCGGCCCTGGCGGTCGGGCTGCTGCCGCAGGCGCTGCGGCGCGCCGAGGCGCACCTGGGCGCCACGCCCGTCCAGCTGCGCTCGGCCTCGCCCGAGCAGGTCGTGCACGCGGTGCTGACCGGCGCCGTGCAGCTGGGCGCCTGCAGCCTGCCGCTCGAGCACCGGGGCCTGCAGGTGCACTGGATCGCGCAACTGCCCTGCGTGGCGGTGCTGGCGCACGGCGACCCGCTGGCGGCCCTGGCCACCGTGCCGCTGGCCGCGCTGACGCAGCGGCGCCTGATCACGCTGAGCAACCCGTTTCGCCTGCGCCACCGGCTCGACGCGGCGCTCGGGCCCAACCCGCGGCGCGGCGAGGGGCTGATAGAGACCAATGCGTCCATCAATGCCCAGGCGCTGGTGCGCGCCGGGCTCGGCGTGGCCGTGCTCGAGCCGCTCACCGCGCTGGGCGCGCCGCTCGATGGCGTGGTCGTGCGCCCGCTCGACGTCGACATTCCTTTCTTCTTTGGCGTGATCACGCCGCAGACCCACCCGCTGAGCGCGCCCGTGCGCGCCCTGGCCGAGGCGCTGCGCGAAGCGGCCCTGGCCCTGCCGGGCTGCCGGCAACACGATGTGGCCGACCACGCGAGCCTGCTGCAGGCCGGGCCCGCGGACGGTGCCGCGCCTTCTCTGACCCTTACGAACCCATGAATTCAACGACCGACCTCTTCCCCATGAACCAGGCCTGCACAGACGGCCTGGAGGCGCTGGAAGCGCGCCTGCGCCAGGATCTGCAATGGCTGTGCCTGCCCGCGCGGCGCTGGGTGCCGCCGCGCCAGCAGGGCGGCGCCGAGGTGCTCGACACCGCCATCGTCGGCGGCGGCATGGCCGGCCTGGCGCTGGCCGCCTCGCTGACCCACCTGGGCGTGCAGGCGCGCATCTTCGACCGTGCGCCCGCAGGCTTCGAAGGCCCCTGGGCCACCACGGCGCGCATGGAGACCCTGCGCTCGCCCAAGGAGCTGACCGGCCCGGCACTGGGCTTTGGCGCCCTCACCTTCCGCGCCTGGTTCGAGGCCCAGTTCGGCCTGGCCGCGTGGGAGGGGCTCGACAAGATCCCGCGCCTGCAGTGGATGGACTATTTGCGCTGGTACCGCCGCGTGCTCGCGCTCGACGTGCGCAACCAGCAGCGCGTGCTGGCCGTGCGGCCGCGCGCCGACGGCGTGGTGCAGCTCGACCTGGCAGACGACACGCAGGGCGGCCGCCCCTACCAGGTGCTCGCGCGCCACGTGGTGCTGGCCACCGGCCGCGACGGCCTCGGCGGCCCCTGGGTGCCCGACTGGGCGCAGGCGCTGCCGCGCGACCGCTGGGCCCATTCGGCCGACCTCTGGGACGCGGCGCAGCTGCGCGGGCAAGCGCGTGGCCGTGATCGGCGGCGGCGCCTCGGCCATGGACAGCGCCGGCACCGCGCTCGAAGCGGGCGCGGCGCGCGTCGACCTGCTGGTGCGCCGCAGCGAACTGCCGCGCATCAACAAGGGCAAGGGCGCCGGCAGCCCCGGCGTGGCGCACGGCTTCCAGGCGCTGAGCGACGACTGGAAATGGCGCTTTCGCCACTACATCAACGTGCAGCAGGTGCCCCCGCCCCACGGCAGCACGCTGCGCGTCTCGCGCCACGCCAACGCGCACTTCCACCTGGGCACGCCCGTGCTCTCGGCCGCGCAGCGCAGCGACGGCGCGCTGCGCCTGAACACCGCCAAGGGTCCGCTGGCGACGGACTTCGTGGTCTTCTGCACGGGCTTTCGCCCCGACTGGGGCCAGCGCCCCGAGTTCGCGGCCTTCGCCCCGCAGGTGCGGCTGTGGCAGGACCGCTACCAGCCCGCACCGGGCCAGGAAGACGCCGAACTGGCGCAGTCGCCCGACCTGGGGCCGCTGCTCGAATTCCAGCAAAAGACCCCGGGCGCCTGCCCCGGGCTCGAGCGCGTGCACTGCTTCTGCTACCCATCGGCGCTGTCGCACGGCGCCGTGGCGGGCGACATCCCGCAGATCAGCGATGGCGCCAAGCGCCTGGGCCAGGGCCTGGCCGCCAGCCTGTTCACCGAAGACGCGGCGCTGCACTTTGCCGCGATGGAGCGCTACGCCGAGCCCGAGCTCGACGGCGACGAGTGGACGCCGGCAGAATTTCCGGCCTACACCGACGGAGAGCGCCCATGAGCGGCTGGCTGCTGCGCCGCCTGGCCCAGGCGGCCCTGGTGGTGGTGGTGATGACGCTGATCGTCTTTGTCGGCCTGCACGCCATCGGCAACCCGGTCGACATCCTGATCGGCGACGACATGAACCAGCAGGAGCGGCTCGAGGCCATTGCCCGCCTGGGCCTGGACCAGCCGCTGTGGCGCCAGTACCTGGCCTTTGTCGACGGCGCGCTGCACGGCAACCTGGGCAAGAGCTTCGTCTACCAGGAGGACGCGATCCGCCTGATCCTGCACCGCCTGCCCGCCACGCTGGAGCTGGCCGTGTGCGCCCTGCTGCTGGCGATCGTGATCGGCGTGCCGCTCGGGCTGTTCGCCGGCATGAAGCCCGACCACCCGGTCTCGCACACGCTGATGGCCGGCAGCATCGTCGGTTTTTCGCTGCCGGCCTTCTGGGTGGCGCTGATGCTGATCATGGTGTTCAGCGTGCAGCTGGGCTGGCTGCCGGCCAGCGGCCGCGGCGAGACCCGCGCGCTGCTGGGCATCGAGTGGTCGTGGCTCACGCTCGACGGCCTGCAGCACCTGATCCTGCCGGCCTTCAACCTCGCGCTGTTCAAGATCTCGCTGGTGCTGCGCCTCACGCGCGCCGGCGTGCGCGAGGTGCTGCCGCAGGACTTCGTGAAGTTCGCGCGCGCCAAGGGCCTGTCGCCCGCGCGCGTCATGCTCATGCATGTGCTGCGCAACACGCTGATCCCGCTGGTCACGGTGCTCGGGCTGGAGCTGGGCGCGACGATCGCCTACGCCGTCGTGACCGAGACCATCTTTGCCTGGCCCGGCGCCGGCAAGCTGATCCTCGACAGCATCAATTCGCTCGACCGGCCCGTGGTGGTGGCCTACCTGATGGTGGTGGTGGTGATCTTCGTCACGCTGAACCTGGTCGTCGATCTGCTCTACAAACTGCTTGACCCGCGCGTGCGGCTGGAGGCCGCGAAATGAAAACCTCCCGCAGCTTTGACGAGCACTCGATCTGGTGGCGCGTGGGCGCCGACTTCCTGCGCTCGCGCGTGGCCGTGGCCGGACTGGTCGTGCTCGCGCTGGTCGCGGTGGCGGCGCTGGCCGCGCCGTGGATCACGCCGCAGAACCCCTACGACCTGATGCAGCTCGACGTGCTCGACGCGCGCCTGCACCCTGGCACGCCGAGCAGCTCGGCCGGCTACACCTACTGGCTCGGCACCGATGGCCAGGGCCGCGACCTGTACTCGGCCATCGTCTACGGCCTGCGCATCAGCCTGCTGGTGGGCGTGGGCTCGGCGCTGATCGCGGCGGTGCTCGGCACGCTGGTCGGCCTGCTCGCGGCCTATGCCGGCGGCCGGGTCGACGCGCTGCTGATGCGCCTGGTCGACCTGCTGCTGTCGTTCCCGACCATCCTGATGGCGCTGATGATCCTGGCCTATGTGGGCAAGGGCGTGGGCAACGTGATCCTGACGCTGGTGCTGCTCGAATGGGCCTACTACGCGCGCACCGCGCGCGGCCAGGCGCTGGTCGAGACGAACCGCGAATACGTCGAGGCGGCGCGCGGCCAGGGCATTCCGCGCTGGCGCATCCTCACCGGCCACATCCTGCCCAACTGCCTGCCGCCGCTGCTTGGTGATCGGCGCGCTGCAGATCGCGCGCGCCATCACGCTCGAGGCCACGCTGTCGTTCCTGGGCCTGGGCGTGCCGATCACCGAGCCCTCGCTGGGCCTGCTGATCTCCAACGGCTACCAATACCTGCTGTCCAACGAATACTGGATCAGCTTCTTTCCTGGCGTGGCGCTGCTCGCCACCATCATGGCGATCAACCTGGTGGGCGACCAGCTGCGCGACGTGCTGAACCCGAGGCTGCAGAAATGAGCACCGCAATCCCCCAAGAGCCGCCCACCCTCGAAGTGCGCGGGCTGCAAACGCGCTTTCATACGCGGGCCGGCGTGCTGCCGGTGGTCAACGGCGTCTCGTTCACGCTGCAGCGCGGCAAGGTGCTCGGCCTGGTCGGCGAATCGGGCTCGGGCAAGTCGGTCACCGGCTTTTCGATCATGGGCCTGGTCGATCCGCCGGGCCGCATCGAAGGCGGCCAGGTGCTGTTCCAGGGCCGCGACCTGACGCAGCTGCCGCCGCGCGAACAGCGCGCGCTGCGCGGCAACCGCATCGCCATGATCTTCCAGGACCCGATGGCGACGCTGAACCCGGTGCTGCGCGTCGACACGCAAATGATCGAGGCGGTGCAGGCCCACCGCAAGGTCTCGACCGCCGAGGCGCGCCAGCAGGCCAGCGACACCCTCGCGCTGATGGGCATACCGAGCCCCGACGACCGGCTGCGCGCCTACCCGCACCAGCTCTCGGGCGGCATGCGCCAGCGCGTGGCGATTGCGATCGCGCTGCTGCACGGCCCCGACCTGATCATTGCCGACGAGCCGACCACGGCGCTCGACGTGACCATCCAGGCGCAGATCCTCTCCGAAATGCAGAAGCTCGTGCAGAGCACCGGCACCGCGATGATCTGGATCAGCCACGACCTGTCGGTGGTCGCCGGCCTGGCCGACGACATTGCCGTGATGTATGCGGGGCGCATCGTCGAGCACGGCAGCGTCGACGACGTGCTCGACCACCCGCAGCACCCCTACACCCAGGGCCTGATCGGCAGCCTGCCCAGCGCCAACCGCCAAACGCGCCAGCGCGGCGCGCGGCTGCAGCAGATTCCCGGCATGGCGCCGAACCTGCTGCACATGCCCCCGGGCTGCGCGTTCGCGCCGCGCTGCGCGCGCGCCAGCGCGGTCTGCGAAACCATGCCCGAGATGTCGCAGCCGCGCCCCGAGGCACCGGGCCACACCGTGCGCTGCTTTCACCCCGGCACTGCGCCGGCCACTGCGGAGGCGGCGGACATGAGCACCGCAACCGCATTGCCCCTGGTCGACATGCAGGGCGTGACCAAGCGCTTTGGCGCGCAGCCGCCGCCCGGGCCCCTGGGCCGGGCACTGCGCCGGCTCGGCTGGGAGACGCCGCCCGTGGTGACGCACGCCGTCGATGGCGTGGACCTGGCCGTGCGCCCCGGCGAAGTGGTCGGCCTGGTCGGCGAGTCGGGCTGCGGCAAGTCCACGCTGGGCCGCATTGCCGCCGGGCTGCTCGCGCCCACCGAAGGCGTGGTGCGCGTCAATGGCGCACCGCTCGAAGCGCTGGACGCGCCGCAGCGCCTGGCCGCCCGGCTGCGCGTGCAGATGGTGTTCCAGGACCCGTTCGCCAGCCTGAACCCGCGCCTGCGCGTCTCGCGCATCGTCGGCGAGGCCGCGCGCCTGCACGGCCTGACCGACGCGGCCGGCGAGGACGACTACGTCGCCGCCCAGCTGCAGCGCGCCGGGCTCGACCCGAGCCTGCGCCACCGCTACCCGCACCAGTTCAGCGGCGGCCAGCGCCAGCGCATCGGCATTGCGCGCGCGCTCGCCGTGCAGCCGGCCATGCTGGTCTGCGACGAGGCCGTGGCCGCGCTCGACGTGTCGATCCAGGCGCAGATCCTGAACCTGTTCATGGACCTGCGCGACCAGCTCGGCCTGGCCTACCTGTTCATCAGCCACGACCTCGGCGTGGTCGAGCATGTCTGCGACCGCGTGGCCGTGATGTACCTGGGCCGCGTGGTCGAGAGCGCGCCGGTCGAGGAGCTGTTCGCCCGGCCCAACCACCCCTACACCCAGGCGCTGCTGGCCGAGATTCCGCGCATCGACGTGCGCCGCACCCGCTTCAGCGCGATCCGCGGCGAGATCCCGAGCCCGATCGCGCCGCCCAGCGGCTGCCATTTCCACCCGCGCTGCCCGCACGCCATGCCGCGCTGCAGCGTCGAAGTGCCGCAGCTGCGCGGCATTGCCATCCGGCACGCCAGCGCCTGCCATCTGAACGATGCGGCCTGAATCCCTTGTTTTCCTGATCTGTCATTCCTGAAAGGCATCGCCATGAACCACCGCAAGCTCTCCCTCATCGCCGCGGCCGTGCTGGCCGCCAGCGCGGCCGCCTCGGCGCAGACGCTGTCCATCGGCTTTGCCGACCCGGTCTCGTCGGTCGACCCGCAGCTCAACAACCATGCCGGCGACCGCTCGCTCGCGCTGCATTTCTGGGACTCGATCATCAACTCGCGCGACGGCGGCAAGCTCGAGCCGGCGCTCGCGTCGAGCTGGAAGGCGCTCGACGACAAGACCTGGGAATTCAAGCTGCGGAGCGACATCAAGTGGCAGGACGGCACGCCGTTCACGGCCGACGACATCGTGTTCTCGTTCCAGCGCGCGCGCAGCGTGCCCGGCACCGTGGCCTCGTACACCGGCGCGCTGCGCACGGTGGAGTCGACCACCGCCAAGGACCCGCACACCGTCATCGTCAAGACCAACACGCCCAACCCCATGCTGCCGCTCGACATCGCGTCGATCTACATCGTGAGCAAGCACGTCGGTGAAAAGTCCAAGACCGAGGACTACAACGCCGGCCGCGCCGTGGTCGGCACCGGGCCGTACAAATTCGTCTCGTACAGCCCCGGCGACCGCACGGTGTTCGAGCGCAATCCGTCGTACTACGGTCCGAAGCCCGTGTGGGACAAGGTCAACTACCGCTTCATCAACAACGGCGCGGCGCGCACCGCCGCGCTGCTGGCCGGCGACGTCGACGTGATCGACAAGGTGGCCGTGACCGACGTGGCCAAGCTCAAGAAGACGCCGTCCGTCAGCGTCTACACCTACCCGGGCCTGCGCGTGCTGCTGCTGCAGCCGAGCTTCCGCCCCGGCCCCAACGAGTTCATCACCGACAACGCCGGCAAGCCGCTCGACAAGAACCCGCTGCAGGAGCTCAAGGTGCGCCAGGCGCTGTCGGTCGCGATCAACCGCAAGGCGATCGCCGACCGCATCCTGCAGGGCACGGTGACCGAGGCCAACCAGTGGATGCCCAAGAACACCTTCGGCTACAACCCCGAGGTCAAGGACATCGCCTACAGCGCCGAGCAGGCCAAGAAGCTGCTGGCCGAGGCCGGCTACCCGCAGGGCTTCCAGATCACCATCCACGTGCCCGGCGACCGCTACCCGCAGGCGCCCGAGACCGTGCAGGCCGTGGCCCAGTTCTGGACCCGTGCGGGCGTCAAGACCAAGGTCGAGGTCGTGCCATGGAGCGTGTACGCCGGCCGCGCCGGCAAGAACGAATACGCGGTCAGCGTGATCGCCTGGGGCAATGGCACGGGCGAAGCCGGCTACGGCCTGCTGCAGACGCTGGCCAGCACCGACGCCAAGCGCGGGCGCGGCGTCAACAACTGGGGCCGCTACAGCAACGAGGCCGTGGACAAGGCGCTCGACGCCGCCACCGTCGAGTTCGACGCCAAGCGCCGCGAGGCCATCTTCCGCCACTCGGTCAAGCTGGTCACCGACGACGTGGGCCACATCCCGCTGTTCCACTACCAGAACATCTGGGCCGCCAAGAAGGGCCTGAAGGTGGTGCCGCTGCTGAGCGACCGCACGACCGCGATGCAGGTCAGCCCGGTCGCCAAGTAAGGGAGCGCGCGCATGCCGTCCGCGACCCTGACCGTCACCCCCGAAGACGCGCTGATCGACGTGCCGCGCCGCATCGCGGTGCAGGGCCTCGCGCCCGGCGAGGAAGTCACGCTGGCCACGCGCACGCTGCGCGGGCCGGGCGTGGTGTGGTGCTCCGCCGCCACGTTCCGCGCCGACGCCGACGGCGTGGTGGACCTGCAGCGCGACGCCCCGCTGGCCGGCAGCTACAGCGGCGTGTCCGCCATGGGGCTGGTGTGGTCGCAGGCGCCCGAGCGCGCGGGCGCGCCGCGCGAGGTGTTTGCCGCCGAGCCCGCCGCCGCGCTCACCACCGACGTGACCGTGCAGCGCCATGGCGCGCCCGCGCTGCAGGCACGCCTGGTGCAACGCCTGCAGGGCGCCGGCGTGGTGCGGCGCGAGGTGCGCGACGACGGCCTGGTCGGCACGCTGTTCACGCCCGCCGGGCCGGGCCCGCACCCGGCCGTGCTGGTGCTCAACGGCTCGGGCGGCGGCATCAACGAGCCGCGCGCCGCGCTCTACGCCTCGCACGGCTACGCCGCGCTGGCGCTGGGCTACTTCAAGGCGCCGGGGCTGTCCGACTACATCTCGGACACGCCGCTCGAAATCTTCGAGACGGCGCTGCACTGGCTGCACCGCGAAGTGCGGCCTCTGAACGGTTTCGTCGCGCTCAGCGGCCAGTCGCGCGGCGGCGAGCTGGTGCTGCTGCTCGCCTCGCTGCTTCCGCAACTGGTCTCGGCCGTCATCGGCTACGTGCCCGGCGCCGTGGTGCACAGCGCGCAGAACGCCTGCAACCCGGCCAACGGCCCGGACAGCCGCAACGGCCCGGCCTGGCTCTGGCGCGGCCAACCCCTGCCCCACCTGTGGCAAGACAACCGCACCGCCAGCTGGGCACCGTGGGACGAAGGCCCCGAGCCGCGCCGCCACACCAACGCGCTGCTGACCGCGCTGCAGGACCCCGAGGCCGTGGAGCGCGCCCGCATCCGCGTCGAGAACATCCGCGGCCCGGTGCTGCTGCTGACCGCGAGCGACGACGGCTCCTGGCCGTCGAGCCGGTACGGCCGCATGGTCGCCGAGCGGCTGGCGCAGTTCGGGCACCCCTACCCGGTCGAGCAGCTCGACTTCGAAGGCGGCGGCCATTCCATCGTCTTCCCCTATGTGCCGACCACGCAGCTGGTCTATGCCCACCCGGTGTCGGGGCGGCTCAGCACCACGGGCGGCACGCCGGCTGTCAACGCCCATGCCGACGAAGCCTCGTGGGCCGGCGTGCTCCGTTTTTTAGAGCACGCTGTGCAGACCCAGTCTGCGCCAGAGCCCCAAAACAGCCTGATATTTCAATCCCACTTCGGAGCCCCAACCATGACCCCATCCCCCGCCGCCACCGACGTGGTCGATGCCCTGGTGCCGCTGCCGGACGGCAGCCCGGTGCATGCCGTGCGCCACCAGCGCGCCAAGGTCGTCGCCGCCACCCAGGGCAGCTACGACAGCATTTTCGACCCGGCGCTGAGCGGTGCCCCGTCGCTGGCCGAGCGCCTGCTGGCCGCGCACCATATCGCCCGCCTGGCGGGCAGCACGGTGCTGGAAGCCCACTACCGCGCGCGCCTGCAGGCCCTGCCGCTCACGCCGGCGCAGCAGGCCGCGCTCGGTGGCCAGCCTGCTGCCGGCGACGCGCGCCTGCAAGCGATCCTGGCCTTCGCGCGCACGCTGACCGAGCGCCCCGTCGAAGGCGACCAGGCCGCGCTGCACAAGCTGCCGGCCGCGGGCCTGGCCACGCCCGAGGTGGTGGCGCTGGCGCAGCTGATCGCCTTCGTCGCCTACCAGCTGCGCGTGGTGGCCGGCCTGCAGGCGCTGGTCGAACTGGGCGATGACCTGCACAGCACGCCGGCCGCTGCCGCAGCGGAGGAAGCGCCGTTCGTCCACCCCGCCCACCTGCCCAAACCGGGCGAGCCCGTGCGCGTGAACGGCTACACCAGCGAAACCCTGGACTGGACCGCCTGGCTGCCGGTGCTCGACCTGGACCAGGCCACCCCTGCGCAACTGGCCGTGCTGGCCAGCAGCCACCCCAAGGCCAAGGACAGCGACTACTACCGCGTGCTGGCGCACCAGCCGCGCATCCTCGAAGAGCGCTCCATCGTCTTCAACGCGATCATGTACGCGCCCGGCGGCCTCTCGCGCGCCGAGCGCGAACTGGCCAGCGCCGTGGTCTCGCGCGTGAACGGCTGCGTCTACTGCGCCTCGGTGCACGCCCAGCGCTTCGAGCAGCTCACCAAGCGCAACGACGTGATCTGCCAGCTGTTTGCCGAGCCGCAAGGCGCCGGCACCAACGCGCGCGAGCGCGCCATCGTGCAGCTGTCGATCGACCTGACGGTGGACCCGGCCGGCTTTGGCGCCGCCGAGCTCCAGGCGGTGCGCGCCGCCGGGCTCACGAACCTCGAGGTGCTCGACGCCGTGCACGCCGTGGCGATCTTTGCCTGGGCCAACCGGCTGATGCTGAACCTGGGCGAGGCGGTGGTTCCGGCCGGCTGACGCGGTCAGGGACACCGGGTGCCCGGGCGCGGGTGCGCTCTGTCATCCGCCCCAGGCGGTGTCGGAGTGCTGGCGCGCGCGGCGGTGGCGGGGTGCAGGCGTGGCGGCGCTGCAAGGGGTGCAGTGCTGGAAATCCCGGGTACCGGCAGCGGACCAACCGCCCATACTTCCGAATATACATTTGTATACATCTGCCCTCCCCACGGGCCGGAAGACCGGATGCACCTCGTCCCGATCAAAGACATTCAGCACCGGCTGCTGCCGGGCATCGCCCTGCCGTGGAACGTGCGCGACGCCCAGGGGACGCTGCTGCTGGCCAAGGGCCTATTGGTCACGGACGAGGTCATGGCCACGACGCTGCGCCAGCGCGGCGCCTTCGTCGACGCCATAGACCTGCCGCCTGTGCCCGAATGCGAAGCAGAGGCCCGGGTCCCCGCCAGCCTCGTGCAACGCTGGCATGCGCTGGAGGACCGGCTGGGCAGCGTGCTGCGCGCCGTGGAGCAGCCGTCCTTCCTGGCGCGGGTCCAGGAAGCCGTGGCCCAGGTCGCGGCACTGGCGCACGGCAACACCAACGAACTCATCTTCCTGGTCCTGCGCCACGACCATGCGCGCTTTTCGGGCTATGGCGTGGCGCACTCGCTGCACACCGCCACCCTGTGCAGCCTGCTCAGCCGGCAGCTCCACTGGTCGCAGGCCGACCGGGCGAGCCTGATCGGCGCGGCCCTGACCATGAACCTGTCCATGCTGGACCTGCAGGGCGTGATGGCCGCCCGGGGCACGGGGCCGTCCGCGAGCGAACGCCAGCAGATCCACGACCACCCGCATGCCAGCGCCCGCTGCCTGCGCGCGGCCGGGCTGGCCGACAGCGCCTGGCTGGGCGCGGTCGAGCAGCACCACGAAATCGGTGGTGGCGGCGGCTACCCGCAGGGGCTGAACGCGCCGGGCGAAATGTCGCAAATGGTGCGCTTCATCGACAGCTTCATGGCCAAGCACAGCCCGCGCGCCGGGCGCAAGCCGCTGCCCGCGCAGCAGGCGGCGCGCGAGCTGTTCCTGCAAAGCAGCCGCGACCCGCTGGCCAGCCTGCTGATCAAGGAACTGGGCATCTACCCGCCGGGCTGCTATGTCAAGCTCGCCAGCGGCGAGATCGCCGTCGTGACGCACCGGGGTGCATCGGCCAAGACGCCGATCGTGGCGGCGCTGACCAACCGCAGCGGCGACGCCCTGGGCCAACCGATCCCGCGCGACACCAGCCGCCCGGGCCATGGCATCGTGGGCACGGTGCCAGACCAGGCCGTCAAGCTGCAGGTATCGGCCGAGGACCTCTACGAGCGGCGCGGCGCGATCGCCTGACTCCGGTCTAAAGTTTCAAGCGTTTTCAGCCTCTAGCGCTTACTGGGCAAGCGCTGACAGCTACTACTTCAGTAGCAATCAGGCCAGCGCGCGCTGGATGATGATCTTCTGCACATCGCTCGTGCCCTCGTAGATCTGGCACACGCGCACGTCGCGGTAGATGCGCTCGACCGGGAAGTCGTTCACCACGCCGTAGCCGCCCAGGGTCTGGATGGCGGCGCTGCAGACTTTCTCCGCCATCTCGCTGGCGAACAGCTTGGCCATCGCCGCCTCCTTCAGGCACGGGCGGCCCGCGTCGCGCAGCGCGGCGGCATGCCAGATGAGCTGGCGCGCGGCCTCGATCTGCGTGGCACAGTCGGCCAGGCGAAAGCCCACGGCCTGGTGCTGGAAGATGGGCTGGCCGAAGCTCTCGCGCTCTTTCGAATATGCCAGCGCCACCTCGAAGGCACTGCGCGCCATGCCCACGCTTTGTGCGGCGATGCCGATGCGCCCGCCTTCCAGGGCGCCGAGCGCGATCTTGTAGCCCTCACCCTCGGCGCCGATCAGGTTCTCGGCCGGAATGCGGCACTGGTCGAAGTGGATCTGCGCCGTATCGCTGCTGTGCTGGCCCAGCTTGTCTTCGAGCCGTGCCACCACGTAACCCGGCGCGTTCGTCGGCACCAGGAAGGCGCTCATGCCCTTCTTGCCGGCGCCCTTGTCGGTCATGGCGATGACGATCGCGACCTGGCCGTTCTGGCCGCTGGTGATGAACTGCTTGACGCCGTTGATCACATAGCCATCGCCCTGCTTCACGGCCGTGGTGCGCAGCGCCGAGGCGTCGGAGCCGACCTGCGGCTCGGTCAGGCAGAACGCGCCGAGCATCCTGCCCTGCGCCAGCGGCGTGAGCCAGTCGCGCTTTTGCTGCGCGTTGCCGTAGCGCATCAGGATGGCGTTGACCGGGCAGTTGGTCACGCTGATGGCGGTGCTGGTGCCGCCGTCGCCGGCCGCGATTTCTTCGAGCACCAGCGCGAGCGACAGGTAGTCGAGCTGGGCGCCGCCGAACTCCTCGGGCACCACGACGCCGTAGGCACCGAGCGCGGCCAGGCCCTGGTGGGCTTCGCGCGGAAAATGGTGTTCCTTGTCCCAGCGCGCCGCGTGTGGCCACAGTTCGGCCTGCGCGAAGTCGCGCACGGCGTCGCGGATCATTTCCTGGTCGGGGGTCAACAGCATCGGGGTCTCCGGTGTTTTTTGTCTAGTGGGTGGAAGGTGCCGGGCCAGCGCGCCTCACCACGAAGCGCAGGGGGTGCCGTCGCGCTGCAGGAACTGGCCCTGCTGCGCCGGTGTGAGCCGTGCGAGCGTGGCGCGCATGGCGGCCACGCTCTCTGGCGCCGTCAGCGGCGCCTGCGCGCCCCCCATGTCGGTCTGCACCCAGCCGGGGTGGAACGCCACGAGCGTGGCCTGCGGGTAGTCGTGCTGGGCGCTGGCCACGGCCATGTTGAGCGCCGCCTTGCTGACGCGGTAGAGCCAGGTGTGGCTGCTCTGCACGCCGCCGATGCGGCCCAGTTCGCTGCTGATGAAGGCAAAGCGCCCGTGCGCGGCCTCGACCAGCGGCGCGACCTGCGGAATGGCCTGCATGGCGCCGAGCACATTGGTGTGCATGACGCGGTCGAACTGCTCGCGCGTGGGCGGCGACAGCGCATTGCCACGCTCCATCACGCCGGCCACGTAGACCGCAATGTCGATTTTTTCGCCGTCGAGCATCCAGGCCAGGCCGCTGACGCTGGCGGGGTCGGCCACGTCAACGGTCAACACGTTCTCCACGCCCAGCGCCTGCAGGCGCTCGCGCCCGGCGGCGTCGCGCGCGGTCGCCAGCACGCGGTCGCCTGCCGCCACATACTGGCGCGCGAACTCCAGGCCCAGGCCGCGCGAGGCGCCGATGATCAATACATTTGACATGAAATTGTCCTCCAGCGCTTACCCATCAAGCGCAAGCAGCTATCAAATTAAAAGCAAGCAGTCTGCCTCAACCCGCGCACGGCACCTGTTCATCGGCGATCTGCTGGGCGTAGCGCTGCACCATGGCTTCCTGCGACTCCTGCACCGGGCCCGCACGGATCTGGTCGTGGACCATTTCATTCATGGTCGGCAAGGCGCTGCGCTCGACCTGCGCACCAGCCTGCCACAGGCGCGAACGCATCAGCGCCTTGGCGCAGTGCAGGTAGGCCTCGGCCACCTGCACCTCGATCACCAGCTTGGGGCGCTGGCGCTCGGCACTGAAACACCCTGTGAATTCGGGCTCGTTGCGCAGCCGCGCCGTGCCATTGATACGCAGCGTTTCGTCCACGCCGGGAATCAGGAACAACAGGCCGATGCGCGGGTCCTCGAGCAGGTTGCCCAGCGTGTCGAGCCGGTTGTTGCCACCGGCATCGGGCAGCAGCACGGTGTGCGCGTCGGCCACCTGCACGAAGCCCGGCGGGCCGCCGCGCGGCGACGCGTCCATGAACGCGCCCGCGCTGCCGCCCGTGGACAGCACGCAGAAAGGCGAGAGCGCAATGAAGCGCTGGCAATGTGCGTCGAGCCGCGCCAGTTGCTTGCGCAGCGCGCGCTCGCCGGGCGCGGCATACAGCGCGCGCAGTTGTTCGGCTGTCGTGATCATGGCGCGGTGCGGACGCCGCTCAGACCAATTCGATCGCCATGGCCGTGGCTTCGCCGCCGCCGATGCACAGCGTCGCCAGGCCCTTCTTGAGGCCCCGGGCCTGCAGTGCGTACATCAGCGTGACCAGGATGCGCGCGCCGCTCGCGCCGATCGGGTGGCCCAGCGCGCAGGCGCCGCCGTGGACGTTGACCTTGTCGTGCGGCAGGTTCAGCTCGTGCATCAGCGCCATCGGCACGACGGCAAAGGCCTCGTTGATCTCCCACAGATCGACATCGCCCACGGCCCAGCCGGCCTTGGCCAGCGCCTTCTGCGTGGCGCCGAGCGGCGCCGTGGCGAACCACTCGGGCTCGTGCGCGTGCGTGGCGTGGCTGGCAATGCGCGCCAAGGGCTTGCAGCCAAGCCTTTGCGCGGTCGACTCGCGCATCATCACCAAGGCAGCGGCGCCGTCGTTGATGCTGGAGCTCGATGCGGCGGTGATCGTGCCGTCCTTCTTGAACGCGGGCTTGAGCGTGGCGATCTTGTCGAGGCGGGCCTTGCCCGGGCCTTCGTCGATCGACACCACGGTCTCGCCGGCACGCGTCTTGACCGTGACGGGCGTGATTTCGGCGGCAAAAGCGCCCGACGCGGTGGCCGCCTGGGCACGCTGCACGCTGGCGGTGGCGAAGGCGTCCTGCTGCGCGCGCGTGAAGCCGTACTTGGCGGCGCAGTCCTCGCCGAACGTGCCCATCGAGCGGCCGGGCTCGTAGGCGTCTTCGAGGCCGTCGAGCATCATGTGGTCGAAGATGCGGTCGTGGCCCAGGCGGTAGCCGCCGCGGCCCTTTTGCAGCAGGTAGGGGGCGTTGGTCATGCTCTCCATGCCGCCCGCGACCATCGCGTCGTGCGTGCCGGCCAGCAGCATGTCGTGCGCCAGCATCGCGGCCTTCATGCCCGAGCCGCACATCTTGGACAGCGTCACGGCACCGGTTTCCTTGGGCAGGCCGCCCTTGAATGCCGCCTGGCGCGCGGGCGCCTGGCCCTGGCCGGCCATCAGGCAGTTGCCGAACAGCACCTCGCCCACGGCGGACGGCGCAATGCCAGCACGCTCGACGGCGGCGGCGATCGCGGCGCCGCCAAGGTCGTGCGCAGCCAGGCCGGCAAAGTCGCCCTGGAAGGCGCCCATGGGCGTGCGCGCGGCGCCGACGATGACGATGGGATCTGCAAGGGGTGCGGTCATGAAAGTCTCCTGTGGAAAAAAGAGGGGGATCAGGCCTGGGCGTGCGCGAAACGGCGGTGGGCGTCGTACGGAAAGACGTCGTACACATGGCCGGCCAGGATGCGCTCCTTGTGCGACTGCCAGAATTCTGCGCCCAGCAGGTCGGCATGGTGCGCCATGAACACGGCGCGCACGGCGTCGTTGCCGAGCAGGAAAGGCGCGAAGGTTTCCGGGAACACGTCGCGCGGGCCGACCGTGTACCAGACCTCGCCGCTCATCTCTTCTTCCTCGTTGCGCGGCGCGGGCACGCGGCGGAAGTGGCAGTCGGTCAGGTACTCGATCTCGTCGTAGTCGTAGAACACCACCTTGCCGTTGCGCGTGACGCCGAAGTTCTTCCACAGCATGTCGCCGGGGAAGATGTTGGCCGCCACCAGGTCCTTGATGGCGTTGCCGTAGTCGATCACGCTGCGCTCCATCTGCTGGCGCGCGCGCGCGTCGTTCAGGCCGGCATCGAAAGCCTCCTGCAGGTACATGTTGAGCGGGATCATGCGCCGCTCGATGTAGAGGTGCGAGATGATGACTTCCTGCCGGCCGTCGCCATCGCGGTCGCTGATCTCGAGCTGGCTGGGCGCGAACTTCTGGATCTCGGCGATCAGCGCGTCTTCGAAGCGGTCGCGCGGAAAGGCCACCAGGCTGTATTCGAGCGTGTCGGCCATGCGGCCCACGCGGTCGTGCTGCTTGACCAGCAGGTACTTGGCCTTGACCTGTTCGCGCGTCGTGTCCTTCTGCGGCGGGTAATAGTCCTTGATGAGCTTGAACACATAGGGAAAGCTCGGCAGGTCGAACACCAGCATGACCATGCCCTTGATGCCGGGCGCGATGCGGAACTTGTCGCTCGAATGCTTGAGGTGGTAGAGGAAGTCGCGGTAGAACAGCGTCTTGCCCTGCTTGGCCAGGCCGAGCGCGTTGTAGAGCTCGGCGCGCGGCTTGCGCGGCATCAGGCTGCGCAGGAACTGCACATAGGCGCTGGGAATTTCCATGTCCACCATGAAATAGGCCCGCGCGAAGGAAAACAGCATCTGCAGGTCGTCCTCTCCGAACAGCGCGGCATCGATCGTGAGCAGGCCCACGTCGTTGTGCAGGATGGGCAGCGCAAACGGCACCTCGTGGAAGCCATTGATGACCTTCCCGACAAGGTACGCGCCCTTGTTGCGGTAGAACAGGCTCGACAGCACCTGGATCTGGAAATTGGCGCGCAGCTTGCTGTGCTGCAGGTGTCCGCGCAGTGCGCTCAACACCTGTTCGATGTCGCCCTGCAGGTCGGCAAAGGGGCGCTGCAGGCGGAAGTTCTCGACGATGAGGGTCAGCGTTTCGCGCAGGTCTTCGCGCGACGGCGACGGGTAATAGGCCCAGTAGGTCGGGCGCTCCTCGCGCGCGTCGTTGTCGATGTATTCGGTGCTGATGGCCGGGCGCACGAAGATGAAGTCGTTGTGAAAGTGCGTGCGGTGCAGGATCTTCGTCGTCACCGAGTTGAAGAAGGTTTCGGCCAGCTCGGGCTGGCGGTGGTCGACCAGCAAACCGATGTAGTGCAGCTTGATCTGGTGCCACACGTCCATCGGCAGGCCACCGGCCTGGAATTCCTTCTCGAGCCGGCGCACGCATTCCTTGACGCGCAGGTCGTAGAACTCGATGCGCTCGCGCTGCGCACGCTGCTGGCCGTGCCAGTCGGCGGTCTCGAAACGGTGCTTGGCGCGCGCCGATTCGGCACGGAACAGGCGGTAATGGCGGTTAAAACCGTCCATCATCGCCTTGGCAATGTCATAGGCTTGCGGTGAGTCGAGGCGCTGGGGGAACATGGTCGGCACTCTTCGGTTCATCCGACGGGCGCAGGCCGCGCAGGCCGGCGCCGCCCGAACGGGCCGACTTCAACGGCGCGCTGCGGCCACACCGGCCACGGCGGCGGCATAGCGCGACTCCAGCCCTTCGTTGCCATCGATCGAAATGTGCAGGTTGTTGATGAGCCCGTCCTTGAGGCCATAGCACCAGCCATGCAAGGTGATTTTTTCACCGCGCGCCCAGGCATCCTGCAGCACCGTGGTGTGCGCGATGTTGAGAACCTGCTCGATGGCGTTGAGCTCGCACAGAGCGTCGTGGCGCAATTCCGGGGCCAGCGCTTCGATCAGCCCGAGGTGCTTGTCGCGCACGTCCTTGACGTGGCGGATCCAGTTGTCGGCCAGGCCCACGCGCATGTCCTCGAGCGCGGCCAGCACGCCGCCGCAGCCGTAGTGGCCCACCACCATCAGGTGCCGAACATGCAGCTGGTCCACGGCGTACTGGATGGTAGAGAGACAGTTGAGGTCGGTGGGCACCACCACGTTGGCCACATTGCGGTGCACAAAGATTTCGCCGGGCTCCAGGCCGGTGATCTGGTTGGCAGGCACGCGGCTGTCAGAGCAGCCGATCCACATGTAGCGCGGCTTTTGCTGGGCCATCAGCCCGGTGAAGAAGCCCGGGCGGTCTTTCTCCATCTGCGCCGCCCAGGCGCGGTTGTGGTCAAACAGTTCTTCAATAGAGAGGGTCGGCATCGGTGGCTTTCTTCATGGGGACGGTCAGGAGGGCTCAACAGGTCTCGGCGAACAGCTCGCGACCGATCAGCATGCGGCGGATTTCGCTGGTGCCGGCGCCGATTTCGTAGAGCTTGGCGTCGCGCCACAGGCGCCCCAGCGGGTATTCGTTGATGTAGCCGTTGCCGCCAAAGATCTGCACGCCTTCGCCGGCCATCCAGGTGGCTTTCTCTGCGGTCCACAGAATCACGCTGGCGCAGTCCTTGCGCACCTGGCGCACATGCTCGCTGCCCAGCATGTCGAGGTTTTTGGCGACGGTGTAGGCAAACGAGCGGCCCGCCTGCAGCACGGTGTACATGTCGGCGACCTTGCCCTGGATCAGCTGGAACTCGCCGATGCTCTGGCCAAACTGCTTGCGGTCGTGGATGTAGGGAACCACGTTGTCCATCACGCTCTGCATGATGCCCAGCGGCCCGCCGGTGAGCACGGCGCGCTCGTAGTCGAGCCCGCTCATCAGCACCTTGGCACCCATGTTCACGCCGCCGAGCACCTGGTCTGCCGGCACCTCGACGTTCTGGAACACCAGCTCGCCCGTGTGGCTGCCGCGCATGCCGAGCTTGTCGAGCTTCTGTGCCACGCTGAAGCCCGGCATGCCCTTTTCGATCAAAAAGGCCGTGACGCCGCGTGCGCCCAACTCGGGCTCGGTCTTGGCATAGACCACGAGGGTGTCGGCGTCGGGGCCGTTGGTGATCCACATCTTGCTGCCGTTGAGCAGGTAGTAGCCCCCCTTGTCCTCGGCCTTGAGCTTCATGCTGATGACGTCGGAGCCGGCCCCGGGCTCGCTCATGGCCAGGGCGCCCACGTGTTCGCCGCTGATGAGCTTGGGCAGGTATTTCCGCTTTTGCGTCTCGCTGCCGTTGCGGTTGATCTGGTTGACGCACAGGTTGCTGTGCGCGCCGTAGCTCAAGCCCACCGAAGCGCTGGCGCGCGAGATCTCTTCCATGGCCACCATGTGCGCCAGATAGCCCATGGCCGCACCGCCATACGGCTCGGGCACCGTGATGCCCAGCACGCCCAGGTCGCCCATCTTGCGCCACAGGTCCATGGGAAACTGGTCGCTGTGGTCGATCTCGGCCGCACGCGGAGCGATCTCGGCCTGCGCAAAGTCGCGCACGGCGTCGCGCAGCGCGTCAATGTCGTCGCCCAGTTGGAAATTCAGGCCGGGAAGATTGGCGGGCATGCCCATGAACGTCTCCTGAGAGGTAAGGAAGAAAGGTGAAGTCAGATCCGGACGTCTTCGCGTCCGGTCACGGCCATGAGGGTGCACGCCATGGTGGCCACGAGTTTCTCAGTCCCCGCGTTGAGTGCATAGGCCCGCCCTTCGCACACGGTAATGGTGCGCCCCGGCCTGAGCACACGCCCTTCCATGCGAAAGCGCTCACCGCGTGCAGGCGCCAGCAGGTTGATCTTGAATTCGATGGTCAGCACTTCGGCCTCGGGCGCCATCAGCGTGAAGGCCGCATAGCCGCAGGCCGAATCCAGCGCGGCAGACAGCATGCCGGCATGCAAAAAGCCGTGCTGCTGCGTCAGAGCCTGGGCCCAATCCAGCGCGATGTCGACGGCGCCGGGTGCGACCTGGTCCAGCCGTGCCCCCAGTGTCAGCATCGCGCCCTGGCGAGAAAAGCTCTCGCGCACGCGCTGGGCGTAGCGGCTGTCGCGGGGCTCGAACTCGGACATGGGATATCGATACAGAAATATATTACGTTTACGTAAACGTCAATTATCACCCATTTTTTTCGGTCTTGAGCAACAAGGCACGCGCTTCCTTTTCATGCTCTCGGACCTCGTCCAGGTTCGCCTCCAGATCGGCCATCTGCTCTTCCAGCTGGCGCCGGTGATCGGCCAGCACGAGCAGGAACTTGCGCAATTGCACACCGGTATCGCGCGGGCTGTCGTACAGGTCAATGATTTCCTTGGCCTCGGTGAGCGACAGACCGAGGCGTTTGGCGCGCAAGGTCAGCTTGAGGCGCGTGCGGTCACGGGCGCTGTAGAGCCGGTTGCGCCCGCCAGGCCCCGTGCGCTCAGGCTGCAGCAAGCCCATGTCCTCGTAAAACCGCATGGCGCGGGTGGTGAGGTCAAACTCTTTGGCAAGGTCGCTGATGGTATAGGTGTGGGCCATGGTGGAGGGTGCCGCCGATGTCGGTTCGCACAGATGACAGACAGCATGCCTGTCCGTTCTTGCCATGCGTCCACAACAATGACGTTAACGTTAACGTCAATCTTAACCTGCCAATGCGCGCCGGCCATGCATCCGAGCTTTCTGCTTCCCCAAGCAGGAAACCCCCCGCACATTGCTGAGCGGGGGGTTTACTGGGCTGTAAGAGCCTGACGATGACCTACTTTCACACGGGAACCCGCACTATCATCGGCGCGAAGTCGTTTCACTGTCCTGTTCGGGATGGGAAGGAGTGGGACCGACTTGCTATGGTCATCAGGCATAACTGGGTGTCGTGTTGATCACATGATCAACCCAACGAATTCATAGAGTTTGGAATCAGCTTGTTTGGTTTTGACTGCGTCAACTTGGCATAACAATCTTTGAAGCTTTGGGGCCATCAAAGTTATAGGGTCAAGCCGCACGAGCAATTAGTACTGGTTAGCTTAACGCATTGCTGCGCTTCCACACCCAGCCTATCAACGTCCTGGTCTTGAACGACTCTTTAGGGGGGTCAAGCCCCCGGCAGATCTCATCTTGAAACGAGTTTCCCGCTTAGATGCTTTCAGCGGTTATCTCTTCCACACTTAGCTACTCGGCAATGCCACTGGCGTGACAACCGATACACCAGAGGTGTGTCCACTCCGGTCCTCTCGTACTAGGAGCAGGCTTCCTCAAATCTGCAGCGCCCACGGAAGATAGGGACCAAACTGTCTCACGACGTTTTAAACCCAGCTCACGTACCTCTTTAAATGGCGAACAGCCATACCCTTGGGACCGGCTACAGCCCCAGGATGAGATGAGCCGACATCGAGGTGCCAAACACCGCCGTCGATATGAACTCTTGGGCGGTATCAGCCTGTTATCCCCAGAGTACCTTTTATCCGTTGAGCGATGGCCCTTCCATACAGAACCACCGGATCACTATGTCCTGCTTTCGCATCTGCTCGACTTGTCAGTCTCGCAGTTAAGCACGCTTATGCCATTGCACTATCGTCACGATGTCCGACCGTAACTAGCGTACCTTCGAACTCCTCCGTTACGCTTTGGGAGGAGACCGCCCCAGTCAAACTGCCTACCATGCACTGTCCCCGATCCCGATAATGGACCTAGGTTAGAACCTCAAACACACCAGGGTGGTATTTCAACGTTGGCTCCATGTGATCTAGCGACCACACTTCAAAGCCTCCCACCTATCCTACACAGATCTGTTCAAAGTCCAATACAAAGCTACAGTAAAGGTTCATGGGGTCTTTCCGTCTTTCCGCGGGGAGATTGCATCATCACAAACATTTCAACTTCGCTGAGTCTCTGGAGGAGACAGTGTGGCCATCGTTACGCCATTCGTGCAGGTCGGAACTTACCCGACAAGGAATTTCGCTACCTTAGGACCGTTATAGTTACGGCCGCCGTTTACTGGGACTTCAATCAAGAGCTTGCACCCCATCATTTAATCTTCCAGCACCGGGCAGGCGTCACACCCTATACGTCCACTTTCGTGTTTGCAGAGTGCTGTGTTTTTATTAAACAGTCGCAGCCACCGATTTTTTGCAACCCCTTTGGGCTCCCTCTGTTCGAGTTCACCTACTTGGGGCATACCTTCTCCCGAAGTTACGGTATCAATTTGCCGAGTTCCTTCTCCAGAGTTCTCTCAAGCGCCTTAGAATACTCATCTCGCGCACCAGTGTCGGTTTGCGGTACGGTCGTCAATAGCTGAAGCTTAGTGGCTTTTCCTGGAAGCAGGGTATCACTCACTTCGGCTGCAAGCAGCCTCGTTATCACCCCTCATCTCAGCCCGGCGGATTTGCCTACCGGGCACGACTACAGGCTTGAACCAACATATCCAACAGTTGGCTGAGCTAACCTTCTCCGTCCCCACATCGCACTATTGATCGGTACAGGAATATTGACCTGTTTCCCATCAGCTACGCATCTCTGCCTCGCCTTAGGGGCCGACTCACTCTACGCCGATGAACGTTGCGTAGAAAACCTTGCGCTTACGGCGAGGGGGCTTTTCACCCCCTTTAACGCTACTCATGTCAGCATTCGCACTTCTGATACCTCCAGCATCCATTACCAGACACCTTCACAGGCCTACAGAACGCTCTCCTACCACGTGCAATAAATTGCACATCCGCAGCTTCGGTAACTGGCTTAGCCCCGTTACATCTTCCGCGCAGGACGACTCGATCAGTGAGCTATTACGCTTTCTTTAAATGATGGCTGCTTCTAAGCCAACATCCTGACTGTTTTAGCCTTCCCACTTCGTTTCCCACTTAGCCAATTTTAGGGACCTTAGCTGGCGGTCTGGGTTGTTTCCCTCTTGAGTCCGGACGTTAGCACCCGGTGCTCTGTCTCCCAAGCTGTACTCGTCGGTATTCGGAGTTTGCATAGGTTTGGTAAGTCGCCATGACCCCCTAGCCTAAACAGTGCTCTACCCCCGACGGTAATACTTGAGGCACTACCTAAATAGTTTTCGGAGAGAACCAGCTATTTCCAAGTTTGTTTAGCCTTTCACCCCTATCCACAGCTCATCCGCTAGTTTTGCAACACTAGTCGGTTCGGACCTCCAGTACCTGTTACGGCACCTTCATCCTGGCCATGGATAGATCACTTGGTTTCGGGTCTACACCCAGCGACTATGTTCGCCCTATTCGGACTCGATTTCTCTACGGCTTCCCTATTCGGTTAACCTTGCCACTGAATGTAAGTCGCTGACCCATTATACAAAAGGTACGCAGTCACCCCTTGCGAGGCTCCTACTTTTTGTAAGCATGCGGTTTCAGGATCTATTTCACTCCCCTCCCGGGGTTCTTTTCGCCTTTCCCTCACGGTACTGGTTCACTATCGGTCGATGATGAGTATTTAGCCTTGGAGGATGGTCCCCCCATATTCAGACAGGATTTCTCGTGTCCCGCCCTACTTGTCTGCAGCCTAGTACCACACGTCGGTTTTCGCATACAGGGCTATCACCTGCTATGGCCGGGCTTTCCATCCCGTTTTGCTAACCGTCGTGCTATCACTGCAAGGCTTGTCCGATTTCGCTCGCCACTACTTTCGGAATCTCGGTTGATGTCTTTTCCTCGAGCTACTGAGATGTTTCAGTTCACCCGGTTCGCCTCGCAACCCTATGTATTCAGGATGCGATACCCCGAAGGGTGGGTTTCCCCATTCAGAAATCTCCGGATCAAAGCTTATTTGCCAGCTCCCCGAAGCTTATCGCAGGCTATCACGTCTTTCGTCGCCTATCATCGCCAAGGCATCCACCACATGCTCTTAGTCACTTGACCCTATAACTTTGACGTCTCTTGACGAGACATCGCCATTTAATCTTTCAAGGACTTGCCAGGTCTTTCACCTGGCGCGTTATGCCGTAAACAACTTCAGATCTTTCGATCTGTCATCGTATTACTTAAGAATTTCAAACCAGGTTTGAATATTCGTTTTGACGCAATCAAAAATTCTTGTTGCTGATGGCACGGTCTGCACTAAACCTTTACGAATGTGCAGTTTCCATCAGCAACGCTGATTCGACTCTATGAATTTTTAAAGAACAGCCGATTGATCGATTGATATCGATCAACAACAAAGCAGCCTTTTGCAAAGCTGCTTTGGTGTTGATTCACCACCCTTGCGGGTGCATCGTGTGGGTTGGTGGAGGATGACGGGATCGAACCGACGACCCCCTGCTTGCAAAGCAGGTGCTCTCCCAGCTGAGCTAATCCCCCGGGGTTTTGCGCTTGTCGCATTGTCGTGTCGCCCCTCGGACTGCAGCACTTGGTGGGTCTGGTTGGTCTCGAACCAACGACCCCCGCCTTATCAAGACGGTGCTCTAACCAACTGAGCTACAGACCCAAGCCGGCCTCTACAGAGGCCCAATGCTTTCGCATATGCGCCTTGCAGCGACTTCTTCCAACAACCGATAAGTGTGGGCGTTCAAATTGAATTGCAGTTTTCCAGAAAGGAGGTGATCCAGCCGCACCTTCCGATACGGCTACCTTGTTACGACTTCACCCCAGTCACGAACCCTGCCGTGGTAATCGCCCTCCTTGCGGTTAGGCTAACTACTTCTGGCAGAACCCGCTCCCATGGTGTGACGGGCGGTGTGTACAAGACCCGGGAACGTATTCACCGTGACATTCTGATCCACGATTACTAGCGATTCCGACTTCACGCAGTCGAGTTGCAGACTGCGATCCGGACTACGACTGGTTTTATGGGATTGGCTCCCCCTCGCGGGTTGGCAACCCTTTGTACCAGCCATTGTATGACGTGTGTAGCCCCACCTATAAGGGCCATGAGGACTTGACGTCATCCCCACCTTCCTCCGGTTTGTCACCGGCAGTCTCATTAGAGTGCCCAACTGAATGTAGCAACTAATGACAAGGGTTGCGCTCGTTGCGGGACTTAACCCAACATCTCACGACACGAGCTGACGACAGCCATGCAGCACCTGTGTTACGGCTCTCTTTCGAGCACTAATCCATCTCTGGCGATCTTCCGTACATGTCAAAGGTGGGTAAGGTTTTTCGCGTTGCATCGAATTAAACCACATCATCCACCGCTTGTGCGGGTCCCCGTCAATTCCTTTGAGTTTCAACCTTGCGGCCGTACTCCCCAGGCGGTCAACTTCACGCGTTAGCTTCGTTACTGAGTCAGTGAAGACCCAACAACCAGTTGACATCGTTTAGGGCGTGGACTACCAGGGTATCTAATCCTGTTTGCTCCCCACGCTTTCGTGCATGAGCGTCAGTACAGGTCCAGGGGATTGCCTTCGCCATCGGTGTTCCTCCGCATATCTACGCATTTCACTGCTACACGCGGAATTCCATCCCCCTCTACCGTACTCTAGCTATGCAGTCACAAATGCAGTTCCCAGGTTGAGCCCGGGGATTTCACATCTGTCTTACATAACCGCCTGCGCACGCTTTACGCCCAGTAATTCCGATTAACGCTTGCACCCTACGTATTACCGCGGCTGCTGGCACGTAGTTAGCCGGTGCTTATTCTTACGGTACCGTCATGGGCCCTCTTTATTAGAAAGAGCCTTTTCGTTCCGTACAAAAGCAGTTTACAACCCGAAGGCCTTCATCCTGCACGCGGCATGGCTGGATCAGGCTTTCGCCCATTGTCCAAAATTCCCCACTGCTGCCTCCCGTAGGAGTCTGGGCCGTGTCTCAGTCCCAGTGTGGCTGGTCGTCCTCTCAGACCAGCTACAGATCGTCGGCTTGGTGAGCCTTTACCCCACCAACTACCTAATCTGCCATCGGCCGCTCCATTCGCGCAAGGCCCTTGCGGGTCCCCTGCTTTCATCCGTAGATCGTATGCGGTATTAGCACAGCTTTCGCTGCGTTATCCCCCACGATTGGGCACGTTCCGATGTATTACTCACCCGTTCGCCACTCGTCAGCATCCGAATTGCTCCTGTGCTACCGTTCGACTTGCATGTGTAAGGCATGCCGCCAGCGTTCAATCTGAGCCAGGATCAAACTCTATAGTTCGATCTTGATGTTTTTTGCCCCTTGCGGGAGCCACTCATAAAAATCAAGAATTGAAGTGAACTTCACTTCTTTATTCTCATGAGCGTTTAAAGTCTTGCGACTTGAGTTCCGAAGAACTTGGCAATTGCCTTCAAACGCCCACGCTTATCGGCTGTATATTTTTAAGGATCCTGGCAAAGAGCCGTCAGACCGGGGTCTTTCTTTTCTTGCCGACTTAGCTGCGATCAGCGGAGCCTTGAATTATAACAGGGTTTTTATTTCCCTGTCAACATTGTGGTTATTAGCCACTCCGTCTTTCTTGCCTTCCAGAAGCACCGCTTGGCAGCACCTCCGTTCAGCGAAGCCTTGAATTATAGACCGGGTTTTTGCCCGCTTTTCTCAAAGCCCCAAGATTTTTTCTTTTCTTCTTTCGGCCAACCTTTTAAGGTCCGCCGCGCTTTTCTGCGCCGCGCCCCAGGCTCTTGAATCCCTGGGGCCAGGCTGGCACGCGGGCTTCCTTGAAAAGAGGCTTCCTGTGCAGCGAAGCCCTCGACTATAGCATCGGTTTGGGGGCACGGACAACAGATTCGAAGAAGAATTTGCACCGCTGCCTGCTGTGCCGACGCGCTTGCCCTCCGGCGCGCCCGCCCTGGGCAGGCGCCCGATAATGGCCCACCATGGCATTGATTACCTTACTAGACGCACAGCTAGCCTTCGGGCACGTGGCCTTGCTGGACCACGCAGACTTTTTCCCTGGAGACCGGCGAGCGGGTCGGCCTGATCGGACGCAACGGCGCCGGCAAGTCGTCGCTGCTCAAGATTCTGGGGGGCCTCGCACATGCCGGACGACGGCACGCTGCACCTGCAGCAGGGCGTGCGCATTGCCTATGTGGCGCAGGAACCCGATCTGGACCCCGAGGCCACGGTCTTTGACGCGACCTCGCACGGCCTGGCGCATGTGATTGCCGTCCGCGACCAGTACCTGAGCGGCGCTGAAGACCTGGACCTCGACGCTTTGCAGTCGCAGATCGAGGCCTACGACGCCTGGAACTGGGAGCAGCGCGTGGAAGAGACGCTGCAGCGCCTGCACCTGGACCCACAGGCCCGCGTCGGCGCCCTCTCGGGCGGCACCAAGAAGCGCGTCGCCCTGGCGCAGGCGCTGGTGACCGCGCCCGACGTGCTTTTGCTCGACGAGCCGACCAACCACCTGGACCTCGACTCGATCGAATGGCTCGAAGACCTGCTGATCGACTTCAGCGGCAGCGTTGTCACCATCACCCACGACCGCGCGTTCCTGGACCGGGTGGCGACGCGCATCGTCGAGCTCGACCGCGGCAAGCTGCTGCTCGTACCCCGGCAACTTCGCCCAGTACGTGCTGCAGAAGGAAGAGCAACTGGCGCAGGAAGCGGTCATCAGCGGCCAAGGCCGACAAGCTGCTGGCCCAGGAAGAGATCTGGATCCGCAAGGGCGTGGAAGCGCGCCGCACGCGCAGCCAGAGCCGCATCGGCCGCCTCGAAGCGCTGCGCGCCAGCCGCGCCCAGCGCCGCGAGACGCTGGGCAGCGTCAAGATGGACGTGGCCTCGGGCGCAGCCGAGCGGCAAGATCGTGGCCGAACTCGACGGGCGTCTCGCAAGGCCTTTGGCGACAAGACCATCGTGCGCAACTTCAGCGGCACCATCCTGCGCGGCGACAAGGTCGGCCTGATCGGCCCGAACGGCGCGGGCAAGACCACGCTGCTCAAGCTGATCCTGGGCGAACTGCAGCCCGACAGCGGCAAGGTGCGCCAGGGCGCCAACCTGCAGGTGGCCTACTTCGACCAGATGCGCCATGCGCTCGACCTCGACGCCACGCTGGAGGACTTCATCAGCCCCGGCAGCGAGTGGATCGAGATCGGCAAGCAGCGCAAGCACGTCAAGAGCTACCTGGGCGACTTCCTGTTCTCGCCCGCGCGCGCGCACTCCCCGGTGCGCTCGCTGTCGGGCGGCGAGCGCAACCGGCTGCTGCTGGCGCGCCTGTTCGCGCGGCCGGCCAACGTGCTGGTGCTCGACGAGCCGACCAACGACCTGGACATCGACACGCTCGATCTGCTGGAAGAGCTGCTGCAGAACTACGAAGGCACCGTCTTCCTGGTCAGCCACGACCGCACCTTCCTCGACAACGTGGTCACCAGCACGATCGCCTTCGAGGGCGATGGCCTGTGGCGCGAGTACGAAGGCAGCGTGCAGGACTGGCTGGTGCAGTCACGCCGCAGCCGTGAAATCGCCGCCGCGGCGCTGCCCGCAACCGCCGCGCCGGCACCGGCCCCCAGCCCGAACGCCACGCAACGCTCCGAAGAGCGCCCGCAGCCGGCCAAGAAGAAGCTCAGCTACAAGGAGCAGCGCGAGCTGGACCAGTTGCCCGAGCAGATTGCGGCGCTCGAGGCCGAGCAAAGGGACATCCAGGAAGCGCTGGCCGACGGCACGCTCTACAGCAGCGATGGCGCGCGCGCCGCCACCCTGCATGCGCGCGAGGGCGAGATTGAAAACGCCCTGATGGAAGCGCTGGAGCGCTGGTCGCTGCTGTCCGCCTGAAGCCGCAGTGCGGCAGCTTGGGGAAACAGGCTCTGGCGGGGCGGCAAGGCCGCGTCAGCGCTTCAGTAAAGTGAGCGCCTTGCGCTTGTCCTTACTGGTTTTCAAGGTGTTTTATCCCTGAAACCCAGAACCGGCAAGCGCTAGCCGCTCCTGTTTTTGATTCCGCCCCACAAGCACCTGCGCCGCGGCACACTCAAATGCGGTGGTGCACCCGGTCGGAAGCGCCGCGCAATCTGGCCACCAGGGCCGGCGCGATCTGCGTCAGCGGCAGCACCTCGTCGGCCGCGCCGTGGGCGATGGCCTCGCGCGGCATGCCGAAGACGACGCAGCTGGCCTCGTCCTGCACATAGTTGTAGCTGCCCGCGTCCTTCATCTCGCGCATGGCGGCCGGCGCCGTCGTTGCCCATGCCGGTCAGCATGACGCCGAAGGCGTTGCGCCCGACCACGCGCGGCGGCCGACTTGAACAGCACCTCCACCGACGGCTTGTGGCGGTTCACGGGCGGGCCGTCGTCGACCACGCGCCACGTAGTTGGCGCCGCTGCGCTGCAACGAGAACTGCCTGCCGCCGGGCGCGATGTAGGCGTGGCCGGGCAGGATGCGCTCGCCGTGCGCGGCTTCCTTCACGCGTGATCTGGCACAGGCCGTTCAGCCGCGCGGCGAAGCTCGTGGTGAAGCCCGGCGGCATGTGCTGCGTGATGACGATGGCCGGGCGCATCGGCCGGCATGGTGCACCAGGACTTCCTTGATGGCCTCGGTGCCGCCGGTGGAGGCGCCGATGCAGATCAGCTTCTCGGTCGAGAGGCGCCCGAGCAGGCGCCGACGGCTGCGCTGCGGCGGCGCGCTCGGCGCCTGCCAGCGCGGGCTCGCGCGGCATGCGGCGCACCTGCGCCACCGCGGCCACGCGGATCTTGTCGACGATCTGCGTGGCCAGCTCGTTGAGGCCGTTGGCCAGGCCGATCTTGCGGCTTGGCGACGAAGTCGACGGCGCCGAGCTCGAGCGCCTTCATGGTGACCTCGGCGCCGCGCTCGGTCAGCGTGGAGATCATCACCACCGGCATCGGCCGCAGCCGCATCAGCGCGGCCGAGGAAGTCGATGCCGTCCATGCGCGGCATCTCGACGTCGAGCGTGATCACGTCGGGGTTGAGCTCGCGGATCATCTCGCGCGCGACCAGCGGGTCGTTGGCCGTGCCGATGCACTCCATGTCGGGCTGGCGGTTGATGATCTCGGTGAGCAGACTGCGCACCAGCGCGGAATCGTCCACCACAACCACGCGGATTTTCGTGCCCATCATCGGCTCTCTCTTCCTGAACTTAAAACAGATCGACCGAGCCGCCCGCACCGGCACTCGGCCACGGCGGCGGCGTTGCCGCGCTTGTCCTGCGCCACGCAGCGCCTCGGGGTGGGTGTGGGCCAGGCGCTTGACCATGGCCTTGCCGCGTCGCCGGGAAGAAGCACACCTTGCGCGGATAGATGTCGAGCACGTCCTTGCGACACGACCGGGATGCGCTCGGTGTGCAGGTAGTCGATGACGAACTGCGGTGTTGCGCTCGCCGACGTTCATGCGTGGTGAAGTTGCTGCATGACCTGGCGCGCCGCCGAAGATCTTGGCCTCCATGCGTCTCGCGCGCGCGCGCCGCGCTTGAGCATCTCGTTGATCAGCAGCTCCATCGCGTACGAGCCGTAGCGGCCGGAGCACGCCTGGAATCGCCGTCGGGCAGCATGAAGTGGTTCATGCCGCCGATGCGCGCCCGGCGGTCCCACAGGCAGGCCGCGATGCACGAGCCCAGCATGGTCATGATGACCAGGTCCTCGTTGGCGACGAAGTACTCGCCCGGCAGCACCTTGACCGCGTTGTACTGGAAGTGGTGGTCGAAGTAAGAAGAACGACGCCTCGCCCGGGCTTGCGCGGCCGCGCCTTGAGCGCGTCCAGGCAGGACTCGGGCGCGGCGGCCATGGCGGGCGCGCACAGGTCCGCCGGCAGCGGCGCCATGCGCGGCACGCGCCGGCGCTCGGCACCGCCGGCAGCCACGGTGGTGGTGCCCGCAGGGGCTGAAGAACCGGAACGCGAGGTGGTCATGGTGGTGCAAGGCGAAGCAGGGCGTGCAGCATCAACGGCGTTCGTAGACCGTCTTGCCGCGCAGCGTGAACAGGTCCCGGGACTCGCTGAAGTTCTCGGCATGGCCGACGAACAGCAGGCCGCCGGGCTTGAGCACGCGGTGGATGCGCTCGAGCACGCGCGCTGCGTGGGCGCGTCGAAGTAGATCATCACGTTGCGGCAGAACACCACGTCGAAGGGCTCGCGGAGCGGCCAGTCGTCGCGGATCAGGTTGACGCTCATGAACTCGATCGGCGCGGACCAGCTCGGGCTTGACGCGCGACGAGGCCGGCGTTCGAGTCCTTGCCGCGCAGGAAGAACCGCTGCAGGCGCTCGGCGCCCAGGCCCTTGAGCGTTGTCGAGCCGGTAGACGCCGCGCTGCGGCCGTGGCCAGCACGCTTGGAGTCGATGTCGCTGGCCACGAGCTTGAACGGCGCTTCGCGCCGAGCGCCTCGAACGCGGTCATGGCGATCGAATACGGCTCCTCGCCGGTGGACGCCGCGTTGCACCAGATGCGCCAGGGCGTGCCCGCGGGCTTGCGACCGCAAGTGCGCGGCAAGGATCTCGAAATGGTGCTGCTCGCGAAAGAACGCGGTCAGATTGGTGGTCAGGGCGTTGACGAACTCCTGCCACTCGGGGCCGTCGTGCGTCTCGAGCCAGCGCCAGGTAGTCGTGGAAGCTGCGCGTGCCCGGTCTCGCGCAGGCGGCGCGACAACCGGCTGTACACCATGGCGTGCTTGCCATCGTGCAGGTTGATGCCGGCACGCTGGTAGATCAGGGCCTGCACGCGCGAAAAGTCGGCGTCGGTCCAGACGAACTCCCGCCCCTGCGCCAACGGCCCCGTCGGCGGATGGTCGCCGGTGCGCAATGCCCCGGCCCCGTCGGTACGCACGGCCGGGTCAAGGCTGGCCATGGCACGCATGGACGTTCGCTCGACAAGGGGCGCAGTCACGCCATCCGGCCTCGGGCCAGGGCAGCGAGCGCCGCCCGGCATGTCCGCCTTCGATCCGGCCAGATGGCTAGTCACCCGCGGGAACCAGCCCCATGTCCACGCTGGACATGAGCTTCTCGATATCCAGCAGGATCAGCATGCGCTCGGCCACCGACCCCAGGCCCAGAATGCAGCCGTTGTCGATCACGCTCTCGATTTCGGGCGCCGCCTTGATGCTCTCGGGCGTGAGTTCCATCACGTCGCTGACCGAGTCGACCACGATGCCCACCACGCGGTTGCGCAGGTTCAGGATGATGACCACCGTGAAGCTGTTGTACTCCGCCTGGGCGCAGTTGAACTTCAGGCGCATGTCCACGATCGGGACAATCGTTCCGCGCAGGTTGACCACACCCTTGATGAACTCGGGCGCGTTGGCGATGCGGGTGGGCGGCTCGTAGCCGCGGATCTCCTGCACTTTCAGGATATCGATGCCGTACTCTTCCTGGTCCAGGCGGAACGTCAGGTACTCCCTCGCACCGGCAGCGGCGATTTCGCCGGTTTTTCCCATCACACTCATGTTCAATTCTCCTGTTGGTCTGTGGCCATCGCCGTGCGGCGCCGGCCCGAAAATCAATGGCGCGCGCGGCGCACCAGCCCGCCCGTGTCGAGGATCAACGCCACCTTGCCGTCACCGAGGATGGTGGCGCCGGACACATTGGGCACCTTGCGGTAATTCGACTCGAGGTTCTTGACCACCACCTGGTGCTGGCCCAGCAGCTCGTCGACCAGCAGCGCCACGCGGCTGCCGTCGGCCTCGACCACCACCATGATGGTGCTGCTCTGGTTGATATCGGGGCGCGGCACCTGGAAAATCTTCTCCAGCGCGATCACCGGCATGTACTCATCGCGCACCTTCACCAGCTGCGAGCCCTGGGCCACCGTGTTGACCGCATCGGCGTTGACCTGGAAGGACTCGACGACCGACGACAGCGGCAGGATGTAGACCTCCTCGCCCACACCGACCGACATGCCGTCCATGATGGCCAGCGTGAGCGGCAGGCGCACCGACACCTTCATGCCGAAGCCCTCCGACGAGTCCACCTCGACCGTGCCGTTGAGCGCAGCGATGTTGCGCTTGACCACGTCCAGGCCCACGCCGCGCCCCGAGACATCGGTGACCACGTCGGCGGTGGAAAAACCGGGCGCGAAAATCAGCAGCCAGACTTCCGCATCGGGCATCTGGTCGGACACATCCATGCCGCGCTCGCGCGCCTTGCGCAGGATCTTCTCGCGCGACAGGCCGCGGCCGTCGTCGCGCACTTCGATGACGATGGAGCCGCCCTGGTGTGCGGCGGACAGGGTGATCGTGCCGTGCGCCGGCTTGCCCTTGGCCAGCCGCTCGGCCGGCGGCTCGATGCCATGGTCGCCGCTGTTGCGCACCAGGTGCGTGAGCGGATCGGTGATTTTTTCGACCAGTCCCTTGTCCAGTTCGGTGGCTTCGCCGTGCGTGACCAGCTCCACCTTCTTGTCGAGCCGGTTGGCCAGGTCGCGCAGCATGCGGGGAAAGCGGTTGAACACGATGGACATCGGGATCATGCGGATCGACATGACCGACTCCTGCAGATCCCGGGTGTTGCGGTCCAGATCGGCCAGGCCCGCCAGCAGCTGCTGGTGCAGCCCGGCGTCCAGGCCGAGGCTGTTTTGCGCCAGCATCGCCTGTGTGATGACGAGTTCGCCAACCAGATTGATCAATTGGTCGACCTTGTTCACCGCGACGCGGATCGTGGTCGATTCCATCTGCGCCTGGCTTGCCGCCTTGGGCTCGGCGGCCTTGGGCGCGACCGCAACAGCGGGCGCGGCCAATTCCAGGACGCCCGGCTCCTGCGGCGGCGCGCCGGGCGCCCCCTGGAAAAACCCGTAGGGCACTTCGCCGTTCGCCACCGGCGCCAGCTGCTCTTCGGCGGCCGGCTCGGCGCCGGCGGCCTCACTGATGTGGACCTGCTCCTTGGCCACATGGAAAGCGAACAAGTCCAGCAAGTCGTCGTCGCTGGAGGTGGTTTCCACGGCGAACACCCGGGTGTGGGCCTCTGCGCAGGGCAGATCGCTGATGGTGCCCAGTCCCGGGATATCGCGAAACAGCTCCTTGATGGCGTCGGCGCTCTCGACCCGCTCCAGCGGACCGATGCGCACCTGGATCTGGCGCACGCCGGGGCCCGCCGGCGGGGCAGCCGTCTTGGTGGGCTCCTGCACAGACACAGGCGCCGCGGTCACGACCGGAACAGGCGCCGCCGCGGGTTGCGCGGGCACCATGCCGGCGGCCAGCTCGCTGATGCGCCGCACCAGACCTGCCGTCGACGGGCCTTCGCCTTCGCCGCCGGCCTGGTGCCGCGCCAGCAGGCTGCGCGAGGCATCGGCCGACTCCAGCAGCACGTCCACCATCTGCGCAATGGGCTGGATCTCGTGCCGGCGCAGGCGGTCCAGCAAGGACTCCATGTGGTGCGTCAGCTCCGCCACGTCCGAAAACCCGAAAGTCGCCGCACCGCCCTTGATGGAGTGGGCGCAGCGGAAAATCCCGTTGAGCTCCTCATCGTTGGCGCTGCTGAGGTCCAGGTCGAGCAGGATGTGCTCCATCTGGTCGAGGTTTTCGCCGGCTTCTTCGAAAAAGATCTGATAGAACTGGGTCAGGTCGAAGTCTGCACCCGATCCGGATCCTTCCTGGTAAGTCTCACCCATGGGGGGCTCCTGTGTACTTGCTGTCGTGGTCCATGGCGCTCAACGGATCACTTTCCGAATCACTTCAATGAGCCGGCTGGGGTCGAAGGGCTTGACCAGCCAACCCGTGGCGCCGGCGCTGCGGCCCGCCTGCTTCATCTGGTCGCTGGATTCGGTGGTCAAGATCAAGATGGGAATGGTTTTGAACTTGGGGTGATCGCGCAGCCTGCGGGTCAGGCCGATGCCGTCAAGGCGTGGCATGTTCTGGTCGGCCAGCACGAGATCGATGTTGTGGCTCTGCGCTTTTTCGTAGGCGTCCTCGCCGTCCACCGCCTCGACTACGTGGTAGCCGGCACCGGTGAGGGTGAAAGACACCATCTTGCGCATGGACGGAGAGTCATCAACGGCGAGGATCGATTGCATGTAGAGCTCCAACTCACTTGAATATATAGGTTAACCAGCGCAGCGATTGGTCAAAAAAGGTCGATCGAACCGGCATCCATCTCGCTTTGGGTCACGGGATTGGGCCGGTCGGGTGCCATGTCCGCAAAAGGCGCGGACTCTTCCCCCTCGTCCGTGCCCATGGTCTCGGCCGCCAGCCGAAACGCGCAGCCCTGCAGCACCTTGGTCGTGTGCCAGATCAGCTGCGAGGCCATGTCCTGGAACTGCAGCTCCGTCACCGCCGCACGCAGGGACGCGCGCACGCCCGCCAGCTCGGCACAGTCGCCCACGACGGCCTCGGTCAAGGCAGCGTTGGCGGAACCAAAATGGTCCAGCAGCTTGTCGGTCGCATGGCTCAGCAGGCCTTCGAGGCGATGCAGGTCGTGCATGACGACGAGCAGCGAGTCCTGCAATTCCGCTGCCACCATGACAGGTACCTGCACTCCCGGGCCACCAGATCTTGTTAGCATTGATTGCATTGTTTCTCCATCGCTGCAGCCGGCGGCGCACGCCTCGCAAGCCTTGATTCCAAGCTTTGGAAGGGGCGGCTGTTCCATTGCGGACCGGAATGTCCGCTTCAGTTTGTTCCAATTTGTATCCTATGATAGCGCCCCTATGGTCACTGCCGTTCCAGACCACCCCCTGCGCCTCCTGCATCTGGAAGATTCACCGGCAGACCATGCGCTGACGAAGATCGCCCTGCGCCGCGCCGGCATGGCCTTCACGGTGCAGCAGGTCGACACTTTGGAGGCGTTCGCGCACTGCACCTCGCAAGGCGGGTGGGACCTCATCCTGGCCGACTACCGCTTGCCCGGATTCACGGCACTCGATGCCTGGCAGCAGGTTTCGCAACAGCCATCGCCCCCGCCATTCATCTTGCTGTCCGGCGCCATCGGCGAGGCAGCCGCCGTCGATGCGATGCGGCTGGGCATTGCGGACTATGTCCTCAAGGACGACATGGCGCGCTTGCCGCACGTCATCTACCGGGCCTGCGAAGTCCACCAGGCGCGGCGCGCGCGCGAGTTCGCCGCGCGCGAGCTCGCAGCCTCGCAGCAGCGGCTGGCCGAACTGGCCGAGCACTTGCAAAGCTCCATTGAGCAGGAGCGTGCATCGATCGCGCGGGAGATCCACGACGACATCGGCGGCGCGCTGACGGCCATCCGGTTCGACCTGGCCTGGATCGCCCGCCACACCAGCGAAGAAGGCGTGCGCAACCATGCGCAGGCCGCCACGAGCATGCTGCAGCATGCGATCGGGGCCAGCCAGCGCATCATGATGAACCTGCGCCCTCCCATCCTCGACCAGGGCCTGGTGGCAGCGGTGCAGTGGCTGGCCGACAGCTTCGAGCGGCGCACCGGTGTGCCCACCCAGGTGCGCACCAGCGCGCCCCGTATGGCCTTGCCCGACGATGTACAGCTCGTCGCCTACCGCACCGCCCAGGAGGCCCTGACCAACGTCTCCAAATACGCCCAGCCACGCCAGGTCCGTCTGGACCTGGCAGACACCGAAGGCGTGCTGACGCTCGAAGTCTGGGACGACGGCTGCGGCATGGACGCCGCAGCGCGCGACAAACCCAAAGCCTTCGGCATCAGGGGCCTGCAGGAGCGCGCGCGCACCGTGCACGGCTGGCTGGACATCAGCAGCCAGCCCGGCAGGGGCACGTCGGTGATCCTGTCGGTCCCGCTACCATCGCGGGTTCGCACAACAGGAGATGAGCCTTGATTCAAGTGGTGCTATGCGATGACCATGCCCTGGTGCGCCGCGGTATCCGCGACACGCTCGAGGAAGCGCCCGACATCCAGGTCACCGGCGAGGCCGGCAGCTACTCCGAGCTGCGCGAGGTGCTGCGCAGCGGTGCCTGCGAGGTGCTGCTGCTGGACCTGAACCTGCCCGGGCGCAGCGGCCTCGAAGTGCTGGCGAGCGTGCGCGAGACGCACCCCGAGATCAAGGTGCTCGTGGTGTCGATGTACCCCGAGGACCAGTACGCCGTGCGCTGCCTGCGCGCGGGCGCGCAAGGCTACGCGAACAAGGCGGCCGATCCGGTCGAGCTGGTGGCGGCCGTGCGCACCCTGGTGCAAGGGCGCAAATACCTCACCCCCGAGGTGGCGCAGATGCTGGCGCAGAGCGTGTCCGAGCCCGCGTCGGAGTCTGCCCATGCCGCGCTGTCGGAGCGCGAGCTCCAGACGCTGCTGAAGATTGCCGCTGGCAGGCGCCTGTCCGACATCGCCGAAGAGCTGATGCTGAGCCCCAAGACCGTGAGCGTGTACCGCTCTCGCGTGCTCGAAAAACTCAAGCTCACCAACAACGCGGAACTGACGGTCTACGCCATCCGCAACGAGCTCGTCTAGGCAGCAAGCGCTGCGGCAGAAACCCGCTAGCGCTGCGACGCGAACAGGTCGATCGCCTGCTGCATCAAGGCCAGGACGGGCTGCTCCATCATGGGCAGCGTGGCGGCGATGCCCAGCAGCCCCACCGTCAGCGTGACCGGAAAGCCCACCGCATAGATGTTCATCTGCGGCGCCACGCGCGAGATGATGCCCAGGGTCAGGTTCACGAACAGCAGCAGGGCGACCATGGGCAGCGCCATCCACAAGGCGCTGGCAAACAGCGAGGTGCCGAGTTCGTGCAGCCGCATCTGCGCCAGCGCGTGCAGAAAATGGCCGTCCACCGGGAAGGCATCGAAGCTCTTGACCACCGCCATCAAGACCATCAGGTGGCCGTTGACCACCACAAACAGCAGCATGGCCATCTGCCCGAAGAAGCGCGCCACGGCACTGACCTGGGCGTTGCTGGTCGGGTCGAAGAACGAGGCGAAATTCAGCCCCATCTGCAACCCGATCACCTCGCCGGCCAGCTCCACCGAGGCGAACACCAGCCGCACGGCAAAGCCGATGGCCAGGCCCACGGCCACCTGCTGGGCCACTGCGCCCAGCGCCCCGGCCCCGTTGAGTGCCACCACGGGCTGCCCTTCGAGCAGGGCCTGCGCGCACAGCGCCACAAGAAAGGCCAGGCCGATCTTGGTGCGCATCGGAATGGCACGCATCGAAAACAGTGGCGCCGCAGAAAACACCGCCAGCACGCGCAGAAACGGCCACAGGATCGGCGACAGCCAGGCCACCAGCTGCGCCTCGGAGAACGTGATCACAAAGGACTAGCCGACCATCGATGGGATCGACAAGATGGTGCGCCGGATGAAATCCACCAGCGTGCTGAGCATCCAGGGGCCGGCGATCGCAAACACCACCATCGCTGCGATCAGCTTGGGCACGAAAGCCAGCGTGGCCTCGTGGATCTGCGTCACGGCCTGGAAGATGCTCACCAACAGACCCACCGCCATCACCACGCCGAGCACGGGCATGGCGATCATGAGCAGCAGGGTCAGGGCATCGCGCCCGATCGTGAGAACCATTTGCGACGTCATGCGCGCACTCCTTGCTAGGTGACAAAGCTCGCCGCCAGCGAGCCGATCAGCAGGTTCCAGCCGTCGGCCAGCACGAACAGCATCAGCTTGAACGGCAAGCGCCACCAGCACCGGCGACAGCATCATCATGCCCAGCGACATCAGGATGCTGGAGACCACCATGTCGATGACCAGGAAGGGGATGAAGATCATGAAGCCGATCTGGAAGGCCGACTTGAGCTCGCTGGTGACGAAGGCCGGCACCAGAACGCGCAGCGGCGCGGTGTCGGCCGTCGTGGCCGCGTCGAGCTTGGCCAGGCGGGCGAACAGCGCGAAGTCGGACTGGCGGGTCTGCTTGAGCATGAACTGCCGCATCGGCGCCTCGGCCTTCTCCAGTGCCTGCTCGAAGCCGATGGCGTTGGTCGTGTAGGGCAGGTAGGCGTCCTGGTAGACCCGGTCGAGCGTGGGCCCCATCACGAACAACGTGAGAAACAGCGACAGGCCGACGATGACCTGGTTGGGCGGCGCCGACTGCGTGCCGATGGCCTGGCGCAGCAGCGACAGCACGATCACGATGCGCGTGAAGCCCGTCATCATCAGCAACGACGGCCGGCAGGAACGACAGCGCCGTGAAGAACAGCAGCGTCTGTATCGGCACCGAGAAATTCGTGCCCGCCGCTGCCCGACCCCACCAGCAGCGGCAGCGACCCCGCCGCCTGCGCCATGGCGGGCGCGTGGGCCGCCACCAGGCCCAGCAGCAGCGCGGCGCGGCCCCAGCCCGGCACGCGCACGCGCCGGAAAAACCCGCTGCGCTTACTCATGGGAGGCCGCCGCAGGCACCACCGCCCCCTGGGCGGCCGCCATTTCCCGCGAGAAACTGGCGCCGGGCGGCACCGCCGCAGCTGCCGTGGGCACGGCCAGCACGTGCAGGCAGCTGACCTGCTGCGCCGTCACGCCGAGCACCAGGCAGGTGCGGGCATGTTCCGGTCCGACCTCGACCGTCACCACGCGCTGGTGGGGCCCCACCGCCACGGCCGAGAGCACGCGCGCGGCGGCGCCCGCCGATCCCGCGACCTGCGCCTGGCGCTGCTGCAGGCGCCGGATCAGCCACGGCAGCGCCGCCATGGCGGCCACGAACAGCACCACCAGCAGCAAAGTCTGCGCCATGCCGCCCTCACCCACGGCTGACCCGCCGCAGCCGTTCGGACGGCGTCACCACATCGGTCAGGCGAATGCCGAACTTGTCGTTCACGACCACCACCTCGCCCTGCGCGATCAGGTAGCCGTTGACCAGCACGTCCATGGGCTCACCTGCCAGCGCGTCGAGCTCGACCACCGAGCCCTGGGCCAGCTGCAGGATGTACTTGATCGGCACCTTGGTGCGGCCCAGCTCGACCGACAGCTGCACCGGGATGTCGAGCACCATGTTGATGTCGTTCACGGGCGCGTCGCTGCTGGCAAACGGCCGCACCGGCTCGCCGCTCAGCGGTCCGCCCTGCTCGGCGTCGGCGGGCTTGCCGTCGCTCTGTTTCTGCTCTTCGAGCGCTTCGGCCCAGCCCGCAAACGGGTCGTCCGCAGCGGCATCGTTGTTGTCTTCAGTTGACATTCTTTTCTCCCATCCAGCTCAGGTCCGAATTGCGCAGACATTCTTCAATGCGAATGGCGTACTTGGCGTTGTGCGTGCCGTACTGGCACTCAAAAACCGGCACGCCGCCAATCGAGGCGCGGATGCGCGGCTCCCGGTCCAGTTCAATGAAATCACCGGGCTTCATGGACAGCAGCTGCTCCACCGTGGCATCGGCGCGCGCCAGCTCGGCCACCAGCGTGACCTCGGCCGCCTGGATCTCGCGCGTCAGCACGCGCACCCAGCGGCGATCGACCTCGATCGAGTCGCCCTGCGTGGACGAATACAGCACATCGCGGATCGGCTCCAGCGTGGCGTAAGGCATGCAGATGTGGATCGCGCCCGACAGGTCACCGATCTCGAGCTGGAACGCGGTCGACACCACGATTTCGCTGGGCGTGGCGATGTTGGCGAACTGCGGCTGCATTTCCGAGCGCTGGTATTCGAGCTCCAGCGGGTAAATACCCTGCCACGCCTTCTTGTATTCGGTGCAGATGACGTCGACCAGGCGGTTGATGACGCGCTGCTCGGTGGGCGAAAAGTCCCGCCCTTCGATGCGGGTCTGGAACTTGCCCGCCCCGCCGAACAGCGTGTCGATGATGCCGAACACCAGCGACGGCTCGCACACGATCAGGCCGCTGCCGCGCAGCGGGCGGATGGCCACGATGTTGAAGTTGGTCGGCACCGCCAGTTCGCGCAGGAAGGCGCTGTAGCGCTGCACGGACACCGTCCCGACCGAGATCTCGGGGCTGCGGCGGATGAAATTGAACAGGCCGATGCGGAAGTTGCGGGCAAAGCGCTCGTTGACGATCTCCATCGTCGGCATGCGGCCGCGCACGATGCGCTCCTGGCTGGAGATGTCGTAGCTGCGCACTTCCCCGGCTTCGTGCACTTCCTCGACGGTTTTCTGGCTCTCGCCCGTCACCCCCTCCAGCAGGGCATCGACTTCTTCCTGCGACAGAAACGATTCGCTCATGGCTCAGCCCTCGTGCAGCCTACTGGATGATGAAGCTGGAAAAAAGCACCTGCCGCACCGGATGGGCCGCTTCCTTGCGGCGCTTGGCCGAACGGCGCTCATCGTCGCCGTCGCCACTTTCGCGGCGCGCCTCGGCCGCCACCTTGAAACCCAGTGGCCGCGAGACTTCCTGCAGGATGTCCGCCGCCAGCTTTTCTTTGCCTTCGCGGCTCAGCAGCTCATCGGAGGTGCGCTGCGATACCAGCATCAGCACCCCACTGCGGATGCTGGGCATGTGCTGCTTGACCAGATCGGAGGTCTTGGAGTCTTCCAATTCGACCGTGATGCCGATCTGGGCGAACCGCTCACCGCCCGCGTCGGCCAGATTGACCACCAGCGTGTCCATCGGCAGGAAGGTCGGCACCACGGCGGGAGCAGCCTTCTTCTGCACCTCTTCTTCGCCATACTCGTCGGCCGATGCGCGGCTCGACGCCACCCAGGCCACGGTGGCTCCCGCAGCGGCCAGCAAGGCGACCACCACGGCAGCGATGATGATGATCAGCTTTTTGCCCTTGGCCGGGGTCTTGGCAGGCTCAGAGGCTGCAGCTTGGGTGGACACGTTGAGATTCCTTGCGGCGGGGGCGGTGTGTGGCTTGCAGGGGTCTGCAAGCGGTTTTGGAAGGCTCCATTATTGAAGATGGCGCGCCCCCCAATGGCCAGAATAGGCCTGCGAACCCCCGGCATTCCACCGCGCCGGACGGCTGTGCGGCGCTGCAGCGCCGCGCTTGCGCTGCTCAGACGAACACGTCGACCGACCTGTCCGTGATGCCTGCGGCGCTGCGTCCCGGTGCCGCGGCAGGCGCTACCAGCCCCTGCCCGTGCCGGCCGCCCGGCTGTCCGCGGGGCGGGCGGCCTTCGCCGTCCGGGGCACCGCGCCCTCCTGAACTGCCCACCGTCACGCCCGACAGCACCAGCCCCTCGCTGCGCAGCATGTCGTGCAGCTGGGCCACGCCGGCGTCCAGCAGTTCGCGGGTCTCGCTCTGGTCGCTGCGGAATGCGACATGCGCTTCGTTGCCCGACAGCGACACGCTCACTTCCACGGGCCGCCCGTCGTGGCTCACGGTCAGCTCGGCGTTCTGCAAACTCTCGCCCAACCAATAGGCCACCTGCTCGGCCACGCCGTCCTCTGCCGCTGAACTGCGTCGCCTCGGCCGCCACGCTCCCGCTCTCGCCCATCGCAGGACCTTCCGGCCCCTGGGATGCGCTGCCCCAGGGGCCCGCGGACGGCGCGCCCTGGCCGGGTGCGCCGTCGCCGCCCCGTGCCGCGGACCGCTCTGGCAGCGCAGAGTCTGCCGCCGCCAGCGCTTGCCACAGCGCCGGCGCCGCGCCGGGGTCTGGCGCACCGCGCAGCGGCGCGGCCGTGGCGCCAGCGCCTGCCGCAGCTGCGTCGCGGCGCTCGGGCGGCAACGCCATGCCAGGCAGGGGCGTGGCCGTGGCAACTGCAGCTTTCTTGTCGCCCACGGCCGTGCCCAGGCCCGGTGCGGCCGCCCCGCGGCTGGGTCCGTCAGTGCCTGGCGACACCGTGCTTTGCATGCGCGAAAAAATGCGCCGGTAACCGGCCAGGGCGGCGCCCGCCCCCTCGGCCGCCTCGCCCCCTTCGGCAGCGGCTGCGGCATCGATCCGCGCGGTCTGGGCCACCAGCCCCCCCGCGGGCAGCAGCTCCGCGCCGACGGCGGCCGGGTCGGTGGAAAACCGCCCGGCCAGCGGCAGGCCTGGGGCCGCGCCCGCCAACGCCAACCCCGCCGCGGGGTCACCCGCGGCCAGCGCCGTGGCGTCCTGCGCCACAGGCTCGGGCGGCAAGGCGCCCCCCAACGCGGCCAACAGCGAGAGAAAGCCTCCCGCAGCGGCCGCATCGTCGGGCACGGCAGGCGCGGGCGCCGCCTTGGCGCGGGCGGTCGGCTGGGCGTGTTGCGCCGGGGGCAAAGAGATGCGGTTCGGTTCCATGGTCACGGCTCCGGCCCTCAGGGGCCATTGAATGCGGTGCGGCGCTGCAGGGCCGCACGTTCATCGGTTTGCTTCTGGTCGCGCCGCGCCTGCAGCTGCTGCCACTCTGCCCGGCGCTTGTCGGTCAGTTTTTTCAGGCTGGCCAGGCGCAGCTCGGCCGCCAGCACGGCCTGGTGGGCGGCGCGCGTGCGCGCCTCGTGGTCGCCGACCACCGTGGTCTGCAAGTCCATGGCATGGCCCAGCCGGTCCATGAACTGGTAGTGGTGGTACATCACTTCCGGGACCACCTGGGCGTTGGCGCGCAGGCCCCAGCGGTTCTGCGTTTCGTCGGCATAGCCCCGCAGCTGCGCCATCTGCTCGAGCGCCGCCCGGTGCGCGCCCTGCGCGGCCTGCAAGGCGCGCCGGGCGTCGTCGCGCTGGCGCGCCGCCACCTCCACGGCCACGGTCAGTGCATTCAACGAAGACATGGCGACCGGCTCCTTCTCAGCCCAGCAAGTCGGCCATGGCCAAGCAGCTGTCGTTCATCGACGCGGCCTCGAACATGCCCTGCTGCAGGAACGCGGCCATGGCCGGCTGCAGGCGGATGGCCTCGTCGAGCGCGGGGTCCGAGCCGCTCATGTACGCGCCCACCTGCACCAGGTCGCGGCTCTTCTGGTAGCGCGAATACACGGCGCGGAACTGCCGCGCCACCTCGAAATGCTCGCGCGAGACCACGTTGTGCATCACGCGCGAGGCCGACTGCTCGATGTCGATGGCCGGGAAATGCCCGGTCTCGGCCAGCGCACGCGAGAGCACGATGTGCCCGTCCAGAATGGCGCGCGCCGCGTCGGCGATCGGGTCCTGCTGGTCGTCGCCCTCGGACAGCACGGTGTAGAACGCCGTGATCGAGCCCACGCCGTGCAGGCCGTTGCCGCTGCGCTCGACCAGCTGCGGCAGCTTGGCAAAGCAGCGACGGCGGGTAGCCCTTGGTGGCCGGCGGCTCGCCAATGGCCAGCGCGATCTCGCGCTGCGCCATCGCGTAGCGCGTGAGCGAATCCATGAGCAGCAGCACATGCTGGCCCTTGTCGCGGAAATGCTCGGCGATGGCGGTGGCATAGGCCGCGCCCTGCATGCGCAGGAGCGGCGGCGCATCGGCCGGTGCCGCCACCACCACGGCGCGGCCGCGGTCCTGCGCGCCCAGGATGTCCTCGACGAATTCCTTGACCTCGCGGCCGCGCTCGCCGATCAGGCCGACCACGATCACATCGGCCTGCGTGTAGCGCGCCATCATGCCCAGCAGCACGCTCTTGCCCACGCCCGAGCCGGCAAACAGGCCCAGGCGCTGGCCGCGCCCCACGGTGAGCAGCGCGTTGATGGCGCGCACGCCGGTGTCCAGCGGCTCGCGCACCGGGTCGCGCTCCATGGCGTTGATCTGGCGGCGGTCCATGGGCTCGGCCACCACGTCCTGCACCGGGCCGCCATGGTCCAGCGGCAGGCCCTGCGCATCGACCACGCGGCCCAGCAGGCCGTCGCCCATCGGCAGGCGCAGCACGCCGATGGGGTTGATGGGCCGCGAGGCCTCGCCCAGGCGCGGCGCAGGCACATAGGGCGCCGCCGGCACCACGCTGGCGCCGCTCGAGAGGCCATGGATGTCCCCCGCCGGCATCAGGAAGGCGCGGTCGGCCGAAAAGCCCACCACCTCCGACAGGATCGGCGCTGCGCCCGGCATCTGCACCAGGCACTGCGAGCCCACGGGCACGCGGATGCCCGAGGCTTCCAGCACCAGGCCCGTGAGGCGCGTCAGGGTGCCGCGCGTTTCCAACGGCGCGGCCTCGGCCACGCGCTCGCGCGCGTCCGCCATGAAGCGCGTCCAGTCGGTGGCGGTGTCCGGCGTGTCAGATGCCATCGCCGTCCCCTGCGCTGGACCATGCCGACGCCAGTCCCAGCGGGGCGATGGCGCGCTGCCAGCGCTTGTCCAGGCTGCCATCGACCACGGCGCCCGCCGCCTCGACCTGGCAGCCCCCGGGCGGCACGGCCGCATCGGCCAGCCACTGCACCGGGCTGGCGCTGAATTCTTCGCGCAATGCCGCCGCCACCGCCGCGTGGTCCGTGGGGCTCAGGCGCACGGTGGCGGGCTTGCCGTCGGCCACCAGCATGCCCAGCGCCTCGCCCACCACGGGCCGCAGGGCGTCGGGGTTGCTGCGCAGCTCCTGGCGCACCACCTGGCGCGCGATGTCGCAGGCCAGCTGCAGCACGTCCTGCGCCATGTGCTGCTGCATGGCATCCAGGCTTGCCGACAGCGCCTGCACCGCGGCATCGAGGCGGCGTGCGGCCTCCAGGCCTTCGCCCGCCACATAGTCGTCCATGCGGCGCTGCCATTCGGCCGTGGCCTGCTCGCGGCCCTTTTGCAGGCCGAGCGCATAGGCGTCGTCGCTGGCCTGCTGCAGCGCGGCCTGCTGCAAGGCTTCCTGCGCCATGCGGGCCGCGGCGGCGTCTGCGGTTTCGGCCTCGGCTTCGGCCGTGGTCTCGAGCTCGGACAGCTGGACATGCGCGCTGCCCACCGCGCCAAAGCGCCACTGCGTGACGTCCCCGACCTCCTCGCTCGGGATGAAGCGGGCGTAGCGGTTTTTAGACGAAGCTGTCGTCACTGCCGCCTCCGAGCACCACCTGGCCTTCGTCGGCCAGGCGGCGCACCGTCTTCAGGATTTCCTTCTGCTGCGCCTCGACCTCGGACAGGCGCATCGGGCCGCGCGACTCCAGGTCTTCGCGCAGCGCGTCGGCGGCGCGGCTCGACATGTTGGCCAGGAACTTCTCGCGCAGCTCGGGCTGCGCGCCCTTGAGCGCGACGATCAGCGTCTCGGACGCCACTTCGCGCAGCACCGTCTGGATGGCGCGGTCGTCGAGCTTGATCACGTCGTCGAACACGAACATCTTGTCCATGATCTTCTGCGCCAGGTCGGGGTCGTAGCTGCGGATCGATTCGAGCACCACCGACTCGGTGTTGGTGCCCAGCAGGTTGATGATCTCGGCCGCCGCCTTGATGCCGCCCAGCGACGTCTTGCGGATCTTGTCGCCGCCGGCCAGCACCTTGAACAGCACCTCGTTGAGGTCCTTGAGCGCCGTCGGCTGGATGCCCTCGAGCGTGGCCACGCGCAGCAGCACCTCGCTGCGCTGGCGGTCGGTGCAGCTGCATCGAGCACGGCGGCGGCCTGCTCGTAATCCAGGTGCACCAGGATCGCCGCCACGATCTGCGGGTGCTCGTTGCGCAGCAGCTCGGCCACCGACAGCGGGTCCATCCACTTGAGGCTCTCGATGCCCGAGACATCGCCGCCCTGCAGGATGCGGTCGATCAGCAGGCCCGCCTTGTCGTCGCCGAGCGCGCGCTTGCAGCACGGCGCGCACGTAGTTGCCGGTGTCCGACACCAGCAGGCTCTGCGCGGCCGCATCGCCCGAAAAGCGGTTGATCACCTGGTCGACCTTGTCGCGCGAGACGTTGCGCATGCGCGCGATGGTCTCGCCGAGCTTTTGCACTTCCTTGGGCGAGAAGTGCTTGAACACCTCGGCCGCCTCCTCTTCGCCCAGCGACATCAGGAAGATGGCGGCGTCGTTGAGTCCTTGCTCATCCATGGTGGGGCAGTTTCCGCTACAGGTTGCGGGTCAGGCGGTTTCGCCGTTGACCCAGTTTTTGACAATGTTGGCCACCGCCATGGGGTTGCTGCGCGCGAGGGCCCGGGCTTCGTCCAGGCGCGTCTGCTCCGCCGTCGGCGACAGGTCTTGCGCGCCGCCCGGTGCCGGCAAGGCCGGACGCTGGGGCTGGTCGGCCTCGAGCGCGTCGAGTTGCCCGCCCGCCACGGGAATGGCCCGCGGCTTGCGCCAGCGCCTTGAGCGCGGGGCGCACCAGGCCCAGCAGCACGATCGCGGCAAACAGCGACAGCCCCACGGGCCAGGCCAGGCTGCGCGCCAGCTCCAGCGTCTCGGGCTGCTTCCACAGCGGCAGGTCGGCGGCCGGCGCGGCATCGACCAGGAAAGGCGTGTTCATCAGGTTGACCGAATCGCCGCGGTCCTTGTTGAAGCCGATCGTCTCGCGCACCAGCGCCGTCATCTGCGCGAGCTGCTCGGGCGGCAGCGCCTGGTTGACGGCGGGGCCCTTGCCGCCGGCCACCGGCTGGTAATTGACCACCACGGCCGCGCTCAGGCGCTTGACGCTGCCGCTGCCGCCGCGCGTGACGCGCACCGTCTTGTCGACCTCGTAGTTGGTGACCGACTCGCGCTGGCCCGCAGCCGCGGCCGCGCCCGGCTGGCCCGCGGCCGCGGGCGGCGGGTTGGCGCCGTTGATGGGCGCGCTCGACGGCGCGGGCGGCTGGTTGGTCGTGGCGCCGGGCACGCCCGTGGGCTGCGCCGCGCCCGGCACGCCGGTGCTCTCGACCACCTGCTGGCTGCGCACGGCGCTGGCGTCGGCGCCCAGGTTGGGGCGGTGCTGTTCGGACGTGGACTCGGTCTGGCTGAAATCGACCTCGGCCGTGACCTGCGCCTTGACGTTGCTGCGCCCGACCACGGGCTCGAGGATGTCGAGGATGCGGCGCGTGTACTGCTGCTCGATCTGCTGCACGTACTGCAGCTGCTGCGCGTCAAAGCCGCCGGCGCCCGACCCGTCGGGCGGATTCGACAGCAGCTTGCCGCTGTCGTCGAGCACGCTCACGGCCGAGGGCGCGAGCTCGGGCACGCTCGACGCCACCAGGTGCACGATGCCGGCGAGCTGCGCGCGGTCGAGCGTGCGGCCCGGGTACAGGCTCACCAGGATCGACGCCGAAGGCTTTTGCTGCTCGCGGAAAAAACCGTTCTGATTCGGCAGCGCCAGGTGCACGCGCGCGCTCTGCACCGACGACAGCGCCTGGATCGAGCGCGTGAGCTCGCCCTCGAGCCCGCGCTGGAAATTGAGCCGCTCCTGGAACTGCGTCATGCCGAACTTGCTCTGCTCCATCAGCTCGAAGCCCGCCGACCGAGCCCTTGGGCAGGCCCTGCGAGGCCAGGCGCAGGCGCACGTCGTGCACCTTGTCGGCCGGAATCAGGATCGCGCCGCCGCCGTCGGCATGGCTGTAGGGCACGTTCATCTGCGACAGCTGCGCCACGATGGCGCCGCCGTCCTTGTCGCTCAAGTTGGCAAACAGCACGCGGTAGTCGGGCTGGCGGCCCAGCACCAGCGCCGCGACGGCGGCCACCACCAGCAAGGCCAGGCCCGCCCCCAGGCGCATGCGCTGCCCCCGGTCGAGCGCCGACAGCCGCTGCAGCCACGAGGGGCTGGCAGAAGGGTTCATCAAAGGGGCATCGACAACTGCGGACATCTGGCTTTCCAAGTATGGCAGTCCCACGGCAGGGACCTTGTGCCGGGCTCGATTATTCGGGCACGCACCCGCGCACGTTCGCTGGATAAGCCGCGCATTTGGCCATCTGTTCGCCGCGATGGCCGGGCGCGCGCGCCCTACGATTGCCGCATCTCTTTAGGTAGAACCACACCGCCATGGACCTGCGCATTTCAAGCCCCACCACCCCGCTCGCTGGCGCCAGCCTGGTGCGCCGCCCTGCCGCGCCGCAGAACGACGAAAAGGAGGTGGGCTTTGCCGGCGCGCTCAAGGGCGCGCTGACCTCGGTCAGCGCCGCGCAAAACCACTCCACGCGCCTGCAGCAGGAAGTGCAGATGGAAAACCCCGCCGTCAGCCTCGAGGAGACCATGGTCGCCATCCAGAAGGCGCAGATCGGCTTCCAGGCCACGCTGCATGTGCGCAACCGCATGGTGCAGGCCTATACCGACATCATGAACATGCAGGTGTAGGGCGCACGCACGCCTGTCTCAGTTTTCAGTCTAGAAGACAGCTGCACCCTCGCCCTGTGCAGCCGCGAGATCCGCACAGAGACCGCACTTTATTGCTATCTAATTAATAGCCATAAGCGCTTTCTGTATAAGCGCTAGAGCCTGTTTTCACTCATATCTCAGACCACGGCATTGCGCTAGGCCCGGGTGCGCGATCCTGCGCAGGACCGTCGCCTCATTACTGCCAAGTTCATAGCACTCAGCGCTTTCCCGGCAAGAGCCTGAGCCCGATTTCATCCCGATTTCGCTTTCCAGCCCAGCGCCGTGGATGTGCATCCCATTGGAGGACCAGGCGGGGAGTCACAGACAGTGCTGTGGCACCGCAAGGCGAGCCCACGACGTTCTCCGGTGGAAGGCGAATCCGTATCAGTGCATCACCTGCGGCTGGCCGTCGAACATGTGTTCGAACTGCGCCATCCACGGCTCGGCGAGGCAGCGGATCTGCGCGTCGTTGCGCAGGATGCGCTGCATGATCACGGTCTTTTCCTTGCGGTGCTCGGGCAGCAGCTCCTGCTCCTGCGACTTAAAGCGCAGCTGCTCGATCAGCACCGCGCAGGCGCCCTCGTAGCGCACCACGCCATCCCAGTCCTTGGCCTGGGCGGCCTCCAGCATCTTGCGGCTGCTGTCTTCAATGGCTTTGTAGCAGTCGATGAGTGCTTGCGACATCGTCATGCTCCTGCCGCCTGCGCCGGGGCGCTGCCCGCGCCGATCTCGCTCCAGCCCTGCGCCACCGGCGCAATCAGGCGCACCACCTCTTCGACCAGCGCCGCGTCGTTGCGCACATTGGCCAAGGTCAGGCGGCCGGCACAGTAGTCGTACAGCGCGGCCAGGTTGCGGGCAATGTCGCCGCCCTGCGCGGGGTTGAGGCCGCCCTTGAGACCCTCTTCCAGAATGCGGACGGCCTTGCCGATCTGGCGCCCCTTTTCGGCGACATCGCCGCGCTGCAGCGCACCGCGTGCGGCGTTGAGCGACTGGATCAGGCCATCAAACAGCATCTTGATCAGCATGTGCGGCGAGGCGCCATCGACACCGGACTGGACGCCCACTTGCCGATATGCCGAGGCTGCGCGAGAACTGACGGGGGTGTACATCAACGGCTCCTTCATGTGCTACTTGTTATTCATATCGGCAACTGCGGCGCAAAATCAAGAAATTTAAGCGGCACGACAAGAGCACAAAACACCGGCTGTTCCAGCCACCAGGGCACTTCATTTTCGATAGCTGCCATCGCTTACCCCATCAGCGCCAGAGCCCAAAACGCCTCAAATCAACGGCTGGGGCTCTTGTTCCACTGGCTGACCTGCTGCGAGACATAACTGTTGAGCGCATCAAGCTTGCCCATGGCCGCGTCCAGGCGCGTGTACTGGGCCAGCAAGCGTGCCTCGGTGCGCGCGGCACGGTCGCTCACTTTTTGCTGTTCGTCGGTGTTGCGCTTGACCGAGCCTTCGAGCGACTTGGTCTTGGTGGCGAACATGCCGTCCGAGCCCAGCATGCCCGCGGCAAACTCCTTGATGCGCACGGCCATGCCGTCGGACGCCGTGCCTTCTTCGTCGGCGCTGAAGAACCTTTTCAGCGCATCGGGTTGGGCCAGCGCCTTGTCGAGCTTGGCGTCGTCGATCTTGAGCGTGCCGTCGGCCTGGAACTGCACGCCGATGTCGGACAGGCGTGCAAAGCCTTCGCCCCCGGGCCCCATGCCGCCCACCAGGCGGCGCAGCGCCGACTGCAGGTTGACTGCGGTCGAGTCGCCCTGCAAGGTGCCGGCGGTCTTGGTCTTGGCGTCGTAGCTCGTCATGCTGCCCATGGCACTGCTCAGGGCGTTGTACGACTCGACAAAATTCTTGATGGCCGAGCGCGCGCCGGCGCTGTCGCTCTTGACGGTCACGTCCACCGGCTTGTCGGTCACTTGCGCCACCGTGAGCGTCAAGCCCTCGACCGCATCGGTCAGCGTGTTGTTTTTCGATACCACCTGCACGCCATTGATGGTCGCCAGCGTGTCTTGCGCCGTTTGCGTCAGGGCCAGGCCCGACGCGCTGTTCTGCGGATCAAACCCCAAACGCGCCAGACCAGGTGAAGCGGAGTCTTCGGTTGCCTGGATGCGAAAGCCCTGGGCCTCGCCAGGCTCGCTGGAACGCATCAACAGCCGTTCGCCCGAAGCATCGCGCAGCACCGTGGCCGTCACGCCGGCCTTGGCGGCATTGATCTTGGCCGCCACCTTGGCCAGCGTGTCGTCGGCCGCCGTGATATCGACCGACACCTCGGCCGCAGAGCCCGGCGCAAATTCGGCCGCGCCATCGTCATCCTTGCTGAAATCGCCCTTGCTCCAGCTGCCCAGCTGGATCTTGAGCGTGCCCGTACCCACCGCGGCGCCCGCCGCAAACACCTGCGAACCAGCCGACTGGGCGCGCGCCAGCTGGCTCACTTCCAGACTGAAGCCAGTGGCAGAGGCGGCCGTGGTGGCCACGCCCGACACGGCGGCCGCATTGCTCGACGTGACCGACATCGCGCCCCAGGTAGACGCGCTGGCCAGCTTGGCCGCCTGGTCCTGCAGGTTGGCAATTTGCGACTTGAGCTGCCCATAGGCTGACACACGCGCATTCAAGCTAGCAGCCGTAGTCTGCAACTGCGCCAGCGGGCGCTTTTCCAGCGCCACCAAGCCGGCGACCATGTCCTTGACGTTCAGACCGCTGCCAATGCCGGGGGATGAAATGGCCATCTGTGTCTCCTGTTAGTGGGCTGGCGCGGCCCCATGCACGGGCCCTGCCAGCGAGCCGGGCCACTGCTCGCGCGAGGCACCTAACTTTCAAGCTTGTATCGAATGTTATCGGCCATTGCGCGCCCAGCTTGAGCGCTGGACGCCGCTCCGGCGCTTACTGCAACAGCTTGAGCACGTTTTGCGGCAACTGGTTGGCCTGGGCCACCATCGCCGTGCCCGCCTGCTGCAGGATCTGCGAGCGGCTCAGGTTGGCCGTTTCCTGGGCGAAGTCGGCGTCCATGATGCGGCTGCGCGAAGCCGAGAGGTTTTCGCTGTTCACCGCCAGATTCGACACCACCGCCTCAAAGCGGTTCTGGATGGCGCCCAGGTCGGCGCGGGCAGAGTTCACAGCCTTGAGGGCCGCGTCCATGGCAACGATCGTGTCATCGGCACCCTCGGCCGTAGCGACTGAAATATTCTTGAAGCCCACCTGCGCCTCACCTTTCACGGGCGAGTAGGCAGTGCCTGCAGCGATGCCAGCAATACCTGACGCTGCTGCTGCGGATCCTGCTGTTGTGCCTTCTTTCACCACGATGTCTTTGTCAGACTTCAGCACCAGAGACCCGTTCACATTCGACGCAACAACCGACTTGTCACTGAACTGCTTGTTGATTTCTGCAACCAGATCATTGACCCGGTCATTGCCTGAGTACGCCGCACCCACGACAATGTCCTTGCTGTTGATGATGAGATTGGCAGCGACACCAGAGGTCGTTGCCGCGTAGGCCGCAGTGCCTGCTGTCATTGCAGTCACAGCCACATTGGCACCAGAAACCGATAGCGACGGAGCCTTCACGCTGGCATTGCTCAGCGTAACAACATCCGCAGCAGACGTGGCCGTAACTGCACCGATACCAGCTCCATTGATAGCCGACGTGATGTTAGTGGCCAACGCTGCCTGAGCCTCAGCGACAGTCCGCGACCCTGCCTTCAAACCAGTGACATTGATCTCGGTGCCGCCAATCACTACCTTGAAATCAGCAAACGCGGCAGATGCCGCTGCAGCATCTGCGGGCGCAGCCACAGTCAGTTTGCCAGCCGTACTAGCCGTTCCTGTGGCGGCCAATTTCGCACCATATGCAGCGGCGGGCTTATCCACGCTGTCCCAGGTTCCCAACTGATCGATCTTTGCATTCTGAATGCTATCGATGTTGATCAACTGGCCCTGGTTGGCCCCGACCTGGAAGGCCTTGGCGGTAAACGAGCCATCGAGCAAATTGGTGCCGTTGAAGGACGTGTCTTTGGCGACGCGGTCAATTTCGCTCTTGAGCTGGGTGACTTCCTTTTGTAGGGCGGCACGGTCTTCGCTCGAGTTGGTGGCGTTGCGCGACTGCACGGCCAGCTCGCGGATGCGCTGCAGGTTGTTGCCAATGGTGCCCAGCGCGCCTTCGGCCGTTTGCGCCAGCGAAATGCCGTCGTTGGCGTTGCGCGCGGCCTGGTTCAGGCCCTTGATCTGCGTGCTCATGCGCTCGGAGATGGCCAAACCGGCGGCGTCGTCCTTGGCGCTGTTGATGCGCATGCCCGACGACAGGCGCTGCATCGATGTGGACAGCGAGTTTTGCGACACACTCAGGTTGCGCTGCGCGGTGAGCGACTGGATGTTGGTGTTGATGACAGATGCCATGGCGATAGCTCCTTGGGTTTCAGCCAGTAAACCGGCACTGCGGTGGCCGTTTGCAATGCCAGCAACTACGCTGGCCGCGGGGCCGGAGGCCATGGGCTGGCCCACGTTTTCCGGATGAGCAATTGTTGAAGCGCACGCGGGGCGGCATTGCCCCGATAAAGGGCAGAAACCTAGAGCTTTTTGACGCCATGCGTCAGTGACATAAAAATGGACAAAAAAAAACCGGGTGCAAACCCGGTTTTTTGGAGGGCGGCCCCGAGCCCGGGGCCGCCATTGCGCCTTGCTTATCGCAGTAGGGCCAACACGCCTTGCGGCAATTGGTTGGCCTGGGCCACCATCGCCGTGCCCGCCTGCTGCAGGATCTGCGAGCGGCTCAGGTTGGCCGTTTCCTGGGCAAAGTCGGCGTCCAGAATACGGCTGCGCGATGCTGCCAAATTTTCGCTGTTCACACCCAGATTCGACACCACCGATTCAAAGCGGTTCTGGATGGCGCCCAGGTCGGCGCGGGCAGAGTTCACAGCCTTGAGGGCCGCGTCCATGGCAACGATCGTGTCATCGGCACCCTCGGCCGTAGCGACTGAAATATTCTTGAAGCCCACCTGCGCCTCACCTTTCACGGGCGAGTAGGCAGTGCCTGCAGCGATGCCAGCAATACCTGACGCTGCTGCTGCGGATCCTGCTGTTGTGCCTTCTTTCACCACGATGTCTTTGTCAGACTTCAGCACCAGAGACCCGTTCACATTCGACGCAACAACCGACTTGTCACTGAACTGCTTGTTGATTTCTGCAACCAGATCATTGACCCGGTCATTGCCTGAGTACGCCGCACCCACGACAATGTCCTTGCTGTTGATGATGAGATTGGCAGCGACACCAGAGGTCGTTGCCGCGTAGGCCGCAGTGCCTGCTGTCATTGCAGTCACAGCCACATTGGCACCAGAAACCGATAGCGACGGAGCCTTCACGCTGGCATTGCTCAGCGTAACAACATCCGCAGCAGACGTGGCCGTAACTGCACCGATACCAGCTCCATTGATAGCCGACGTGATGTTAGTGGCCAACGCTGCCTGAGCCTCAGCGACAGTCCGCGACCCTGCCTTCAAACCAGTGACATTGATCTCGGTGCCGCCAATCACTACCTTGAAATCAGCAAACGCGGCAGATGCCGCTGCAGCATCTGCGGGCGCAGCCACAGTCAGTTTGCCAGCCGTACTAGCCGTTCCTGTGGCGGCCAATTTCGCACCATATGCAGCGGCGGGCTTATCCACGCTGTCCCAGGTTCCCAACTGATCGATCTTTGCATTCTGAATGCTATCGATGTTGATCAACTGGCCCTGGTTGGCCCCGACCTGGAAGGCCTTGGCGGTAAACGAGCCATCGAGCAAATTGGTGCCGTTGAAGGACGTGTCTTTGGCGACGCGGTCAATTTCGCTCTTGAGCTGGGTGACTTCCTTTTGTAGGGCGGCACGGTCTTCGCTCGAGTTGGTGGCGTTGCGCGACTGCACGGCCAGCTCGCGGATGCGCTGCAGGTTGTTGCCAATGGTGCCCAGCGCGCCTTCGGCCGTTTGCGCCAGCGAAACGCCGTCGTTGGCGTTGCGCGCGGCCTGGTTCAGGCCCTTGATCTGCGTGCTCATGCGCTCGGAGATGGCCAAACCGGCGGCGTCGTCCTTGGCGCTGTTGATGCGCATGCCCGACGACAGGCGCTGCATGGCCGTGGACAGTTGGCTTTGCGAAGTGATCAGGTTGCGCTGCGCGGTGAGCGACTGGACGTTGGTGTTGATGACTGCCATGGTGATAGCTCCTTGTGTAAAGCCCGAACGTGCGGCATTGCTGCCGGTATCAAATGCCAGCCCACGCTGGCTGCCCAACCCGTTGGCCCACCTCATGTTTTTGGTCTTGCCATCGGGGACAGGGCTTTTGTTCCCTGTTGCTTGGGTTATCGGACCCGCACGCTCCAAACTTTAGGGTTGACGTAACTTTTTGTAGTTAAAGTGCGGCGCAGCGAAATCGCCGGGCCGAGAGTTTTGCCGCGACCTCTATCGTTTTGATAGCTGCTGGCGCTTACCTGCGAAGCGCTGGAGGCCGAAAACACCATAAATTGCGCACCTAAGCCGGCGTTGTCTTGGCAGGGCATCGTCCAGAGCGCATGCGCCAGCGGCGCAATCTGGCGGCCCAAGCAGGCCTTGTTCGCGCTTATGGGCGCAAACGACTCTGCCAGAATCGCCCCATGCTCGTCATCATTGGTTACATCGTTTGTCTCGGCTGCATCTTCGGCATGTATGTGCTGCACGGCGGCAACATTGCCGTGATCCTGAAGGCGCTGCCGTTCGAGCTGGTGACCATTCTGGGCGGCGCGCTGGGCGCGTTCGTGGTCAACAACCAGCCCAAGGTGCTCAAGGCCACGCTGAAGGCCATGCCGATGGCGCTCAAGGGCTCGAAGTACACCAAGACGCGCTTCATGGAACTGATGGCGATGCTCTACGACATCCTGCAAAAGGCCCGCAAAGAGGGGCTGATGGCGATCGAGAAGGACGTCGAGACGCCGCATGAGTCGGAAATCTTCAAGAAATACCCCACGGTGGGCTCGGACCACCATGTGATCGAGTTCATGACCGACTACCTGCGCATGATGGTGTCGGGCAACCTCAACGCACACGAGATCGAATCGCTGATGGACAGCGAGATCGAGACCCACCACCACGAGGCGCACGCGCCCGTGGCGGCGCTGGCGCGGCTGGCGGGCGCGCTGCCGGCCTTCGGCATCATTGCCGCGGTGCTGGGGGTGGTGAACACCATGGGCTCGGTGGGCCAGCCACCATCGGTGCTGGGCGGCATGATCGGCTCGGCGCTGGTCGGCACCTTTCTGGGCATCTTGCTGGCCTACGGCATCGTCGAGCCGCTGGGCGGCCTGGTCGAGCAGAAGACCGAGGACGCGGCCAAAGAACTGCAGTGCATCAAGACCACGCTGCTGGCCAGCATGCAGGGCTACAACCCGGCCACGGCGATCGAGTTTGGCCGCAAGGTGCTGTTCTCGACCGACCGGCCGAGCTTTGCCGAGCTCGAAAGCCACGTGCGCGGCAAGAAGTAAGCGCTCGACGGACCTCGCACCATGGCCGAGAAAAAGCTCCAGCCCATCATCGTCAAGCGCATCAAGAAGGGGCGCCACGCGCCGCACGGCGGCGCCTGGAAGATTGCCTATGCCGACTTCGTGACGGCGATGATGGCGTTCTTCCTGCTGATGTGGCTGCTGGGCTCGACCGCCAAGGGCGAACTGCAGGGCATTGCCGACTACTTCAACGCGCCGCTGCAGGTGTCGATGGCGGGCGGCAACGGCGCGGGCAACAGTTCGAGCGTGATTCCGGGCGGCGGCAACGACCTGAGCAAGGTGCACGGCCAGGTGCGGCGCTCGGACTCCGACCAGGACAAGCAACGGCGCATGAACCCGGACATGGCGCGCGCCGAGATGGCACGGCAGGACGCGGCACGCATCAAGGCGCTGCGCAGCAAGATCGACGCGATCATCACGCAGAGCCCGCGCCTGAACGAATACCGCTCGCAGATCCGCATCGACGTGACGCCCGACGGCCTGCAGATCCAGATCGTCGACGAGCAGAACCGCCCCATGTTCGACAGCGGCAGCGCGCTGGTCAAACCGTATATGCGCGACATCCTGCGCGAGATCGGCGCGGCGCTGGGCGGGGTCGAAAACCGCATCAGCCTGGCGGGCCACACCGACGCCGCGCCTTACGGCAACGGCGAGCGCGGCTACAGCAACTGGGAGCTGTCGGCCGACCGCGCCAACGCCTCGCGCCGCGAGCTGGTGGCCGCCGGCATGCCCGACGCCAAGCTGGGCCGCGTCGTGGGCCTGGCCGCCAGCGACCTGCTCGAGCCCGACAGCCCGCGCGCACCGGCCAACCGGCGCATCACGATCACGGTCTTGACGCGCGAAGCGGAAGAAAGATTGCTCGGTCAAATGGCAAAAACCGCCGCCACGGCACAATCGCCCGCGGAAAAGCCGGACAATCCCCCCTCCGGAGGCCAGCGGTAACGACTTGTCACAACCGCGGCACCCCATGACAATGCACACCGTAATTTTCGACCGAAAGGGTCCCACGTGACCACAGCCCTTCGCTTTCTGATCGTTGACGACTTCTCCACCATGCGGCGCATCGTGCGCAACCTGCTCAAGGAAAGCGGTTTCGCCGATGCCGACGAGGCAGAAGACGGCGTCGTCGCGCTGCACAAGCTGCGCAACAGCAAGTTCGATTTCGTCGTGACCGACATCAACATGCCCAACATGAACGGTTTCCAGCTGCTGACCGAGATCAAGGGCGATGAGAAACTCAAACACCTGCCCGTGCTGATGGTGACCGCCGAAGCGCGCAAGGAAGACATCGTGGCCGCAGCCCAGGGCGGCGCGGCGGGCTACATCGTCAAGCCCTTCACCAAGGCCACCCTGGAAGAAAAAGTCACCTTGATCATCAAGAAGCTGGGTTTGTAAACCGCCATGCACGCCAGCCTTACCCCTTCCACGGCCGACCCGATCGATGTGCACCAGAAGATCGGGATTCTGACGCGCCAGCTGCACGACACCCTCAACGAACTGGGCTATGCCGACCAGCTGCGCGGCACCATGGGCGAGCTGCCCGATGCCCAGAGCCGGCTGTCGTACATCGCCCGGCTCACGGGCGAAGCCGCCGAAAAGGTGCTGGGCCGTGTCGAGCAGGCCAAGGTGCAGCACGACCACCTCGCGGCGGAAACGCGCCGCGTCACGACGGCCTTGGTCCAGGACCCTGTGAGAGCCGTGGCCTCGGGCGAGATCATGAACTTTCTCAGCGATGTGGAACAGGTGGCCAAGGCCGCCGACGAGCACCTGACCGAAATCATGATGGCCCAGGACTTCCACGACCTCACGGGCCAGGTGATTGCCCGCGTGGTGACGCTGGCCGCCACCATCGAGCAGCAGCTGGTGCAGCTGGTGATCCAGACCGCGCCCATGCCCGTCGCCGCACCGCCGGTGGAAGCGCCGCGCGAGCACTTGGCCGGGCCCGTGGTCGACCCCGAAAAGACCGCGGACGTGGTCACCGACCAGTCGCAGGTGGACGACCTGCTGGCCAGCCTGGGCTTTTAAGGCTGCCCCGCAGGCAGGTTGCGCGCCTTGAATAGGCGCCCCGCAAGCCCTCTTATCGGGCTTTAGATTCACAGGTGGCTCGGGACAATGGCACGACAGAAGACGTCGCGCCCCCATGCAATCGAGCCAAGACAAAAACCTCCCCGCCACCGAGCGCAAACTCCAGAAGGCCCGCACCGATGGCCAGGCGGCGCGCTCGCGCGATCTCTCGCACCTGGCGATTCTGGGCACGGGTGCGGCCTGCATGCTGGTGCTGGCACCGGCCCTGCTGGAGCACCTGCAGCGGGCCATGGGCGAGCAGCTGGTGTTTGACGCCACCACCGTGCGCTCGCCGGGCGCGATGCTCACGCGGCTGCAGAGCATGGCGGTGCTCGGCATCCTGGCCAGCGCGCTGTTTGCGCTTCTCACCGGCACGGCGGCGCTGGTGAGCGCCATTGGCGCGGGCGGCTGGGTGTGGAGCTTCAAGCCGATCACGCCGCAGTTCAACCGCCTCAATCCGCTCAAGGGTGCGGCCAATCTCTTTTCCAAGCAGCAGATGGCCAACGTGGCCAAGATGGTGCTGATGACCGGCGTGCTCTCGGCCGTCGCCTGGAATTACCTGGGCAGCAGCATCGACCAGGTCGCCATGCTGGTGCTGCAGCCCTCGCCCCAGGCCATCGGCCAGGTGGCCGGGTGGCTGACCTCGGGCATGGCCTTGCTGCTGCTGGTGGTGTTTCTGGTGGCGCTGGTCGACGTGCCGCTGCAGGCGTTCTTCTTCAAGTCGCGCCTCAAGATGAGCCACGAGGAAGTCAAGCAGGAGCACAAGGAATCCGACGGCAACCCGCAGACCAAGGGCCGCATGCGCCAGCGCCAGCGCGAGATTGCCGACGGCGCCAGCGTCACGGCCGTGCCCAAGGCCGACTTCGTGGTCATGAACCCGACCCACTACGCCGTGGCCCTGCGCTACGACGACCAGTCGATGGGCGCGCCGCAGGTGGTCTCCAAGGGCACCGACCTGATCGCCCTGAAGATCCGCGAGCTGGCCACCGCGCACGGCGTGCCGGTGCTGCAGTCGCCGATGCTGGCGCGCGCGCTGTATGCGCACGCCGAGCTCGACCAGCCGATTCCCGCCACGCTCTACACCGCCGTGGCGCAGGTGCTGGCCTATGTCTACCGCCTGAAGGCCGCCCTGCGCGGAGAGGGCCGCATGCCCGACACGCTGGCCGATCCCTATGTTCCCCCCGAGCTGGACCCGCACCACCAGCCAGCGCACCGAGGCACGCCGCCATGAATTTCTCGTTGAACTCTGCCCGCCGCTTCGCGGGCACCCACGCCAGCGCCGTCCAGGGGCTGTCGGCGCCGCTGCTGGTGGTGGCCATTCTGGCGCTGATGGTGCTGCCGATTCCCCCCTGGCTGCTCGACACTTTCTTCACCATCAACATCGCCGTGGCGCTGATGGTGATGATGGTGGCGGCCTACATGCTCAAGCCGCTGGACTTTGCCGCCTTCCCATCGGTGCTGCTGCTGAGCACGCTGATGCGCCTGTCGCTCAACGTGGCCTCGACCCGGGTGGTGCTGCTCGAAGGCCACACCGGCCCGGGCGCGGCCGGCGCGGTGATCGAGGCGTTTGGCCACTTCCTGATCGGCGGCAATTTCGCGGTCGGCCTGATCGTGTTCGCGATCCTGGTGGTGATCAACTTCATCGTGATCACCAAGGGTGCCGAGCGCATCGCCGAAGTGTCGGCGCGCTTCACGCTCGACGCCATGCCCGGCAAGCAGATGGCGGTGGACGCCGACCTGAACGCGGGCCTGATCGACGAGAAAGAAGCCAAGCGCCGGCGCGCCGAGGTGGCCGAGGAAGCCAACTTCTTCGGCTCGATGGACGGCGCCTCGAAGTTCGTGCGCGGCGATGCGGTGGCGGGCATGCTGATCCTTGTCATCAACATCGTCGGCGGTTTTGCCATCGGCATGCTGCAGCACGGCCTGTCGGCCGGCAAGGCGGCCGACACCTACATCCTGATGGCCGTGGGCGACGCGCTGGTGGCGCAGATCCCGGGCCTGCTGATCTCGGTGGCGGCGGCCATGGTGATCTCGCGCGTCGGCAAGGACTCGGACATGGGACAGCAGATCGTGCACCAGCTGTTCACCTCGCCGCGCGTGCTCGGCATCACGGCGGGCATCCTGATCCTGCTCGGCGTGATCCCGGGCATGCCGCATGTGGTGTTCCTGGCCGTCGGCTCGCTGCTCGCCTACATGGCCTGGTCGCTGGCGCAGCGCGCCAAGGCGCCGCCGCCCGTCGAGGCGCCGCCCGCGCCCGTGGGCGACGGCGAGGCCACCTGGGACGACCTGCAGCCCGTGGACCTGCTGGGCCTGGAGCTGGGCTACCGCCTGATCGCGCTGGTCGACAAGACGCGCCAGGGCGACCTGCTCACGCGCATCAAGGGCGTGCGGCGCAAGTTCGCGCAAGAGGTCGGCTTTCTGCCGCCGCCGGTGCATGTGCGCGACAACCTCGAGCTCAAGCCCAGCGCCTACCGCATCACGCTGCGCGGCGTGGTCGTGGGCGAGGGCGAGGCCTTTCCGGGCATGCACCTGGCCATCAACCCCGGCGGCATCACCACGCCGCTGATCGGCACGCCCACGACCGACCCGGCCTTCGGCCTGCCCGCGCACTGGATCGACGAACGCCAGAAGGAAGCGGCGCAAATGGCGGGCTTTACCGTGGTTGATTCGGAAACCGTGATGGCGACCCATTTGTCACACTTGATGCAAGTGCAGGCCGCCAAGCTGCTCAGCCGCACGGAGACACAGCAGCTGGTCGAGCACGTGGCCAAGCTGGCCCCCAAACTGATTGAAGAAGTGGTTCCGAAAATGGTGTCGATCGCAACGTTCCAGAAAGTGCTGCAGCTGCTGCTCGAGGAGTCGGTGCACATCCGCGACATCCGCACCATCATCGAGACCCTGGCCGAGCATGCCGTGGCCACCACCGACCCGGTGGAGCTGGCGCGGCGCGTGCGCATTGCGCTGTCGCCGGCCATCGTGCAGCAGATCTACGGCCCGACGCGCGAGCTCAACGTGATCGCCATCGAGCCCGGCCTGGAGCGCCTGCTGGTGCAGGCCCTGGGCAACGCCGCGGGCCCGGCGCTCGACCCCGGCGTGGCCGACATCCTCACGCAGAAAGCCGCCGAGGTGGCCATGAAGCAGGAAGAGATCGGCCTGCCGGCCTGCCTGCTGGTGCCCGACCAGATCCGCGGCGCCATTGCCCGCCTGGTGCGCCGCGTGGCGCCGCGCCTGCAGGTGCTGGCGCACAGTGAAATTCCCGAAACCCACACGATCCGCATCGGGCCCATCCTCAAAGGAGCCTCGGCATGAACTTCAAACGCTTCCACGCAGCCACCGCCCGCGAGGCGCTGGCCAAGGCCCGCATGGCCTTTGGCGAGGGCACGCTCATCCTGTCCAACCGCCCCACCGCGACCGGCGTCGAGGTCGTGGCCACGGCCGAGGATGCGCTCAGCGCGCTGGACTCGCCCGAGCAGGCGAGCCCCGTCGCACGCCGTGCCCAGGAGCGCAGCGCCCAGCCCGAAGCGCGCGAGATGCAGCCGCGCCCGGCGCCCGTGCGCAACCCGGTGCAGGAAGACACGGAGAAGCTGGCCATGAGCACCCTGTCGTTCCAGGACTATGTGCGCGAGCGCATGCTGCGCCGCCGCCACGAAGCCCTGCAAGGCAGCGCCGCCCAGCCCGTGGCGGCCGCGCCTGCGGCGGCGGCCTTCCAGCCCCCGCCCTTCGCCCCCGAAGCCAGTGCCCTGCCGGCGGCGCCGCCGGTGGTGCGCCACAACCCGCTGCGCCCGGCGGCCCCCGCGCCGAGCCCGGCGTTCCTGGCCGAGCCCGCACCCCGGCCACGCCGCGAACCCGCACCCGTGGCGATGGCCCCCAGCATGAACCCGCACGGGCTGATGCAAGAGCTGCAGTCGATGAAGGACCTGATCGAGGACCGCTTCAACACGCTGTCCTGGCTGGGCCAGGCGCGCCAGAACCCGATCCAGTCGAACCTGATGCTCAAGATGATCCGCGCGGGCTACTCGCCGGCGCTGGCGCGCGCGGTGCTCGAACGCCTGCCCGACGACCTCGATGCCAGCGAATCGGTGCGCTGGCTCATGGAAGTGCTCGAGCGCAACCTCAAGACCGATGCCGGCGCGCGCCCGCTGTACCAGGAGGGCGGCATCTACGCCCTGGTGGGCTCGACCGGCGTGGGCAAGACCACGACCACCGCCAAGCTGGCCGCCATGTGCGCCCGCATGCACGGCCCCGCCAGCGTGGGCCTGATCACGCTCGACACCTACCGCGTCGGCGCCCACGAACAGCTGCGCGCCTATGGCCGCATGCTCGGCATCGTCGCCCACCTGGCGCACGACCGGGCTGCGCTGCAAGACCTGCTGGGCCTGCTCGGCAGCAAGAAAATGGTGCTCATCGACACCACGGGCGTGGCCCCGCGCGACCCGCGCAAGCGCGACATGCTCGATGTGCTGAACCTGCCCCACGTCAACCGGCTGCTGGTGCTCAACGCCGGCTGCCACGGCGACACGCTGGACGACACCCTGGCCGCGTTCAAGACCGATGGCGCGCAGCAGGCCATCCTGTCGAAGGTGGACGAGGCCGTGAAGCTCGGCCCCTCGATCGACGCGCTGATCCGCCACCAGATGGTGCTGCGCGGCGTGACCAACGGCCAGCGCGTGCCCGAAGACTGGGAAGCCGCCGACGCGCACAAGCTGGTGGGCACGTCGATGCGCGCGCCCGCGCGCTCGGCGTTCGACCCCAAGGCCAGCGACCTGAACTTCTTTTTCTCGCACACGCCCCAGCCGGTGCACGACAGAGGGCTGGTCGATGCTTGACTTCGGCCTGCACCAAGGCACCAGCCTGCACAGCCACACCCCGCAGGCCGAGCTGCGCCTGGCGGTCGTCGCCAGCCAGGGCGGCAATGCGCATGCGCTGGAAACCCTGTGGCAGGCGTGCTCGCAGCTGCAGCATCTGGGGCACCCGGTGGTGGTGCTCGACGGCACCGCGCAGGAAAGCGACGACGCCCCCGGCCTGCAGCACCTGCTGGCCTGCGCACCGTGGGGCGACGACGCCCTGCCGCACACGGGCGTGGATGCCGGGTCGCTGGCCGTGCTGCCGGCGATGACCGGCCTGGACATGCTGGCGTTCGATGCCGATCCCCTGGACGCACCGCTGCGGGCGCTGCAGCCGCTGTTTCGCCACTACACGCTGGTGGTGCTGCATGCGCCGGTCAGCACCCTCGCATCGCCGCTGCTCGCAGGCACGGCGGCGCTGCCGCTGCTGACCATGCAGGCCGGGCCGGAAGGCGTGGTGGAGAGCTACCGCCAGCTCAAACTGCTGGCGGTGCACGCGGGCCTGTCCGCCACCGTGGCCTGCCTCGTGCACTCGCAAGAGGATGCCCACCAGCGCCAGGCCGGTGACGCTTTGAACGCCGTGCGCCAGTGCGCGCAGCGCCACCTGGGCCAGGACGTCATCACCACCGTGGTGCAGGCCGGCCACGCCCCCGACATGCAGCGCCTGGCCTTGCACCTGCTGGAGAACGCCTGCACCCTCGGTGCACCCGATGGCTGCACCTGGGCACAGGCCGCACCCGCGGCAGGCCACCCCCTGTTTTCTTTCCAGAGCCATTGAAGTGATGTACACCGCCAAAGGCCAGCTCGCACGCGACACCGTGATCCGCCAGTATGTCCCGCTGGTTCGGCGCCTCGCGCACCACATGATCGCCAAGCTGCCGCCCAACGTCGAGCTGGACGACCTGATCCAGGTCGGCATGATCGGCCTGACCGAGGCGCTGTCGCGCTACGAGGTGGCGCAGGGCGTGCAGTTCGAGACCTTTGCCACGCAGCGCATCCGCGGCGCCATGCTCGACGAGCTGCGCGAGGGCGACTGGATGAGCCGCAGCTCGCGCAAGAGCCAGAAGGACATCGAAAAGGCCGTGCAGCGCCTGGAGCAGAAACTCGGCCGCAGCCCGCTCGAGTCGGAGATCGCGGCGGAGCTGGGCATGGCGCTGGCGGACTACCAAAGCCTGCTGGGCAAGGTGCGCGGCACGCAGCTGGTGTACCTCGAAGACATGGCGCGCGGCCACGGCGAGGACGACGAGGGCTTCCTGGAGCGCCACGACACGGCCGACGACGTGGGCGACCCGATGGCGCTGCTGCGCGACCAGCGCCTGCGCGCCTCCCTGGTCAAGGCCATCGAGGGCCTGCCCGAGCGCGAGCAGTACATCATGGGCATGTACTACGAGCAGGACATGAACCTCAAGGAAATCGCCGCGGTGCTGGGCGTGACCGAATCGCGCGTGTGCCAGCTGCACAGCCAGTCGATTGCGCGGCTGCGCGCCAAGATGCGCAGCCACTGAGGGCGTTCATTCATCCGAAGAAGGGCCGCATTGCGGCCTGCAGCCGCTGCCTTATTCCATTGGAATCAGCTGGCCGAGCGGTAGATGCGCGCACCCGCTCCTGAAACGGCGCGCACGCCCACGGCCTGGGCGTAGGTGGCGTCGTCGCGCACCGAAGGCAGCACCACCGCGGCCTGGCGTTCCGTCGCGGCGGCCAGCCGCGCCAGGCCCTCTCGCTGCAGCGCCAGCTGCGCATGCACTTCCTGCACGCGCTGCGCCAGGGCGGGCGACAGCGCCGGCCGGCCCGCCAGAACCGCGGACAAGCCGGTGACGGCCTCGCGCAGGTGGGCGCTGCTGCGTTCCAGCGCCAACGCGTCGGCCGCCAGAAGGTGGTCCGAGACGGTTTGCAGGGACTGCTCCACGTCGGTCAGGGCTTGTTCGAGGGACATGGCGACGGCAGGGTCAACAGAAAGCGCGGGTGGCTCGCTCAGGAGCGCGTGCGCGAGAGGATTTCGGTGGCATTGGCCAGCATCTTGTCGGCGACGGCCCCGGCATCGACCTTGAACGTGCCGCGCTCGATGGCCGCACGCACGGCCTTCACGCGGTCGGCGTCAAAGTCGCCCGCGGTGCGGCCGGTGGGTGCGAGCGCGGCGCGCGACAGGCTGACAGGCACACCGGCGGTGGCGGCCGCTGCGGCGGCGCCTGTGGCAAGCCCTGGGGCTGCGGGTGCAGCGGCCTTGGCCTGCTGCTTGGCAGAACCTGCCTGTACTGCCGCGCTGGGCAACTCCGGTGTTTGACCTATCTTCATCGCTCTCTCCACCACCCCGTGTGGTATGGGGCATCAGTAGCAATGTTTTCGACCTGTGGGCTGGGTACTTTAGCGTTTTATGCGCCTGCGGCTCAAAACTGGGCCGTGACTGTTCCACTTTCGTCGACAGTGCCGCTGACGATCTTGCCATTGCCCATGCGCACGCGCACAGTCTGGCCTGCGGCGCCGGCCACCAAGGCCTGGCCGCCACCGCTCACGGCGTAGCCCGGCCCCCCGGCCACCACCCGCACCTGGGCCCCGGCCTGGAACAGGTGGGGCGCGCGCACCATCGACTGGCGCAGCGCCTGGCCGGCCTGCAAGGGGCGCGACGCCACCTGGCCCACCCACTGCGCGGGGTCGGCCACGACGCTCGCCGCCTCGGCGGCCCAGTCGACCTCGGCTCTCGGTCGCGTCGGCCTCGGTCAGCACCGCGCCCGACGCCACGTTGCCGGTCAGCACCCAGGCGGGGCCGAACGCCTTCACGGTCAGGGGCAGGAAGACGTTCCAGCGCGTGCTCCCTTCCACACAGCGCAGACCCAGCCGCGAGCGCCCCCACAAGCGGGCACCGGCCGGCAGATAGGGCTCGATGCGCGCGCACGGCGCCAGGCGCAGGCGCTCGTCGAGCGCGCCGACGCTGACCTCCATGCGCAGCATGCCCTGCGACTGCTGCTGCAGCGCCGCATCGAGCCACTGCTGCGTGGCCTGGCCCAGGTCGGCCGGCGCCTGCGCACTGGCCGCCGCCACCGCGCACCCGAGCGACAGCGCAACGAACGCCGTGCGCACGCGCTGCGCAATGCGCGCGGCGGGGCTGTCGGCTAAGGCAAGGGGAGCGGGCATGGCGGGGCCTCCAGAAAATCGACGGACGCCTGCGCACAGCGCGCAGGCTCTTTCACCGCTGCAAATATAGGCAGCGCACGCGGCGGCAATGCCCCGAACTGCGCAGCGATCCCCGCGCTCTTTGCCCTTTAGAGAAAACCCGGCGTTTCCATAATTGCCCCACGCCGGACACCGCCCACAGCGCGTGTCCCTTCTGCCCCTTTCCCGCAAGGCCCGCCATGCTCGACAAGATGACCCAAAAGCTGGACTTCCACGGCAGCGCGCTGCTCGTGCGTGCCGAGCGCCAGCGGGCCATTGCCAGCAACATCGCCAACGCCGACACCCCGGGCTACGTGGCGCGCGACGTGAACTTTGCCGCAGCCATGCGCGAGGCACGACAGCGGCGCCGGCCCCGGGCCGCGCGGCGCCGCAGCGTCCACGCACGCCCACCACATGGCCCTGCCCACGGTGCGCCTGGGCGCAGCGGGCGAGGGCGCGCTGGGCTATGCCGTGCAGACCCAGCCCAGCCTGGACAACAACACCGTCGACCTGGACCGCGAGCGCGCCAACTTCGTCGACAACGCCGTGCGCTACGAGGCCACGCTGCGCTTCATCAACGGCAACGCCAAAACCATGCTCAGCGCCATCCAGGGCCAGTGAGCCGCCTTAGAAAGCACCCCCTGCCATGTCGATGTTCTCCATCTTCAGCGTCTCGGGCAGCGCCGTCAGCGCGCAGTCGCAGCGCCTCAACGTCGTCGCCAGCAACCTGGCCAACGTCGATGCCGTGGCCGGCCCCGACGGCCAGGCCTACAAGGCGCGCCAGGTCGTGTTCCAGACCGCGCCCATGGGCGCCGACAGCTCGGCCGGCGTGCGCGTCAAGGCCATTCAGCGAGGACAACACTCCGGGCCGGCGCATCCACAACCCGAGCCACCCGTCGGCCGATGCCGAGGGCTATGTCACGCATTCGAACGTCAACGCGGTCGAGGAGATGGTCAACATGATCTCGGCCTCGCGCTCGTACCAGAACAACGTCGAGGTCATGAACACGGCCAAGTCGCTGCTGCTCAAGACCCTGCAAATGGGCCAATAAGCCCCCGACCGCCGAAAGAGCCCCGCCATGACCGCACCCATTTCCTCGACCGATTACACCTCGGGCGCCAACGCGGCCAGCGCCACCGGCCCGCGCGACGTCAACGCCAACGACCCGGCCAGCGCCCAGGACCGCTTCCTCAAGCTGCTCGTGGCCCAGCTCAACAACCAGGACCCGATGAACCCGCTGGACAACGCGCAGATGACCTCGCAGATCGCGCAGATCAACACCGTCACCGGCATCCAGCAGCTCAACGAAACCGTCAAGGGCCTGGTCGGCCAGTTTGCGTCGCAGCAACTGATGCAGGGCAGCGCCATGGTCGGCCGCCAGGTGCTGGTCGACGGTGACTCGCTGGCGCTCAACACCGAAACCTCCAAGGGCTATGGCGCGCTGGACCTGGCCGGCAGCGCCGCGAGCGTGCGCGTGCAGGTGCTCGACGCGGGCGGCAAAGAGGTCGGCATGGTCGACCTCGGCGCGCTCAAGGAGGGCCGCTACAACTTCGAGTGGGATGGCACGGGGCACATGGACAGCGGACCGCTGCACTTCAAGGTGCTGGCCGCCAACGGCGAAGCCCCCGTCGCGGCCAGCGCGCTCACGGTGGACCATGTCGCCGCCGTCAGCATGAACAACGGCGCGCTGCAGCTCGAGCTGGCGCGCGGCGGCTCGGCCAGCTACGGCGCCATCAAGTCCATCCTCTAACCGCACCGCAGCCCAATACCCGCAAGCGCAAGCAGCTATATCTTCAGGAGCACACCATGGGTTTTCAACAAGGTCTCTCGGGCTTGAACGCCGCCAGCAAGAACCTCGACGTGATCGGCCACAACATCGCCAACTCGGGCACCACCGGCTTCAAGGCCTCGCGCACCGAGTTTGCCGACGTGGTCGCGTCGACCATGGGCGCCGGCGGCGGCAAGAACGCCGGCATTGGCGTGGAAGTGGCGGCCGTGGCGCAGCAGTTCAGCCAGGGCAACCTCACCGTCACCGGCAACAGCATGGACGTGGCCATCAACGGCAACGGCTTTTTCCGCCTCAAGATGCCCGACGGCTCGGCGGCCTACACGCGCGCCGGCAACTTCAAGCTCGACAAGGTCGGCAACCTGGTGACCAATGGCGGTGCGCAGGTGATGGGATTCAAGGTCGATCCGGCCACGGGCGTCAGCACTTCGGTGGCGACGCCGCTGTCGTTCCCGACCGGCGCGCCGATCCAGGCCAAGCAGACCGCCAGCATCAAGGCGACGTTCAACCTGGACGCGCGCGCCAACCTGGCCGCCGGAGTTGCCGACCCAGCGCCACGCCCCCAGCGGCCGCCGATGCCGCCACGCCACGCTCCACCTACGGCACCTCGATCAACGTCTACGACAGCCAGGGCGTGGCCACGCCGGTGAACCTGTATTTCGAGAAGAGCGGCTGCCAACGAGTGGAAGGTGTTTGACACAGCTCGACCCCGCTGCGACCACCGGTAGGTGCTGGCACGCTCGACGTTCAACGACAAGGGCGAGATCGTTCCGCCCGCACAGCTGAGCCTGGACCATCACGCCCAGCTCCAACCCCAACGCTGGCGCCGCCCCGTCCGGCGGTGGCAGCCCTTCCCCGTGGACGTGGACCTCTCCAACGTCACCCAGTTCGGCAGCAAGTTCGCCGTCGCCGACCTGACGCAAGACGGCTACGCCTCGGGCGAGCTGACCAGCATCAACATCTCCAACGACGGCATGGTGATGGCCAGCTACTCCAACGGCGTGACGCGCGCCGAGGCGCAGGTGGCGCTGGCCAACTTCCGCAACCCCCAGGGCCTGCTGGCCGTGGGCGGCAACAACTGGGTGGAATCGTTCGAATCGGGCCCGTCGGTGCTGGGCAAGCCGGGCGACGGCACCTTGGGCGCGCTGCGCTCGGGCGCGCTCGAAGAGTCCAACGTCGACCTCACGGCCGAGCTGGTCAACATGATGACCGCGCAGCGTGCCTACCAGGCCAACGCGCAGACCATCAAGACGCAGGACCAGGTGCTCTCGACCATGGTCAACCTGCGCTGACCGCCCGCTTTCTTTTCTGACCCCTGAACGCACGGAGCCACCGCCATGGACCGCATCATCTACACCTCCATGACCGGCGCCAACGCGGCCGCGCACCGGCAGGCGGTGCTGGCCAACAACCTGGCCAATGCGTCGACCAACGGCTTTCGCGCCGAGATGTCGACGTTCCGCTCGGTGCCCGTGCAGGGCGAGGGCTCGACCACGCGCGTGTTTGCGCTCGAAGCGACGTCGGGCCACTCGCAAGCCTCGGGCCCGGTGCAGCGCACCGGCCGCAGCCTCGACGCGATGGCCATGGGCAACGCCTGGTTTGGCGTGCAGGGCCTGGACGGCACCGAGGCCTACACGCGCAACGGCAGCTTCGAGGTCGCGCAGGACGGCCAGCTGCGCACCGGCACCGGCCTGGCCGTGCTCTCGGACGGCGGCGCGCCGATCGACGTGCCGCCCGGGCGCCGAACTCTCGCTGGGCTCCGACGGCACGCTGACCGCCAAGACCGGCAGGCCAGCCGCCGACCGTGCTCGGGCGCCTCAAGCTCGCCACGCCCACGGCCGACGATCCGCTGCGCCGCGGCGACGACGGGCTGTTTCGCACCGCCTCGGGCGACGCCGCTGCCCCAGGACGCCAACGCGCGCCTGCTGGCCGGCGCGGTCGAGGGCTCGAACGTGAACGCGGTCGAGAGCATGGTCGGCATGATCGCCGCCGCGCGCCAGTTCGAGCAGCAGATGAAGCTGCTGCAAACCGCAGAAACCAACGACAAGTCGGCCAGCCAGCTGCTCAGCCTCAACGGCTGAACCTGAGCCCGCACGCGCACTGAACGCACCCAAGGAAGCACCATGATCAATTCGCTCTGGATCTCCAAGACCGGCATGGAAGCCCAGCAAACCCAGCTGGACGTCATCTCGCACAACCTGGCCAACGTCTCCACCACCGGCTACAAGCGCGCCAACGCGGTGTTCGAAGACCTGATCTACCAGAACCTGCGCCAGGTCGGCTCGCAGACCACCGAGCAAAGCCAGCTGCCCACCGGCCTGCACCTGGGCCTGGGCGTGCGCACCGTGGCCACCAGCCGCAACTTCATGCAGGGCAGCCTGCAGCAGTCGAACAACAACCTCGACGTGGCCATCAAGGGCAACGGCTTTTTCGAAGTCACCCAGCCCGACGGCACCATCGGCTACACGCGCGACGGCTCGTTCCAGCTCGACGCGCAGGGCCGCCTGGTGACGTCGAGCGGCCTGCCCGTGGGCGACGGCATCACCATCCCGCCCAACGCCACGGGCGTGAGCATCAGCGCCGACGGCGCCGTCTCGGCCCTGCTGCCCGGCAACCCCGCGCCGCAGCCGATGGGCAACCTGGCCATGGCGACCTTCATCAACCCGGCCGGCCTGGAGCCGCGCGGTCAGAACCTCTATGTCGAGACCGCCGCGTCGGGCCAGCCCACGGGCGGCACGCCGGGCACCAACGGCCTGGGCACGGTACTGCAGGGCTACCTGGAAACCTCGAACGTCAACGTGGTGCAGGAACTGGTGACCATGATCCAGACGCAGCGCGCCTACGAGATGAATTCCAAGGCCATCCAGACCTCCGACCAGATGCTGGCCAAGCTGGCCCAGCTGTAATCGCGCGATTCACGCGCCCCACCGCACCCAGGAATTTCGCCATGCGCCCGTCACTGCCCCCCTTCCGTCTCGACCTGCCCGGGCGCGCGGCCGCCTGGAGCGCCGCCCTGGTGCTGCTGTGCAGCGGCTGCGCCCCGCTCTCGCCCCCGCCGCCGGTGGACCTGCTGCCCACGGCGCCGCCGCCGCTCGCCGTGGCCCCGCCCGTGGTCGGCCCGGCCACGGGCAGCCTGTTCCGCAGCGCCAGCTACCGCCCCGTGTTCGAGGACCGGCGCGCGCGCATGGTGGGCGACAGCGTCACGATCCAGATCGTCGAGAGCGTGACGGCCAGCCAGACCTCGTCGTCGACGATCGACCGCAAATCGGGCATCAAGGCCGGCATCACCGCGCTGCCGTTCATGAACAACAAGGTGCTGGGCGACAGGACCCAGGTCGGCGCGGGCACGGAAAACAATTTCTCGGGCAAGGGCGGCACCGAGAGCGCCAACACCTTCACGGGCTCGATCACGGCCACGGTGATCGAGGTGCTGCCCAACGGCCACCTGGTGGTGGCGGGCGAGAAGCAGATCGGCGTGAACGACAACGTCGACGTGCTGCGCTTCTCGGGCACGGTGGACCCGCGCGCGCTGCAGCCGGGCAGCATCGTGAGCTCCACGCAGGTGGCCAACGTGCGCGTGCAGTCGCGCGGGCGTGGCGCGCAGAGCGAGGTGCAGGCCATGGGGTGGCTGGGGCGCGCGTTCAACGCGGTTTCGCCGTTTTGAATGCGGTTGTCTTGCTCTTTAAAACATAGCTTTTAGCGCTGGTATTTATTGGGCTAGAGGCACTTTTCGCTGGTTTTTTTTGGTCGGATTGCGCTGGGGCGTGAGGGGTTGACTGAGGGCGCGGTCTTGGTGGAGGGCGCTCTCTTTGCTGAAGGCGGAGGCCGGGTCTCGCCCCGGCGGGCGAGGTACTTTTCTTTGCTTCGCCAAAGAAACGTACCCAAAAGAAAGGCGACCCGAAGTCTGCGACCCCAGCGCTGCGCGCCGGGGCACCCTGCGGTGCTCGCGCCCAGCGGGGTCTCGCTCAAACTCGCCACTGCGCGGCTCAAACAGTCGCGAGCCCTGATCCGCTGGCCGCTGCGCTCCTCGGCGCAGCCACACGGGCTGAGGAAACAGAACATCCATACGGGCCATCGCTGCGCTCGGCCTGGGGTGGCGCAGCGCAAAGCGCGCGCAATGGGGGCCGAGCGCAGCGATGGCCCGGGTGGCTGTTCGGCTGTTGGGCTGCCGGTCTCCCCGCCCCTCTGGCTGCGCCGAGGCGCGCAGGGCTGGGCGGACCAGGGCCGCATGCTGTTTGAGCGCGAAGCGCGAGTTCATGCGGACCCCGCCCAGACCGAGCACCGCAGGTTGCCCCGCTCGCCCAACGGGCGAGCGGGGTCGCAGACAGTGGGGTCGCCCTTTCTTTGGTGACTTTCTTTCGGCGACGCGAAAGAAAGTTACTGCGCCGCCGGGCGCACTTCCCGGCCAGCAGCGCCCAGCAAAAAGCGCAGCGACAGACGCAAAGCGAAATTAAAAAAGATAGCTACCAACGCAATCCAGATAAGCCCAGAAGCACTTTTCACCTGCATTCACCCCAGCACCAGCCCTCCCAATAGACCGGTGATTGCGCCGCTTTTCCGCACATCCCGGCACGGCCTAGCCCACCACAATCAAGCGCATGAAAGCTGTCTTGCGCCCTCCCCTGTCATGGCACGCGGCCCGGCGGTGGGTGCCGCTGGTTGCCGTGTTCGCTGCCTTCTGCACCGCCCTGCCCGCGCAGGCACTGCGCATCAAGGAAGTCGCCGCCGTGCAAGGCGTGCGCAGCAACCAGCTGACCGGCTACGGCCTGGTGGTGGGCCTGGACGGCACGGGCGACCAGACCACGCAGATGCCCTTCACCACACAGGCCATGTCCAACTACCTGCAGCAGATGGGCATCAGCCTGCCGCCCGAGATGGCCTCGCGGCTGCAGCTCAAGAACGTGGCGACCGTGATCGTCACCGCGCAGCTGCCGGCCTTCGCCCAGCCGGGCCAGACCATCGACGTCAACGTGTCGTCCATGGGCAATTCCAAATCGCTCAAGGGCGGCACGCTGATCGCCACGCCGCTGCGCGGCGCCGACGGCGAGATCTATGCGCTGGCGCAGGGCAACCTGGTGGTCGGCGGCGCCGGTGCCTCGGCCGGTGGCAGCAAGGTGCAGATCAACCACCTGAGCGCCGGGCGCATTCCGCAGGGCGCGCAGGTCGAGCGCGCGGTGCCCACGCCGCTGCACGAGGGCGACTCGATCACGCTGGGCCTCAACGCCTCCGACTTCCAGACCGCGCGCCGCGTGGCGCAGGCCATCAATGCGCGGCTGGGCGCGGGCCAGGCCATGGCGCTCGACGGGCGCACCGTGCAGGTGCAGGCCCCCATGCACCCGGGCGCGCGCGTCAACTTCATTGCCGACCTCGAAGAGCTGCAGATCGAGACCGCCGCGCCCTCGGCCAAGGTCGTGATCAATGCGCGCACCGGCTCGGTGGTGCTGAACCAGGCCGTGACGCTCGGGCCCTGCGCGATCGCGCACGGCAACCTGTCGATCACCATCAGCTCGACACCCGTCATCAGCCAGCCGGGCGCGTTCTCGCAGGGGCAGACCGTGGTGGCGCAAAAGAGCGACATCCAGATCCGCCAGGAGCCCGGCAACATCCTGCAGATGCCCGCGTCGCCGCAGCTGGCCGACGTGGTGCGCGCGCTCAACACGCTCGGCGCCACGCCGCAGGACCTGCTGGCGATCCTGCAGGCCATCAAGGCCGCCGGCGCGCTGAACGCCGAACTCGAGGTCATCTGATGGCCGCCCACCGTTTCCCCGCACGGAGTGCTCCCCATGGCCATGACCCTGCCCGGCGCGAGCGCCAGCGCCCCGAACGCGCTGGCCGCGGACGTGCGCTCGCTCAACCAGCTCAAGTTCGAAGCCGGCCAGAACAGCGCCCAGGCCACGCGCGAAGCCGCCAAGCAGTTCGAGTCGCTGTTCATGCGCGAGATGATCAAGAGCATGCGCGAGGCCACCATGAAGTCGGGCCTGCTCGAGAATGCGCAGGGCGACCTGGGCACCGACCTGCTCGACCAGCAGCTGTCGGTGCAGATGGCGGGCCAGCCGGGCAGCCTGTCCGAGGCCATTGCGCGCCAGCTCTCGCGCCAGATGGGCGGCGCCGACGCAGCCCTGGCCGTGCCGTCGACGCTGAGCCTGTCGGCCGCGCGCCAGGCGCGCAGCAGCGCCGCCACGGGCCCCGCGCCCAAGGGCCGCGACGACTTCGTGCAGCACCACAGCGCGGCGGCCGAGCGCGTGGCGCAGGAGAGCGGCATTCCCGCGAGCTTCATGCTGGGCCAGGCCGGCCACGAAACCGGCTGGGGCAAGAGCGAGATCAAGCACCGCGACGGCAGCAACGCGTTCAACCTGTTCGGCATCAAGGCCGGCGCGGGCTGGAGCGGCAAGGTCGCCGAAATCACCACCACCGAATACATCAATGGCGCGCCGCGCAAGGTGACGGCCAAGTTCCGCGCCTACGACTCGTACGAAGAGTCGTTCCGCGACTACGCCCGCCTCATCAACGAGAGCCCGCGCTACGAGAAGGCGCGCGCCCAGACCGGATCGCCCGTGGCCTACGCCGCCGCGCTGCAGAAGGCCGGCTATGCCACCGACCCCGAATACGCCCGCAAACTCAGCGGCGCCATCAACAGCGCGCTGCGCGTGCAGCGCGCACAGGCCTGACGCCAGAGACACAGAAACATGAGCCTATTGAACGTCGGCGCGCGCGCCCTGCTGGCCAACCAGGTGGCACTGCAGACCACCGGCCACAACATTGCCAATGTGAACACGCCCGGCTACTCGCGCCAGAACGTGGTGCTGCAGACCGTGCAGGGCCAGTTCTCGGGCGGCGGCTACATCGGCAAGGGCGTGGACGTGCAGAGCATCCTGCGCAACCACAGCGAACTGCTCACGCGCCAGGCCACGGCGGCGGCCGCGGTGGACGCCGGCGACAGCGTGCGCGCCGACCGCCTGCGCCAGCTGCAGGACGTGTTCGGCGGCGGCCCGGCCGGGCTCGGCGCGGCCATCAACGACATGATGAATGCGTTCTCGGACGTCGTGGGCTCGCCCACCGACCTGACGGCGCGCAACGTCGTGCTCACGCGCATCGATGAAACCGCCAAGCGCATGCGCGGCGCCTCCGAGCGGCTCGACGAGATCGCCTACACCGTGGCCGAGCAGCTCAAGGGCAGCGTCCAGAGCATCAACACGCTGGCCAGCAACATCGCCGGCATGAACGAGCAGATTGCCCGCGCCAAAGGCAATGGCCAGCCCGCCAACGACCTGCTGGACCAGCGCGACCAGCTGATCCGCGACCTGAACCAGCACATCCAGACCAGCCAGGTCGCGGCCGACGACGGCAGCATCAGCCTGTTCGTCGGCGGCAGCCAGCCGCTGGTGCTGGGCAGCAAGGCGGCATCGCTGTCGGTCGGCGATCCGGTGGAGTTCGGTGCCGGCGGAGGGCAAAAGCGCCTGTACTTCACGCAGCCGGGATCGTCCGCGGCGGTGGAACTCAACGAGGGCATGCTCGGCGGCGGCGCGGTGTCGGGGTTGCTGCGCTTTCAAAACCACGACCTGGCCGAGGGCCGCAACCTGCTCGGGCGCATGGCGCTGGGCATCAGCGAGACGCTGAACGCGCAGAACCGGCTGGGGCTGACGCTCGATGGGAAACCGGGCGGCGATCTTTTCGCGCCGATCCAGTTGCCCAACGCCGTGGCGGGCAAGGGCAACACCTCGGGCGCCACCATGGGCCTGCAAGTGGCCGATGCCACCAAGCTGCAGGCGTCGGGCTACACCATTGCCTTTAGCGGCCCCAATGCCGGCTCGGTCACGCGCCAGTCGGATGGCAAGGTATTTGTGTTCGACGACATCGGCCGCAACGCCGGCCTATCTGCGCCGACGTGATGGCAGGACCGAAGGTTTGACGGTAACGCTTTCTGGACTCCTGCGGCCCGGGCAGGAGACCGGTTCCTGCTCAACCCGCTGCAAGGCGCCGCGTCCCAAATGCAGGCGCTGCAGTTCTCGCCCCAGCAGCTGGCGGCGTCCAACCCCATCAACGCCAAGATGGGCGCCGCCAACGACGGCACGCTGCAGCTGGCGGCCTTGAAGGCCACCGGAGCAGCGCTGCCGCCCTCGCCCACGCCACCTGCCACCACTGGCGGCGGTGTCACGCTGACTTTCACGCTGGACCGCCAAGCACGTACACCGTTACCGGCTCCACCGCCCCGCCGTCAGGCACCGCACATCGCCCTATACGCCGGGCCAGCCCATCACCATCGACGGCTGGGAAATCACGCTCGAACGGCGCGCCCAAGGCCAACGACACCGTCACCGTCGGCAACGCCACCGACGCCCAGTACGGCGACTGGTACACGCGCGACGCCGGCAACGCCAGCGCGCTGATGGCGCTTGCGCGACGCCAAGATCTTCGACGGCGCCACGCTCTCCGACGGCTTTGCCGGCGCGATGGCGCAGATCGGCACGCGCACGCAGAGCGCGCAGTTCGCGGCCACGCTGTCGTCCTCGATTGCTGCCAACCTCGAGCGCGACCGCACTGCGGTCTCGGGCGTGAACCTCGACGAGGAAGCCGCCCGGCTGATCCAGTACCAGCAGGCCTACCAGGCCTCGGCCAAGATGCTGCAGATCGCGCAGAACATCTTTGACAACCTGCTCCAGGGCCTGGGCCGCTGACCGCCCGCCGTCCCACCGCACGCCACGCCACCGCACACACCCCTGGAGCTTTCGCCATGAGCAGCCCGTCCTTCACCCGCATCGGCACCGCCGCCCAATACGACAGCGCTATACGCAACATCAGTGCGCGCCAGACTTCGCTGTCGAACCTGCAAGAGAACCTGACCTCGGGCAAGCGCGTGGTGCGCGCCAGCGACGACCCGGTCGCCGCGGCGCAGGCCGAGCGCGCCATGACGCGCATCGCGCGCATCCAGACCGAGCAGCGCGCGCTCGACGTGCAGCGCAACGCCGTCGCGCAGGCCGAGTCGTCGCTGGGCGATGCCATCGGCCTGGTGCAGCAGATGCGCGAACTCGTGGTCAGCGCCGGCAACGGCGGCCACAGCGCCAGCGACCGCAAGACCATCGCCACCCAGCTCCAGAGCCTGCGCGACCAGCTGCTCGAGGTGTCCAACCGCAAGGACACCAATGGCGTGCCGCTGCTGGCGGCACTGGGCAGCGATGCCACGCCGTTCTTGAATGCGCAGATGGGCTTCAACGGCCTGCCGGGGCAGGGCGCGGGCTCCGCGGTGTCGATCCCCAACACGCTCGACGGCGATGCGGCCTTCATGTTCCAGCCGCAGCGCGATGGCGCCTACAACGCCCGCCTGAACCTGGCCGCTCCCGCAGGCCGAAGCCTGGGCACCGATGGCGTACGCGCCACCGATCCGACGCTCGCCACGGGCGACAAGTACACCGTCAGCTTCACCGCCGTGGCGCCCACCGTGCCCGCCGACGGCACCACCACGGCCACCTACACCGTGACGAACACCACGACAGGCACCACCTCGGCCCCTGTGGACGCAGTCTTTCCCTCGGACAAGCCAGCCACCATCACCGTGACAGGCGTGCCCGGCATGGAGTTCAACATCAAGGGCACCCCTGCCAGCGGCGACAGCATCACGCTGGAACCCAGCCGCAGCATCTTCAACGTGATCGACGATGCCATCCGCGACATCGGCGGCGCCGGCGACAGCAACGCCGCCGCCCAGGCCGTGGGCCAGGCCCTCGCCAACCTGGACCGGGGCATGGAACGCCTGCAGTCGGTGCGTGGCTATGCGGGCGAACTGCTCAACCGCGCCGACCGCATCACGGGCGACCAGGACAAGCGCGCCATCCAGCTCGAAGCCGACCGCTCGCGCGCCGAGGACCTCGATATGATCCAGGGCATTTCCGACTTCCAGAACCAGCAGGTGGGCTACCAGGCGGCGCTGCAGTCGTACGCCATGGTGCAGAAACTCTCGCTGTTCAACTTCATTTCCTGACACCCGGGCGCTTTTTCTCTCATGCAATCCGTTCTGAGCCAGCTGGTTCTGGGCTACCGCCCGCTGTGGGGCCGCACGCGCACGCTGGCGGGGGTGGAGCTGTCCGTGCACGCGGCCGACGCGGCGCAGGCGGTCGATGCGCCGCACCTGCTGCGCACGCTGCACGAGCTGTGGGCCGCGCATTCGCCGCCGCTGCTGCTGGCGCCGCAAACGCGCCAGCTGCTGTGCGACCTGCTCGCGCATGCGCCGCCCGGCTCGCCGGCGCTGGCCGTGCCGGGCGCCTGGCTCGGCGACGCGGCGATCTGCCAGCAGGTGCAGGCGGCCCACGCGCGCGGCCTGCAGCTGGTGTGGCGCGGCGACGCCGGGCAGCCGCCCGAGCCCACGCTGGCGCGCTGCTTTGACACGCGCCTGCTGGGCCTCTCGCCCGAGACCGCCGTGCAGGCGCTGCAGGCGGGCGCCGCCGCGGGCACGCTGCTGGCCGGGCAGATGGTCGAAGGCCTGGCCAGCCGCGCGCTGGTGGCGCTGTGCCTGGACCGTGGCCAGGCCCAGGCCGTGCTGGGCTGGCCGCAGGAAGACGTGCTGCACAGCCTGCGCCACCAGCCGCTGCAGCCGGGCCGCGCCACCGTGCAAAAGCTCATGAAGGCGATCGACGCCGAGCAGTCGCTCGAAGTGTTCGAGGACATCCTGGGCGAAGACCCGTTGCTGGCCTACCGCTTCATGGTCTACACCAACTCGGCCGCCCTGGGCCTGCGCACCGGCATCGACTCGCTGCGCCGGGGCCTGGTCATGATGGGCTACGGCTCGCTCTCGCGCTGGCTGTCCGACCAGCTGCCGCACGCCAGCGCCGAACCCGACCTGCAGCCCGTGCGCGCGGCCATGGTGCTGCGCGCCCGGCTCACCGAGCGCCTGATCGACGCGGGCTTGGAGACCGCGCTGCGCCGCGAGGTCTATCTGTGCGCCCTGTTCTCGCAGCTGGGCGAGCTGCTGCGCGAGCCGCTGGGCAGCGTGCTGCGGCGCGTGCCGCTGTCCGAGCGCATCTACGACGCGGCGGTGCTGCAGACCGGCCCCTACGCGCCCAGCCTGGCCATGGCCTGCGCGCTCGAAGGGGGCGACGCGGGCGTGGTGCGCCAGCTGTGCAAGGCGCACGGCCTGGCGCTCGAAGACGTCAACCGCGCGCTGCTGCGCACGCTCGCGAGCCTCGAAGCGGCGCCGCCCGCGCCCTGACGGGCCGCGGCGGCGCAGCTTCCGCTAACGGCTCTGTGCCACGCACGCGCTGGAACACCTGCCAGAACGCCGCGTCCTGCGTGGTCGTGAAGTTGATGCGCATCAGCGTGCAGGGCTGGCGGCTGGCGTGGAACAGGGCGCCGGGCGCGAGCAGATAGCCCTCGTCGAGCATGCGCTGGGCCAGCATGTCGGTGTCCACGCCCGTCTCCACCCAGCCAAACATGCCGGCCGGCTCGGCGGCGAAGCTGCAGCCGGCCTCCAGCGCCAGCTGCACGCTGCGCGAGCGCGCCTGGGCCAGGCGCAGGCGCATGCGCTCGGCATGGCGGCGCAGCTGGCCCTGGTCGATGCACAGCGCCAGCGCTTTTTCGAGGATCGACGGCGTGGTCAGCGTGGACAGCAGCTTGGTGTCGAGCAGGCGCTCGACCAGGTCGGGCGGCGCGGCCAGGTAGCCCACGCGCCAGTTGGGCGCCAGGATCTTGGCGAAGCCGCTCACATAAATGGTGCGGCGCAGGCCGTCGAGCACCGTCAGGCGCGTGGCGTGGTCGGGCGCGAGGTGGCTGTAGGTGTCGTCTTCAACGATGTGAAAGTTGTGCCGCTGCGCCAATTGCAGCACCTGGTGCGCGCTGCCGGGCGTGAGGCAGTAGCCCGTGGGGTTGTGCAGCACGCTCACGCTGACGAACAGCTTGGGCGCGTGCACTTCGCAGTAGCGCGCCATCACGGCCAGGTCGGGCCCGTCGGCGCGGCGCGGCACGGGCAGCACGCGCATTCCCAAGGCGTCGAGCCGGGCGAATTCGACCGACCAGCCGGGCTCCTCGACCATCACCGGGTCCCCCGCCTTGAGCAGGGTGCGGCTGACGATGTCGAGCGCCTGCGTGGCGCCCACCGTGGTCATGATCTGCTCCGGGCGCGCCGGCACGTTCAACTCGCTCAGGCGCCGCGCCAGCACCGTGCGCAGGTCGGGGTCGCCCATGGGCTCGCCGTAGCTCAGCGACCCGTCCTGCAGCGCGCGGCTGCCCGTGACCTTGCGCACCGCTGCGGGCATGAAGCGCGCATCTTCCAGCCACTGCGGCGGAAACACCCCGGCGCCCGGCTGCGGCTTGCTCGATGCGTGGTGGAACATGCCGCGGATCAGCGCCGTGGCATTGATGCGCGATCCCGAGGGCAGCGGCCCCGCAGGTGGCCTCTGCGCTACTACATTTTCTGTAGCTGCCGGCGCTTGCCCATCAAGGGCTGGAGGCACTTTTGGCACCCAATCGCGCACATAGAAGCCGCGCTGGCGCCGCGCCTCGACCAGGCCCTGGGCCAGCAACTGGTCGTAGGCCGCCACCACGGTGTAGGGGCTCACGCCCTGCTGGCGCGCGCATTCGCGCACCGAGGGCAGGCGCGCGCCCACGGGCAGCAGGCGCGCACGGATGCGCTCGGCAAAACGCTCGGCCAGTTGTTCGGTCAGGCTGTGGTGGGCGGTGCGGGTCAGCATGGCAAGATTCCGGGGAGAGACTGTGCCGATGCAGATACCGGCACAGTTCATTGGATTGTCAGAATAACTGTATTGGAACTGTAGTGGAATCAACCCTACAGTGACCGCAAGCCCGCACACCTTTAACCCACCCACCACCATGCCCTTTGTCGAATTCACCGCCCTGCTGGCGCTGGCCACTGCCATGAGTTTTTCGCCCGGGCCGAACACCACGCTGTCGACCGCGATGGCGGCCAACCGCGGCCTGCGCCCGGCCATGCGCTTTGTCTGCGCCGTGCCCGTGGGCTGGACGGCGCTGCTGCTGCTGTGCGCGGGCGGCATCGGCGCCGTCGTGGTGGCGGTGCCGGCGCTGCGCTGGGGCATCAAGGCCGTGGGCATTGGCTACCTGCTGTGGCTGGCCTGGAAGCTCAGCGGCAGCAGCCGCCTGAGCGAGGCCGACGCGACGCGCCTGAACGTGGGCTTCTGGCAGGGCGCGGCGCTGCAGTTCGTCAACATCAAGGCCTGGCTGCTGGCGCTGACCATCGTCGCCGGCTGGGTGGCCGGGCGCGAAGACAGCCTGCAGCGCCTGGCCGTGGTGCTGCCGGTGATGCTGGTGTTCGCGTTCACCAGCAACCTGGCCTATGCCACCACGGGCGCGCTGCTGCGCCACTGGCTGGCCCAGGGCGCGCGCCTGTTGTGGTTCAACCGCGCCATGGCGCTGGTGCTGGCGCTCACGGCCGCCTGGATGGTGCGCGCCTGAGCGCGCCGCTGCTTCTCGCTTCTCACCCTCCGCTTCCGCCACCCCGCAAGGTCACACCATGGGCACCCCGCTTTCCGCCCGCGCCCCGGCGCCGCAGTCCGCCGAAGCGCGCGGCCTGGTCCTGGGCCTCTTGGGCGTGGCGATCTTTGCGCTCACGCTGCCGATGACGCGGCTGGCCGTGGGCACGCCCGAGGCACCGCTGATGTCGGGCGTGTTCGTCGCCATGGCGCGCGCCGTGGTGGCCGGCGCGCTCTCGGCCGCGTTGCTGGGGGTGCTGCGCGCGCCGTGGCCGCAACGGCGCGACTGGGGGCCGCTGGCGCTCACGGCGCTCGGCGTGGTGTTCGGTTTTCCGCTGCTGACCTCCGTCGCCATGCGCTACGTGGGCGCGGTGCACGCCAGCGTGATCGTCGGCGTGCTGCCGCTGGCCACGGCCGCCGTGGGCGCGCTGCTGCACCGCCAGCGCCCGTCGCGCGCGTTCTGGGCCTGCGCGCTGCTGGGCACGGCGCTGGTGGTGGCGTTCGCCGTGCTGCGCTCGGGCGCGTCGGGCATTGCGCTGCACCCGGCCGACCTGCTGCTGCTCGCCGCCATGCTGTGCGCCGCGGTCGGCTATGCCTATGGCGCGCGGCTGTCGCAGCACCTGCGCGCCGACGCCGTGATCTGCTGGGCGCTGGTGCTGTCGCTGCCGCTCACGCTGCCGCTGGCGGCGCTGTCGTGGCCCGCAGCCCCGGTGCCGGCGAGCGCCTGGACGGCGCTGGCCTATGTCTCGGTGTTTTCGATGTGGCTGGGCTTTTTTGCCTGGTACCGGGGCCTCGCGCTGGGCGGCACGGTGCGCGTGAGCCAGGTGCAGCTGGTGCAGCCGTTCCTGGGCATGCTGGCGGCCGTGCCGCTGCTGGGCGAGCGGCTCGACGCGGTCAGCGTGGGCTTTGGCCTGGCGGTGATGGCCACAGTGCTGGTGGGCCGGCGCATGCCGGTGCGCCCCGCCGCGCCCTAGCGCGTCGCACAATGGTCGACTTTGACATTTTCTGCGCCAGACGTTCTGGCGCCCACCCTGGAGTGCAACTGGCATGACGAACTGGACCCTGGCGGCACGTGCCGCCAAGATGAACCCTTCCGCGATCCGCGAGATCCTCAAGCTGACCGACAAGCCCGGCATCATCAGCCTGGCCGGCGGCCTGCCCGCGCCGCAGACCTTTCCCCTCGACGCCTTCACGCAGGCCTGCAACACCGTCATGGCGCGCGACGGCGCCGCCGCGCTCCAGTACGCCACGAGCGAAGGCTATGCACCCCTGCGCCAGGCCGTGGCCGACATGCTGCCGTGGGCCGTGGACCCCGAGCAGGTGCTGATCACCACCGGCTCGCAGCAGGCGCTGGACCTGATCGGCAAGGTCTTCCTCGACAAGGACAGCCGCATGCTGGTCGAAACGCCCACCTACCTGGGCGCGCTGCAGGCCTTTGCACCGCAGGAGCCGATCGCCGTGGGCGTGGCCAGCGACGACGACGGCATCCTGGTCGACGACTTTGCCGCCAAGGCCGGCACCGGCGCCGACAAGGCGCGCCTGGCCTATGTGCTGCCCAACTTCCAGAACCCCACGGGCCGCACCATGACCGAGGCGCGCCGCGCTGCGCTCGTGGCCAAGGCCGCGGAGCTGGGCATTCCGCTGATCGAGGACAACCCCTACGGCGAGCTGTGGTTTGGCGAAGCCCCGCCCGCGCCCCTGACCGCGCGCAACCCCGACGGCTGCATCTACATGGGCTCGTTCTCCAAGGTGCTGGCACCAGGATTGCGCATCGGCTTCATCGTCGCGCCCAAGGCCGTCTACCCCAAGCTGCTGCAGGCCAAGCAGGCCGCCGACCTGCACACGCCGGGCTTCAACCAGCGCGTGGTGGCCGAGGTGATCAAGAACGGCTTCCTCGAGCGCCACGTGCCCACCATCCGCGCGCTCTACAAGCAGCAGCGCGACACCATGCTCGCCGCGCTGGAGCGCGAGATGGCGGGCCTCGATGTGCGCTGGACGCGCCCGGCCGGCGGCATGTTCCTGTGGGTGCGCCTGCCGCAGGGCGTGAACGCCCAGGAGCTGCTGCCCGCCGCCGTGGAACGCAACGTGGCCTTTGTGCCCGGCGCGCCGTTCTACGCCACCGAAGCCGACACGCGCACGCTGCGCCTGTCGTATGTCACCGTGTCCAGCGACGAGATCGACACCGCCATCGCCGCGCTGGCCGCCGCCATCCGCGCCCACCAAGGCGCCGCATGAGCCTGCTGCGGCTGTGGGGACGCCTGTCCTCGGTCAACGTGCGCAAGGTCGTCTGGACCGCGCAGGAACTCGGCCTGGCGCTGCAGCGCACCGACGCGGGCGGGCAGTTCGGCATCGTGCGCGAGCCGCACTACCTCGGCCTCAACCCCAACGGCCTGGTGCCGCTGATCGAGGACGAGAGCGACGGGGGCCCGGTGGTGCTGTGGGAATCGAACACCATCGTGCGCTACCTCTGCGCGCGGCACGCGCTGGGCCGGCTCTACCCCGAAGCCCTGCCCGCGCGCTTTGCCGCCGAGCAGTGGATGGACTGGCAGCAAACGGCCCTGAACCCGGCCGGCCGCCAGGCGTTCATGCAGTGGATCCGCACGCCGGCCGCCGAGCGCGATGCGGCGCTCATCGCGCAGTCGGTGGCCGCCACCGAGCCGCTGATGGCCCTGCTCGACGCCCACCTGGCGCGCCAGCCCTACGTGGCGGGCGAGCACTTCACCATGGCCGACATTCCTTTGGGCTGCGAGGTGCACCGCTGGTTCGGCCTGCCCCAGGAGCGGCCCGCCTGGCCGCACCTGGAGCGCTGGTTCCAGAGCCTGCAGGCACGTTCGGGCGCGTGCGGCGTGCTCGACCAGCCCCTGTCCTGACTTCACTCCCAAGGCCCGCCATGCACCACCGCCCTTTCAAGCAGGTTGACGTCTTCACTGCCCACCCCTACCGAGGCAACCCGCTGGCCGTGGTGCTCGATGGCACGGACCTCACCACCGAGGCCATGCAGCAGTTCACGGACTGGACGAACCTGTCGGAAGCCACCTTTCTGCTGCCGCCGACCGAGGCCGGCCGTGCGGCCGGCGCCGACTACCGCGTGCGCATCTTCTGCCCGGGCCGCGAGCTGCCGTTTGCCGGCCACCCGACGCTGGGCAGCTGCCACGCCTGGCTGGAGGCCGGCGGCCAGCCGCGCACAGCGGGCCAGGTGGTGCAGGAATGCGGCGTGGGCCTGGTGCGGCTGCGCCGCGATGGCGCTCGGCTGGCCTTTGCGGCGCCGCCGCTGCGCCAAAGCGGGCCGCTGCCCGACGAGGACGTACAGCTCATCGCGCGCGGCCTGGGCGTGGCGCGCAGCGACATCGTGGCGCACGCCTGGTGCGACAACGGCCCGAACTGGCGCGGCGTGCTGCTGCGCTCGGCCGAGCAGGTGCTGGCGCTGCGGCCCGACGGCGCCGTGCTGGCCGGGCTGGACGTGGGCGTGGTCGGCCCGCGCGGCAAGGTCGGCGTGGTGGGCGCCACCGGTGCGGCCAGCGACGCCGAGGACATCGCCTTCGAGGTGCGCGCCTTCTTTCCCGGCCAGAACGGCCTGGCCGAAGACCCGGTCACCGGCAGCCTGAACGCCGCGCTGGCGCAATGGCTCATTGGCTCAGGCCTGGCGCCCGCGCGCTACGTCGCCAGCCAGGGCACGGCCCTGGGCCGCGCCGGCCGCGTGCACGTGGCGCAGGACGGCGACAGCATCTGGGTGGGCGGCGACACGGTCACCTGCATCGACGGCAGCGTGCGGCTGTGACGGCGGGGCGCGCCGCGCCACAGCCCCTCCGATATTCCATGAAAAGTGCCTGTAACGCTTACCCATAAAGCGTTAACAGCTATTAAAACAGGAGTAGATCAGCATGTCCCTCCCCACCCTGGCCGACATCGAAGCCGCCGCCGCCGTCGTCTACCGCGACTTCGCCGCCACGCCGCAGTACCGCTGGGCGCTGCTCGGCGAGCGCCTGGGCACCGAATGCTGGCTCAAGCACGAGAACCACACGCCCGTGGGCGCGTTCAAGATCCGCGGCGGCCTGACCTACTTCGACCAGCTCGCCCGGCGTGGCGCGCTGCCGCGCGAAGTGGTCAGCGCCACGCGCGGCAACCACGGCCAGAGCATGGGCTGGGCGGCGCGCCGCCACGGCGTGGCCTGCACCATCGTCGTGCCGCGCGGCAACTCGACCGAGAAGAACAATGCCATGCGCGCACTGGGCGTCACGCTCATCGAGCATGGCGACGACTTTCAGGAAGCGCGTGAACACGCCATGCAGCTGGCCGCCCAGCGCGGCGCCCACATGGTGCCGAGCTACCACCCCGACCTGGTCTGCGGCGTGGCCACCTACTGGTGGGAATTTCTGCGCGCCGTGCCGCAGATGGCCGTGGCCTATGTGCCCATCGGCCAGGGTTCGGGCGCCTGCGCGGCCATCGCCGCCCAGCGCGCGCTGGGCCACGGCGTGCGCATCGTCGGTGTGGTCAGCCGCCATGCCACCACCTACGCCGACTCGATTGCCGCGGGCCGCGTCGTGGAAGCCCCGGTCAGCACCGTGCTGGCCGACGGCATGGCCTGCCGCGTGGCCGACCCGGAGGCGCTCGACATCCTGATCCCGCACCTGGACCACGTCGTGCAGGTCAGCGACGCCGAAGTGGCCGCTGCCATGCGCGCGATCTACACCGACACGCACAACGTGGCCGAAGGCGCGGGCGCCGCAGCCCTGGCCGCCGCGCTGCAGGAAAAGGCGCAGCTGCAGGGCCAGTGCGTGGGCCTGGCGCTCACGGGCGGCAATGTGGACGCACCGGTGTTTGCAGGCACGCTGTCCCTGCGCTGAGCCGCCATGCCGGCGGCACGGCGCCGCAGTGTCCGCCGATGCTTGCGGTTTTGCCTGGCGAAATCCGTCCGCACCACGGCACCGCGCCGCAAAGCGCCGCACCATGGCTTTAAACGGCGCCGTCCGCCTCATGCGGCCGCCCGGCGAGCGGGTTTACCCTGGCTCCGATTTCATTCCTTGAAATTTTTTCCAAAGGAATTGACGCGGTGCGCCCTGGCCCAACACCATAGCTTCCACATCCGCGCTCACCAGCGGTGGGAGACAACAGCATGCGATGGAGACAACGCCCACCCGGCTCGAACTGGGGCGACTTCGGGCCCGATGACCAACTCGGGCGCGCCAACCTGATCGGCCCCGAGCAGGTGCGCAAAGGCGCACAGGAGGTGCGCGAGGGGCGCAGCATCTGCCTCTCGCTGCCGCTGGACTACCCGGGCGGCAACGCGCTCAACGCACGGCGCCATCCGCCGCGCCTGTCGCCCACGCGCAATGGCGACCGGCCCTACCTCAACTTCCCCTTGGGCCATGTGTATCCCGGTGCCACCGACGTGATCAGCGACGACCAGGTGCTGCTCTCGCTGCAGTACTCCACCCAATGGGATTCGCTGGCGCACGTGGGCTCGCTGTTCGACGCCGAGGGCGACGGCACGCTGCGCACCACCTACTACAACGGCTACCGCGGCCACGAGCATGTGCTGGGCCCCGTCGACCATGGCCTGCCTGAGCGCGACGCGCAGGGCGCGCCCGGCCCCTACCGCCCCGTGTGCTGCGCAGGCCGCCCCGCCGACGCCAGCGTGGCACGCGCCCTCGGCGTGGAGAACCTGGCCAAGAAAGGCATGCAGGGCCGTGGCGTGCTGGTGGACCTGGCCCGGGTCTACGGCACCGGTTACCAGGACATCGGCTACGACCAGCTGATGCACGCCATGGCGCAGTGCGGCGCCACGGTGGAGCCGGGCGACATGCTGCTGCTGCGCACGGGCTTTGCCGGCGTGGTGCTGTCGATGCAGGGCCAGCCCGACGCCGAGCGGCTGCACCACAGCTGCGCAGCGCTCGACGGCAGCGACCCGCGGCTGCTGCAATGGATCACCGACAGCGGCATCGCGGCCCTGGTCGCCGACAACTATGCCGTGGAGCGCCACCCGCCCACACGCACTCCCCCGGACGGCACGCCCTACCCCCTGCTGCCGCTGCACGAGCACTGCCTGTTCAAGCTCGGGCTGCCGCTGGGCGAGCTGTGGTACCTCGAGGAGCTCGCCGACGCGCTGCACGCGCTGGGCCGCACGCGCTTTCTGCTCACGGCGCCGCCGCTGCGCCTGCCCGGTGCCGTGGGCTCGCCCGTCACGCCCATCGCCACGATCTGATTCCCGCCAGCCCCACACGACCCAAGGAGACAACCATGAACCGCCACCCCCACCGCAGCCCCCTGCCGCGCGCATGCCGCGCGCTTTGCACCAGCCTGGCCCTGCTGGCCGCCACCACTGCTGTCACCGCGCAGGAGGTGAAGATTTCCGACGACGTCGTGCGCCTGGGCATCCTCACGGACCTCAACGGCCCGTTCGCCGACATCACCGGCCCGGGCAGCGCAGCAGCCATCCAGATGGCGATCGACGACTTCGGCGGCCAGGTGCTGGGCAAGAAGATCGAACTGCTGGTGGTGGACCACCAGAACAAGGCCGACATCGCCGCGAGCAAGGCGCGCGAATGGTTCGACACCGGCAAGGTCGACGCCATCATGGACGTGGCCGTGTCCGCCCCGGCCCTGGCGGTGCTGGAAGTGGCCAAGCAAAAGCAGAAGGTCATCATCTTCAACGGCCCCGGCACCGACCGGCTCACGGGCGACCTGTGCATGCCCAGCACCGTGCACTACGTCTACGACACCTACGCCCTGGCCAACGTGACGGCCAGCGCCATCACGCAGCGCGGCGGCAAGGACTGGTTCTTCATCACCGCCGACTACGCATTCGGCCACAGCCTGCAGGAGCAGGCCAGCGCGGTGGTGATTGCCCAAGGCGGCAAGGTGCTGGGCTCGGCCAAGCACCCCATCGGCGCAACGGACTTTGCTTCCTTCCTGATCAGCGCGCAGAACAGCAAGGCGCAGGTCATCGGCCTGGCCAATGCCGGCAGCGACACCGTGAACACCATCAAGGCCGCGCGCGAGTTCGGCCTGACGCAAGGCAAGAACAAGCAGACCCTGGCAGGGCTGCTGATGTACATCAACGACGTGCACGCCATCGGCCTGCGCACGGCGGGCGGGCTGATGCTCACCGAAGCGTTCTACTGGGACATGAATCCCGAAACACGCGCCTGGTCCAAACGCTATTTCGAGAAGATGAAGAAGATGCCCAACATGAGCCAGGCGGGCGCCTACTCATCGACCCTGCACTACCTCAAGGCCGTGCAGGCCGCCAAGACCGACGACACCGCCAAGGTCATGGCGCAGATGAAGGCGACGCCGATCAACGACTTCTTCGCCAAGAACGGCCGCATCCGCGAGGACGGCCGCATGGTGCACGACATGTACCTGTTCGAGGTCAAGTCGCAGGCCGAATCCAAGTACCCCTGGGATTACTACAAGCTCGTGGCCACCGTGCCCGGTGACAAAGCCTTCCTGCCGCTGTCGCAGTCCAAGTGCCCGATGGTCAAGAAGTGAGGACCGCCCGGCCATGACGACACCCCAGCAAACCGCACTCATCGTGGGCGCCTCGGGCGTGGTGGGCCAGGCCTGCCTGCGCCATTTCGCCAGCCTGCCCGGCTGGCGTGCGATAGGCGTGGCGCGCCGCCCGATCACGCCGCCGCCCGGCGCCGAGGCCCTGCAGCTGGACCTGCAAGACGCCGCCGCCTGCGCCGCCGCGCTGGCGGGCCGCGACGACATCACCCATGTGGTGTATGCCGCCGTGTACGAGAAGCCCGGCGGCCTGGTCGGCGGCTGGCGCGACGAGGAGCAGATGCGCACCAACCTGCAGATGCTGCGCAACGTGGTCGAGCCGCTGGACCGCCCCGGTGGCCCGCTGCGGCACGTGACGATCATGCAGGGCGGCAAGGCCTACGGCGTGCACATCCACCCCGAGATCGCCGTGCCTGCGCGCGAGCGCTGGCCGCGCGACAACCACGAGAACTTCTACTGGCTGCAGGAGGACTTCCTGCGCGAGCGCCAGGCCCGCTCGGGCGCCTGGCACTTCACCATCCTGCGGCCGCGCATCGTGTTCGGCGACGCCATGGGCAGCAACATGAACCCGATCCCGGCCATCGGCGTGTACGCCTGGCTGCGCCACGAGCAGGGCCTGCCCCTCGCCTACCCGGGCGGCCCCGCGCGCGTGAACCAGGCCATCGACGCAGACCTCATCGCCCAGGCCTGCGCCTGGGCCGCGCAGGCGCCCAACGCGCGCAACGAAACCTTCAACCTGGAGAACGGCGACGTGTTCGTTTGGCAAAACGTCTGGCCGACCATTGCCGATGTGCTCGGCATGCCGGTGGGCGAGCCCGAGCCGCAGTCCCTGGCCGCCGCGCTGGACGGGCAGCAGTCCGCCTGGGAGCGGCTGGTGGACAAATACCAGCTGGCCGCCCCGCGCGAGCTGGCAGCGTTCATCGGCCAGGGCGCGACGTACGCCGACTTCCAGATGAACCATGGCAAGGAAGGCCCGCTGCCGGCCGTGATCATGAGCTCGGTGAAGATCCGCCAGGCGGGTTTTCACGCCTGCATGGACACCGAGGACATGTTCCGCAAATGGTTTGGCCAGTTGCAGGAGCGCCGGCTGCTGCCCAGCGCCGCGCAGGCGCGGGCATGAAAATCGAGCGCATCACCAGCACCATCGTCGGCCTGCGGCTGCGCCGCGCGCACTGCCTGGCCATGACGACCATGGCGGGGCACACCCTGGTGGTCGTGCAGATGCACACGGACGAAGGGGCGATGGGGCTGGGCGAGCTGTTCGTCTAACGCGATCACCAAGGCCCACAGCCTTTACCGGCGTGATTGGCGGGCAAGTCTCCACGCTGTTCATCGACATTCAGTCCGCGTTGCCGCAACTGCGCAGCGGCAAGCTCAAGGCACTGGCAGTCACCACCGCGCAACCGCACCCCTGTTGCGCGGTGTCCCAGTCTGGGAAGCGCGCCCGGCATGGCCGGGTTTGACCTGAGCTACTGGATGGTCGCCTACGCGCCTGCCGGGACGCCTGCACCCATCCTAGAGGCGCTAAACCAGCAATTCATGCAATTCACGCGCACGCCCGCCGTGGTCGGCCGGTTTGCCGACCTCGGGTTTGCGATCGAAGGCAGTTCCGATGCTGCGCTCGTTCAGTTCACGCGCAGCGAAATCGGTAAGTGGCGGGAGCTGATTGGGGCGGCGGGGATTGAGGCGGAGTAACGAGTTACAGGGCAAGCAGCGCAGCGCGCCTGCCGCTGGAGTGCAGATGCTGCCGGCGGCCGGCGGCCGGCGGCCGGCGGCCGGATTATTTCCTTGGGGGCAGGCCCGCTTTGCGGAGCGGTCAGCGAGAGCAGCGCGGTCGGGATGCAAACGCTCCGGGTGAGCACGCGGAACATTGGCGATCGCACGCAAGAACTGAATACTCGCGTGGGATTCGCAATTTGATGACGCTTTGCATTGGCCGGATTTGGACAGAAGCATTTCACCAAATATTTGCGATGTCTAGCATGCTCGATGGCCTCTCGGACGCGCCGCCCGGCAGGCTGATTCTGGTGATCGGAAAGCGCCATCAGCGCCTGCGGAGCAAGAAACAAGCGTCTCACCCGATTTAAAGATTTTCGGCCTCCAGCCTATACCCCAATTGCCCAAGCAGCTATCAAAACTGCATCGTCCGAAGGCGGCCGCAGACCCTCAGTGCCCCATCTCCAACGCCACCAGAAAGCGTGAAACCATGTTGTAAGCGCCAATCGTGACCATCACGTCGACGGTCTGGCGTTCGTCTAGGTGGTTGCGTACCTTGTCGTAGAGCGCGGCCGGCACTTCGATGTTGCGGGTCATCACATCGGTCAGGGTGACCAGCGTATGCTCCAGATCGCTCAGGCCCGTTCCCAGTTTCTCCGGATCGCGCAGCGCATCGATCTTTTCCTGTGTGGCGCCGGCTTTCAGGGCAATCGGCACGTGGGCTTCGTATTCGTAGGTGGCGCGGTTCAGTACGGCGACGCGGATGATGACGAGTTCGCGCAGGTCGGCGGGCAGCGTGTTTTTGTTGCGCACGGCGGTCAGCAACTGCTCCCAGCCGTGGGCCATGGGCGGGCTGTTGAGCAGCACTTGGTACAGCGGCGAGACGCGGCCGCGCTGGGCGGCGATGGTGGCTTCCTGTTCGGCCAGCTCGGGTTTGGAGCCAGGTTCAATCGGGGCGATACGCATTTTGGAATTCCTTGAAATAAACAGTCAGTCGCAGCGCACGGACATGCCGCCATCCACCACCAGCTCGGCGCCGGTGATGAAACGCGCTTCGTCCGAGGCCAGGAACATTACCGCGTTGGCGGTGTCGCGGCCGTCACCCATGAAAGGTAGCGGAATCCGCGCCTGCCGCTGCTTGAGAATCGCCCGCACATCGCCGCCGGTGCGCTGTTTGGCCAGGCGCACATCGACCATGGGCGTGTAGAGCTGGCCGGGGATCACGGTGTTGACGCGTATGCCTTTGCCGGCGTACTGCACCGCCACCACGCGCGAGAACTGGATCACACCGGCCTTGGCTGCGGCGTAGGCGACTTGCGGCGCGCCGGTCCAGCGCGTAGCCGAGGTCGAGGCCAGGTTGACGATGGCGCCCTGCCCGGCCTGTTCCATCAGCGGCAGCACATGTTTGCAGGTCAGGAAAACGCTTTTGAGGTTGCGGTCGATTTGTGTGGCCCAGACTTCTTCGCTCATCTCGACCGGCCCGCCGGCGGCCGAACCACCGACGTTGTTGACCAGGATGTCAATGCCGCCGAAACGCGCGACGCAGGCGGCCACCGTCGCCGCAATCGATTCGCTGCGTGTGACGTCGCAGATACCCGTTTCGATGTCACCGCCGGCTTCACGCGCCAGCGTGACGGTCTCAATCATGCTTTCCGCGTTCAGGTCTACCGCAAAAACGCGTGCGCCTTCCTCTGCCAGGCGCACTGCAATCGCGCGGCCATTGCCCCAGCCGGGACCGACCGAACCGGCGCCCGTCACCAGGGCCACTTTGCCTTCAAGTCGTTTTGTCATCTTGTGTTTCCAGAAAAAGGGTTCAGACAACCATGGGCGTGGCGGCACCGTCCATGGCCACGATGGCACCGGTGACATAACTCGCACGTGGCGAGGCCAAAAACACCGCGACGTTGGCGATTTCTTCGGGATTGGCCACGCGGCCCAACGGCAGCTTGTCGCCCGGATCGCTGGGTGCTGGCCGGCCTTCGGTTTCCGCCAGCCGGATTTCGGCGTCCAGGCGTTGGCGCAGGCGTTCGGTCAGCACCGGCCCGGGGTTGATGGCATTGATACGCACGCCTTTGCTCGCATAAGCGGCGGCCAGGCCGGCGCTGACCAGCATCAGCGCGGCATTGGCGGCGCCACCCGCCAGGTGGGTCGGGTTGGCGACCTTGCCGCCTGCCCCCACGATATTGATAATCACGCCGCGGCCGCGCTGGCCCATGCGTTTGACCAGCGGGTCCATCATGTGGATGTAGGTGAAATACTTGGCCTGCATGGCGTCGTGCCAGGCCTGGGGGTGCAGGTCGGCCGGCGCGGTGCGTTTGGCAGCGCCGGCACAGTTGATTAGCACGTCCACCGGGCCATGGGCAGCCTCGGCCGCATCCAGGGCGGCCTGGGCTGCGGCGGCGTTTTGCAGGTCTGCGGGAAAGATGGCGACGCGGCCGACTGCGTCAGGTAGTTCGTTCTGCAACTGGTCGGCAGCCAGTTGCAAACTTTCTGCACTGCGCGAGACCAGGCTGACACGTGCGCCTTCTTGCAGAAAACCACGCGCGCACGAAAAACCAATGCCTTTGCTGGCGCCGGTGACCAGCACATGCTGGCCGGTGAGTTGCAGGTCCATGGTATCAACCTCGCTTGACTAGCAGGCCGCCGTCGACCGGGATCAACACGCCGGTGATGTACTGCGCCTCGTCGGAGGCCAGGAAGACGGCGGTGTTGGCCACGTCCCAGGCCGTGCCCATGCGCTGCATCGGCACCAGCGCTTCGCGCTCGGCGCGCACGATGTCGCGCGACACGCCGCGTTCCTGGGCCCGGCGTTCGATGGCCATCGGCGTGTCGATCAGGCCCGGCAAGATGGCGTTGGCGCGCACGCCGAAGGGTGCGTTTTCCATCGCAATGTGCTGCGTCATGGTGTTGACGGCACCCTTGCTGGTCTTGTAGGTCAGAGTCGGGCGCGCGGCCATCGACGAGGTCGAGGAAATATTGATGATGGCGCCGGACTTCTGCGCAATCATGTGCGGCAGCACGTGTTTGCAGGTCATGAACATGCCCTTGAGGTTCATCGCCATGATGGCGTCCCACACCGACACCTCCAGGTCCACGGTCTTCTTGTCGCCGCGCGACTGGCCGACGTTGTTGTGCAGGATGTCGATGCGGCCGTAACGCGCGACACAGGTGTCAGCGATCTTTTTGCAATCGTCTTCCTGCGTGATGTCGGCAACCAGGATGGAGGCCTGGCCGCCGTAGGCCGCCAGCGCATTGCAGGTTTCCTGAGCCCAGGCTTCGTTGATGTCCACCAGCAGCAGGGTTGCGCCTTCTTGTGCAAAACGTTCCGCGGTAGCGCGGCCGTTGCCGACGGTGTCGCCGGGCTGCTGGCCTGCGCCCACGATGATGGCGACCTTGCCGGCGAGCCGGCCTTTGCTTGATGTCATGTGCTGCTGTCTTTCAAAAATGCGATGCATGGGGCGAGGTGCGGACCATGCGCCGCCCTGCCCCTCTAAAAAAATCAGTCGATGCTGACCTTGCCTTCGATCACCACCTTGCGCCAGCGAGCTTCTTCGGCGCGCACATAGACCGTCAGTTCCTGCGGCGTGCCGACAGCGGCGACCAGGCCTTCACCCTCGACGCGGGTGCGGAAGGCCGGCGCCTCGGTGGCCTTGCGCACAGCCGCATTGAGCTTGGCCACCACGTCGGGTGGTGTGCCGCCGCTGGCGAATATGGCGTACCAGACATCGGCCTCATAACCCGGCAAGCCGGATTCGGCAATCGTGGGTATCTGCGGCCACTGCGGCGAGCGCGTTGTGGAGGTAACCGCAATCGCGCGCATCTTGCCGGCTTCGACAAACTTGCCGACGCCCGCAGCCGTGGCGAACACGAAGTCGATCTGCCCGCCCAGCAGGTCGGTGTAGGCCGGACCGGCGCCGCGGTAAGGCACGTGGGTGAGGTCCACCTTGCCCATCATCTTGAACAGCTCGCCAGCCAGATGCACGGCCGTGCCGTTGCCCGACGACCCGTAGGTCAGCTTGCCGGGGTTGGCGCGCGCGGCAGCCAGGACGTCCTGGATGGTTTTGTAGGGGCTGTCGGCGCGGGCCACCAGCATGTTCGGGCCGCGACCGACCAAAGCCACATTGGCGAAGGATTTGTCGGTGCTGTAGGGCAGATTTTTCACCAGGCTGGTGTTGATGGCGTGCGCCGAGGTGGTCAGTAGCAAGGTGTAGCCGTCGCCGGGCGCTCTAGCCACCGTGTCGGAGCCGATGACGGTGCCGCCACCCGGCTTGTTCTCGACGATCACCGGCTGGCCTAGCTCCTTGGCCATGCCTTCGGCCAATGTGCGCGCTACCAGGTCGGTGCCGCCGCCGGCCGTGAACGGCGCAATGATGCGGATGGTGCGGGACGGGAAAGCCTGGGCCGAGGCACTGGCGGGCGCCAGGGCGAGCAAGGCCGGCAGTGCGAAACTGGCAAGGCTGGCCGCGGCGAGCAGGACGCGGCGGCGGGCGCTGGTGTGCAGGGTGTTCATGGGTGTGTCTCCGTTGGAATACCGCGCGAAATAACTCACCCGGCTGGGGCCCAGTCTAGACGTCCAGCAAACCCCAGTTATGAACTTTGGGAAAAGCTCCGTTTCCCGACCTATACACCCGCCTTGAACAAAGACTCAAACAACCAGCAGGTGCGCCAGCAGCGCACCGGCCTGCGGCGACAGCGCATCGACGTCACGCACGCACACGTAGAGCTGGCGTGCCGCCCAGGGGTCGGTCAGCGGCAGTACCACCAGGCCCAACCGCGCCTCGTAATTGCGCGCAATGCCCTCGGGCATGATGGCTAGGCCCATGCCCTCGCGCACCATGGCGCAACGCGCCTCGGGGTTGGACACCTGTGCCCGCACCCGCAGCGGCCGCGAGATCGTCGCGCCAGCCAGGGTGAGGAACTCATCCAGGCTGTGGCGCGGAAAGTTGCCGAGGAAGTCGTAATCCAGCGCTTCGTCCAGCCGCAGGCTGGCCCGCTGCGACAGCGGGTGGCCCACCGGCACCACCAGCCCGAGGCGGTCAGTGCGGTAAGGCCTGGACACCACACCCGAGGACGGGTGCTCGGCGTGATAGATGCCGATGTCGGCTTGGCCGTCGGCCACCATGCGCGGCACGTCGTAGCTGAAGGCCTCCACCAGGTCCACGCGCGAGGCCGGCACCTTGCGCGCGAAGGCGCTGATGTCGGCCGGCAAAAACTGCAGCACGGTCGATGAGTTGGCCACCAGCCGGATGTTGGGCACGCCGCTGCTCGCATAGGCGGCCAGCGACGCGCGGGCCTGCGCCACAGTGCGCAGGATGGCCTTGGCCTGCTGGTAGAGCATGGCGCCGGCCGGCGTCGGCTCAACACCGCGGCCGTGGCGGCGCAGCAAGGTCGTGCCTAGGCGGCGTTCGAGTGCAGAAATGCGTTTGCTTGCGGCCGAGGTCACCAAGTGCACGCGCTCGGCGGCGCGCGAGAGGCTTTTCTCCTCGATGGCGGCAAGCAGGATTTCAAGGGAAGACAGGTCCATGAAAGGCATTTTCGCCCAGGCGGCCCGTTTTAAATTGACCCACGCGGTTGTGCCGGCCGGTTTGCAGCCATTCGATTTTCCCTTCCCACGCGCTCCAGTTGCCATCAAGAGGGAGGTCTGCGCGTGTTGCAGGAATGCGCGGCAGCAGGCCACCACCGGTCAGGCGCGCACGCACGGCGTCGCCAAACAGGGTGATGCCCAGGTGGCGGTTCATACGCTGGCGTACCTGGCCTTCGATGCCGGTGAAGCTGGCATCCTGGTGGCTGTGTTGCAGGAGTTGCGTGCGATCGACCTCGTCAAGCGTGCGGCCGCAGATGTAGTTGGCGGCCCACGCGCTGGATGACCGGCCTGGTTCAGCCGCGGCGCGCGTCAGCGGCTTGACCGCCGCTCAACCTGCAGCGTCGTGCCGCTGCGCCCACTCCCAGCCCAGCTGCGCCAGCGGCCCGGCCTTGCGCCCGGTTTCTTCGGCGTCGGCCGACGCCGCGCTGCCATCGGCGGCGCGCTGCGCAATGCCGTACAGGATGGCGGCCATGCGGAACAGGTTGTAGGCCATGTAGAAGGCCCAGTGCCCCTGCACATCGCGTCCCGTGGCCGCGCGGTAGTCGGCCAGGTACTGGGCCTCGGTGGGAATGCCCAGCGCGGGCAGGTCCAGCCCGCCCATGCCGCGCCACAGCGCGGGCGGCACGTTCCAGGCCATGCAGTGGTAGGCCAGGTCGGCCAGCGGATGGCCCAGCGTGGACAGCTCCCAGTCGAGCACGCCGATCACGCGCGGCTCGGTGGGGTGGAACACCAGGTTGTCGATGCGGTAGTCGCCATGCACCAGCGTGGTCTCGTCGCCCGGCGGCACATGCGCTGGCAGCCAGTCCATGAGCTTGCGCATGTCGTCGTCCAGCGGCACGGTGAGTGCACAGCACTGGCGCGACCACCGGTCGATCTGGCGCTCCACATAACGGCCGGTGCGGCCGTAGTCCGCCAGGCCGACCGCCACATGGTCCACGCTGTGCAGCGCGGCCATCACACGGCCCATTTCGCGGTAGATCGCGCCGCGCTCGGCGGGCGTGCTGCCCGGCAGTGCCGGGTCCATGAACACGCGGCCCTGCAGGAAATCCATCACGTAGAACGGCGTGCCGACGATCGACGCGTCCTCGCAATAGGCCAGCATGCGCGGCACCGGCACATCGCTGTCCTGCAGCGCGCGCATGACGCGGTATTCGCGGTCAATGGCGTGGGCCGAGGGGGCCAGCTGGCCGGCCGGCTTCTTGCGCAGCACGTACTCGCGCGCGCCCGCCGTGATGCGGAAGGTGGGGTTTGACTGCCCGCCCGACAGGGGCACGACCTGGATGGCTTCGCTGCCCGCCAGGCCCTGCGCACGCAGGTAGTCCTGCAGCGGCGCGAGCGGCAGGGATGCTCCTCCGGCGCTCACAGCGAGCTCACCAGGTGCGCACCGTCCACGGCCACCGTGGCGCCCGACATCGCGGCGCCCGCGTCAGAGGCCAGCAGCAGCAACGGTCCGTCGAGGTCGGCCATTTCGCCAAAGCGCCGGCTCGGGATGCGGCTGCGCAGCTTGTCGCCGGCTGCGCTGGTGAGGAAGTCGCGGTTCAGGTCGGTCACCACATAGCCCGGCAGCAGGGCGTTCACGCGGATGCGGTGGCGCGCCAGCTCCAGCGCCATGGCCTTGGTGGCCTGCACCACGCCGGCCTTGGAGATCGCGTAGGGCGCCACGCCGCCGGCCACGCGCTCGCCCAGGATCGAGGCCACGTTGACGATGCTGCCGCCCTGCCCGCCCGCCACCATGCGCCGCGCGGCCTCGGTGGCCACGAGCCAGCAGCCCTTGAGGTTGGTGTCCAGCACGTGGTCGAAATCTTCTTCGGTCTGCTCGAGCAACGGCCGCGTCACGGTGACGCCGGCGTTGTTGATGACCACATCGGGCGCGCCCCAGCTGGCGAGTTCGTCAAAGCAGGCGCGCACGCTGGCCGCGCTGGTCACGTCGAGCGACAGCGCCCGCGCCTGGCCGCCGCCTTGGGTGATGGCATCGACCACGGCCTGCAGTTTGTCCGCACGGCGCGCGGCTACGGCCACGCGCGCACCCGCATCTGCCAGCAGCTGCGCGAAATGCGTGCCCAGCCCGCTCGACGCCCCGGTGACCAGCACCACGCGCCCGTCGAGGCGGAAACGGTCGATGGCGGCGCTCATGCCGGCACCCGCGCCGCTGCGGCCTTTTCGGCTTGGTGGACCAGCTTGCGCGCCATGCTCCAGCGGTGCACTTCGCTCGGGCCGTCGTAGATGCGGAAGGCGCGCATGTCGGTGAAGATGCGCATCACCGGCGACTCGCCCGTGACACCCTGGCCGCCGAGCATCTGCACGCTGCGGTCGACCACGCGCCACTGCGCCTCCGAGCACACGACCTTGGCGCGGCTCGACTCGAAGTTGCACTTCTCGCCCTGGTCCAGCAGCCAGGCGGTGTGCCAGATGTGCAGGCGCGCGGTGTGCAGGTCCATGTCGTTGTCGGCCAGCATGAAGCCCACGCCCTCGTGCTCGGCCAGCGGCTTGCCGAAGGCGGTGCGCCGGCGCGTGTAGTCGAGCGCCGCATCGTGCGCGCGGCGCGCCTGGCCGAGCCAGCGCATGCAGTGCGTCAGGCGCGCGGGCGCCAGGCGCACCTGGGCGTAGCGAAAGCCCTTGCCGATCTCGCCGAGCACGTCGACGGCGGGCACGCGCAGGTTGTCGAAGCGCAGCACGCCGTGGCCGCCCGTGAAGCAGGCGTCCATCGCGTCCATGTTGCGCTCGAGCACGATGCCGGGGCGGTCCATGTCGGTAAGGAACATGGTGGCCGAGCCGTCCTCCATGCGCGCCATCACGATGCAGTAATCAGCCCCTTCGGCGCCGGTGATGAACCACTTGGTGCCGCTGATCACGTAGTCGCCGCCGTCGCGCACGGCGGTGGTGGCCAGCATGGACGGGTCGGCGCCCGCGCCGGGCGCGGGCTCGGTCATGGCAAAGCACGAGCGGATGTCGCCCGCCACTTGCGGCCGCAGCCAGCGTTCCTTCTGCGCGGGCGTGGCCACTTCTTCCATGAGGTGGATGTTGCCCTCGTCGGGCGCATGGATGTTGAGCGCCGTCGGGCCGAGCCACGAATAGCCGGCCTCTTCGAACACCACGGCCTTGGCCACATGGCTCAGGCCCAGGCCCCCCATCTCGCGCGAGGCGTGGGGCGTGAGCAGGCCTGCGGCCTTGGCGCGGGAGACCAGCTCGCGGCGCAGCGCCTCGCTCGGGCCGTGGGAGGACTGGCGTTCGTCGTTTTCGAGCGGGATCACCTGCTCGGCGATGAATTCACGGGTGCGGTCGCGCAACGCGCACAGTTCGGCGCTCAGTTCAAAATCCATCGGGGCGTCTCCTGAAACAGTGGTGCAAGGCTTGTCGTTCCACCAGATTGTAGGACAATTTTGTTTTGCAATGTGTCGCACATTCCTCTTTCACGGCATTGATGGAACCCGGGCGCTGTGTACACTCGGCGCGCATGCTTTTCCACACCCCCGCGTGAGCCCCGTGACCAATCCCTCTTCCGACCGCGCTACCGAAGGCGCTCCCGCGCCCGCGCAAGAGGCGGCGTTCAGCGCCTCCGATGCGGTGTTTTTCGGCATCGTGCATGGCCTGGAGCTGCAGCGCTTCGTGCCCGGCCAGCGGCTGGTGGAGGCCGATCTGGCGGCGCAGTTCGGCGTGGGGCGCAACTCCGTGCGCGAGGCCGTGCAGCGGCTCGCGGCCGACGGCATCGTCGATGTGTTCCGCCACAAGGGCGCGGTCATCAAGGCGCTCACGCCACAGGAAACCCTGCACGTGCTGGACGTGGCCGAGCGCATGACCGGGCTGCTGGCACGAACGGCCGCGCAGGGCGTGCGCAGCGGGCGTGCACCGCTGGCGCTCAAGAAAGCCCTGGCGTCGCTGCGGGCCGCCGACAAAGCCCAGGACGCCGAGGCCTTTGCCCGCGCCCGGCGCGAGTTCTACCGGGCCCTGCTGGAGCTCGCGGGCAGCCGCGAACTGCGCCGGCTGTTTCCCTCGATCCACATGCCGGTGGTGTACGTGCAGCACAAGCTGCCGGCGCTGCAGAAGATCCGTGTGGCCGACTACCGCACCATCGCAAAGGCGGTGGCGGGTGGCGACGAAGCCGGGGCCGACGCCGCAGGCACCGCGCACGTGCGCAATGTGCGGGACGAGATCCTGCGCCGCCAAGCGGCCACCGGCGCCGAGGCCGTCTGACCCTGGCGGCGCGGCGGCGCGGGCGCGCGCTGCCGGCGCACAACGCCCGCCGCGGCCGATGGCTTTGCTATCGAAAGAGAAGCTGGTAGCGCTTGCCACCATTGGGTTTCCACATTGAAAGTCATCGAACCCAGCTACAAGCCAGCGCATGCAGCTCTATTTTTGAGAGCAAAGCGGCAGCATCCGCGCCTTTAGGCGACGCCAGCGCGCCGCCCGCGGCCCGCTCAGGCGCCGGCCCGCTCCACCAGCGCGTCCACCACGATGGCGCCCTCGCCGGCGGCACCCACCAGCACCGGGTTGAGGTCCAGCGACGCAATGGTGCCGCGTGCGCCAGCGATCACCTGGCCGATGGTGACGGCCAGGGTCGACAGCGCCGCAATGTCCAGCGGCGGGTCGCCGCGCACGCCGTCCAGCAGCGGTGCGATGCGCAGCGTGCGCAGCGCCTGCGCCACCTCGTGTGCGCTGAAGGGCGGCAGCAGCACGGCGCAGTCCTTCATCGCCTCGACGTTCTTGCCGCCGTCGCCCACCACCACCACCGGACCGAAGACCGGGTCCTGCCGCGCGCCGATCATGAACTCGTGCCGCCCGCGCCGCATGGCCGCCACGATCACGCCGTCGCGCGCCACGCCCATGTCGCCCATCTTCTGCCAGAAGCGCTCGAACAGCGCAGCGGCCTCGTCGGCGCTCGCCACGTTCAATGCCACCAGCCCGTGTTCGGACTTGTGCGGCACCTCGGGCGAGCAGGCCTTGACCACCACCGGCGCGCCGATGGCATTGAACGCCGCGCGCGCCTCCTGGGCGCTGCGCACCAGCCGCAGCGGCACGGTGGGCACGCCCTGCTGCGCCAGCAGCGCCAGGCTGTCGACCTCGTTGAGGAAGCCGCCGCCTTGGCCCGGCGGCAATGGCACGTCCGGCAGGGCCGGCCAGGCAACGCGGGCGCGGCGCATCAGTTCCGTGTGTTTGGCCACCTGGGCCAACACACCGACTGCCTCGCCTTCGTTCGGGAAAGTGGCAATGCCCTGCGCGCGGAACGGCTCGGCCACGCTTTCCTGCCACGCGGCCACGGCCACGGGTTTGCCGGTGGCGGCCTCGAACGCCGCGGCATCGCGCGCAAAGGCCTGCACGTCGTAGCCCGCGCCCGCCACCGGGATGTTGAGGAAGAACAGGTCGGCCGCCGGGTCCTGCGCCACGGCGGGCAGCACCTTGCCGAACAGGCCGCTGTCGCTCAGCAGCGCGGCGGTGATGTCGATGGGGTTGCTGGCCGTGGCAAACCCGGGCAGCTGGGCGGCCACGTTGCGCTGGGTTTCGGGCGACAGCTCGGCCAGCGGCAGGCCTTCGTCGTCCGCCGCGTCCGCCCCCATCACGCAGCTGGCGCCGGAATTGCTGATGACCACCAGCCGGCGGCCTTCAGGACGCCAGCCCTTGAGGTAGGCCTGCGCCGCACGCGCCTGCTCGTGCGGGTCGCGCACGCGCCAGATGCCGTGGTGGCGGAAGAACGCATCCACGGTGCGGTCCTCGTTGGCCAGCGAGCCGGTGTGCGACGACGCCGCCTTCTGGCCCGCGGCCGAACGCCCGGCCTTGATCGCGATGATCGGCAGGTCGCGTGCGCGCGCATGGGCGGCGGCGGCCGCCAGCATCTCGGGGTTGGCGATGCTTTCGAGGTACAGCAGCAGCAGCCGCACGTCGGGGTCGTGCGCCACGGCCAGCGCCAGCTCGCCCACGGTGACGTCGGCCTCGTTGCCCGTGGCATGCACATGGCGCACGCCCAGGCCCCGCCGGCGCAGCAGGCCATAGGCCATGGCGCTCATGCCGCCGCTCTGGCTCACGATGCCGATGGGGCCGTCCATGGGCGGCACCTCGATGAACATGGTCGAAAACCCCGCGATGGCGCCAGTGCCGAAGTTGGCCAGGCCCTGGGTGTTGGGGCCGTAGAGCCGCATGCCCGCAGCGCGCGCCTTCGCCACCATGTGGCGCTGCTGCTCGAGGCCCTCGGGGCCGGTCTCGCCAAAGCCCGAGGCGATCACCACGGCCGACTTGACACCGCGCGCCGCGCATTCCTCGACCGCCGCCACCGTCTTGTCGCCGCCCACGACCACCAGCGCGAGGTCCGGCACCTCGGGCAGGGCCGCGAGCGACGCATAGCTCTTGTGGCCCTGGATCACTTCGCGCGCAGGGTTGATCGGGTAGATCGCGCCCTGGTAGCCATGGCGCTGCATGTAATAGATCGGGCGCCCGCCGATCTTGTGGATGTTGTCCGAGGCGCCAATGATGGCGACCGAACGCGGATTGAGGGCTGAAGTAAGGAGGTCTAGCATGGCAGTTACGTCGGTTGAGTTGTCCATAGCGTGTGGCCTTCGAGCCTGGCGCGGCCCAGCCCAGGGCCGCCGTGCAAGGGCCGCCCCGCCGCACTGGCGGCGTCCCCCTTCAGGGGGAAGGCGCGAAGCGCCTCAGGGGGTTAGTCAATTTTTGCGCCAGAGGTCTTCACCACCTTGGCCCACTTGTCCACTTCAGCCTGCAGGAAGCTGCCATAGGCGACCGGTGTGCTGTAGGCGGCCGCAAAGCCCTGCGCATCGAAACGCTGGCGGATGTCCGGGCTTTCCAGCACGGCCTTGAGTTCGGCACTCAGCTTTGCAATCACCTCCTTGGGCGTGCCCGCGGGCGCGAGCAGGCCGTTCCAGGCGATGGCCTCGTAGCCGGGCAGGCCGGACTCGGCCACCGTGGGCAGGTCCGGCGCCACGGGCGAGCGCTGGGCGCTCGTCACGGCCAGCGCCTTGAGCTTGCCGCCCTTCACGTGCGGCATCGACGACAGCATGGTGTCGAACATCAGGTCGACCTGCCCGGCCATCACGTCGGTCAGCGCGGGCGCGCTGCCCTTGTAGGGCACGTGGGACATCTTCACCCCGGCCATGGCGCTGAACAGCTCGGCCGAGAGGTGGGTGGACTGGCCATTGCCCGAGGATGCGAAGTTCAGCCCGCCGGGGCGGGTCTTGGCCAGCGCGATCAGCTCGGCCACGTTGTTGGCGGGCAGCGCCGGGTTCGCGACGATCACGAGCGGGCCGCTCGTGAGCTGCGAGACGGGCGCGAAGTCCTTGAGCAGCGAATAGTTGAGCTTGGCAAACAGCGCGGGGTTGATCGCGTGCGCCGTCGTGGCCACCACCAGCGTGTAGCCGTCCGGCGCGCTGCGCGCCACCGCCTCGGCGCCCAGGTTGGCTCCGGCACCGGGTTTGTTGTCGATCACGAACGGCTGGCCGAGGCGCTCCTGCAGCTTTTGCGCGACGGCGCGCGCCACGATGTCCGTGGGGCCGCCCGGCGGATAGGGCACGACGAGCTTCACGGGCTTGTTCGGATAGTCCTGCGCCAAGGCCAGCGGCGCAGCGGCGGCGCACAGCGCGGCGCAGGCCAGGCCGATCCAGTGGCGGCGGGAAGGAAGAAGGGAAAGGGCGGTCGTCATGGCTTGTCTCCTGGTAGGTGTAGTCGTAGTGGTGCCGGCAAACGCGAGAAAAAAGGGCGGCGTCGCTAGGACTCCGGCGCAAAGCGCACCAGCGTGCGCCCCTGGTGCTCGAAGAAGCCCGCGCGCACCCGGTCGCCGATGCGCACGCCCGGCGTGGCATGCGCCATGAGCCGCGGCCCTTCGTCGAGCTGCGCGATCACCAGCGTGTACGGCGCGAGCGCGCGGAACTCTTCGGACGGCGCGCGCGCAACCTCGGTGACCGCGCAGACGGTGGCCGCGCCCGCCGCGTCGCGCCAGTGCAGCGCGCCGCGTTCGCCGCAGTGCTGGCAGGCATAGCGCGCGAGCGTCTGCGCGTGGCCGCAGGCGGTGCACTGCTGGTAGCGCAGCACGCCTGCGCGCAGGCCGTCGGTGAAAGGCGCGGCCAGGGGGCGCGCGGCAGTGGATGCGGTGGTGGTCATCTCAGTTATACATAGTGCTAAGCGCCACCTATGGCGCATGAAACTGGCGCGCCAAGCCAGGGCAGCCGAGCAAGGGCCGCCCTGCAGCGAGGGCTGCGTCCCTCTTCCCACGCGCAGCGTGAGAGAAGGGGGAAGACGCGAAGCGTCTCAGGGGGTTGTCGTTTCACTTCAGTCCTCGCGCGACAACAGCAGGCTCACGTGGGACGACATCACACCGCCGTCCGCATGGATGAAGGCGCGGCGCGGCGGCGCAATCTGGCGCGCGCCGGCCTGGCCCGTCATCTGGCGCCAGGCCTCCACCGCATGCGCCAGGCCGCCGGCCACGCCGCAGTGGCCGAATGACAACAGGCCGCCGTGCGTGTTGAGCGGCAGCGCCCCGGTGGGCGCGAAATCGCCGGCGCGCGCGCGCCGCGCAGCGCCCGCGCGCGGAGCGAAGCCGATCTCTTCGAGCAGCATCACCAGCGTGATCGTGAAAGAGTCGTAGATCCCCAGGTAGTCGACGTCGGCCAAGCCCAGCCCGGCCTCGTCAAACGCCCGCTGTGCGGCCTCGCCGGCGCCGCACTGCATCACGTCCGCCATGGCCGTGAGGTGCTGGTGGCGGTGCGCCTGGCCCGCGCCCACCATGGCCACGGCGCCCTGCGCGGCGGGCTCGGCCGAGACCACGAGCGCCATCGCGCCGTCCGAGATCGGGCAGCAGTCCAGCAGCGACAGCGGCGTGGCAATCGGTTTGGAGGCCAGCACCTCCTGCCGCGTGATCGGGGTGCGCAGGTGCGCATCGGGGTGGGTGGCAGCGTTGGACCGCATGAGCACGGCGAACTCGGCCAGGTCTTCCGAGGTCACGCCCGTCTGCTGCATGTACTGCGAGGCCATGAGGGCGTAGTACGCCGGCACCGAGGCGCCGTTGGGCACCTCGAAGTCGGCATCGCCCACCTGGGCCAGCGTCTGGATCGAGCTGTCGCGCGACTGGCCGCTGAGCCGGTTCTCGCCCGCGAGCACGAGCACGTTGCGGCAGCGGCCCGAACGCACCAGCTCGCGCGCCGCCATCAGCATGGCCGCGCCCGAGGCACCGCCGAGCTGCAGCCCGTGCGCGTAGTGCGGCTGCAGCGCCAGGCGCTCGCAGACCAGCGTGGACAGCATCAGGTGCGGCAGCGTGGTCGCATAGCCGCAGAGCACGCCGTCGATCTCGCGGCGCGCAAGGCCACTGCTGTCGATGGCCTGCGCGGCGGCCTCGTCCATCAGGTCGAGCGCGCTGCGCCCCTCGTGGCGCCCGAACGGCGTGCCGCCCGCGCCGCGCAGGTAGGCGGGCCGCAATGCTGGTGTCATGTGCGTTTCTCCTTGTGTAGGGGGGTGGCACGGCGGTCGGTGCGCGTGGCCTCGGCCCAACGCACCTGGCACACCGTGGCCTCGCGCAGCAGCGCCTGCGCCAGCGCCGGCTCGCGCGTGAGGATGCGTTCGTTCAGCGCCGCGATGCTCAGCGCCGCCACGGGGCGGCCCTCGGGGTCGAGGATGGCGGCGCCGATCCCGCCCATGCGTTCGACCACCACGTCGAGCAGCACGGCGTAGCCGCGCTCCCGCGCTTCGGCAATGCGTTCGCGCAGCAGCGCGGGCGTGATGCGCGGGTAGCGCTCCAGTTGGCCCGAGAGCGTCTCCAGCGCGGCCTCGCGCTCGTCGTCGGGCATCCAGGCCAGCAGCGCGAGGCTGCCCGCGCCCACGCCCAGCGGCCTTCGGCTGCCCACGGTGAGGTAATTGGCGCGGATCGGGTACGTGCCCTCTTCCACGTCGATGCACAGCGACTCCACGCCGCTGCGGATCGAGAGCACCACGCTGTCCTGGAACACGCCCGTCAGGCGCATCAGGCTGGGCCGTGCCAGCGGGCGCGGGTCGAAACGGCGCAGCGCCGCAGCGCCGAGCACCGTGAGCTCGGGCCCCAGCGTGAACTGCTTGCTCTGCGCGTCGCGCGCCACGAAGCCTTCGCGCGCCATCACATCGAGCAGGCGCAGCGCGGTGGCCTTGTCCAGGTCCGCGGCCGCAGCAATGTCGGTCAGGCGCACGCTGCCGCCCTCGGACATGACGCGCAGCACGCGCATGGCGCGCTCCACGGACGAGGTGCTGCCCCGCTCATGGGTGATGACCGCCTTGGGGCGTGCGAGGGTGGGCATGCGAGTTTCTTTCCATGAAACCTTTGGATAGCCAGCAATCTATGGGCTTGCAGTACAGCCGTCAAAACACACGCACCAAGTTTCACTGACCGAAACTTTTAGCGCTCGCCAGGCGGTAGGCATGCGCGCATGGCAAAAGCGCCGCATGCTCACTTTTCGATAGCAGAAGTCGCGGCAGTGACAAGAACGCAGCAACCCTGAAAGCCACAATCCCGGCCATGGGAACCCTCTACCTCGTGCGCCATGGCCAGGCCTCGTTTGGCGCCGACGACTACGACCAGCTCAGCGCCCTCGGGCGCCAGCAAGCGGTGCGCCTGGGCGGGTACTGGCGCAGCAAGGCCGTGCCGTTCGATGCCGTGGTCACCGGCACGCTGCGCCGCCACACGCAAACCTTCGAGGGCATTGCCGAGGGCCTGCAGGGCGCGCCCGCGCCGCTGCAGCTGCCCGGGCTCAACGAGTACGACAGCCTCGCGCTGATCCGCGCCATCCACACCGAACCCCTGCCCCGGGCCGACACGCCCGCGCTGTACCGCCAGCACTTTCGCCTGCTGTGCGACGCGCTGGCGCAATGGATGGCGGGCGTGGTCACGCCGCAGGGCATGCCCAGCTGGGACGATTTTTCGGGCGGCGTGCGCGCCGTGCTGGAGCAGGTGCGGCGCGACCACGCGGACCAGAACGTGCTGCTGGTCTCGAGCGGCGGCCCGATTGCCACCGCCATCGGCCAGGTGCTCGGCACGGCGCCCGAGGTGACGATTGCGCTGAACATGCGCATCCGCAACAGCGCCGTGACCGAGTTCACCGTCTCGCCCAAGCGGCTCATGCTGCAGACGTTCAACACCCTGCCGCACCTCGATGCGCCCGAATACGCGGACTGGGTGACGCACGCCTGAGGATGCCGCTCAGCGCCCCGCCGCGCGCAGCAAATCCACCGCCTTCTCCGCCACCATGGTGGTCGGCGCGTGGGTGTTGCCACTCACGATGCGCGGCATGACCGAGGCATCGACCACGCGCAGGCCCTGCACGCCGTGCACGCGCAGTTCGGCATCGACCACGTCCAGGGCGCCGGGGCCCATGCGGCAGCTGCCGACGGGGTGGTAGATGGTGTCGGCGTACTGGCGGATGAACTGCGCGATCTGCCCGTCGCTCTGCGCGCTGGCCGACGCGGGGGACTCGCGCGCGCCGTAGCGTGCGAGCGCCGGCTGCGCCAGGATGGCGCGCATGCGGCGCACGCCGCGCACCAGGCGCGGCAGGTCGTCGGGGTCGCCAAAAAAGTTCGGGTCCACCAGCGGCAGGTCGGCCGGGTCGCGGCTGGCGAGCGTGACGCTGCCGCGGCTTCGGGGCTGCAGCAGGCAGACGTGGCACGAATAGCCGTGGCCCAGCACCGTCTTGCGGCCATGGTCGACCAGCTTGCCGATGACGAAATGCAGCTGCAGGTCGGGCGCGGGCGCGTCGGGATGGCTCTTGATGAAGCCGCCGGCCTCGGCGAAGTTGGTGGTCAGCATGCCGCTGCGGCTGCGGCGCCATTCCAGAATACCGCGCACGATGTTCAGCGCGCCGCGCGGCGAGAGGCCGAACAGGTCGGTCAGGTCCGGCGCGTCCATCACCTGCACCACATCGGGGTGGTCGTGCAGGTGCTGGCCCACGCCGGGCAGGTCGTGCACGGTGGCAATGCCGAGGCGCTGCAGCTGCGCGCCAGGGCCGATGCCCGAGAGCATGAGCAGCTGCGGCGAGAGCAGCGCGCCCGCGCTCAGCAGCACCTCGCGCGTGCAGCGCAGCTGGCGCAGCGTGCCGTCCTGGCGGTACTCGACGCCGACGGCGCGGCGCTCTTCCATCAGGATGCGCGTGGCGTGCGCGCCGGTGACGACCTGCAGGTTGGGCCGGCCCAGGTGCGGCGTCAGGTAGGCCTTGGCGGCGCTCGAGCGCTCGCCGTTCTTTTGCGTGACCTGGTACAGGCCCACGCCCTCCTGGCTGGCGCCATTGAAATCGCGGTTGTGCGCGTGGCCGGCCTGCACGCCGGCCTCGACAAACGCCTGGGCGAAGCGGTTGGGCGAGCGCAGGTCCGCCACGTTGAGCGGGCCGCCCGTGCCATGCCAGGCACCCGCGCCGCGCTCGTTGTTTTCCGCACGCTTGAAATACGGCAAGACGTCGCTCCAGCCCCAGCCGGGGTTGCCCTGCGCGGCCCAGTGGTCGTAGTCGGCGGGCTGGCCGCGCGCGTAAACCATGGCGTTGATCGAGCTTGAGCCGCCCAGCACCTTGCCGCGCGGCTGGTAGCCGCGGCGCCCGTTCAGCCCGGCCTGCGGCGTGGTGTTCTGCCCCCAGCCGTTCAGTTCGAACCTGGCCATCACGGCGAGGCCCGCGGGGCAGTGGATGAGCACGCTGGTGTCGGGCGGCCCGGCTTCGAGCAGGCACACGCGCACCGCGGGGTCTTCGCTCAGGCGCCCGGCCAGCACGCAGCCGGCCGAGCCGCCGCCCACGACGAGGTAATCGAACTCCATGGACCTGTCTCCTGCGCGTCCGTCTGCGCGGCCGCTGGCTGGCACCTTAACCCGGCGCGCAGGCGATTGCCGATACCATCGTCGTGATTTTTGGGCTGCTGGGCCCCATTCGAAAGAAAAGGAATTTCTGCAATGGCTATCACAACGGTTGGCATCATTGGCGCGGGCACCATGGGCAACGGCATCGCGCAGGCCTGCGCGGTGTCGGGCGTCCAGGTGGTCATGGTCGACATCTCGGACGCTGCCGTGCAAAAAGGCGTGGCCACCGTGGCCGGCAGCCTGGACCGCCTGATCAAGAAGGAAAAGATCAGCGCCGCCGACAAGGACGCCGCGCTCGCGCGCATCCAGACCTCGACCAGCTACGACGCCCTGAAGGCCGCGCAGATCGTGATCGAGGCCGCGACCGAGAACTACGAGCTCAAGCTCAAGATCCTGAAGCAGGTGGACGCGCTGGTCGCGCCCGAGGTCATCATCGCGTCCAACACCTCGTCGATCTCGATCACCAAGCTGGCCGCCGCCACGTCGCGCGCCGACCGCTTCATCGGCATGCACTTCTTCAACCCCGTGCCGATGATGGCGCTGGTGGAAATCATCCGCGGCTGCCGACGTGCGACGCCACGCACGACGCGGTCAAGGCGCTGTCCGAGAAGCTCGGCAAGTCGCCGATCACCGTGAAGAACGCGCCCGGCTTCGTCGTCAACCGCATCCTCGTGCCGATGATCAACGAAGCCTTCTTCGTGCTGGCCGAAGGCCTGGCCACGCCCGAGGACATCGACGCCGGCATGAAGCTCGGCTGCAACCAGCCGATCGGCCCGCTGGCCCTGGCCGACATGATCGGCCTCGACGTGTGCCTGGCCGTGATGGAGGTCTACCTGCAGGAGTTCGGCGACAGCAAATACCGCCCCTGCCCGCTGCTCAAGGAAATGGTCGCCGCCGGCCGCCTGGGCCGCAAGAGCGGTCAAGGCGTGTATACCTACTGAAAGCGGCCCGCGGACGACGCAACTGCAAGTCCTGCGCGGCCGGCTGAGCGAACGCCCCCTTCCCCCACCGCCCGTGCAAGCGGGTACCCACCGCAAAGGAAGCCACCATGACCCAGCTCGACAAAGTCCTCTACACCGCCAAGGCCCACACCACGGGCGGGCGCGACGGCGCTTCGCGCAGCGACGATGGCCGCCTGGAGGTCCAGCTGACCTCTCCGGGCAGCAGCGCCGCCGGCACCAACCCCGAGCAGCTGTTTGCGGCCGGCTACTCGGCCTGCTTCATCGGCGCCATCAAGGCCGTGGCTGCCAAGCAGAAACTGACCGTGCCGCAAGACGTGGCGGTGGACGCTGAAGTGGACCTGGGGCCGATCCCGAACGCCTTCGGCATCGCCGTGCGCATGAAGGTGCATTTGCCCGGCATGGACCGCGCCGCGGCCCAGAAGCTGGTCGACGATGCGCACCAGGTCTGTCCCTACTCCAACGCCACGCGCGGCAACATCGACGTGACGCTCACGCTGGCCTGAGCGCCGCCCGCACCGCGAAATCAAAAAACAGAGCTGCAGACGCTTTCCCCACCAGCGTCTGCGGCTCTTTTCATGCAAAAACGGACGCCGCAGACAGAACACGCCGGTAGCGGTTAGCGCCACAGCGCGTACCGGCCCGGCCCGGTGATGGCCAGCAGCAGCAGGCCGCCTGTGATGCTGGCGTTCTTGTAGAAATTGAGCAGGTTGGCGTGCCGCTCCGGGCCTTGTAGCGTCCAGTAGCGGTGGCCGATCAGCGCCGTTGCCAGCGTGAACAGGGCCATCAGCAAGGCCAGCGGGCGCGTGAAGACGCCCAGCACCAGCGCGATGCCGACGCCAAACTCCATCACGACGGCCACCGCTGCGGACAGCGCCGGCGCTGGCGCGCCGACCGATGCCATGTACTCGGTGGTGCCCGGGAAGTCCGTCAGCTTCTCCCAGCCGGTGATCAGGAACAGCGACATCAGAAGAATGCGCGCCAGCAGGATCACGGGGTCGGCATTCGCGGCAAGAACGCTGGTCATAAAAGCCTCGCTTTCGCTCGTGGAACGCCTGCGCACCGAGGGCGGCGCGGGCGAGGTTTCAGTCTACGCCGCCCGCGCCTTGCGCGCTGCGGCCCCGTGCGGCGCACTGCCAGCTACAAAAATGAGAGCTGCGAGCGCTTGCCCCGCAAGCGTTTGCGGCTCTTTTGGCATGCAATTCGTGGTTTACCCCTAGGCCGCGTGCAAGCCCGCGCTCAGCTTGCCGCGCCATCATGGCGTCTGCCGCCCGACGACCATGAAAATCGCCCTGCTGTCCGACATCCACGCCAACCGCCAGGCCTTCGACGCCTGCCTGGCGCATGTGCGCGCGCAAGGCGCGCGGCAGATCGCGCTGCTCGGCGACCTGGTGGGCTACGGCGCCGACCCGCGCTATGTGGTGCAGCAGGCGATGGCGCTGGCCGCCGAAGGCGCGGTTCTGGTCGGTGGCAACCACGATGCGATGGCGGTGCGCCCGCCCGTGGCCGGCGAGCGCGGCGCCGGCTCGGTGGTGGCCCAGAGCGCCGACTGGACGCACGCGCAGCTCAGCGCCGAGGAGCGCGCTTTTCTCGCGGCCCTGCCGCTCACCGCCGAGGTCGGCAGCGTGCTGCTGGTGCACGCCAGCGCCGACGCGCCCGAGCGCTGGCGCTATGTGGACAACCCCGTTGTCGCCGCCGACTGCCTGCATGCGGCGCTGCAGCGCCCCGGCATCGCCCATGTGTTCTGCGGCCACGTGCACCGGCAGATGCTGTACTACCGCGGCGCCGGCCACGGCCTGATGCGCTTCGTGCCCACGCCCGGCGTGGCCGTGCCGGTGCCGCCGCACCGGCCCTGGGTGGCCACCGTCGGCTCGGTGGGCCAGCCGCGCGACGGCGACCCGCGCGCCATGGTGGCGCTGCTCGACACCGCCACCTGGCAGCTGACCTTTGCGCGCGTGCCCTACGACCATGCGGGCGCGGCCGCCGCGATCCGCGCCACGGGCGCGCTGTCCGCATTCTTTGCCGAGCGCCTCGAGGTCGGCCAGTGAAGCTGCTCGAACCCGGCACCGAGGTCGACGGCTTCACGGTGCTCGGCTGCGTGCATGCCGGCGGCATGGCGCACATCTACCGCGTCGAATACGCGGTGGGCGCGCCGAACCCCGGTTTTCCGCTGGCCATGAAGATCCCGCGCATGACGGCCGGCGACGGCGCCGAGAACATCGTCGGCTTCGAGGTCGAGCTGCAGATCCTGCGCACGCTCACGGGCCCGCATGTGCCGCGCTTCGTCGCGGCCGGCGACCTGGCGCGCCTGCCGTACCTGGTGATGGAGTATGTGGACGGCCCCACGCTGCAGCACTGGCTCGGTGCGCGCGCGCGGCCGGGCGTGGGCACCATCGCGCGCCTGGGCGCCGCCATGGCGCACGCCGCGCACAGCCTGCACCAGCAGGACGTCTGCCACCTCGACCTCAAGCCCGGCAACGTGCTCTTCCCGCGCGAGGACCATGCCGTGCTGCTCGACTTCGGCCTCTCGTGCCACGCCCACTACCCCGACCTGCTGGCCGAGGAGCTGCGCCACGCCGTGGGCTCGCCCGCGTGGATCGCGCCCGAGCAGGTGGTGGGCGTGCGCGGCGACCCGCGCAGCGACATCTTCGCGATCGGCGTGATGCTCTACGAGCTGGCCACGGGCGAGCTGCCGTTTGGCGCGCCGACCACGCCCGGCGGCCTGCGCCAGCGCCTGTGGATGTCGCCCGCGCCGCCGCGCCAGCACCGCCCCGAGCTGCCCGAGTGGCTGCAGGAGACGATCCTGCGCTGCCTCGAGCCCGAGGCCGCGCAGCGCTACCCGTCGGCCGCGCTGCTGGCCTTCGATCTGGCCAACCCGGAGCAGATCGCCCTCACCGAGCGCGGCCGGCGCACGCGCGGGCCGCGCCTGCGCACGCACCTCAAGCGCTGGCTCAAGGCCGCAGGCATGCACTACCAGGCCAGCCCCGTGCCGACGCGCCAGATCGAAGAGGCGCCCATCCTCATGGTCGCCGTGCCGCACGACGACGCGAGCGACGCCACGCTCTATTCGCTGCGCCAGGCCGTGGCGCGCTCGCTGGGCATCCGCCCCGGCGCGCGGCTGGCCTGCGTGACGGTGGTCTCGCCCGCGGCCAGCAGCGCCACCGACAGCGCGCGCAGCGAAACCGCCGTGCACCGCCAGCACCGCGCGCGCCTGCAGCGCTGGGCCGAGCCGCTGGGCCTGGCCGGCCACCATGTCAGCTTCCATGTGCTCGAAGCGGGCGACGTGGCGCAGGCGCTGGTGCGCTACGCCGAGGGCAACCAGGTCAGCATGGTGATCCTGGGCGCGGCCACGCACGGCCTGCAGCTGCAGCGCTTCATCGCCACCGTGCCGCTGCGCGTGGCGCGCGACGCCCCGTGCACCGTGATCCTGGTCAAGCAGCAACTGCCGTTTGCGCAGCTGGCGCAGGCGCGCTGAGGCCGCAGGCACGGCACGCGAACTCATTTTTGATAGCACCCCACGCTTGTCCAGTCAGCGTTACAGGCTGTTTTCAACCTGAAACACTGGCAAGCACGCGGCGCCAGCAACGCCTGCGCAGGAGGGCGACAATGCCCCCATGCAATCCACCCCCGAAACCGCGGACCGGCACCCCTTCGCCAGCCTCACCCCCGACGTCGTGCTCGACGCGCTGGCCAGCGTCGGCCTCTATGGCGACGGCCGCCTGATGGCGCTGTCGTCCTACGAAAACCGCGTCTACCAGGTGTCGCTCGAGGACGGCGAGCGCGTCGTCGCGAAGTTCTACCGCCCCGGGCGCTGGAGCGAGGCGCAGATTCTCGAAGAGCACGCCTTCTCGGCCGACCTGATGGCCGCCGAGGTGCCCGCCGTCGGCGCCGCTGGTGCTGGGCGGCCGCACGCTGCACCCGCACGGCGGCTTCCAGTTCTCGGTCAGCCCGTGGCGCGGCGGCCGCCAGCCCGAGCTCGACGACTTCGAGGTGCTCGAATGGATCGGCCGCTTTCTCGCGCGCATCCACACCGTGGGCGCCACGCGCCCCTTCGTCCACCGCCCGGCGCTCGACCTGCACAGCTTTGGCTCGGAGCCGCACGACTGGCTGCTGGCGCACGACATGATTCCGCTCGACATGCAGTCGCGCTGGGCAGCGCCTGCGAGCAGGCCCTGTCGCTGATCGGCGGCCACGCCCGCCCCGAGCGTGGCGCGGGCCGCCTGCACCTCAAGGACGCCACCGTGCTGCGCCTGCACGGCGACTGCCACCCCGGCAACATCCTCTGGACGCCCGACCGACCGGGCCGGCGGCGGCCCGCACTTCGTCGACCTCGACGACGCGCGCACGGGCCCGGCGGTGCAGGACCTGTGGATGCTGCTGTCGGGCGACCGGCGCCAGCGCACGCACCAGCTCGGCGCGCTGATCGAGGGCTACGAACAGTTCCGCCCGTTCGACCGGCGCGAGCTCGCGCTGATCGAGCCGCTGCGCACGCTGCGCCTGATCCACTACAGCGCCTGGCTGGCGCGGCGCTGGCAAGACCCGATCTTTCCGATCAACTTTCCGTGGTTTGGCACCAGCGACTACTGGAAGGGCCAGGTCGACATGCTGCACGAGCAGATCGAGGCGATGCAGGAAGAGCCGCTGATGGCCTGAGCCCGGCTGCCCCTTGGCACCGGCGCGCGCTCACTGCGGCGACCAGGTATTGCCCGGCACCACCACGCCGGGCCGGGCCGCCACCGGCGCACGGCGCGGGTCGTAGAGCACCGCCCCGGTGCCCACCCCAGCGCCCGCGCGCACGGGGCCGCCGCCCACCGGCACGCTCGCTCCCACGCCCACGGCGCCGCTGACCTGGCCGCCCGGGTGGACGCCGACGCCCACACCGACCGGCCCCACGCCGGTGCCCAGCCCGACCGACGGGCCGCCCGCGCCGGCGCCCACCCCGAGGGTGAAAGGCCCCACCGGAATGCCCACGCCGACCCGGGCCGCGCCGCAGGCGCTCAGCAGGCCGGCCGCCACCAGGCACAACGCGGCGGTGTGCCTGCGCGCACGCCCCGGGCGGCAGCGGGCATGGGCAGAGAAGGGAAAAGTCCAAGGCATGCGCCCATCATAGGCAGGCGGCGCAGCGCGGGCGTGTCGACCAGCAACGGCCCGGGGTGGTTGGGCGGCATGCTATATAATCCACCGTTCGATAAAGCCATGATTTCATAATGGCGCGCTATAAAACGACAGCCCAGTCCGCGCGCCGCCTCTTTGAATGGCCTTTGCGCCCCCGCGCCGGTTTCTCTCACTGACCGGCCACCAAAGTTTCGCGCTGGCACGTGCGACTTTTTTCAGGTGCTCTCCGGCCCCCCGCTTGGGGTGGAACCCCGGATCGATCCACCCGGCCCTTCCCAGGGGCCATTTCTCTTGCTTTTGATTGATGCCGCGCTATCGCCCGGCTCCCCGTACCATGATGATCCCTTCCTCCACCAACACGACCGTTGGCAAATACCTCGTGTCGCCGCTGACCAAGCTGCTCGACGATGGCCGCTTTGCGGCCTCCGTCTCGATCCGCTCGGGCTCGGGCAGCGGCACGCACGACCGCGTGCTGCGCCTGGCCTCGGTGTTTGCCGACCCCGCCGCCGCCGCGCATTACGCCACCAGCGAAGGCCTGCGCTGGATCCAGCACCGCCACGCCCCTGCCAGCGCCTGCGCCGCCTGAACGCGCTTGGGCTGGCGGCCACTGCTGCCAAGCCCTGCAACACCCCAAGCCCCGTCGGTGCCATCACCGCCGGGGCTTCTTTTTTGGGGCCGGCGTGCGGGTGGCGCCGGCTGCCCCGCCCCGCCGCGATGGTGGCCCACCCCGGAGCACCGCATGGCCCTGGGCCAGGCGCGGCGAAAGCCGCCCGCGCGCGACACCACGACAGCGCTTCTTCCGACACGCGGGCGCGGCGTAGCCCTCTACGATGGCCTGCTGCAATGCGACCGTGCCAAAGGCTTTTTCATGCGTTTCTCCCGTTCCCCCTCTGTTTCTCTGCCGCTGGCACGCCGCCCGCTGCTGGCCTGGCTGCTGGCGGCCGGCACCGGCCCCGGTGCGTGGGCCGCACCGCCGGCGCGCCCGCGCTCTGGCAGCCTGGGCACAGCAGCCGTGTCGGGCACGGCGCTGCTCGAGCGCGTCAACGCAGCCACCGACACGCCCGCACTGGCCCAGGGCACGCAGGGCGAGGCCGTGCTGCGCGCCCAGGTGCTGCTGGACCGGGCCTGGTTCTCTCCGGGCGAGATCGACGGCATGTTCGGCGCCAACATGCGGCGCATGGTGGAGGCCTTTCAGACCGCACGCGGGCTCGCCAGGTCCGGGCGCATCGATGCCGCCACCTGGAAGGCGCTGCGCGGCGATGCGCCTGCGCCGGTGCTGGCGCAGTACACGCTGCAGCCCGAGGACACGGCGGGCCCGTTCACCGCCCTGCCCGAAGACACCATGGAGCGCGCCCAGCTGCAGGCGCTGGGCTACGAGAGCGTGCACGAAGCCCTCGGCGAAAAATTCCACTGCAGCCCGGCGTGGCTGCGCCGCGCCAACGCGGGCCGGGCCTTTGCCGCCGGGGACACGCTGGTGGTGCCCGCGGTGGCGCTCGAGCACGCCGGCCGGGCGCCGGCCGGGGCGGCGTCGCTGCGCATCGACAAGGCGCGCCGCGTGCTCTATGTGCTGGACCCGGACCAGCGGCCGCTGGCGGCCTTTCCGATCAGCATGGGCGGCAACTCCGACCCGCTGCCCGTGGGGCGCCTGGACATCAAAAACGCGGCCAAGGACCCGGTGTTCACGTTCGATCCGGCGCTGCTCAAAGGCACCCGCAAAACCGACGCCAAGACCGACCTGCCGCCGGGCCCGAACAACCCGGTGGGCGTGTACTGGCTGGGCCTGAGCAAGGCGCACTGGGGCATCCACGGCACGCCGCACCCCGAGCGGGTCGGCACGGCCGAGAGCAATGGCTGCATCCACCTGACCAACTGGGACGTGCTGCGCCTCGCGAAGGTCGTGAAAACCGGTTTTGTGGTGGACGTGCATGCCTGAGCGGATGCGCCGGCGCCAGCGCCGCGCTGGCAGCCGCGCGGCACGCCGGGCGCGGGCGGTGCTGGTCTGCGCCGTCGGCGCTGCGCTGGCCCTGGCCGGTGCGGCCGCGCCGCCACCGCCCGCAGCGCCGCGCGCCGCGCTCCCCGAACCGCCCCCGCTGCAGATGCCGGTGCAGGGCATCGCACCGCAGCAGCTGCGCGACACCTACGCCGAGCGGCGCGGCAGCGACGGCGAACGGGGCCATGAGGCGCTGGACATTCTGGCGCCGCGCGGCACGCCGGTGCTCGCGGTGGACGACGGGCGCATCGCCAAGCTGTTCCTGAGCGGGCCCGGCGGCCTCACCATTTACCAGTTCGACCCCAGCGGCCGGTTCGCGTACTACTACGCGCACCTCGATCGCTATGCCGAAGGCCTGGCCGAGGGCCAGGCGGTGCGCCGCGGCAGCGTGCTCGGCTACGTGGGCGCCACCGGCAACGCCCGCCCCGATGCGCCGCACCTGCACTTTGGCCTCTTGCGGCTCGACGACCAGCAGCGCTGGTGGACCGGCGTGCCGCTGAACCCGTTTCCGTACCTGCGCGGCGCGGCCACGCCAGCGCCGTGACATGCTGCGCCGCAGCCGGCGCGCAGGCGCCTGTCGCGGTGAAACACGGCCCCAACGGGATCGCGCGCGTGGACGCACCTAACCCGCTCTTCTTCTATCGTTTTGATAGCTGAAAACGCTTGCAGTGCAAGCGTTGGAGGCCGATTTGATCTGAATTCCGGCTGGGGTTGGCGTCGGAAGCCGCCGCGCAGCTTGCGGCGGCTTGGCGGCCGCCCTGCGGTAGGCAGCCGCCAGGCCAGCGACGGAACGCCCGTCAGACCAGCAGCGCGTTGACGCGGCGCACGTAGGCGGCCGGATCTTCCGGCAGGCCGCCTTCGGCCAGCAGCGCCTGGTCGAACAGGATGTTGGCCAGGTCGTCGAAGTGCACGCTGCCGTCGAGCTTCTTGACCAGCGGATGCTCGGCGTTCACCTCCAGCACCGGCTTGGTCTCGGGCGCCGGCTGGCCGGCCTGCTTGAGCATGCGCGCGAGCTGCGTGCTCATGCCGTCGTCCTGCACCACCAGGCAGGCGGGCGAGTCGACCAGGCGCGTGGTCACGCGCACGTCCTCGGCCTTGTCCTTGAGCGCTTCCTTGAGCTTGGCCAGCAGCGGCTTGAAGGCTTCGGCGGCTTCCTCGGCGGCCTTCTTCTCGGCCTCGTCCTGCAGCTTGCCCAGGTCGACCGCGCCCTTGGCCACGCTTTGCAGCGGCGTGCCGTCGAACTCGCTGCAGGTAGTTCAGCGCCCACTCGTCGACGCGGTCGGTCATCAGCAGCACCTCGATGCCCTTCTTCTTGAAGACTTCGAGCTGCGGGCTGTTCTTGGCGGCGGCCAGGGTGTCGGCGGTGATGTAGTAGATGGCGTCCTGGCCTTCCTTCATGCGCGCCTTGTAGTCGGCAAAGCGAGACGCTGACCGTGTCGCTCGCGGTGCTGGCAAAGCGCAGCAGCTTGGCGATGCGCTCGCGGTTGGCGAAGTCCTCGCCCAGGCCTTCCTTGAGCACGGCGCCGAACTCGGCGTAGAACTGGCGTACTTGCCTTCCTTGGCCTGGTCGTCGGCATCGACCACGTCGGTCACGGCGTCCGAGCCTTCCACGGGGGCCTCGTGCTTGTCGTGCTTGGCCAGGTCTTCGAGCATCGAGAGCACGCGCTTGGTGCTGCCTTCGCGGATCGCCTTCACGTCGCGGCTTTCCTGCAGCAGCTCGCGGCTCACGTTGAGCGGCAGGTCGGCTCGAGTCGATCACGCCCTTGACGAAGCGCAGGTAGCTGGGCATCAGCGCCTCGGCGTCGTCCATGATGAAGACGCGCTTGACGTAGAGCTTGATGCCGGCCTTCTTGTCGCGGTTCCACAGGTCGATCGGCGCCTTGGCCGGGATGTAGAGCAGCTGCGTGTATTCGGTGTTGCCCTCGACGCGGTTGTGGCTCCAGGTCAGCGGGTGCCTCGAAGTCGTGGCTGATCGTCTTGTAGAACTCGGCGTACTGCTCTTCGTGATGTCCTTCTTCGGCGCGCGTCCACAGCGCGCTGGCCTTGTTGACCGGCTCCCATTCGCCGGTCTTGACCATGGCGCCGGGCTGGCCCGCCTCTCTCCGGTTGATCACTCGCCGTCTTTCCATTCCTCCTTTTCCATCAGGATGGGCAGCGAGATGTGGTCGGAGTACTTGCCGATGACGCTCTTGAGCTTCCAGGCGTTGAGGTACTCCTCGGCATCGTCGCGCAGGTGCAGGTGACGCTGGTGCCGCGCGCGGCGCGCGTGATGGTCTCGACCTCGAAGTCGCCGGTGCCGCCGCTGTCCAGCGCACGCCCTTCTTCGGCCGGCAGGCCGGCGCGGCGCGACTCGACGGTGATCTTGTCGGCCACGATGAAGCCCGAGTAGAAGCCCACGCCGAACTGGCCGATCAGCTGCGCGTCCGCCTTCTGGTCGCCCGTGAGCTTGCCCATGAAGTCCTTGGTGCCGCTCTTGGCGATCGTGCCCAGGTGGTCGATGGCCTCCTGCGCGCTCATGCCGATGCCGTTGTCGGTGATGGTCAGCGTCTTGGCGTCCTTGTCGAACGACACGCGCACTTCGAGGTTCGGGCGCGTCTTCGTACAGCTCGGGGTGGTTCGAGCGCCTCGAAGCGCAGCTTGTCGCAGGCGTCCGAGGCGTTCGAGATCAGCTCGCGCAGGAAGATCTCCTGGTTGGAGTACAGCGAGTGCGTGACCAGGTGCAGCAGCTGGGCCACTTCGGCCTGGAAGGAGAGTGTGGTCTTGGTCGTTGTCATGGGATGGATAAAAAAGAAAGGGATGGAAGGTAAGCGCACAAGGCGCACCGCAGGTGCAGATGGGGTGTCCGGCCAGCGCTTCAAGGTCCCGCGCTGCGCCCAGCGGCGATGGCCGGTCCACGCACTGCCTTGTGCCGGGATACAAACCTTACTACGATGGGCTTCCCACCCACAGCGCTTCAGGAGCATTCAGCATGAATCTCTCACTCAAAGCCTTGCTGGCCACGGCCAGCCTGTTCGGCGCACTGGCGGCCCAGGGCCAGGCCCTGCCGGCAGACGCACCGGCGGGCACCACGGTCCAGTGCAAGGATGGCAGCTATGCGTCGCCTGCCACGAAGACCGGGGCCTGCAAGGGCCACAAGGGCATCCAGACCTGGTATGGCGCTGCCCCTGCCGCCGCCGCGGCCGGCAAGGCCGCGGCTGTGGAAACGCAATCGTCTGCGGTCAACAAGACCGGCGTGGCGCCCGCCACCGGCGCCGCCACCAAGACCCCCGGCACGCCCGACCGGCAGGACATGGCGGCCGCTCCCGGCGGCGGCGCGGGCAAGGTCTGGGTCAACAAGGACACCAAGGTCTACCACTGCCAGGGCGACCGCTACTACGGCAAGACCAAGCAGGGCGAGTACATGAGCGAGGCCGACGCCAAGGCCAAGGGCATGCACGCGGCCCGCAACAAGGCCTGCGCCGCCTAGCCGCGCTCCCGCACGCCGATCGGGCGCGGAACGCTCAGAAGCGCTCGTTCGGTGCCAGGTAGCGCCACTGCCCGACGGGCAGGTTGCCCAGCGTGACGCGGCCGATGCGGATGCGCTTCAGGCCCACCACCTTGAGGCCGACCTGCTCGCACATGCGCCGGATCTGGCGCTTCTTGCCTTCGGTCAGCACGAAGCGCAGCTGCTCGGGGTTCTGCCACTCGACCTTGGCGGGCTTGAGCGGCTGGCCATCCAGGCTCAGGCCGTGGCGCAGGCGCGCCAGCAGCTCGGGCGGAAACACCGCCTGCACGTTGGTGCTGACGGGGTCGCGCTCGTCGATTTCCTGCAGCGGTGCGCTGCGCTCGTCGGGGTGCCGTACCTGCGCCCGACCCGGCCCTTCGTAGACCACGCGCACCAGGTATTCCTTGTCGAGCGTCGAGTCCTCGCCGATCAGCTGGCGCGCCACGCGGCCGTCCTGCGTCAGCACCAGCAGGCCGACCGAGTCGATGTCGAGCCGCCCGGCCGGCGCCAGGCCGCGCAGCTGCGGCGGCGTGAAGCGCAGGCCGCTCGGGTCGTCGCGCCAGTGCGTGCGCGGGTTGATCAGCGCCACGGCCGGCTCGTGGCCGTCCTCGGCCTGGCCGCTCACATAGCCCATCGGCTTGTTGCAGCAGGATGGTGACGCTGCCCTCCTGCTGGCGCTGCGCCGCGCGCTCGACCGTCGACCGTGTCCTGTGGCGTGACCTTGACGCCCATCTCGGCCACCTCCCCGTTCACCTACACCCAGCCCTGCGCGATCCAGTCGTCGGCCTCGCGGCGCGAGCACAGGCCCAGCTCGGCCAGGCGCTTGTTCAGGCGCACCGCGCCCCCGACGCTGGCGCTGGCGCTCACTGGCGCCGCGCGCGACGCGGGCGCGGCAGGCCGGGAGGCCGGTGCTGCAGGGCGCGCAGCTGGGGCCGCGGCCGGGCGCGCAGCCGGGCGTGCCAGGGGCGGCGGCGCCTTGGGCGCCAGCACCGGCCGGCGCAGCAGGGGGCGGCCCGGCGCTGCTGTGGGAGTCGCCGGGGCGGCAGGGGTGGGGGCGGCAGGCCCGGCGGGAGGGCGTTCGGCAGAAGTCATGGACTGTGAAATAAATAGCTGAAAACGCAGGCTGGACAAGGGCCAGACCCCGATTTCATGAATAAGTGGGGCGCCCCCAGGGCACCGGGGCGCGGCTCTCAGGCCGCCGGCGTGTGCCAGGCCAGGAAGGCGTCCACCGGCAGGGGCCGGCTGATATGGTAGCCCTGCGCCTCGTCGCAGGCCAGGGCGCGCAGTTGCGCCAGCACGGCGGCGTTTTCGACGCCTTCGGCAACGACGCTGAGCCCCAGATTGTGCGCGAGGTCGATGGTCGAGCGCACGATGGTGGCGTCGTCCGCGTCGGTCTGCATGCCCAGCACGAAGGACTTGTCGATCTTGAGCTCGTCGACCGGCAGGCGCTTGAGGTAGCCCAGCGACGAGTAGCCGGTGCCGAAATCGTCGATCGAGAGCCGAAAGCCCTGCTGCGAGAGGCGGTTGAGCATGGCCTCGGCGCGCTGCGGGTCGTCCATGATCGCGCTCTCGGTGATCTCCAGGCAGAACGCGCTGGCCGGCACGCCGTGGCGCGCGAGCAGGGCGCCCAGGCGCGTGCACAGCAGCGGATCGAGCAGGTCGCGCGTGGACAGGTTGACCGAGATGCGCAGCCCCAGGCCCTGCGTGCGCGCATCGGCCAGCAGCCGCGCGGCGGCCCCGAAGACCCACAGCGTGAGCTGGCGCACGAAGCCGGTCTGCTCGGCGAACGGGATGAATTCCATCGGCGGCACCAGCCCGCGCTCGGGGTGCTGCCAGCGCACCAGGGCCTCGGCGGCCACGCCCGAGCCGCCCTGCAGCTGCACCTTGGGCTGCAGGTACAGGCGCAGCTCATCGTGCTCGACGGCGCGGCGCAGCTCGGTCAGCAGCGACAGCGTCTGGGCGCTGGCCGAATCGAACGCCGGGTCGTAGCGCTGCGGCCCCTCGAGCCGGCGCTTGGCGGCGTACATGGCGATCTCGGAGCGGCTCAGCAGCGTGTCGGCGTCGCCCGCATCGGCCGGCCAGCAGGCGATGCCGATGCCGGCGCTCAGGTCCACGGTCTGTTCCTCCAGCGCCAGCGGCTGCTCGAACGCCTGGGCGATGCCCTGCGCCAGCGCCAGCGCGGACTCCGCGCCGGTGCGCTGCAGCAGCAGCGCGAAGGTCGTTGCCGCCCAGGCGCGCCACCATGTCGCCCGGTGCCCGCAGCTGCGCGCGCAGCCGCTCGGCCACGGCCTGCAACAACTGGTCGCCGAAGGCGTAGCCCAGCACGTCGTTGACATGCTTGAAGCGGTCCAGGTCGAGCGTGAGCACGGCCAGGCCCGGGCCCTGCGGGTCGCTCGCGGCCATGGCCTGCAGCACGGCGTCGCGGAAACGCTCGCGGTTGGGCAGGCCCGTGAGGCGGTCCCAGTATGCGAGCTGGCGCACCTTCTCCTGCTGCGCGGCGATGTCCAGGCGCATGCGGTCGAACGAGCGCGCCAGGTGGCCGATCTCGTCGCGCCGGTCAGTGTGCGCCACGGGCACGCCGTATTCGCCGCGCGAGAGGCGCTGCGTACCCAGCACCAGCGAGCGCAGCGGCGTGGTCACGCGCCGCGCCATCAGGCCGCTGCCGACGGCGAACAGCAGCAGGCCGGCGGCCGTGATGGCGGCCAGCAGCAACTGCAGCTGCCGGTAGGGCGCCAGCACCTCGTCGACCGAGCGCAGCAGCAGCGCCTGGGCCTCGCCGCCCGGGCCGCTGGCGAGCACGCTGGAGCGCGCCAGCAGCGTGCCGCCGTCGCCGCTGGCCAGTTCGGTGACCGTGCCGCGCGCGCGGCGCAGCTGCGCCAGCGGCTCGGGCGCCAGAGTGCTCACGGGCACGGCCCAGGCGCCATCGGCGCCGCGCACGCGCAGCGCCACCTGCACCGATAGCAGCTGGCGCATTTCGTCGGCCAGCGGCTGGTGCAGCGGAAAGCCCATCACCACCCAGCCCACGAGCACCGGCGCCTTCAGCGGCACCCGGACAAACTGGTACGGCAGGCCGCCCACCACCGCCACCTGGCCGCCGGGCTGCGGTCCGGACAGCGCGGGCATCACCTGCGCCAGCACGGCCTGCGCGTCGCCCATGCCCGGCGCCATGCTGACGGCGCGCACGTTCAGCCGCGGGTCGAGCAGCGCGGCCACGGCGGCGCCAATGCGCTCGCCGTGGTTCTGCAGCGCCGACTGCAGGGTGTCCTTGTCGCCCGAACCCACGGCCGAGCGAAAGCCGTAGTCGGCCGCGAGCAGCGCCGCGCCCTGGCGCAGGCGCTCGGCGTGCTGTTCGAGCAGGCGGCGCCAGACGTTCTCGTCCACGTCCAGCTCGCGCGCGATCTGGCTGCGCGCATTGCGGTCGATGGTGGCGCGCACCACGGCAAACCCCGCGGCCTGCACGATCAGCAGCAGCGCGAGCGAAATGCCCACGAGCCGCACGATCAGGCTGCGCCGCGCCCCCGGCGCGGTCATGGGAGCAGCTCGGCCAGCGTGACGGTGGCCGCCGCCTGCCCCTGCGCAGGAACGGTCAGCGCCTGGTCTGCCGCGGCGGCGCCGACCGGCAGGCGCGGGTGCCAGGTGCGCAGGCGGTAGCTGCCCGGCGGCACGTTCTCCAGCAGCGCCCGGCCCGACACAGGCGCGGTGTGTGCGTGGTAGGGCGTCTCGACCACCAGCATCCAGCCGACCATCGCGTCGTGGATGTTGCAGCCCAGCACCACCACGCCGGGCTGGTCGAAACGCACCGGGTTGGCGGGCGTGCCGGCGTAGAGCTTGAGCTCGAACTTCTTCGCCGGCGAGAACGAATAGACATGGTGGCGCACGCTGTCGCGGTTGGGAAAGCGCACCTCGCTGCCCAGCGGCACCACGAGCACGCCGGGCACGAACTGCTTTTTGTCCTGGCCCATCTCGAGCCCGGGCTGCGGCCGCACCAGGCGCCGCGCCTCGGCGGACTCCAGGAACACCACCGCACCGTCGAGCGGCAGGCCGGCGCCGTCGCGCACCTCGACCTGCACGCCCGCGGCCGCCGCAGCGAGCGCCATCAGCGGCAGGGCCGCGCCGAGGATCCAGCGGGTGCGCCTCATGGCTCGATCGCCAGGCCCAGCAGCGCTGCGCCGTCGCCCACGGTACCCAGCGCCGTGGCACGGCCGCTGTCCAGGTCGATCCGCACCAGGCGGGTGCGCCCATCGGTGGCGGTGCGCAGCGCCGCCAGTGCGAAATTGGTCACGTCCGAAATGTCGAACGAGGCGTCGGTCAGCGGTCCGAGCCCGAGCGGCCCGACGGTGCGCAGCTGCCCGGTGTTCGGCGACACCACCGGCACGGCGCCTTCGAGCGAGCCCTGCATGGCCAGCGTGCCCAGGGCGCGGTCGATCGCGTAGTTGGTGGTGAGCCGCTCGTCGCGCGCGTTGTAGGTGTAGGCCGCGGCCACGATGTCGGGGCGCTGGCCGGCATGCACATCGCCCGCGCCGTAGTGCAGCGCGCCGTCGCGCTGCACGCCGGGCTGGGCCGGATCGCCATCGACCTGGGCGCCGGTGTCGGGGTGCAGGCGCAGGTTCAGCCCGCCGGCGCCGACCACGCGGATGCGGTCCACCGTGGGGTTGAAGTCGAAACCGATGGCGCCCGGCGGCAGCGCCAGCGCCGCGGTGCCCACGGGCTGGAGCGCGCCGCTGGCGGTGTCGAGCGTGTACAGCCGCCCGGCCTGCGACAGCGCATACAGCACGCCGCGCGCCACGCGAAAGTCGATGCCCGCCAGGCGCTCGCCGGCCGGCAGCCCGGTGACGGGCGTGCGCTGCAGGATGCGGCCCGGCTGGCCCGCGTCGAAGCGGACCAGTTCCATCGACGCGGTGACGGCCAGCACGGTCTGCGCCTGCCCTCCATCCCGGGACCCGGCCGGGGTTTCGGCCAGGCCCACGCAGCCGGCCAACGCCAGCGGCAGCAGGGCCGCCAGAGAGGAAATGCGCGCGGCCGGCGGCGGTTTCGGTGTCATCGGGTGGGGCTCCTGGAGGGGCCACCTTTATAACCCAGGGCAGGCGCCGCAGCGGGCCGGCAGGCGCGCTGAAGCACGGAAACAACGCTCTTTTTTATGTAGCTGCCCGCGCAACAGGCATCAGCGTTTCAGACCTTTTTGACTGAAAGTCGCGCGAGCGCAGGGCCTCCAGGTCGAGCACCCGCAGCCCACCGTATTCGACGCGGATCGCGCCCTGCGCGTCGCAGCGCCGCCAGGGCCTCGTTGACGCGCTGGCGCGACAGGCCGACGAGGTAGGCCAGCTCCTGCTGCGTGATGCGCAGCACGTCGCCCACGCCGGGGTACAGCACCGGGTTGAACAGCGCCGCCAGGCTGCGCGCCACGCGCACGTCGGGGTTGTTGAGGCGGTCGATCTCGCGCGCCGCGATGAACTGGCCCAGCCGCTCGTTGAGCTGGTTCATGACGAAGCGGTTGAAGCCGATCGAATGGTCGAGCAGCCAGTGGAAAGTCGTCGATCGGCAGGCCCGCCACCACGCTGCTGCGCAGCGCCTGGACGTTGTAGCGGTAGGGCTCGCGCTTGAGCGACCGTGCCCTCGCCGAACCAGCCGCCCGGCGGCAGGCCGGCTGAAGGTCATGGTGCTGCCGTCGGCGTTGTCGTTGCTCATCTTGAGCAGGCCCTCGACCACGCCGAACCAGTAGGTGACGGGCCGGCCGATGCGGCAGACAAAGTCGCCGGGCTCGGCATCGCCGACCACCAGCGCCGCGAGCGCGCGCTCGCGCTCGTGCGGCCGCAGCGGCGCCAGCCAGGGGATGCCGTCGGTCTCTTCGGCAGTGGGGGGACGGCGGCGCTGGTGCAGCGTCAGTCCTGGGTCATGGTGCGTACAAAGCAGAGGAGGCGTCGGTAGCCGCAGGCCGGCATGAGGGCAGTGCACAGCGCATTGACGCCCGCGCGACTGCGGCCAGGGTTCACTCCGGGGATTACCCCTAGGATTGTCGTCTGGAACGACAACTGGCGTCAAAGCCAAACCTACCATCGGCGTTCACCAGCCCGCGTCGTGCACGCCGCAGCCCGCCGCGCCGGCCCCTGAACACCTGAGGATACGGAATGACCACCACCTTCCCGCAACTGCTGCTGCAGCACGCTGCCGAGCGCCCGGACGCCGCGGCGCTGCGCGAAAAGGAATTCGGCATCTGGCAGACCTGGACCTGGGCGCAGCTGGCCACGCCTGGTGCGAGCAGGTGGCCGGCCGGCCTGCACCTGGCGGGCCTGCGCCGCGGCGAGAACCTGGTGGTGATCGGCGCCAACCGGCCGCACCTGTACATCACCATGCTGGCGGCGCAGGCCTGGGCGGCGTTCCGGTGCCGCTGTACCAGGACGCCGTGGCCGCGCGAGATGGTCTTCCTGCTCGACGACGCCGAGGTCGACTTCGTGCGTCGTCGAAGACCAGGAGCAGGTCGACAAGCTGCTCGAGATCCGCGCGCAGTGCCCGGCGCATCGCGCACATCATCTACGACGACCCGCGCGGCCTGCGCAACTACGGCGAGCCGGGCCTGGCCCCGCTACGACGCGCTGATCGAAGCCGGCCGCGCCTTCGATGCCGCAGCACCCGCGGCTGCTGCGACGCGAGGTCGCGCAGCGGCCAGAGCCGGCGATGTGGCGGTGATCCTCTACACCTCGGGCACCACCGGCAACCCCAAGGGCGTGTGCAGACGCACGCGAGCTTCATCGCCGCGCCAGCGCCGGCGCCGAGTTCGACAAGCTCGGCCCCGGCGACGACATCCTGGCGCTACCTGCCGATGGCCTGGATCGGGCGAACATCTTCTGCTACGCGCAGTGGCTGGTCGGCGGCTTCACGCTCAACTGCCCCGAGTCGGCCGCGACCGTGATGAACGACATGAGCGAGATCGGCCCGAGCTACTACTTCGCGCCGCCGCGCACCTTCGAAGGCCTGCTGACCAGCGTGTCGATCCGCATGGAGGACGCCGGCCGCGCCCAAGCGCTGGCTGTATCGCGCAGCTTCATGGCGCTGGCGCAGCGCGTGGGTGCCGACGCTCCTGGACGGCGAGCCGGTCGGCGCTGCTCGACCGCTGCATGTACGCGCTGGGCAACCTGCTGGTCTACGGGCCGCTGCGCAACGTGCTGGGCATGAGCCGCATCCGCGTGGCCTACACGGCGGGCGCGGCCATCGGGCCCGACCTGTTCCGCTTCTACCGCTCGATCGGCGTCAACCTCAAGCAGTTCTACGGCCAGACCGAGACCTGCGCGTATTCGTCTGCCTGCAGCACGACGGCCAGGTCGAGCTGCAGACCGTGGGCAGTGCCGCACCGCGGCATCGAGCTCAAGTCGCCGACAACGGCGAGGTGCTGGTGCGCGGCGTGTCGGTGCTCAAGGAGTACTACAAGCGACCCGACGCCACGGCCGAGGTGCTCGACGCCGACGGCTACTTCCACACCGGCGATGCCGGCGTGCTCGATGCGCGAAGGCCACCTGCGCATCATCGACCGCGCCAAGGACGTCGGGCGCCTCAAGGGCGGGGCCAACGACGGCGCGATGTTCGCGCCCAACTACATCGAGAACAAGCTCAAGTTCTTCCCGCAGATCAAGGAAGCGGTGTGCTTCGGCGACGGCCGCGACGAGGTCTGCGCCTTCATCAACATCGACTTCGACGCCGTGGGCAACTGGGCCGAGCGGCGCGGCCTGCCCTATGGCGGCTACGTCGACCTGGCGCGGCAAGCCCGAGGTGCTGGCGCTGATCGCCGACTGCATCGAGCAAGGTCAACGCCGACCTGGCCGCGCGACGCGCGGCATGGCCGGCACGCAGGTCGCGCGCTTCCTGGTGCTGCACAAGGAGCTCGACCCCGACGACGACGAGCTCACGCGCACGCGCAAGGTGCGCCGCGGCTTCATCGCCGACAAGTACGCGGTGCTGGTCGATGCGCTGTACGGCGGCACGCACGCGAGCAGTACATCGAGACGCAGGTCAAGTTCGAGGACGGCCGCACCGGCGGCGTCAGCGCCACGCTGCAGATCTCGGACGCGAAGACCTATCCCAGCATGAGGAGCGCCGCATGAAACCCGCTCTCCACCCGCCCGAGAAGCCCCACGCCATGACCACCAAGAAGATCGGCGACGTCATCCTCGACGTGCAGAACATCTCAGCCTGCGCTTCGGCGGCGTCAAGGCGCTGACCGACATCAGCTTCGACGTGCGCGAGCACGAGATGCGCGCCATCATCGGCCCCAACGGCGCCGGCAAGAGCTCGATGCTCAACTGCATCAACGGCGTCTACCAGCCGCAGCAGGGCTCGATCACCTTCCGCGGCAAGACCTTCAAGCACATGAACTCGCGCCAGGTGGCCGAGATGGGCGTGGCGCGCACCTTCCAGAACCTGGCGCTGTTCAAGGGCATGAGCGTGCTCGACAACATCATGACCGGGCGCAACCTGAAGATGAAGAGCGACCTGCTGCGCAGGCGCTGCGCTCGGGCCCGGCCGAGCGCGAGGAGATCCGCGCACCGCGAGTTCGTCGAGCACATCATCGACTTCCTCGAGATCCAGGCGCTACCGCAAGACGCCCGTGGGCCAGCTGCCCTACGGCCTGCAAAAGCGCGTCGACCTGGGCCGCGCGCTGGCGATGGAGCCGCAGGTGCTGCTGCTCGACGAGCCGATGGCCGGCATGAACGTCGAGGAAAAGCAGGACATGTGCCGCTTCATCCTCGACGTCAACGACGAGTTCGGCACCACCATCGTGCTGATCGAGCACGACATGGGCGTGGTGATGGACATCTCGGACCGCGTGGTCGTGCTCGACTACGGCAAGAAGATCGGCGACGGCACGCCCGACGAGGTGCGCGCCAACCAAGACGTGATCACGGCCTATCTGGGCACGTCGCATTAGGAGTGCACATGGGCTTTTTTCTCGAAACCCTCTTCGGCGGCCTGATGGCGGGCATGCTCTATTCGCTGATCGCGCTGGGCTTCGTGCTGATCTACAAGGCCTCGGGCGTCTTCAACTTCGCGCAGGGCGCGATGGTGCTGTTCGCGGCGCTGGCGATGGCGCGCTTTGCCGAATGGATTCCGCAGTGGCTCGGCTTCGACAGCCTGCTGCTGGCCAACCTGCTGGCCTTCATCGCCGCCGCGCTGGCATGGTCGTCGTGGCCTGGCTGATCGAGCGGCTGGCGCTGCGCGCGCCTGGTCAACCAGGAAGGCATCACGCTGCTGATGGCCACGCTGGGCATCGCGCTACTTCCTCGACGGCGCGGGCCAGCTGCTGTTCGGCAGCGCCACCTACAAGATCGACATCGGCATGCCCAAGGACCCGATGATCGTGCTGGAGAACCTGTTCGAAGGCGGCCTGCTGCTGAACAAGGAAGACCTGATACGCCGCGCTGATCGCGGCCGTGCTGGTGACGCTGCTGACGCTCTTCTTCCAGAAGACCGCGCACCGGCCGCGCGCTGCGCGCCGTGGCCGACGACCACCAGGCGGCGCAGTCGATCGGCATTCCGCTGGCGCGCATCTGGGTCATCGTCTGGTCGATCGGCGGCATCGTCGCGCTGGTGGCCGGGCATCATCTGGGGCTGCAAGCTCGGCGTGCAGTACTCGATCTCGCTGGTGGCGCTCAAGGCCTTTCCGGTGGTGATCCTCGGCGGCCTCACCTCGGTGCCGGGCGCGATCCTGGGCGGGCTGATCATCGGCGTGGGCGAGAAGCTCTCCGAGATCTACCTGGGCCCGTTCGTGGGCGGCGGCATCGAGAACTGGTTCGCCTACGTGCTGGCGCTGGCCGTGCTGCTGGTGCGGCCCGCAGGGCCTGTTCGGCGACAAGATCATCGACCGAGTCTGAATTTTGCGGGACGGATCAAGATTTGCGCAGCGAATTTGCCCGGTCCCCAACTGATTAAGGGCATCCATGTTTTACCGAGAAAATGGCCAGTTCAAGAGCAGCTACCGCGCCGACCCGCGCTGTTCCCCGTCGCGCAGGACCGCTGGGCCCTGCTGGCGCTCGCCGCCATCGCGTTCATCGCCGTGCCGCTGCTGGCCAGCGACTACGCGTTCCGCGCCGTCATCATTCCGTTCCTGATCCTCTCGCTGGCCGCCATCGGGCTCAACATCCTGGTCGGCTACTGCGGCCAGATCTCGCTGGGCACCGGCGCCTTCATGGCGGTGGGCGCGTATGCGGCCTACAACCTGCAGGTGCGCATCGACGGCATGCCGCTGCTGCTGGCGCTGATCGGCGGCGGCCTGTGCGCCACGGTGGCGGGCGTGCTGTTCGGCATCCCCAGCCTGCGCATCCGCGGCCTGTACCTGGCGGTGGCCACGCTGGCCGCGCAGTTCTTCATCGACTGGTTCACCAACCGCGTGAAGTGGGTCACCAACGACTCGTCCTCGGGCTCGGTCAGCGTCGGCTCGCTGCAGCATCGCGGGCTTCAGCTTCGACACGCCGGCGCAGAAGTACCTGCTGTGCCTGAGCTTCGTCGTCGTGTTCGGCCTGCTGGCCAAGAACCTGGTGCGCGGCGCGATTGGCCGCGAATGGATGGCCATGCGCGACATGGACGTGGCCGCCAGCGTGATCGGCATCCGGCCCGGTGTACGCCAAGCTCACGGCGTTCGCCGTCAGCAGCTTCATCGTCGGCGTGGCCGGCGCGCTGTGGGGCTTCGTGCACCTGGGCGCGTGGGAGCCGGCGGCCTTCGGCATCGACAAGTCGCTGCAGCTGCTGTTCATGATCATCATCGGCGGCCTGGGCTCGATCGCCGGCAGCTTCTTCGGCGCCGCCTTCATCGTGCTGCTGCCGCTGTTCCTCAACTACGTGCCGCACTGGCTGGGCCTCCCGCTGTCGACGGCCACGGCCTCGCACCTGGAGCACATGATCTTCGGCGCGCTGATCGTGTTCTTCCTCATCGTCGAGCCGCACGGCCTGGCGCGCCTGTGGTCCACGGCGCGGCAGAAGCTGCGGCTCTGGCCTTTCCCGCACTGAGCGCCTGCACCCCTGTTTTTCCCGTAGACCCAGCAACCACCATAAAGGAGACAAGCCATGCAACTGAAAAAAATCGCCATTGCCGCCGCCGTCGCGGCCACGGGGCTTTCGAGCCTGGTCACATCCACGCTGGCGCAAGCCCAGGCGGCCGAGCAGTTCATTCCGCTGCTGGTCTACCGCACCGGCCAGTTCGCGCCGCTGGGCATTCCATGGGCCGACGGCAAGCAGGACTACCTCAAGCTGGTCAACGCGCGCGATGGCGGTGTCAACGGCGTGAAGCTGACCTACGAAGAGTGCGAGACGGCCTACGACGCGGCCAAGGGCGTGGAGTGCTACGAGCGCCTCAAGACCAAGGGCACGGGCGCATCGGGCTTCGACCCGCAGTCCACCGGCATCACCTTCGCGGTGACCGACAAGGCCTTCGTCGACAAGGTCTCGATCGAGACCATGGGCTATGGCCTGTCGCAGTCGGTCGACGGCACGGTGTTCGAGTGGAACTTCCCGCTGCTGGGCACCTACTGGACCGCGGCCGACGTGATGCTGCAGGACATCGCCAAGAAGGAAAAGGGCAGCCTCAAGGGCAAGAAGATCGCGCTGGTCTACCACGACTCGCCGTACGGCAAGGAGCCGATCGCGCTGCTGCAGAAGCGCGCCGCGGCCGAAGGCTTCGAGCTGGCGCTGTTCCCGGTCACGCCCCCAGGCGTGGAGCAGAAATCGACCTGGCTGCAGATCCGCCAGCAAAAGCCCGACTACGTGCTGTTCTGGTCGGCCGGCGTGATGACGCCCGCCGGCATCCGCGAGGCCCAGGCCAGCGGCTACCCGCGCGAGAAGATCTACGCGGTCTGGTGGGCCGGCTCCGACCACGACGTCAAGGACATCGGCGCGGGCGCCAAGGGCTACAACGCGGTCACCATCCACAACAGCGCGGCCAAGGACGCGGTGCACGACGACGCTCAAGAAGCTGGTCTACGACAAGGGCCAGGGCACCGGGCCGGTCGGCAGCGTCGGCACGCTCGCACACACGCGCGGCATGATGATCTCGATGCTGCAGGTCGAAGCGATCCGCGCCGCGCAGGAGAAATACGGCAAGGGCAAGGCGCTGACGCCCGAGCAGGTGCGCTGGGGCTTCGAGAACCTGGACCTGACGGCCGCGCGCCTGAAGTCGCTCGGTTTCGGCGAAATCATGCGCCCGATCAAGACCTCCTGCAGCAACCACATGGGCACCGACTGGGCGCGCATCGTGCAGTGGGACGGCGGCAAGTGGAACATCACCTCCGACTGGTACCAGGCCGACAAGACCCACATCGACCCGCTGGTCAAGGAGTACGCGGCCAAGTACGCCAAGGAAAAGAACATCACGCCGCGCAGCTGCAGCTGATGCCTCCGTGCGCCCTGCCCCCTTGCGGGGTGGGGCGCGTGTCTCCCGACTTTCCTGGAACGCTCTATGGACTCCACTGCCCTTCCAGCGCCCGCCACGCTGCTCAATGTCAACGGCATCGAGGTCATCTACAACCACGTGATCCTCGTGCTCAAGGGGGTCTCGCTGCAGGTGCCCGAGGGCAGCATCGTCGCCATCCTGGGCGGCAACGGCGCGGGCAAGACGACCACGCTGCGCGCCGTCTCGCAACCTGCTCAAGGGCGAGCGCGGCGAGGTCACCAAGGGCTCGATCGAGCTGCGCGGCGAACGCATCGAAAACCTCTCGCCCGCCGACCTGGTGCAGCGCGGCGTGGTGCAGGTCATGGAGGGGCGCCACTGCTTCGCCCACCTGACCATCGAAGAAAACCTCATGACCGGCGCCTACACGCGCAGCAGCAAGGCCGAGATCGCGGCCAACCTCGAGAAGGTCTACACCTATTTCCCGCGCCTGAAGACGCGCCGCGGCTCGCAGGCGGCCTACACCTCGGGCGGCGAGCAGCAGATGTGCGCCATCGGCCGCGCCCTGATGACCAATCCCAGCATGGTGCTGCTCGACGAGCCGTCGATGGGCCTGGCGCCGCAGATCGTCGAAGAGGTGTTCAACATCGTCAAAGACCTCAACACCAAGGAAAAGGTCACCTTCCTGCTGGCCGAGCAGAACACCAACATGGCGCTCAAGTACTCGGACTACGGCTACATCATGGAAAGCGGCCGCGTCGTCATGGACGGCGCCGCGCGCGACCTGGCCAGCAACGAGGACGTCAAGGAGTTCTACCTCGGCATGGGCGGCAGCGAACGCAAGAGCTTCAAGGACGTGAAGAGCTACAAGCGCCGCAAGCGCTGGCTGGCATGAGAAGCCCCCCTGTGGCGTTGCGCGCCTTCCCCCGAGGGGGACGCCACCCATGGCCTGGCAAAGCCAGTTCCACGGTGGCGCTGGCTTTGGCCGCGCTCCATTCATGCGCTGGGGCGATGCGAAACCGAGATAAAAACTCCTGATTTCATAGCTGCTTGCGCTTTACAGGCAAGCGCTAGAGGCCAATTTCATTCAAAACCACCGCCTAGGAACCCATGGCATGAACCCGTTTTATGACGCCCTGGAAACCCGCGACCCGTCAGCGCGCGAGGCGGCACTGCTTGCCGCACTGCCCCCCCAGGTGGCCCATGCGCGCGCGGCATCGCCCGCGTTCGCCAGCATCCTGGCCGACACCGACCCCGCCGCCATCACGAGCCGCGCCGCGCTGGCACGCCTGCCGGTCACGCGCAAGTACGAGCTGCTGGAGCGCCAGCAGGCCGGGCGCGCCGACAATGCGTTTGGCGGCTTTGCCGCGATCGGTTTCGGCGCCGCCATGCCGCGCGTCTTCTGCAGCCCCGGCCCGATCTACGAACCCGAGGGCGTGCGGCGCGACTACTGGCGCATGGCGCGCGCGCTGTACGCAGCCGGTTTTCGCGCCGGCGAGCTGGTCGCACAACAGCTTCAGCTACCACTTCGTGCCGGCCGGCTCGATGATGGAAAGCGGCGCCCATGCGCTGGGCTGCACCGTCTTCCCCGGCGGCACCGGCCAAACCGAGCAGCAGGTGCAGGCGATCGCGCGAGTTGCGCCCCGCAGGCTACATCGGCACACCCAGCTTTCTCAAGCTGATCCTTGAAAAGGCGGCCGAACTGCAGCAGCCCCTGCCGAGCCTGACCAAGGCCCTGCTGTCGGCCGAGGCCTTTCCGCCCTCGCTGCGCGACTGGTTCGCTGCGCGCGGCGTGGCCGGCTACCAGTGCTACGGCACGGCCGACCTGGGCCTGATCGCCTATGAGACCGCGGCGCGTGAAGGCCTCGTGCTCGACGAGGGCGTGATCGTCGAGATCGTGCGCCCGGGCACGGGCGACCCGGTGCCCGAGGGCGAGGTCGGCGAGCTGGTCGTGACCACGCTCAACCCCGACTACCCGCTGATCCGCTTCGGCACCGGCGACCTCTCGGCCGTGCTGCCAGGCCCCTGCCCCACGGGCCGCACCAACACGCGCATCCAGGGCTGGATGGGGCGCGCCGACCAGACCACCAAGGTGCGCGGCATGTTCGTGCAGCCCGGCCAGGTGGCGGCAATTGCGGCGCGCTTTCCGCAGGTGCTGCGCGCGCGCCTCGTGGTCAGCGGCGAGATGGCCAACGACCAGATGGTGCTGCGCGTGGAAACCACCGAAATCGCCGCGGGCCTGGCCGAGCGCCTGCAGGACGCGATCCGCGAAGTCACCAAGCTGCGCGGCGAGGTCGAGCTGGTCGCGCCGGGCGCGCTGCCCAACGACGGCAAGGTGATCGAGGACGCGCGCAGCTACCGCTGAGGCCGGCGCCCGTCGAATTCCTTTTTTGATAGCTTCAAGCGCTGGCCAGTCAAGCGTTTCAAGCATAAAACCCTTGAAAAAAATCGCTCCCGGGCTAAGTGCTTTCCAGCATGCGCGAACCCGCTGCCGCCCCTACGATGGCGCGTTATTTAAGGAATCTCCGATGAAAACCCTGCTGAGCTTTACCCTTCTCGCCATCGCAGCCGCCACCAGCGCTCAGGCACAGGACTTTCCCGCCAAGGACAAAACCATCACGCTGGTCGTTCCGTTCGCCGCCGGCGGCCCCACCGACCGCGTCGCGCGCGACCTGGCCGAGGCCCTGCGCAAGCCCCTGGGCGCCAACGTGGTGGTGGACAACACCGCCGGTGCCGGCAGCTCGATCGGCGCCGCGCGCGTCGCGCGCGCCACGCCCGACGGCTACACGCTGCTGCTCAACCACATCGGCATGTCCACCATGCCGGCGCTCTACCGCAAGCTCGCGTTCAGCGTGCCCAACGACTTCGAGTACCTGGGCATCGTCAACGACGTGCCCATGACGGTGATCGGGCGCCCCAACCTGCCGGCCAACAACATGCAGGAGCTGACCGCCTGGATCCAGCAAAGCAAGGGCAAGATCAACCTGGGTAACGCCGGCCTGGGCGCGGCCTCGCACCTGTGCGGCCTGATGTTCCAGAGCGCCATGAAGGTCGAGATGACCACCGTGCCCTACAAGGGCACCGCCCCGGCCATCACCGACCTGATCGGCGGGCAGATCGACCTGCTGTGCGACCAGACCACCAACACCACGCCGCAGATCGAGGGCAAGAAGGTCAAGGCCTATGCGGTGACCACCTCCAAGCGCCTGACCACGCCCGCGCTCAAGGACCTGCCCACGCTGGCCGAGTCGGGCGTGAAGAACTTCGAAGTGACCATCTGGCACGGCCTCTACGCGCCCAAGGGCACGCCGGCGCCGGTGCTGCAGAAGATCAACGACGCGCTCAAGGTGGCGCTCAAGGACCCCGACTTCATCAAGAAGCAGGAAGGCCTGGGTGCGGTCGTGGCCACCGACAAGCGGGTCGAGCCGGCCGAGCACAAGAAGTTCGTGCTCGCCGAGATCGACAAGTGGGGCGCAGCCATCCGCGCCGCCGGCACCTACGCCGATTGAAGCCCGCGCCCGCGCCGTGACCCGCCGCCTGCATTCGAACGGATGCAGGCGGCTTTTTCATGGCAGGCGGCTGCGCGCCGCCCGCGCTGCCGCGCATTCCGTCCTGCCCCGCACCGTTTGACCCCCTCGAAAGGAACGCCATGCCCCACCTTCCGCACCGCGCGCCGCGCCGCGCCCTTCTCGCCGCTGCCGCCCTGGCCTGGTGCAGCGCCGTCCTGCCCACGGCGGCGCAGGCACAGAGCGCCTGGCCTTCCAAGCCCGTGCGCATCGTCGTGCCGTTTGCGCCCGGTGGCACCACCGACCTGCTGGCGCGCGCGCTGGCCCCCGAACTCAGCCGCGCGTTCGGCCAGCCGTTCATCGTCGACAACCGCGGCGGCGCCGGCGGCAACATCGGCGCCGAGGCCGTGGCCCGGGCGGCCCCGGACGGCTACACCCTGCTGATGGGCACGGTCGGCACGCACGGCATCAACCGCGCGCTTTACGCCAAGCTGCCCTACGACCCCATCAAGGACTTTGCGCCCGTCACGCTCGTGGCCGCCGTGCCGAACGTGATGGTGATGAACACCGAGCGCGCCAAGGAACTGGGCATCGCCAGCGTGGCCGACTTCATCCGCGTGGCCAAAGCCCGGCCGGGCAAGCTCAACATGGCGTCGAGCGGCAACGGCACCTCCATCCACCTGGCCGGCGAGCTGTTCAAGAGCATGACCGGCACCTACATGCTGCACTTCCCGTACCGCGGCTCGGGGCCGGCGCTGATGGACATGGTGGGCGGCAACATGGATGTGATGTTCGACAACCTGCCCTCGTCGATGCCGCAGATCAAGGCCGGCAAGCTCGTGGCGCTGGCCGTGACCAGCGCCGCGCGCTCGGGCGCGCTGCCCGAGGTGCCCACGGTCGAGCAGGCCGGCGGCGCCGCGCTCAAGGGCTACGAGGCCAGCTCCTGGTTTGGCCTGCTGGCGCCGGCCGGCACCGCGCCCGACACGGTCAACCGCCTGCAGCAGGAGGTGGCCAAGGCCCTGGCCACGCCGGCCGTCAAGGAAAAGCTGCTGGCACAGGGCGCGATTCCCGGCGGCATGGCGCCGGCCGAATTTGCGCGCCACATCGACGCCGAACACCGCAAATGGGCGCACGTGGTGCAGGCCTCGGGCGCGAAGGTGGACTGACCTGCGCGCCAGCGCCGCGCTCGCGCGCGGTCTGCAGCACCCTGCTTGTCAGGCGCCCCAGACCACGTCGTGGCCGCCATCGGCGCTGCGCCGCAGCATGTCGATGAACGGCGCGGCGCGCTGGCGCAGGCTGACGAAGTCGCTGCGCGGTGCCTCCTCGCTGTCCTGCGTGTCCGCGCCGCCGTCCTGCGCGGCCTCTGCGGCCGCGGCGGCGCGCTGCGCGGCTGCCTGGCGCTCGTCCTCGGCCACGGCGGCCTCGAGCGCCGCCACGGCGGCCGGGATCTGCGCCACCGTCACGATGCCGCTCGCGGCGGGCGTCCTTGCCGATGATCTGCAGCAGCCTGCGTCCGTGGGGCTCGAGCAGGATCAGGTCGGCGGTGGAGCGGGATTTGAATTTGTAGAGCATGGCGGATCCTCGGTGTACATGTAACTGCGGTTGAAAGGATACGCGGACTGCGCCCCCGCCAGGGCCCCGGTGGCGACGTCGCCGTCGGGCCGCGCCGCCAGGATCTGGTGCAGCGCGATCCAGCCGCGCTCAAAGCCCATGGCGCTGCCGGCAAGGTACAGCCGGTAGGCCTGCAGCACACGCTCGGCGTGCTCGGCCCCACCGTGCGCGGCCAGCACACTGCGCGCCTCGTCCAGGCGCGCCTCGAGCGCATCGGACCACGCCCACAGCGTGCGCGCGTAGTGGGGCCGCAGGTTCTCGGTGTCGCACATCTCCAGGCCCACGGCCGCCATCTCGCCCAGCACCGTGCCGACATGCAGCAACTCGCCGCCGGGGAAGATGTATTTCCCGATGAAGTCGCCCATGCCCGCGCCCAGCTGGGTGTTTTCGGTTCCGCCGGCCGTGATGCCGTGGTTCATGACCAGGCCGCCCGGGCGCAGCAGCGCGTGCACGGTGGCGAAATAGGTCGCCATGTGCGCGCGGCCGACATGCTCGAACATGCCCACCGACGCGATCTTGTCGAACGGCTGCGCCGCCGTGAACTGCCGGTAGTCGCACAGCTCCATGCGCACGCGGCCCTGCAGGCCGCGCGCCGCGATCAGGCCCTGCACATGCGCATGCTGGTTGCGCGAGAGCGTGATGCCGGTGGCGTCGACGCCGTAGTGCTCGGCCGCCCACAGCAGCAGGCCGCCCCAGCCCGCGCCGATGTCCAGAAAGCGCTCGCCGGGCCGCAGCATCAGCTTGCGGCAGATGTGGTCGAGCTTGGCCTCCTGCGCCTGCGCCAGGGTCATCGCGCTGTCGCGGAAATAGGCGCACGAGTAGACGCGCAGCGGGTCGAGCCAGAGCGCATAGAACGCGTCCGAGACGTCGTAATGGAACTGGATCTGGCGCGCATCGCGCTCGGGCGTGTGCGCCGCCAGCGACCGGGCGCGCTGCAGCGTGCGCTCCCACCAGCCGGTGTTGCTGTGCGCCGGATTGCCCGGCAGCAGCGCCGCCGCGGCCGCCATGAGGTCGCGCATGGAGCCCTCGAAGCGCACGCGGCCCTCGACGATCGCCTCGGCCACGGAGCCGATCTGGCCACTGGCGAGGCTGGCCAGGCCGGCGGCGTCGTTGAACATCAGCGCCACCGCCGCAGGGCGCGGGCCCAGGCGTTCGCCCGAAGGCAGCTGCAGGGCCACGGGCAGCGGCAGCTGGGCCAGCCGCTGGACAATTTTCTCCTGGATGAACGGCACGGCCATGGCCTCCCTTTCCTGGGCTCCGCGATGTGCGGGCGTTGTCGGATGCGATCGCAGGCCACACCGTACACTGCGGCGCCCATTCGTGCCAGCTTTCGGTGCCGTGCAGGTTCGCCGCCGTGCCGGCCGCGCGGTTTTATGATGCGTTCGCGCGCCGGCCCGCCCCAGCGCCAGCCCCTTTTTTTCACCACCTGCCCCGGAGCCCTGCCGTGCCTGCCATCCACTTCCACCGCCCCCACGACCTGGGCCTTGACCGCGCGCGCGAAGTCGCCCGGGCCTGGGCCGAAAAGGCCACGCAAAAACTCGAGATGGAATGCACTTACGAAGAGGGCGACGCCCAGGACACGCTGCATTTCAGCCGCGCGGGCATGGAGGGCACGCTGCAGGTCCGCGCCGACGGGTTTGAACTGGCGGCCGAACTCGGCTTTCTGTTCGGCGCGTTCCAGCAGCGCATCGAAGCCGAGCTGGGCGCACAGTTCGATGCGCTACTGGGCAAGCAGGGCGCAGCGGCGCCACGGCAGGCCTGAGGGCGGCGCCGCAGCCGCGCCACCGGGTCGGCACACACGGCCCAGGCCGCGCGCGCAAAGCGCTCAGCTGAGCTCGGCGATCAGGTCGACGTACTGCTGCTTGGCGGCGTCGGCGTCCGTGCCCTTGAGCTTGTTCCAGGCCTCCCACTTGGCGCGCGCCACGACATCGGAGAAGCCGGGCTTTTTCTCGGTGTTATCGCCCACGCTGGCCTGCTTGTAGAGCGCATAGATCTTCAGCAGCGTCACGTTGTCGGGGCGTTCGCTGAGGTTCTTGGACTGGGCCACGGCGGCTTCAAAAGTGGCGTTGAGGTCGGCCATGCGGACATGCTCCTTGGGTTGGTTCGGAAAACGCGGGCGGCAAACGCCCGCGGCGTGGGATCTTAGCCCGGCGCGGTGCGGTGCGCAGAAACTACTGTTTTGATAGCTGGCAGCGCTTTCTCCATAAGCGCTGCAGGCCAAAAACACCCTAATTACCCTGGCGATCCGGCGCGGCCTATCCCAGCAGCGCGCCAAGGCGGCGCGCCGCCTCGAGCACCGGCTTGACATAGCGCGCGTCGTAGCGGTGCGCGGGCATGGTCAGCGTGACGGCGGCGGCCAGGCTGCCGTCGGCGCGCAGCACCGGGGCCGAGATGCCGGCCACTTCCTGCAGCCGGTCGCCGACGCTCGCGCAATAGCCGTCGGCGCGGATGCGCGCATACAGGTTGCGGTCCTTGGCGCCGTGGCTGGCGCTCAGCGCCGCGTCGAACGCCACCAGCACGCGCGCGCCGCTGCCGCGGTCCAGCGGCAGCAGGTCGCCCGCGCGGATGTGGTCGCGCACCGGGTGCGGCGAGTCCACGCGGTACAGGCACAGCCGCACGGCATCGGCCCCCTGGCCCTGGCGCACATGGTAGGCCGCGCTCTCGCCCGTGGCCGCCACCAGCTCGCGCAGCACCGGCAGCACGACGCGGTCGAGCGAAAACGCGTCGGCATAGACCGCGTGCAGCCGCGCGACCTCGGCGCCCAGCGCATAGCGGCCGTCGTCCAGCCGCTGCACCCAGCGCGCGTGCTCGAGCGAGGCCAGCAGGCGCAGCACCGTGCTCTTGTACAGGCGCGTGCGCTGCGCCAGCTCGGCCAGGCCCAGCGCCGCGTCGCCCTTGCCGAACGCGGCCATCAGGCTCAGGGCACGGTCCACGGCGGCGGCGCCGCCGGGCGCTGCGTCCTGGTCGGCGACGGATTCGGTCACGGCTTTGCGTGGCATAGGTGGAAACGTTCTCGCGCGCCTTGACAGGCAGCGGCGCCTTCTGCGACTATTTCAATAGAAAGAATAAAGTTCTATCTATTAGAACACAAACCCACCGAACCGCCCCAGCAACCCGTCCAGCCACGGCCCACACCGGGCCCTGCACACCGCCTGAAAGGCGCCCCATGAACCCTTTGACACCCGATGTCCTCATCAGCGAAGTCGGCCCGCGCGACGGCCTGCAGTCGCGTCAAGGCCACCATGCCGACCGCCGACAAGCTGCGCTGGATCGACGCGCTGTACGCCGCCGGCCTGCGCGAGATCGAGGTCGCCTCGTTCGTGCCGGCCAAGCTGCTGCCGCAGATGGCCGACGCCGCCGAGGTCGTGCGCCACGCGCTCACGCTGCCGGGCCTGACCGTGATGGCGCTGGTGCCGAACCTGCGCGGCGCCGAGGCGGCGCTCGCGGCCGGCGTGCACAAGCTCACCATGCCGGTGTCGGCCAGCGCCGCGCATTCGCTGGCCAATGTGCGCAAGACGCGCGAGCGAGATGGTCGAAGAGGTGCGCGCCATCGCCGCGCTGCGCCGCGAGCATCGGCGCCGCAGGTGCAGCTCGAAGCCGGCATCTCGACCGCCTTCGGCTGCACCCTGCAGGGCGAGGTGCCCGAAGACGAGGTGATCCGCGCTGGCCGCGCAGTGCGCCGAGGCCGGCGCCGACGAATCGGGCCTGTCCGACACCGTCGGCTACGCCAACCCGGCGCAGGTGCGCCGCCTGTTCAGGCGCCTGCGCGCCGAGCTCGGCGACAAGGCCGGCGCGGCCCACCTGCACAACACGCGCGGCCTGGGCCTGGCCAACTGCCTGGCGGCCTACGAAGAGGGCGTGCGCACCTTCGACGCCTCGCTCGGCGGCCTGGGCGGCTGCCCGTATGCGCCGGGCGCGTCGGGCAACGTCGTCACCGAAGACCTGGTGTTCATGTTCGAGGCGATGGGCGTGCGCACCGGCGTCGACCTCGACGGCTGATCGCGGCGCGCGCGCCGCTGCAGGCCGGGCTGCCGGGCGAGCCGCTCTACGGCATGACGCCCGAGGCCGGCCTGCCCAAGGGTTTCGTTCCGGGAAACGCCCATGTCTGAGGGCGCCGCCAACACCACCGCTGCGCCGCTGCCCTACGCCGGCATCCGCGTCGTCGAGTTCACGCACATGGTCATGGGCCCGACCTGCGGCATGCTGCTGGCCGACCTGGGCGCCGAGGTCATCAAGGTCGAGCCGATCGAGGGCGACAACACGCGCCGCCTGCTCGGCTCGGGCGCGGGCTTCTTCCCGACCTTCAACCGCAACAAGAAGAGCATCGCGCTCGACCTGAAGAAGCCCGAGGGCGTGCGAGGCCGCGCTGCGCCTGATCGCCAGCGCCGACATCGTCAGCGAGAACTTCAAGCCCGGCACGATGGAGAAGCTGGGCCTCGACTACGCCAGCCTGCAGAAGCTCAATCCGCGCCTGATCTACGTCAGCCACAAGGGCTTCCTGCCCGGCCCCTACGACCACCGCACCGCGCTCGACGAGGTGGTGCAGATGATGGGCGGCCTGGCCTACATGACCGGCCGCGCCGGGCGACCCGCTGCGCGCGGGCACCAGCGTCAACGACATCATGGGCGGCATGTTCGGCGCCATCGGCGCGATGGCCGCGCTGCGCCAGCGCGAGCGCACCGGCCGAGGGCTGCGAGGTGCAGGCGGCGCTGTTCGAGAACAACGTCTTCCTGGTCGCGCAGCACATGATGCAGTTCGCCGTCACCGGCCAGCGCCGCCGACCCGATGCCCAGCCGCATCTCGGCCTGGGCGCGTGTACGACGTGTTCACCGTCAAGGACGGCGAGCAGATCTTCCTGGCGGTCGTGAGCGACAAGCAGTGGGCCATCTTCTGCGAGGCCTTCGGCCTCGACGACCTGCTGGCCGACCCGCGCCTGGCGACCAACAACGACCGCGTGCAGGCGCGCGAATGGATGATGCCGCTGCTGCGCGCGCACCTGGCCGGCCACAGCGCCGCCGAACTCAGCGCGGTGTTCGAGCAGCACGGCCTGCCGTTCGCGCCGATCACGCGGCCGCAGGACCTGTTCGACGATCCGCACCTCAACGCCACCGGCGGCCTGGCGCCGATCCGCATGAACGACGGCAGCACGTCGAAGGTGCCGCTGATGCCCTTCACGCTCGGCGGCGAGCGCCCCGGCATCCGCCTGCAGCCGCCGCTGCTGGGCGAGCACACCGACGCGCTGCTGCGCGAAGTCGGCTACAGCGACGCAGAAATCGCGGCCCTCAAACACCAACACATCACCCACGGAGACTGAGCATGGCTTTCCTTTCCCACCACCGTCTGTCCCGCCGCACGCTGCTTGCCTGCACCCTGGCCCTGGGCGGCATCAGCGCCCCCGCCGCCTTTGCCGACACCGCCTGGCCCGACAAGCCGGTGCGCTTCATCGTGCCCTACACACCGGGCGGCGCGACCGATGCGGTGACGCGGCTGATCGCGCAGAAGATCACCGACGACACGAAATGGGTCTTCATCGTCGACAACCGCGCCGGCGGCAACGGCAGCATCGGCATGGACGCGGTGGCCAAGGCCAAGGCCGACGGCTACACCATCGGCATGGGCCAGACCGCCAACCTCGCGATCAACCCGACGCTGTTTCCCAAGATGCCCTACGACGCGCTCAGGGACGTGGTGCCGGTCGCCATCGTGGCCGCGCAGCCGGTGGTGATGGTGGTGCGCCAGGACGCGCCGTTCAAGACGCTGGCCGACGTGGTCGCCGCCGCCAAGGCCAAACCCGGCGACCTCAAGCAGGCGCTGGCCGGCACCGGCACGCTCGGCCACATGGCCGGCGAAGTGCTGGCCAGGCGCGCCGGCTTCCAGGTGCTCAACGTGCCGTACAAGGGCGCCGCGCCCGCGCTGACCGACCTGCTCGGCGGCCAGACCGACTACATGTTCGCCACGCCGCAAGGTGCGCTGCAGATGGTCAAGGGCGGCAAGCTGCGCGCGCTCGCCGTGACCTCGGCCAAGCGCCTGCCGATCCTGCCCGAAGTGCCCACCGTGGCCGAAAGCTACCCGGGCTTCGAGGCCGTGGACTGGAAAGCCATCGTGGCGCCCGCCGGCACCCCGCCCGACGTGGTGAAGAAGCTCAATGCCGCGGTCGACAAGGCGCTGGCCCAGCCCGCCACCATGGCCCAGCTGCTGGCCGAGGGCAGCGCGCCCGTGGGCGGCAACGCCGCGCATGCGGCGCAGTACGTGAAGTCCGAACACGCGCGCTGGGGCACCGCGGTGCGCGACGCGGGCGTCAAGCCCGACTGAAAACCGCTATTCAAACAATAGCTTAAGGCGCATGCCTGGCAAGGGCCAGCGGCCAAAAATACTACAAAGACAGGCCCTGCACCGCCTGGAACATCGCCTGGCGCGCCTGGCTGATGACCTGGCCTTTCCAGGCATCGGTGTCGGTATAGAACGCATCGCGCATCTGCGCCCGGATGGCGCGCGCCTGCGCGGCGGGCGCCTCGGGGTGCAGCTGCAGCCACTGCTCGGCGCGCAGCGCATCCAGCACCTCGGCCACCGGCAGGGTGCCGAACTCGAGCGCCAGGCAGGTGGCCTCGGCCTGCGGGCATTCCTCGGGCAGGCACCCGGCCATCAGCCCGGTCAGGAAGGCGGACGACGACGATCCGTCGTGCAGCGACGTGACCGGCGTGGCGCCGCCGCCCGCCCACCACAGGCGCGCCCGCTGCACCGCCGCCGCATCGGCGCGCCCGACGAAGATGCGCTCGCCATGGCCGCTCGGGCCCAGGCCCGTGTGCAGGTCGATCCAGGCCACGCGCGTGGCGCCTTGGCCGTGGCTGCGCAGCACCTGTCGCAAGGTCCGGTTGCTCCAGGTCGGCGCGGTGCCGCCGTAGTACAGCCCGTCGGCGAACTCGTGCTGGCCACGCGTGATGGCGGCCTGCCAGGCGGCAGCGCCGTGCGCGGCAATGAAGTCGGCCACGGCCGCCGCGTTCTGCGGCGCGGGCGGCCACACGTCGGGCAGCAGCAGCGGGTGCACCGTGCGGTAGGCCGCGTTCACCGGCAACGGCTGGCTGAAATCCTGGAAGTTGCGGTTCAGGTCGACGTTCTCGTGCGTCGCGCGGCGCGCGTGCGAAAACCCGTAGGGGTTGAGCGCATGGAGGTAGAGCACCGCCACGCCGTGCGCGTGCGCCCAGTCGCGCCATTCGGCGTCGTGCAGCGCAAACACCTGCACGCCGCTGCCGCAAAAGCCCTCGACGCCGTGGCACCCGCTGCTGACGATGAGCAGCCTGTCGGCGTCCGCCGGGCCCTCGCGCACGACATCCATCGCCAGGTCTTCGCCGGCGCTGCCGGCCAGCGGATGGCGGTGCGAGGCGATGCCCAGGCCGGCCGTCGCGGCGGCCTCGAGGAACTGCGTGCGCGCCCGCGCATAGGTCGGCGCGAAGGCCTCGGCGACGCCGATCACGCGGCCGCCTGTGCGGTGTTGGACTCCTGGCCCAGCCAGGCTTCGGCCAGCCGCACCCAGTAGGTCGCGCCGAGCGGAATCAGCGCGTCGTTGAAGTCGTAGCTCGGGTTGTGCAGCGTGCACGGGCCGCCGCCGTGGCCCATGGCGCGGTGGTCGCCGTCGCCATTGGCGATGAAGCAGTAGGCGCCGGGCTTGGCCTGCAGCATGAAGGCGAAGTCCTCGGCGCCCATGGTGGGCTCCTGCGCCAGCACCTGGTCGGCGCCGACGATGCGGGCCATGACACCGCGCGCAAAGTCGGCCTCGGCCGGCGAGTTCACCGTCGGCGGGTAGTTGCGCACGAACTCGAATTCGCAGGTGGCATCAAAGGCCGCGCAGGTGTGTTCAGCGATCTGCTGCATGCGCTTTTCGATCAGGTCGAGCACCTCGAGCGAGAAGGTGCGCACCGTGCCCTGGATTTCGCAGCAGTCGGGCACCACGTTGGTGGCCTCGCCCGCGTGGACCATGGTGACCGAGATCACGCCCGCGTCGACGGGTTTTTTGTTGCGCGTGATGATGGTCTGGAACGCCTGCACCATCTGGCAGGCGATCGGCACCGGGTCGACGCCGGTGTGCGGCATCGCCGCGTGGCCGCCCTTGCCGGTGATCGTGATCTTGAATTCGTTGGACGAGGCCATCACGGGCCCGGGGCTCACGGCCATGCTGCCCGCGGGCATGCCCGGCCAGTTGTGCATGCCAAACACCGCCTGCATCGGAAAGCGCTCGAACAGGCCGTCCTCGATCATCTCGCGCGCGCCGCCGCCGCCCTCCTCGGCGGGCTGGAAGATCAGGTAGACCGTGCCGTCGAAGTCGCGGTGCTGCGCCAGGTGCTGCGCGGCGGCCAGCAGCATCGCGGTGTGGCCGTCGTGGCCGCAGGCGTGCATCTTGCCGGGGTGGCGGCTCGCGTGCGCGAAGGTGTTGGACTCCTGCATCGGCAGCGCGTCCATGTCCGCGCGCAGGCCGAGCGCGCGCCCGCAGGCGCCGCCGTCGCGCCCGTGCACGGTGCCGACCACGCCCGTGGTGCCCAGGCCGCGGTGGACCGGAATGCCCCATTCGCTGAGCTTGGCGGCCACGAGGTCGGCGGTGCGCACTTCTTCAAAACACAGCTCGGGGTGGGCGTGGATGTCGCGGCGCAGCGCCGCGATGGCGCCCGCCTGGGCGGCGATGGAGTCGATGGCTTTCATGGGAGTTTCCTTTGCGCGCCCAGTCTAGCCACACCACCCGGTAAACGGGGTCGGGACAGGCCCGAGTCTCTGCGCAGGCCGCTTCATGGTGAAATGTCTGTCCTGCGCCCCGGCAAGCACTTTGCGCCACCACGAGCCCGCCGCCATGCCCACCACCGCTTCGTCCACCGACACGATCCAGATCCGCGGCGCCTGTCCGCACGACTGCCCCGACACCTGCGCGCTGCTGACCACGGTGGAGAACGGCGTGGCCACGCGCGTGCAGGGCAACCCGGCGCACGCGCAGACCGGCGGCGTGCTGTGCACCAAGGTGTCGCGCTACACCGAGCGCAGCTACCACCCCGAGCGCATCCTCACGCCACTCAAGCGCGTCGGCCCCAAGGGCCTGGGCCAATTCGCACCCGTGGGCTGGGACGAAGCGCTGGCCGACATCGCCCAGCGTCTGAAGGGCATTGCCGCGCGCAACCCCGAGGCCATCCTGCCCTACAGCTACGCCGGCACCATGGGCCTGGTGCAGGGCGAGAGCATGGACCGGCGTTTCTTCCACCGCCTGGGCGCTTCGCAGCTGGCACGCACGATCTGCGCCACCGCCGGCGGCGAAGGGCTCACCTACACGCTGGGCGCCAAGCAGGGCATGAAGGTCGAGTTCTTTGCCGAGTCGCGGCTCATCCTGATCTGGGGCAGCAACCCGATCGCCAGCAACCTGCACTTCTGGCGCTATGCCCAGCAGGCCAAGCGCGGCGGCGCGCGCCTGGTGTGCATCGACCCGCGCAAGACCGAGACGGCCGACAAATGCCACGAGCACCTGCAGCTGCGGCCCGGCACCGATGCGGCGCTCGCGCTGGCGCTGATGCACGAGCTGATCGTGCACGGCTGGCTCGATCACGATTACATCGCCCAGCACACCCTGGGCTGGGAACAGTTGCGCGAGCGCGCGCTGCAATGGCCGCCCGAACGTGCCGCCGCGGTCTGCGGCATTCCCGCAGCACAAATCACCGGGCTCGCGCGCGACTACGGCACCACCCGGCCCGCCGCGATCCGCCTGAACTACGGCATGCAGCGCGTGCGCGGCGGCGGCAACGCCACGCGCGCCATCGCCTGCCTGCCCGCGCTCACGGGCGCGTGGCGCCAGCGCGCCGGCGGCCTGCTGCTGTCGAGTTCGGGCCATTTCCCCGTGCGGCGCGACCTGCTGCAGCGCCCCGACCTGCTGGCCGGGCGCGCGCCGCGCACGCTCAACATGGTGACCATTGGCGACGACCTGCTGCGCGAATCTTCTGCCGCCTTCGGCCCCCGGGTCGAGGCGCTGGTGGTCTACAACAGCAACCCCGTGGCCGTGGCGCCCGAGTCGGGCCAGGTGGTGCGCGGCTTCGCGCGCGACGACCTGTTCACCGTGGTGCTTGAACACTTCCACACCGACACCGCCGACTACGCCGACTACATCCTGCCCGCCACCACGCAGCTCGAGCACTGGGACGTGCACCTGTCGTACGGCCACACCGACGTGCTGCTGAACCGCCCGGCCATTGCGCCCGTGGGCCAGGCGCGCTCGAACGCACAGATCTTCCGCGACCTGGCCGCGCGCATGGGCTTTGCCGAGCCCTGCTTTGCCGACAGCGACGAGGCCCTGTGCCGCCAGGCCTATGGCGAACGGGTGGATTTTGGAACGCTGCTCGACACCGGCTTTGCGCCGCTGGCCGTGCCCGACGCGCCGTTTGCCGACGGCGGCTTTCCGACGCCGTCGGGCAAATGCGAGTTCTACAGCGCACGGCTCGCCGCGCAGGGGCTCGATCCGGTGCCCGACCACCTGCCCAACCACGAGCTGCCGGGCCCTGCCTCGCCCTACCCTCTGGCCATGATCTCGCCGCCGGCGCGCAACTTCCTCAACTCCACCTTCGTCAATGTGCAGAGCCTGCGCGACATCGAAGGCCGGCCGTTGCTCGAGATCCACCCCGCCGACGCGCAGGCGCGCGGCATCGCCGACGGCGCCGTGGTGCGCGTGTTCAACGACCGCGGCAGCCACCGGTGTCACGCCGTGGTCAGCGAACGCGCGCGCCCGGGCGTGGTCCACGGCCTGGGCATCTGGTGGCGCAAACTGGGGCTCGACGGCACCAACGTCAACGAACTGACCGGCCAGGCGCTGACCGACCTCGGCGCCGGGCCGACGTTCTACGACTGCGCCGTGGAGGTCGCGGTCGCGAGCGCCTGAACCCGGCGCAGTGCGCTCGCCACCGATCGCTTTTATCAGCCAAAACCGGCCCAAACGCTTACCAGTTGTGCGTTGGAAGCTATCAAAATGAAGATCGCACCGCTTCTGCGCCACCTTCCTGCGCCAGTGTTGCCTGTGCAATGGGTCCGTGCACGGATTCATTTGTGCATAAAAGTCACAGGTTTCGGTGTTTTTGCGGTATTTATGGCCGCAAACAATTCGAATACAGTGGGACTTGTCTGCCCTGCGGGGCGTCTGCCGTTTCTGTTGTCCACCGTTTGAGGGTTTGCCCATGACCGCACGCACCACCGTCCACCGCCTGCAGGTAGCCACCGTCCTGCACCGCTTCATTGAAGAGCAGGTCCTGCCCGGCACGGGCGTGGACAGCGCCGCCTTCTGGCAGGGCTTTGACGCCATCGTCGCCGACCTGGCGCCGCGCAACCTTGCCCTGCTGGCCGAGCGCGACCGCCTGCAGGCCGAGCTGGACACCTGGCACCGGGCCCACCCCGGCCCGATCACCGACATGGCGGCCTACCGCAAATTCCTCGAAACCATCGGCTACCTCGTGCCCGTGCCCGGCGACGTGCAGGCCACGACCACCCACGTCGATGACGAGCTGGCCGTGCAGGCCGGCCCGCAGCTCGTGGTGCCCATCCTGAACGCACGCTATGCGCTCAACGCGGCCAACGCGCGCTGGGGCAGCCTGTACGACGCGCTCTACGGCACGGACGCGATCTCCGAGGCCGACGGCTGCGACAAGGGCCCGGGCTACAACGAAAAACGCGGCGCCAAGGTCATCGCCTTTGCGCGCAACTTCCTCGACCAGGCAGCGCCGCTGGCCAGCGGTTCGCACCAGGACTCGACCGGCTACCGCATCGAAGGCGGCCAGCTCGTCGCCACGCTGCGGGGCGGCGCCCGCACCGGCCTGAAGGACGCGGCGCAGTTCGTCGGCTACCAGGGCGACGCAGCGGCGCCGACCTCGGTGCTGCTGGAGCACCACGGTCTGCACATCGACATCGTGATCAACCGCGCCACCGCGATCGGCGCCAGCGACGCGGCCGGCGTGGCGGACCTGGTGATCGAGTCGGCGCTCTCGACCATCCTCGACCTCGAAGACTCGGTGGCCGCCGTGGACGCCGACGACAAGGTGCTGGGCTACGCCAACTGGCTGGGCATCCTGAAGGGCACGCTGACCGAGTCGTTTGCCAAGGGCGGCAAGACCTTGACGCGCGGCCTCAACCCCGACCGCGTCTACACCGCGCCCAGCGGCCAGGGCGAAGTGCGCCTGCACGGCCGCTCGCTGATGTTCCTGCGCAATGTCGGCCACCTGATGACCAACCCGGCCATCCTGTACACCGACGCCCAGGGCGCGCAGCGCGAGATCCCCGAGGGCATCATGGACGCCGTCGTCACCACCGCGATTGCACTGCACGACCTGCAGGGCCACGGTGCCAACGGTCTGCGCAACTCGCGCAAGGGCTCGGTCTACATCGTCAAGCCCAAGATGCACGGCCCCGCCGAGGTCGCGTTCGCCAGCGAACTGTTTGGCCGCGTCGAGCAGGTGCTGGGCCTGCCGGCCGACACCGTCAAGCTCGGCATCATGGACGAGGAGCGCCGCACCAGCGTCAACCTCAAGGCCTGCATCGGCGCCGCCGCCAGCCGCGTCGCGTTCATCAACACCGGCTTCCTCGACCGCACCGGCGACGAGATGCACAGCGCCATGCAGGCCGGCCCGATGGTCCGCAAGGGCGACATGAAGACCTGCGCCTGGATCGCCGGCCTACGAACGGAACAACGTGCTCGTCGGCCTCGCATGCGGCCTGCGCGGCAAGGCGCAGATCGGCAAGGGCATGTGGGCCATGCCCGACCTGATGGCCGCCATGCTCGAGCAGAAGATCGCGCACCCGAAGGCCGGCGCCAACACCGCCTGGGTGCCCAGCCCCACGGGCGCGACGCTGCACGCGCTGCACTACCACCAGGTGCTGGTGCGCGACATCCAGATCGAGATGGAAAAGACCGATGTGGCTGCCGAGCGCGACGACCTGCTCACCGGCCTGCTCACCGTGCCCGTCAGCGCCAACCCGAACTGGTCCGACGCCGAAAAGCAGCAAGAGCTCGACAACAACGCGCAGGGCATCCTGGGCTACGTGGTGCGCTGGGTCGACCAGGGCGTGGGCTGCTCGAAGGTGCCCGACATCCACAACGTCGGCCTGATGGAAGACCGCGCGACGCTGCGCATCTCCAGCCAGCACATCGCCAACTGGCTGCTGCACGGCGTCGTGACCGAGGCGCAGGTCCGGGAAACCTTCCAGCGCATGGCCGCCGTGGTCGACGGCCAGAACGCCGCCGATCCGCTCTACCAGCCGATGGCGGGCCATTTCGATACCTCGGCCGCATACCAGGCAGCGCTGGACCTGGTGTTCAAGGGCCTCGAGCAGCCCAACGGCTACACCGAGCCGCTGCTGCATGCCTGGCGGTTGAAGGTGAAGGCGGGAACGGCCTGACCAAGCCAGCGCAGTTTGCTATTTTTTCAATAGCATTGAATGCCCGTAACATATACGTTGCAGGCCTATTCGCTTGAAAAAGACAACGGCATCCTCGGGCGCCGTTGCCTTTCAGGCACTGTCGGCGGGATCACACCAGGAAACGTTGCGCCAGCAGCACCCAGTAGGCCGCGCCGATGGGCAGATTGGCGTCGTTGAAGTCGTAGCCCGGGTTGTGCACCATGCAGGCACCGGCGCTGTCGCCATCGCCGTTGCCGATAAACAGGTAGCTGCCGGGCACACGCTCGAGCATGAAGGCGAAGTCTTCACTGCCCGGCAAGGGCGGACCCTGTAAGGTCACGCGCGTCTCTCCGAGCAGTTCCAAGGCCACCTCGCGGGCGAAGGCGGTTTGCTCTGGCGTGTTGACCAGCACGGCATAGCCGGGCCGCCAGTCGATCTGCGCCGTGGCGCCAAAACTTTCGGCCTGCGTGGCGATGAGCGCCTTGATGCGCTGCTCCAGCCTGGCGCGCACCGCGCGGTCCAGCGCGCGCACGCTGAGCTCCAGCGTTGCACTTTGCGGGATCACGTTGTTGGCCTTGCCGGAATGCAGCGCGCCCACCGTGACCACCGCCATCTGCAGCGGATCGATGTTGCGCGAGACCACGGTCTGCAGCGCCATCACGATGCTCGCTGCGGCCACGATGGGGTCGGTCGCCAGGTGCGGCATGGCGCCGTGGCCGCCGACGCCGGTCAGCGTGACGGTGGCGTAATCGGACGAGGCCATGGTGGCGCCTTCGCGCAGCACCAGATGGCCCTGCGGTATGCCGGGCATGTTGTGCATGGCAAAAACCGCGTCGCAGGGGTATTTGTCGAACAGGCCGTCAGCCATCATGCGCAGCGCGCCGCCGCCGCCTTCCTCGGCGGGCTGGAAGATCAGGTTCAACGTGCCGGAAAAGTCACCGCTGTGCGCCAGGTGCTGCGCGGCGGCCAGCAGCATGGCGGTGTGGCCGTCGTGGCCGCACGCGTGCATCACGCCATCGTGGCGACTGGCGTGCGGCAGGCCGGTGGCTTCATGGATGGGCAGGGCGTCCATGTCGGCACGCAGGCCGAGCCGGCGCTGGCCATCGCCGTGCACCAGCTGTCCCACCAGGCCCGTACCGCCCAGACCGCGCTCGACCGCATAGCCCCAGCCTTGCAGCTTCTCGGCCACGAGGGCCGACGTGCGGTGCTCGTCGAAAGCCAGTTCCGGGTGGCGGTGGATATCGCGCCGCAGGCCGACGAACTCATCGGCCGTCTCGTTCAGCGCCTTCAGCAAATGCGTGCTCATGCGGGCGCTCACTGCGGCTGCAGGTTGATCGCTTTGGCGATGGTGCGGTAACGCGCAGTCTCGGACTCAAAGAACTTCGCCCCTTCGGCCAGCGAGGTGGGCGGCGATGCGAGCGACGTTTGAGCCGCCAGTTGCGAGCGCACGGAAGGGTCCTGCAGCGTCGCGCCAATGGCTTTGTGCAGGCGCTGGACCACAGCTTCTGGCGTGTTCTTGGGCACAAAGAAGCCGCTCCAGATGCTGTACGAGAAGTTCTTCAGTTCCTTGCCTTCGCTGGCGGTGGGCACGTTCTTCAGCAGTTCGGAACGCTGTGCACCCAGCTGGCCAATCACCTTGAGCCGGCCCTGCTCGGCCAGCGCGCCCATGGCTGCGCTGTATACCAGCACGGCGAAGTCGACCGATCCGCCGCCGATGTCCTGCATCAAGGGCGCGTTGCCCTTGTAGGGTGCGTGGATCAGCTTGATGTCAGCGCGGTGTTGCACATCTTCGAGGATCAGGTGGTACAGCGAGCCTATGCCCACGCTGCCGTAGGTCAGCGGCTTGTCGCCCGACTTGCGCGCCAGCGCGATCAGCTCGTCCACGCTGTCGGCGGGGAGGTCCTTGCGCGCAACGAAGACCATCACCGCATCGCTTGCCGGGTGCACGAGGCAGAAGTCTTCGGTCTTGAGCTTCACGGCGGCGTTGGCCAGCGGCGACAGGATCAGCTCGTTGGGTGAACCCTGGAAGAGGTAGTAGCCGTCGGCGGGCGCCGCCAGCACCTTCTGCGCGGCCAGCGCGCCAGCGACGCCGCCCAGGTTTTCCACGATGACCTGCTGGCCCAGTTCCTTGCCCAAGGGCACGGCGAAGATGCGCGCCACCGCATCGGAGGGTCCCCCCGCCGGGTACGGCACCATCAGATTGACAGGCTTGGTTGGGAAGGTCTGGGCGAGCACGCCGCCCGTGGCCAGCACCATGCCCGCCAGCAGCAGGCTGAGTGTCTTGAATGCCTTCATGGGATGTCTCCTTTGAATATTTGAATGGACGCAGAGTGCAGAGCGTGCACTCACGGATGCTAGGCAGCGCACCTTATTGCGTCCAATGCATTATTTTTGTGATTACTATTCACGCAGCTCATTCAATATGTCTGGTCCATGAACTTGCGTCACCTCGAACACTTGCTGGCGGTGACCGACACCGGCTCGTTCAGCCGCGCCGCCGACCGGCTGCATCTGACACAGTCGGCCCTGAGCCGAAGCATTCAGACCTTGGAAGACGACCTGGGTGCGCGCCTGATCGACCGCACCGGCAAGCGCAACGAACTCACGCCGCTGGGCCAGGCCGTGGCGGTGCGCGCCCGGCGCATGGTGTTCGAGGTGGCCGAGCTGCGCCGCAGTGCCGAGTTGCTCAAGCAGGGCGACCTGGGCTCCGTCCGGATTGGCCTGGGTTCGGGGCCAGGCGCGATGCTGATGACCCCGTTCCTGGTCCACATGGCCAAGCGCCATCCGGGGGTGCAGATCAGCGTGTCCTCGGGCGTGACCGAGTTGCAGCTGATGCAGCTGCGTCAGCGCACGCTCGACGCGCTGGTGATCGACGTTCGCCGCATTGCCCCGGCCCCCGATCTCGCCATCGAAAACCTGACCGAAATGCGCGCCGGTTTTGTCTGCCGCAGCGGACATCCCCTGCTCCTGGCCGACAGCCCCGTGTCTTTTGATGAGGTACTGCGCTTCCCCCTGGCCTCGACACCCCTGAGCGCAGAAGTGGCACATATGCTGGTCAACACCTTCGGGCCACGGGCCGATCCGCAGCAGGCCGTGAGCCTGCGCTGCGACGACATCACGAGCCTGATTGAAACCGTCAAGGTGTCGGATGCGATTTACCTGGGCATCCTGGCGGCGGCGTCCGCCGGCTGCGCGGCCGGCCAGCTCGCCGAGCTGGCGGTCGCTCCCCGATCCATAGGCGGCGCACGCTTTGCGTTTGTCACGCTGTCCGGGCGCACGGAGGCTCCGTCGATGGGTTTGTTCCGGCAGTTTGTGGCCGAGCGCCTGCGCGACTGATCCCCTGTCTTCATAGAGCCGGGAGCTGCATAACGGGCATACCGCCCAGCTGCCTCTCTATGGATAGCGTCCAGTCCTTGGCATCAGCGCTAAAAGGCTTTTTATTTGAAACTTTGGCCTGACAGGGACTTTGGCATGCACCCGATGCCACCAGCCAGATGTACCCCGAGGTGCGACGCGCGATGTGCGCCACGGAAAAACCGCCCTACACTGACGGGCGTCCCGTCCAAGGCCCAACGCCCGCCATGCCGTTCACCCCCCCGCAATCCTCCCCCTCGCGCTGCCCGTTGTGCGGCCAGCCCAACCTGTGCGCCATCGCCGCAGGGCGCGCGACGGACAGCTGCTGGTGCATGGCGCGGGTCATTGACCGCAAAGCGCTGGCGGCCTTGGCGGACGATCAGCGGGGAATCTCGTGCCTGTGCCCCGCGTGCAGCGCGCCGATCTCGGGACCACCTGTCCTTGCACCGATATGATTTGCCTTTTTTATGATAGCTTGCAAGGACACGGATATGCCCACATACCACATTGAAATGATGGAAGGCCGCACGGTGGAGCAAAAGCGCAAGCTGGTGGAAGAGATCACCCGCGTTTCCGTCGAGGTGCTGGGCGGCTCGCCCGAATCGGTCGACATCCTGATCACCGACGTGAAACGCGAAAACTGGGCCACCGGCGGCACACTCTGGTCCGAACGCACCTGAGCCCCGAGCATGAGCAGTTCTGGCGCCCACTCTGCCGCCGTGCTGCGTGAGCGCCACGGCGAGCGCTACCGCTGGCTGCTGCTGTTGTCGGTGATGGTCGGGGTGATGGCGTCCATCATGTCCTCGACCATCGTCAATGTCGCCATCCCCGACATGAGCCTGCATTTCGCGCTCGGCCAGGAGCGCGCGCAGTGGGTCAGCTCGGGCTTCATGGTCGCCACCACGGTGTCCATGCTGACCACGCCGTGGCTGCTCTCGCGCTACGGCTACCGCACGACCTACGTGGCGGCCATGGTGCTGTTGCTGCTGGGCGGCATCGGCGGCGGGCTGTCGGGCTACTTTGGCCTGGTGATGGCGGCGCGCGTGGCCGAGGGGCTGGCAGCGGGCATCGTGCAGCCGATTCCGGCCGTGATCATCCTGCACGCGTTCCAGCCCCACGAACAGGGGCGGGCCAGCGGCCTGTTCGGCATGGGCGTGGTGCTGGCGCCGGCCATCGGGCCCAGCGTGGGCGGGCTGCTGGTGGACTGGTTCGGCTGGCGCTCGATCTTTTTCATGGTCGTGCCGTTTTGCCTGGCGTCGATCTGGCTGGCCTACAAGTACGTGCCGGTGAATGCACCCGGCGGTATCCAGGCCGACCGGCAGGGCGCGTCGCTCGATTGGCGCGGCCTGCTGCTGGGCACGGTGGGCACGCTGTGCCTGCTCAACGGGCTGGTGGCGCTGCACAGTGGGTCGACCAGCGAGTGGATGGGGCTGTTGGGCGCGGCCGTGCTGGCCGTGGTGCTGTTCATCGGGTGGCAGCGCCGCCAGACCGCGCAGGGGCGCGCCCCGTTGATGGACCTGCGCCTGTTCCGCTACCGCCAGTTCGCCATGGGCTGCGTGGTGGCATTCATCTATGGCACGGCGCTGTTTGGCTCGACCTACCTGCTGCCGGTGTTCATGCAGCTGGGGCTGCAGCTGGCGCCCTCTCTGGTGGGCACGATCTTGCTGCCCGCCGGCATCGTGCTGGCCGTGACCATCCCCATCGTCGGCCGCCTGGCCGACCGGCAACCCACGCACGTGCTGGTCATGACAGGCCTGGGCCTGCTGGCCTGTTCGTTCGCGCTGATGCTGCTCGTGGGGCTGCAGTCGGCGCTGTGGCTGCTGGTGGCGTTCAGTGTGCTGGGGCGCATCGGCCTCGGCTTTATCCTGCCGTCGCTCAACCTGGGCGCCATGCGGCCGCTGGACAAGCCGCTGATTTCGCAGGGATCGAGCACGATTGGCTTTGTGCGCATGCTGGGCGGCGCCACGGGCGTGAGCCTGTGCGGCATCGTGCTCGAATGGCGCCTGGGCGCGCATGGCGACTCCTTGTCCAGCGCCGCCAGCAGTGCAGCGCGCGTCGCGGCCTTTGGCGAAACCTTCACCATGCTCGCCGGCCTGTGCGTGCTGGCCTTGGTGGCGGCCTGGCAGCTGCGCGAGGCTCCCGCCCCGGCAGCGGCGCGCGCACATTGAGCCTGCGGCGCCCTCATCTGATTTTTGTTACCGTGCCACCATGTGCCAACTCCTGGGAATGAACTGCAACACGCCGACCGACGTGACGTTCAGCTTCACCGGCTTTGCGCAGCGTGCGGGCCACACCGGCGACCATTGCGACGGCTGGGGCATCGCCTTCTTTGAAGACAAGGGTGTGCGCCACTTCGTCGATCACCAGCGCGCGGTCGATTCGCCGGTGGCGGAGCTGATCCGCCGCTACCCCATCAAAAGCCGCAACGTCATCTCGCACATCCGCAAGGCGACGCAGGGCGCTGTCAGCCTGCAGAACTGCCACCCCTTCGTGCGCGAGCTGTGGGGCCGCTACTGGGTGTTTGCGCACAACGGCGACCTGAAAGACTTCAGGCCGCGCCTGCACGGCAGCTTCCACCCGGTGGGCTCGACCGACAGCGAACACGCTTTCTGCTGGATCATGCAGGAGCTGGCCAAGTCGCACGCCGATGTGCCCAGCATTGGCGAATTGACACTCACCCTGCGCGAACTCGCTGCGCACATCGCACCGCACGGCACCTTCAATTTCTTGCTGTCCAACGGCCAGGCTCTGTGGGCCCATGCCTCAACCCACCTGTATTACATCGAACGCCACCACCCGTTTGCCCAGGCCCATTTGGCCGATGAAGACGTGCAGGTGGATTTTTCCACGCAAACCTCGCCGACCGACCGGGTCGCCGTGATCGTGACCGCTCCACTGACCCGCAATGAGATTTGGCAGCCGTTTGGCCACCGGGAACTCAAGGTGTTTGTCGATGGCGCCGTGTACCCCGAAGCCGGCCCGGCTTTGACCCCGGACAACGCGGCGCGCTAATCCGGCGCTCCATCTCCCACGGCGGCTGGCTTGTCTCGCCGATTCTCAGGCAGCCATACATTTCCGTCCCCCAAGCAGGAAACCCCCCGCACATTGCTGAGCGGGGGGTTTACTGGGCTGTAAGAGCCTGACGATGACCTACTTTCACACGGGAACCCGCACTATCATCGGCGCGAAGTCGTTTCACTGTCCTGTTCGGGATGGGAAGGAGTGGGACCGACTTGCTATGGTCATCAGGCATAACTGGGTGTCGTGTTGATCACATGATCAACCCAACGAATTCATAGAGTTTGGAATCAGCTTGTTTGGTTTTGACTGCGTCAACTTGGCATAACAATCTTTGAAGCCTTGGGCCATCAAAGTTATAGGGTCAAGCCGCACGAGCAATTAGTACTGGTTAGCTTAACGCATTGCTGCGCTTCCACACCCAGCCTATCAACGTCCTGGTCTTGAACGACTCTTCAGGGGGGTCAAGCCCCCGGCAGATCTCATCTTGAAACGAGTTTCCCGCTTAGATGCTTTCAGCGGTTATCTCTTCCACACTTAGCTACTCGGCAATGCCACTGGCGTGACAACCGATACACCAGAGGTGTGTCCACTCCGGTCCTCTCGTACTAGGAGCAGGCTTCCTCAAATCTGCAGCGCCCACGGAAGATAGGGACCAAACTGTCTCACGACGTTTTAAACCCAGCTCACGTACCTCTTTAAATGGCGAACAGCCATACCCTTGGGACCGGCTACAGCCCCAGGATGAGATGAGCCGACATCGAGGTGCCAAACACCGCCGTCGATATGAACTCTTGGGCGGTATCAGCCTGTTATCCCCAGAGTACCTTTTATCCGTTGAGCGATGGCCCTTCCATACAGAACCACCGGATCACTATGTCCTGCTTTCGCATCTGCTCGACTTGTCAGTCTCGCAGTTAAGCACGCTTATGCCATTGCACTATCGTCACGATGTCCGACCGTAACTAGCGTACCTTCGAACTCCTCCGTTACGCTTTGGGAGGAGACCGCCCCAGTCAAACTGCCTACCATGCACTGTCCCCGATCCCGATAAGGGACCTGGGTTAGAACCTCAAACACACCAGGGTGGTATTTCAACGTTGGCTCCATGTGATCTAGCGACCACACTTCAAAGCCTCCCACCTATCCTACACAGATCTGTTCAAAGTCCAATACAAAGCTACAGTAAAGGTTCATGGGGTCTTTCCGTCTTTCCGCGGGGAGATTGCATCATCACAAACATTTCAACTTCGCTGAGTCTCTGGAGGAGACAGTGTGGCCATCGTTACGCCATTCGTGCAGGTCGGAACTTACCCGACAAGGAATTTCGCTACCTTAGGACCGTTATAGTTACGGCCGCCGTTTACTGGGACTTCAATCAAGAGCTTGCACCCCATCATTTAATCTTCCAGCACCGGGCAGGCGTCACACCCTATACGTCCACTTTCGTGTTTGCAGAGTGCTGTGTTTTTATTAAACAGTCGCAGCCACCGATTTTTTGCAACCCCTTTGGGCTCCCTCTGTTCGAGTTCACCTACTTGGGGCATACCTTCTCCCGAAGTTACGGTATCAATTTGCCGAGTTCCTTCTCCAGAGTTCTCTCAAGCGCCTTAGAATACTCATCTCGCGCACCAGTGTCGGTTTGCGGTACGGTCGTCAATAGCTGAAGCTTAGTGGCTTTTCCTGGAAGCAGGGTATCACTCACTTCGGCTGCAAGCAGCCTCGTTATCACCCCTCATCTCAGCCCGGCGGATTTGCCTACCGGGCACGACTACAGGCTTGAACCAACATATCCAACAGTTGGCTGAGCTAACCTTCTCCGTCCCCACATCGCACTATTGATCGGTACAGGAATATTGACCTGTTTCCCATCAGCTACGCATCTCTGCCTCGCCTTAGGGGCCGACTCACTCTACGCCGATGAACGTTGCGTAGAAAACCTTGCGCTTACGGCGAGGGGGCTTTTCACCCCCTTTAACGCTACTCATGTCAGCATTCGCACTTCTGATACCTCCAGCATCCATTACCAGACACCTTCACAGGCCTACAGAACGCTCTCCTACCACGTGCAATAAATTGCACATCCGCAGCTTCGGTAACTGGCTTAGCCCCGTTACATCTTCCGCGCAGGACGACTCGATCAGTGAGCTATTACGCTTTCTTTAAATGATGGCTGCTTCTAAGCCAACATCCTGACTGTTTTAGCCTTCCCACTTCGTTTCCCACTTAGCCAATTTTAGGGACCTTAGCTGGCGGTCTGGGTTGTTTCCCTCTTGAGTCCGGACGTTAGCACCCGGTGCTCTGTCTCCCAAGCTGTACTCGTCGGTATTCGGAGTTTGCATAGGTTTGGTAAGTCGCCATGACCCCCTAGCCTAAACAGTGCTCTACCCCCGACGGTAATACTTGAGGCACTACCTAAATAGTTTTCGGAGAGAACCAGCTATTTCCAAGTTTGTTTAGCCTTTCGCCCCTATCCACAGCTCATCCCCTAGTTTTGCAACACTAGTGGGTTCGGACCTCCAGTACCTGTTACGGCACCTTCATCCTGGCCATGGATAGATCACTTGGTTTCGGGTCTACACCCAGCGACTATGTTCGCCCTATTCGGACTCGATTTCTCTACGGCTTCCCTATTCGGTTAACCTTGCCACTGAATGTAAGTCGCTGACCCATTATACAAAAGGTACGCAGTCACCCCTTGCGAGGCTCCTACTTTTTGTAAGCATGCGGTTTCAGGATCTATTTCACTCCCCTCCCGGGGTTCTTTTCGCCTTTCCCTCACGGTACTGGTTCACTATCGGTCGATGATGAGTATTTAGCCTTGGAGGATGGTCCCCCCATATTCAGACAGGATTTCTCGTGTCCCGCCCTACTTGTCTGCAGCCTAGTACCACACGTCGGTTTTCGCATACAGGGCTATCACCTGCTATGGCCGGGCTTTCCATCCCGTTTTGCTAACCGTCGTGCTATCACTGCAAGGCTTGTCCGATTTCGCTCGCCACTACTTTCGGAATCTCGGTTGATGTCTTTTCCTCGAGCTACTGAGATGTTTCAGTTCACCCGGTTCGCCTCGCAACCCTATGTATTCAGGTTGCGATACCCCGAAGGGTGGGTTTCCCCATTCAGAAATCTCCGGATCAAAGCTTATTTGCCAGCTCCCCGAAGCTTATCGCAGGCTATCACGTCTTTCGTCGCCTATCATCGCCAAGGCATCCACCACATGCTCTTAGTCACTTGACCCTATAACTTTGACGTCTCTTGACGAGACATCGCCATTTAATCTTTCAAGGACTTGCCAGGTCTTTCACCCGGCGCGTTATGCCGTAAACAACTTCAGATCTTTCGATCTGTCATCGTATTACTTAAGAATTTCAAACCAGGTTTGAATATTCGTTTTGACGCAATCAAAAATTCTTGTTGCTGATGGCACGGTCTGCACTAAACCTTTACGAATGTGCAGTTTCCATCAGCAACGCTGATTCGACTCTATGAATTTTTAAAGAACAGCCGATTGATCGATTGATATCGATCAACATCAAAGCAGCCTTTTGCAAAGCTGCTTTGGTGTTGATTCACCACCCTTGCGGGTGCATCGTGTGGGTTGGTGGAGGATGACGGGATCGAACCGACGACCCCCTGCTTGCAAAGCAGGTGCTCTCCCAGCTGAGCTAATCCCCCGGGGTTTTGCGCTTGTCGCATTGTCGTGTCGCCCCTCGGACTGCAGCACTTGGTGGGTCTGGGTGGTCTCGAACCACCGACCCCCGCCTTATCAAGACGGTGCTCTAACCAACTGAGCTACAGACCCAAGCCGGCCTCTACAGAGGCCCATATGCTTTCGCATATGCGCCTTGCAGCGACTTCTTCCAACAACCGATAAGTGTGGGCGTTCAAATTGAATTGCAGTTTTCCAGAAAGGAGGTGATCCAGCCGCACCTTCCGATACGGCTACCTTGTTACGACTTCACCCCAGTCACGAACCCTGCCGTGGTAATCGCCCTCCTTGCGGTTAGGCTAACTACTTCTGGCAGAACCCGCTCCCATGGTGTGACGGGCGGTGTGTACAAGACCCGGGAACGTATTCACCGTGACATTCTGATCCACGATTACTAGCGATTCCGACTTCACGCAGTCGAGTTGCAGACTGCGATCCGGACTACGACTGGCTTTATGGGATTGGCTCCCCCTCGCGGGTTGGCAACCCTTTGTACCAGCCATTGTATGACGTGTGTAGCCCCACCTATAAGGGCCATGAGGACTTGACGTCATCCCCACCTTCCTCCGGTTTGTCACCGGCAGTCCCATTAGAGTGCCCAACTGAATGTAGCAACTAATGGCAAGGGTTGCGCTCGTTGCGGGACTTAACCCAACATCTCACGACACGAGCTGACGACAGCCATGCAGCACCTGTGTTATGGCTCTCTTTCGAGCACAATCGCGTCTCTGCGATCTTCCATACATGTCAAAGGTGGGTAAGGTTTTTCGCGTTGCATCGAATTAAACCACATCATCCACCGCTTGTGCGGGTCCCCGTCAATTCCTTTGAGTTTTAACCTTGCGGCCGTACTCCCCAGGCGGTCAACTTCACGCGTTAGCTTCGTTACTGAGAAAGTGAATTCCCAACAACCAGTTGACATCGTTTAGGGCGTGGACTACCAGGGTATCTAATCCTGTTTGCTCCCCACGCTTTCGTGCATGAGCGTCAGTGCAGGCCCAGGGGATTGCCTTCGCCATCGGTGTTCCTCCGCATATCTACGCATTTCACTGCTACACGCGGAATTCCATCCCCCTCTGCCGCACTCCAGCTATGCAGTCACTAATGCAGTTCCCAGGTTGAGCCCGGGGATTTCACATCTGTCTTACATAACCGCCTGCGCACGCTTTACGCCCAGTAATTCCGATTAACGCTTGCACCCTACGTATTACCGCGGCTGCTGGCACGTAGTTAGCCGGTGCTTATTCTTACGGTACCGTCATGGGCCCCCTTTATTAGAAGGAGCCTTTTCGTTCCGTACAAAAGCAGTTTACAACCCGAAGGCCTTCATCCTGCACGCGGCATGGCTGGATCAGGCTTTCGCCCATTGTCCAAAATTCCCCACTGCTGCCTCCCGTAGGAGTCTGGGCCGTGTCTCAGTCCCAGTGTGGCTGGTCGTCCTCTCAGACCAGCTACAGATCGTCGGCTTGGTAAGCTTTTATCCCACCAACTACCTAATCTGCCATCGGCCGCTCCGTCCGCGCAAGGCCCTTGCGGGTCCCCTGCTTTCATCCGTAGATCGTATGCGGTATTAGCACAGCTTTCGCTGCGTTATCCCCCACGATCGGGCACGTTCCGATGTATTACTCACCCGTTCGCCACTCGTCAGCATCCGAAGACCTGTTACCGTTCGACTTGCATGTGTAAGGCATGCCGCCAGCGTTCAATCTGAGCCAGGATCAAACTCTACAGTTCGATCTTGTGTTTTTTGCCCCTTGCGGGGCCACTCAAAAAATCAAGAATTGAAGTGAACTTCACTTCTTTACTCTCATGAGCGTTTAAAGTCTTGCGACTTGAGTTCCAAAGAACTTGGCAATCGCCTTCAAACGCCCACGCTTATCGGCTGTATATTTTTAAGGTTCCTGGCAAAGAGCCGTCAGACCGGGGTCTTTCTTTTCTTGCCGACTTAGCTGCGATCAGCTGAGCCTTGAATTATAACAGGGTTTTTATTTCCCTGTCAACATTGTGGTTATTAGCCACTCCGTCTTTCTTGCCTTCCAGAAGCACCGCTTGGCAGCACCTCCGTTCAGCGAAGCCTTGAATTATAGACCGGGTTTTTGCCCGCTTTTCTCAAAGCCCCAAGATTTTTTTCTTTTCTTCTTTCGGCCAACCTTTTAAGGTCCGCCGCGCTTTTTCTGCGCCGCGCCCCAGGCTCTTGAATCCCTGGGGCCAGGCTGGCACGCAACTTCTTCAAAAAAGAACTTCCGTGCAGCGAAGCCCTCGACTATAGCATCGGTTTGGGGGGGCGGGGAAGAGTTTCGATATTTTCTGTGTCCATCGCTGCCTCGAGCGCGTCCATGAACAGTGCAGGCACATCGCACCCGGTCTGCTGTTGGATCTCCTGGAAACAGGTCGGGCTGGTGACGTTGATCTCGGTGACGCAGTCGCCGATCACATCCACGCCCGCCAGCAGCAACCCGCGCGCCTGCAGGATCGGACCAAGGGCGTCGGCGATCTCCAGGTCGCGCGCCGACAGAGGGCTGCGCCACGCCCTTTGCCGCCCGCAGCCAGGTTGCCGCGCACCTCGCTGCCCTGGGGAATGCGCGCCAGGCAGATAGGGCACGGGCTTGCCGCCGATGATCAGGACGCGCTTGTCGCCTTCCGCGATCTCCGGCAGGAACTTCTGCACCATCACGCTTTGCAGCGCCGTCCCGGTTGAGCGTCTCGGTGATGCTGCCGAGGTTCAGGCCATCGGGGCCCACGCGGAAGATGCCCATGCCGCCCATGCCGTCGAGCGGCTTCAGGATGATGTCGCGGTGCTCGGCATGGAAGCGCTGGATGTCGCGCGCATCGCGCGTGACCAGCGTCGGGCCGATGAACTGCGGGAACTCCATGATCGCCAGCTTCTCGGGGTGGTCGCGCAGCGCGCGCGGCCTGTTGAAGACGCGGGCGCCGTCGCGCTCGGCCTGCTCGAGCAGGTGCGTGGCGTAGAAGTACTCGCTGTCGAACGGCGGGTCCTTGCGCATGAGCACGGCGTCGAACGACGCCAGGGCGGCGGCGCGCTCTTGCTCCACGGTGAACCAGGCACTCTGCGTCGCCCGGTCAGCGTGATGTCGCGCACATGGGCCGTGCACCCTGCCGCCGCGCTCCCACATCACGTCCTGCGGCTGGCACGCGGCGATGTGGTGGCCGCGGCGTTGCGCCTCGCGCATCATGGAGAAGGTGGTGTCCTTGTAGATCTTGAAGACTTCCAGCGGATCGGCGATGAAGAGCAGTTTCATGGATTGGGCGAAAAGGTATCGGACAAAGAGACACGGGTGGCGCAGGCCAGGGCGAACGTCCTGGCCCGAGGTGCGCGGCAGGCTAGCGCACGGCGGGCCGACGTGCGTACTGTTGCACAAACAGCGCGAGGCTGCCGGCGACCACGCCCCAGAAGGCCGAACCGACGCCCGCGATGGCCACGCCGCTGAGCGTGACCAGGAAGGTGATCAGCGCGGCCTCGCGGTGCGGCTCGTCGCGCAGCGCCACCGACAGGCCGTTGCCGATGGTGCCCAGCAGCGCCAGCCCGGCGATGGCCACGACCAGTTCGTTCGGGAAAGCGGTGAGCAGGCCCGTGATGACCGCGCCGAAGATGCCGATCACTATATAGAGAGCGCCGCAGGACGCGGCCGCCGTGTAGCGCTTGCTGCGGTCTTCGTGCGCCTCCGGGCCCATGCAGATGGCGGCGGTGATGGCGCTGAAATTGAGCGCGAAGGCGCCGAACGGCGCCAGCACCAGCGTGGCGACGCCCGTGAGCGTGATGAGCCGGGAGATGGGCAGCGTCGTAACCCGAGGCCCGGATGACGGCGACACCGGGCAGGTTCTGCGACGCCATGGTCACCACGAACAGCGGCAGCGCCAGGCTGACCAGTGCGCTCCAGCTGAACGCGGGGGCCGTGAACTGCGGCATGGCCAGTTCCAGCGACACGGCCGACCAGGCCATCTGCCCGCGCAAGCCCGCATAGGCCACGGCCACGGCCAGCGTCAGCACCACGGCGTAGCGTGGCCACAGGCGGCGCGCGACCAGGTAGGAGCCCAGCATCAGCAGCACCAGCGGCAGGGCCGTCTGGGCCGCGGCGAAGGCCTGCAGTCCGAAGCGTGCGAGCACGCCCGCCAGCAGCGCGGCAGCGATCTCCATGGGAATGCGGTTCATCGCGCGCTCGAACCAGCCCGTGGCACCGACCACGGTGACCAGCGCGGCGCAGACCATGAAAGCGCCCACGGCCTCGGCCATGCTGAAGCCGCCGGCCAGCCCCGCCGTGGCCAGCACCGCGGCGCCGGGCGTGGACCAGGCGATCATGACCGGCTTGCGCAGCCACAGCGAGGGCACGAGCGAGCACAGGCCCATGCCCAGGCCCAGCGCCCAGATCCACGAGGTGATCTGCGCGGGCGTGGCACCGAACGCCTGCGCTGCCTGGAACACGATGGCCACCGAACTGGTGAAGCCCACCAGCACGGCGACGAAGCCGGCCGTGAAGGCCGACAGGCTCAAGTCTTTGAAGAAATGCATGGTGGCCGATTCTGGCATTGCCCGGCGCCCGCAGGTCGCCGCCGCTTTTCGCTATGCAATCAATAGCTGTCAGCGCTTTACCCACAAGGGCTAGAGGCCGAAAACACCCAAAATCCGCCCTGTCCGGGCATCAGATCTCGATCTTCGACCCCAGCTCCACCACGGCATTGTTCGGCAGGTGCAGGAAGTCGGCCGCGCCGCTGGCGTTGTGGTGCATCTGCGCAAACAGCTTCTCGCGCCACGGCGCCATGCCGCTGCCGACGGTGGGAATGACCGTCGTCGCGCGAGAGGAAGTAGCTCGTGCTCATGGGCTCGAGCTCGCAGCCGCGCCCGCGCAGCAGTGCCAGGGCGCGCGGCAGGTCGGGGTCGTTCTTGAAGCCGTAGTGCACCACGACCTGCCAGCAGTCGTGGCCCAGCGCCTCGCATCTCAATGCGCGCTTGTCCATCGGATCCACGGCACCTCGTGGTTGTGCACCGTGACGAACAGGTTCTGCGCGTGCAGCACCTTGTTGTGCTTGAGGTTGTGCAGCAGCGCGTTGGGCACGATGCCCGGCTCGGCGGTGAGGAACACGGCGGTGCCGTCCACGCGCACCGGCGGGCTGACGAACACCGACCTCCAGGAAGCTCGCGCCAGATCGATGCGCGTCGGCGCGCAGCGCGTCGCGCATCAGGCCGCGGCCGTCCTTCCAGGTCATCATGAAGCGTGAAGATGGCGCCGCCGATCATCAGCGGGAACCAGCCGCCGTCGAACAGCTTGAGCAGGTTCGAGGCGAAGAAGGCAAAGTCCACCATGAAGAAGAAGGCCGGTGGCGCCCATGCACAGCGCCAGCGGGCAGCTGCCAGGCGTAGCGGATCACGAAGAAGGTCAGCACGGTGGTGATCAGCATGTCGGTGGTCACCGCAATGCCGTAGGCCGCGGCCAGGTTGCTGGACGAGCGGAACATCACCACCGCCAGCACGATGGCATGACGAACAGGCTCCAGTTGACGAAGGGCATGTAGATCTGCCCCGCCGTCGCGTGACACTGGTGTGCTGCGACGTTGCAGGCGCGGCAGGTAGCCCAGCTGGATGACCTGCTTGGTCACGCTGAAGGCGCCGGTGATCAGCGCCTGCGAGGCGATCACCGTGGCCATCGTGGCCAGCAGCACCAGCGGGATCAGCGCCCAGTCGGGCGCCATCATGAAGAACGGGTTCTTGACGGCCTCGGGGTTCGCCAGCAGCAGCGCGCCCTGGCCAAAGTAGTTGAGCGTCAGCGCCGGCATCACGACAGAGAACCAGGTCATGCGGATCGGGCCGCTTGCCGAAGTGGCCCAGGTCGGCATACAGCGCCTCGGCGCCGGTCACGCACAGCACCACGGCGCCCAGGATGATGAAGCTGATGCCGGGGTGCTCGCAGATGAAGCGCAGCGCGTAGTGCGGGCTGATGGCCCACAGGATGCGCGGGTGTGTCGACGATGTGCGAACAGGCCGAGCGCGGCGATGGCGATGAACCAGAGCAGCGTGACCGGCCCGAAGAAGCGCCCGATGCTCGCACTGCCGCGCTTTTGCACCAGGAACAGGCAGAACAGCACGACCAGCGTGATCGGCATCACGTATTTCTTGAACGTGCGGCGAGACGACCTCCAGGCCCTCGACCGCGACGAGCACCGAGATGGCCGGCGTGATGACGCCATCGCCGTAGAACAGGCGAGGTGCCGAAAATGCCCACCAGCAGCAGCACATTTGCGCAGCCGCGGCTTGTCTTTGACGGTCTGCGACGCCAGCGCCAGCATCGCCACCAGGCCGCCCTCGCCGTCGTTGTCGGCGCGCAGCACCAGCACCACGTACTTGAGCGAGACGATGACCGTCAGCGTCCAGAAGAAGATGGACAGGATGCCGTAGACGTTGTCGGACGTGAACGGCACGTGGCCGGAGCCGAACACCTCCTTGACGCAGTACAGCACGCTGGTGCCGATGTCGCCATAGACAACACCGATGGCGCCCAGGATCAGCGCACCCAGCGAAGATTTAGAGGTTTGCACTGCCACTTCCGCTGCGCACCGCCCGGTGGGGCGCTGGCGGGGCTCTGTTAATGGGGGGTCGCCATTGTGCCCGTTGGCGCGCACGCGCGGGGGCCGGCCGCTGCGCTAATGTTGCAGCGCAACAACTGGCGCCGCGCCGTGCGCGGGCGCCGCCCGGTTCAGTCGTAGACCTCGGCGTCGGGGTCGGTGGCTTCGAGCTCGTAGCTGGCCGCCAGCATGGCCAGGCGCGCGATCACGCCGTACATGTAGAAGCGGTTGGGCGCACTGGCGCCGGGGCGCGCGCCCGGCTGCGGCAAGTGGGTGCTGTGGTCGAAGGCCAGCGGCACGAAGCTGGCACCCGGCGCGTTGAGGTTTTCGTCCACGCCGCGGTCGGCATGCATGCGGTAGAAGCCGCCGACGACATAGCGGTCCATCATGTAGACCACCGGCTCGGCCACGGCCTCGTGCACGCGCTCGCGCGTGAGCACGCCCTCCTGGATGATCAGGTCGTGCACGGGCTGGCCGTCCTTGATGACGGCCATCTTGTTCTTCGACTTGCGGTTGAGCGTCTGCAGCTCCTTGGCATCGTGCACCGTCATGATGCCCATGCCGTAGGTGCCGTTGTCGGCCTTGACGATGACGAACGGCTTCTCGTTGATGCCGTATTCCTTGTACTTGCGGCGGACCTTGGTCAGCAGCGCATCGACCTGGGTCTGCAGGTTCTCCAGCCCCGTGTCCTCGGTGAAGTCGATCTCGCCGCACTTGCCGAACAGCGGGTTGATGAGCCAGGGGTCGATGCCCAGCAGCTTGCCGAAGCGCTTGGCCACCTCTTCGTAGCTGCGGAAATGGTTGCTCTTGCGGCGCACGCTCCAGCCCGCGTGCAGCGGCGGCAGCAGGTACTGCTCGTGCAGGTCTTCGAGGATGCCCGGGCGGCCCGGCCGACAGGTCGTTGTTGAGCAGGATGGTGCAGGGGTCGAAGTTCTTCAGCCCCAGGCGGCCGCTTGGTTGCGCTGCACCGGCTCGAGCGTCACGCTCTCGCCCGTGGGCAGTTCGATCGACGGTGGTCTTCTTGACCTCGGGGCTGATCGAGCCCACGCGCACGTTGAGCCCCGCCATGTTGAAGATGCGCTGCAGCTGCACCACGTTGCCAGGTAGAAGGTGTTGCGCGTGTGGTTTTCGGGAATGATCAGCAGGTTGCGCGCCTCGGGGCAGATCTTCTCGATGGCCGCCATGCGCGGCCTGCACGGCCAGCGGCAGCATCTCCTGGGTGAGGTTGTTCCAGCCGCCCGGAAACAGGTTGGTGTCGACCGGCGCGAGCTTGAAGCCGGCGTTGCGGATGTCCACCGAGGTGTAGAACGGCGGCGTGTGCTCCATCCACTCGAGCCGGAACCAGCGCTCGATGGCCGGCATGGAGTCGAGGATGCGCTGCTCGAGCTCGTTGATGGGCCCGGTGAGGGCCGTGATGAGGTGCGGAACCATGGGAAGGCCTTCTAAGACGTTAGCAGCGATTGTAGGGAGTCGCCCCGCCCGATTGCGGCGCAGGCAGGGCTGCCGACAGCGCGCATGGGCCGCTCAGCGGCGCCAGAACGAGGGCGTCAGCAAGGCCATGAAGCTGAGGATTTCCAGGCGCCCGAGCAGCATGCCCAGCGTGCACACCCAGATCTGGAAGTCGGTCAGCAGCGCGTAATTCGAGGCGGGCCCGATGCTGCCCAGGCCCGGCCCGGTGCAGTTGACGCTGGCGAGCACCGCGCTGAAGGCGGTCACCGGATCGAGGTCGGTCAGCATCAGCGCCATGCTGAGCACGATGACCGTGCCGCCGTAGACCAGCATGAAGGCCAGCACCGAGAAGATCACGCGCGTTGTCGACCACCGCGTCGCCCAGGCGCACGGGCTGCACCGCGTTCGGATGCACCAGCCGCGTCATCTCGCGCCGCGCCTGCTTGAGCAGGATCAGCATGCGCACCATCTTGATGCCGCCGCCCGTGGAGCCCGCGCTGGTCGCCACGCCCGAGAGCATCAGCATGAAGACCGGCGCGAACACCGGCCAGGCCAGGTAGTCCACCGTGGCAAAACCCGTCGTGGTGGCCACCGAGACCACATGGAACACGCCGTAGCGCAGCGCGTCGAGCGGGCCGTACACGCCCTTGGCCCAGAGCAGCACGGCCACGACCAGCCCGCCGCCGAGCAGCGCCGCGAAGGTGGCGCGCATTTCCGGGTCGCGCCAGAAGCCACGCCACTGCCCCTTGCGCAGCGCGACGAAGTAGAGCGCGAAGTTGCAGCTGGCCAACAGCATGAACACCAGCGCAATGCCTTCGAGCAGCGGCGAGTGGAAAAAGGCAAAGCTCGCGTCGTGCGACGAGAGTCCGCCGAGGCTCACCGTCGAGAACATGTGCATCAGCGCGTCCAGCGGCGCCATGCCGCCGGCCCAGTAGGCCAGCGCGCAGAGCACGGAAAACAGCGCATACACGCCCCACAGGCCCTTGGCCGTCTCGGTCATGCGCGGCGTCAGCTTGGTGTCCTTGACCGGGCCCGCGGCCTCGGCCTTGAACAGCTGCGCGCCGCCCACGCCCAGCAGCGGCAGCACCGCCACGGCCAGAATCAGGATGCCCATGCCACCGATCCACTGCATGAAGGTGCGCCACACGTTCACCGACACCGGCAGCGTGTCCAGCTGCGAGAGCACCGTCGAGCCCGTCGTGGTCAGGCCCGACACCGCCTCGAAGTAGGCGTGGGTGAACGACAGCGGCCGCCCGACCTGGTGGCAGGCGAGCATCAGCGGCAGCATCGCAAACAGCGGCAGCAGCACCCACACCAGCGACACCAGCATGACCCCGTGGCGCGGCTGCAGCTCGCGCTTGTAGCGGTGCAGCCCCGCCACCAGGCTGGCGCCCACCAGCAGCGTGATGCCCATGGCCACCGGGTACACCTGCCAGACGCCGTCCTGCGCAAACCACGACACGGCCAGCGGCACGCCCATCGAGAGCGCAAACAGCATGGTGAGCATGCCCAGCACGCGCAGGACGGGAAGAAGGTCGGTCATGGGCCGGGCGCCGTCGGCAGGCGTTTCAGAAGAACGTGGCGCTCACGCGGAACAGCTGCTCGACATCGCGCACCAGGCGCTTGTGCGGCAGGAAGAACACCACGTGGTCGTTGCTCTCGATCACGGTGTGGCTGCGCGGAATGATGACCTGCGGCGGCGCGGCCGGCGTGCCCGGCGGCGGCGGCGTGGCACCGGGCACGGGCAGGCCGCGCACGATCAGGCCCATGTGCACGTCGCCGGGCAGGCGCAGTTCGCTCACCTTGCGCCCGACCACGCGCGAGCTCTTGCGGTCGCCGCGCGCCACGATCTCGAGCGCCTCGGCCACGCCGCGGCGCAGGCTGTGCACGGCCTGCACGTCGCCGCGGCGCACGTGGGCCAGCAGTTCGCCCAGCATGGCCTGCGCGGGCGAGAGCGCAATGTCGATCTGCGTGCCATGCATCAGGTCGGCGTAGCTGCGCCGGTGGATCAGCGCGAGCACGCGCCGCGCGCCCATGCGCTTGGCCAGCAGGCTCGACATGATGTTGTTCTCGTCGTCGTCGGTGAGCGCCAGGAACAGGTCCACCTCCTCGATGCTTTCGCTTTCGAGCAGCTTTTCGTCGGTGGCGTCGCCCTGCAGCACCAGCACCTGCGAGGGCAGTGCCGAGGCCAATGCGATGCAGCGCGCCGGGTCGGACTCGATCACCTTGGCATGAAAGCGCCCCGGCTCGGCGCCCAGCTGCAGCGCCAGGCGCAGGCCCACGTCACCGCCGCCGGCCACCATGATGCGGCGCACGGCGCGCGCGGGCTGGCCTTCGCGCCGGTGCAGCGAAGCGAGCACGAACGGCAGGTGCTCGCGCGCCGCCAGCACGAACACCTCGTCGCCGGGCTCGATGCGCGTGGCGCCGCTGCAGGCGACGAAGCGGTCGGGCTCTTCGGGAAAGCGCCGGTAGATGGCCACCACGCGCATCGCCACGTGGGGTGTGGCTGCGCGCACCTGGGCGATGGTCAGACCGACCATCGGCGCGCCGGCGCGCGCGCGCATGGCCACCAGGCAGGCGCGCCCACCGGCAAACTCGCGCACCTGCATGGCCTCGGGGTATTCGATGAGCTTGGCGATATAGCGCGTGAGCGACGCCTCGGGGCAGATCACGCTGACGGCAAAGCCGTCGGGCCCGGCCAGCGGCCCGCCGGGATCGAACCCCGAGGAGCGCACGCGCGCAATGCGCGTCGGCACGTTGAACAGCAGCTGCGCCACCTTGCAGCACACCAGGTTGGTCTCGTCCTGCGCGGCGCAGGCGATGAGCAGGTCGGTGTCGTTGGCCCCGGCCTCGGCCAGCACCGCGGGGTCGATGCCATTGCCGACCACGGCGCGCAGGTCCAGGTGCGCTTCGAGTTCGCGCACGCGCGCGGCGTCGGTGTCGATGACCGTGATGTCGTTGCGCTCGGAGACCAGGCTCTCGGCCACGCTCTGGCCCACGCGGCCGGCCCCCAGGATGATGATTTTCACGGCTTGGTGTCGGGAAACTGGGGCGATGCGAGCGTGTGCGTCGGTGCCTCAGGCCCGCACTTCGCCCTCGCCCAGCACCACCCACTTGAGCGAGGTCAGGCCTTCGATGCCGACCGGGCCGCGCGCATGGAACTTGTCGGTGCTGATGCCGATTTCGGCGCCCAGGCCGTACTCGAAGCCGTCGGCAAAGCGCGTGCTGGCGTTGACCATGACGCTGGCCGAATCGACCTCGCGCAGGAAGCGCTGGGCGTGCACGTGGTCGCGCGTGAGGATGGCGTCGGTGTGGTGGCTCGAATAGCGGTTGATGTGCGCGATGGCCTCGTCCAGCCCCGCCACCACCTGATCGTGATGATGGGCGCGAGGTATTCCTCGGACCAGTCCTGCTCGGTGGCGTCGACCAGTTTCGCTCCCGCAACCGCAGCCAACAGCGCCCGGCTGGCGGGGCAGACCCGCATTTCGACGCCTTTTTCAGCGTAGACCGCGCCGATGCGCGGCAGGAACTCGGCCGCCACGCCCGCGGCCACCAGCAGGCCCTCGCTGGCATTGCAGGGGCTGTATTTGCTGGTCTTGGCGTTGTCGGCCACCGCCACGGCCATGGCGAGGTCGCAGGGATCGTCGACGTAGATGTGGCAGTTGCCGTCCAGGTGCTTGATCACGGGCACCTTGGCATCGCGGCTGATGCGCTCGATCAGGCCCTTGCCGCCGCGCGGAATGATCACGTCGACGTACTGCGGCATGGCGATGAGCTGGCCCACGGCTTCGCGGTCGGTGGTCTGCACCAGCTGCACCGCATCCTGCGGCAGGCCGGCCTCGGCCAGCGCCTGCTGCACCAGCCGGGCCAGCGCCTTGTTCGAGTCGATGGCCTCGGAGCCGCCGCGCAGGATGCAGGCGTTGCCGCTCTTGATGGACAGGCTGGCGGCCTCGATGGTGACGTTGGGGCGGCTCTCGTAGATCATGCCGAAGACGCCGATCGGCACGCGCATCTGGCCGACGCGGATGCCGCTGGGCTGCTGCTTCATGCCGATGATTTCGCCAATGATGTCGGGCATGGCGGCCAGCTGCTCGCAGCCCTGGGCGCAGGTCTCGAGCACCTGGGGCGTGAGCTTGAGGCGGTCCACCAGGGGCTCGGCCAGGCCGGCGGCGCGGGCGCGCTCGAGGTCGCGCGCATTGTCGGCCTGCAGCGCCCCGGTCTGCGCGCGCAGCAGGCGGGCCAGCGCCTTCAGCGCTTTGTTTTTGATAGCTGCAGGCGCTTTGGCCATCAGGGCCGAAGCCGTTTTTGCCTGTAAACCAAGGGCCTGGGTGTATTCGCTGACGTGGAGGGCGTTCATGGCGTGATTTTGCCGCAGATGCCTCAGGGCTGCCGCGCCTGCGCCGGCCGCCCGGCCACGGCGCCTCTGCCGGGAAGGGCGGCAGGCGGCGCGCCGGCGACCGCACAAGGCGCGCTTGTCCGACAGGGGCGCGGCCGCAGTGCTCCTAGCATGGAGGCTTCCTTCCTCTTGATGGAGCCCGCCATGAGTGTTGCCAAAGTCATCGAGATCAGTTCCACCAGCACCACCAGCTTCGAGGATGCCATCAACCAGGGCATCGCCCGCGCCTGCGACACCATCTCCAATGTGCGCGGCGCGTGGATCAAGGAGCAAAAGGTTTCCATCGAAGGCGGCCGCATCACCAAGTACCGGGTGAACATGCAGGTCACCTTTGTGCTCGACGACGGCCAATAGCCGCCGCGCACCGCGCCAGCGCCGCCGCGTGCGCCTTATGCGCGCCGGGGCGCGCCCGCGCTGGCGCGGCCCAGCTGCAGCGCCAGCCGCTGCAGGGCCTGCCACGGGTCCTGCGGCCAGTCGGGCACCTTGAGGCCCTTGACGATGCCGTCGACCAGGTGCGCGGACTGCAGCAGGCGCGCCGCGCTGCGCGTCGGTCAGGTGCGCCAGCACCCGTTCGTAGAGGCGCTCCTTCACGCCCCAGATGCGGTTTTCGCGCAGCGCCATCGGCAGGGGGCGGCCCGCGTTCATGGCGTCTTTGACGCGCTTGAGGCGCACGGATGTCTTCGGCCAGCGCCCAGTGCACCAGCACGGCGGCCTCGCCCTCGGCCTGCAGGCCGTCGAGCATGCGCTGCACGCGCAGCAGCTGGCCCGCGAGCACGGCCTCGGACAGCTTGAACACGTCGTAGCGCGCCACGTTGAGCACGGCGGCCTCGACCTGCGCCCAGCCGAGTTCGCCCGGCGGGTGCAGCAGCGCGAGCTTCTGGATCTCCTGGTGCGCGGCGAGCAGGTTGCCTTCGACGCGGTCGGCAAAGAAGGTGCAGCGTGCGCTGGCCCTCCTCGCCCGCCGCCACGCGCTGGCCCTGGGCGGCCAGGCGCTGGGCGATCCACTGCGGCAGCGCGGCGCGCTCGACCGGGTCGATCTGCACGGTCGCGCCGTTGTTCTCGAGCGCCGAGAACCAGGCGCCCGTCCTGCGTGGCCTTGTCCAGGCGCGGCAGCAGCACCAGCGTGAGCGTGCTGTCGTTGCCGGCCGCGGCCTGCGCGATCTGCTGCAGCGCGGCGCTGCCGTCCTTGCCCGGCTTGCCCGAGGGGATGCGGATCTCGACGATCTGCCGGTCGGCGAACAGGCTCAGGCTGCCACCGGCCGCCAGCACCGCACTCCAGTCGAAATGCGCGCCGGCCACGGTGAAGCTGCTGCGCTCGGTGTAGCCCTGGGCGCGGGCCGTGCGCGCGGATGGCGTCGGCCGCCTCCTGCAGCAGCAGCGGCTCGTCGCCGTGCAGGGTGTAGAGCGGGCGCAGGCCTTTGTGCAGGTGCGCGGCGAGCTGGTTCAGGGCAATGTGCATGGGGCTACAGAATCAGCATGAAAACTGGCTCAAACGCTTTTGCAGCAAGCGCTATCAGCTCTGCTTTCAATAGCATGCAGCAGGCGGCAGTGCTCACTGCGGGCGCGCGGCCGCGAGCCGGCGCAGCAGCTGCTGCACCAGGTCGGTCTGCATGTTGCGGTAGAGCAGCGCCTCTTCGGCCTCCTTGGCCAGCGCGATGGTTTCGTTGTAGCTCACGTCGCGCTGCTGCAGCAGCTCGGTGCTGGGGATCAGCTCGGCGCCGGTCGGCGTGCGCAGCCTGAAGCGGATGCGCAGGCGCAGCTGCAGCTCGCGCACCTGGCCCGCCGCGTTCAGGTCCACGACCACGCGCTCCTGCTGCTCGGAGAGCAGGTCCATGATGGCCTCGGCCTCGGTCATCCTGGCCGGGTCGGTGATCACCGTGAGCGCGCCCCCCGCGCCTGCGAGCGTGCGCCGCAGCTCGCGCGCCAGCGCCGAGCCCGCGGGCGCGGCGATGTAGAGCGAGCGGAACGCGAACTCGGGCACGCCGCGCAGCCGAAAGCCGCAGGCGGCCAGCAGCGGCGCCGGCCACAGCGCCAGCAGCGTGCGCCGGCGCAGCGCGCCGCCGGTGCGGGCCGCGGCAACCACAGCGGTGGGGCGGGCGGGCATGCTCAGACCACCACGTTGACGAGGCGGCCCGGCACGACGACGACCTCTTCGGCGCCGCGCCGCCCGCCTGCTTGGCGAACGCCTCGCTGGCCAGGGCCACGCGCTCGATCTCGGCGCTGGTCGGCCTGGGCGCCGGCACCTGGATGGAGCCGCGCAGCTTGCCGTTGACCTGCAGCATGAGCTCGATCTCGTCCTGCACCAGCGCCGCGGGGTCGACCTGCGGCCAGGGCGCGTCGAGCAGCTCGCCCAGCGCCTGGTCGTAGCCCAGCGTGCTCCACAGGCTGTGCGCGATGTGCGGCGTGGCCGGGTAGAGGCAGCGCAGCAGGATGCCAAAGCCCTCGATCAGCGCCACCTGGGCGCCGGCCGAATCCATCGCCTTGAAGTCTTCGAGCGCGTTGAGCATCTTCATCGCGCCCGACACCACGGTGTTGTACTGCATGCGCTGGTAGTCGTAGTCGACCTGCTGAGCACGGTGTGGATCTCCAGCCGCAGGGCCTTGGCCTCCTTGCCAAACTCCACGTCTTTCAGGCCGGTAGCGCCCGCCACGCTTGCGCTGGCAGCTCCTTGATCCATAGCAGAAGCTTGACGCCGAAGTTCCACACGCGGCGCAGGAAGCGGTAGCTGCCTTCGACGGCGGCGTCGTTCCATTCGAGCGTGGCCTCGGGCGGCGCGGTGAACATGGTGTAGAGGCGCGCGGTGTCGGCGCCGTATTTCTCGATCAGGTCCTGCGGGTCGACGCCGTTGTTCTTGGTCTTGGACATGGTGCCGACGCCCCGTAGTCGATCGCCGTGCCCACGGGCAGGTCGCCGACCGCATGGATGCGGCGGGCGCCGATGGACCTTGCCGTCATCGCCAACACGTGCTCGACGTCGTGCGGCCAGAAATACTCCTTGCCGCCCTTGTCGGTCGCGGCGCGAGTAGATGTGGTTGAGCACCATGCCCTGCGTGAGCAGCTTGGTGAACGGCTCGTCGACCTTGACCAGGCCCAGGTCGCGCATGACCTTGGTCCAGAAGCGCGCGTACAGCAGGTGCAGGATGGCGTGCTCGATGCCGCCGATGTACTGGTCCATCGGCATCCAGTACTCGGCGCCTTCGGCCACCATGGCCTCGGTCGTTCTTCGGGTCGCAGTAGCGCATGAAGTACCACGAGCTGTCGACGAAGGTGTCCATGGTGTCGGTCTCGCGCCGCGCGGCCTTGCCGCAGACCGGGCAGACCACGCCGGCGTGGAAGCCTTCGTGCTTGTGCAGCGGGTTGCCCGAGCCGTCGGGCACGCAGTCGGTGGGCAGCACCACCGGCAGGTCCTTCTCGGGCACCGGCACGGCGCCGTGCTCGTCGCAATGGATGATCGGGATCGGCGTGCCCCAGTAGCGCTGGCGGCTCACGCCCCAGTCGCGCAGGCGCCAGGTGGTCTTCTTCTCGCCCAGGCCCTTTTGCGCCAGCGCATGCGCGACGGCGTTCACGGCCTCGTGGTAAGGCATGCCGCTGAAGTTGTCGGAGTTGATGGTGACGCCGCGCTGCTTGTCGCCGTACCAGTCCTGCCAGCGCTGGTAGTCGAAGTGCTCGCCGTCGACCAGCACCACCTGCATGATCTCGATGCCGTACTTGTTGGCGAAGGCGAAGTCGCGCTCGTCGTGTGCGGGCACGCCCATCACGGCGCCGTCGCCATAGCCGATCAGCACGTAGTTGCCGACCCACACCGGCGATCGGCTCGTCGGTGAGCGGGTGCGTGACCGTCAGGCCCGTGGGCACGCCCTTCTTTTCCTGCGTGGCCAGTTCGGCCTCGGTCGTGCCGCCGCTCTTGCACTCCTCGATGAAGGCGGCCACCTTGCGGGTTGCTGCGCGCGGCATGCGCGGCCAGCGGGTGCTCGGGCGCCACGGCGCAGAAGGTCACGCCCATGATGGTGTCGGCGCGCGTGGTGAACACGTACATGCGGCCGTCCTGATCAGCGCGCCATCGTCGCCGCGGATGTCGTGCGGGAACGCAAAGCGCACGCCTTCGCTCTTGCCGATCCAGTTTTCCTGCATCAGCTTGACGCGCTCGGGCCAGCCCGGCAGCTTGTCGCTGCGTGACTGCGTCGAGCAGCTCCTCGCGTAGTCGCTGATCTTGAGGTAGTAGCCCGGGATCTCGCGCTTTTCGACCGTGGCGCCGGTGCGCCAGCCCTTGCCGTCGATGACCTGCTCGTTGGCCAGCACGGTCTGGTCGACCGGGTCCCAGTTGACGACCTGGGTCTTGCGGTAGGCGATGCCCTTTTCGAGCATCTTCAGGAACAGCCACTGGTTCCACTTGTAGTAGCTCGGGATCGCAGGTGGCGACCTCGCGGCTCCAGTCGATGGCCAGGCCCATCGCCTGCATCTGCTGCTTCATGTAGGCGATGTTGTCGTAGGTCCACTTGGCCGGCGGCACGCCGTTCTTCATGCGCGGCGTTCTCGGCCGGCAGGCCGAACGCGTCCCAGCCCATGGGCATGAGCACGTTGTAGCCGCTTCATGCGCAGGTAGCGCGTGAGCATGTCGTTGATGGTGTAGTTGCGCACATGGCCCATGTGCAGCTTGCCGCTGGGGTAGGGCAGCATCGAGCAGGCGTAGAACTTCTTCTTGCTGCGCGTCTTCGGTCACGCGGTAGGCGTCGTGCGGCGCGTCCAGTGGGCCTGCGCGGCGCGCTCGACGTCGGTGTGTTGGTATTTGTCTTGCATGGGAGCCCGGAAAAGGTGAGATGCAGCCGCAAACCGCTGCGCTGCGGGGATTTTAGGCGTTGGTGCTGCCGTGGCAGCGCTCAGGGCGAAAGCGCCGCCGCACCGGGGGCCGGCTCGGCCACGAAACCGATGCGCGTGAGCCCGGCCTGGTGCGCCGCGCCCATGATGTCGACCACGCGGCCATAGGGCACGGCCGCGTCGGCGCGCAGCTGCACCTCGGTGTCCGGGTGCTCGGCCGCAATCGCCGCGAGGCGCTGCGCCAAAGCGGCCTGGGCCAGGGGCTGGTCGTTGACGAAGGCCTGGCCGGCCTGGTCGAGCACCACGGTGACGGACTGCGGCGGCGCGCCCGGCGCCGCGCCTGCGCTGCGCGGCAGGTCGAGCCGGATGGCGCTGGCCAGCAGCGGCGCCGTGAGGATGAAGATGACGACGCAGCACCAGCATCACATCGACCAGCGGCGTCATGTTGATGTCGCTCATGGGCTGCGGCGCCGCGGTGCGCTCCAGACGACCGAAGGCCATGGCGTTCAGTCGCTGCGCGTGGGTGTGGCGGCCGCGTCCAGCACGAGTTCGCGCAGGTCGCGCGCGAAGCCTTCGAGGTCGGCCTCGATGCGCCCGAGCAGGCGGCCGAACACGTTGTAGGCCAGCACGGCGGGAATGGCCACGGCCAGGCCGGCCGCGGTCATGACCAGGGCCTCGCCCACCGGGCCGGCCACCTTGTCGATGCTGATCTGGCCCGCGCTGGCCATCGCCGCGAGCGCATGGTAGATGCCCCACACAGTGCCCAGCAGCCCCACGAACGGCGCCGTGGAGCCCACGGTGGCCAGCAGCACCTGGCCCCACTGCAGTCTGCCCAGCACCGCGTGCAGCGCGTCGCGCAGCACGCGCGTGAGCTGCTGCGCGGCGCTGCCGGCCCGGGCCAGCGTTCCGGGCGCAGCGGTGAGCGCGTGCGGATGTGCGATGGATTTCGCCGCAGCCACCAAAGGCAGGACCAGCGTTTCACGGTCAAAGGACGCGATGTGCTGGTGGGCGGCATCGAGATCGGGTGCCTGCCAGAAAGCCGCTGTGCAGCGCGCCACGTCGCGGCGGGCCCGGCGCAGCAGCAGCGCCTTCCAGAGCGATGACCACCCAGCTGGCCACGGACATGGCAAGCAGCAGCAGCGCCGTGGCCTGCGTCACCGCATCGCCTTGCTCCCACCAGTGCAGCGCAGCCATGGCGCGAAGGCCGTCAGTTCAGGCCGAGCACGTCGAACATGTCGAACATGCCGGTCTTTTGCGTGCACAGAAAGCGCACGGCGCGCAGGCTGCCCTGGGCATAGGTGGCGCGGCTGGACGATTTGTGCGTGACCTCGATGCGCTCGCCCGTTCCGGCGAACAGCACGGTGTGGTCGCCCACGATGTCGCCGCCGCGGATGGTGGCGAAGCCGATCGAAGACGGGTCGCGCTCGCCGGTGACGCCTTCGCGTGCATAGACGGCGCAGTCGTTCAGGTCGCGCCCCAGCGCGTCGGCGATGACTTCGCCCATCTTCAGCGCGGTGCCCGAGGGCGCATCGACCTTGTGGCGGTGGTGCGCTTCGATGATCTCGATGTCGTAGCCGGTGGCCAGCGCCTTGGCCGCCATCTGCAGCAGCTTGAGCGTGACGTTGACGCCCACGCTCATGTTGGGCGCCATGACGATGGCCGCGCGCTGCGCGAACGCGGCGATCTCGGCCTTTTGCGCCTCGCTGAACCCCGTGGTGCCGACCACCGCCTTCACGCCCAGTTCGCTGCACACCCGCAGATGCGCCAGCGTGCCCTCGGGGCGGGTGAAGTCGATCAGCACGTCGGCGTTTTTCAGCCCGGCATGCAGGTCGGCCGTGATCGGCACGCCACTGGCGTGGCCCAGGAAAGCCGTGGCATCGGAGCCGATGCCGGGGCTCGCCGCAACGTCGAGCGCGCCGGCGAGCACGCAGTCGTCGCTGGCGCGGATGGCTTCGATCAGCATGCGGCCCATGCGGCCGGAAGCGCCCGCCACGGCCACGCGGCAGGGCGTGGTACGGGCAGCGGGCAAAGAAGTGCCTGTCATATCTTTCCTTGGTTGCGGGTGCGCGCCAGCGGGCGGCGCGCGGCGGTCAGCGGGCCGGCGATTCGAGCGGCGGGTAGCTGCGCGGCGCGGGCGCAGCGGCGGGTGCGGGCGGCTCCGGGGGCCGTGCGGGGAAGCGCGCCAGCTGCGCCTCGGTGGCTTCGAGCACGGGCACGGCGCGCTTGGATTTGCGCGTGTCCAGCGTGGCGACAAATTCGCTCTCGGACGGCATCTCGTCGCCTTCGGCGCGCACGAACGTATCGCCCTCGAAGAACACGGTGAGCTTGCGCGTCTGGACGTCGACGCCCGGGCGCTTGAGCGTGAACACGTACTCCCAGCGGTCGCCATGGAACACGCTGGTCACCAGCGGCGTGCCCAGGATGTCGCGCACCTGCTGGCGCCCCATGCCCGGCTGCAAGGCCTGCACCTGCTCGCGTGAGACAAAGTTGCCCTGCACCACGGCGACCTTGTAGGGAGTGACGACACCGACCAGGCGGTTCGTGGCACTGTCAAAACTGCTGCAGGCGGCCACAGTGGCGCCAATCAACAGGGTCAGCCCCAGACGGGCGCTGCGATAGGCTTTGGCAGACATGGAAATTGGGCGGAGGGCTATGATCGACCCATTGTAGCGGTTGGCCCACCACAGGCCTTGGCGCGCCAGCGGCGCACGGAAGACCTTGTCATGAAGAACATCGACGAACTCAAAAGCACGGGACTCAAGGCCACGTTGCCGCGCCTGAAGATTCTGGAGATTTTCCAGACCGGCGCACAACGCCACATGACGGCCGAAGACGTGTTCCGCGTGCTGCTTGAAGAGCGTTCCGACATCGGCCTGGCCACGGTGTACCGGGTGCTGACGCAATTCGAGCAGGCAGGCATCCTGATCCGCAGCAATTTCGAGGGCGGCAAGTCGATCTACGAACTCGACGAAGGCCAGCACCACGACCATTTTGTCTGCACCACCTGCGGCAAGGTCGAGGAGTTCTTCGACCCCGAGATCGAAAAGCGCCAGCTGATCATCGCCAAGGCCAAGGGCTGGCATGTGCACGACCACGCCATGGCGCTGTACGGCATGTGCGCGAACTGCGCGCAGCATCCCAAGTAAGCCGCCAGTCGGCCAGTCTGCACAGCAGCCGACGCTAGAAGCCTTGCTCCATGGCGCGCCGGTGGCGCTCCACAAACTCCTGGTAGGTATCGATGCCGCGCAGCTGCAAGATGGTGTTGCGCACCGCCGCCTCGACCAGCACGGCGATATTGCGCCCGGCCACCACCTGGATCACCACCTTGAGCACGGGCACGCCCAGCACGTCCTGGGTGAGCGGCTCGTAGGGCAGGCGCTCGTAGTCGCGCTCCAGCGTCTCCTTGCGCACCAGGTGCACGATGAGCTTGAGGCGCATCTTTCGGCGCACTGCCGTCTCGCCAAAGATGGCGCGGATGTCGAGCAGGCCGATGCCGCGCACTTCGAGCAGGTTTTGCAGCAGGTCGGGGCATTTGCCCTCGATGGTGGCCTGGTTGATGCGGTACAGGTCGACCGCATCGTCGGCCACCAGCCCTTGGCCGCGCGAGATCAGCTCCAGCCCCAGCTCGCTCTTGCCCAGGCCCGACTCGCCGGTGATCAACACCCCCAGGCCCAGGATGTCCATGAACACGCCATGCATGGTGGTGCGGTCGGCAAAATGCTTGGACAGGTAGGCGCGCAGCACGTCGATCACAAAGGCCGACGATTCGTGCGTGGCGAACATGGGAATCTGCGCGCGCTCGCACATCTGCAGCAGCGCATCGGGCGCCGCCTGGCTGTCGGCCAGGACCAGCACCGGCGGCTCGAGCGTGACGATGCGGGCGATGCGGCGCTGGCAGTCCTCTGCCGTGGCGTTGGTGAGGTAAGCGATTTCGCGCTCACCGAGGATCTGCACGCGGTAGGGGTGGATGTAATTGAGGTAGCCGACGAGGTCGGCGCCCGAGCGTGCGGCGCGCACCACCACCTCGTCGAAGCGGCGCTCGGAAGCGCCCAGGCCTGCCAGCCACTCCCATTTCAGGTGCGTGCGAAATTCCTCGAACAGGACATCGGCGCTGACGACATTGGGTTTCACGGCGGGGGCGGCGGCGGCAGGCGCTCAGACTGCCTGCGTGGACTGCCAGTTGGCGATCATGCCGTGCAGTTCGGCCGCGTCGGTGCTGGCCTTGATTTTTTCGCGCAGCGCGCTGTCGCTGAGCAGCTCGGCGATCTCGGAGAGGATCTCCAGGTGCTTTTGCGTGGCCGCCTCGGGCACGAGCAAAAAGATCAGCAGGCCCACGGGCTGCTCGTCGGGGGCGTCGAAGCCGATCGGGCGCTCCAGCTGGAACACCGCCGCCATGGGCGACTTGAGTCCTTTGATGCGCCCGTGCGGAATCGCCACGCCATGGCCCAGGCCGGTCGAGCCCAGGCGTTCGCGCGCAAACAGGCTGTCGGTGATCAGCGCGCGGGACAGGCCGTGCAGGCTTTCAAACAGCAGCCCGGCTTCTTCGAAAGCGCGCTTCTTGCTGGTGGCGTCAACGCTCACGAGCACTTGAGCGGCAGGCAGGATGGAGGAGAGGCGGTTCATGGCAGTAAGCGCGGATTATGCACCGCCTAGCGGAAACCCTGAGATGGCGCCGGCGCATGAAAAAACCGCCCGTGCGGGCGGTTCGTGGGGTGGTTCGCCCGGGTTCCTCAGACCGCGGGCTGCTCGCGTCGACGGGCTTCGAAGTGGTGGTCTTGCAGGCATTCCTTGTGCCGCACCACCTTGCGGTTGATCTTGTCGACCAGTTCATCCACTGCGGCGTAAAGATCCGCATGGGAGCTCTCGGCAAAAAGATCGCTGCCCTTGACACGGACATTGCATTCAGCGCGCTGGCGCTTTTCCTTCTCCTTCTGCTTTTCCACCGTCAGCAGCACCTTGACGTCGACCAGCTGGTCAAAATGTCGGGTGATGCGGTCGAGCTTGCTGGTGACATAGGTGCGCAGGGCAGGGGTGACTTCGAGATGGTGTCCGCTGATCGTCAGATTCATGGATAGCTCTCCTGGTACTCACGTTGAAAACGCCGCTCTGGCCTCTGAGCGCTGCGGGCCGCCAGCGCGGCCGGGGGAAACATTGCTGCATGCGCTGGCGTGAATTGACTATGCCCCCCACCCTTTTGAAAAGCAATGCCATACCGCTGCGGCAGCGTCGGGTAAGCGGCGCCGCGTGCCCTGGGCCGGATTCGCGCGCACAATGCCAGGCTGGCCTGCCTCTATAGCGCCCCGTTGCGGCAGGACTTTTGTGTGCGTTGCAGCGGGCCCTGGCCCGATCGAACATGCGCTGCAACCCATGCAACAACCGGTACGCTGGCGCGCGCCGCACGCCAGACGCTCGCCTTAAAATCGCCGCGCCGTCGGCACGCACCCTGTAGCCGCCCCGTGCGTTTGTGCCCCTCCCGCTTTTCACCCGTCCACACCATGACCCAGTCCAGCCCCCCTGCCCTGCACACCTCGACCCTGACTTCGCTGCCGCTGCTGGCACGCGGCAAGGTGCGCGACAACTACGCCGTGGGCAACGACCGCATCCTGATGGTGGCCAGCGACCGCCTCTCGGCGTTCGACGTGATCATGGGCGAGCCGATCCCCGGCAAGGGCGAGCTGCTCACGCAGATGGCGCTGTTCTGGTTCGGCAAGCTCGGCCACATCTGCCCGAACCACCTCACGGGCGACGCCCCCGAAAGCGTGGTGAGCCCCGAGGAAGTGGCACAGGTGCGCGGCCGCTCGATGCTGGTGCAGCGGCTGCGGCCTATCCCGGTCGAGGCCGTGGTGCGCGGCTACCTGGCCGGCAGCGGCTGGCAGGAATACCAGGCGTCGCAATCGGTCTGCGGCGTGCCGCTGCCCGCCGGCCTGACCAACGCCGCCCAGCTGCCCCACCCGATCTACACGCCGGCCGCCAAGGCCGCCGCGGGCGAGCACGACGAGAACATCACGTTCGAGCGCACGGTGGAAATGATCGGCCTGGACTTGGCCACGCGCATCCGCGACCTGAGCATCGCGATCTACGAAGCGGCCGCCCAGATCGCCCTCACCAAGGGCATGATCATTGCCGACACCAAGTTCGAGTTCGGCCTGGCGCCCGACGGCACGCTGGTGCTGATGGACGAGGTGCTCACGCCCGACAGCTCGCGCTACTGGCCCGTGGAGGGCTATGCCGAGGCCCTGGCCCAGGGCCAGAACCCGCCCAGCTACGACAAGCAGTTCGTGCGCGACTGGCTCGAGCAGGCGCAGGTGGGCGGCAAGCCCTGGAACAAGACCGCGCCCGCGCCGCGCCTGCCCAGCGACGTGGTCGAAAAGACCGCCGCCAAATACCGCGAAGCGCTCGAGCGCCTGACGGCCTGAGCCCGTGCGCCACGGCGGCCGGGCGCTGCGCCCAAAAGGAAAAGGCCCATACGGGCCTTTTTCAGTGGGGGTCCAGCGGCGCCGCGCCGGTGGTGTTCAGCTCAACACCACGGAGCTGAGCCGGCGGCGGTAGCTGGCCACGACCGGGTCTTCGGGCGGGATCTGGCCATCGGCCACCTTGGCCTTGGGCGGCTCGATGATTTCGAGGATGGCCACATAGGTCTTGCGCGCCAGCTCGTCGTTCCAGGCCTTGTCGCGCATCAGGATGTCGAGCAGCTCGTCCATCGCGTCGGTCCAGCGCTGCTGCGCCATGAGCCAGCGGGCGCGCCCGAAGCGTGCGTCGAAATCGCGCTTGTTGGCGGCAATCTTTGCATCAAATTCGGCCTCTGCGCCCGCACCGCTTGCGCTCGTAGCTACAAAATCGAGAGCATCCATCCAGGCCTTGAGGGCGCCCAGGCGGCGCGAGGCAGCGGCCTTGGCGATGACGGGGGCGAACGCCACCTTGGCGTCGTCCTCGCGGCCCAGCTGCAGCAGCAGCTTGACGTAGTCGAAGCGCGCATCGTCGTTGGCCGGGTCGGTGGCGACGGCGTGCTGCAGCTTCTCGAGCGCGGTGCCGGTGTCGCCCTCGGCCAGCGCGTCCTGCGCCAGGTCTTCCTCGGCTTCGGCCTGGGCCTCCTCGGCGCTGGGCACATGCTTGTCGAGGAAGGCGCGCACCTGGCCCTCGGTTTGCGCGCCGGTGAAGCCGTCCACGGGCTGGCCGCCCATCAGCAGCACGCAGGTCGGAATGCTGCGGATGCCGAACATGCCGGCGAGTTGCTGCTCCTGGTCCGAATCGATCTTGGCGAGTTTGAAGCGGCCCGCGTATTCGGTTTCGAGCTTTTCGAGGACGGGACCGAGCGACTTGCACGGGCCGCACCAGGGCGCCCAGAAGTCCACCAGCACCGGCACCTCCATGGAGGCGGCAATCACCTCGGCTTCAAAATTCTCTACGGTGACATCAATCATGGGGCTCAAATTTCCTGGCAGTGGAAGGGTGGATGGCAAAAAGTAAAATCGCGGGTTCACACTCTGCGGGAGCGGCCAGCACGGCGCACCGCACACCACACACTATGACACCCATCCAGATCGGTGTGGTCATGGGTTCCAGCAGCGACTGGGACACCATGCAGCACGCAGTAGAGATTCTCCAGCACTTTGGCATTCCGCACGAGGCGCGGGTGGTTTCGGCGCACCGCATGCCCGACGACATGTTCGCCTACGCCGAAGGCGCGGCCGCGCGCGGCCTCAAGGCCATCATCGCGGGCGCGGGCGGTGCCGCCCACCTGCCGGGCATGGTCGCCGCCAAGACCCCCGTGCCGGTGCTCGGCGTGCCGGTGGCCAGCCGACACCTGCAGGGCATGGACTCGCTCTACAGCATCGTGCAGATGCCCAAGGGCGTGCCGGTGGCCACGTTCGCCATCGGCAGCGCCGGCGCGGCCAACGCGGCGCTGTTTGCCGTGGCGCTGCTGGCCAACGAAGACCCCGAACTGCGCCAGCGCCTCGAAGCCTTCCGCGCCGCGCAGACCGAGATCGCGCGCGGCATGGCCCTGCCGCCCGCCGCGCCATGACGAACGCTGCTGAGTCCATGGGCGCCGCTCGGCCGCCCGAAGGCGCGAAGGCCCCCCTGGGGGACAGCGCAGCACACGCAGTGGCAAGCGTGGGGGCCCCACTGCTGCCCGGCGCCACGCTCGGCGTGCTCGGCGGCGGCCAGCTCGGGCGCATGTTCGTGCACGCGGCGCAGGCCATGGGCTATTGCACGGCCGTGCTCGATCCCGATCCCCACAGCCCGGCCGGCCTGGTGAGCCACCACCACGTCCAGACCGGCTATGAAGACGCCGCCGGCCTGGCCGAGCTGGCGCGCCTGAGCGGCGCCATCACCACCGAATTCGAGAACGTGCCGGCCGCCGCGCTGGCCACCCTGGCCGCGCAGCGCCCGGTGGCCCCGGCCGCCAGCGCCGTGGCCGTGGCGCAGGACCGCGCGCAGGAGAAGGCGCACTTCGTACGCTGCGGCGTGCCGTGCGCGCCGTACGCCGTGATCGATTCGGCCGCGGCCCTGGCCACGGTGCCAGCCGATCTGCTGCCCGGCATCCTGAAAACCGCGCGCATGGGCTACGACGGCAAGGGCCAGGCGCGCGTGGCCACGGCCGCCGCACTGGCGGCCGCTTGGGAGGCAGTGGGCCGCGTGCCCTGCGTGCTTGAAAAGATGCTGCCGCTGGCGCTCGAATGCTCGGTGATCGTGGCGCGCGGCGCCGACGGCACGGTGGTGCACCTGCCGGTGCAGCGCAACCTGCACCGCGATGGCATCCTGGCCGTGACCGAGGTCTATGCACAAAATCTGCCGCAAACGCTTGCAACACAAGCGGTGGCAGCTGCGGTATCGATAGCAAACGGCCTGCAGTACGTGGGCGTGCTGTGCGTCGAATTCTTCGTGCTGCAGGACGGCCGCCTGGTGGTCAACGAGATCGCGCCGCGCCCGCACAACAGCGGCCACTACAGCCAGAACGCCTGCGATATCTCGCAGTTCGAGCTGCAGGTGCGCACCCTGGCCGGCCTGCCGCTGACGCAGCCGCGCCAGCACAGCGCCGCCGTGATGCTGAACCTGCTCGGCGACCTGTGGTTTGCCCACGGCGAGACGGCGCAGACGCCGCCGTGGGACGCCGTGCTGGCGCTGCCCGGCACGCACCTGCACCTGTACGGCAAAACCGACGCCAAGCGCGGGCGCAAGATGGGCCACCTGAACATCACCGCGCCGACAGCCGCGGCAGCGCGCACGACGGCGCTGCAGGCCGCCGCGCTGCTCGGCCTGCCGGCGTTCTGAAAGGCCCGACGATGATCCTCGACGGCCAGCTTCCCTCTGCAATCGCCGCCGCAGCGCGCGCGCTGCGCCACGGCGCGCTGCTCGGCCTGCCGACCGAAACCGTCTACGGCCTGGCCGCCGACGCCGGCAGCGACGCCGCCGTCGCGCAGATCTTTGCCGCCAAGGGCCGGCCCAGCGACCACCCGCTGATCGTGCACGTGGCCGACGCAGCGGGCATCGCCCACTTCGCCAGCGCAGTGCCGGCCTTTGCCCAGGCGCTGGTCGAGGCCTTCTGGCCCGGCCCGCTGACCCTGATCCTGCCGCGCCGCCCCGGCGTGGCCACGGCTGCCACGGGTGGCCAGGACAGCGTGGGCCTGCGCTGCCCTTCGCACCCCGTGGCCCAGGCCGTGCTGCGCGCCTGCGCAGCGGACGACCCGGCCCTGGGCGGCGCGCCCGTCTGGGGCGTGGCCGCGCCCAGCGCCAACCGCTTTGGCCGCGTCAGCCCGACCACGGCCGCGCATGTGCAGGATGAGCTCGGCAGCGATCTGCTGGTGCTCGACGGCGGCGCCTGCGCCGTGGGCATCGAAAGCACCATCGTCGACTGCACGCGCGGCGTGCCGGTGCTGCTGCGCCCCGGGGCGATCACGCGCGACCAGATCGAGGCCGCCTGCGGCCTGCGTCCGCTCTCCAAAGAGGAGCTGCCGGCGCAGACCCCGCGGGCGTCTGGCACGCTTTTGGCGCATTACGCGCCGAACGCCAAGGTGCGGCTGATGGATGCCCAGGCCCTGCAGGCCGGGCTGGACGTGCTCGGCGCCGACGCCGCGCACCTGGCGGTGTACGCGCGCACGCCGCTGCGCACGGCCTCCAGCGGCGTGCTGCTGCGGCGCATGCCGGGCGACGCCGAGGCCGCCGCGCAGCAGCTTTTTGCCGTGCTGCGCGGCTTTGACGACCAGGGCGCGCGCCTGATCTGGATCGAAACCCCGCCCGCGTCACCCGACTGGGAAGGCGTGCGCGACCGCCTGCAGCGCGCGGCGGCCGCCTGATGCGCGCCGCGGCCGCCGCAGGCTGCGGCCGCCGCGGCCTCGTTAAACTACCCGTCCAAATTCTGGAGAATGCAATGGCAGTTAATTGGTTGCGCCGCGGTGTCCTGGCGGCCGCATGTGCGTCGGCGGCGCTGCTCGTGGCGTGCGGTTCGAGCACCATCGAATCGGCGCTCAAGCCCGCGCGCTTTGTCGCTTTCGGCGACGGTTTCAGCGATGTCGGACAGGTGGGCGGTGCGCGCTACACGGTCAACGACGGCGCGGTCAACAACTGGACGCAGCAGTTGGCTGCGACCTACGGCATCACACTGACGGCCCGCTCGGCGGGCGGCTCCAGCTACGCGCAGGGCAATGCCCGCGTCGCGGCCAAACCCGATGCGGCCGGCAACGCCAGCACGCCCACGGTCGTCGAGCAGATCGATGCATTCCTGGCCGCGGGCAGCTTCAAGGACTCCGACGTGGTCGTGGTCGGTGCGGGCACGGCCGATGTCATCGCGGAGATGGCGGCCGTGACGGCCGGCAGCCAGACCCCGGCGCAGATGCTCGCCAACCTGCAGGACGCTGGCCGCGCGCTGGGCGCGCAAACCGAGCGCCTGGTCCAGGCCGGCGCCAAGCACGTGGTGGTGGTAGGCGCCTACAACCTGGGCCGCTCGCCCTGGGCCGCGGGCATCGGCCAGGCCGATCTGCTCACCCAGGCCAGCAGCAAGTTCAATGAGGCCTTCCTCGTGCGCATCGTCAACCTGGGCACCAATGTGCTGTATGTCGATGCGGCCTATTACTTCAATCTGGTGACCAGCTCGCCCAGCAGCTATGCGTTCAATGACGCCACGAACCCGGTCTGCACCTCGGTGGATGCGGGCAACGGCATCGGCATTGGCGCCGGCCAGGTGAACTCGGCGCGGTGCACGCCCAGCACGCTGCTGCCCGGCGTGAGCGACTACTCCAAGTACGTCTTCGCCGACCGCGTTTACGTCACGCCGGCCGCACACCGCCTGTTTGGCACCTACGCCTACGACCGGCTGCACGCGCGCTGGTAAGCCGGCAGCGTCCGCAAAAAAGCCGACCCGCGACCCGCGGGTCGGCTTTTTGTTGTCTGGCCGCCCAGCTTCAAAAGCGGTAGCCAATGCCCAGCGCAAACACGTTCGGGTTGAGCTTGACGGCGATCGACTGGCCCGATGAAAGGTGGGTCGTGGTCTTGAGGAAGCTCTTGTAATAGGCCGCGTCCACGAACCAGCGCTCGTTGAAGTTCCAGACAAAGCCCACCTGCGGGGTCAGCGCCCACTTGTTGTCGATGCTGGCGGTGGTCGGGTTGGCCGGGGTGCCGCCCGTGAGGCTGCTGAGCGCCGCGGTGGTGCGTGTCTTGAAGAACCGGCTGTAGGTCACGCCCAGGCCCACATAGGGGCGAAACCGCGCCTGGGCTTCGCCAAAGCGGTACTGCGCGAACAGGGTGGCGGGGTACGCCTTGGTTTCGCCCAGCTTGCCCACGCCGGCGATGGCGCCGTCGCCCACGAAGTCGTGCTTGAACGGCACGCCCAGGGGCAGGTCGAGCGCCCAGTGGTCGGTCAGCATGTAGTTGAGGCCGCCGGTCAGGGCGCTGGCCGAGTGCACGTCGATCTTGGTGCCCGGAAAGCTCGGGGCGCTCAGGTCGCCGCTCTTGACCTGCGGTGCAATGTGCGTGGCGCCCAGGCGCACGCTGAAGGTGCCGGCGACCTGCGCGCTGGCGCTGGCACTGGCGCACAGCGCCAGCGCGGCAATGGTCCAACCTGCCTTGGAAAAATGGGGCATGGAAAACTCCTGAAAAAGGAATGACAGAGGCTTACAGCCAGCCGGCCTGGGACAGCGAACGCGAAACCAGATTGCCGACCAGTTGGTGGCCATACGGCGTCGGATGGAAGCTGTCGGCAAAGCCGTAGCTCTGCCACCAGTTCGCACCGCCGCGTCGCGCCGGCCGGCGGCGTCTGGGCCGACAGCGCTGCGGCGGTGCAGGTCGGGAAGGTGTAGGTGGGCAGGCCGTCGCTGCCCACGCCGGTGATGGGGCAGGCCGGTGTGGTGACGTTGGTGAGCTGGTACTGCGCGGGGTGCTCGGACTGGTCCTTGAACGAGGTGTAGAAGTCCACCACGGCCACGCGGCGGTCGCCCGCCAGGCTCGCCGAAAGCTGCGCGTTGAAGGCCTGCACCCAGCCGTCGAACAGCGCCTCGGCCTGGGCCGCTGCGGCAGCGCCGCTCGACCGGGCCACCGAGCCCAGCACCGTCTGGAAACGCGGCGTCTTGGTGATGCCCGGCATGTTCAGCACGGCCACGCGCGGTGCGCCCTTGTCCAGCGTCGTGGCCTTGATGGTGGCGGCAAACTGCGCCGCCAGCGCTTTCATGTAGGCGCCGCCCACCTGGGCCAGGCCCGCGGGACCGGCGGCCAGCGCGGCGTTCACCGTGGCGGTGTCGAGCACCGTGCCCAGCACGGCCTTGTAGGCGGCGCCGCCGTCGCTCGGGGCCTTGAGGTAGGCACCGATCAGGTCAGCGGCGTCGTTGCCCCCACCGTCGATCAGCACCAGGTCGCCCGCCCCGTAACCCGCGACCGCCGCATCCTTGAGCTGCTGCACGATGGAGACCGGCGAAGTGGGCGCGGTGAAGTTGTTGATGCGGCCGCCGCCCACCGCGTAGTTGGTGCAACCGGGATTGGCAGAAAACGCCGCACCGGTGAAGGTGTAGTGCGCGCACAGCGACTGGCCATAGCTCGTGGCCACGCGCTCGGGCCAGATCGGCGTGGAGCCTGCGCCCGTGGGTGCCGCGCCCTGCACCGTGAACTTGTAGCCGAAGGTGCCGCTGTCGGCCAGGCTGTCGCCCATGACCTTGACCGACGTGACTTGGGCGGCGGGCGTGGTGTCCGAGCCGCCCCCGCCGCACGCTGCGAGCATGCAGGCGGCAGCCAGTGCGGCCCAGGAGGTGGTGTGTTTCAAGGTCAAGGCGTTCTCCGTCTGGTTACAAAAAGCACGACCGTGCGATTTATGACAAAAATCGTAGACCTGTGCGCAGGCGGCTCCCACCGGGAAACTCCCAAGTGGCGTAAACACCCAAACTGTGTTTCGGCCAGGCGCTTACTGGTCGTGCGCCGTCCAGTCGATCAGGGCGTCCAAGGCAGCGCGTGCCGCCGGTGCGTTGGCGTGGTTGACCAGGGCCACCAGCACATAGCGGCGGCCGCTGGCGGCATGCACATAGCCGGCCATGGCGGCCACGTCGCGCAGGCTGCCGGTCTTGAGGTGGGCGCTGCCCGCCGCGCGGCTCTGGCTGCGGCGCAGCGTGCCGTCCATGCCGGCGATGGGCAGGGACGACAGCAGCTCGGGCATCACCGGCGCGGCCCAGGCGGCCTGCAGCATGCGCGCCAGGGCCTGCGCGCTGATGCGTGCCTCCCGGCTCAGGCCGGCGCCGTTGTCGACCACGGGCAGGTCGGCGTTGCCGAAGCGGCCGCGCCACCATTGGCGCAGCGCATCGCGCGCACCCTCCGGGGTCGCCACGCCATCCTTGTGCAGGGCCAGCGTCAGGAACAGCTGCTGCGCCATGACGTTGTTGCTGTATTTGTTGATGTCGCGCACCACCTCGGCCAGCGCGGGCGAGGCAGCGCTGAAGGCGGGCTGCAGGCCTGCGGGCACCTGGCCCTCGCGCACCGTGCCGGTGAGCGTGCCGCCGAGCTCGCGCCACAGGCCCTCGACGGCACGCGCCGCATAGGCGCCGGGGTCGGCATAGGCCACGGCCCAGCTGCGCTCGCCACAGGCGGCCGGATAGACGCCCGCAAAGCCCAGGCGCGCCGGGTCGTTCAGTTCGGCGCGCAGGCCGGCGCGCCAGTCGCCGCAGGCGGTGCCCGCCGCCGCCAGCGGCAGCGCGGCCTGCCGCTGCACGCCGGCCAGAGGCGGGTCGAACTGCACGCGCGCCTGGCCGGTCAGCGCATCGGGCACGAAACCCATCACCACCGACTTGTAATTGACCAGCAGCGCATCGGGCGCGGCGTTGTAGGGCCGCAGCGGCTCGCCGTCGAACTGCGCCGGGTCGTGCGCCGGCAGCGCGAACGCCGAGCGGTCGAGCACGATGTCGCCCACGATGGCCTGGATGCCCTGGCCCTGCAGGCGCCGCAGCAGCAGCCACAGGCGCTCCATGACCAGCTTGGGGTCGCCCTGGCCGCGGATGTAGACATTGCCGCGCAGGCGGCCGTCCTGCACCACGCCGTCCACATAGACCGGCGTGTTCCACACATAGGCCGGCCCCAGCACATCGAGCGCGGCAAACGTGGTGACCAGCTTCATGACCGAGGCCGGGTTCATGGGCACCTGCGCGCGGTGCGCCAGGCGCGGCGCGGCGCCGCCCTCGGCCGGAACGACGAGCACCGACACAGCGTCGCGTGGCACCTGGGCGCGCGCCAGCGCGGCTTCGACCCCGGGCGGCAAGGGCGCGGGCGCCGCGGCGGCCACGCACCACGGCACAGCGAGCAGACACAAAAGGAACAGACGCGGCAACATGGCAGCCAGTTTACGAGGCCAGCCACAGCGGACTGGGCCAGCGCCGATAATCGGGGCTGGGCGCGCAGCGCACATCCACCGGCCCCGCCCGCCCCCGACCCTTTCGCACCATGAACCTGCTTGCCTTCGACACCAGCACCGACACCCTGTCCATCGCCGTGGCGCGCGGCGCCGCGCTCTGGCAGCACAGCGGGCCCGGCGGCGCCCAGGCCTCGGCCACGCTGATCCCGGCCCTGCGCCGCCTGCTGGCCGAGGCGGGCCTGGACTTTGCTGCGCTCGACGCCATCGTCTTCGGGCGCGGCCCGGGTTCGTTCACGGGGCTGCGCACGGCCTGCGCGGTGGCCCAGGGCCTGGCTTTCGGCGCCGATGGCGGGCGCGGCATCGCGGTGCTGCCCGTCGACACCCTGGCCGCCGTGGCCGAGGAGGCGCGCCAGCAGCACGGTTGCACCCAGGTGGTCGCCGTGCTGGACGCGCGCATGGACGAGGTCTATGTGGCGCGCTACCAGTGGCGGGACGGCGCTTGGCAGCGGCGATGGCGACTTTGGCCTGTGCGCACCGGAAGCCGTGCAGGTGCCCGCGGGCTGGAGCGTGGCCGGCAATGCCCGCGCGGCTTATGGCGAGCGTCTGGCGCCCGGTGCCTGCCACGTGCACGCGCTGCCCACTGCCGCGGCCTTGCTGCGCCTGGCGCCCGGCCTGCTGGCGGCGGGCGGCGGCCGGAGCGCCGACCAGGCCCTGCCGCGCTACATCCGCGACAAAGTCGCCAAGACCACCGCCGAGCGCATGGCCGAGCGCGCCGCGCAGGCTGCTGCCCCCCTCGCTGCCCTGCCATGAGCGCCGTACCCACCTCCGTCAACACCCCCGAGGTGCGCCTGGAGCCGCTGACGCTGGACCGGTTGGACGCGCTGTTGGCGGTCGAGCAGCAGGCCTATTCCCACCCCTGGTCGCGCGGCAACTTCATCGACTCGCTGGCCAACGGCTACCAGGTGCAGCTGCTGATGGGCGGCGAGCAACTGCTGGGCTACTTCGTCGCCATGCAGGGCGTGGACGAGGCCCACCTGCTGAACCTCACCGTGGCGCCCGCCTTCCAGCGCCAGGGCTGGGCCCGCGTGCTGCTCGACGCGCTGGCGCTGTGGGCACGGGGCCTGGGCGCGCAGTGGCTGTGGCTTGAAGTGCGCGCCGGCAACGGGCGCGCGCGCCAGGTCTATGAAGCGCACGGGTTTCGCCGCGTGGGCGAGCGCAAGCGCTACTACCCGTGTGTCGACGGCGAGCGCGAGGACGCCATTGTGATGAGCCGCCCGCTATGAGCCTGTCCCTCGATGCGCGCCAGCGCGCCATGCTGCAGGAAATGGGGGTGCAGGTCTGGCTGCCCAGCGCGGCTGCCGTCCCTGCCGAGCAGGCCGCCCGCACGACGGCGCCAGAGCCGGCCCCCGTGCTCCCGGCGCGCCCAGTCGCCACGAGCGCCGCCGCACCAGCACCGTCGCCCCCGGCATCTCCGCCCCGCACGCTCCACCCGGCAGCGGCCCCGCCAGCGGCTGCGCCGCCGCAGGCAGCGCCCGCCGCGCACGCAGCACCGGGCCTGGTGCTGCACGCGCCGCAGCGGCTGTACCTTGAAGCCAGTGCGCACAGCGCCCCGGCCGCGCTGGGCGCCGGCTGGCTGATCGTGGCGGGTGGCCACGGCGGCGCCGACCCGCTGGCGGACGAGCCCGGCCGCCTGCTCGACAACATGCTGCGCGCGCTGCAACTGCACCGCCACCCGCGCGTGTTTCTGTGCACGCTGCAGGCGCAGGATGCCGATGCGCCGCCCGCCGTGCCCTGCGCCGATGCGCTGGCGCAGGCGGTGGCGGCCGTGCAACCGGCGCTGGTGCTGGTGATGGGGCGTGCAGCCGCGCGTGCGGTGCTCGGGCGCAGCGAGCCGCTGGGGCACCTGCGCGCGCAGCCCCATGCCGTGGCCGGCGTGCCCGCCGTCGTCACCTACGACGCGCCCTACCTGCTGCGCGCCCCCGCGGCCAAGGCCGCCGCCTGGGCCGACCTGTGCCGCGCGCGCGCGCTGGCCGGTGGCGCGGCCCCGGCTTCGGCACCCGGCTGACCACCACGCGCTGTCACGGCGCGGTCGCAGAACCGGCTCACGATGGCTCGGCGGCCGCGCCCCGAGGGAATGCGATAATCGCCGGCTTGATTTTTGTGTGGAGAAACACCTTGGAAACCTACCCCAGTCGGTAGCTTTCAGCTCCCAGGCCAGTGGCGGGGGTTGAAAGCGCACCCCATTCCCCCGCTACCGATCGCCATTTCCAGGGAGTGAGCCATGCTCAACATCTTCACGCTTGCCAACGGACGACTCGTCCAGGAAGAAATCGAGTCGCTCGAAGAGCTGTCCAAGTTCCAGCCCATCTGGGTCGACCTCGAATCGCCCACGCTCGACGAAAAGCGCTGGATCAAGCAGTACTACGGCCTGTCGATCCCCGAAGACGCGATGGACGAGGACATCGAGGAGTCCGCCCGCTTCTACGAAGAAGACAACGGCGAGCTGCACATCCGCAGCGACTTTCTGATCGACGACGACGAAGACCCGCGCTCGGTGCGCGTGGCCTTCATCCTGAACCAGCACAACGCCGACCTGCAAAGCCGCGGCGTGCTGTTCTCGATCCACGACGAAGACGTGCCGGTGTTCCGCCTGCTGCGCATGCGCGCGCGCCGCGCGCCCGGGCCTGATCGAGGACGCCAAGGAAGTGCTGCTCGCGCTGTTCGACGCCGATGCCGAGTATTCGGCCGACACGCTGGAGAACATCTACGACGAGCTCGAAGAAGGTCGAGCAAGCAGGTGCTCTCGGGCAACGTGACCGACGCGCTGCGCCAGCGAGGTGCTGGCCGCCATCGCGCGCCAGGAAGACTTGAACGGCCGCATCCGCCGCAACGTGATGGACACGCGCCGCGCCGTGAGCTTCATGATGCGCAGCAAGATGCTCAACGCCGAGCAGTTCGAGGAGGCGCGGCAGATCCTGCGCGACATCGAGTCGCTGGACAACCACACGGCCTTCCTGTTCGACAAGATCAACTTCCTGATGGATGCGACGGTCGGCTTCATCAACATCAACCAGAACAAGATCATCAAGATCTTCTCGGTGGCCAGCGTGGCGCTGCTGCCGCCGACGCTGATCGCCAGCATCTACGGCATGAACTTCAAGTTCATGCCCGAGCTCGACGTGGTCGATGGGCTACCCCTATGTGCTGGTGCTGATGCTGGCCAGCGCGCTGGGCCCGATGTGGTACTTCAGAAGGCGCGGCTGGCTGAAAATTTAAGCCAAATCAGCCCCGAACGCTTATACAGCAAGCGTTGGTAGCTATTAATTTTGCAGTGACCGCAGAAACCTGCGCACGATCTGGTCGGCATAGCGGCTGGCCACGGCCGCGACGAAGCGCGGAAAGTCCACGTGCGCCTCGTCGTCGGCGCGGTCCGAGATGGTGCGCACGGCCGCGAACGGCACGCCGTAGTCAGGCACACCTGGGCCACGGCCGCGCCCTCCATCTCCACGGCCAGCACTTCGTGGCCGGCGGCGCGCAGCGGCTCGCGCAGCGCGCGCGACACCTGGGCGCAGCTGACAAAGCGGTCGCCACTGGCGACCAGCCCCTGGTGCAGGCGCGGCGCGCCCTGCATGAATTCATGGTCGAAATGGCCTCCAGCGCTTGCCAGGCAAGCGCTGACAGCTCCTGAAAGCAGAGCAGTCAGGGCCGCATCGCAGGGCAGGCGCACGCCCGCGTAGCCCGGCACCTCGCCAGCGCGGGAACAGCGGCGAGGCGTCCATGTCGTGCTGCACATAGTCCTGCGCCACCACCACGTCGCCCACGCGCACGCCCGCGCCCAGGCCGCCGGCCACGCCGGTGAAGACGATGCGCGTGGCGCCCAAGCGCTCGACCAGCGCGGCGGCCGTGGTCGCCGCAGCCACCTTGCCGATGCCGACTGAGCGCCAGCACCACGGGCTGGCCCTGCAGCACGCCGACGGTGGAACACGCGCCCGGCGTGCCGCACCGGCTCGCCTTGCTGCAGGCTCGCGAGCAGGCCCGATTGTTCTTCGGGCAGGGCACTGAGGATGGCGGTGGTCATGGCGGTAACACTCTGGCGGCGGCAAAGAAAAAGCCCTGGGCCATGCACGGCGCCAGGGCGGCGGCACGGCGCGGGCCGTGCACTGCGGGAGCCGGTGCGCGCAGGCGCGCCACGGCCCGCGAGCTTACTTGATGTCCACGCCGTAGAAGTTGTGGCGGCCGAATGGGCTGAGCTTGAAGTCCACCACTTCCTTGCGCACCGGCTTGAGTTGCACGGCGTGCGCAATCGTGAACCACGGCGCCTGCTCCTTGAAGATCACCTGGGCCTTCTTGTACAGCTCGGTCGCGCTCGGCCTGGCTTGGTCACGGTCTTGGCCTTCACCACCAGGTCTTCATAGGGCTGGTAGCAGAACTTGGCGATGTTGCTGCCGCTGGCCGACTGCGCCGAGGCGCAGCCGAGCAGGGTGTAGAGGAAGTTGTCCGGGTCGCCGTTGTCGCCGGTCCAGCCGAGCATGCCCATCTGGTGTTCGCCGGCCTGCAGGCGCTTGCGGTACTCGCCCCATTCGAAGCTCTTGATCTCGGCCTTGACGCCGATCTTGGCCAGGTCGGCCTGCATCAGCTCGGCGATGCGCTTGGCGTTCGGGTTGTAGGGGCGCTGCACCGGCATGGCCCACAGGTCGGTGTGACAGCCGTTGGGGTAGCCGGCCTCGGCCAGCAGCTTCTTGGCCGCGGCCGGATCGAACGGATCGTCCTTGACCGCGTCGTTGTACGACCACATGGTCGGCGGGATCGGGTTCTTGGCGGCCACGCCGGTCGACAGGTAGACGCCGTCGATGATGGCCTTCTTGTCGATCGCCATGTTGATGGCCTTGCGCACGCGCACGTCGTCGAACGGCTTCTTGGTGGTGTTGTAGGCCAGGTAGCCGACGTTCAGGCCGGGCTGCTCGAGCACCTGCACGTTCGGCGTCCTTGCGGATGGCGTCGAGGTCGGCCGGGTTCGGGTAGGGCATGACATGGCACTCGCCCTTCTGCAGCTTGGCCCAGCGCACCGAGGCGTCGGGCGTGATCGCGAAGACCAGGTCGTCGATCTTGGCCTTGCCGCCCCAGTACTGCCGGGAAGGCCTTGTAGCGGATCGACGGCGTCCTTCTGGTACTGCACCAGGTAGAACGGGCCGGTGCCGATCGGGTCCTGGTCGATCTTCTCGGGCGTGCCGGCCTTGAGCATGGCGATCGGCGTATTCCTTCGACTGCACGGCCGCATACGGCATGGCCAGGTTGGCCAGGAATGGCGCCTCGGGCTTGTTGAGCGTGATCTTGACGGTGTAGTCGTCGACCTTGGTCCACCGACTTCAGCAGCTTGGGCATGCCCATGTCGTTGAAGTACGAGTGGTTCGGGCTCGTGACCTTGAAGTAGGGGTTGTCTTCCTTCCACTGGCGCTCGAACATGAACAGCACGTCGTCGGCGTTCATGTCGCGCGTGGGCTTGAAGCTCTTGCTGGTGGTGTGCCATTTCACGCCCTTGCGCAGGTGGAAGGTGTATTCCGTGCCGTCGGCCGACACCGTCCCAGCGTCTCGGCCAGGCCCGGCACGACCTTGGTGCCGCCGCGCTCGAACTCGACCAGGCGGTTGTAGACTGGGCTCGTTGCCGTCGAACGAGGTGCCCGTGGTGTTCACGCCGGGGTAGAAGTTCTCCGGACTGCCCTCGGAGCAGAACACCAGGGTCTTGGCCGAGGCGGCGCCAGCGGCCAGCAGCACGGGCAGGGCCAGCGCGGCCAGGGCGAATCGCTTGCGCGAGGGGGTGTGTGTCATCACAGGTCTCCTTCAGGTTGAAATCAGGCCACCGGGGTCGGCGACGCCGCAAGAGGTGCCGAACCGTTGGCCGGCGCCAGGAAATCCTCGGCATAGTGGCAAGCCACCAGGCGCTCGTCCACGGGCCGCTGCAGCGGCCGCTCGGCGCGGCAGCGCTCGGTGGCGTAGGCGCAGCGCGTCGAAAACACGCAGCCCGGCGGCGGATGCAGGGGCGAGGGCAGCTCGCCCTTGAGCACGATGCGCTCGCGGCGCGGTCCGCCGGCGGCCACCAGCCCCGGCGTCGACGCCAGCAGCGCCTGGGTGTAGGGGTGCAGCGGCTGCGCAAAAATCCTGTGCTTGGGGCCCTGCTCGACGGCATGGCCGAGGTACATCACCAGCACGTCGTGGGCGATGTGGCGCACCACGGCGAGGTCGTGCGAGATGAACAGGTAGGCCAGGCCCAGGTCGCGCTGCAGATCGGCCAGCAGGTTCAGCACCTGGGCCTGGATCGACACGTCGAGCGCGGACACCGGCTCGTCGGCCACCACCAGCTTGGGGCTGAGCATGAGCGCGCGCGCAATGGCGATGCGCTGGCGCTGGCCGCCCGAGAACATGTGCGGGTAGCGGTCGGCGTATTCGGGGCGCAGGCCGACCTGGGCCAGCATGGCGCGCGCGCGCTCGGCGCGCTCGGCCTTGGACGAGGCGTGGTGTTGATGGCCAGCGGGTCTTCGAGCGTCGCGCTGATCTTCTTGCGCGGATTCAGCGAGCCGTAGGGGTTCTGGAACACCAGCTGCACGGTCTTGCGCAGCTGCTGGCGCTCGTGTGCCGTGGCGTGCGTGACGTCGGTGCCGTCGAGCACCAGGCGGCCCGCCGTCGGCGTCTCGATCAGCGACACCATGCGCGCGAGCGTCGACTTGCCGCAGCCCGACTCCCCGACCACGGCCAGCGTCTGGCCCGCGCGCACCGCAAACGAGACGCCGCCCACGGCCTGCAGCTGCGCCGGCGCGCGCAGCAGGCCGCGGCGGATCGAATAGACCTGGCGCAGGTCCTCGGCCTGCACCACGGTGGCGCGGTCGGGCAGCGCGGCGCCGGGAAATTGCGCGCTCATGCGGCCACCTCCACCGCCACCGGGCCGTCGGCCTCGATGCGCACCTGCCGCGTGGCATCGCCCAGCGGGTAGTGGCAGCGCACCTGGATGTCCGCCAGACCTGCCAAGCCCGCCGGGGCCGGCCGCAGTTCCGGGCGCAGCGCCTGGCAGCGCACCGTGGCGTAGGCGCAGCGCGGCGCGAACAGGCAGCCCGTGGGCCGGTCGTAGAGGCCGGGCACCACGCCGGGGATGGTGGCCAGCCGCCCGTCGGCCCCGACCTGCTCGGGCATGGCCGCCAGCAGCGCTTCGGTGTAGGGGTGCTGGGGCGCGGCGAACAATGCATCGACCGTGCTCTGCTCGACCACCTGGCCGGCATACATCACGGCCACGCGCTGCGCCATCTCCTGCACCACGCCCATGTTGTGCGTGATCAGCACCAGCGCCATGCCGCGCTCTTGCTGCAGCTGGCGCAGCAGGTCGAGGATTTGCGCCTGGATGGTCACATCGAGCGCCGTGGTGGGTTCGTCGGCGATCAGCAGGCGCGGGTTGCAGGCGATGGCCATCGCGATCATCACGCGCTGGTTCATGCCGCCCGACATCTGGTGCGGGTAGTCGTTCAGGCGCGCGCTGGCGCGAAGGAATGCCGACCTGCTCGAGCAGCTCGGTGGCGCGCTTTCGGGCCGCTGCCCGGTCCATCTTGAGGTGCAGGCGCAGCACTTCGATCAGCTGAAAGCCGATGGTGAAGCAGGGGTTCAGGCTCGTGGTCGGGTCCTGGAAGATCATGGCCACGTCCTTGCCGACGAGGCTGCGGCGCTGGCGGTCCGACAGGCCCAGCAGGTCGTGGCCGGCGAATTGCAGCTGCTGGGCGCGCACCTGGCCCGGGTAGCCGATCAGGCCCATCAGCGCCATCATCGTGACGCTCTTGCCCGAGCCGGACTCGCCGACGATGCCCAGCACCTCCCCTTCCTGCAGCTGCAGGCTGACGCCGTCGACGGCGTGCATGGCGGCCCCCTGAGTGGGGAAGTCGACGTGAAGATTCTCGATGTCCAGCAATGCCATGGCGTCGTTTACCGTTTGAGCTTGGGGTCGAGCGCGTCGCGCAGGCCGTCGCCGAGCAAATTGAAGGCCAGCACCGCGACCACGATCATCAGGCCCGGGAAGGTGACAACCCACCACGCGCGCATGACGAACTCGCGCGCGTCGGCCAGCATGGTGCCCCACTCGGGCGAGGGCGGCTGCGCGCCCAGGCCCAGGAAGCCCAGCGCAGCGGCATCGAGGATGGCCGTGGACACGCCCAGCGACGCCTGCACGATGAGCGGCGCCGCGCAGTTGGGCAGCACCTCGCTGAACATCAGGCGCAGCGTGCCGGCGCCGCTGACGCGCGCGGCCGTCACGTAGTCCTTGGACACCTCGCTGATGACGGCCGCGCGCGTGATGCGCACATAGTGCGGCAGCACCACCACGGCCACCGCCAGCATGGCGTTGATGAGGCCGGGGCCCAGGATGGCGACGATCACGATGGCCAGCAGCAGGCTGGGCAGCGTCAGGATGATGTCCATGAGGCGCATGATCGCGATCTCCAGGATGCCGCGGTAGAAGCCCGCCACCAGCCCGAGGCTCACGCCCAGGGCGAGGGCGATCAGCACCACCACGGCCCCGATGGACAATGACAGCCGTGCACCGTGGATCAGGCGCGAGAGGATGTCGCGGCCGATCGCGTCGGTGCCCAGCAGGTAGGTGGACACGCCCCCGTCCTGCCAGAACGGAGGCTTCAAGAAGGCCGCGCTGTTGGTCTGGTCGGGCGCATGCGGCGCGATGAGCGGCGCGAACAGCGCCATCAGCAGCAGCGCGCACACGACGACCAGGCCGAACACCGCGCCCTTGTTGGCCGAGAACGCGCACCAGAATTCGCGCAGCGGGCCGGGTGGGGTGGACGCGGCGGCGCGCGCCGTCAGGGTGGTGGAAGCCATGGCACGCGCTTTCAGTGGCCGGCGCGGATGCGCGGATTGATGATGCCGTAGGTCACGTCGACCAGCAGGTTGACCAGCATGACGACGGTGCCCAGCAGCAGCATGCCGCCCTGCAGCACCGGGTAATCGCGCCGGTTGATGGCCTCGATCAGCCACTTGCCGACGCCGGGCCAGGAAAAGATGGTCTCGGTCAGGATGGCGCCGGTGAACAGCACGCCCACCTGCAGGCCGATCACGGTGACCACGGGGATCAGCGCATTGCGCAGCGCATGCAGGGCGACGATGCGAAAACCCGAGAGCCCCTTGGCGCGCGCCGTGCGGATGTAGTCTTCGCCGAGCACCTCCAGCATGGCCGAACGCGTCATGCGCGCCACCACCGCCAGCGGGTTGGTGCCCAGCACGATGGCCGGCAGGATCAGGTGCTTGAGCGCCGAGAAAAACGCCTCGGTCTCACCCGCACGCAGCGAGTCCCACAACAGAAAACCGGTGCGGGGCTCGACATAGTGCATGACGTCGAGCCGGCCCGACACCGGGGTGACGCCGAGGTAGACCGAAAACCCCATGATGAGCAGCAGGCCCCACCAGAAGATCGGCATCGAGTAGCCCGTGAGCGACACCGTCATCACGCCATGGTCGAACCAGGAATTGCGCTTCACGGCGGCGACGATGCCGGCCGGAATGCCCAGCAGCAGGGCGAACGCAATGGCGCACAAGGCCAGTTCGATGGTGGCGGGAAACAAGGTCAGGAACTCGTCGAGCACCGGCACCTGGGTGATGATGGATTTGCCCAGGTCGCCCTGCAGCACGCGGCCGATGTAGATGCCGTACTGCGTGAGCACCGGCTTGTCGAGCCCGTACTCGACCAGCAGTGCGGCATGGCGCGCGGCATCGATGCCACGCTCTCCGGCCATGGTCTCGATGGGGTCGCCCGGAACGAGGCGAATCAAAAAAAACGCCAGCAAGGTCATTCCCAAAAAGGTCGGAATGAGCAAGCTGACGCGGGTGAGCAAAAAACGCAGCATCTGTCGATGATGCATGAAGAATCCGGGCTTTCCGGCTCAGGGTTTTCGCTAAAAAACCCTGATGGGCAGGACTTTGCGGGGGAGCAAAAGGAGCGGCTATTTTCTGTCGCGCAGTTCGCGGCGCAGGATCTTGCCCACCGGGGTTTTGGGCAGTTCGCTGCGGAACTCGATCACCCTGGGCTGCTTGTAACCGGTCAGGTTGGTGCGGCAAAACTCCCTGACCTGCGCCTCGGTCAGGTCTTCGGATTTCTTCACGATGACCAGCTTGACGGCCTCGCCGGTCTTGTCGTCCGGCACCCCCACCACCGCGCATTCGAGCACGCCCGGGCAGTTGGCGACCACCTCTTCCACCTCGTTGGGGTAGACGTTGAAGCCGCTGACCAGCACCATGTCCTTCTTGCGGTCGACGATCTTGAAAAAGCCGCGCTCGTCCATGGTGCCGATGTCGCCCGATCTGAAGTAGCCATCCTCGGTCATGACCTTGGCGGTTTCATCGGGGCGCTGCCAGTAGCCCGCCATCACCTGGGGGCCCTTGATGGCGATCTCGCCAGGCTGGCCCGGCGCGGTCACTTCGCGTCCTTCATCGTCGAGCAGCTTCATGTAGGTGTTCGGAAGGGGAACACCGATCGTGCCGGTGAATTCCTTGGCCGTCACCGGGTTGCAGCTGGCAGAGGGGCTGGTCTCTGACAGTCCATAGCCCTCGCAGATCGGGCAGCCGGTCTTCTCGAGCCACAGCTTGGCCACGGCGCCCTGCACCGCCATGCCGCCCCCGACCGAGACCTTGAGGTTTTTCCAGTTCACGGTGTTGAAGTCGGGGTGGTGGGCCAGACCGTTGAACAGGGTGTTCACCGCCGGGAAGCTGTGGAAGGTGTGCTTGGAAAGCTCCTTGAGCACCGCCCCCAGGTCGCGTGGATTGGGGATCAGGATGGTCCTGCCGCCCGTGCGCATGCTCAGCATCATGTTCACGGTAAAGGCGAAGATGTGGTAGAGCGGCAGCGCGCAGATGCTGGTGGGCTGCTCATCGGCCGGCACCTGCTTCATGGCAGGCCCATTCCAGGCTTCGGACTGCAGCACATTGGCGATCACGTTGCGGTGCAGCAGCACGGCCCCCTTGCTCACGCCCGTGGTGCCGCCGGTGTACTGCAGCAGCGCGACGTCGTCGGGCTTGATCTCGGGTTGCTTGAGCGTGCCCCGCTTGCCCTGCGCGATGGCGTCGTTGAACCGCACCGCGCCCGGAAGGCTGTAGGCGGGCACCAACTTCTTGACATTGCGCACCACATAGTTGACCAGCGCCCCCTTGAGCATGCCGAGCTGATCGCCCATGGTGCACAGCACCACGTGTTTGACGGCGGTGTTGGCGAGGCACTGCTGCAAGGTATGGGCAAAGTTCTCGATGATGACGATGGCCTTGGCGCCGGAATCCTTGAGCTGGTGCTCGAGTTCGCGCGGTGTGTACAGCGGGTTGACGTTGACCACCACGAAACCCGCACGCAGGATGGCAGCCACCGCCACCGGGTACTGCGGCACATTGGGCATCATGATGGCCACGCGGTCGCCCTTGACCAAGCCCAGGCCCTGCAGGTAAGCGGCCATGGAGCGGCTCAGTGCGTCCGTTTGCGCAAACGTCACCTCCTTGCCCATGAAGCTGTAGGCCACGCGGCCCGCATGGCTGCGGAACGCCTCGTCCATCAGTGCGACCAGCGAGGGGTACTGCGTGGTGTCAATGTCGGCAGGCACACCCTGCGGATACGCGGCCAGCCAGGGACGATCGGTCATGCTTTGTCTCTCCATACTTCTTGTTGCAATCAGACCGGGCATTGTCATGGCGTGCACCGGCTCCCCGTGTCTGTGCTTTCCCTAGGGCGCGGCACGCCTTTGCCTGCCGTGTCCGCTGACGTCCGCGCTATTCGATGGCCTTGGCCATTTCCTCGACGACTTTCTTGGCATCGCCAAACACCATCATGGTCTTGTCCATGTAGAACAGTTCGTTGTCCAGGCCGGCGTAGCCCGAAGCCATCGAGCGCTTGTTGACGATCACGGTCTTGGCCTTGTAGGCCTCGAGGATTGGCATGCCGTAGATGGGACTGCCCTTGGTGTGTGCGGCCGGGTTCACCACGTCGTTGGCGCCCAGGATGATGGCGACATCGGCCTGGCCGAACTCGCCGTTGATGTCTTCCATCTCGAACACCTGGTCGTAGGGCACCTCGGCCTCGGCCAGCAACACGTTCATGTGGCCCGGCATGCGACCGGCCACCGGGTGGATCGCGTACTTGACCGTGATGCCCTTGTCGGTGAGCTTTTGCGCCAGCTCCTTGACCGCATGCTGCGCGCGCGCCACCGCCAGGCCGTAGCCGGGCACGATGATCACGGTCTCGGCATTGCCCAGCACGAAGGCGGCGTCGTCGGCGCTGCCGCTTTTGACGGGCCGCTGCGCCTGCGCGCCGCTGGCCGCGGTCGTGGCCTCGCCGCCAAAGCCGCCCAGGATCACGTTGAAGAACGAGCGGTTCATGGCCTTGCACATGATGTAGCTCAGGATCGCGCCGGAGCTGCCCACCAGCGAGCCCGCGATGATCAGCATCGCGTTGTTCAGGCTGAAACCGATGCCGGCGGCCGCCCAGCCCGAGTAGCTGTTGAGCATCGAGACCACCACCGGCATGTCGGCGCCGCCGATCGGGATGATGATCAGCACGCCCATCACAAAGGCCAGCGCCAGCATGGCGAAGAACGCCGGCCAGCTTTCGGTGACGACAAAGACCAGGCCCAGCGCCACGGTCAGCAGCCCCAGAGCCAGGTTCAGCATGTGCTGGCCGGCAAACTGCACCGGCGCGCCCTGGAACAGGCGGAACTTGTACTTGCCCGCGAGCTTGCCGAACGCGATGACCGAGCCGCTGAAGGTGATGGCACCGATCGCCGCGCCCAGGAACAGCTCCAAGCGGTTGCCGTAGGGAATGGCGTAGCGCAGGAAACCGTCGACGATCACCGCGCCGTCGGCGGTGGGCACGCCAACCGCGGCGGCGACCGGCACCGGCGTGATGCCGAAAGCCCAGGGCTCGGCCACCGCAGCGATGCCGATGAACACCGCCGCCAGGCCGATCATGCTGTGCATGAACGCCACCAGCTCGGGCATCTTGGTCATCTCGACGCGCTGCGCCATCACGGCCCCGGCGCTGCCGCCGACCAGCAAACCCAGCAGCACCCAGGCCAGGCCGAGCGCACTGCCGGCCAGGGTGACGATGAGCGCCGCCGTGGTCGCCACGGCGATGGCCATACCGGCCATGCCGAACGCATTGCCGCGGATCGAGGTGGTAGGGTGCGAGAGGCCCTTGAGCGCCTGGATGAAGCAGACGCTGGCGACCAGGTACAGGAGGGTGACGGCGTTCATGCTCATTGCGCGTCTCCCTGCGCGGCCACGGGCGCCTTGCGCTCTTTCTTGCGGAACATCTCGAGCATGCGGCGCGTGACGAGAAAGCCGCCGAACACATTGACCGCGGCCAGTGCCACGGCCAGCACGCCCATGGTTTTGCCCAAGGGGGTCTCGGTCAGGGCGGCCGCCAGCATGGCGCCCACGATGACGATGGCCGAGATGGCGTTGGTCACCGCCATGAGTGGCGTGTGCAGCGCGGGCGTGACGGTCCAGACCACGTGGTAACCCACGTAGATGGCCAGCACGAAGATGATGAGGTTGAGGATGGTGGGGGAAACCAGGTCCATGGTGTCAGTTCCTTAGTGTGGCAAGGCCATCGGGGAGGGGCGGGGACGCACCATCACGCGCGCCTCACCGCGCCCTGGTAGGCGACCAGGCAAGCGTCCACGATGTCGTCGTTGAGATCGACCTGCAAGGCGCCCTGCGCGTCGATGACGAGCTTGAGAAAGTCGAGCACGTTGCGCGCATACAGGGCCGATGCATCGGCCGCCACCAAGGCCGGCAGGTTGGTTTCGCCGATCAGCGTCACGCCGTGCTTGATCACGGTCTTGTCCGCCTCGGTCAACGGGCAGTTGCCGCCGATGCTGCCGTCGGGGTTGGGTGCGCCCTTGCCGGCGGCGATGTCCACGATCACGCTGCCCGGCTTCATGGCCTTGACCATGTCTTCGGTGACGAGCACCGGCGCGGCGCGGCCCGGGATCAGCGCAGTGGTGATGACGATGTCGGCAGCCGCGACGCGTTTGGCCACTTCCTGCTTCTGGCGGTCGAGCCAGCTTTGCGGCATGGGCCGGGCATATCCGCCCACCCCCTCGGCAGCTTCTTTTTCTTCGGGTGTTTCATAGGGCACGTCGATGAATTTCGCGCCCAGCGATTCGACCTGCTCCTTGACGCTGGGGCGCACGTCGGACGCCTCGATCACCGCGCCCAGACGCTTGGCCGTGGCAATGGCCTGCAGGCCGGCCACGCCCACGCCCAGCACCACGACGCGCGCGGCCTTGACGGTGCCGGCGGCGGTCATCAGCATGGGAAAGATCCGCTGGTATTTGTCTGCCGCCAGCATGACGGCCTTGTAGCCGGCGATATTGGCCTGCGAAGACAGCACATCCATGCTCTGCGCGCGCGAGGTGCGCGGCGCGGCCTCCAGCGCATAGGCCGTCAGGCCCGCCTGCGCCATGCGCTGCAGGCCCGGCGCATCGAAAGGGTTGAGCATGCCCACGACGGTGGTACCGGCACGCAGCAGCGCCATCTCGGCTTCCTGCGGAGCCCGCACCTTGAGCACCAGATCGCACCCGAACGCGCCAGCGGCATCGGTGATCTCGGCGCCTGCGGCCTCATAGGCCGCGTCGGGCACGCTGGCAGCCACGCCCGCGTGGGCCTGAACGTGCACCGTGTGCCCCTGGGCCTTGAGTTTCTTGACCGTTTCAGGGGTTGCGGCAACCCGGGTCTCTCCCGCCATTGTTTCGGCGGGCACGCCAATCAGCATGTCTGTCTCCTCATGTTGCTCAGTTCTGTCGACTGAACACGAGCTTACATGAAGAAACTTTTAGGGCCGGCGTTTATTGCGGGTGTGGAAAAAACCGCTCAGTGCCCAACAACGGGAGCGGTCACGCCAACGGCGGCCAGGCAACCCCGCGAGCATCTGTGGCACACCCGCAGCATGGCAGATCAGTTGACCACTTGGGCCAGCGCGCCCGCCGCGTACTGCGCGGCCACCACTTGCAGGCTGTGGCCCTTGATCTTCGCGCCCTGCCCTTCGCAGCCGAACTCGATGTAGCGCTGCTTGCAGATGGCCTTGGCGGCCTCGCGCGCAGGCTTGAGCCATTCGCGCGCGTCGAATTTTTCGGGGTTTTCGGCCAGGAACTTGCGCACCGCGCCGGTCATGGCCAGGCGGATGTCGGTATCGATGTTGATCTTGCGCACGCCGAACTGGATGGCCTTCTGGATCTCCTCGACGGGCACGCCGTAGGTCTCCTTCATCTTGCCGCCGTACTGGTTGATGATGGCCAGCAAATCCTGCGGCACCGAGGACGAGCCGTGCATCACCAGATGGGTGTTGGGGATGCGCTGGTGGATGGCCTGCACACGGTCGATGGCCAGAATGTCCCCGGTGGGCTTGCGCGAGAACTTGTAGGCGCCATGGCTGGTGCCAATGGCAATGGCCAGCGCGTCGAGCTGGGTGCGTTTGACGAAGTCGGCGGCCTGTTCGGGGTCGGTCAACAGCTGTTCGCGCGTCATGACGGCATCGGTGCCGTGACCGTCTTCCTTGTCGCCCTGCATGGTCTCGAGCGACCCGAGGCAGCCCAGTTCGCCTTCGACCGTGACACCCAGCTGGTGTGCCATGTCCACAACCTTGCGGGTCACTTCGACGTTGTAGTCGTAGCTGGCAATGGTCTTGCCATCGGCTTCCAGCGAGCCATCCATCATCACCGAGCTGAAGCCCAGCTCGATCGCGCCGCGGCAGACGTCGGGGTTTTGCCCGTGGTCCTGGTGCATCACCAGCGGGATGTGGGGGTAGGCTTCGACGGCCGCCTGGATCAGGTGCTTGATGAACGCCTCGCCCGCATACTTGCGCGCGCCGGCACTGGCCTGCAGGATCACGGGCGCACCCGTTTCATCCGCGGCGGCCATCACGGCCTGCACCTGTTCGAGGTTGTTGACGTTGAAAGCCGGGATGCCGTAGCGGTTTTCAGCAGCGTGGTCGAGCAGTTCGCGCATTGAGACGAGTGGCATGGTCGTGGTCCATTCAGGGTTGGTGGCGGCAGAGAAGGCCTGGTGGCGGTGGTAACCGCTTCGTAACCAGGGATTTTAGCGGGCTTGCGATTGGGCAGTCTGCGCGAAATCCAGACGGTAGCAGGTGGTGAAGGGCGCCTGCGCAGCGGTGTGCGCAAACGTGGCGCCATGGACTGCGGCCACGCGCGCCACGATTTCATGGCCCAGGCGCAAACTGTCGGCCAGCGGCGCCGCAGGCTGCGCAGCCTGGCGCCGCACCCCATCGTCACACACCTGCAGCCAGGCCGCCGCACCGCCGCCGGACGCGGCCAAGCCGCACTGCACTTCAATGCACGTGCCTTCGGGCGTGTGGCGCACGGCATTCTCGATCAGGTTGCGCAGCGCCATCTCGAGCAGTACCGCATGGCCTTGGATCACCAGCGCCGCAGGGGCGACCACCGACAACTCATCCTCTCGCTCCCAGGCAACATGCGCGTAGTCGGCGGCCACGGAACGCACCAGCTGCGCCAAGTCCACCGGAGCAGCAGACTCTTGCCACTGGTTGCGGGCGATGCGCGCCAGGGCCAGCAGCTGGGTCAGCACATGGCCTGCGCGCAGTGCATCGGTGCGCAGGCGTTCGAGCGCACGCGCCTGTTCAGCCGCAGGCAAGCCCGCGCCGAGGGCGTGGGCCTGCAGGGCCATCGAGGCCATGGGCGTGCGCAGCTCATGGGCGATCTCGTTGGCCAGCTCGCGCTCGCGCGCCAAGGCAGCGTGCTGGCGCGCGAGCAAGGTGTTGATGGAATCGACCATCGAATCGAATTCGCGCAGCGGGTGGCGCTGCACCATGCTCTGGGCGCCCCGCACACCGAGCTGCGCCACCTCTTGCGCGAGCGCATACAGCGGCCGCAGCCCGCGCCCAATGGCCAGCCCCAGGGCCAGCGCCACCACCGGCAGCAGCCACAGGCCCGGCTCCACCATCTGGCCCGCAATGTCGTGCGCCAGCGCATTGCGCTCGTCCAGGTCCAGCAACACCGCAATCCTGCGGCTGTGCGCCACATCCCACTGCGCAAAGCTGCGCCACTGCTTTGCGTTCGGTCCGAGGCCCTGGTCGGCATACCCCGTCGCCTGGCTGAACTCCGGCAGCGGCGCCCGGCCGGTGTGCACCAGCACGCGCCCCTGGGCGTCCCACAAGACCACGCTCAGCGACTGTTGGTAGTCGTGGCTTTTGAGCCCGGGCAAGGTACTCAGCGGTGTCGCCTGCGCCGGCTCCACCTTGGCCTGCACCTGCAGATTCAGCACCAGGGCCGCGACACTGGCCAGCTGCCCGTCGGTCAGCTCGTCCGCTTCTTCGACGCCGGTTTGGTAGGCCAGCACCACAAAACAGGCCCACACCAACACCAGCGCCCCCAGGGACCACGCCAGCAGCCGGCGTGTGAGCGAACCACTGGCTTCCTGGGCAGGGGGCATCAGGCGGCTTCCCGGGGCATGAAATAGCCCACGCCGCGCATGGTGCGGATGCATTGGCTGCCGAGTTTTCGGCGCAGGTGGTGGATGTGCACTTCCACGGCATTGCTGTCGATCGCAGACTGCCAGCTGTAGAGGCGCTCTTCCATCTGCGCACGCGAGAGCACACGGCCCTGCGCCTGCAACAGCACCAGCAACACCGCGAACTCGCGCGGCGAGACCGCCACAGGCGCTCCACGCAAGCGCACCGTGCGCGCCGCGGGATCGAGCTCGATGTCACCGTGGCGCAGCAGGGGCTGCGATCTGCCGGCTGCGCGGCGCAACATGGCACGCAAGCGCGCCTCGAGCTCATCCACGTCGAACGGCTTGATGAGGTAGTCGTCCGCCCCCAGGTCCAAGCCGGCAATGCGCTGCTGGACATGGTCGCGCGCGGTCATGATCAGAACCGGCGTGTCCGGATCGGGCAGCGAAGGGCCTGCAACCGCATCGGGCTCTGCACGGGCCGCACCACGCAGGCGTTGCAACAGGCTGCTGCCATCGCCGTCGGGCAGCCCCAGGTCCAGCAGTACGGCATCGAACGCCTGGCTGCGCAGCGCGCTCCAGGCGCTGCCGACTGTGTCGCACAGGTCCACGGCATAGCCGCGCTGCTCCAAGGCGGAGCGCAAGCCGCTGGCAATACCGGCATCGTCTTCAACCACGAGAATTCGCATGCTGCCATTGTCGCGCCGCGTTAATGCGCAGTTAAGCCGGGGCGCCTATCGTGTGCGCCCATGTCCAGCTTTCTGCGCGCACCCCCTGTGGCGCCCCACCGTCCGGGCCGCACCGCGCTCTGGACCCTGCTTGCCTTGCTGTGCCTGCTGGCGTGGGATGCTGCGGGGCAGGACCGCGCACTGGCGCGGGCTTTTGGCAACTCCCAGGGCTTTCCCTTGCGCGAACAATGGTTCTTTGTGCAGGTGCTGCACGAAGGCGCGCGCCGCCTGGCCTGGCTGCTGACCCTGGTGTTGACGCTCGCCGTCTGGTGGCCCTTCGGCGTGCTGCGCCGCGTCGGCCACGCCGAGCGCCTTCAGCTGGCCCTCACCGCGCTGCTGTCGCTGGCAGCTGTCAGCTGGGTCAAGTACCGCAGCACCACCAGTTGCCCATGGGATCTGGCCGAATTTGGCGGCGTCGCCCGCTATGCCTCGCACTGGGCGCTGGGCACCCTCGACGGCGGCGGCGGCAAATGCTTCCCGGCCGGCAACGCCGCTGCGGGCTTCAGCTTTGTCGGCGGTTACTTTGCCTTGCGCCGCCTGCAGCCGCGCCCTGCGCGCGCGTGGCTGGCGGGTGCGCTGGTGGCTGGCCTGGTGCTCGGCGGGGCCCAGCAAATGCGCGGCGCCCACTTTCTGAGCCACACGCTCTGGACCGGCTGGCTGTGCTGGACCACGGCCTGGGTCTGTGATCTGGTCAGCCAACACCTGCAACACCGTGCGCGGCGGGCACGCAGCGCACCTCTCACCAAAGACCCTTCCCATGCTGCCACTTGACCTGGCCATTTTTCAGACCGTGAACGCCAGCCTGGACACGCCTGCCGGCGTGGTCACCCTGGCGCGTTGGATCTCGCAGAGCGGCCCGGCAGCGATCGGCGCATTGATCGCCGCCAGCATGCTGGGCAGGCAGCACCGCACCCCACCGTGGCATACCCTGATCGTGTGCCTGCTGGCGCTGCTCTTCACGTGGTGCGCCGTGCGTGGCATCCGCGCCTGGTTCCCGGTGCCCCGGCCCGCGCAGCTGGGCCTGGGTTTTCAGTGGTTCGAGCACGGCGCGCGCCCGGGGTTTCCCAGCATGCACGCGGCCACGTCCTTTGCCCTGGCACAGGGCCTGCTGCTGTGCAGCCAGCGCGCTTGGTTGGGGTGGACCGCATGGACCGTTGCCGGCGCTGTGGCCTGGAGCCGGGTCTGCCTCGGCGTGCATTTCCCCTCGGACGTGCTGGCCGGCCTGCTGGTCGGCTCGGCCCTGGCATGGTGGGTCGCGCTGGCCTGGCGCCATGCCGCCGCCGTCAGCTGGCGCGGCAGATTTTCAGCATATTGGTACCACCCGGCGCGCCCATGGGCTCGCCGCATGTGATCGCGTAGACATCGCCCGGGTTCACGATGCCGCGTGCCTTGAGGTGCCCTTCGGCCTGCTCCAGGGCCGTGTCGCGGTCGGCACTGGTGTCCATGAGCAGCGGCCGCACGTTGCGGAACAAGGCCATGCGCCGCTGCGTCGTCACCTTGGGGGTCAGCGCATAGATCGGAATATGGATGCGGTGGCGGCTCATCCACAGCGCGGTGGAGCCGCTCTCGGTCATGGCCACGATGGCCTTGGCGCCCAGGTGGTGGGCCGTGAACAAGGCCCCCATCGCGATGGACTGGTCGATGCGCCCGAACGTGCGGCCCGTGAAGTCGGCGTCGAGCTCCACGTCCTCGGCCGACTCGGCCGCGGCGCAGATCTTGGCCATTTCCAGCACCGTCTCCAGCGGGTACTTGCCCGCCGCCGTCTCGGCGCTGAGCATCACGGCATCGGTGCCATCGAGCACGGCATTGGCCACGTCGCTCACCTCGGCGCGCGTGGGCACGGGGTTGGTGATCATGCTCTCCATCATCTGCGTGGCGGTGATGACCACCTTGTCCATCTCGCGCGCCATGCGGATCATTTTTTTCTGCAGCGCCGGCACCACGGCATTGCCGACCTCGACGGCCAGGTCGCCGCGCGCGACCATGATGCCGTCGCTGGCGCGCAGGATCTCCTCGAGCCGCGGAATCGCCTCGGCACGTTCTATTTTGGCGATCAGCCCCGGCTTGTGCCGGTATTCGGCGGCGGCCACATTGCACAGCTGGCGCGCCATTTCCATGTCGGTGGCGTTCTTCGGGAAGCTCACGGCCACGTAGTCGGCCTGGAAGCTCATCGCCGTGCGGATGTCCTCCATGTCCTTGGCCGTGAGCGCAGGCGCCGTCAGCCCCCCGCCCTGCTTGTTGATGCCCTTGTTGTTGGACAGTTCGCCACCGATCTTCACGGTGGTGTGCACGGCCTCGCCGCGCACCGCGTCGACGGTCAGCACGATCAGGCCGTCGTTGAGCAGCAGCACGTCGCCCGCGCGCGTGTCGCGCGGCAGCTCCTTGTAGTCCAGCCCCACACCGTTGACATCGCCCGGCTCGGTGCGCGAGGCATCGAGCACGAACTGCGCGCCCGTCTCCAGCTGGACGCGGCCTTCGGCGAACCGGCCGACGCGGATTTTGGGACCCTGCAGGTCGGCCATGATCGCCACCTCGCGCCCTGCGCGCTGCGCAGCGGCCCGCACGGCCGCCGCGCGGTCGATGTGGTCCTGCGCCTTGCCGTGGCTGAAGTTGAGCCGAACGACATTCACGCCGGCCGCGATCATCCGCTCCAACAACGCCGGGTCGCTGGAGGCAGGGCCCAGGGTGGCAACGATTTTGGTGGCACGGCGCATTCGCATCGGAAAACTCCTCTATGTAATCGGGTTTCAATTCTCACATGAAAGCGGTTACAGGCAGAGGTCTGCTTGGCCGTCTGCCGGCCGGCACTCGGCCTCAACTGCCTGCCGCAGCGCGCTTTTCGAGGATCTCGAACGCTGGCAGCGTCTTGCCTTCGAGCACTTCGAGAAATGCACCGCCGCCGGTGGAGATGTAGCCCACCTGCTTTTCGATGCCGTACTTGGCAATGGCCGCCAGCGTATCGCCGCCGCCGGCAATGCTGAACGCAGCGGACTCTGCGATCGCATGCGCCAGGGTGCGCGTGCCGTTTTCAAATGCCGGGAACTCGAACACGCCGACCGGGCCGTTCCAGACGATGGTGCCTGCGGACTTGAGCTGCGCCGCCAGGCGCGCCGCCGTGTCGGGGCCGATGTCCAGAATCAGGTCGTCGTCCTCGACGGCGGTCGCGGCCTTCACGGTGGCGACGGCATCGGCGGCAAACGCCTTGGCCGTGACCACGTCGGTGGGAATGGGCACCGCGGCGCCGCGCGCCTGCATGGCATCGATGACCGCACGGGCCTCGGCCACCAGGCTGGGTTCGGCCAGGCTCTTGCCGATCGGCAGGCCGGCCGCGAGCATGAAGGTGTTGGCGATTCCGCCGCCGACGATCAACTGGTCGACATTCTTGGCCAGGCTCTGCAGGATGGTGAGCTTGGTCGACACCTTCGAGCCGGCCACGATCGCAACCAGCGGGCGCTGGGGGTTCGCCAGCGCCTGGGTCAGCGCGTCGATCTCGGCCGCCAGCAGCGGGCCGGCGCAGGCAATGGGGGCGTACTGGGCAATGCCATAGGTCGTGCCTTCGGCGCGGTGCGCCGTGCCAAAGGCGTCGTTGACGAAGATGTCGCACAGGGCCGCCAGCTTGCGCGCCAGGGCTTCGCTGTTTTTCTTTTCTCCCACGTTGGCGCGGCAGTTCTCCAGCAACACGACCTCGCCGGGCTGCACCTGCACGCCATCGACCCAGTGCGCCAGCAGCGGCACCGGGCGCCCCAGCAGTTCGGACAGGCGCTGCGCCACCGCGGCCAGGGAGTCTTCGGGCTTGAACTCGCCCTCGGTCGGGCGGCCCAGGTGGCTGGTGACCATGACGGCGGCGCCGGCGTCGAGCGCCATCTGGATGCAGGGCACGGAAGCGCGGATGCGCGTGTCCTCGGTGATGCGGCCCTGGCCGTCCAGTGGCACGTTCAGGTCGGCACGGATGAACACGCGCTGGCCACGGGCTTGGCCCTGGGCGCACAGGTCGGAAAAGCGAAGGATATTCATGGGGAAAGGGGTTCCGGCAGATCGCGGGTTGAGCAGGGCTGCCATTGTAGGCAGGCGCCCCCGCGCGCCGGTCCGGCTACCAGCCCAGCGCGATGTGCAGCGGCAGGTACACCGCCATCCCGACCACGATGGTGCCCAGGATGCCGCGGCGCCAGAAATAGTAGGGCGCAGCGCACAGCACGGCCGGCAGCCGCGCGTCCTGCCAGGTGGCAATGAACGCGCCCTGCGCCATGAGGACCTCGGGCGCGATCACGGCCGTGAGCGCTGCCAGGGGGGCGTACTTGAGCCCGCGTTTGAGCCAGTCGGGCATGGGCAGCTCGCGCTCGGGCAGCATGAAGAAGGCGCGCGTCAGCAGGGTGATGAGCGCCAGGCCCACGATGGCCAGCAGCGGCCCGACCCAGTCCCCGTTCATGGCCGGCCCTCCTCGCCCAGCGCCACGGTCTCGCGGGCCTGCGCAGGCGGCACTGCCGCGGCCGGCGCAGGGCCGTCCAGGGGCGCGGGCAGCACGGCGTGCGGGCGGCGCCGGTCCACGGCCTCGACCAGCAGACCGGCGGCCACGGCGGCCGCGATCGCCACCAGGATGTTGAGTTTGAGCGGCAGCGCAAAGGCGGCGATGGCGGCCGTGGCCGCCACGCCCGTGGCCAGCCAGGTGGCGCGGTCAAACAGCAGCGACAGCAGCACGCCCAGCAAGGCCAGCACCCCCGCGAACCCGAGGCCCCACGACAGCGGCACCACGTTGGCCAGCAGGATGCCGGCGATCGAGGGCAGCTGCCACGACAGCCAGTTGACCGAGGCCGCGCCCCAGAAATAGGGCACCTGGCTGGGCTCCGGCACGGGGCGCGGGTAGCGCTTCATGAAGGCCACGAAGATCACGTCGCCGCTGAAGTACCCCACCGCCAGGCGCTGGCGCAGCGGCAGGTGCTGAAAATAGGTGCGCCACATGCTGCTGAAGATCACGAAGCGCAGGTTGACGCACGACGCCGTGAGCCAGACCACCCACAAGGGCGCGGCCGTGGCCAGCAGGGGGATCACGGCCAGTTGCGCGCTGCCTGCGTAGACCAGCAGCGACATCGCCAGCGCCAGCGGCACGGACATGCCGCTCTTGACCATCGCAACGCCGGTCACCAGGCCCCAGGCACCGACCCCGACGCCCGTGCCCACCATGTCCGACGCCCCCTGGCGGAAGAAGGGGCTGCGCACGGCGGCGCGCAGCGCCGTCATGCGGCCGGCTCGGCGGCGGAAACATGGCCCAGCACCAGGCCAGGCTGCAGATCGAAGCCGCGCAGGAATTCGGCCACGGGCAGGCGCTTGCCACCGGCGCGCTGCAGCACCGTGAGGCGCAGCGCGCCTTCGGCGCAGGCCACGGTCACGCCCTCTGAATTGACAGACAAAATCTGCCCGAAACGCACGCCAGGCAAGCGTTGATAGCTATCAATTTCATATCCCCACACCTTGATCACATCGGCCCCCAGCGTGGTGCTGGCGCCCGGGAACGGATCGAATGCGCGGATGCGCCGGCCGATGGCCTGCGCGGGCTGCGCCCAGTCGATGCTGCTTTCGGCCTTGTCGATCTTGTGCGCGTAGGTCACGCCCTGCGCCGGCTGCGGCACGGGCCGCAGGCCGCCGCTGGCGGCGAGCGCCAGTGCCTCGACCACCAGGCGCCCACCGAGCTCCGCGAGCCGGTCGTGCAGCGTGGCCGTGGTGTCGGTGGCGGCAATCGCGGTCTTTTCGACCAGCAGCATGTCGCCCGTGTCCAGGCCCGCATTCATCTGCATGATGGTCACGCCGGTCTCGGGGTCGCCGGCCTCGATGGCGCGGTGGATCGGGGCCGCGCCGCGCCAGCGCGGCAGCAGGCTGGCGTGGATGTTGAGGCAGCCGCGCGCGGGCAGGTCCAGCACCCACTGCGGCAGGATGAGCCCGTACGCGGCCACGACCATCGCGTCGGCGCCCGCGGCCACCAGCGCGGCACGCGCCGCTGCGGCGTCTTCGGGGTATTTGCCGTCCAGGCGCAGGCTGCGCGGCTGCGCGACCGCAATGCCGCGCTCGAGCGCGTACTGTTTGACAGGCGAGGCCTGCAGCTTCATGCCGCGCCCGGCCGGGCGGTCGGGCTGGGTCAGCACCAGCGGCACTTCCAAGCCCGCCTGCAGCAGCCGCTGCAAGGCCACGCGGGCGAATTCGGGCGTGCCGGCAAAAATGATTTTCATGGGCGGGGGCGCGGCACGCCGGCCTCAGAACATGCGGTCGTCACCGGGCAGGGGCTCGTCGGTGAACATCACCAGGCGCACGACGCCGCTGCGGTCGATGTGGATGTGGGCCTGGCGGCGCGTGGAGAAATCGTCGAGGAAGCGGTAGGTCCAGATGTCGCCATCGAACCGCGCCACGTGCTCCACGAGCATCGGCAGACCGAAGATGCGCTGCACGTCGGCCACGGTCCACTGCCCCGGGACCACCGACGAGAACTGCGCGAACGTGAACACCTGTTCCGTGTGCACCAGGCGTCCGTTGGCGTCGAAATCCATGTGGAATGCCCGGTATCCCGCCGGCTGCGTGGTGTAGAGCAGCCGCTCGCCACCGCCCGCCAGCGGCGAAATGCCGGCCGGCGCGCCCAGACGCGCCACCACCTCGGCGCGGCTTGCGCCAGGGCGCTCAAAGTCCGGGGAGGCGCAGGCTGCCAGCAGCAGCGCCAGCACCGTGCCGGCCAGGGCGCGCCAGGGGGCGCCTGCTGCGGAGTTCATACGCGGGCCTCGCGCTGCGCCTTGACCATCTTGGTCTTGATGCGGTTGCGCTTGAGCGGCGACAGGTATTCGACGAACACCTTGCCCAGCAGGTGGTCCATCTCATGCTGCAGGCAGACGGCCAGCAGGCCCTCGGCTTCGATCGTGCGCGGCTGGCCCTGGCCGTCGAGCGCGCGCACATGCACGGCCGTGGAGCGCTCGACGCCGTCGTAGATGCCGGGCACCGACAGGCAGCCCTCGTCGCCCATGACCTTCTCGGCACTGGCCCAGACGATCTCGGGGTTGATGACGACCAGGGGTTGGTCGCGCTCTTCAGACACGTCGATCACCACCACGCGCTCGTGCACGTCCACCTGCGTGGCAGCCAGACCGATGCCATGCGCGTCGTACATGGTGGCCAGCATGTCATCGACCAGCAGGCGGATGCGCTCGTCCACGGTCTGTACCGGGCGGGCCACGGTGTGCAGGCGGGGGTCGGGATAGCAAAGAATGGGAAGAATGGCCATGGGGATCAGAAAAAGCTGTCGCTATTTTCGCCACTTTTGCCGCCGGTCACAGCCGTGCGGCCAATAATCATTGCCCAATCATGGGCTTGCGCCGAGAATTCCGTTGATTTGTCTCCTACACAGATACAGCTGCTCCGACCGGCACCCGGGACGCGAGCGGCGCCAGCGAGAGGGCGTTCAGCAATGCATCGGAAAAACAACGACACGGCGGCGTTTCACCGCGCGCAGCGGGCCACTGTGGGCGCACTGACCCTTCTGGTGGCCGCCACCCTGGCCGCGCCACTGCAGGCCCAGACCTTCCCGATCACCGCCGACCAGCGCGCCACGGCCCAGCAGGTCGCGCACCAGGGCATTCCCCTCAGCGAGCTCGTGCCCCAAGCCCCGGACCGCTATGTGGTCCAGCGCGGCGACACCTTGTGGGGCATCTCGGGCCTGTACCTGCGGCGCCCCTGGCGCTGGCCCGAGCTGTGGGGCATGAACCTGCAGGCCATTCCCAACCCGCACCTGATCTTCCCAGGCCAGACGCTGCACCTGGAAAAGCGCGGCGGCTACGCCCGCCTGAGCACCGGCGCGGCCGCAACGCCCGAAACCGTGCGCGTGTCGCCGCGCACGCGCAGCGACAGCCTGGCCGACACCGCGCTGCCCACGCTGCAGCCCCACCTGATCGAGCCTTTTCTGGTCGAACCCCTGGTGGTCGATGCGCAAACGCTGGAACAGGCGCCGCGCATCGTCGCCACGGTGGACCAGCGCGTGCTCATGAGCAGCGGCGACCGGGCCTATGCCCGCGGCGATGCCGCCGCGCCGCTGCGGGTGGCGGCTGGCGTGCCCCGCTTCTACCGCATCTTCCGCAACGCGGTGGCCCTCCAAGACCCGCTGAGCGGCGAAGTGCTGGGCTACGAGGCCCAGTACCTGGGGCAGGCCGAGCTGGTGCGCGGCGAGGCCCAGGCGCCCGCCGCAGACGGCAAGGCAACCGAGCAGGTGCCCGCCACCGTCGACATCCGCGCCAGCAAGGAAGAGATCCGTGCGGGCGACCGGCTCCTGCCCGCGCCCGCCCGCGCCTTTTCCAGCTACACGCCGCGCGCCCCGCAGGGCGCCGTGGACGCGCGCGTGGTGTCCATCTATGGCAGCACCGCCGTCGCCAACGCGGCGCAGAACCAGGTCATTGCCATCAACCGCGGGGAACGCGACGGCATGGAACCGGGCCATGTGCTGAACCTGCTGACCCAGGGCGAGCGCCTCAAGGACCGCACCGATCCGGCCAAGGCCGTCATCCAGCTGCCCAGCGAAAGCAATGGCATGGCAATGGTGTTCCGCACCTTTGAGCGCGTCTCTTATGCCCTGATTCTGGACGTGCGCAACACCGTGCGCGTGGGCGATCGGCTCGTCAATCCGCGCTGAACGGGCTGACTGCAGTGGTGGCACCCTGCGACGCCATGGCTCCGGCCCCTGCAGCCTCCGTGCCGCTGGAGCGCGATGAGCTCGCCGCGTGGCTGCGGCTGACTTTGACGCCCGGCGTAGGCGACGCCGCGGCCCGCCGCCTGCTGAGCGCGTTCGGGCTGCCGCAGCGCATTTTTGTGCAATCCGGTCCGGCCCTGCAGCAGTGCGTGACAGCGGCCCAGGCCCAAGCGCTGCGGCGCGAACCCGAGGGCCTGCCGGCTTTGCTGGACACCACGTGGCAATGGCTGCACGCGGCACCCGCTGGCGGCCCCGCGCGCGCCATCTTGGCGCTGGGCGATCCACGCTACCCGCGCCTGCTGCTGGAAACGCAGGATCCGCCGCTGCTGCTCTACCTGCTGGGCCCGGACCGCTTCATCGGCCCGCAGGGCACGCCCTTTCCCGAGCACCACTGCCTGGCCATCGTGGGCAGCCGCAACCCCACGGCCCAGGGGCAGGAGAACGCGCGGCAGTTTGCCCGCGCCCTGCGCGCGAGCGGACTGACCATTGTCTCGGGACTGGCGCTGGGCGTGGACGCGGCCGCGCACGAAGGCGCGCTGGAGGCATCCACCGACGCCGACCCCATGCCCGCCACCGTTGCGGTCGTGGGCACCGGCCTGGACCGCGTCTACCCGCGCCGCCACCTCGATCTGGCGCACCGCATCGCGGTGCGGGGCGTCCTGGTGAGCGAATACCCGCTGGGCACAGCGCCGCTGCCGGGCAACTTCCCGAAACGCAACCGCATCATTGCCGGGCTGTCGCTGGGCACTTTGGTGGTCGAGGCGGCCACGGCCTCGGGCTCGCTGATCACGGCCCGGCTGGCGGCAGAACAGGGGCGCGAGGTGTTCGCCATCCCCGGCTCGATCCATGCTCCGCAGTCGCGCGGCTGCCACGCCCTGATCCGGCAAGGCGCCAAGCTCGTGGAATCGGCCCCGGATGTGCTCGAAGAACTGCGTTTGGCACCGCTGGCCGCAGCAGCCGAGGCCTGTCCCCTGCCCGACGAGGCGCCGGTGCCCGACAGTCCGCTGTTGCGCGCGCTGGGGTTTGACCCCGTGGGCCTGGACGCGTTGCAGGCGCGCACCGGGCTCGATACGGCCACGCTGCAGGTGCAGCTGCTGGAACTCGAACTGGCGGGCGTGGTGGCGCGCTTGCCCGGCGGCTGGTTCCAGCGTATAGCACGGGCCTGAAGGCAGCGCCGCAGCCCGGCGCTGGTGCGCTAGCGCTCAGCCCAGCAGCCGCTCGGGGTTGGCGTCGATCTTGGCCAGCGCATCGCGCGTGGCGCGCACGGTCAGGCCCTCTTCCTCCTGGGCCACCAGCAGGCCGGCCTGCAGATAGGCGCCGAGGCGGCGCAGCTGGATCAGGTAGGAGCTGCCGTCGGAAGCGGCGAACAGGTGCAGTTGCTTGCGCTGGCTGTGCCAGGCGTACTGCACCTGGGCACTGGTGCCTGTGTGGTCGAGCGTGAACCAGGTGCCCAGCGGCAGCGCCTGCGCCCACTGCACCATGGCTTCGTCCACCGGCGCGCCATTGTCGGCCACCACATGGATGGACGAGGCATCGATGCCCAGCATCATTTCGATGTGGTCTGCATCGAGCGGGACATCCCCCAGCGCGGCGGCATCGCCAATGAAGTCTTCCAGGTGCTCCAGGCGCCGGGCCATGGCCTCGATGTGCTCGGGGGGAATGGAGGCCGTCTTGGCCACGAAGGCCTCTGCGAGCGTGTCGGTCAGCACCTTGACCTGCGCATCTTGCGCCGCTCCAAGCACCCCGATGAGGGCCAGTCCCTGGCGCAGGCGCAGCAACAGCCCCGGCAGGGACTGGATCACCTGGGCGCGGTCGCTACGGTGGGGCTTGGCACTGGCGGCCCAGACCAGGTCGGCCGCTGTGCGCTTGAATGCCAGCGTGTCGGCATGCTGGGCGCCATCGCGCACCGCCGAGAGCGCCAGCACCTCCGTCCAGGTCTTGAACAGGAATTCGCGGATTTCGTCGCGCACCGGCATGTCCTTGAGCATGGTGCGCAGCTCAATGGTGTACTGGATGGCCAGCGTCTCCCGCTGCTCCACCTGCTGCGCCACACTGGCCAGCCGCGACGTCGCCTGTTTCTCGGTCAGGAATTTGGCGAGAAACTTCTCGAATTCGTTGTGCACCAGCTGGAACACACGCCGCCCGGTCTCGGGGTACTGCTCGATCACCTGCACCACGCGGCGGATCTCGGCCTCCAGCGCACTGCCACCGATGGACGTGGTATCAAAACCCAGCACACATGCGCCCATGCGGTCGATGAGCTGGCGCGCCGGATGGTTGAGGTTGCTGAAGAACTCGGGTTCGGCCAGCGCCACGCGCAGCACGGGCACCTGCAGGCGCGCAAACCACACGCGCACCGCCGACGGTATGCGGTCTTCCGAGAGGATGCTCTGGAACATCAAGGCCACGACTTCAATGATGGCCTTCTCGCTGTCCGTGGCCGCTGCCTTCTTGAGCTGTGCGGAGCGCTCACGCACCGTTGCGGCCAGCTGCACGACCGCGGCCGGGCTGCAGTCTTCCACCAATGTGCCCACCGTGCTGTAGTAGGTTTCCGCCTGCACGCGGTGCACCGCCAGCGCATGCGCCAAAGCGGCCGACGCGGGCGCGGCATGCACCATGTCATAGCCCATGGCCGGCTCAGTGAGCAGCCGCCGCAGCTGGCCCATGACGCTCAAGGCGCGCTGGCGCGCGCGCGCCAGCGGCGTGAGGCTGGGGGCGGACAGCGTGCCCGTCTGCGAGAGGTGCGCCGGCGCCGACCCGCGTGCCGTGCTGAGCGCCTCCTGCGACTGCGCAAGCGCCTGCGACGCCAGACTGTCCTGTCCCGTGCGCGCCGGTGGCACAGGCGCGTGGCTGCTGACACGCACGCGCAGATCCTGGTGCGGCACCACGCCCTGCGCGGTCAGAAAGTCCCTGCCAGACTGGTAGAGGCCCTGCACCAGCGCGGCGAACTCGCGCTGCAAGGGATCCAGCACACGCTGCAGGTCGGCACGCTGCAGTCCGGCCTGCACCCATTGCTCCACCAGCGCCAAGCTCAGCGCCTCGGGGCGCAGCATGTCGCTGTCGGGCAAATCGCGGCCTTCGAGCGCGCGCAGCCGCAGCCGCAGCGCATCGAAGGCATCACTGACCTGCTCCATCACGGTCAGCGCGATGCGCGAAGCCAGGATCTTGTTTTCGACGACCTCGTCGCTGAGCAGCTCGAAGCCCGTGTCCGCGGGCAGGCCTCGGCGGACCGTCGGGGCGCCAGCGGGCGCGGCCAGGGCCTCGGCGCCCACGCGCCAGGCGGTGCCCAGGGCCTGTACCCACGCGGCGCGGTGCGCCTGGTACTGCATCCAGGCATCGCGGCGCTCCTGCATCTGGCGCTGCGTGCCCGGCTGCGCCATCAGCGTGGCCAGAAACTCCAGCAGTGCGGTATCCAACCCCGCGAGGCCGGACGCCAAGCCCTCAACAAACTGCCGGCGCACCGCACCCGCGAGCCTGGGCTGGGTGGGGGGTGGGGCCGATGTGTGCATGGCCGGATATTAGTACCGAGCGCGCCTGCCCGGCTATACGGTGGCACCCGCGTTCGGATCGTTGGGGTCGCCCTCGTCCTTGCGCGCGGTCTTGACGAGATCCTCGCGCTTGACGCCGAGCCACATGGCGAGCGACGCCGCCACGAACACCGAGGAGTAGATGCCGAACAGGATGCCGATGGTCAGCGCCAGCGCGAAATAGTGCAGGCTGGGGCCGCCGAAGAAGAACATCGACAGCACCATGGCCTCGGTCGACGCGTGGGTGATGATGGTGCGGCTCATGGTCGAGGTGATGGCATGGTCGATCACCTCGTGCGTGTTGAGCTTGCGGAACTTGCGGAAGGCTTCGCGGATCCGGTCGAAGATCACCACCGACTCGTTCACCGAATAGCCCAGCACGGCGAGCACGCCGGCCAGCACCGACAGCGAGAACTCCCACTGGAAGAACGCAAAGAAGCCCAGGATGATGACCACGTCGTGCAGGTTCGCAACGATCGCGGCGACACCGAACTTCCACTCGAACCGCAGGGCCAGGTAGATCACGATGCCCAGCACCACCATGCCCAGCGCCATGAGGCCGCCGTGCACCAGTTCCTCGCCCACCTGCGGGCCGACGAACTCGGTACGGCGCAGCGTCACCCCTGGGTCACCGGCCTTCAGGGCCGTGAGCACTTGCTCGCTTTGCTGCGCCGACGTGACGCCCTTTTGCACGGGCAGGCGGATCATCACGTCGCGCGAGGTGCCGAAGCTCTGCACCACCACGTCGGTGTAGCCCAGGGAAGAGACCGTATCGCGCACCTTGCCGATGTCGGCGGTCTGCGTGTAGGCCACCTCCATGACCGTGCCGCCCGTGAACTCCACCGACAGGTGCAGGCCGCGGGTGACCAGGAAGAAGACCGCCAGGGCGAAGGTGATGAAGGAGATCGCGTTGAGCACCAACGCGTACTTCATGAACGGAATGTCTTTTCGGATGCGGAAAAACTCCATGTCTTTCCCTTTCGTTAGTTGTTGTCGCCACGGGCGGCGACGGAGCGCAACTCCGATGCGTCTGCAGGTTTCCAGACCTGGCCGATGGACACGCTCTTGAGCTTTTTCTGGCGGCCGTACCACAGGTTCACCAGGCCGCGCGAGAAGAAGACGGCGGAGAACATGCTGGTCAGGATGCCGATGCAGTGCACCACCGCGAAGCCGCGCACCGGGCCCGAGCCGAAGGCCAGCAGCGCCAGGCCCGCGATCAGCGTGGTCACGTTCGAGTCGAGGATGGTGGCCCAGGCGCGCTCGTAGCCCGCATGGATGGCGGCCTGCGGCGTGGCGCCCGCGCGCAGTTCCTCGCGGATGCGCTCGTTGATCAGCACGTTGGAGTCGATCGCCACACCCAACGCCAGCGCCATGGCGGCAATGCCGGGCAGCGTGAGCGTGGCCTGCAGCATCGACAGGATGGCCATCAGCAGCAACACGTTCACGGACAGCGCCACGGTCGAGAACACCCCGAACAGGGCGTAATAGATGCACATGAAGGCGGCAATGACGACCATGCCCCAGACCACGCTGTGGATACCGCGATCAATGTTGTCTGCGCCCAGGCTGGGGCCGATGGTGTATTCCTCGATGATTTCCATCGGCGCAGCGAGCGATCCGGCGCGCAGCAGCAGCGCCGTGTCATTGGCTTCCGTCGAGGTCATGCGGCCCGAGATCTGCACGCGCCCGCCGCCGATCTCGGAGCGGATCACGGGCGCCGTCACCACTTCGCCCTTGCCCTTTTCAAACAGCACGATGGCCATGCGCTTGCCGACGTTCTCGCGCGTGATGTCCTTGAAGATGCGCGAGCCCTTGGCGTCCAGCGTGAGGTTCACGGTGGGCTCCTGGGTCTGGCTGTCAAAGCCGGGCTGGGCATCGGTCAGGTTCTCGCCCGTGAGCACGACCTGCTTCTTCACGATCACGGCCTGGCCGTTGCGGTCGAGGTACTTTTCGTCGCCAAACGGCACCGGGCCCGAGCCCAGCTCGGCGGCACGGGCGTCCGAGCCTTCGTCGACCATGCGCACTTCGAGGGTGGCCGTGCGGCCCAGGATGTCCTTGGCCTTGGCCGTGTCCTGCACGCCCGGCAGCTGCACGACGATGCGGTCCAGCCCTTGCTGCTGGATCACGGGCTCGGCCACGCCGAGCTCGTTGATGCGGTTGTGCAGCGTGACCATGTTCTGCTTGAGCGCCTGCTCCTGCACCTTGCGCAGCGCCTCGGGCTTGATCGCGGCGCGCAGGCGCATGCCCTCGCCGTCGGGGCTGGAGGTGACCGCCAGGTCCGGGAACTGGTCGGCGATCAGGTTGCGCGCGGCCGTCAGCATGGCCTCGTCGCGCACCTTGATGTCGATGTTCTGGCCGTCGCGGCTGATGCCGCCGTGGCGGATGTTCTTGTCGCGCAGCGCCGTGCGGATGTCGCCCGCATACGACTCGGCCTTTTTGGTCAGCGCGGTCTGCATGTCCACCTGCAGCATGAAGTGCACGCCACCGCGCAGGTCCAGGCCCAGGTACATGGGTGCGGCGCGCAGCGCCGTGAGCCACGCGGGCGAGCGCGACACCAGGTTGAGCGCCACGATGTAGGCAGGGTCGTCCGGATCGGGCACCAGGGCCTTCTGGATCGCGTCCTTGGCCTTGAGCTGGTTGTCGGGCGTGTCAAAGCGCGCGCGCACCGAGCCGCCATCGAGGCCGATCAGGTCGGGCTGCACGCCGGCGGCGTCCAGCGCCTCCTGCACGCGCTGCTGCAGCGCGGCGTCCACCTTGACGGTGGCCTTGACCGACGACACCTGCACGGCCGGGGCTTCACCAAAGAAATTGGGCAGGGTGTACAAGACCCCCACCAGCAGCGCGACCACAATGATCGCGTACTTCCAGACCGGGTAACGGTTCATGATCGCGCTTTAACCTCAGGAACAATGAAAGCGGGCGCCCCACAGGGCGCGCCAGCGAAGGGCCAGCGGCGATTTACTTGATGGTGCCCTTGGGCAGCACCTGCACCACGGCCGAGCGCTGCACCTGCACTTCGACGCCATTGGCGATTTCCACGTGCAGGTACTGCTCGGACAGGCGCGAGACCCGGCCCAGCATGCCGCCGCCCACCACCACCTCGTCGCCCTTGGCGATCGCCTCGACCATGGCGCGGTGCTCCTTCTGGCGCTTCATCTGCGGGCGGATCATGACGAAGTACAGCACCACGAACATCAGCACCAGCGGCAGCATGCCGGTGAGGGACGACATCATGTCGCCGCCACCGGTGGCGGCTGCGGGGGCGGTCTGGGCAAAGGCTGAAGAAATGAACACGGCAAACTCCCAACAGAAGGGTCACAACAGAAACACCTGACCCGGCCTGCACCGGAGCGCCTGCCTGGACGGAAAACGCAGATTGTATGCGGCGCCTGCAGCGTATCCCCCGGCGCGTGCGCGGGGTATTGCGGGGCGGGCGCGGCGTGGCGCCGGTGCACGCAATATCCGCCAAAACGGCGCCAAACGCTTACCCATACAGCGGTTGAAGCTATTTTATTCATAGCAGAACAAACCCGGCCGGCGCCCGCAAGGCAGTGGGCGCGCAGCCGGGCGGCTGGGGCGGGCGTGGGCCGCGCGGCGCGGCCCTGCGCTCAGGCCACCGCGCGCGCGGGCACCGGGCTGTGCCACTGCGCCAGCAGGCCCGCCCACTTGGCGCGCGCGGCGTGCAGGTGGCGTTCCTTGACATGGCCGTAGCCGCGGATGTCCTCGGCGATCGACGCGATCTCGACGGCCAGCGCCAGGCGCTCGGCGGTCAGCGCGGGCAGCAGGGCCTCGATGCAGGCGCGGTACTCCTGGATCAGCGCGCGCTCCATCCGGCGCTCGTCGGTCTTGCCGAACAGGTCCAGGGCCGTGCCGCGCAGGCCTTTCATCCTGGCCAGCATGCCGAAGGCGCTGCGCACCCACGGGCCGAACGGCTGCTTGACGAGCTCGCCCTTGTCGTTTTTCTTCGCCGTCAGGGGCGGCGCCAGGTGGTGGACGATCTTGTAGTCGCCCTCGAACATGCTGGCGATCTTCGCGGTGAAGGCCGGGTCGGTGTGCAGGCGCGCGACCTCGTACTCGTCCTTGTAGGCCATCAGCTTGAACAGGTAGCGCGCCACGGCCTCGGTCAGGCGCGTGCCACGGCCGAGCGGCGCTTCGGCCGCCTGCACCTTCTCGACAAAGGCCTGGTACTCGGCCGCATAGGCGGCGTTCTGGTAGCCGGTGAGGAATTCGACGCGCAGCGCGACCGTGTCGGCCAGCGACGGCTTCTTGACGAACTGCGATCACCTGCGCGGGCTGCAACAGCGCCAGCACGGCCGCCAGGTCGTGCGCGCAGCGCCGGCCCCACTCGAAGGCGGCCTTGTTGTTGTCCACCTGCACGCCGTTGAGCTCCATGGCGCGCATCAGCGACGCATGCGACAGCGGCACGCGGCCCTTTTGCCAGGCGTAGCCGAGCATCAGCGGGTTGGTGTAGATGCTGTCGCCCAGCAGCCTGCACCGCCACCTGCTCGGCGTCGAAGCTGCCCACGCGGTCGGCGCCCACGGCCGCCGCGATGGCGCTCTCGCACTGGCCGCCCGGAAACTGCCAGTCCGGGTTGGTGACAAACGCCGCCGTCGGCGTGCCGTGCGAGTTCAGCGCCACATAGGTGCGGCCCGGGCTGCATCACGGCCAGCGTGGCCTTGTGGGCGGCCACGATCGGGTCGCAGCCGATCACCAGGTCGGCCTTGGCCGTGTCGACCTTGGTCGTGTAGATGGCCTCGGGGCGGTTGGCGATCTGGACGTGGCTCCAGGTGGCGCCGCCCTTTTGCGCCAGGCCGCCCGCGTCCTGCGTGACCACGCCCTTGCCGTCGAGGTGCGCGGCCATGCCCAGCAGCGAGCCGATGGTGATCACGCCGGTGCCGCCGACGCCGCCGACCACGATGCCCCAGGCGGTATCGGCCACCGGCAGCACGGGCTCGGGGATGGCGGGCAGGCTGGCCAGGTCGCCCTTCTTTTCCTTCTTGGGCTTTTTCAGCGTGCCGCCCTCGACCGTGACAAAGCTCGGGCAAAAGCCGTTGACGCAGGAATAGTCCTTGTTGCAGGTGCTCTGGTTGATGCGGCGCTTGCGGCCGAACTCGGTCTCCACCGGCTCGACCGACAGGCAGTTGGACTGGACCGAGCAGTCGCCGCAGCCCTCGCACACCAGCTCGTTGATGACCACGGTCTTGTTCGGCGTGGCCAGCGTGCCGCGCTTCCTGCGCCGGCGCTTTTCGGTGGCGCAGGTCTGGTCGTAGATGATGCACCGTGCAGCCGGGCACCTCGCGCAGTTCGCGCTGGATGCGGTCGAGGTCGTCGCGGTGGTGCACCGTGACGCCCTCGGCCAGCGGCGCGCCGTCGTACTTCTGCGGCTCGTCGGTCACGATCACGGTCTGCGCCACGCCCTCGGCCTTGACGCTGTTCATGATCTGCAGCACCGAGTGGCCCTCGGGCCGCTCGCCGACCTGCTGGCCGCCGGTCATGGCGACGGCGTCGTTGTAGAGGATCTTGTAGGTGATGTTGACGCCGGCCGCGATGGCTCTGGCGGATCGCCAGCAGGCCGCTGTGGAAGTAGGTGCCGTCGCCCAGGTTGGCGAACACGTGCGCGTCCTTCGTGAACGGCGCCTGGCCGACCCAGGTCACGCCCTCGCCGCCCATCTGCGTGAAGGTGCTGGTCGAGCGGTCCATCCACAGCGCCATGTAGTGGCAGCCGATGCCGGCCACCGCGCGCGAGCCCTCGGGCACGCGCGTGCTGGTGTTGTGCGGGCAGCCGCTGCAGAACCAGGGCGCGCGCTCGCCGGTCTCGCCCTTCACCTCGGTCAGCGCGCGCTCCTTCGCGTCGATGATGGCCAGGCGCGCGTCCATGCGCGCGGCGATGTCCTGCGGCACGCCGAGCTTGTTCAGGCGCTTGGCGATGGCGCTGCGCGATGAGCGCCGGCGTCAGGTCGGCCTTGGCGCGCAGCAGCCAGTTCTGGCTCGGGTTGGGCACCGACCATTCGCCGCCCGAGGCGTCGCCCTCCTGCTCGTCGAACTTGCCCAGCACCGTCGGGCGCACGTCGGCGCGCCAGTTGTAGAGCTCTTCCTTGATCTGGTATTCGATGACCTGGCGCTTTTCCTCGACCACCAGGATCTCCTGCAGGCCCTGGGCGAAGTCGCGCGTGATCGTGGCTTCGAGCGGCCAGACCACGTTGACCTTGTGCAGGCGGATGCCGAGCTGGCGGCAGGTGGCGTCGTCCAGCCCCAGGTCGACCAGCGCCTGGCGCGTGTCGTTGAAGGCCTTGCCGCTGGCGATCAGGCCGAAGCGGTCGTGCGGCGCCGGCGATCACGTTGTAGTTGAGCTTGTTGGCGCGGATGTAGGCCAGCGCGGCGTACCACTTGTAGTCCATCAGGCGCGCCTCCTGCTCGAGCGGCGCATCGGGCCAGCGGATGTGCAGGCCGCCGGGCGGCATCGCGAAATCGTCGGGCGTGATGATCTTCACGCGGTCCGGGTCGACCGAGATGCTGCTCGACGACTCGACCACTTCCTGGATCGTCTTCATGCCCGACCACAGGCCCGAGAAGCGGCTCATGGCAAACGCGTGCAGGCCCATGTCGAGGATGTCCTGCACATTGCTCGGGAAGAACACCGGCGTGCCGCAGGCCTTGAAGATGTGGTCGCTCTGGTGCGGCGCGGTGCTGCTCTTGCTGATGTGGTCGTCGCCGGCAATCGCGATCACGCCGCCGTGCTGCGCCGTGCCCGCCATGTTGGCGTGCTTGAACACGTCCGAACAGCGGTCCACGCCCGGGCCCTTGCCGTACCAGATGCCGAAGACGCCGTCGTACTTCTTGCTCTGCGGGTACAGGTCGAGCTGCTGCGTGCCCCAGACCGCGGTGGCGCCCAGCTCCTCGTTCACGCCGGGCTGGAAGACGATGTGGTTGTCGGCCAGGTGCTTCCTGGCGGCCCACAGCGACTGGTCATAGGTGCCCAGCGGGCTGCCGCGGTAGCCGCTGATGAAGCCGGCGGTGTTCAGCCCCGCGGCGGCGTCGCGCTGGCGCTGCAGCATCGGCAGGCGCACCAGGGCCTGCACGCCGCTCATGAAGGCGCGGCCCTGCGGCAGCGCATATTTGTCGTCGAGCGAGACGGTTTCGAGGGCCTGGCGGACGTGCTCGGGCAAAGGGGCGTTCATGGGTTGTCTCCATCGGCGGGGGGTCACGGAAGGCGCCTCTTGGCGGGCGCTGATCGGTCTGCCAGTTTAGGGGGGAACGCGCGGTAAATCTTTGCTTTCTTTGCCGCCTTTTGGCTATGCTCGGAAAGATCCTTTCTTTGAGCGCCCTGAAAATGAATCAGATCGACAAATTCGACCTGGCCATCCTGCACGAGCTGCAGGCCGATGCGCGCCTGACCAATGCCGAACTGGCGCAGCGCGTGGGGCTGTCGGCGGCGCCCTGCTGGCGCCGCGTGCGCGCGCTCGAGCAGGCCGGCTACATCCTGGGCTACCGCGCCGAGATCGACCGCCACAAGATCGGCCTCGGCGTGCTGGCCTTCGTGCGCCTGGACGCCGACCGCAGCACCGGCGGCCTGACGCGCGCAATGGAAGAGGCCATCCGGCAGATTCCCGAGGTCGTCTCGTGCCACTACATCAGCGGCACCGGCACCTTCGAGCTGCAGGTGGTGGCGCGCGACCTCGAGAGCTTTTCGCAGTTCGCGCGCGAGGTGCTGCTGAACCTGCCCAACGTGAAGGACATGCACACCAGCTTCTCGCTCGGCGAGGTCAAGGCCAGCGGCGCGCTGCCGCTCGCGCACCTCGGGCTGCCGGGCCCGCGTTGACTCCATTTCCATAGCTGCCGGCGCTTGATGGGCAAGGGCTGGAGGCCGATTGGGCTTGCATTGGGCGCGCCGCCGCATTCCCGAGCACCGGACTCGGCGCGGCCGCTCCCGCGAGCGCCGTGCGCCACAGTTGCGCACAATGGGCGCTCCATGCCCCCAATGCCGCACCCCGACTCCGCCCCCGATTCCGTCGCCGCCACCGCGTCGGCCACGGCCGACCAGACCGAAGAAGCAGTGACCGCGCAGCTGGCGCAGGGCGCTGCCGAACGCGCCGAACTCTCGCCGCTGGCGCCGCTCTCGCGGCCGGTGTTCCGCATGCTCTGGCTCACCTGGATGGCCGCCAACACCTGCATGTGGATGAACGACGTCGCCGCCGCCTGGCTCATGACCTCGCTCACCACCTCGCCCATCCTGGTGGCGCTGGTGCAGTCGGCGTCGACGCTGCCGGTGTTCCTGCTCGGCCTGCCCAGCGGCGCGCTGGCCGACATCCTCGACCGGCGGCGCTACTTCATCGCGACGCAGTTCTGGGTCGCCGCCGTGGCGCTGGTGCTCTGCGTGGCCGTGCTGGCCGGCGGCATGACGGCGCCGCTGCTGCTGGCGCTGACGTTTGCCAACGGCATCGGCCTGGCGATGCGCTGGCCGGTGTTCTCGGCCATCGTGCCCGAGCTGGTCAGCCGCCCGCAGCTGCCGGCGGCGCTGGCGCTCAACGGCGTGGCGATGAATGCCTCGCGCATCATCGGCCCGCTGCTGGCCGGCGCGATCATCGCCAGCGCGGGCAGCGCCTGGGTGTTCGTGCTCAACGCGGTGCTGTCGGTGGTCTCGGGCCTGGTCATCATGCGCTGGCGCCGCACGCACGTGCCGAGCCCGCTGGGGCGCGAAGCGCTGGGCAGCGCGATGCGCGTGGGCCTGCAGTTCGTGCGCCAGTCGCCGCGCATGCGCGGCGTGCTGTTGCGCATCGCCATCTTCTTCCTGCACGCCACCGCCATGCTGGCGCTGCTGCCGCTGGTGGCCGCGGGGCTCGACGGCGGCGGCGCGGGCACGTTCACGCTGCTGCTGGCCTCGATGGGCGCGGGCGCCATCGCCGCGGCGATGTTCCTGCCGCGGCTGCGCCAGGCCATGCCGCGCGATGTGCTGGTGTTCCGCGGCGCGCTGCTGCAGGCGGCCTCGACCGCCGTCATGGCGATCGCGCCGAACGTCTACATCGCCGTGCCGGCCATGGTGGTGGGCGGCATGGCCTGGATCACCACGGCCAACTCGCTGAGCGTGTCGGCCCAGCTGGCGCTGCCCGACTGGGTGCGCGCGCGCGGCATGTCGATCTACCAGATGGCCATCATGGGCGCGACGGCGCTGGGCGCGGCCGTCTGGGGCCAGGTGGCCACGCTGACCTCCGTGCACACCAGCCTGGCGCTGGCGGCGGTGACGGGCGTGGCCGCGATGGCGCTGGTGCAACGGCGTGGTGGCCGACCGCCACATCGAGGAGGACCTGAGCCCGTCGCAGGCCTTCAAGGCGCCGGTGGCCGCACGCCGCCCGACTCGGGCAAGGTGGTCGTCACCATCGAGTACCTCATCCACCCCGACCGCGCGCCGCCGATTTCCGCAAGCTGATGCAGGAGAGCCGGCGCAGCCGCCTGCGCCAGGGCGCGCTGGCGTGGCAGCTGCAGCACGACCTCTCGGACCCGGCCCGCTATGTCGAGCAGGTCACGGACGAGTCGTGGACCGAGCACCTGCGCCGCTTCGACCGCGTGACGGCTTCCGACGTGGTGCTGCGCGAGCGCAAGCTGGCGTTCCACACCGGCGACGCGCCGCCGGTCGTCTCGCGCTACCTGGTCGAACAAGACCGGTGACGCCGCACCATCGCTATCGAATAAATAGCTGCTTGCGCTGGCCGGGTCACTGTTTCAAATACAAAACAGTGTAAAAACAAGATACAGCAAGCGCTGGCAGCTCACTTTTTTGCCGTGGGCCGCCCGGCCATGGCCCTCAACGCGGCCACAGCGCCCACAGCCGCAGGCCCTGCTTGAGCCGCCCGGCGACATCGCCGGCCTCCGGGCCCCTGCCGACGAAGTAGTCGGCGCGCACCGCGCCGACGATGGCGCTGCCGGTGTCCTGCGCCACCACCAGCTTCTGCAACTGCACGGCCGGGCCGCTCGAGGCCAGCCACACCGGCGTGCCGTAGGGAATGCTTTCGCGGTCCACCGCGATCGAGCGGCCCGGCGTGAGCGGCACGCCCTGCGCGCCCGCGCGGGCCGAACGCGGCGTCGAGCTCGTTCGAGCGGCTCCTCGCGGAAGAACACGTAGCGCGGGTTGCTCCACAGCAGCTCGTTCACGCGCTGCGGGTTCTGCGCGAGCCCAGGCGCTTGGTGCGTCGGGCCAGGTGGCGTCGCGCATCAGCGCCCTGGCTCGAGCAGCCAGCTGCTGACGCTGCGGTAGGGCTGCTCGTTGGTGCCGGCGAAGGCCAGGCGCACCAGGCGCTGCGGCCGTCGGGCTCGGTGATGCGCAGCCGCCCCGAGCCCTGGATGTGCAGCATCATGCGCGTCGATCGGGTCGGCCATCCAGGCGATCTCGCGGCCGCGCAGCGCGGCCTGCGCCTCGGGCAGCGTGTCGATCTGCTGGCGCGTGTACCAGGGCTTGCGCGCCGCCAGGCCCGCGGGCACGCGGTACAGCGGCACGGTGTAGCTCGTGCTCGGGCTGGCGCGCGGCGTCGAACACCGGCTCGTAGTAGCTGGTGAGCTGGCCGTCGGCGCTGGCCGCTGAGCGACTCGACGCGGTAGGGCTGCAGCCGCGCGATCATCCAGGCGCGCTGCTCGTCGGCGCTCGGCCAGGCTCAGGCGGCGCACCTCGCGGCACAGCGGCGCGAAGGCCGGCGTTGGGCCGCGCGCAGTTGCGCAACCAGGCGATCCAGGCCTCGTGCAGCGGCGTCGTCGCCGAAGCCCGGCAGCTCCGCCCAGCGCGACGGGCACCCAGCGGCTCTTGGGATGGGCGAGCGAGCCGGTCAGCGGCACACCGCTGCCCACCGGTGCCGGCGTGCTGGGCGGCGCCGGGTGGGCCGGCGCGCTGGGCGGGAGGCGGGTCGTCGAGCAGGCGGCCAGCGTTGCCTACGATCAGGGCCCGTCCAGCAGGCGCAGGAGTCCATGTTTCATGGGTCTGATTTTGCTTGAAGCGCTGTTGGCGCTGGTGGTGCTGGTGCTGATCGTCTGGTGGACCATGTTTTCGGGGCGCAAGGGCGGTGAACTCACGACGGCCGCCGCCGCCGCCCGAAGACCGGCCCGCCGCCGCCGCCTTGAACTGCACGGGCCGATGCGGGCTTGTCCTACAACGGCGCTGGCTTACATGCCGATACGACACTTGTCAACAACGCTTCGCATAATGCAGCGCACGGGGTCGCCGCGGCACGCCGGCGTAATGGCCCCTTCCATCATACAAGGAGTATCCCTATGAGCAAACACATTCGTCTTGGGCGCCGCAGCAGCGGCATTGCTGATCACCGGCTGCGCCGGCATGAACATGACCGACACCCAGCGCAGCACCGGCATCGGGCGCCGGCGTCGGCGCGCTGGCCGGCGCGGCGCATCGGCTCGGCCACCGGCGGCAAGGCCGGCACGGGCGCCATCGCCGGCGCCGCGGTCGGGGGCATTGGCGGCTACCTCTGGTCGCAGCGCATGGAAAACCAGAAGCGCGAGATGGAAGCAGGCCACCCAGGGCACCGGCGTCGCGGTGTCGCAAACCGCCAACAACGAGCTCAAGCTCGACATCCCGAGCGACATCTCCTTCGACGTGGGCCGCTCCGACATCAAGCGCAACTTCGCGCCCGGTGCTCGACCAGTTCGCCACCGGCCTGCGCAACAACCCGAACGCCGACGTGCGCATCATCGGCCACACCGACAGCACCGGCAGCGACGCGATCAACAACCCGCTGTCGGTCGAGCGCGCCGCCAGCACGCGCGACTACCTCATCGTCGCGCGGCGTGCAACGGCTCGCGCATCCAGCATCGAAGGCCGGGGCTCGCGCGAGCCGATCGCCGACAACAGCACCGACGACGGCCGCGCGCAGAACCGCCGCGTCGAAATCTTCGTGGGTGAACGCCCGCGCTGACACCGCCCGCGCGGCGCCCCGGCCCGCGGCGGGCATCAGTGGCTGTCGCGCAGCAGGTTGGCCAGTTCGACGGCCGACTTCACCTCCATCTTGTCGAACACGCGCGCACGGTGCACCTCCACCGTGCGCACGCTGATGTCGAGCTGATCGGCGATCAGCTTGTTCGGCAACCCCTCGACCACGCAGCGCATGACGGCGCGCTCGCGCTCGGTCAGCTCGGCCAGGCGCGCGCGCAGGTCGTCGCGCGCGCGCAGCTGCGCCTGATGCGCGCGCGCGACAGCGCCAGCGCCTGCTCGATGCGGTCGACCAGCGCGTTGTCCGAGAACGGCTTCTCGCAGAAGTCGAAGGCGCCGCGCTTGACCGCGTCGACGGCGGTCGGCACGTCGGCATGGCCGGTCAGGAAAATCACCGGCATGGCGGCCAGCGCGCCGCGCTCGACCAGGCGGTCGAACAAGCACCAGGCCGCTCGTGCCCGGCATGCGCACATCGAGCAGCAGGCAGCAGGGGTCGCGCTGCGGCGCGCGCTGCGCCAGGCTGGCCTCGAACGCCTCGGCGCTGTCGAATGATTCGCTGGGCAGGCGGCGCGAGCGCAGCAGCCACGCCAGGCCTCGCGCACGCTGGCGTCGTCGTCGACGATGAAGACGGTGGCGTCGGTGATGGGTTGCATGGTCAATGCGTCTCTGGAGCGGGCCGGACGAACGGGCAGGGTGAAGGTAAATACCGTACCACGCGGCGTGTGGGGACCGTAACCCAGGAAGCCGCCGTGCTGCTCGACCACCGTGCGGCACAGGCTCAGGCCCAGGCCCATGCCTTCGGAGCGCGTCGTGAAGAACGGCGTGAACAGCTGCCGCGCCGTTTCTTCCGAAATGCCGCTGCCGCAGTCGGCCACCGAAAACTCCAGCCAGCCGCTGTGCGCGTTGGACGCGGCGCGCCGCACCCGGATGTCCAGCACGCGCACGGCGATGGCCGGGTCGTCCATGGCCTGCATGGCGTTGCGCGCGAGGTTGAGCAGCACCTGCTCGACCAGGGTGCGGTCGCACAGCACCGGCGGCAGGCTCGGCTCCAGCGCCACCTCGACGCGCACGCCGAGCTTGCGCGCCTGCAGGCTGCACCAGCGGCAGCACGGCGTCGAGCAGTGCCTGCGCCGGCACGGCCTCGCGCGCCTGGTCGCGCCGGCGCACGAAGTCGTGCACGCTCTTGATGACCTGGCCGGCGCGCTCGGCCTGGTCGGCAATGCGCTGCATCGCCGTGCGCGCGTCCTGCAGGCCCGTCTGCAGCGCGGCGCTGTCGCTGCCCGGCCCGACCTCCAGCAGGTTGAGCGAGCCGGTGGCGTAGCTGGAGATGGCCGCCAGCGGCTGGGTGAGCTCGTGGCTCAGCAGCGACGCCATCTCGCCCACCGTGGCCAGGCGCGCGCTGGCCTGCAGGCGCTCCTGCGAGGCGCGCGAGAGCTCCTCGATCCGGCGCTGCTCGCTGATGTCGATGAAGGCGCTCATCCAGCCCGTGTGCTGGCCCTGCGGCGTTGATCAGCGGCGCCTCGAAGATGAGCACCGGAAAGCGCGTGCCGTCCTTGCGCATGAACACCGAGTCGAAGCCCTCGCGCGGCGGCGCGGTGCCGGCCAGCCGCACCGCCTGGCGCTGCTGGTACTCTTCGGCCAGTTCGGGCGGCCAGTAGGGCGCCTGCGAGCTCTGGCCCAGCAGCTCCTCTGGCGCTGAAGCCCACCATCTCGCAGAAGGCCGGGTTCACGTAGGTGATGCGCCCCTGCAGGTCGCGCGCGCGCAGGCCGGTGACCAGCGAATCCTCCATGGCCTTGCGAAACGCCAGCGCGTCGCCCAGCTCGCGCTCGGCGCTGCAGGCGCCGGCGGTTGTCGCGCACCAGCATCGCGACCACGGTGACACAGCGCGATCGACAGCGCCGTCACCAGCGCCGTGAGCACGTTCGGGAACAGGCTCGGGCGCAGCGTGCCAGCCGTCCAGGCGCAGCACCAGGGTGTTGCCGGGCAGGTCGAGCAGCTGCTGCGCGGTGAACATGCGCGTGCCGCGCCGCGCCGCGCCCACCATCGCCAGGCGGGTGCCATCGGCTTCGGTGAACGACACTTCCTGGCGCCGCGCGCAGGTTGTGGCCGACCAGTTCGGCCAGCATGTTCTGCAGCGAATAGGTGACCACCAGGTAACCGCCGGTGCGCGCCGCGGCGGGCATCGGCAGGCACAGCTCCATCATCTCCACACCGAGGCCCGCGCCCTGCGGTTGAAAGTAGCTGCTGGAGTACGCCGCGCCGCTCAGGCGCCGCGCGTTGGCACACGCCAGGGCCGTGTCCGAATGCGCGCTGTCGCCATTGCCGCGCCCCTCCCGGGGCGAGAAGAACGGGCTCTGGGCCTGCGCCTGCACGTTCAGCGCCCTGTCGCGCCATTCGATGCCGACCAGCTCGCGGTGCTCGCGCAGCAGCGCGTTTGCTTGCGCCTGCCACTGCGCTCCGCCCTGGGGCAGTGCCTGCAGGGCCTGGATGTTTTGCAGGTTGCGCGCCAGCGCAGCCCGCAGGTCTGCCGCCGCGTCGGCGGTGTCGCGTTCGAGCTGGCTCTGCACCAGCTGGCCTCGTAGCGCCCGGCCAGCCACACGACGATGACCACCATGGCGGCCACCAACGCCACCAGCAGCGTCCACAGCGACCAGCGCCGCCACGCGCCCTGCCAGCGGCGCCACGCCCAACGGACCATGGCCGCTCTCACAACACGCGGTGCGCGAGCGCCGGCAGCTGGGCACGCACCTGCTGCAAACGCGCTGCGTCGACCATCCCGGTCACCAGGCCCGCGCCCTGCGGCTGCACCGCCAGCACGTCGCCCCACGGATCGACCAGCATGCTGTGGCCCCAGGTGCGGCGCCCGTTTTCGTGCGCGCCACCCTGGGCCGGCGCCAGCACATAGGCCTGGTTCTCCACCGCGCGCGCGCGCAGCAGCAGCTCCCAGTGCGCCTGGCCCGTCGGGACGGTGAAGGCGCTGGGCACCAGCAGCAGGTCGGCGCCTGCGCGCGCATGGGCGCGGAACAGCTCGGGAAAGCGCAGGTCGTAGCACACGCTCAGCCCGACGCACCATGCGTGCCCGTCGCGCGACGGCAGGTCGAAACTGCACCGGCACAGCGCCGGCCTCGATCGCCCGGCCCTCGTCGTACTGCTCGCGCCCGTTGTCGAAGCGAAACAGGTGGATCTTGTCGTAGCGGGCAACGCATTCGCCCGCCGGCGAATACACCAGCGAGGTGTTGCGCACGCGCTGCGCGTCGGCGCAGGCCATGGGCAGCGTGCCGCCCACGAGCCACAGGTTCAGCGCGCGCGCAGCCTGGGCCAGGAAGCTGCTGCACCGGCCCTTCGCCCACGGTTTCGGCCAGCGCCAGCTTGTCGCTGTCGCGCAGGCCCATGGCGCAGAAATACTCGGGCAGCACCGCCAGCTCGGCGCCTTCGGCGGCGGCGCGCTCGAGCAGACCGCGCGCCGCGGCCAGGTTGTCTGCCACACGCGGGCCCGAAACCATTTGCACTGCAGCCACTTTCATGAGGGACCTCCAGGTTCGTAGGGAGCGCGGGCCGGCGCCGCCGCAGCGGGTTCAGGTGGCGCCGCGGCGCCCGCACTGTCGGAGCGGCCGCGCCGTGGCAGGCGCTGCACGCGCGGGTCGGCCCAGGTGCCGTCGATGCGGAACTCCTGGGTCGCCGCCGCGATCAGCGGGCCGCGCAGGAACACCTGCGCCAGGAAACTGCCCAGCCCGATCACCGGGTTGATGGCCGTGGCCACGAGCGACGCCGTCATGGCATTGATCTCGGGCACCACCACGACGTGCAGGTCCTGCGTCTCGTGCGCGATGTCGGCACGCCCCTCCATCAGCACGGCCGCGTTGACGCCCTTCATCTGCAGGTTGTTGGTGGTGGCCACGCCGTGGTCGATGCGCACATCGCCGCGCACGAAGTCGAAGGCAAAGCCGTCGCTGAAGACGTCGCGGAAGTCGAGCGTCAGGCGGCGCGGCAGCGATTGCAGGCTCAGCACGCCGAGCAGCTTGGCCAGGCCCGGATCGGCCTTGAGGAACTGGCCCGCTTCCACGTCCAGGTGGACCTGGCCGGTCATCGAGGGGTAGTCCAGGCTGAGCGGGCGCGCCCTGCCAGGCCACCTGCCCCTGCAGCCGCCCCTTGCCGCGGCGCACCACGTCGGCCATGCCGAAGCGGCGCAGCAGTTCGCCCGAGTCCCGGATGTCGAGCTGAAAGTCGAGCAGCGTGTGCCGCTGCGGCGCGCGCGCCGCGCTTGGCGCCGGCAACGCGGCATTGCGCACGGCCCAGCTGCCGCTGGCCGTGAGCGTGGCCTCGGGCGCGTCGATGTTGAACTTGCTCAGCCGCCACTCGCGCTGCGCGCCGGCGCCACCGCGGTTGAGGGCCGCGATTTCGAGGCGTCCCCACTTGCGCCCATGCAGCTCGAAGTCATCCACCACGATGTCGAGCGCAGGCAGGCTGCCCGGCGGCTCCTCGAGCAGGGCGTCCACCTGCGAAGCCGCGCTGGGCGGCACCGTCAGGCGCGACAGCCGCGCAAACAGGCGCCCGGCGGGGCTGTCGGGCGTGCCGGCCTGGCGGTATTCGAGGTAGCCGTCGAGCTCGGTGGCGTCGAGATTGGCGCGCCAGACCGCGCCTTCGCGCGAGCCCCCCGCAGTCACCTCGTGCAGGCTGCGGCCCTGGTACGCCAGCTCGCGCGCGCGCAGCGCGAGCACCGTGGGCAAATAATCCGGCGCCGCCGGTGCGTTCGGCGCGACCGGTGCCGGCGCCGCAGCGCTGGCCTGGGGCAGCAGCACGGCTTCCCAGGCGTCGACATCCACCGTCTCCAGTTGGATATTGGCCACGACGCCGCGCGGCGGCAGCGGTGCGGTCTCGCCCGGCCGCAGGCCCACGGCGATGGCGCCGCGCAGCACCTGCGGCTCGGGCCCGGCAAGGTCGCGCACATACTGGACCGACCCGAGACGCCCCAGGTCGAGCGTGAGCACGTCGTGCAGCGGCGCCGCCTTGGCCCCAGGCGCCGCGCTGGCCAGCGCCTCGCGCGTGAGCTGGGTCTCGAAGCGCACCGGCAAGGCGCTGTCGGCGCTCTTGGCCAGGGGCGCCGGCAGCGCCAGTGCCAGGCCCTGCAGCGTCGTGGCGACCTGGAGTTCGGGCACGCCGCGGCGCACCGCCAGGGCCACGGTGTACGGCGTGCTGCCCGAGGCCTTGCGCGCCAGCTGCGCCACGAAGCCCAGTTCGCCGGCCTGCTGCAGGCCTTCGGCCGTGGCCACGCCCTGGGCACGCAACTGCAGCGCGCTCTCGCTCGCTGGCGCATTCGCCGGCAGCGCCCGCATGCCGCCTTCGAGCCGCACGTCGCCGCCGAGGGCACGGGCCTGCACGCCCTGCAGCGCAAAGCCGGTTTCGGTGAACTGCACCGCGCCGCGCGCGCGCGCCAGCAGCGGCGTGTCGGGCGTGATGCGCACATCGTTGCCGGCCAGGGCCACGCTGCCGCGCACCTTCGCCGTGTGCAGCGCATCGATCGGCAGGCTCAGGTCCAGGCGCAGCTGTGCGTTGCCGCTGCCGCGGGCCTGGTCCAGCGCGTGGCCGGTCATCGCGCCCAGGGGCGAGCCCGACAGCACGCCCAGCAGCTCGGCCAGCGGTCCGCGCGCGTCGGCGCCCACCGACACCACGGTGTGCGACAGGTCGGGGATGTGGGCCTGGACCTTGCTCAGCTGCGTCTGGCGCGTGCCCGAGAAGGCCCCGCTGGCCCCGTTGACGCGCATCGACGAGCGCTCGAACACCAGCTCGCCGCCCAGCTGCGTCAGGGCCGGCCAGGGCAACTCGCCCGCCGCCTGCAGGCGGCGCGGCACAAAGGCGTAGGTCACGTCCTTGACCCGCGCCGCGATGCGGAATTCGCCCTGCCGCGGGTCGGTCGAACGGCATGTCGTGCAGGTCGCCCTTGACGCGAAAGCGCACCGCACTCGCCGTGCCTGCCACCACGGCGTCGCGCACGTAGTGGCGCGCATCGGCCGGAATCTCCAGCGGCAGGTAGCGGTGCACGCGCGCGCCGTTGGCGCGGTCGAGCGTGCCGCTCAGGTCGAGCACGCCGGGAAAGCGCGAGCGGCTGCCCGAGCGTGCGGGGTCGCTGGTGTGCCAGGTGGCGCGCAGTTCGCCCTGCGCATCGGCATTGCCAAAGCGGGTGTCGCCGACCTGCACCGCGATGCGTTCACCCTCCACCTGCCAGCGCACCTCGCTGCGCAGGTGGTCCAGCAGCACCACCGGGTCCTCGAACACGTGCGGCAGCACCAGCGCGCCGTCGGCGACCACCACCGTGGCTTTGCCGGCGGACTGCGTCAGGTCCACGTCCACCGTGGCGCCGCGCAAACCGAGTGGCGGCGCTGGCGCGCCCGGGACAGCGGGCACCAGCGCATCGGCCAGTGCCAGTCCGGCCACCCGGCCGCGCAGCTGGTAGCTCTGCGGCGCATCCCACGGTCCGCGCCAGTGGGCCTCGACGGTTTCCACCAGGCCCCTCGGGGCATAGCCCTGCAAGTGGTCGTGGGCGGCCTCCGTGAGCGGCAAGCGCGCGGCAATGCGGGCCAGCGCCGCCAGGTCCAGGCGATCGGCGCGGAATTCGCCGCGCTCGCGTCCGGGCTCGCCCTGGCCCTGGCCAGTGACCTGCAGGCGCAGGTTGCCCCCGGGCCAGCGCAGACCGTCATCGGTCTCGAACTGCAGTCCTTGCGTGAAAAATTCGAACCCTCCCAGCAGCCGGTGACCGCCCAGGCGCCCCTGTACCGACGGCAGCGCCAGCGGCTGCAGGTGCGCGCCCAGCGTGGCGCTGACATCGGCCAGCGCGACATCGGCCAGGCCGCCGACCGGCTGCCCGCGCTCCACATCGACCCAGGCACGCAGCGCGCCGTGGCCGCGCTCGAGCGCCATGCCCAGATCGGCATAGGCGCGCAGGCGCGACAGGTCGACGCGGGCGAAGCTGCCGAACAGCTGGCCGCTCCACCGCTGCCAATGGCCGCTGCGCGTGCTCAGCAGGGGCTGGCGGAACTGGCCGCTGACGGTGAAGCGTTCGCCCCACTCCTGCGGCGGCGTGGCATCGATGCGCAGGCCGTGGCGCCAGCCGCCGTTGCGCAGCAGCAGGTCCACCTGGCCCAGCGCCAGCGGCGGCGCGCCGCGCAGCTCGTCGGTCCAGCGCAAGGTGCCATCGCGCACCACCACCTCGGTCTGGGCGAACAGCCAGTCGGCGGCGCTGGTATCGCCGGGCGCGGCCGGCGAAAACGGCAGCCCGGCGATGAAAATGCGCCCGTCGGCGGTGCGGCGGACATCGAGTTCGGGGCGCTCGATGTACAGCTGCTCGAAGCCCAGGCGCCACAGCGAGCGCGGCGACAGGGCCAGGACCACGCGCGGCAGGCGCAGCGCGGCGCGGCCCTGCGGATCGAGCAAGGCCACGTCGCCGAGCTCGACCGCCGGGATCAGCCCCTCGCTGCGCGCCGAGATCGAGCCGATGCGCACCGGTACCCCCAGCGCGCGCGCGGCCAGGGTTTCCAGCGGAGCGCGAAACTCCCCGATACGCGGCACAATCCAGCCGTGAAGCGCGCCCCAGCCGAGGGCCAGCACCAGTGCCAGCGCCAGCAGCAAACCCAGAGACCACCGCGCCAGCCACGCCGCAGATTTGAGCAGGCGTGTGGGGTGGATCGGGGCTTCGTTCATGGCAGGCTTGGGGTGGCAGGAATTATCACCCGCAGCCGCTGTGCGGGTGGGAGCGTGCCGAGGTTCTCGTACTTCCCATGTCGTTTTACATGCGGCTCAGTCCGCCGCGCAGGCCATGCAGACAGCCCTTCTTGACAGCACCGACGCCGGCTCCGGCCCCGCTTCGCACTCGCGTTTTTTCCAGCGCCTGCACCGCCGCTATGGCGCGCACCTGGCCCTGCTGCCCGACGGCATTCCGGTGCGCGCGACCCTCGAACAGGCCCTGGCGCGCCTGACCGAAGCCGGGCACGACACCGGCACGGCGCTGCGCATCCTGCGCCAGCTGGTCATGGAGCGGCTGATGCGCCTGGACTGCGAGGCCCAGGCGCCGCTGGCGGTCGTCACCCAGGCCGTGACGGCGCTGGCCGAACTGGCGCTGGACCGCGCCTGCCAGCAGGCCCGCGCCGACCTCGACGCGCGCCATGGCGCGCCGCGCGGCCCGCAGGGGCAGAGCGTGCAGATGTGGGTCATCGGCATGGGCAAGCTCGGCGCGCGCGAACTCAACGTGTCGAGCGACATCGACCTGATCTACGTCTACGAGCACGACGGCGAGACCGCAGGCACGCCCGACGGGCGCGGGCGCCTCTCGAACCACGAATACTTCGCGCGCGCCGTCAAGGCCATCTACAGCCTGATCGGCGACACCACCGAGCACGGCTTCGTGTTCCGCGTGGACCTGGCGCTGCGCCCCAACGGCAACTCGGGGCCGCCGCGCGATTTCGCTGGCGGCGCTGGAGGAATACATGCAGACGCAGGGCCGCGAATGGGAGCGCTTTGCCTGGCTCAAGAGCCGCGTGGTCGCGCCGCTGGGCTGCATTGCCAGCCGCCCAGGTCCAGGCGCTGCGCGGCGTGGTTCTGCCCTTCGTGTTCCGCCGCTACCTCGACTACAGCGTCTTCGACGCGCTGCGCGCCCTGCACCGGCAGATCCGCGACCATGCCGCCAAGCGCAGCGCCGGTCACCCCGAGCGCGCCAACGACGTCAAGCTCTCGCGCGGCGGCATCCGCGAGATCGAATTCACCGTGCAGCTGCTGCAGGTGGTGCGCGGCGGCCAGTTTCCCGAGCTGCGCCGCCGCCCCACGCTCGAAGCCCTGGCGCGCCTGGCGCAGGCCGGGCTGATGCCGCCCGAGACCGCGCAGGCGCTGGCCGAGGCCTACACCTTTCTGCGCCGCGTCGAGCACCGCATCCAGTACCTGGACGACCAGCAGACCCACGTGCTGCCCACGCGCGACGACGACCTGGCCTGGATCGCGCGCACCCTGGGCTACGCCGACTGCTGCGCCTTCCTGCACCAGCTCGATGCCCACCGCGAGCTGGTGGCCCAGGAGTTCGACACGCTGCTGGGCGGCAACGGCCAGAAGCAATGCCAGGGCGGCGGCTGCGGCGGCCGCCAGTCGGGCAGCGCGCCCCCGACCGAACTGGAGACGCTGCTCGACGCAGCTGCCGCCGCGGTTGCGCGCGCGCGTCGCCGAATGGCGCGAGCCACCCGCGCGTGCTCGCGCTGCGCGAGGAAGCGCGCGCGCGCCTGTTCCGCCTGGTGCAGCGCACCGCGCCAGTGGCTGCGCGAAGGGCACGCGAGCGAAGAAGCCGCCGTGCGCCTGGTCAACTGGCTCGAACCGCTGCTGCGCCGCGAAAGCTATCTGGCCCTGCTGCTCGAGCGCCCGGCCGTGCACGAGCAGCTGCTGCACCTGCTGGGCGCCGCGCGCTGGCCGGCGCGCTACCTGCTGCAGCACCCGGGCGTGATCGACGAGCTGGCCGGTCCTGCGCTGCTGTCCGAACGCTTCGACGCGGCCGATTTCGAGCGCGACCTGCAGCGGCGCCTGGCCTCGCTGCGCTCCACCCAGGAAGACGACGACGAAACCCTGCTCAACCTGCTGCGCCGCGCCCACCACGCCGAGGTGTTCCGCACCCTGGCGCGCGATGTGGAAGGGCGCCTGACAGTCGAGCAGGTGGCCGACGACCTCAGCGCCCTGGCCGACAGCGTGCTGCGCGTGACCGCGCGCTGGTGCTGGAGCCGCCTCAAAAACCGCCACCGCGCGCAGCCCCAGTTCGCCATCATTGGCTACGGCAAGCTCGGCGGCAAAGAGCTCGGCTACGGCAGCGACCTGGACATCGTGTTCGTGTTCGACGACGACGACGAGCGCGCCCCCGAGGTCTATGCCGCCTTCGTGCGCAAGCTCATCAACTGGCTGGCGGTCAAGACCGGCGAGGGCGACCTGTTCGAGATCGACACCGCGCTGCGCCCCAACGGCAACTCGGGCCTGCTGGTCACCAGCTTCGACGCCTACGCTGCCTACCAGCAGCAGCGCGGCAGCAACACCGCCTGGACCTGGGAGCACCAGGCCATGACGCGTGCCCGCTTTGTGCTCGGCACGGACGGCGCTGGGGCGCGCGCTTCGACGCCGTGCGCGAGGCCGTGATCAGCGCCCCGCGCGACCCCGCGGCGCTGCGCCAGGAGATCGTGGCCATGCGCGAACGCGTGCGCGCCGCCCACGCGGTGCGCAGCGAGCGCTTCGACGTCAAGCACAGCCCCGGCGGCATGGTCGATGCCGAGTTCGCCGTGCAGTACCTGGTGCTGGCCCACTCGGCCGCGCACCGCGAGCTGCTGGGCAACGTCGGCAACATCGCGCTGCTGCAGCGCGCCGAGCAGACCGGCCTGTTGCCGGCCGGCGTCGGCAACGCCGCCGCCGACGCCTACCGCCGCCTGCGCAGCGTGCAGCACAAGGCGCGCCTGGACGAGGCCTCGCTCGAAGTGGACCCCGCCACGCTGCAGGCCGAGCGCGGCGCGGTGCTGGCGCTGTGGGCCGCCGTGTTTGGCGCCGGCGCGGTGCCTTGAACAGCTGCCGATTTCCCCCGCTGTGCCACTCCTTCGCAGGCCCGCGGCCCGGGATAATCCAGCCACCGCCATGAACCTTCTGCCCCTCAACATCGACAGCATCCAGCTGGGCCAGCCCCTGCCGTTTGCGCTGCGCGGCACCAGCGGTGCCCTGCTCGCGCACAAGGGCTACGTCATCCGCACGCGCGCCGAGCTCGACGCCCTGGTGCAGCGCGGCGTCGACCTGTGCGTCGACACCGACGAGTCGGGCGACAGCCACCGCGCCTACCTGGCCCAGCTGCAGCGCATGCTGCTGTCGCAAAAACCGCTGGGCCAGATCGCATCGATGCAGATCGCGGCCACCGCGCAGGCGGCCAGCGCCGCGCCCGGCCAGGGCCTGCCCGACTGGTCCGAACTGCAGCTGCACGCCACGCAGCTGCTGCGCTCGCCGCAGCGCAGCGACTTCGGCGCCCGGTTCACGGCGCTGCATACAAGCCTGGCACAGCGCTGCCGGCAGACCCCCGACGCCAGCTTGCTGGCGCTGGTCTACCTCTCGGCCCAGGAGACCGACCTGTACAGCGCCACGCACGGCCTGCTGGTGGCCTGCGTCGGCATGGTCGTGGCGCGCGCCACGCTGCAGTGGAGCGAGGCCCAGGTGCTGCGCGTGGGCAGCGCGGCGCTGAGCATGAACATCGCCATGACCGGACTGCAGGACCAGCTGGCCCAGCAAGCGGCGCCGCTGGATATGCAGCAGATCGCCGCCGTGGAGAGCCACGCGCTGCGCTCCGAGGGCCTGCTGCGCGAGCTCGGCGTGAATGACCCGGTGTGGCTCGAGGCGGTGCGCCTGCACCACCACCGCTCGCCCGGCCCGCTGGCCGCCAAGAGCGAAGCGCAGCAGCTGGCGCGGCTGCTGCAGCGTGCCGACATTTTTGCCGCGCGCATGGCGCCGCGCGCCGCGCGCGCACCGATGCCGGTGACGGCCGCGATGCAGGCCTGCTATTACGACGAGGCGCAACAGGTCGACGAGGCCGGCGCCGCCATCGTCAAGACGCTGGGCATCTACCCGCCCGGCGCCTTTGTGCGCCTGGCCAGCCACGAGGTCGGCGTGGTGCTCAAGCGCGGCGCCACGGCCACCACGCCGCGCGTGGCGGTGCTGCTCAACCGCGAGGGTCTGCCCACCGGCGAGATGATCCCGCGCGACACGGCGCAGGCGGCCTGGAAAATCACCGGCGCCGTGGCGCAGCGCGACGTGCGCGTCAACCTGCCGCTCGAGCGCCTGCTGGCCATGGTCTGACGGGGTGGCGCAGCGCGCGCCGTGGCCCGCAGCCCGGCCGCAGTAACTCGGTTACTTCTTTTGATGTTTTGCAACCGCTAACGGTGGAACTTTTGCGCCCCTTCCCGGTCGATAAAACGTAGGATGCCTTGCATCTTCGTTTTCTTGCTGCGATGACTTTGGGCCCCGTGCCCGACTGAAAATCCTGGAGTGCTCCTCCTCCCTCCCTCTCTTCATTCACTTCGGGACGCATCGCAGCATTTTTCTTCCGGTCCCCTGCACGCAGTTGGCAGGGGATTGACCCACCGCTTCAGGCAGGCCGCGTGTCTGCAAAGCTCGGCCGCTGGGCCAGCTTGTCGGCCAGGCGCGCGAGGTTCGGGTGTTCGGTGCGCCAGGCGATCTGGGGGAAGCGGAAATCCAGCCATTCAAGCGCGCAACCGACCGCAATGTCGGCCAGGCTCAGGTGGATGCCGCTGCAAAACGGCTTGTCGCCCAGCCCCTGCGCCATGGCGCGCAGCCCGGCATCCACCTTGCCCAGCTGGCGTTCGATCCAGGCCGGGCTGCGCTCGCTCTCCTGGCGGCCGGCGAACGTCTGCTCCAGGCGCACCAGGATGGCCGCGTCGAGCACGCCGTCGGCCAGCGCTTCCCAGGTCTTGATGTCGGCACGCTCGCGCCCCTGCTGCGCGATCAGCTTGCCCACGGGCGAGAGCGTGTCCAGGTATTCGACGATCACGCGCGAATCGAACACCGCCTCGCCACCCTCCATCACCAGGCACGGCACCTTGCCCAGCGGGTTGGACGCGGCAATGGCCGTGTCGGCGTCCCAGACGTTGTCGAGCACGAAGGTGTAGTCGAGCTTTTTCTCGGCCATCACGACGCGCACTTTGCGCACGTACGGGCTGGTGGTCGTTCCAATCAGTTTCATAGTGTTTCTTCTCGTGCACGGGGCCACGGCGGTGCTGGGGCGCTGATTCTAGCCAGACCGCGCCGGGCCGCAGCGGCACCTACAATCGGCGCCCATGAGCCTCTCGACCCTTAACGCCCTGTCGCCGCTGGACGGCCGCTACGCCGCCAAACTCTCCGCCCTGCGCCCCCTCATGAGCGAGCACGGCTACATGCACCGGCGCGTGCAAGTCGAGGTCGCCTGGTTCATCGCGCTGTCCGACGCCGGCTTTGCCGAGTTCAAGCCGCTGACCACGGGCGCGCGCGCCTACCTGCTGGGCCTGGTGAAAAACTTCTCCGAGGCCGACTGCGCGGCCATCAAGGAGATCGAGAAGACCACCAACCACGACGTCAAGGCCGTCGAATACTGGATCAAGAGCAAGTTCGAGGCGCGCCCCGAGCTGCGAGCGGGCCGCCGAGTTCGTGCACTTCGCCTGCACCAGCGAAGACATCAACAACACCAGCCACGCGCTGCAGATTGCGCGCGGGCCGCGACCAGGTCGTGCTGCCCGCCTGGACGCGCATCATCGCTCAAGCTGCGCGAGATGGCCCACCTGCACGCCGCCGTGCCCATGCTCAGCCGCACGCACGGCCAGACCGCCAGCCCGACCACCGTCGGCAAGGAGATGGCCAACGTGGTGGTGCGCCTGCAGACCGCCTGCGAGCGCATCGCCGCCGTGAAGATCTGGCCAAGATGAACGGCGCCGTGGGCAACTACAACGCGCACCTGGCGGCCTGGCCCGATTTCGACTGGGAAGCCTTCAGCCGGCAAGGTCGTCGAAACGCCACGAGCCGCTGGGCCTGGGCCTGACGTTCCAGCCCTACAGCATCCAGATCGAGCCGCACGACTACATGGCCGAGCTGTTCGACGCCGTGGCGCGCGCCAACACCATCCTGATCGACTTCGTCGCGCGACATCTGGGGCTACGTGAGCCTGGGCTACTTCAAGCAGCGCCTCAAGGCCGGCGAGATCGGCTCGTCGACCATGCCGCACAAGGTCAACCCGATCGACTTCGAGAACGCCGAAGGCAACCTGGGCCTGGCCAACGCGCTGCTGCGCCACCTGTCGCGAGAAGCTGCCGATCAGCCGCTGGCAGCGCGACCTGACCGACAGCACGGTGCTGCGCAACATCGGCGTGGCGCTGGGCTACGCCACGCTGGCCTACAGCTCGCTGCTCACGGGCCTGAACAAGCTCGAACTCAACGAGGAGGCGCTGGCCGGCGACCTCGACGCCGCCTGGGAAGTGCTGGCCGAGCCGATCCAGACCGTGATGCGCCGCTATCGGCGTGCAGGGCGCCTACGAAAAGCTCAAGGAAGTCACGCGCGGCAAGACCGTGACGGCCGAGGACCTGCACGGCCTGATCCGCTCGCTCGAGATTCCCGAGGCCGAGAAAGACCGCCTGCTGGCCATGACGCCGGGCAGCTACACCGGCAAGGCGGCGGAGCTGGCGCGCCGAGTATGAAAATCATAGCTGCCAGCGCTTGCTGTGTGGCTTTTTCCGACATCTAGAGCTGCCAAAGCAAGCAAGGACTTGCGTTGGCAGCTCTTATTTTTGATAGACCATGGCCCTCAAATCCACCATCTTCAAGGCGAACCTGCAGATCGCCGACATCGACCACGGCTACTACGCCGACCATGCGCTGACCCTGGCGCGCCACCCGAGCGAGACCGACGAACGCATGATGGTGCGGCTGGTCGCGCTGGCCCTGCATGCGCACGCAGCTGCAGGACGTCTGCAACGGCGACGGCACGCTGGCGTTCGGCGCCGGCCTGTCCGACCCCGACGATCCGGACGTCTCGCTGACCGACTTCACCGGCCGCAAGCGCCTGTGGATCGAGGTCGGCCAGCCCGAGGACAAGCCGCTCACCAAGGCCTGCAGCAAGGCCGACGCGGTGGTGGTCTACTGCCTTCCACCACGCCGCCGAAGTCTGGTGGAAGGGCATCGAGACCAAGCTCTCGCGCCTGGAGAACCTGCAGGTCTGGCGCATCCCGTCCGAGGCCTCGCAGCAGCTCGCCCAGCTGGCCGAGCGCAGCATGCAGCTGCAGGCCACGGTGCAGGAGGGCGCGCTCACGCTCAGCAGCACGCAGGGCAGCGTGCACCTGGAGCCGGTGCGCTGGAAGTAGAAAAACAGCCCCATCGGCTGCAAACGCTGGCTGCACAAGCGCTGGCAGCTATCAAAACAGCGTTTAGCGCGGCATCAGCGCGCCGCAGTGCCAGCACTGCTCGAAGCCGCCCTCGACGGTTTCGCCGCAGCGGCAGTGCCACGGCGCTGCGGCAGGTGGTGCAGGTCGTCGAGCAGCGTGCGCGCGCGCTCCAGGTGCTCGTCGTGCTCGAGCCAGATCTCGGGCAGGCACTGGTCGCGGCGGCAGGTGGCCGGCGGCCGCGCCCAGGTACTGGCGCTGCACCGTGGCGGGCATGCCGGCTTCGCACAGCAGGTCGGCCCACAGGGTGGCGAGGGCGAGGTTGGGGGCCTGGGTCAGGCGCGCGCATCGGCTCCTTTTGGACGCGGCGCTTTGGAGGCAGCGCCTGTGCCATTGTGGGCGCTGCGCCGACCGCGCCAGCGCCAGCCGGGGCTTCCTGGCCGACGCACCCTCGGCGGCGCGCTCGGCATAGCGCGTGAAGCGCCAGGCCGTGTCCTGCTGCGTGATGCGGCGCCAGGTGGCGCGCTTTTCGACCGGGCGCATGCCGGGCCAGAGCTGCACCTCGTCGAAGCTGCGCCCGCAGCCCTTGCACTAGTCGTCGCCCTGGCTGGTCGAACAGATCGCGATGCAGGGCGTGTCGGGCGTGGTCTCGTACCAGGCGTGCCAGGCGGCTGCAGCGCCGCGGCCGGGACAGTCGCGTTCGTCGACCTCGTCGCTCGTGGTGGTAGACCAGCAGCGCATAGACCTCGGCCAGCGCGCGCAGCTCGCGGCGCCAGCGTGATGCCGTCGGGCGAAGGCGCACGCGCGCGCCAGTGGTTGATGGCGGCCTCGATGTCGGTGATGTGGAATGCGGCCATGGGCCGGCCATGATACCGGCGCGGCCCCGCTCCCATGGCCGCCAGGGGTATGCAGAAAAATTGATAGCACGCAGCGCTGGCGTGGCAATGGCCATGGGCCGTTTTCCCGCAAAGACCGCAGCCGGTGAAAGCCCCCAGAGATTGCCAAGCCCGGCCAACCAGTGCTTTAATCGCGGCCCGAAGGGGAGTAGCTCCCACCCGCGTTCTCGCAGCGGGGTATCGCCAGGTCGTCAATACGAAGCGCCGCAAGCGCTTCCGGCCTGTCGGGCGGTGCACACACTGTGCCGCTGAGCAAGACCTTCGATCTGAACCCGCGCAGGTTTGGTCGAAGGCATCCGCAACGCTCCCTGGAGCCACCCATCCGGGTGCAGCACGCCAACGGCCCGCCGGCACGCTGCATTGATACGGAAACCAAGAGGACTCCATGGAACAATTCATGACCCCAGAATTCTGGGTCGCGGTCGGTCAAATCATCATGATCGACATCCTGCTCGGCGGCGACAACGCCGTCGTCATCGCCCTGGCCTGCCGCAAGCTGCCCGCGCAGCAACGCACCAAGGGCATCCTGTGGGGCACGGCCGGCGCCATCGTCCTGCGCGTCGTGCTGATCTACTTTGCGCTCACGCTGCTGGCCATTCCGTTCCTCAAGCTCGCCGGCGCGGCGCTGCTGGTGTGGATCGGCGTCAAGCTGCTGGCCCCCGACCCAGACGACGACCACAGCAACATCACCGCCAGCGACAAGCTGCTCGCCGCCATCAAGACCATCATCATTGCCGACCTGGTGATGAGCATCGACAACGTGATCGCGATCGCCGGCGCCGCCCAGGGCGCGGCGACCACCACGAGATGCCGCTGGTCATCTTCGGCCTCGTGATCAGCATCCCGATCATCGTCTGGGGCAGCCAGCTGGTCATCAAGCTCATGGACCGCTTCCCGGTCATCATCACCTTCGGCGGCATGCTGCTGGGCTGGATCGCCGGCACCATGGCCGTCTCCGACCCCGCCGTGGCCGTGACCGAAACCCTGCCCTGGATGCTGAAGATCGACCAGGCCAACGACTGGATCAAGTACGGCGCCGGCATTGCGGGGGCGCTGATCGTGCTGGCCCTGGGCAAGTGGATCGCCTCGCGGCACGCTGCGGCTGCGGCCAGCCGCACGCCTGCGCTCTGAAGCCGCTGGCTTCCGGCCAGGGGCTGTGAAGGCGCGCAGCCTTTGCGGCCCCGGCCCCGATGCTCCCAACACAGGGACTGCGGTCCCTGTTTTTGCGCCCGGCCGCACGCCCGCACCGGCCGCGCCCCGGCGCGGCACCCTGGGCCCATGGCGTGCCGGGCATGCGCTATGCTTTCCCGCCATGAAGCTCATTCTCAAGTGGTTGCTCAGCGCCGCGGCGCTGCTGCTGGTGGCCTATCTCTACAGCGGCGTCGAGGTCAACAGCTTCACGGCCGCGCTGATCGCGGCCTTCGTGATCGGCCTGTTCAACGTGGTGCTGCGCCCGGTGCTGGTGGTGCTGACGCTGCCGGTCACGGTCGTCACGCTCGGCCTGTTCCTGTTCGTCATCAACGCGCTGATGTTCTGGGCCGCGGCCGGTGCTGCTCGACGGTTTCCATGTGCGCGGCTTTGGCGCCGCGCTGCTGGGCTCGCTGATCTACTCGGTGCTGGGCCTGGTGATCGAGTCAGCGCTCGGCGGCCTGTTCTCGAAGCAGTGATTCGACCGCGCGCAGCCGCGTGTCGATGATCGACGCCTCGACGAGGTCCCCGGCGGCGCTGCTCTTGCGCGCCAGGTCCTGCGCCGGCCTTGAAACGGTCCACCGCGGCCGCGTAGTCGTAGCGCGCCGCGTGCGCCTCGGCCTCGGCGCGCACGGCGCGCAGCCCCTGGCCCTGCGCCTGCCACACGCTGGCCAGCGTCTGCCAGGCGCTGGCATCGCGCGGGTGCGTGGCCACCCAGGTCTGCAGCTGCGCCGCCAGGTCGGCCGCGCCGGCTGCGCGCCCGGGCTGTGCAGCAGCGCCTGCGCGCGCAGCAGCAGCTCGGGCCGGTCCTTGCGCCTTGGCGCGAGCAGGCCGCAGCGCGGCGCGGCGTCGCCCGCGGCCAGCTCGACCTCGGCCGCCAGCAGCCGCGCCTGGCGCTGCGCGGCCGCGTCGCCCTGCGCCAGCGCCTGCAGGCGCGGCAGCAGCGCGCGCGCCGCGCCGGCCTCGTGCAGCTGGCTCGCCGCCAGCGCCGCGGCATAGAGCGCGCCGGCCTGGCGCGCCGGCGCCAGCGCCGCAAAGCCCGTGCCCTGCGGCTCGGCCAGCCACTGGCGCAGCACATCGGTGCCGGGCCGGGAGAGCACGCGCGCGCGCGCCGCCATCATGGCGTGCTCGAGCGTCGGCGCGGGCGCCGCCGTGCTGCTGCCCGGCGGCTGGCGCGCCTGCATGTCGGCGATGCGCTCGCGTGGTCAGCGGGTGGCTGCGCAGATAGGGCCAGGAGCCGTTGTCGTTGAGGCGGGTGGCCTGCTGCAGCTTCTCGAACATGCTGACGAAGCCCTGCGGCGCAAAGCCGGCCGGCGTCATCACGCCGTAGCCGATGCGGTCGGCCTCGCGCTCCATGTCGCGCGAGAAGTTGAGCTGGTTCTGCATGGCCAGCGGCCTGCCCGCCCATCATCAGGGCCTGCGCGGCGTTCGGGCTCTTGCTCGCGGCCAGCGCGCCCAGCACCATGGCGCCCAGCATCAGCGGCGTCTGGCGGCTTTGCTGCGACATCAGGCGCGAGATGTGGCGCTGCGTGACGTGGCGGCAGCTCGTGCGCCAGCACCGAGGCCAGCTCGTCGCGGCTGCGTGACCACGCCGATCAGGCCCAGGTGCACGCCGAGGTAGCCGCCGGGCAGCGCAAAGGCGTTGACCGTGCGGTCGCGGCCCAGCAGCACCTGCCAGGCAAAGCGCTCGTCGAGTTCGGGCGAGAGCTCGCCGCGCGCGCGCGCCGCGGCCAGCAGCGACTGCCAGATGCCCTGCACATACTCGCCCAGCACCGGGTCGTCGATGTAGTCGGGGTCGCGGTACAGCTCGCGGATGATGCGGTCGCCCAGCTGGCGCTCGGCGCTCGCCGTCATGTCGCCGCCGTCGCCCAGCGTGGGCAGGCTGCGCCTGGGCGCGCGCGGGCACCGGCAGCAGCGTGCCAGACGCTATCAAGAACGAAGCTGCCAGCGCAGATGCAGCAAGGGCGCAGAGTCCATTTTGGCTTGAAACGTGGCGGGGCCATGGCGGCGTCGGACCGCAGACCATTCGGGGTGCGCTGGTGATTCGACATGAACGTATGATGCCCCGTCCCCCGAATGTTTCCCCGCCGGTGCACCCGGTTACCACCCCATGTCCGCACTCACCCACTTTGACGCCCAGGGCCAGGCCCACATGGTCGACGTTGCCGCCAAGGCCGCCACCCACCGCATCGCCGTCGCCACCGGCCGCATCGAGATGCTGCCCGCCACCCTGGCGCTGATCGAGGCCGGCACCGCCAAGAAGGGCGACGTGCTCGGCATCGCGCGCATCGCCGGCATCCAGGCCGCCAAGAAGACCAGCGACCTGATCCCGCTGTGCCACCCGCTGGCGCTGACCCGCGTGGCGGTTGAATTCGCAGCTGCCAGCGCACGCCGGCCGGGCGCCGCAGGTGGCTGTGCACCGCGACGGTGGAAACCGTCGGCCCGACCGGCGTGGAGATGGAAGCGCTGACGGCCGTGCAGGTCGCGCTGCTCACCATCTACGACATGTGCAAGGCGGTGGACCGCGGCATGTCGATCAACGGCGTGCGCGTGCTGGAAAAGCACGGGGGCAAGTCGGGCAGCTATGTGGCGCAGTGAGCGCGCCTAGCGCCTGGGGCCTGGGGCGCGCCCCGCGCAGGGGCCATTTCCTTGCCGCACATCAAGCCATGCGGCACGCCGGCCGGCGCCGGCCGCGCTTTACGGGACAATAGCGCGATGGCGCTGCCCGCTCCCGGGCAGTGCACCGCAGGGCCTGACTTGCCGGCCCAGGCGCGCCACCCGGCCGCCGGAATCTGTTTCTCACACCCTCAGCCTACCCACCATGAGCGCATTTCTTGAAGAACGCGTGCTGTCGGTCCACCACTGGACCGACCGGCTTTTCAGCTTCACCACCACCCGCGACACCGCGCTGCGGTTCTCCAACGGCCACTTCACGATGATCGGGCTCAAGGTCAACGACAAGCCGCTGCTGCGCGCCTACAGCATCGTCAGCGCCAACTACGAGGAGCACCTCGAGTTCCTCAGCATCAAGGTGCCCGACGGCCCGCTCACCTCCAAGCTGCAGCACATCCAGGTGGGCGACACCATCGTCGTCGGCAAGAAGCCCACGGGCACGCTGCTGATCGACTACCTGCTGCCCGGCAAGCGCCTGTACATGCTGTCCACCGGCACGGGGCTGGCGCCGTTCCTGAGCGTGATCCGCGACCCTGAGACCTACGAGAAGTTCGAGGAAGTGGTGCTGGTGCACGGCGTGCGCCACGCCAACGAGCTGGCCTACCACGACTACCTGACGCAGGAGCTGCCGCAGCACGAGCTGCTCGGCGAGATGGTCACGGCCCAGCTCAAGTACTACCCGACGGTGACGCGCGAGCCGTTCCGCCACCAGGGCCGCATCACCGACCTGATCAAGAGCGGCCAGCTGTTTGCCGACCTGGGCCTGCCGCCGCTCGACCCGAACACTGACCGCGTGATGCTCTGCGGCAGCCCCGAGATGCTGCACGACCTCAAGCACCTGCTCGAGCACGCCGACTTCGAGGAAGGCAACACCACGCGCCCGGGCGACTTCGTGATCGAGCGCGCGTTCGTCGAGAAATAAGGCGGGCGCTGGCGCGGCGCGGCCCGCGCGATTCAGCGCCTTTTGGGCTCCAAACGCTTATTGGGTAAGCGCCAGCAGCTATCAAAAAGGAAGCGCGCCAGCCGTCAGGTTCCACCCACGTACGGGTTGCTCGCGCGCTCGCGCCCGAACGTGCTCTCGGGGCCGTGGCCCGGAATGAACACCGTGGCGTCGCCCATCGGCCACAGGCGCCCCGTGATGCTGTCGATCAGCTGCTGGTGGTTGCCCTGCGGGAAATCGGTGCGGCCGATGCTGCCGGCAAACAGCACGTCGCCGACAAACGCGCGCTGCGATCTGCGGCGCATGGAACACCACATGGCCGGGCGTGTGGCCCGGGCAGTGGCGCACCTGCAGCGTCTCATCGCCGATCTGCACGCTGTCGCCGTCGTGCAGCCAGCGCGTGGGCGTGAAGGGCTGCGCGGGCGGAAAGCCGAACATCGCGCTTTGCTGCGGCAGGCCGTCGATCCAGAACTGGTCGCCCGGGTGCGGGCCGACGATGGGCAAGGACAGGCGCTCGGCCAGCTCGCCCGTGCCGCCCGCATGGTCGATGTGGGCGTGCGTGAGCCAGATCTGTTCGAGCGCGAGGCCCAGGCGCGCGACTTCGCCGAGCAGGGTGTCGAGGTCGCCCCCGGGGTCGATGACGGCGGCCTTCAAGGTGGCGTCGCACCAGACGATGGAGCAGTTCTGCTGGAACGGGGTGACGGGGACGGTGAGGTACTGGAGCATGGGCTGGCAGGGAGCGGACAAGAAAGCTTCACACTTCAACACATGGCTTGAAAACGGTGCTGGCGGCATGTTGCGCAGAGCACAGCACCGTCCCAAAACGCGTTGAATGCAAACGGGTTTCAGCAGCGTACCACCGCTGCGCATGCGTCCGGGTGGCAGTGGTTCACCCACGCCCGCCCGGGGTCTCGCCGATGTGTGGCTTGTCGGCAAACGCGCGCACCACGTCCAGGAAGGCCGACAGCACGGGCGAGGTGTCATCGCTGCGGTACAGGCAGCTGAGCTCGATGTCGCGCAGGTAGCGCGAGCGCAGCGGCCGGTAGACCACGCCCGGCAAGCGCAGGCTGGTGGCCGACTGGGTGGTGATGCAGCTGCCAAAGCCGCCCGCCACCAGGGCCACGCAGGTCAGCACATCCTCCACGGCCTGGACCACGTTCAGGCGGATGCCCTCGCGGTGAAACGCCGTGGCCACCTCCTGCGCCAGGCCGGGCAGCGGGGCGTTGGGGTAGACGATCATCGGCTCGCCATCGAGATCGCGCAGCGTGATCTCTGGCCGTGCACACAGCGGATGCGTCTCTGGCAGGCCGACCACCAGCGTTTCCTGCAGCACGGCCAGCACCTCCAGGCCGGGCTCGGGGGCCACCAGCCGGTTGAAGCCGATGGTGATGCGGCGCTCACGCAGCGCCTGCAATTGCTCGGCCTTCGTGAGGTTGTGCAGCTCGATGCGCACCTCGGGCCGCGCCCGGTGGAAGGCCGCCAGCAGCCGCGGGATCACGTCGAGCACGCCCGAGCCGAAGATGCCCACGTCGAGCTGGCCGATCAGGCCCTGCCCGGCGCGCTGCGCGCGTTCGCGCGCACGCTGCGCCAGCGACAGGATGTTGGGCACCTCGTCCCGCAGTGCCTGCCCGGCGGCGGTCAATTCGACGCCCTTGGCGGTGCGCACGAACAGCGGGGTGCCGAGCTCGTCTTCCAGGCCGCGGATCTGCCGCGTCAGGGGCGGCTGCGCCATGTGCAGGCGCTCTGCGGCCCGCGTGAAGTTCAGCTCTTCACAGAGGGCCTGGAAGTACTTCATCTGCCGCAGGTCCATGTTTTCACCCCGTTTGTGAATACCTTAAAGGTATTGATTTTAGAGAATAAGGTATTGGACAGTATCGCAGGCGGTACCGTATCTTTGCGCCAGACCGCTGCGATAACGGCCCGAAACAGGGCTGGCCCATACGGCAGCAGCGGCATCCACCACAACACCAGCGAGACAAGACACATGGCGACACACCGGACATTTTCCCGACGCAACGGCCTTCACGCCGCGGTGCTGCTGGCAGGCAGCCTGGTATGGGGCAGCGTGCATGCGCAGGCGCCGAAATACGCCCAGCGCCCGGTGAAGATGGTGGTGCCATTTGCCGCAGGCGGCGCGATCGATGCGATGGCACGCCCGGTCGCCGACGCGCTGGGCCGCGAGCTCGGCCAGACCGTGATCGTCGACAACAAGCCGGGCGCCGCCGGCAACATCGGCTCCGCCCTGGTCGCCAAGGCGCCTGCGGACGGCTACACGCTGCTGGTGGGCACCTCGGCCACGCACGGCGCCAATCCTGCGATGTTTGCCAGCCTGCCCTACGACGCGGCGGCCGATTTCGAGCCGATCTCGCTGTGGGGCGCGGTGCCCAACGTACTGGTGGTCAACGCGGCGCAGGGCGCGCGCTCGGTCCCCGAGCTGATCGAGGCGGCGCGGCGCGAGCCGGGCAAGCTGACCTACGGCTCGGCCGGTGCCGGCACCTCGCTGCACCTGGCCGGCGTGATGTTCGAAAAGGCCGCCAAGGTGCAGCTCGTGCACGTGCCCTACAAGGGCGGCGCGCCGGCATCGATGGACCTGCTGGGCGGCAACACGAACATGATGTTCGACACCATCTCCGTGGCCCTGCCGAACGTGCGCGCCGGCAAATTGCGCGCCCTCGCGGTGGCCGCGCCCGAGCGCCACTTTGCGCTGCCCGATGTGCCGACTTTTGCCGAGCTCGGCCTGCCCGGCGTCGAGGCCGCCACCTGGGCCGGCGTGTTTGTGCCCAAGGGCACGCCCGCCGCCATCGTGCAGGAACTCAATGCCGCTTTTGCCCGCGTGATGGCGCAAAAGCCGGTGCAGGATGCGCTGCGTGCCAACGGCGTGCAGATCCAGTCGCTGCAGGGCGAGCGCTTTCGCACGTTCGTGAACGGCGAGATCAAGCGCTGGGGCGCCATGGTGCGCGAAGCCAAGATCACACCTGAATGACGGCGCCGCCCCGCGCGCGGCCACCCCTTGCGTTCCATCACCGAAAGATTGTCATGATTCCTCCCCGCGTCAATGTCGAGACCGTGCGCACAGCCATGGGCGAATACGCCGACCCCGTGGCCAGCCGCGAAGAGCGTGGCCAGATCTACCAGGAGCTGCTCGGCTTCGTGCCGCCGCGCATCGAGGCGCGCCTGAACGTGACCGGCGCACTCGACCCCAAGATGCTCGACCTGCAGGAGCAGATGCGCGCCCACGGCATGTACCCCAAGAGCTTCGACACCAAGACGGCGCAGCTGATGCTGTTCGGCATGCTGCTGATGGACGCGAGCGACGCGGCCATCCTGCACGGCATCGCGGCGCGCCGCGCCGGCGCGTCGTGGCACGAGCTGCAGGACACCATCAACCTGTGCTTCCTGTTCCGCGGCCTGTCGGCCGCCAACCGGGGCGCCGAGATCCTCGCCAACATCGCCCAGCGCGAGCAGCAGGCGCAGCAGGACAACCCGGCGCAGGCCTGAGCCCACCCAGCCCCCGCAGCGCCCAACCGCCATCGAGAGAGTGACATGCTAGAGACCCAGATCCTGAACTTCATCAACGGCGAATTCGTCGCCACCGGCCAATGGTTCGACAACCGCACGCCGACCACCAACGCCGTCATCGGCCAGGTGGCCGAGGCCGGCAAGGCGGAGGTCGATGCCGCCGTGGCCGCCGCGCGCGCCGCGCTCAAGGGGCCGTGGGGCGCGCATGGCGCTCGCCAAGCGGGTCGAGCTGCTCGAAGCGCTGGTGGCCGAGATCACGCGCCGCTTCGATGAATTCCTCGAAGCCGAATGCGCCGACACCGGCAAGCCGATGAGCCTGGCCTCGCACATCGACATTCCGCGCGGCGCGGCCAACTTCAAGATGTTTGCCGACGTCGTCAAGAACGTGCCCACCGAGTTCTTCGAGATGGCCACGCCCGACGGCCGCGGCGCGATCAACTACGGCTACCGCAAGCCCGTCGGCGTGGTCGGCGTGATCTGCCCGTGGAACCTGCCGCTGCTGCTCATGACCTGGAAGGTCGGCCCGGCGCTGGCCTGCGGCAACACGGTGGTGGTCAAGCCGTCCGAGGAAACCCCGCGCACCGCGGCGCTGCTGGGCGAGGTGATGAACGAGGTCGGCATCCCGCAAGGGCGTCTACAACGTGGTGCACGGCTTCGGCCCCGGCTCGGCCGGTGAGTTCCTGACCACGCACCCGGGCGTCGATGCCATCACCTTCACCGGCGAAACGCGCACCGGCGACAGTCATCATGAAGGCGGCCGCCAACGGCGCGCGCCCGGTGTCGCCTGGAGATGGGCGGCAAGAATGCCGCCATCGTGTTCGCCGACTGCGACTTCGACGCCGCCATCGAGGGCACGCTGCGCTCGGCCTTCGTCAACAGCGGCCAGGTCTGCCTGGGCACCGAGCGCGTCTATGTCGAGCGCCCGATCTTCGACAAGTTCGTCGCCGAGCTGAAGAAGCAGGTCGAGGGCTGGAAGATCGGCGTGCCCGAGGATGCCGACACCAAGCTGGGCCCGCTGATCAGCAAGGAGCACCAGGCCAAGGTGCTGTCGTACTACGACCTGGCCGTGGCGGAAGGCGCCACCGTGGTCACCGGCGGCGGCGTGCCCGAGATGGCCGGCGAACTGCAGGACGGCTGCTGGGTGCAGCCCACCATCTGGACCGGCCTGCCCGAGACGGCGCGCGTCATCCAAGAAGAAATCTTCGGCCCCTGCTGCCACATCGCGCCGTTCGACAGCGAGGACGAGGTGCTGCAAAAGGCCAACGACAACGCATACGGCCTGGCCGCCGCGATCTGGACGCGCGACCTGTCAGCGCGCGCACCGCGTCGCGCAGCGCATGGAGGTCGGCATCTCCTGGGTCAACAGCTGGTTCCTGCGCGACCTGCGCACGCCGTTCGGCGGCTCCAAGCAATCGGGCATCGGCCGCGAGGGCGGCGTGCATTCGCTCGAGTTCTACACCGAGCTCCAGAACGTCTGTATCAAGCTCTGAAATTTGAACCAAATAGGCCGTTGGCGCTTATTGGGTAAGCGTTGATGGCTATCAAATAAATAGTAATCATGAACACCAACCAGATCGAATCGCTGGGCGACGAGCTCTACGAAGCGCTGCGCGCAGCGCCGCACCGTGGCGCCGCTCACCAGCCGGCACCCCGACATCACCATCGAACGACGCCTACGCGATCCAGCAGCGCATGCTCGCGCGCCGCCTGGCCGCCGGCGAGCGCGTCGTCGGCAAGAAGATCGGCGTCACCAGCGCCGCCGTGATGAACATGCTCGGCGTGTTCCAGCCCGACTTCGGCTGGCTCACCGACGCCATGGTCTACAACGAAGGCGAGGCGATTCCCGCCAGCACGCTGATCCAGCCCAAGGCCGAGGGCGAGATCGCCTTCATCCTGAAGCAAGACCCTGCAGGGCCCGGGCGTCACCGCCGCCGACGTGCTGGCCGCCACCGAGTGCGTGATGGCCTGCTTCGAGATCGTCGACTCGCGCATCCGGGACTGGAAGATCCAGATCCAGGACACCGTGGCCGACAACGCCTGCTGCGGCGTGTTCGTGCTCGGCGACCGCCTGGTCGATCCGCGCGACGTCGACCTGGCCACCGTCGGCATGGTGCTGGAAAAGAACGGCGAGATCGTCGCCACCGGCGCCGGCGCTGCCGCCCTGGGCCACCCGGCCAACGCCGTGGCCTGGCTGGCCAACACGCTGGGCGCGCACGGCATCGCGCTTGAAGGCCGGCGAGGTCGATGCTCTCGGGCTCGCTCGGCATCATGGTGCCGGTCACGGCCGGCGACAACCTGCGCGTGACCATGGGCGGCATCGGCGGCTGCTCCGTTCGTTTCGTCTGAAGGAAAAACTCCCATGACCCGAAAAATCAAATGCGCCCTGATCGGGCCCGGCAACATCGGCACCGACCTGCTGGACAAGCTGCAGAGGAGCAGCGTGCTCGAACCCGTGTGGATGGTCGGCATCGACCCCGACTCCGACGGCCTGCAAGCGCGCCCGCGAGATGGGCATCAAGACCACCGCCGAGGGTGTGGACGGCCTGATCCCGCACATGAAGGCCGACGGTGTGCAGATCGTCTTCGACGCCACCAGCGCCTACGTGCACGCCGAGAACGCGCGCAAGCTCAACGCGCAGGGCGTGCTGATGATCGACCTGACGCCGGCGGCCATCGGCCCGTTCTGCGTGCCGCCGGTGAACCTGAAGGAGCACCTCGGCCAGGGCGCGATGAACGTCAACATGGTCACCTGCGGCGGCCAGGCGACGATCCCGATGGTGGCGGCGGTGAGCCGCGTGCAGGCCGTGGCCTACGGCGAGATCGTGGCCACCGTGTCGTCGCAAGTCGGTCGGCCCCGGCACGCGCAAGAACATCGACGAATTCACGCGCACCACGGCCGGTGCGGTCGAGCAGGTGGGCGGCGCCAAGAAGGGCAAGGCCATCATCATCGTCAACCCGGCCGAGCCGCCGCTGATCATGCGCGACACCGTGCACTGCCTGACCGAGGACGAGCCCGACCAGGCCGCCATCACGGCGTCGATCCACGCCATGATCCGCGAGGTGCAGAAGTACGTGCCCGGCTACCGCCTGGTCAACGGCCCGGTGTTCGACGGCAAGCGCGTGAGCGTCTTCCTCGAGGTCGAGGGCCTGGGCGACTACCTGCCCAAGTACGCCGGCAACCTGGACATCATGACCGCCGCCGCCGCGCGCACGGCCGAGATGTTCGCCGAAGAAATCCTGGCCGGTTCGCTCACGCTCGAACCCGTGGCCGCGTAAGGAGCAATGCACATGACCACCACACCTCTCCAAGGCAAAAAAGTCCGCCTGCACGACATGACGCTGCGCGACGGCATGCACCCCAAGCGCCACCTGATGACGCTGGAACAGATGAAGACCATCGCCTGTGGCCTGGACGCCGCGGGCATGCCGCTGATCGAGGTCACCCACGGCGACGGCCTGGGCGGCAGCTCGGTCAACTACGGCTTTCCCGCGCACACCGACGAGGAATACCTCGGCGCGGTGGTTCCGCTGATGAAGCAACGCCAAGGTCTCGGCCCTGCTGATGCCCGGCATCGGCACCGTCGACCACCTGCGCATGGCGCACGACCTGGGCGTGCACACCATCCGCGTGGCCACGCACTGCACCGAGGCCGACGTCTGCGAGCAGCACATCGGCATGGCGCGCCAGCTCGGGCATGGACACCGTGGGCTTCCTGATGATGGCCACATGAACAGCGCCGAGGGCCTGGTGACGCAGGCCAGGCTCATGGAGAGCTACGGCGCCAACTGCATCTACATCACCGACTCGGCCGGCCACATGCTGCCGGACGACGTGACGGAAAAGCTCGGCGCCGTGCGCCAGGCGCTCAAGCCCGAGACCGAGCTCGGCTTTCATGGCCACCACAACCTGGCCATGGGCGTGGCCAACTCGCTGGCCGCCATCGAGGTGGGCTGCAGCCGCATCGACGCGGCCGCCGCGGGCCTGGGCGCCGGCGCCGGCAACACGCCGATGGAAGTGCTGGTGGCCGTGTGCGACCGCATGGGCATCGCAACCGGCGTCGACGTCTTCAAGATCCAGGACGTGGCCGAAGACCTGGTGGTGCCGATCATGGACTTCCCGATCCGCATCGACCGCGACGCGCTCACCCTCGGCTATGCCGGCGTGTACGGCTCGTTCCTGCTGTTCGCCAAGCGCGCCGAGCGAGAAGTACGGCGTGCCGGCGCGCGAAATCCTCGTCGAGATGGGCCGCCGCGGCATGGTCGGCGGCCAGGAAGACATGATCGAAGACACCGCGCTCACGCTGGCCAAGGCGCGCGGACTGCAAGTGGCTTGAAGGACAAGAACATGGCATTGAACGCATCCACCCTCGACCAGCTTGCCGAACTGCTGGAAAACTGCCAGCTGCAGGCGCAAGACACGCTGAAGATCACCGACTCGCACCCCGACATGGACTGGGACGACGCCTACGCCATCCAGGACCGCATCCTGGCGCGCAAGCGCGCGCGCGGCGCCCGCGTGGTCGGCTACAAGGCGGGGCTGACCTCGCACGCCAAGATGCAGCAGATGGGCGTGACCGACCCGGTGTTCGGCTTCCTGGTCGACGAGTTCGTCGTGCCCGAAGGCGCGCGAGATCCAGGTCAGCGGTCTGATCCACCCCAAGGTCGAGCCCGAGATCTGCTTCATCACGCGCACCGAACTCAAGGGCCCGGGCTGCCACATCGGCGCCGTGCTGGCCGCCAGCGACGTGGTGCTGCCCGGCATCGAGGTGATCGACAGCCGCTACCGCGATTTCAAGTTCGACCTGAAGAGCGTGGTGGCCGACAACACCTCGGCCGCGCGCTTCGTGGTCGGCGGCCGCATTGCTGCGGCGCGCGACGTGGACCTGCGCACGCTGGGCGTGGTGCTCGAGAAAGAACGGCCAGGCCGTGGCGCTGGGCGCCGGTGCCGCGGTGCTCGGGCACCCGGCCGCCGCCGTCGCCATGCTGGTCAACCACCTGGGCCGGCGCGGGCAGTCGCTGCCGGCCGGCTCGCTGGTGCTCTCGGGCGGCATCACCGAGGCGGTGTCGGTGCAGGCGGGCGACAACATCACGCTGCGCATCCAGAACCTGGGCAGCGTGTCGGTTCGTTTTGTGTGACAGAAAAGAAAGGCAGAAAAATGCAACGGAGACAAATCATCGCCGCCGGCGTGGGCGCCGCCCTGTCGGCCCCGCTGGCCACCTGGGCGCAGGACGCCTGGCCCTCCAAACCGGTCAGGCTGATCGTGCCGTTTCCGCCGGGCGGCCCGACCGACGTGATGGGCCGCACGGCCGCCAAGGTCATGTCCGAGAAGCTGGGCCAGCCCTTCGTGGTCGAAAACAAGGCCGGCGCGGGCGGCAACATCGGCACCGAGGCCGTCGCCAAGGCGGCCACCGATGGCTACACCATCGGCCTGTCGGCCATCAGCAGCCTGGCCATTGCGCCGCACCTGTACGCCAAGGTGCCGTTCTCGGTCGAGAAGGACTTTGCGCCGATCTCGCTCGTGGGCACTTCGCCGTGCGCCATCGTCGTGCACCCGAGCGCGCCGTTCAGCGACCTCAAGGGCCTGGTGGCCTACGCCAAGGCCAACCCGGGCAAGCTCAACTACGCGACCTCGGGCATCGGCACCAGCAACCACCTGGCGGCCGAGCTGCTGCAGGCCACGGCGGGCATCCAGCTCACCAGCGTGCCGTACAAGGGCTCCAGCCAGATCGTGCCGGACCTGCTCTCGGGCGTGGTCATGATGAGCATGGAAAGCTCGCTGGCCACCACGCTGCAGCACATCAAGGCCGGCAAGCTCAAGCCGATCGCCGTGACATCGGCCAAGCGCTCGCGCGCGCTGCCGGAGGTGCCGACGATTGCCGAGTCGGGCTACCCGGGCTTCGAGGTCGAGACCTGGTTCGGACTGGTCGCGCCCGCGGGCACGCCGCGCGCCATCGTCGACAAGCTCCAGGCCGCCTGGCGCGACGGCTCGAAGATGCCCGAGGCCATCAGCGCGTTCGATGCCATCTCGGCCGACATCCGCGTGCAGACACCGGCGCAGTTTGCTGACTTCATGCGCACCGAGAACGTGCGCTGGGGCGAGCTGATCCGCAAGCTGGGCATCAAGCTCGACTGACCCCGGGCGACGACATTCAAGGAAGCCACCATGCCATTTGCCCAGATTTACATGATCGAAGGCCGCACCACCGAGCAGAAGAAAGCCGTGATCGAAAAGGTCACAGAGGCCCTGCACCAAGCCGTCGGCGCCCCCAAGGAAAACGTGCGCGTGTGGATCCACGACGTGCCCAAGGAGAACTGGGGCATTGCGGGGATCAGCGCCCAGGAACTCGGGCGCTGAGCGCCGGCGCACCCGGTTCATTCCTGTTTTGATAGCGTGTAGCGCTTGCTGGGCAAGCGTTACACGCTGTTTTTATTGGAAACCCCCGGCACCCCTCAGACTCACAGCATGAAGTCGTACTCCAGCGTGATGGGCGCGTGGTCCGAGAATTTCTCGTCCTTGTAGATGTGTTCGCTGCGCGCCAGCGCGGCGACGGCCGGCGTCGCCAGGTGGTAGTCGAGGCGCCAGCCGACGTTCTTGGCATAGGCCTGGCCGCGGTTGCTCCACCAGGTGTAGGCGGTGTCGGTGGCGTCGGGCCGCAGATGGCGGTAAACGTCGACCAGGCCGCCGCTGTCATCGCTTGTGTGCAACAACTTTGTCATCCAGGCGCGCTCCTCGGGCAGGAAGCCGCTGTTCTTCTGGTTGCTGCGCCAGTTCTTCAGGTCGTTCTGCTGGTGCGCAATGTTGATGTCGCCGCAGAGGATGAATTCGCGCTCGGCCTTGGCGCGCATCAGGTGCGGGTGGAACTCGTCGAGGAAGCGGAACTTGGCCAGCTGGCGCTCCTCGCCCGACGAGCCGCTCGGGAAATAGGCGCTGATGATGGAGAGCTTGCGCGCCGGCGTGTCAAAGCGCAGTTCAAGGTAGCGCCCCTCGGCATCGAACTCGGGCGAGCCGTAGCCGATGTGCACGTCGCTGGGCTCGTGGCGCGTGTAGATGCCGACGCCCGAATAGCCCTTTTTCTGCGCAAAATGGAAATGCCCCTGCAGGCCCGCGAGCCGTTCGAACTTGCCCTGCACATCGGCCGCCTGGGCCTTGACCTCCTGCACGCAAATACAATCCGGCCGTGTTGCGGCGATCCAGGCTTCCACGCCCTTGCTGGTGGCGGAGCGGATGCCGTTGAGGTTGAGGCTGGTTAACTTGAACAAGGAATTTCCCATGGTGGTGGTAGCGCGCAGTCAGCAGAGCAGGACCGTTTGGCGCAGGATTTTGTGCGTTTTGCCGTGGAGTCGGGGGTGTTGCGCTTTGGCGAATTCAAGACCAAGGCGGGGCGCATGAGCCCGTATTTCTTCAACGCGGGTCTGTTCGACGACGGCGCGAAGATGGGTCGGCTGGCCGAATTCTATGCAAAAGCGCTGCTGGCCAGCGGCACCGAATTCGACATGGTGTTCGGCCCGGCCTACAAGGGCATTCCGCTGGCCGCCACGGTGGCGGTGGAGCTCGCGCGCCAAGGCCGCAACGTGCCGTTTGCCTACAACCGCAAGGAAGCCAAGGACCACGGCGAGGGCGGCACGCTGGTCGGCGCGCCGCTGCAGGGGCGCGTATTGATCATCGACGACGTGATGTCGGCCGGCACGGCCGCGCGCGAGTCGATTGCGCTCATCGAGGCTGCGGGCGCCACGCCCCACGCGATGGCGATTGCACTCGACCGCCAGGAGATGGCGACCGAGAACGGCCGCGACGTGGCGCACAGCGCGGTGCAGTATGTGCGCGGCCAGCTGGGCCTGCAGGTGTGCGCGATCGCCACGCTGGCAGACTTATTGCATTACCTGGCGCGCAGCGAGGGGGGCGGCGACATGGCGGCCCACCACGAACGGGTGCTGGCCTACCGCCAGCGCTATGGCGTCACCGAGGAAGGACCCACCCATTGAACAGCAACCTGTGCCGCCCGGCATGGACGAAGGCCATGGCAGGCGCGCTCCTGGCCGGCCTGTGCACGGCCGCGGCGGCGCAGCAGCCAGCGCAGACGCCCGCCAGCATCTACACCTGCGTGGACAAGGCCGGGCGCAAGCTCACGTCCGACCGCCCGATCAGCGAGTGCATCGACCGCGAGCAGCGCGAACTGGGGCCTTCGGGCACGCTGCGCCGCGTCATCGGCCCGACCCTGACGGACCATGAGCGCGCCGCGCTCGAAGTGCAGCGCCGCAAGGCCCAGGAAGAACAGCACCGCGCGCAGGAAGAGCGCCGCCGCGAGCGCGTGCTGGTGGCGCGCTACCCCGACCCGGCCGCGCACGACGCCGAGCGCATGGCGGCCCTGGCGCTGGTGGACGAGGTCAGCGACGCGGCCGCCACGCGCATTCTCGCGCTGCGCCAGCAGCGCAAGGCGCTCGACCAGGAGATGGAGTTCTACCGCAAGGACCCGGCCAAGGCGCCGATGAAGCTGCGCCGGCAGCTGGCCGAAAACGACGAAGGCGTGCACGAGCAGCAGCGCTTTCTGGCCGCGCAGGAGCAGGAAAAGCGCCGCGTGAACCAGCGCTTCAACGCCGAGCTGGCACAGCTCAAGCGCCTGTGGGCGGCGCAGAATGCACTGCCGGCCACAGCGGCTTCGCCCGAGACGGCAGCCTCCGCACCCGCGCTGCGCTGACCGCGGCGCGCGCAGGCGTCCTGCCTGCCGCGCACCAGTTCTCTTTCCGGCCCTCAGCCGCCCAGGCGCGCGCGCAGCAGGTCGGTGGCCTGCTGCGGATTGGCCTTGCCCTTGCTGGCCTTCATGACCTGGCCGACCAGCGCATTGAACGCCTTGTCCTTGCCGGCCTTGAACTGCTCGACGTTGCCGGGGTTGGCGGCGATCACCTCGTCGACGATCTTCTCGAGCGCGCCGGTGTCGTTCATCTGCTTGAGGCCCTTGGCCTCGATGACGGCGTCCACGTCCGTGGCTTCGCCGCTCCACAGCACCTCGAACACCTGCCGCGCGGCATTGTTGGAGATGGTGCCGTCGGCAATGCGCCCGATGAGGCTGGCCAGTTGCGCGGCACGGACCGGGGCCGCATCGATGCCGGCGTCTTGCAGATTGAGCCGGCGCGAGACCTCGCCCATGATCCAGTTGCTGGCCAGCTTGGCCTGGCCGCTGGCGCGCGCGGCCTGCTCGAAATACGCCGCCATGGCCTTGCTCTGCGTGAGGATCGTGGCGTCGTACTCGGGCAGGCCGTAGTCCTGCACGAAACGCGCGGCCATCACGCGCGGCAGCTCGGCCATCTCGGCGCGCACGCGCTCGACCCATTCGGGCGCCACCACCAGCGGTGGCAGGTCGGGGTCGGGGAAGTAGCGGTAATCGGCCGCGTCTTCCTTGGTGCGCATGGCGCGCGTCTCGCCCGTGTCGGGGTTGAACAGCACGGTGGCCTGCTGGATCGCGCGGCCGTCCTCGATCTCCTCGATCTGCCAGCGGATCTCGTAGTCGATCGCCTGCTGCATGTTCTTGAACGAGTTCAGGTTCTTGATCTCGCGGCGCGTGCCCAGCGGCTGGCCGGGCCTGCGCACCGAGACGTTGGCGTCGCAGCGGAACGAGCCTTCCTGCATGTTGCCGTCGCAGACGCCGATCCAGGTCACGAGCTTGTGCAGCTCGCGCGCATAGGCCACGGCCTCCTCGGACGAGCGCATGTCGGGCTCGGTCACGATCTCGAGCAGCGGCGTGCCGGCGCGGTTGAGGTCGATGCCGCTCATGCCGTGGAATTCCTCGTGCAGCGACTTGCCGGCGTCTTCTTCGAGGTGGGCGCGCACCAGGCGCACGGTTTTCTTCTCTTCGCCGAGCAGGAACGAGAGCTCGCCGCCCTGCACCACCGGGATCTCGAACTGGCTGATCTGGTAGCCCTTGGGCAGGTCGGGGTAGAAGTAGTTCTTGCGCGCAAAAATGCTCACCGGCGCAATGGTGGAGCCGAGAGCCAGTCCCAATTTGATAGCACAGGCGACGGCCTCGCGGTTCATCACCGGCAGCGTGCCGGGCAGCGCCAGGTCGACGGCGCAGGCCTGGGTGTTGGGTTCGGCGCCGAAGGCCGTCGAGGCGCGGCTGAAGATCTTGCTCTGCGTGGCGAGCTGGGCGTGGGTCTCGAAGCCGATCACGACTTCGTAGCCCTGGATGAGTTTGGCGGTGGTCATGGCTGGGCGCCCTGCGGCTGTTGCAGGTGGAAGTCGGTGGCCTGCTGGAAGCGGTGCGCCGCGTTCAGCAGCCGGGCTTCGGCGAAATAGTTGCCGATCAGCTGCAGGCCGACGGGCATGCCGCCGGCGCCGAAGCCGGCCGGAAGGCTCATGCCCGGCAGGCCGGCAAGCGACGCCGGCAGCGTGAAGATGTCGGCGAGGTAATCGGCCAGCGGGTCGCTGCCGTGCTCGCCGAGTTTCCAGGCCACGGTGGGCGCCACCGGGCCGGCGATCAGGTCGCAGTCCTGGAACGCGCGCTGGAAGTCGTCGGCGATCATGCGGCGGATTTTTTGCGCCTGCAGGTAATAGGCGTCGTAGTAGCCATGCGAGAGCACATAGGCGCCGGTCATGATGCGGCGCTTGACCTCGTCGCCAAAGCCTTCGGCGCGGGTCTTCTTGTACATGTCTTCGAGGTCGGTGAAGTCGCGGGCGCGGTGGCCGAACTTCACGCCGTCGAAGCGGCTCAGGTTCGAGCTGGCCTCGGCCGGGGCAATGATGTAGTAGACCGGAATCGACAGCTCGGTGCGCGGCAGGCTGATGGGCACGAGCCGGGCGCCGAGCTTTTCGTATTCGCCGAGCGCGGCATCGACGGCGGCGCGCACATCGGGGGCCAGGCCGTCGCCAAAGAACTCTTTCGGGATGCCGATGCGCAGCCCGTCGAGCGGATCGTTCAGCCTGCGGCCGAAGTCCTCGGAGGGCATGTCGAGCGACGTCGAGTCGCGGTCCGGGTCGGGGCCGCACATGGTGCTCAGCAGCAGCGCGCAGTCTTCGGCGCTGCGTGCCATCGGGCCGGCCTGGTCGAGGCTGGAGGCAAAGGCCACCATGCCGTAGCGCGACGCGCGCCCGTAGGTCGGCTTGATGCCGGTGATGCCGCAAAAGCCGGCCGGCTGGCGGATCGAGCCGCCGGTGTCGGTGCCGGTCGCGGCCGGCACGAGGCGCGCGGCCACGGCGACGGCGCTGCCGCCGGACGACCCGCCTGGGACGCGCGCGGCGTCCCAGGGGTTGCGCACCGGCGCGGGCGCGCCAAAGCCCACGGGCGCCACGGCCGAGTTCTCGTTGGCCGAGCCCATCGCGAACTCGTCGCAGTTGAGCTTGCCGAGCGTGACGGCGCCGGCCTCGGCCAGGCGCGTGACCACGGTGGCGTCGAACGGCGAGCGGTAGCCCACCAGCATGCGCGAGCCGGCCGTGGTGGGAAAGTCGCGCGTGACGAAAATGTCCTTGTGCGCGAGCGGCACGCCCTCGAGCGGGCCGGCCGTGCCTGCGGCGATGCGCGCATCGGCCACGCGCGCCTGGGCCAGCGTGGCAGCCTCGTCGATGGCGACAAAGGCGCCCAGCGACTGGTGGCTGCGCGCACGCGCGAGAAAATGCTCGGCCGTTTCGGTGGCGCTCACGCGCTTCTCGCGCAGCGCGGCCGCGAGGTCGGCAACGCCGAGCGCATGCAGGGGGGTGTGGGCTGGAGTCATGCGGGGCTCATTCGATCACTTTGGGCACCAGGAACAGGCCCCGCTCGACGGCCGGGGCGCTGCGCTGGTTGGCTTCGCGCTGGTTGGGCTCGCTGGCGATGTCTTCGCGCAGGCGCAGGGCCACGCGCTGGACGGTGGCCACCGGGTGCGCCAGCGGCTCGACGCCCTCGGTGTCGACCGCGCGCATTTGCTCGACGGTGTCAAAAAAGCCGTTCAACTGAACGAGCATGCGCGCACTTTCTGCGGGGCTGAGCTCCAGCCGCGCCAGATGGGCGATGCGGTCGATGTCCTGGGGGGTCAATGCCATGGGAAGAAGGAAAAACGCGTCAGAAACCGGATGTAAAGCTGTGACCTGGCACAGGCCAGCGAGAGGGGATCACAGGGGATGCGTTATTATCCCGCCTTTGCCGCAATAGCCTCGAAACCGCCGGTCATTGTGCGAAAAAGACCCCATTTTGACCCCCAAAACCCGGCGATGGCAGGCCGACGCGCATGCCGTGCCCGAGAGGATTTTTGAATGTTCGGAGCTTTCCGCCGGTATTTCTCCACCGACCTCGCCATCGACCTTGGCACCGCCAACACCCTGATCTTCGCCCGCGACAAGGGCATCGTGCTCGACGAGCCATCGGTCGTCGCGATCCGCCACGAAGGCGGCCCCCACGGCAAGAAAGTCATCCAGGCCGTGGGCCGCGAGGCCAAGGCCATGCTCGGCAAGGTGCCCGGCAACATCGAGGCCATCCGCCCGATGAAAGACGGCGTGATCGCCGACTTCGTCATCACCGAGCAGATGATCAAGCAGTTCATCAAGATGGTGCACCCGCGCACCCTGCTCACGCCCAGCCCGCGCATCATCATCTGCGTGCCCTGCGGCTCGACCCAGGTCGAGCGCCGCGCGATCAAGGACGCCGCGGAAGCCGCCGGCGCCACGGCGGTCTACCTGATCGAGGAACCGATGGCCGCGGGCATCGGCGCGGGCCTGCCGGTGTCCGAGGCCTCGGGCTCCATGGTGGTCGACATCGGCGGCGGCACGACCGAGGTCGGCGTCATCTCGCTGGGCGGCATGGTCTACAAGGGCAGCGTGCGCGTGGGCGGCGACAAGTTCGACGAGGCCATCATCAGCTACATCCGCCGCAACTACGGCATGCTGATCGGCGAGCCCACGGCCGAGGCCATCAAGAAGAACATCGGCTCGGCCTTTCCGGGCTCCGAGGTCAAGGAGATGGAAGTGCGTGGTCGCAACCTCAGCGAAGGCGTGCCGCGCAGCTTCACCATTTCCTCCAACGAAGTGCTCGAAGCGCTGACCGAGCCGCTCAACCAGATCGTCTCCGCGGTCAAGAACGCGCTCGAACAGACCCCGCCCGAGCTCGGCGCCGACATTGCCGAGCGCGGCATGATGCTCACCGGCGGCGGCGCGCTGCTGAGCGACCTGGACCGCCTGCTGGCCGAGGAAACCGGCCTGCCCGTGCTGGTGGCCGAAGACCCGCTGACCTGCGTGGTGCGCGGCTGCGGCATTGCGCTGGAGCGCATGGACCGCTCGGGCGGCATCTTCACCAGCGAATGAAGCACCGGGGCCCGTCTGTGGCCCCGTGCACCGCGCGACCGCATGGCTGCTCCTGTCTTGTCCCCCGCCGAGCACGCGTTGGCAGTGGCCGTGCGCGGCGCTGACTGAGCGAGCCCGCCATGCCGCTGGGCACGCTGGACCGCACCACCCCCTCCTTCATGCGGCAGGGGCCGTCGGCCCTGTCGCAAATCGTCCTGTACAGCGCGTTGGCGCTGTTTTTGATGGTGGCCGATGCGCGCTTTCGCGTCACCGACCCGCTGCGCCAGGCCGTGGCCGCCGTGCTCTACCCGGTGCAGTGGCTGATGCTGCGCCCGGTGGAATGGACGCGCCACGGGGCGGCCTACTTCCAGGACCTGCAGGGCGCCCAGGCCGAGGCCGACGCTGCGCGCAAGGCCCTGGCACTGCAGGCGCAGCGCGCCACCCAGGCCGAGCAACTGCTGCAAGAGAACGCGCGCTTGCGCAACCTGCTCGAGCTGCGCGCGCGCCTGGACACCCCGTCCCAGGCGGCGCAGATTCTCTACGACACCCCCGACCCCTACACCCGCCGCGTGGTGGTCGACCGCGGCCAGATGGAAGGCGTGGAGCTCGGCGCGCCGGTGCTCGACGAAGCGGGCATCCTGGGCCAGGTCACGCGCGTGTTCCCTTTCCTCAGCGAGGTGACGCTGCTGGTGGACCGCGACCAGGCCATTCCGGTGCTCAACGTCCGCACCGGCGCGCGCGGCGTCGCCTACGGCGACCCGGTCGCCAGCCATGGCGGCGGCATGGAGCTGCGCTTCGTGTCGGCCAATGCCGATGTGCAGGACGGCGACATGCTCACCACCAGCGGCATGGACGGCGTGTACCCGCCCGGGCTGCCGGTGGCCCGCGTGGTCCGCGTGGAGCGCCGCGCCGACTCGGCCTTCGCGCGCATCTACTGCAAACCCATTGCCCAGGTCGAGGGCGCGCGCCACGTCATGCTGCTCAAGCCCGTGGCAGGGCAGGTGCCGCCGCGCCCCCAGCCCGCACCGGCCGCCCCGGCGAAGAAAGGCCGCAAATGAGCCGCCTGCCCCACCCTACGCCCGCCGCGGCGGCGCCCCACGGAGGCCGGCCATGATCATGCCGCGCGGGCAGCCGCTGCTGCTGCCGGTCAACCCGGTGTTCATTGCGGCCAGCCTGGCCGCCGCGCTGGCGTTCAACATGCTGCCGCTCGGGCGCGTGCCGTGGATGCCCGACGTGCTGATGGTCCTGCTGGCGTTCTGGGGCGTGCACCAGCCCACGCGCGTGGGCATGGGCGTGGCGTTTGCGCTGGGCCTGTGCATGGACGTGCACGAGACCGCCTTGCTCGGGCAGCATGCGCTGGCCTACACGGCGCTGATGTACGGCACGCACCTGACGCACCGACGCGTGCTGTGGTTCGGTGTCTGGCCGCAGGCGCTGCAGATGACCGGCCTGTTTGCGGCGGCGCACGCGCTGCAGCTGCTGGTGCGGCTGCTCTCGGGCGGGCTGTTTCCGGGCTGGAGCCTGCTGGTGGCGCCCGTGGCCGAGGCCCTGCTGTGGCCGCTGGTCAGCTGGGTGCTGCTGGCGCCGCAGCGCCGCCCACCGGACCGCGACCAGAACCGGCCGCTATGACCCTGGACCGCAGCGCCCCCCTGCCCAGGCGCCAGCCATGACCGAGCTGCGCAACACCGAGGCGGACGCCTCGCGCTTTCGGCTGCGCGCCATCGTCGTCGGCGCCGTGGTGTTCCTGGCGTTCTGCCTGCTGGTGGCGCGCCTGGTTTTCCTGCAGGTGGTGCGCCACGAGGACCTGGCCGAGCAGGCCGAGAGCAACCGCACCGCCATCGTGCCCATCGTGCCCAACCGCGGGCTCATCCTGGACCGCAACGGCGTGGTGCTGGCGACCAACTATGCCGCCTACACGCTCGAGATCACGCCGTCCAAGGCCGGCGTGCTCGAAGACACGCTCAATGCGCTGGCCGAGGTGGTGGACATCCAGCCGCGCGACCGGCGCAAGTTCAAGCGCCTCATGGACGAGTCGCGCAACTTCGAGTCGCTGCCCATCCGCACGCGCCTGACCGACGAGGAGGTGGCGCGCTTTGCCGCGCAGCGCTACCGCTTTCCGGGCGTGGACGTGAAGGCGCGGCTGTTTCGCAGCTACCCGCTGGGCGAGGTGGCGAGCCACGCGATCGGCTACATCGGGCGCATCAACCAGAAAGAAAAAGCCGCGATCCAGGACTCGGACGAAGAGGCCAACTACCGCGGCACCGACCACATCGGCAAGCTCGGCGTCGAGCAAAGCTACGAGGCGCAGCTGCACGGCCTCACGGGCGTCGAGCAGATGGAGACCTCGGCCGGCGGGCGCGCGGTGCGCCGGCTCAACAGCTTCCCGGCCACGCCGGGCCACACCGTGATGCTGTCGCTCGATATCAAGCTGCAGAAGATGGTCGAGGACCTCTACGGTGACCGCCGCGGCGCACTGGTGGCGCTGGACCCGAAGAACGGCGAGGTGCTGGCGCTCGTGTCCAAGCCCACCTTCGACCCCAACCTGTTCGTCGAGGGCATCGACCAGGAGAACTGGCAGGCGCTCAACGAGTCGATCAACAAGCCGCTGCTCAACCGTGCGCTGCGCGGCACCTACCCGCCGGGCTCGACCTACAAGCCCTTCATGGCGCTGGCGGCGCTGGAGCTGGGCAAGCGCGGCGCGAACGTGGTGGTCAACGACCCGGGCTATTTCAGCTATGGCGGGCGCAACTTCCGCAGCCACGAGGGCGGCCTCGGGGGCGTGGACATGCAGCGCGCGATCCAGTATTCGAGCAACACCTACTTCTATTCGCTGGCCGTGGAGATGGGCGTGGACGCGATCCACGACTTCATGGCGCCGCTGGGCTTCGGGCAGATCACGGGCATCGACCTGGGCGGAGAGCTGCGCGGCGTGCTGCCCAGCACCGACTGGAAGCGCAACGCCTACAAGCGCCCGGAGGCCAAGCGCTGGTACTCGGGCGAGACGGTGTCGCTGGGCATCGGCCAGGGCTACAACAGCTTCACCATGCTGCAGGTGGCCGTGGCCCAGGCGACGCTGGCCAATGGCGGCACGCGCTACCGCCCGCACCTGATCAAGGCCACCAAGGACCCGATCACGGGCGCGGTCACCGAGGTCGCGCAGCCGCCGGGCGAGCAGCTGGGCTACAAGCCGCAGCACGTGCAGGTCATCCTCAATGCGCTCAAGGCCGTGAACGAGGCCGGCACGGGCCGGCGCGTGTTCGCCGGCGCCCCGTACACCTCGGGCGGCAAGACGGGCACGGCCCAGGCCATCAGCCAGGGCCAAAACGTGCGCTACAACGCCAAGCTGCTGGACGAGCACCAGCGCGACCACTCGCTGTTCGTCGCCTTCGCGCCCGTGGAAGACCCGAAGATCGCGGTGGCCCTGATCGTGGAGAACGCGGGCTTTGGCGCCGCCGCGGCCGCGCCCATCGTGCGGCGCGTGTTCGACTACTGGCTGCTCGGCCAGTACCCGAGCGAGGAAGACATGGCGGCCGTGGCCAAGGGGCAAGGCGGCCCGCCGATCGGCAAGCCGCGCCGCGTGGAGGACATGCCGATCGCGCCGCCCCAGGGCAGCGTGCCGCAGGAACCGTCGAAAAAGTGAGCTGCTCGCGCTGATCAGGCTTGGTTTTCAGCCACAAAACCTGCTGAAACGCAGACAGGTCCAGCGCTGCCAGCTCTCTATTTAAGAGCAGTCGCGCCGCAACCGCTGCCGCGTCAGGCCGCCGCGGCGCGCGGGGCCGGCTGCATCTGGCTGAACACCAGCGCGGCCACGACCAGCGCGGCGCCGCCCATGCCGACCCAGCCCATGCGCTCGCCCAGCAGGGCCCAGGCCGTCAGCGCCGCAAACACCGGCTCGAGCCCGAAGACGATGGCGCTGCGCATGGCGTCGACGCGCTGCTGGCCCCAGGCCTGCAGCGTCACCACCACCACGCTGGCGAGCAGGCCCAGGTAGACCAGGGCCGTCCACGCGGGCGCGCCCAACGTGGCCAGCTGCGCCGTCCATTCCATGCCGCCGGGCCGCAGGCACAGCAGCAGCGTGGAGGCCAGGCACATCACGCCGGCCTGGGCCGCGGCCATGCGCGTGGCGCGCAGCGGCTGGGCCGCGGTGCGGCGCGCGCATTCTTCGAGCGCGAGGATGTAGACGGCATAAAAAATGGTGCTCGCCAGGGTCAGCGTATCGCCCAGGTTCCACGGCGCGTCCTCGTGGAACATCAGCGCCATGCCGGCGCAGGCCAGCGCGCAGGCCGCCCACAGCCGCCAGCCGTAGCGCCGGCCCAGCACCACCATGGCGATCAGCGGCACCACCAGCACGTTGAGCCCGGTGACGAAGGCATTGCGGTTGCTGCTGGTGCGCGCCAGGCCCTCGATCTGCAGCCAGAACGCCAGGAACAGCAGCACCCCCAGCAGGCAGCCCCACAGCCGCTCGCCGCGCCGCATGCCCCACCACAGCGGCGCGAGCACCAGCAGCGCAATCGCAAAGCGCAGCCAGATGATCTGGACGGCGTCGAGCTGCGCCGACAGCAGCTTCATGGCGGGGAAGGTCGTTCCCCAGACCAGGGTGACGATGAGCAGGGCCAGCAGGCCAAAACGTTCGGGGCGCATGGAAAACCAAAAAAAAGGGGCCCGGCGCTGGCATGCCGCCGGGCCAGGCCACGGGGGCGGACCTGGCGCCTATGCGCCCAGCCGCCCGATGAACGCGCGGATGCGGTCGTTGCCCGGGTTGTTGAAAAAGTCCGCCGGCGGCGCGTCGTGCGCGATGCGGCCCTGGTCGAAGAACAGCACGCGGTCGGCGACCTCGCGCGCGAAGCCCATCTCGTGCGTCACCACGACCATGGTCATGCCGCCGCGCGCGAGCTCGCGCATCACGTCGAGCACCTCCTGCACCATCTCGGGGTCGAGCGCCGACGTGGGCTCGTCGAACAGCATGACCTTGGGCGCCATGGCCAGCGCGCGCGCAATCGCCACGCGCTGCTGCTGGCCGCCCGAGAGCTGCCACGGGTATTTGTGCGCATGCTCGTGCATGCCCACGCGGCGCAGCAGCGCCAGGGCCTGCGCGTTGGCCTCGGCGCGCGCGGTGTGGCGGATGCGCCGCGGCGCCAGCGCCACGTTGTCGAGCACGCTCAGGTGGCCGAACAGGTTGAACTGCTGGAACACCATGCCGACCTCGCAGCGCTGCAGCTGCAGCGTGCGCGGGTCGTCGGTGACTTCGACGCCGTCGATGCGGATGCTGCCGCTGTCGTGCGGTTCGAGCCGGTTGATGGCGCGCAGCAGCGTGCTCTTGCCCGAGCCCGAGGCGCCGATGATGGCGGTGACCTCGCCGGTGTTGAAGTGCGTCGAGACGTTGCACAGCACCTGGTGCGGGCCAAACGACTTGCAGACGTTCTCGGCGACGATGTAGGGCGTGGGTGCGCTCATTGGGCACGGCCTTCCACGTCGAAGCGGTATTCGACCGCGTTGGAGATTTGCGTCACCAGCGTGGTCAGCAGCAGGTAGGTCACGGCCACGGTCGAGAGCGTGGCGATCGGCTGGAACGTCGCCGACTGGATGCGGTTGCCGACGTTGGTCAGCTCGACCACGCCGATCGCGTAGGCCAGCGACGAGTCCTTGAGCAGCGCGACGAAGTTGCTCACCAGCGGCGGCAGCGAGATCTTGAAGGCCTGCGGGAACACCACGTCGAAGAACACATGCATGCGCCCCAGGCCCAGCGCGCGCGCGGCCTCGGTCTGGCCGCGCGGCACGGCCAGCAGCCCGGCGCGCACGGCTTCGGAGTTGTAGGCGCCGACGTTCAGGCCCAGCGCCAGCACGGCGGCGGCGAAGTCGGGCAGGTTCAGCCCCGGCACCAGCGCCGGCAGCGCAAAGTAGACGAACAGGATCTGCACCAGCAGCGGCGTGCCGCGGATGACCCAGATGTAGAAGCTGGCCACCCAGCGCAGCGCACGCCAGTGCGAGGTGCGCGCCAGCGCGGCGCCGGTGCCCAGCACCAGCCCGAGGCTGCCGCTGATCAGCGTGAGCCACAGCGTGGTGCGCGCGCCATCGGAAAACGCCTGGGCGTTGGAGCCGATGGGCTCAGGAAGGAACGACAGCAGCTGGCCCAGCAGGGCCAGCGCGAGCACCATCAAAAGCAGGGCCGAAACCAGCGTGGCGTTGCTGCGTTGCGGGCGGCTCCAGTGGTGCGGCCAAAGTGCGATGAGCATGGAAAGGGGTCAAGCGTGCCTGCTCAATGGCAGCGCACGTCTTCGTGGAAGTATTTCTGCGACACGGCGGCGTAGCTGCCGTCGGCCATGGTGGCGGCGAGCGCCTTGTTCCAGGCATCGGCCAGGCCGGTGTTGCCCTTGGAGACGGCGGCGGCAATGCGCTCGATGAACACCATGTCACCGAGCTTGAAGCCGGCGTTGGGGTTCTTGGCGATCACTTCCTTGGCGACGAAGCGGTCGGTCACCCAGGCGTCCACGCGCCTGGACACCAGCGCGCTGCGCGCATCGACGTCGGTCGGGAAGTTCTTGACCTCCTTGAGCGCAGCGACCTTCTGCACGTTCTCGAGGTAGCTGGTGCCGGTCTGCACCGCCACCGTCTTGCCCGCCAGGTCCTTGGCGCTGCGGATCGCCGGGTCCATGGCGATCACGATGCCGCCCGAGCAGTAGTGCGGCGCCGTGAACGTGACGGCCTTGGCGCGCTCTTCGGTGATGCCGTGCGAGGCGATCACCAGGTCCCAGCGGTCCTGCTTGAGGCCGGTGAGCAGCGCGTCGAAGCCGATCGTCTTCCACTCGATCTTCAGGCCCATCTTCTTGGCCACGAGCTCGGCCACATCGACCTCGAAGCCCGCGAGCGTGGTGCCCTTGAAGTAGTTGAACGGCGCGAACTGGCCCTCGGTGGCAATGAGGATCTTGCCGTCCTTCTGGATGGCTTCGAGCGTGCGCGACTGGGCCGAGAAAGCGGCGCACAAGGCCACGGCGGCGGCGAGCAACTTGAAGAGCTTCATGGGTGGTCCTGTCATCTGTCGGTTTCAGGTACAAAACAACCGGCCCGCGATCCGCGCAGCCGGGGCCAAGAAAACCTGCGCAGGCCCTGCAGGGTGGCGGGCCGCGGTGCCGCAAAAACCGCGCCGATTATAAATTTCCGCCCTGTGCATCGGCCCACCGCCCCTTTCCGCACGCATGCCGCGCCCATCAGACGGCGCGCATCAGCGTGGACTTGCCGAACAGGCTCTCGAGCAGGTCCACGGCCAGCTCGGCGGTCTGGTTGCGGATGTCCAGCGCCGGGTTCAGCTCCATCAGGTCGAGCGAGCCGAGCGCGCCGCAGTCGGCCAGCATTTCCATGAACAGCTGGGTCTCGCGGTAGGTCGGGCCGCCGCGCACGGCCGTGCCCACGCCGGGCGCAATCGCCGGGTCCAGGCAGTCCATGTCGAAGCTCACGTGCAGGTGCGTGGTGCCGTCCACGCCCCTGAGCACCTGTTCCATCACGCTGCGCACGCCGAACTCGTCGATGTAGCGCATGTCGTAGACCTCGATGCCGAGCGCGTTGACGAAGCGCTTCTCGGCCGCATCCACGCTGCGCACGCCGACCAGGCAGAGCTGCCCGGGCGCCAGGGCCGGGGCGCCGCCCAGCTGCGTCAGGCACGGCGGCCCGTGGCCGAGCACGCAGGCCACGGGCATGCCGTGCAGGTTGCCGCTGGGCGAGGTGCCCGGCGTGTTGGCGTCGGCGTGGGCGTCGAACCACAGCACCTTCAGGCGCCGGCCCTGCTCGCGGCAGTGCCGCGCGACCGCGCTGATCGAGCCGATCGCCAGACAGTGGTCGCCGCCCATGAGCAGCGGCAGCCGCCCGGCCGCCAGTTCGGCGGACACGGCGGCAAACACCGCCTCGTTCCACGCCGTGACTTCGGGCAGGTGGCGAAAGCCGCCCTGCGGCGCCTGCTGCGGGTTGGGCGGGCCGGTGAGGTTGCCGCGGTCGGCCACGTCGAGGCCGCGTGCGCGCAGGGCCTGGGCGATGCCGGCGATGCGCAGGGCGTCGGGGCCGATGCTGGTGCCCAGGACGCTGGCGCCTACGTCGGTGGGCGCCCCGATGAGGGTGACGGGTTGCTGCGGGGACACAAGGCCTCCATCGGTGGCTTAGAACGTGTCTACGATTTCTACGGGGTCGCGTTGGGGTGCAATCGGGATGAGTGGGTTGCGCAGATCACGCCGCATGGGCTCGTGCCCCTGCAAGGGATTGGGCAGCTCAATCGCCCGATTTCACCCCAACCCGCAGGGCAAGTGTCTTTTCGGGCGGTCTGCGGCGTTGCGATGCTTGCCCATAGCGGGGCTATGGGCTGCGCACCGCGCCTTGCATCCCATCCCGAAAAGAGACTTGCGCGACCCCGTAGAAATCGTAAACACGTTCTTAACGCAAAAAGGCATCGTAGCCCGTCTTGAGGATCAGCACGCTGACCACGAAGATGAAAATGCCGCGGACAAACCCGGTGCCGTGCTTGAGCGCCATGTGCGTGCCCAGCACGCTGCCGACCACGTTGGCCACGGCCAGCGGCAGGGCAAAGTGCCACCAGATGTGGCCCTTGAGCGAGAACAGGATCAGCGCCGCGACGTTGGTGGCGACGTTGAGCAGCTTGGCCGAGGCCGAGGCGTTGAGGAAGTCGTAGCCCAGCAGGCGCACGAACAGGAACACGAAGAAGCTGCCGGTTCCCGGCCCGAAGAAGCCGTCGTAGAAACCGATGCCGACGCCGATCAGGCTCGCGGCGACCCATTCGGCGCGGCCCGTGAAGCGCGGCGTGTGGTGGCGGCCCAGCTCCTTCTTGGCCAGCGTGTAGGCGAGCACGGCCACCAGCACCAGCGGCAGCAGCTTGCGCAGGAAGTCTGGCGAGAGCACGGTCACGGCCCACGCGCCGGCAAAGGCGCCGACGAAGCCCGCGAATGCCGCGGGCAGCATCGCGCGCCAGCGGACCTGCACGCGGCGGCTGTACTGCCAGGTCGCCATGGCCGTGCCCCAGACCGACGCGCTCTTGTTGGTGCCCAGCAGCGTGGCGGGCGGCGCGCTCGGGAAGGTGGCGAACAGCGCGGGCAGCAGGATCAGCCCGCCGCCGCCCACGATGGCATCCACGAAACCGGCCAGCAGCGAGGCCAGCGTGACAACAATCCATTCCATGGCCAGGATTGTCGCACCATGCCTGCTATGGTTTTACAACTGTAACGACGCCGCACCGGGCGCCGCGGCCGGTCGCCGAAGAAAACGCGGGCAAAAAAAAGCGCCGACACAGGGTCGGCGCCTTGGCAAAACGGCATCTCATGGCGGATGCTTGGGAATGTGGTTCTGGCTGTAGGTTGTCTCCTCGGCCCCTCGTGAAGCGCACCGCAGTGCGCTGTCGAGTCATGGGACTGTAGTGGCATGCGCCGCCGCCGCGTATAGGGAATTTCCCGCCCCTGCCGGCGCCCGCGTCACGCGGGGTGCGCGGCGCGGATCCACTGCGCGGCCTTCTCGGCCACCATCAGCGTGGGCGCGTTGGTGTTGCCGCTGGTGATGGTCGGCATGGCGCCGGCGTCGACCACGCGCAGGCCGGCGACCACGCCGCCGCGCCCATCGCGCACGCGCAGCTGGGCGTCGAGCACCGCCATCGGGTCGCCGTCGCGGCCCATCCGGGTCGTGCCCACCGGGTGGAAGATGGTGGTGGCGATGTCGCCGGCCAGGCGCGCCAGGTCGTCGTCGCTCTGGAACTGCACGCCGGGCTTCCATTCCTCGGGCTGGTACGCGGCGAGCGCCGGCTGCGCGACGATGCGGCGCGTGATGCGCAGGCTGTCGGCCGCGACCTGCCGGTCTTCGGGCGTGGAGAGGTAATGGGGCGCGATCGCCGGCGCATCTTCGAAACGCGGGCTCTGGACCTGCACCGTGCCGCGGCTCGTCGGGTTCAGGTTGCAGACGCTCGCGGTGAACGCCGGAAAGCGGTGCAGCGGCTCGCCGAACGCGTCGAGCGACAGCGGCTGCACGTGGTATTCGAGGTTCGGGTGCTCGAACGCGGGGCTGCTGCGCGTGAAGGCGCCGAGCTGCGACGGCGCCATGCTCATCGGGCCGCTGCGCTTGAGCGCGTACTCGAGGCCGATCTTGGCCTTGCCGCAGCAGCGAGCTGGCCAGGGTGTTGAGCGTGGGCACGCCCTGCACCTTGAACACCGCGCGGATCTGCAGGTGGTCCTGCAGGTTGGCGCCGACGCCGGGCGCGTCCTGCAGCACGTCGATGCCGTGCCGCTGCAGCAGCGCCGCCGGGCCGATGCCCGAGAGCTGCAGCAGCTGCGGCGAATTGATGGCGCCGGCGCTCAGGATGACCTCGCACTGCGCATGGGCGGTGACCATCTCCTGGCCGGTCCACACCTGCACGCCGGTGCAGCGGCGGCTGCCGTCGGCCTGGGTTTCGAACACCAGCCGGCTGGCCTGGGCCGAGGTCCACATCTCGAAGTTCGGCCGGCCGTAGCAGAGCGGGCGCAGGAAGGCCTTGGCGGTGTTCCAGCGCCAGCCGGCCTTCTGGTTGACCTCGAAGTAGCCGACGCCCTCGTTGCTGCCGCCGTTGAAGTCGTCGGTGGCCGGAATGCCGGCCTGCTGCGCGGCCTGCGCAAACGCGTCGAGCACGTCCCAGCGCAGGCGCTGCTTCTCGACCCGCCACTCGCCCTTGCCGCCGGTGCTTTTGCTGCCGTGCAGGCGCTTGAAGTCGTCGCTCTCGCTGTCGGGCTGGTCCAGGCGCCAGTGGTCTTCGTGGCGGCGGAACGCCGGCAGCACGTTGTCCCAGCGCCAGGTGTCGTCGCCGGTGAGCTGCGCCCACTGGTCGTAGTCGCGCGCCTGGCCGCGCATGTAGATCATGCCGTTGATGCTGCTGCAGCCGCCCAGCGTCTTGCCGCGCGGGTAGCGCAGGCTGCGGCCATTGAGGCCCGCGTCGGGTTCGGTCTGGTAGAGCCAGTCGGTGCGCGGGTTGCCGATGCAGTACAGGTAGCCCACCGGGATGTGGATCCAGTGGTAGTCGTCGCGCCGGCCGGCCTCGATGAGCAGCACGCGCCGGCGCGGGTCGGCGCTGAGGCGGTTGGCCAGCAGCGCACCGGCCGTGCCGCCGCCGATGATGACGAAGTCGAAAGTGGTGTCGCCCATGGAGTCTCCGGTGTGGCTGCCGTCTGTGCGGCTTGGGACCATTGTGCGGTGCGGCCCGCGGGCGCCCCGGCAGGGATTGCTGTTTTGCTATGAAAAAATGAGCTATTGGCGCTTGCCTGTATTGCGCCAGCGTGCTTTTTGATGTTATTTTCAGGCGGACGGTGCTTTCCACGCGCGGGCCGGGCTTGGCCTATCCTGCGCGCTGGCTCCCTTTTCAAACCCCGCTGCCGGTGCCGCTACCATGGCCCCAGCCCTGCTCCAGCCCTGCCCCAACCCATGCCCGACAGCCCGCCCCGCATCGCCCGCGCCGACACGCCCGAGGGACCGTGCGCGCTGCTGCAGGGGCGCTGGGGCGCGGCCGAGATGGGCTCGCGCACGCACTGGCGTGCGCTCTCGCGCCAGCTCGCCGGCCTGCCGGCGCAGCCCGGCCTGGGCTGGGACCTGCGCGGCCTGCAGTGGCTCGACCATGTCGGCGCACAGCTGCTGTGGAACCACTGGGGCCGCGCCTGGCCGCAGCGCCTGGCGCTCACGCCCGGCCAGCGCGCGCTGCTCGAGCGCGCCGAGCGCTACAGCACCACCGCGCCGCCCGGCGAGCCCTGGCGCCCGGCCGACCAGGTGGACCGGCTCGGCGTGCTGGTGCTGCACGGTGTGGACCACGCGCGCCACCTGCTGCTGCTCGTGGGCCAGCTGGCGCTCGACCTGCTGCGCCTGCTGCGCGCGCCGCGCCGCGGGCCGTGGCGCGACATTTCGGGCCACCTCTACAGCATGGGCGCGACGGCGCTGCCGATCACCGCGCTGGTGGGCTTTCTGATCGGCGTGGTGCTGGCCTATCTGATGAGCCTGCAGCTGCGCCAGTTCGGCGCCGAATCCTTCATCGTCAACATCCTGGGCATCTCGCTGATCCGCGAGCTCGGCCCGATGCTGGCGGCGATCCTCGTGGCCGGGCGCTCGGGCTCGGCCATCACCGCGCAGATCGGCGTGATGCGCGTGACCGAAGAGCTCGACGCGATGCGCGTGATGGGCATTGCGCACGGCTTTCGGCTGGTGCTGCCGCGCGCGCTGGCGCTGGCGCTGGCCATGCCGCTGATCGCCGTGTGGACCACGCTGGCGGCGCTGGCCGGCGGCATGCTGGCGGCCGACGTGGCGATGGACGTGTCGCCGGCCTACTTTGCGCAGGCGCTGCCGCGCGCCGTCGACGCGGCCAACCTGACGCTGGCGCTGTCCAAGTCGGTGGTGTTCGGCGTGCTGATCGCGCTCATCGGCTGCCACTGGGGCCTGCGCGTCAAGCCCAACACGCAGAGCCTCGGCGCGGGCACCACGGCCTCGGTGGTGAACTCGATCACCATGGTCATCGTGGTCGATGCGCTGTTCGCCATCGCCTTCAAGAACGTGGGGATCTGACATGGCCGTGACCGACCCCGCCCTCCTGCCACGGGCCGCCGCAGCCGCACCCGCCGCGGCGCCGGTGGTCGACATCGCCGGCCTGTCGACCGTGTTCGGCAAGGGCGACGAGGCCTTTGCCGTGCACCAGGACCTGGACCTGAGCGTACGGCGCGGCGAAATGCTGGCGCTGGTCGGCGGCTCGGGCACCGGCAAGACGGTGCTGCTGCGCCAGATGCTGGGCCTGGAGCGGCCCGCGCACGGCCGCGTCACGGTGCTGGGCCGCCCGGCCGCCGAGATGGGCGGCGAAGGCGCGGCCAGCCGCGTCGGCATGCTGTTCCAGCACGGCGCGCTGTTCTCGGCCTTCAACGTGATCGACAACATTGCCTTCGCGCTGCGCGAACAGGGCACGCTGCCGCCCGCGCTGGTCTGCGACGCCGCGATGGTCAAGCTGCAGATGGTGGGCCTCAAGCCCGAGCACGCCACGCGCATGCCGGCCGATCTCTCGGGCGGCATGGTCAAGCGCGTGGCGCTGGCGCGCGCGCTCATCATGGACCCGCCGCTATTGCTGCTCGACGAGCCCACGGCCGGGCTCGACCCGAATGGCGCCGACGAGTTCTGCACGCTGCTGCGCGAACTGCACGCGACGCTGGGCCTGACCATGGTGATGGTCACGCACGACCTCGACACGCTGTTTGCGCTGGCCACGCGCGTGGCCGTGCTGGCCGACAAGAAGGTCATCGTCACCGGGCTGCCGCGCGAGGTGGCGCATTTCGCCCACCCGTTCGTGGAACAATTTTTTCTGGGTGAGCGCGGCCGCCGGGCCATGGCGCCGGCCACGCCAGACAAGGAACGCTGATGGAAAACAAATCCCACGCCCTCGCGGCCGGCATTTTCGTGGTGTTCGTCGCGGCCATGGTGGCGGCCCTGGCGATGTGGCTCACGCGCGACAACGGCAGCTACCACCTCTACGAGCTCTCCAGCCGCGAAGGCGTGAGCGGCCTGCAGCCCCAGGCCGCCGTGCGCTACAAGGGCGTGGCCGTGGGCAAGGTCACGCACATCGGCTTTGACCCGCAGGTCAGCGGCAACGTGCTGATCCGCATCGCGGTCGACGATGGCACGCCCCTCACGCCCACCACCTTCGCCGTGCTCGGCTACCAGGGCATCACGGGGCTGGCCTATGTGCTGCTCAACGATGCCGGGGAGCCGCAGCCCGCGCTGCCGCCCGGCGCCAGCGGCCTGCCGCGCCTGCCGCTGCGCTCGTCGCCGTTCAGCCAGCTGGCCGACCAGGGCCCCGAAATTCTGGCGCAGGTGGAAGAGGCCACGCGCCGCATCAACCAGCTGCTCAGCGACGACAACCAGAAGCTCGTCAGCACCGCCATCGCGAACATTGGCGAGGCCGCCGGCGGCGTGAACACGCTGGCCCAGCGCCTGGACGCGACGGTGGCGCAGAAGCTCGACCCCGCGCTGGCCGCCCTGCCCCCGCTGGCGCAGGACGCCGGCCGCACGCTGCAGGCGCTGCAGGCGGCGGGCAACGACATCTCGGGCATGGCCAACGAGATCGGCCGCACCGCCCAGCGCCTGAACGCGCCCGACGGCGCCATCGCCCAGGCCGGCGAGGGCACGCGCGCTGCGGTGCGCGCGGTCGAGCGCTTCAACGCGCGCACGCTGCCGCGCATGGAGCGCGCCGGCGATGCCGCCACGCGCGCGGCACGCCAGCTCGGGCGCGCGGCCTCGGGCGTGACCGACAACCCGCAGTCGCTGATCTACGGCGCCGGCAGCACCCTGCCCGGCCCGGGCGAACCCGGTTTTTCCGCCCCGGCCCCCGCGCCTTGAGGAGGTTTCCATGCACATTTCAAATTTCATAGCTGCACGCCCAAGGCTGGTCAGCGCTGCGCTGGGTTTTGCCTTGATTTCGCTGGCCGGGTGCTCGGCCCTGCCGACGCCGCCGGCACGCCCGCTGCTCTACGACTTCGGACCGGGCGCGGCCGCGCCGGGCGCCGCCGTGCCGGCCGCCGCGCCTGCCGAGCAGCGCGCGCCGCTGCCGGCGCTGGCGCTGGCCGAAGTCGAAGGCGTGGGCGCCAACGAGAGCACCACCGCCGTGCACTACCGCCTGGCCTATGCCGACGCGCGCCAGCTGCGCCCCTACCAGCTGGCGCGCTGGAGCCAGCCGCCGGCGCAGCTGGTGCAGCAGGCGATGCGCAGCGAGCTCGGCCAGCGCCGCGCCGTGCTGCGCGCCAGCGACGCGCTGGCCATCGTGCCCGGCGCGGACGGGAGCCTGCCGGCCGTGCTGCGCGTGGAGGTCGAGGAATTCAGCCAGGTCTTCACGAGCCCCAGCGCCAGCGCCGCCGTGGTGCGCCTGCGCGCCACGCTCACCGGCTCGTCGGTGCTCGGCGAAAGCCTGCTCGGCCAGCGCGTGTTCAGCGCGCAGCGCCCGGCCGCAAGCGCCGATGCCGCCGGCGGCACGCGCGCGCTGGCCGAGGCCTCGGCGCAGGCGGTGCACGACATTGCCCAGTGGCTCGAGCAGGGCGGTTACTGAGATGCAGTCCCTTCCTACACGAACGTAGGCGGTCACTGACGCGCACTGCCCCGTGCCGCCTACGCACCAGTCCCGAACGCGGCCGTACAGTTTCTCCATCGCATCACGCAGTGGTTCCACACACAACGGGTGGATGGCAGAGGCGACGATTTCGGAGGATTCAAACCATGAACGAAGACCGCATCAAGGGCAACTGGAAGCAATTCACCGGCAAGATGAAAGAGCAGTGGGGCAAGCTCACCGACGACGACCTGGACGTGGTGGCCGGCAAGCGCGACCAGTTCCTGGGCAAGCTGCAGGAGCGCCAGGGCATTGCCCGCGACGTCGCCGAAACGCAGCTCAACGACTGGCAGCGGCGCAACCCCGACTTCCGTTTCGACGACTGAAGCCGCCCGCGCCGGCGGAGGTCTTCGCCGGCGCCTGTCCGCGCCCCGAGCGCTCAGGAGGAACTCCCATGAAACACACCCGCAATTTGCTCGCGCTGGTCGCTGCCAGCCTGGTGGCGACGGCATCGATGGCCATGCAGCCGGCCGAATACTCGGCCGCCAAGGACCGCATCACGGCCGACTACAAGGTCAACAAGCAAAAATGCGATGCCCTCAAGGCCAATGCCAAGGACATCTGCATGAAGGAAGCCAAGGGCCACGAAAAGGTCGCCAAGGCCGAGCTTGAAGCGCAGTACAAGCCCAGCGAGAAGGCGCAGTACAACGCCCGCGTCGCCAAGGCCGATGCCGACTACGACGTCGCCAAGGAACGGTGCGACGACCAGACCGGCAATGCCAAGGACGTATGCAAGAAAGACGCCAAGGCCGCGCACGTGAGCGCGGTGGAGAACGCCAAGGTCGCCCGGGCCCAGGCCCAGCCCGCCAACACCGCGGCTGAAAAGGGCGCCGCCGTCTCGGCCGCCCGCAAGGATGCCGCGGCCGAAAAACGCGATGCCGACTACAAGGCCGCCAAGGAGCGCTGCGATGCGATGACGGGCGACGCCCAGTCCAAGTGCGTGGACGACGCCAAGCGCATGTACGCGCAGTAAGCCAGCCCTGCAAGGCGCAGCCCACCAGCTGCGCTGCACGCTCCCAGGAAACCCCGCACTGCGGGGTTTCTTGTTGGCCGGTCAGCTGCACGCGGCCTGGTCCCGCGTTCCTGCCCCTCAGCGCATCAGCGCCTCGATCTCGTCCGGCTCCACCGGCACGCCGCGGCTGATGAGTTCGCAGCCGCCCTCGGTGACGATGGCGTCGTCCTCGATGCGGATGCCGATGTGGTGGAAGGCCTCGGGCACGCCGGGTGCGGGGCGCACGTAAAGCCCCGGCTCGATGGTCAGCACCATGCCGGGGCGCAGGATGCGGCTGGGGCGGTCGGTGATGGTTTCGCCCGAGAGCGGGTCGCGCCGCTCGCTCACCTGGCCGACCTCGGACGGCTCGACGTAGCTGCCGCAGTCGTGCACGTCCATGCCCAGCCAGTGGCCGGTGCGGTGCATGTAGAACTGGAAGTAGGCGCGGCTGGCGACCACGTCCTGCGCCGTGCCGACCTTGCCTTTGTCGAGCAGGCCCAGGTCGAGCAGGCCCTGCGCAAGCACCGCCACGGTGGCGTCGTGCGGGTCGGTGAAGCGCGCACCGGCGCGCGTGGCGGCAACCGCGGCCTGCTGGCTCGCCAGCACCAGCTCGTAGAGCGCGCGCTGGGGGCCGGTGAATTTGCCATTGGCCGGAAAGGTGCGCGTGATGTCGCTCGCGTAGCCATCGAGCTCGCAGCCCGCGTCGATCAGCACCAGGTCGCCGCTGCGCACGGGCGCGGCGTCGGCGCGGTAGTGCAGCACGCAGGCGTTGGCGCCGGCCGCGACGATCGAGCCATAGGCCGGGTACTGCGAGCCGCGCTGGCGGAATTCGTGCAGCAGCTCGGCGTCGAGGTGGTACTCGCGCACGTCTTCGCCCGCGCGCAGCATGGCGGCGCTGCGCTGCATGGCGCGGATATGGGCGCCGGCGCTGATCTGCGCGGCGCGGCGCATCAGGTCCTGCTCGTGCGCGTCCTTGACCAGGCGCATCTCATCGAGCGGCACGCACAGGTCGTTCTGCTGCGGCGGGCACAGCGCGCCAAAACGCACGCGCGCACGCACGGGCTGCAGCCAGCCGTCCACGCGCGCGGCCAGGCCGGCGTGCATGGCAAACGGGTACCAGACGCTGGCGTGGTTTTCGAGCAGGCGCGGCAGGCGCTGGTCGAGTTCGCCCACGGGCAGCGCCGCGTCGACGCCGAGCGCATCGAGCGCCGCTGCGGGGCCCAGGCGGTAGCCGTCCCAGATTTCGCGCTCGAGGTCCTTGGGCTGGCAGAACAGCGTGCTGTGGCCCTCGCCCGTGAGCACCAGCCAGGCATTGGGCTCGGAGAAGCCCGTGAGGTAATAGAAATAGCTGTCGTGGCGGTAGAGGAAGTCGCTGTCGCGGTTGCGCTGGCGCTCCGGTGCCGTGGGAACAAGCGCGACGGCGCCAGGGCCGATGAGCCGTGCCAGAGCGGCGCGGCGTTGAGCATAGACAGAATTCATCCATCTATCGTACTGCCGCGCGCCCCGGCGCGCCGCTCGCGCTTCAGCCGGCGGCCTGGGCGCCGGTCTGTGTCAGCACGCGAAACAGTGCCGGTTCGCCGCGCTGCGCCTCGGGCGCGGCCGCAGTGGGCACGGCCATCCGGTCCAGCCGGGCCTCGTCGCGGCGCATGCCCTCGAGCCGAAGCACCCGGTCGGCGTACATGCGCGCCAGCGCGTCGTGGTGCTCGGCAGCGGCTTCATGCTCCAGCTGGGCGAAGCGCGCTTCGCGCAGCATGGTTTCGGTGCGCCGGGCATAGGCGCGCGAATTCAGATTGAAAAAATCGAACATGCAGTCCTCCTCGTGGGTCCGCCGGTGGAACCCCCCGCTGCCATTGTGTTTTGGCGCTGCCCCTGCCGTGTCGGCGCGCAGCGCATTGGCGTGTAGGCATTTGCGGACGGCGCCGCGCGGGCGCATGCCCGCCCGCGGCCGCTCAGGCGCTCTGCCGTGGCGCCGCGTTGAGCGCCGCGAGCCGCTCGGGCGTGCCGACGTCGGTCCAGCGGCCGCTGTAGAGCGCGGCGCTGACGCGGCCCGCGTCCATGGCGCGGCGCAGCAGCGGCGCCAGCGGCGCCGCCACGCCGCGCCGGGTTGCCGGCCGGGATGTCGCACCACGGCGGCGCAAACAACTCGGCGCGCAAGAGCGCGAGGGTGCTGTAGGTGTAGCGCGGCGCCGGATCGCCCTCAGGCAGGTTCAGCGCCAGGCCATCGGGCGAAAGCCCGAAGTCGCCGCGCGGGTGGTGCGCCGGGTTGGGCACCAGCCACAGGTGGGCCAGCCGGTCGCTGGCCGCAAAGGCCTGCGCGGCGGCGCTGTCGAACGCGAAGTCGGGCGCGAACACGTCGCCCGCGGCGAGCCAGAAGATGGCGTCCAGCTGCGGCAGCGCACGCGCAATGCCGCCCGCGGTCTCGAGCGCGGCGCCAAAGTCGCGGCCTTCGTGCGAATACGAAATTGATAGCTGCCCGCGCTTGTCCGCCAAGGGCTGGAGGCCGAAATGGCTGCCGAAATGGCCGCTGATCTGGGTGCCCAGCCACGCCGTGTTGATGACCACGCGCGGCACGCCGGCGCGCGCCAGCGCCTGCAGATGCCACTGCAGCAGCGGCTGGCCCTGCACGCGCAGCAACGGCTTGGGCGTGGTGTCGGTCAGCGGGCGCATGCGCTCGCCGCGGCCGGCGGCCAGCAGCAGCGCGGGGGGTGTGGCAGGGGCTGCCGGCACGGGGGTGGCGTGGGCGTCTGGAGCGGTCGAAAGCGGCTGTCGGAGCATGGGCAGCAACTGTAGTGCATGGCCCCAGCCCCCGGGCCGTTCTGGTCGGCCCGTTAAAATCCCGGGTTTTCCCTCTTCTTCCTGACCGGAACCGCCCCCATGGCCCACTCTCAACAAATGGCGAATGCGATCCGCGCACTGGCAATGGATGCCGTTCAACAAGCCAACTCCGGCCACCCCGGTGCCCCGATGGGCATGGCCGACATGGCCGTCGCGCTGTGGGGCGAGCACCTCAAGCACAACCCGGCCAACCCGCACTGGTCCGACCGCGACCGCTTCATCCTGTCGAACGGCCACGGCTCGATGCTGCTGTACGCGCGTGCTGCACCTGACCGGCTACGACCTGCCGATCGAGCGAGCTCAAGAACTTCCGCCAGCTGCACAGCAAGACGCCGGGCCACCCCGAAGTCGGCGTCACCGCCCGGCGTCGAAACCACCACCGGCCCGCTGGGCCAGGGCATCACCAATGCCGTGGGCTTTGCGCTGGCCGAAAAGCTGCTGGCCGCCGAGTTCAACCGCAAGGGCCACGACGATCGTCGACCACCACACCTACGCCTTCCTGGGCGACGGCTGCCTGATGGAAGGCATCAGCCACGAGGCCATCGCGCTGGCCGGCGCCTGGAAGCTCGAACAAGCTGATCGCGCTGTACGACGACAACGGCATCAGCATCGACGGCCAGGTCACGCCCTGGTTCATCGACAACACCGCCGAGCGCTTCGAGGCCTACGGCTGGAACGTGATCGGCCCGATCGACGGCCACGACGCCGACGCCGTGGTCGCAAGGCCATCGCCGAGGCCAAGGACAGCGACCGACAAGCCCACGCTGATCATCTGCAAGACCGCGATCGGCAAGGGCAGCCCGAACCGCGCCGGCACCGCCAAGGCGCACGGCGAGCCGCTGGGCGCCGAAGAAATCGGCCTCACGCGCGCAGCGCCCTGGACTGGGCGCCACGCGCCCTTCGAGATCCCCGCCGAGGTCTACGACGACTGGGACGCCAAGGCCGCGGGCGCCAAGGCCGAAGCCGCCTGGAACGAGCGCTTCGCCGCCTACGCCAAGGCCTTCCCCGAACTGGCCGCCGAGTTCACGCGCCGCATGGAGGGCGAGCTGCCGCAAGAACTTCGCACCAGGTCGCCGTTCGACACCGTGGTCGCGGCCCACACCAAGGCCGAGACCGTGGCCAGCCGCAAGGCCAGCGCAGCTGGCGCTCGAAGCCTTCACCGCCGCCCTGCCCGAGCTGCTCGGCGGCAGCGCCGACCTGACCGGCTCGAACCTCACCAACACCAAGAGCACGCCGGCGCTGCGCTTCGACGACGACGGCGAGGTCGGTGCCGCGGCGAACGCACCGAACAGGCGCCGACGGCCAGATCGGCCGCCACATCAACTACGGCGTGCGCGAGTTCGGCATGGCCGCCATCATGAACGGCGTGGCGCTGCACGGCGGCTACATCCCCTACGGCGGCACCTTCCTGACCTTCAGCGACTACAGCCGCAACGCCATCCGCATGGCCGCGCTGATGAAGCAGCGCGTGATCCACGTGTTCACGCACGACTCCATCGGCCTCGGCGAAGACGGCCCGACGCACCAGTCGATCGAGCACGCCGCCAGCGCTGCGCCTGATCCCGAACCTGGACGTCTGGCGTCCGGGCGACACGGCCGAGACCGCCGTGGCCTGGGCCGTGGCGCTGCAGAACCGCAACGCGCCCGACCGCGCTGCTGCTGTCGCGCCAGAACCTGCCCTATGCGCCCAAGACGCGACCTGGGCGACATCAGCCGGGCGCCTACGTGCTGAGCGAGCCGAGCCGACGTCGGCCTCAAGAAGAAGGCCCAGGCCGTGCATCATCGCCACCGGCTCCGAAGTGCAGCTGGCGCTCGACGGCGCAGCAGCTGCTGGCCGCCAAGAAGATCGCCGTGCGCGTGGTCTCGATGCCCAGCACCACCACCTTCGACCGCCAGGACGTGGCCTACAAGAAGGCCGTGCTGCCCGCCGGCCTGCCGCGCATCGCGGTCGAGATGGGCGTGACCGACGGCTGGTGGAAGTACGGCTGCGCCGCCGTGGTCGGCATCGACACCTTCGGCGAATCGGCGCCCGCGCCGCGTGCTGTTCAAGCACTTCGGCTTCACGCGCGGAGAACGTGGCGGCCACCGTGCAGGCGGCGCTCAAGCGCAAGTAAGGCATTTCTGGGGCATCTGGGTTTAGCAATCAACTTTGGAGCAAACTTCAGCATGGCGATCAAGATTCGGCATCAACGGCTTCGGCCGCATCGGCCGCATGGTGTTTCGCGCGGCCGTGCAGAACTTCAGCGACATCGAAGTCGTCGGCATCAACGACCTGCTCGAGCCCGACTACCTGGCCTACATGCTGCAGTACGACTCGGTGCACGGCCGCTTCAAGGGCGAGGTCTCGGTCGAAGGCAACACGCTGATCGTCAACGGCAAGAAGATCCGCCTGACGCAGGAGCGCGACCCGGCCAACCTGAAGTGGAACGAAGTCGGCGCCGACATCGTGCATCGAAGCCACCGGCCTGTTCCTGACCAAGGAAACCGCGCAGAAGCACATCGACGCGGGCGCCAAGAAGGTCATCATGTCGGCCCCGTCGCAAGGACGACACGCCGATGTTCGTCTACGGCGTCAACGACAAGAGCTACGACGGCGAGGCCATCATCAGCAACGCCAGCTGCACCACCAACTGCCTGGCCCCGGTGGCCAAGGTGCTGCAACGACAAGTGGGGCATCAAGCGCGGCCTGATGACCACGGTGCACGCGGCCACCGCCACGCAGAAGACCGTGGACGGCCCGAGCAACAAGGACTGGCGCGGCGGCCGCGGCATCCTGGAAAACATCATCCCGTCGAGCACCGGCGCCGCCAAGGCCGTGGGCGTGGTGATTCCCGCGCTCAACAAGAAGCTCACGGGCATGAGCTTCCGCGTGCCGACCTCCGACGTGTCGGTGGTCGACCTGACCGTGCGAGCTGGACAAGGCAGCCACCTACGACGAGATCTGCGCCGAGATGAAGGCGCAGTCCGAAGGCGCGCTCAAGGGCATCCTGGGCTACACCGAAGACAAGGTCGTCGCCACCGACTTCCGCGGCGAGACGCGCACCTCGATCTTCGACGCCGAAGCCGGCATTGCGCTGGACGGCACCTTCGTCAAGGTCGTGAGCTGGTACGACAACGAATGGGGCTACTCGAACAAGTGCCTGGAGATGGTGCGCGTGGTCGCCGCCGGCTAAGCGCCCGCCCGCTGCCCACAGCCGCCCGCACCGCGCGGGCGGCTTTTTTTGCCTGGACGGCACGCGGCCGACCACCGCAGATTGAGGTCAAATCGGCCTCCAGCCCTTATGGCTGCTTGCGCTAGCAGCTCTTGATTCAGGAGCAGCCACTGACCGCGCCCGCCGGCGCGCCGCCGGGGCAGCGCCGCCCACGCAAGCGGCTTTGGCCTACACGCGCTGTCGCCCGCAGCGCGCAGCGCGGCGGCACGGTGCCGGGCACAGTCGGGGCTGAACTCCCTGTTTCTTTTGCCCACCGCCGCCATGCGCCTTGACTTCAAACACCTGTACGACATGTGCCGCCGGGCCGTGGTGGCGTGGATCGACGACTTCGCGCCGAGCATGGGCGCGGCCATCTCGTACTACACGGTGTTCTCGCTCGCGCCGCTGCTGGTGATCGTGATTGCCGTGGCCGGCGCGCTGTTCGGGCGCGAGGCGGTGCAGGGCGAGATCGTCGGCCAGCTGCAGGGCCTCATCGGGCACGAGGGCGCCGTGGCCGTGCAGGGCCTCATCAAGAGCGCCAGCGCGCCGGCCAAGGGGCTGGTGGCCGGGCTCATCAGCATTGCCGTGCTGCTGGTCGGCGCCACCACCGTGTTTGCCGAGCTGCAAAGCGCGCTCGACCGCATCTGGCATGTGCCCGAGAAGCAAAAACCCAGCGGCCTCTGGGCCGTGCTGCGCGCGCGCGTCCTCTCGTTCGGGCTGATCCTCGGGCTGGCGTTCCTGCTCATGGTGTCGCTGTCGGTCAGCGCCGGCATCTCGGCCTTTGGCAGCTGGTTTGGTGGCCTGATGCCGGGCTGGGAGGTGCTGCTGCAGGGCATCAACATGGCGCTGTCGATCGCTGTGACCACGGTGCTGTTCGCCATGATCTTCAAGTTCATGCCCTCGGTGCCCATTTCCTGGCGCGACGTGTGGGTCGGCGCCCTGGTCACGGCGGTGCTGTTCGAGGTCGGCAAGTTCTTCATCGGGCTGTACCTGGGCAAGAGCGGCGTCAACGAGTCCTTTGCCGCCGCCGGCTCGCTGGTGGTGCTGCTGGCGTGGGTCTATTACGCGGCGCAGATCTTCCTGCTCGGCGCCGAGTTCACCAAGGTGTATTCCGACGACCGCGGCGCGCAGGCCGGCGTGGCGGCCACGGCGGCAACGCGGCACAGCGCAGAGGTGGCGGCCGCCGGTACCGATGCGGTGACCGGTGACGCGGCGCCACCGCTGCCCGCCCCCGCGCCGGCGCCCGACCTGGGCGGCGCCGTGGTGGTGCTGTCGGCCGTCGTGCTGGTGCAGGCCGCGCTGCTGCGCTGGCGCCGCGCGCGCCTGGCGCGGCTGCAGCGCAGGCTGCGCTGAGCGCGCCACGGCGGGCGCGGGCGGCGCGCGGCCTTGGGCGGCACCACCGCCACCGCCGCCGGATCTGCGGTGTTGAATGCCATAGCGCACAGAAACACGCCCATAGCGGCAACGAACGCCGTTATGCCCAAAACTATGGACTTTATGCAGGCGTGCCGCGATAATGCCGGCACACGCCCTGTGCCATGGGCCTGCAGCGCAAACCCATGGCACAGGGCGTTGCCACGCGTGCGCCCGGCCCACAAGGCTGGGCACCGCATGCGCCATCCCCCCTTTGAACGCCGCCTGCCACCGGGCGGCGTTTGTCCTTGTATTGCGGTTTTTCCGCCCACGAAAGCAGATCCATGCGCCAAGAAAGCGACTTCATCGGAGTCAAGACCATCCCCCCCGCCGCCTATTGGGGGGTCCACACCGCGCGCGCGGTGGAGAATTTTCCGATCACCGGCCACACCGTGGCCCAGATGCCCGAACTCATTCGCGCCTTTGCCTTTGTCAAGAAAGCTGCGGCCCACGCCAACCTGCAGCTCGGCGCCATCAACGCCACCCAGGCCAGCGCCATCGCCCAGGCCTGCGACGACCTGATTGCCGGCCAGCTGCACGACCAGTTTGTGGTCGATGTCATCCAGGGGGGCGCCGGCACCTCCACGAACATGAATGCCAATGAGGTGATCGCCAACCGTGCCCTCGAGCACCTGGGATTGCCCAAAGGCCGCTACGACGTCGTCCACCCGAACGACCACGTCAATGCCTCGCAAAGCACCAACGATGCCTACCCCACCGCGCTCAAGCTCGCGACCTGGTTCGGCATCCAGCAATTGTTGAACGCCCTGGCGGGCCTGCGCGGCGCGTTCGAGGGCAAGGCCCGCGAATTTGCCGCCACGCTGAAGATCGGCCGCACGCAGCTGCAGGACGCCGTGCCGATGACGCTGGGCCAGGAATTCACGGCGTTTGCCAGCATGATTGCCGACGACGAAAAGCGCCTGCGCGAATCGGCCTACCTGATGACCGAGGTGAACCTCGGCGGCACGGCGATCGGCACCGGCATCAACGCGCCCGTGGGCTATGTGGACGCAGTCATCCCGAAGCTCGCCGAACTCTCGGGCGTGCCCGTCACCGCGGCGGCCGACATGATCGCGGCCACGTCCGACACCGGCGCCTTCGTCGACATCTCGGGCATCCTGAAACGCATCGCGAGCAAGCTCTCGAAGATCAGCAACGACCTGCGCCTGCTCTCGTCGGGCCCGCAGGCCGGCGTGGGCGACATTCGCCTGCCCGCGCGCCAGGCCGGCTCGTCGATCATGCCGGGCAAGGTCAACCCGGTGATTCCGGAAGTGATGAACCAGGTCTGCTTCGAGGTGATCGGCAACGACGTCGCGATCACCATGGCGTCCGAAGCCGGCCAGCTGCAGCTCAACGCGTTCGAGCCGCTGATGGGCTGGGCGCTGCACAAGAGCCTCACGCACCTGGCGCGCGCCTGCCACACGCTGCAGGTCAACTGCGTCGAGGGCATCGAGGCCAACCACGCCCTGCTCGACCTGCGCATCGCCGAGTCGATCACGCTGGTGACGGCGCTGAACCCGATCATCGGCTACGAAAAGGCCGCCTCGATCGCCAAGGCCGCCATGGCCAGCGGCAAGACCATCGCGGTCACCGCCGAAGAGCTCGGCATCATGGGCCGGGCCGAGATGCAGCAACTGCTCGTGGCCGAGAAGCTCACGCAGGCCGGCGCGCTCAGCGCCGCCTGATCGGCCGCACCGGCCGCAGCGCGCGCCCCGGCGCGCTGCCCCGCGTTTCAGTAGTGCGGCGGCAGCTCGTCGCGCAGGTTGCGCGGCGCGGCGCTGCCGCCTTCGGGCATCTGGTGGCGCAGGCGCTGCACTTCCTGCAGCAGCGCATCGATCTGCTGTTGCTGGCGGTACACCAGCAGGTTCAGTTGCTCGAGCAGGTCGTCGCTGTAGCTGGCCTTGATTTCGAGTTCGGTCAGGCGCTGGTCGGTGTCGTGTGTGGAATCCATCGCGCGATTGGACCGCAACGGGGCGCAGCCTGCGGCGCCGCCCGGAAATACCAACAAAAAGAGCCGCAAACGCTTGACTGTCAAGCGTTGGCAGCTCTCAATTCATGAGCGTGCGCGCGCCGGCGCGGCGCTCACTCCTCTTGCGTGCGGATGGTCTCGCGCGCGTTCTTGTCCTTGGCGCGGCCCAGGTCGGCGTCGAGCGCGCGCACCAGCTTTTCGACCGCGCCCGTGAAGGCGTCGGCCACCTTGTCGGCATCGGCCGTCACGGTGACGGGCTGGCGCCCGGCGGGCCGCGCCTCGATGCGGCAGCGCTTGTCGTTGGCGCCGGTCTTGCCACCGGCCACGTCGGTCAGGAAGACCTCGGCGCGCGTGATGTGGTCGCGAAAGCGGGTCAGGCGCGCCGTGGTCTCTTCCTGGATCCAGCGGGCCAGCGACTCGCCGCCCTGAATGTTGTCGTCGGTGTGCACCTGTACTTGCATGTTGGCTCCTTTGCATGGTCCAGCCCGCGGGCCGGAGGGGGAAATCGTGGACACGCTGTCCACGCCATCATGCCTGCACCGTAGCTGTTGGGCTTGACGCGCGTCAACCGCGGCCGCGGTGCCCCGGCGCGGCGTGCGTGAATGCGCGCCGCCTTCCTACAACTGCCGCGCGCCGGCGGTGCTACAAATGGGCATGCCTGCTTCCCGCCGCCTCAAGATTGGCCTGTCGGCCTGCTTCCAGCACGCCGATCCCTCGCGCTCCCTGTTCACCGGCAAGACGCTGCAGTACGTCGAGCAGTCCGTCGCGCACTGGATCATGTCGGCCGGTGCCATGGTGGTGATGGTGCCGTGCCCCACGGGCGAGACCGCGCGCGGCGACGTCACGCTGGCGCACTACGCCGACTGGCTCGACGGCGTCGTGATGCACGGCGGCGCCGATGTCTGGCCCGGCAGCTATGGCGAGGCGCCGCTGCGCGCGGCCTGGGAGGGCGACCGCGTGCGCGACCTCTACGACCTGGCCGTGGTCGAGGCCTTCGCGCAGGCCGGCAAGCCGATCTTCGGCATCTGCCGCGGGCTGCAGCTGATCAACGTGGCCTTTGGCGGCTCGCTCTACCAGGACATCGAGACGCAGCGCCCCGGCGCGCTGCAGCACCGCAACGCCAGCACCTACGACCAGAATTTCCACGATGTGGAGTTCGTTCCCGGCTCGCGCCTGGCGCAGCTCTACCCGGGGGTGCGGCGCGCGCGCGTCAACAGCATCCACCACCAGGGCATCAAGCGGCTGGCGCCGGATTTCGAGATCGAGGCCTTCAGCCACCCCGACGTCGTGCCCGAGGCCATCCGCCGCCGCCCCGCGCCGGGGCCGCGGCTACATCGCCGCCACCCAGTGGCACCCCGAGTTCCACCGGCTCGGCGCCGACACGCTCGACGACACTGCGATCCTCAACGACTTCCTGGCCGCCTGCAGCGCCGCCAAGGTGCGCCCGCCTCCACCCGGCCGGAGTCCGCTGCACATCCGCGACCGCGCCACGCGCCTGCTGCGCCAGGCGCTGCTGCGGCGCCACTGAACCGGTCAGCGATTTATGGTGTTTTTGGCCTCCAGCCCTTGCTGGCAAAGCGCTGAAAGCTATTGAAACGAGAGCATGCGGCGCCGGCATGCCCGGTCCCGGGCCAGGCTACGCGCCCACTGCGGGTTCCGCGCCGCCGAAATGCTGCTGCACCAGCGTGCGCAGCAGCTGGCTGGCGTAGCGGCTGAGCTGCGTGCCGGGGCGCGCCTTTGGCACCGCGAGCACCAGGCGGTTGCGGATCGCCGGCGCCACCATCGCGGCCACGTGCAGCGTCTGCGGGTAGATCCAGGCGCGCGTGGCGCTCAGCGGCAGCACCGTGTCGGCCACGCCGCGCGCCACCAGCGACAGCACGGTCTGCACCGAATCGACCTCGGCCACCATCTTCAGCTGCATGCCGCGCGGGCGCGTGTAGCTCTCGAGCAGCTGGCGCAGCGCATGCGGGCCGCGCGGCATGACCAGGCTGCGCTGTACCACCGCACTCAGGCGCACCTTGGGCGGCAGCGGCTCGGTGCTGATCAGCACCATCGGCTCGCGCACCAGGGTTTCGGTCTGCAGCTGGGGCGAATGCGGCGGGTCGAACAGCACCGCGAGGTCCACGCGCCCGGCCACCAGCCATTCGCGCAGGCGCAGGCTCAGGTTCTCCTCGACCGTGATCGCGGCGTCGGGGAACTGCTGCAGGAAGCCCTGCACCAGGTCGGCCGTGAGCACATGCGCCACGCGCGGCGGCAGGCCGATGGTCAGGCGCCCGCGCGGGCTGCGCTGGCGCTCGGCCATGTCGGCGCGGGCCTGCGCGGTCAGCTCGAAAATGGCGCGCGCATGGCCCAGCAGGGCCTCTCCCGAGTCGGTGGGCGTGGCGCCGCGCCCCGTGCGCTCGAGCAGCCGCTGGCCCAGCTCCTCTTCGAGCAGCAGCACCTGGCGGCTCAGTGCGGGCTGCGACAGGTGCAGCGCGGCCGCGGCGCGGCTGAAGCTGCCGGCCTCGGCCACGGCGACGAAATACTGCAAGCGCGTCAGGTCCATCGAAGCTCCAGGAAGGTGCATGGCCATGCATTTTACGGATAGCTGGTATAGACCCACGGCAGGACCCGAAAGGCCGATCGCGGCCCACAATCGGCCATCGATTTTCTGCCGCCCGCGATGACCCCCGACACCCCGCCCCCCGTTCTGACCTACCTGCCCAAGCCGAGCACACCGGCGCTCGCCTTGCCGGCGGGCGCCTGCGACAGCCATGTGCACGTGTTCGGCCCCGCCGCCGAGTTCCCTTACGCCGCATCGCGCGGCTTCACGCCGGTCGACGCCGGCAAGCACACGCTGTTTGCGCTGCACCGCCAGATGGGCATTGCGCGCTGCGTGATCGTGCAGTCGGCCGTCCACGGCTTCGACAACCGCGTGGTCGAAGACGCCATCGCCGCCGGTGGCGGCCACTACCTCGGCGTGGCGCTGGTGCCCACGGCGGTGGGCGACGCCGAGCTGCTGCGCCTGGCCGAGGCCGGGTTTCGCGGCGTCCGCTTCAACTTCATGAAGCACCTGGCCGCGTCGGCCAGCGTCGAAGACATCGTCGCCCTCACGCCGCGCCTGGCCGCCGTCGGCATGCACCTGCAGGTGCATTTCGAGAGCAGCCTGGTGCACAGGCTGGGCCCTGTGCTGGAGCGCAGCGCCGTGCCGGTGGTGATCGACCACATGGGCCGCGTCGATGCCACGCTCGGCGCCAACCACCCCGACTTCGCGGCGCTCGAGCAGCTGGTGCGCGGCAATGCGCGCTTCTACGTCAAGGTCAGCGGCATCGACCGCATCGACCCGACCCCGCCCTATGCCCACGGCATCGCGCTGGCGCGCCGCCTCGTCGCGGCAGCCCCCGAGCGCTGCCTGTGGGGCACCGACTGGCCGCACCCCAACCACACCCACGTGCCCGACGACGGCCAGCTGGTCGACAGCCTGGCGGCCATCGCGCCCACGCCCGCCGCGCTGCAGGCGCTGCTGGTCGACAACCCGCAAAAACTCTACCGCTTCGGCGCCCTGGGCGCCGCCGCTCCTGTCCTTTGATGCACTGCCGAGACCTGCCATGACCTTCGATGCCTCCACCCCCGTCAACCCCCAGGGCCGCCTGGCCGGAAAATCGGTCTTCGTGACCGGCGCCGGCTCGGTCGGTGCCGGCTGGGGCAATGGCCGCGCCATTGCCGTGCGCTTTGCGCAAGAGGGCGCGCACGTGTTCGGCGTCGACCGCGACGCCGACCGCCTGGGCGAAACCGCTGCGCTGATCGCGCAGGCCGGCGGCCGCTTCACCGCGGGCGCCTGCGACGTCACCAGCAGCGACTCGATCGCCGCCGCCATCGCCGCCTGCGTGGCCGAGTTCGGCCGCCTCGACGTGCTGGTGAACAACGTCGGCGGCTCGGCCAAGGGCGGCCCGGTCGAGATGAGCGAGGAGGTGTGGGACGCGCAGATCGACCACAACCTCAAGAGCGTGTTCCTGACCTGCAAGCACGTGCTGCCGCACATGCTGGCGCAGGGCAGCGGCAACGTCATCAACATCTCGTCGACCTCGGGCCTGCGCTGGACCGGCGCGGCGCAGATCGCCTATGCCGCGACCAAGGCCGGCGTGATCCAGTTCTCGCGCGTGCTCGCCGTGCAGTACGCGCAGCAAGGCATCCGCGCCAACACCGTGGTGCCGGGCCAGCTGCACACGCCGATGGTCGAGGTGCGCCTGGCCGGCCAGCGCGCGGGCGGCGACGTCGAGGCGCTGCTGCGCGAGCGCCAGGCCCGCATTCCGCTGCCCTTCATGGGCGACGGGCGCGACACCGCGAACGCCGCGCTGTACCTGGCCTGCGACGAATCGCGCTTTGTCACCGGCACCGAGATCGTGGTCGACGGCGGCATGTCCGTGCGCTGCGGCTGAACGCTTTTTTCTTCCCCTCACCCCATAGGAGACACCCATGACTTCCATGCACCTTGCGCGCCGCGCCGTGACCCTGGGCCTGGCCGCCGCCGCGCTGGCCGTCTCGGGCGCCGCGCTGGCCCAGCCCAAGACGACGCGCATCATCGTCGCCTTCCCGCCCGGCGGCCCGGTGGACTTCGTGGCGCGCACCCTGTCCGAGCAGCTGGGCAAGGAACTGGGCCACACCGTGATCGTCGAGAACAAGGCCGGCGCCAATGGCGCCATCGCGGCCGACTTCGTCTCGCGCGCGGCGCCCGACGCGCAGACCCTGTGGCTCACCAGCGTGGGCGCCGTGGCCATCAACCCGGCCCTGTACCCCAAGCTCTCGTACAAGCCGGCCACCGACCTCACGCCCGTGTCGCTGGTGGTCAACAACGTCGAGGTGCTGGTGGTCAGCGCCAGGGCGCCCTATGCCACCGGCGCCGAGTTCGTCGCAGCGGCGCGCAAAGCCGAGGCCCCGCTGACCATGGCCTCGTCGGGCACGGGCAGCGTGCCGCACCTGGCGATGGAGCTGCTCAACGAGCACGCCAAGGTCAAGCTCATGCACATGCCCTACAAGGGCGCGGCGCCGGCCATCACCGACGTGATCGCGGGCCACGTCGACGGCTTCTTCGGCGACATCCCGGGCCTGGTCGGCCACATCGCGGCCGGCAAGCTCAAGCCCATCGGCCTGGCCGCCGCCAAGCGCCACCCGCGCTTTCCCGACGTGAAGACCTTTGCCGAGATGGGCATCCCCGGCGTGGACTCGGACAACTGGTACGCGCTGTTCGCCGCCAAGGGCACGCCCGCGGCCGACGCCGAGCGCGTCAGCCAGGCCGTGCGCCGCGCGCTGGCCACGCCCGCGATCAAGGCCAGGCTCGAAGCCTCGGGCGCCGAAGTGGCGGGCTCGACCCCGGCCGAACTCGCCAAGGTGCTGGCCAGCGACAGCGACAAATGGGCGCGCGTCGTGCGCGCCAACAATGTGACCCCCGACTGACCGAGAAACCCCTGATGAGAATCGACCCCATCCTGCCGGGCACGCGCCCGGAACTGGCTGCGCAAGAGGCGCAGATCCTGGCCGAACGCGGCCGCATCTCGGTGCTGTACCAGGCGCTGCTCAACAGCCCGCCGATCGCCCATGGCTGGGAGCAGATGCTCTCGGCCGTGCGCAACCGCAGCAGCCTCGACGCGGGCCTGCGCGAGCTGGTGATCCTGCGCGTGGCGGTGCTCAACCGCGCGCCCTACGAGTTCGACGCGCATGTGCCGCATGCGCTCAAGGCCGGCACGTCGCAGGAAGCCATCGACGCCACGCGCAGCCCCGCGCTGCCGGCCGATGCGCCCTGGACGCCGGCCGAGCGCGTGGCGCTGCAGCTGACCGACGCCATGACGCGCGACATCGACGTGCCCGACGCCCTGTTCGCGCAGGTGCGCGCGCATTTCGGCGCGCAGGGCCAGGTGGACCTGTGCGCGACCATCGGCGCCTACAACATGGTGTCGCGTTTTCTCGTCGCCCTGCAGATCGGACATTGATGCAGCCCCACGCCCCCCACCCCACCGACTTTCTGCTGCTGCAGATCGGCTGGCCCGACACCGGCGCGGCCGATGCCGCCCAGGCCGAACAGGCGACCGGCACCGTCCAGGCGGCGCTGGCGCACAGCCCGCTGGGCCTGCGCGTGCAGCGCAGTGCCTGGTCGCCTGCGCTGCGCAGTGCCTACCTGTACTGCGCGCTGGCGCAGCGCACCCCGCTCACCGCCGCCGACCTGGCGCCGCTGCAGGCCACGCTCGAAAGCGCCCTGCCCGGTGCGTGCGAGGTCCTGCTGTCGCGGCTGGAGCTGGTGTTCGAGCGCGCCGGCCATTCGAGCGGCGCGGCGCCGACGGCGCACTATGTCGTCGAGATGGACCCCGAAGACGGCTGGATGCCCGAGATTGCGCGCTGGTACGACGGCGAGCACATGCCCGGCCTGGCGGCCGTGCCCGGCTGCATCCACGCGCGGCGCCTGCTCAACCACGATCACGGCCCGCTGTCGCTGGCCTGTTACGACCTGGTCACCGCAGACGCCCTGGGCTCGCCCGCCTGGCTGGCGGTGCGCGCCACAGCCTGGAGCGACATTGCGCGCCCGCATTTCACCAACACCAAGCGCACCATGTTCCAGGCCGTCGCGGCGCCCTGAGCGCGCGGGCTGCACCCGCCACGCCGCCATGCGGCAGTGGTGCCGGTGCGGCAAAAAAGGCAAACTCTCCGGGCCCCGACACCACATCCGGGGCAAGGAGACCGCCATGTACCAACGCATCCTGGTGCCGATCGACGGCAGCCCCACCTCCCTGCAGGGCTTGGCCGAGGCCCTGCGCCTGGCACGCCTCACGGGCGGCCAGCTGCGCCTGCTGCACATGGTCGACGCCCTGTCATTGACCCTGGCCATGGGCGCCTATGGCGCCTTCAGCGGCGATGTCTATGACGAACTGCGGAAACAGGGCCAACAGATTCTGCAAGACGGCCACCAGCAGGCGCTGGCCGCAGGCATCGCGGCGGACGTGGCCATGCAGGAAGGGGTGCGCAGCCGCCTGGCCGACTGGGTGCTGGAGCAGGTGAAGGCTTGGCACGCGGACCTGGTGGTGCTGGGCACCCACGGGCGCCGCGGCGTGGGCCGCATGCTGCTGGGCAGCGATGCCGAGCAGGTGGTGCGCCTATGCCCGGTGCCGGTGCTGCTGGTGCGCGGTTCGGACGCCGTGGCGCCGGGCTGACTCCCCTCGCCGCCGCCAGCGGCTTCCGTGCGGGTGGCGGTGCCTGCCGTGCGTGATTTCTTCGGCCGAGGCGGCGCGCAGCGCGACCAGCTTGCAGGCAAAGCGCAACGCCTGCGCGGCCATCGCGCAGGGTGGCAAAGCCTGCGGCCTGGCTTTGGAGCCGGCGCCGACACGCTGGACGAACCCGCGATCCTCAACGGCTCTCCTGGCCGCCTGCAGCGCCGCCAGGGTGCACTCGCCCGCACCCGGCCCGAGCCCGCTGCACCTGCGCGACCGCGCCACGCGCCTACTGCTCAGGCACTCACAGGCGCTTCCAGCAGGCTGGGATAGCACGTGCACCGCCATGGCGGATGCAACGCTGCGGCGAGGACTGGGTTTAGCTGCCATGCAAGACGGTTTTCGCCAGGCCGCAGCGGTGCCGGTGATGGGTTGGCGACAGGCTCCTGCAGGCTGGGACGCTAGTATTTTCGGGTCAGCTTTGACACGTTCTTTTCCACCTGCAGAACCCTCGAAGGTTCCATTCAAAGAAGGAGACAGACATGGCCCAGTCATTTCGATTTGCATGGGGAGCCGCTGCCATCGGCATCGCTTTGGCCGGCTGCGGAGGCGGCGACGGCCCGGTGCCTGAACCGCTGCGCCCGCAAGATGCGCGGGTGTTCACGCCGCTGCAAGCCAATCTGCCTTTCGATGCGCTGGCCGGAGCACCTGAATCCCAGCGCTGGTGGGGCGTGCACGAGGGCGCCGGGTACCGGATCGAGGTGCCGGCCCAATGGAACGGCAAGCTGGTCATGTATGCGCACGGCTACGCCGGCACCGGGCCCGACCTCACGGTCAGCAACCCTGCCATCCGGCGCCACCTGCTCGAGCAGGGCTACGCCTGGGCCGCATCGAGCTACACCAAGAATTACTACGACGTACGCGCCGGCGTGGAAGACACCAACGCCCTGGCGCTGGCGTTCACCGATATTGCCGCGAAGAACGGCCGTGCAATTGCAGCGCCCTCGAGGACCTATATCGTCGGCGTGTCGCTGGGCGGGCATGTGGCCGCCGCTGCTGTGGACGAGGAGAACATCCAGGCGGCCCGACACAAGGTGCGTTACCACGGCGCGGTGCCGATGTGCGGCGTGCTGGGCGACACCGAGCTCTACGATTTCTTTGCGGCGTACCAAACGGTTGCCATGCAGCTGGCAGGCATGCCTGCAACGACCTGGCCCACGTCCAACTGGAGCACGATCGAGCCCGCGGTCAAGGGCGCGCTGTTCACCACGTACCCCAGCGCGACCACCGCCCAGGGCGACAAACTCAAACAGGTGGTCAAGAACCTGACCGGCGGCGAGCGTCCGATGTTCGACGTCGGCTTTGCCGGCCCCTACACGAGCACGGTCTGGGGCACGTTTGGCCGCGACGGCAAGATGCAGGGCGTCCTCAATGAGGATGTGGTGTCGACCGAGCGTTTCGTCTACCAGCTCGACAACAACCCGGCGCTCTCTGCCGACGAGCAGGCCTTCAACGCGTCCATCTACCGCGTCAAGGCCACGCCGGAAGCCAACCGGCCACGCACCGACGGGCTGCGCTGGGTGCCCAAGACCAATGCGCGCATCAGCGTGCCGGTGGTCACCATCCACACACTGGGCGATATGTATGTGCCCTTCAGCATGGAGCAGATCTACAAGCGCCGGGCCGACACGCTGGGCACCTCGAAGTGGCTGGTACAGCGGGCGATACGCGGCGTCGGGCACTGCGACTTCTCCATTGCCGAGCAAACCGCAGCGTTCGATGCGATGGCGCTTTGGGAGCAAAAGGGCGTCAAGCCCGCAGGGGACGAGGTTCTCGATCCAGCGGTCGTCGCCAGCCCAACCTATGGCTGCAGGTTCACCGACAACACGATGACAGTGGACGAGCCCGCCAGTTCGGCCACCGCAAAGACCCGGGCCACATTGAGTGCGGCCTATCCCTGCCCGGCTCCGTAAGAGGGAAAGGCACGCAGCGCGCCGGGGACCCACCGTTCCCGGCGCGCTGGCGCCGTCTGCAAGCGCCGTGCGCCGCAGCCACGGAACACTTCAGTGGTGGTGGCCGTGCTCGCCGTGCACGTGGCGGTGGGTGATTTCCTCGGCCGAGGCGGCGCGCACCGCGACCACCTTGCAGGCAAAGCGCAGCGCCTGCCCGGCCAGCGGGTGATTGCCGTCCAGGTGCACCTCGGGGCCCTTGATCTTGACGACGTGAAAGACCTGCGGCTGCCCGTCGTCGCCCGCGCCCTGCAGCTGGCCACCCACCTTCACGCCGGGCGGGAATTCGCTCTTGGGAATGGTGCGCACCAGCGCCTCGTCGCGCGCGCCAAAGGCGTCCTCGGCCGACAGGTCGAGCGTGGTGGCAAAGCCTGCGGCCTGGCCGTCGAGCGCGGCCTCGACCTTGGGGAAGATGTTCTCGTAGCCGCCGTGCAGATAGGCCAGCCGGCCCGCGTCGAGCGGCTTGCCCTGCGGGCTGGTGACGGTGTAGGCCAGGGTGACGGCGGTGTCTTTGGTGATGTTCATGCAGCGTGTTCTCGGTCGGGTCCGGGCCCCGCGCGGGCCCGGAAAATGGCAGCCGGCATTGTCGCTCAGGCGCTCGGCACCTCGTCCTCGACCTGCCCGGGGTAGCGCGCAAAGCGCCGCGGCGTGCTGCCATGCACGGGGTCGGCCTGGGGCCACGGCCAGCCGCCGAACTGGGTGCGGCGGTAGTCCTGCAGCGCCTGCGCAATTTCCTGCTGCGTGTTCATGACGAAGGGCCCGTACTGCACCACCGGCTCGCCGATCGGGCGGCCCTGCAGCAGCAGGCATTCGACCGGCGTGCTGCCGGTGTTGACCAGCGGCAGGTCCTGCCCGGCCTCGAGCTCGAGCGCGGCGTGCGCGTGCAGCGCTTCGCTGCCGATGCGCAGGCCCTCGCCGGCAAAAAAGTACAGCATGCGGCGCGTGCCCCGGCCCTGCGCGGCCGGCAGCTCCCACTGCGCGCCCGGCGCCAGGTGCAGCGTCCAGATCGCCACATCGGCCCCGGGCTGCGCGGCCCACGACTCGGGCGGCGGCGCCAGCGGTGGCGGCGCGCCGGGCAGTGCGCCGGCCACCACCGTCACGGTGGTGGCGTGGCCCTGCGCATCGTGGTGCACCAGGCGCGGGATGTGCTCGTTCCACAGCATGGTGAAGTGCGGCTCGACCAGTTTGTGGCGCGCCGGCAGGTTCAGCCAGACCTGGAACAGCTCGAGCGGGTTGGGCGCGTCGTCGTTGAGCAGCGGGAACATCTCCGAGTGCTGGATGCCCTTGCCCGCCGTGACCCACTGCACGTCGCCGCCGCCAAAGCGCGCGGCCGCGCCGAGCGAGTCGGAGTGGTCGATCAGGCCGCGCCGCACCAGCGTGACGGTTTCAAAGCCGCGGTGCGGGTGGCCCGGAAAACCGGGCACGGTGTCGCCGTGGTACATGCTCCAGCCGTCCTTGCGGCTGAAGTCGCTGCCGATCGCACGGCCTTCGAGTGCCACCGCCGGCGCCATCGCGCCGTTGCCCGCGGGGTAGGCGTCGTTGTGGTGGGCACAGAACAGAAACGGATCGAGCGTCGGCCACAGCGGGCCGAGCGGCTCGGCATGCAGGATGGGTGAGGTCATGGCAAGGCTCCTGGAGTGAAACGGCACCGCCGCGCAGCAAGGCACGGGGTACAACACCAGATGGGCGCCAGGGGCGCAAAAGAAAGGGGGCCGGCGCTGGAACAGTGTGTTGCAGCGGTGCCTGCGCAGCGCGCCGCTCTGGGCGCTCTGTTTTATGCCAAAGGTGGCGCAAACGCAGGCGCAGCAAGCGCTTGCAGCTCTGTTTTCTGATGGCAAAGCCGCGGGATCCAGCGCCGCGCCCGGCCGGCACGGGGCGCCGTTTCAGTGCACTGGCGAGGTGCCCCGGCCGGGGGCCGGCGCGCGTTGCTGGTAGGCCAGCACGTGGCGGATCTTGCGGGCCAGCGCGTCCTGCGTGTAGGGCTTGCCCAGCAGTTCGACGCCCGCGTCGAGCCGCCCGCCGTGCACGATGGCGTTCCGCGCGTAGCCCGAAGTGAACAGCACGGCCAGGTGCGGCAGGCGCTCGCGCGCGCGGCGCGCAAGCTCGGGGCTGCGCAGGCTGCCGGGCATGACCACGTCGGTGAACAGCAGGTCGATCGGCACGCCCGATTCGACGATGGCCAGCGCAGAGGCCGCGTCGCGCGCCTGCAGCACGTGGTAGCCCAGCTGCTGCAGCAGCTCGACCACCGTGGCGCGCACGCCCTCGTCGTCCTCGGCCACGAGGATGGTTTCGCTGCCGCCGGCCCCTTCCTGCGCCGGCGCCGCCAGCGCGGGGGCCTCGTCGTCCAGGCTGCGCGGCAGGAACAGCTTCACGGTCGTGCCCTGGCCGAGTTCGCTCAGCACCTTGACATGCCCGCCCGACTGCTTGGCAAAGCCGTAGACCATCGACAGCCCCAGCCCCGTGCCCTTGCCCTCGGGCTTGGTCGAAAAGAACGGCTCGAAGGCCTTGAGCAGCACCTCGGGCGCCATGCCGCTGCCGGTATCGGTGACGGCCAGCAGCACGTACTGCCCGGCCGCCAGGTCGGGATGCTCGTGCACGTAGGCGTCGTCGAGCACGGCATTGCTCGCCTCGATGGTCAGCCGCCCGCTGCCGTCCATCGCGTCGCGCGCGTTGAAGGCCAGGTTCAAGAGCGCGTTTTCCACCTGCGTCGGGTCGACGAGCGAATTCCACAGCCCGTCGGCGACCACGGTCTCGATCGCGATGTTCTCGCCCAGCGTGCGGCGCAGCAGCTCCTCCAGGCCGGTGACAAAGCGACCCACGTTGACGATCTTGGGCTCGAGCGGCTGGCGGCGCGAAAAGGCCAGCAGCTGGTTGGCCAGCTTGGCGGCGCGGCGCACCGCGGCCAGCGCGCTTTTCACATAGCCCTGGGGCTTCTCCTGCCCGGCCACCGTGCGCCCGAGCAACTGCAGGTTGCCCGAGATCACCTGCAGCAGGTTGTTGAAGTCGTGCGCCACGCCGCCCGTGAGCTGGCCGATGCTCTCCATCTTCTGCGCCTGGTGCAGCGCCGCCTCGGTGCGCTTGAGCGCCTGCGCGGCCTCGCGGTCCGCGGTCACGTCGCGCCCGACGGCGTGGACGAAACCCACTTCGGGCACCGCCGTCCACACCAGCAGGCGGTAGTTGCCATCCTGGCGCCGGTAGCGGGTTTCGAAGCGGAAGGTGGTGATGCCCTGCGCCAGCTTGGCCATTTCCGCGTGGGTGGCTTCCAGGTCGTCGGGGTGCACGAACTCGAGGAAGTTGCGCCCCACCAGATCGGCCTGCGGCCAGCCCAGCAGCGTCGTCCAGGCCGGATTCACCGAGACCATGCTGCCCTGCAGGTCGGACACCAGCATGACGTCGGTCGAGAGGCGCCACATGCGGTCGCGGTCGGCGGTGCGCGCGGCAATCTGCTGCTCGAGGTGCTCGTTGAGGTGCGCCAGCGCCCGGGTGGTGCGCTTTTGCTCGTCGATGTCGGTGTTGGTGCCGACCCAGCGCGTGACGTGCCCGTCGCGCCCGCGAATGGGCTGGGCACGCGCAATGTGCCAGCGGTAGGCGCCATCGGCGCGGCGCAGGCGGAACTCGACTTCGTAGGGCGTGCCGGCACGCACCGCGCCGCGCCATGCGCGCAGCGCCGTGGGCAGGTCGTCGGGGTGCACCAGCTCGGTCCAGCCGCCCTCCTGCAGCGCATCGAGCGGCAGGCCGCTGTACTGCGCGACGATGTCGTTGAACCAGTCGAGCGTGCCGTCGGGTCCGGCAGCCCAGACGTGGTTGGGCATGGCCTGGGCGAACGCGCGCAATTGCCGCTCGTTGGCACGCACCGCAGCCTCGGCCTGCACGCGCGCGGTCACGTCGGCGCCTTCGACAAAGATGCCGATCACCTGGTCGTCCTCGCCGCGCACCGGCTGGTACACCAGGTCGACATAGCGCTGCTCGGGCGCGGCGCCCGGGATGCGCTGCAGCAGCGCCGGCATGGCCTCGGCAAAAAAGGCCTCGCCGCTGGCAAAGACCTGGTCGAGCCGCTCGAAAAACCCCTGGCCTTCGACGTCGGGAACGGCCGCGCGCACGGGTTTGCCCAGCACATCGCGGTGGCCAATGAGCTGCGTGAAGGCCGGGTTGACCATGTCGAACACATGCTCGGGCCCGTGCAGCATGGCCATGAAGCCCGGTGCCTGGGCAAACATGCGGTGCAGGCGCTCGCGCTCGCTGTTCACGCGCCGCTGCGCGCGCACCTTGGCGGTGGTCTCGACAACGATGGCCAGCACGCCGGCGGGCGTGCCATGGGCGTCGAGGATCGGTGAGTAGTCGAGGTCGGTCCAGAGCTGCTCGCTCTGGCCGGTGCGGTGCAGCCAGAACTCGTGGTCCTTGTACGCCAGCGTCTCGCCCGCGAGGCATTTTTCCAGCACCTGCTGGTTGAAGTCGCTGACCTCGGGCCAGGCCTCGCGCACCGGCTGGCCCAGGATCGCGGGGTGGCGGTCGCCCGAGAACGCCGCGTAGCCATCGTTGTAGATCAGCACCCCTGCAGGGCCCCAGAGCATCACCATCGGCACCTTCGCGCGCAGCATCAGCGCGATCGGCGCGGTCATGTCGACGGGCCAGCCGTGCAGCGGCCCCAGGGCCGTGGCGCTCCAGTCGAAGGCCGCCACCAGCGCGGCCATGCGCCCACCCGCCACGAGAAAGGGGGGCACGGCCCCGCTGCCGTGGGGGTCGCCAGAGTGTGTAACTTTTTGCATACGCGCCCTTTATAGCGTGTGGCGGCGCAGCGGCGTCCGATCGGACGAAGTGAGTGCGTGCCCAACGCGGGGATCCGCGGCCCCGTTTGGGGCGGCGGAGGGCGCCACTTTTCTCTGGCCGGGCGCGCGGCAGCAGCCCCTAGCGGCCCACCACCGACCAGCCCGCCTGCTGGTTGGTCTTGTCGTTCTCGTATTCCCACGCTGTGCCGCAGCGGTCGCACTCATAGCGGGTGATGGTCACCTCGCCGTGGTCGCGCTCTTCCTTGCGGTTGCCGCGCTGCACCAGCTCGGCATGGCCGGGCGCACGGCGCCAGTTGCGCTGGATGCCGGCGCAGGCGTCGCACAGCTCCATCTTCTTGAGTTCGCTCTGTCGAGCCAGGTCCTTGGTCATGGTGGTGTGTGGGGTGAGGGATGGGAAGGTGCGCGCGGGTGCAGCCCGGCGCGGCGCGGGGGGCTACTGTAACGAAGCGGGCGGCCCCGCGCCGGCGCAGGCCTGCTCAGGGCTGCTTGGGCACCAGTTCGACCACCAGGCCGCGCTCCGTCACCGTCATGCGCCCGGGCTGCAGGCCCAGGCTGTCGGCCAGCGCCAGGTCCTTGGGCTGGAACTGGTGCAGCACCACTTCGCGCAGCGCCTGCTGTGCCAGCTGCGGCGCCAGGCCGCTGAGCAGCTGCGCGGCCTGCGCCGGCAGACCGTCGAACTGCAGCGCATGCACCTCCAGCTCGTAGGCGCGCACCGTGTGGTCGCTGGGCTCGTAGCGCAGCGCAAAGTCCAGGTCCAGCGTGCCGTCGTAGGCGCGGCGCAGCGCCGCGCCCTGGGCCTGCAGCGCGACCACGGCGTTGATGCGGTTGCGCTCGGGCCGCAGCGCCAGGCGCGGCGCCTGCAGGTTCAGCTCGACCAGGCCGGCCAGCGGGTAGCTGCGTGGAAAGCGCTGCGCCAGCTTGGCCTGCAGCGTGTCCAGCGGCAGCGTGACGCTGCGCGGCAGTGCCGGCCCCGTGCACGCGGTCGCGGCCAGCGCCAGGCCCAGCGCCGCGCTGACGAGCCAGTGGCGGCGCGGCAGGGCATGGGTGGGTGGGGAGGAAGCGGTCGACTGCATGGCGCCCATTGTGCGGCAGGCGCGTGTGACGGGCTGTAAAGCGTCGGGCGCGAACGCACCGTGCGGGGCGCTGTTCTGCCATGACTTTTGCTGATATCTGGTATCCGTCCGTTGGGCGCACCGCTTGGGCCGGTCGCGCCGAGAATGCCGGCACGGGCCCTGCCCGTCCCCGCCGCCGCCCAGCGGCCCCGCTCCTCTCTTTCCCGAGCCCCACCATGCCCCTGCACCTCCCGACTTCCCTGCGCCTGGCCCCCCTCGTGGGCCTGCTGGCCTGCGGCACCGCTGCGGCACAGGCGCCGGCGGCCAGCGCCGACTACCCGACGCGGCCCATCAAGATCATCGTGACCTTCGTGCCCGGGGGCGGCGCCGACATCGTGGGCCGCTACATCGCGCAGGGCCTGACCCACGCCCTGGGCCAGCCCGTGGTGGTCGAAAACAAGGCCGGCGCGGGCGGCCTGATCGGCGTCGAGGCAGGCCTGGCCGCGCCGGCCGACGGCTACACGTTCACGCTGATCTCGGCGAGCTACACCGTCAACCCGAGTCTCTACAAGCTCAAGTTCGACCCGGTGAACGACATCACGCCGGTGGCCCAGATCTCGGCGGGCCCGCTGCTCGTGGTGACGCACCCCGACTCGGGCTTGCACAGCATGAAGGACGTCGCCCAGGCGGCCAGGGAGCGCAAGGGCCACCTGACCTATGCCTCGTCGGGCAAGGGCAGCGCGCTGCACCTGGCCGCCGCCGAATTCGCCCACCGCGCCGGCGTGCAGATGAACCACATTCCCTACAAGGGCGGCGGCGCGGCGCTCAACGACATGCTGGGCAAACAGGTGGACGTGTACTTCGCCGCCACGGCCAGCGCGCTGCCGCACGTCAGCGCGGGCAAGCTGCGCGCGCTCGCCGTCACCACGCCCAAGCGCCTGGGCGCGCTGCCCCAGGTGCCGACGATTGCCGAATCGGGCTACCCCGGCTACGACGTGACGCTGTGGTACGGCCTGATCGGGCCCAAGGGCCTGCCCGCGCACATCGTGCAGCGCATCAACACCGAAGTGAACAAGGTGCTGGCCCTGCCCGCCACACCGAAGAAATTCCAGGCCGACGGCGCCGAACCCGCGGGCGGCAGCCCGGCGGAATTCAAGGCGCTGATCGCCCAGGAAATCGCCACCTGGACCCAGGTGGTGAGACAGCTGGACGTCAAGCCCGACTGACCCGCGCCGCGCGCCCGCCCGGGGTGCGCTCCCCAACCATAAATACCAGGAGTCTTGATGACCGAACCCTTCTCCCTCACGCGGCGCACGCTGCTGGCCGCCGGCGCGGCCGCGGCCCTGCCCGCCACCGTCGTGCACGCCCAGAACGCGGCCTGGCCGTCCAAGGGCCGCACCGTGCGCTTCATCGTGCCGTTCGTGCCCGGTGGCACTTCGGACATCGTCGGCCGTGCGGTCACCCATGAACTCACGCGCATCCTCGGCACCACCGTGATGGTGGACAACAAGGCCGGCGGCGGCGGCATTCCCGCGATGCTCGAGACCGCGCGCGCACCGGCCGATGGCTACACGCTCATCCAGGGCCACGTGGGCTCGCTGGCGGTGAACCCGTTCATCTACAACAACCCCGGCTACGACGTGAACAAGGACTTCGTTCCCGTCACGCTGTTCGTCAAGGTGCCGAGCCTGTTCGTGGCCCACCCCAGCGTGCCCGCGAACAACCTGCAAGAGCTGGTCGAGTACAGCAAGAAAAACCCGACCGAACTCAACTACGCCTCGGCGGGCAACGCCAGCGCCGGCCACCTGGCGATGGAATACCTCAAGCTCACCACCGGCTTGAAGGCCACGCACATTCCCTACCGCGGCACGGGCCCGGCGCTCAACGACCTGATGGCCGGGCGCATCCAGCTGTTCTCGGCGGGCACCCCGGCGCTGGGCACGCACATCAAGAAGGGCACGCTGCGCGGCATCGCCACCGGCACCAAGGCGCGCCTGCCGTCGCTGCCGCAGATGCCCACCGTCGCCGAATCGGGCTACCCGGGCTTCGAATCGGTGCAGTGGTACGGCATGCTCGCGCCCGCCGGCACGCCGCCCGACGTGGTCAAGCGCCTGCAGCAGGCCTGCGCCACCGCACTCAAGTCGCCCGCCGTCGCGGAGCGCTTTGCGCACGAAGACGCGGTGCCCGGCGGCGAAACGCCCGAGCAGTTCGCCGCGTTCATCGCCAGCGAGCAAAAGCGCTGGAAGGACATCGTCGCCAAGGCCGGCATCCGCGCGGACTGACCCGCGCGCCCCCGGTGGCGCCGGGCGGCGCGCCGTGAAGCGCCGCACAATGGCCCTTCGCGCCGACCGGCGCCACCCGGAGACCTGCCGCCATGCCCACCCCGCCGTCCCTGCCCCCGAAGTCCGCCGCCGATCCGCGCATCGCCCAGGTGCTAGCGTTCTGGCTCGGCGCCGAGGTGCCGACCGACGCCAGCGCGCTCACGCGGCAAAGCCTGTGGTTCACGAAGTCGGACGCGGTCGATGCCGAGATCGCCCGGCGCTTTGGCGCGCTGGTCGACGAGGCCCTGGCCGGGCGCCTCGACACCTGGGCGCGCAGCCCCTGGGGCGCGCTCGCGCTGGCCATCGTGCTCGACCAGTTCACGCGCAACGTGCACCGCGGCGCGCCGCCCAGAGCTTTGCCGGCGACGCGCAGGCGCTGGCCCTCGCGCTGCAGGCCATCGCCGAAGGCCACGACCGCGCCCTGCCCACCGTGGCGCGCACCTTTCTGTACCTGCCGCTCGAGCACGCCGAAGACCCGGCGCTGCAGGCGCGCAGCGTGCAGGCCTTCGCCGAACTGGCCGCCGAGGCCACGCCGGACACCCAGGCGCTGCTGGCCAGCGCGCTCGACTACGCGCGCCAGCACCAGGACGTGATCGCGCGCTTTGGCCGCTTTCCGCACCGCAACGCCATCCTCGGGCGCGAGAGCACGGCCGAAGAGCGCGCCTATCTGGCGCAGCCCGGTGCAGGTTTCTGAAAATACCGTGAAATCAGCTGCAAACGCTGATGGGTAAAGCGCTGACAGCTATCGAATTTGATTAACCGGCGGTGCCGCCCAGCGGCGTTGGCCCGCCTTGTGCAGCGCGGTCCAGCGCCTGTGCCTCCAGCCCAGCGCCCGGCCCGCTCAGGCCCTGCAGGCGCGCATGCGCCGCATCGTTCCAGTCCACCGGCTGCTGGTTCTTGGCCTGCAGGTAGTGGTCGGTGAACACGTCGAGGTAGGCCTCCAGCGTCTGCGCCGCGTGGGTCTCGCCGGCGAGCTCCAGGCACAGCGCCGCCACCTCGGACGTGCACAGGTGCTCGGCGCGCTGCGAGCGGCGCAGGCGGTAGCGCGAGAGCTGCTCGGGCCGCAGGCTGAGCACCGGCAGCGGGTCGAGGTACGGGCTCTTGCGGAACATCTTGCGCGCCTCGGGCCAGGTGGCGTCGAGCAGCACGAACAGCGGGCGCCGGGCTTCGGGCCCCGGCGGGCTGCCGGGCGAAGTGCCCGTGGCACCTCGGTCACCACGCGCTCGGGCGCCACGAACTCGCCCGGAAACACCAGCACCGGCTGCCACTGCGGATCGGCCAGCAGCGCCAGCAAGGCCGGATCGACCTCGGTGCGCGCCCAGCCGAACGCAAAGGTGTCGGCCACCACGTCGGCGATCAGCCAGCCCGTGTTGCTGGGCTTGAGCGGCTCGATGTCGGCCATCAGCAGGCACACGCCGGCGCGCGTCGGCACGGGCGGGCGCAGCGCGCACAGGCAGTGGCTGGCGGCCACGCGGCAGCCCGCGCAGCGCGCCACGCGCGAGCCGCCGCGCGCCAGAAACGGCTTGGCGCTGCGCGCCAGCCGTTCGGTGCGCAGGCGCGACACCGCGTGGCCCACGGCGGCGCTGGGGGTGGCGGTGGCAGCGCTCACCGGCCGCCCGCACATTCGAGTTCGAACAGCGGCACCTCGGCCTGGCGGCTCAGCCACATGCCGCCGCCCAGCTCGATGAAGCCGCTCGAGAGGCCGCGCCGGTACAGCTCCGCGCGGTGGCGGAACAGGCGCGGGTCGGTCAGCGTCTCGTCGAGGATGTCGCGCTCCCAGTCCTCGCGCGAGACCGCCTCGACGTACAGCGCGCCGCGGCACAGCGGCGCCAGGTTGCGCAGCGCGCGCTGCAGGTCAGATGCGCTCAGGTAGGGCAGCACGCCCTGGCAGATGACGAAGTCGAACGGCTCGTGGCGATTGGTAGTCGACCACCGAGCCGCGCTCCCAGCCAAAGCGCTCGCACAGGTATGCGCTGTATTCGACGCCATGGAACGACGCCAGCGGAAAATGCCGCGCGACCACATCGCGCCACAGCCCGATGCCGCAGCCCACGTCGAGCACGCGGCGCACCGGCACGCGCAAATACTTGAGGTAGCTGCAGACGAAGGCGCCCAGCCGCTCGACATGCTCGGGGTCGACCACGCTGGTCTTCTTGTCGAAGTAGTAGCGCTGGTAGTACGCCTCGTCGAACCACTGGTCACTCGCAGATTGCACGCATGCTCCTTGTCGGCCGCCCCGGGATGGGGCCGCAGGCCGGCAAGTATGGCCCAGCCGGCGCCGCCATGGGCCGCTGCGGTATTTACGGTGTTTTTAGGCGCTAGCCCAGGTGCCGCATGCGCTGGCAGCTATCAATTTTGCTGTCACTGCCGCGGCATCGGCCCCGGCGCGGGCCACCCGCAGACCCTGCCGCGGGGTCCTGGCTGCGTGCTCAGAAGCGCAGGCAGATCTTGCCGAAGTGCTTGCCGGCCTGCTGGTGGGCGAAGGCCTCGGCCATCTGCTCGAGCGGGTAGCTGCTGTCGATCACGGGGCGCCAGCTCCATTGCTCCAGCGCGCGCACCATGTCCTGCTGCTGCTCGCGGTTGCCGACGATCAGGCCTTTGAGGGTTTGCTGCTTGCGCATCAGCTCCGCCGTGGGCACGGCGCCGGCAAAGCCGGTGAGCACGCCGATCAGCGCGATGTGGCCGCCCGGCGCGCAGGCGCGGATGGACTGGGGCAGCGTGGCCGGACCGCCGACCTCCACCACCAGGTCCACACCGCGCCCGCCGGTGGCGGCCAGGACCAGATCGCCCCACTCGGGCTGCTCCAGGTAGTTGATGACGGTATCGGCGCCCAGCTGCAGCAGGCGCTGCTTCTTGGCTTCGCTCGACGTGGTGGCGATCACGCGCGCACCGATGGCCTTGGCCATCTGCAGCGCAAAAATGGAGACACCGCCCGTGCCCAGCACCAGCACGGTGTCGCCGGGCTGCACGCGGGCGTCCACGACCAGGGCGCGCCAGGCCGTGAGGCCGGCCGTGGTCAGCGTGGCCGCTTCCTCGTGGCTGTAGCCCTGGGGCGCATGGGTGAAGGCGTTGGCCGGCATGTTGACCCGCTCACGCGCAAAGCCGTCCACGCCGTCGCCGGGCACGGTGGCAAAGGTGGAGGGCACGTTGCGGCCCGACTGCCAGTGCGGGAAGAAGCAGGACACCACGGCATCGCCCACGGCGAACTCGGTCACACCCGCGCCCACGGCGGTCACCACCCCGGCGCCATCGGACATCGGAATGCGGCCATCGGCGGCACGGGCGTTGCCCGCCACCACCCCCAGGTCGTGGTAATTGAGCGAGCTGGCGTGGATGCGCACCTGGATCTCGCCCGCCAAGGGCGCGCCGGGTGCGGGCAGGTCGACCCGGTGCAGGCGATCGAGGCCGCCAGGGTGCTGGAGCTGGATGGATTTCATGGTTGTCCTTGAATCGGTCGCAGAAGAAAAACGGATGCCCGGACCTGCCTGCACTGGCAGCTGTGGTTGTGACAACGGCCAGTGGCCCCACACGGCCTGGCCTGCGACCCGCCAGGCGCCAGCGGCCGCTCGCCCGGCGACGCGGCCACTTCGGGCCTGCTTCAGGCCGCCTTGGGCGGCCGGTGCAGCGCGCAGATCTTGTTGCCGTCCGGGTCGCGCAGGTACGCCAGGTACAGCGTGCCGCCCGGGCCTTCGCGAAAGCCCGGCGGGTCTTCGCAGGGGGTGCCGCCGTGGGCGATGCCCGCGGCATGCCAGGCGTCCGCCTGCTCGATGGACTGCGCGGTGAAACCGAGCGTGCTGCCATTGCCGTGGCAGGCCGCGTCGCCATTGATCGGCGTCGTGATGGCAAAGGTGTTGCCGCCGCTGCGGTAGAAATAGCGGTTCTTGTTGGCAAAGCCCGGGGCGATGCCCAGCGTGCCCAGCAGCGCGTCGTAAAACGCCTTCGACTTTTCCAGATCGTTCACACCCACCATCACATGACTGAACATCGTCTTCTCCTTGGTTGACCCGGTTCCGGGCGAAATGCAAGCGCAGGCGATGTTACGGGCGCAGCGCGGTCTTTGCATGGACGCAGGCGACAGCGACCAACAAGCGTCCAGGGCAGGTGCGGGTGCGGGACCGGCGGATAGGAGGTGGGCGGAGTGCGGGCAACCGGCAGGTGAGGCGACGTAGGACGGAGTCTGTCCCCATGGCCTGCACCCACCGGCGCGTGCTTACTTGACAGTGGAATCCATCAGCGGCTTCGGCATGGGCGTGGGCTGCTGCGCGTAGCCCGCGTTGTCATAACGCATCTTTTGGCCCCAGCTGCCCAGCGGAGCCGGCACGTTGTACCACTCGCCATCGCGCGGCAGCTGTGAGGGCGCGGCCTGGCGCGATGCCACGAGATCGGCGATGACGGCTTCTCGGGTGAGGGGGGTGTTGGCGCTTTGCGCTGTGTTGGCGCTTTCGGCGTCCGGCGGCGCTGCCATGGCGCCGGTGGCAGTGGCCAGCACCAAACTGGCGACCGCAAATGTGCAGTACGTTTTCATGGCATTTCCTTGTGGTTGGTTGAGCTGCAATGCGCCCACATCCAAGCCAAATGCCCAGCGCTAGGCGCTTTCTCGACGAAGCTGTTGTTGCCATTCGCCTTCATCGAATCTGACAAGCTACTCCGCGCCGCCGCCCCTGGATACACCGGATCGAGCAACACATGCTTCCGCGAAGTAAATGCCGGCGCGAAGACGCATCCGTGTTTTTGATGGGATGGGTGCGTGCTCAGGGGTGAGTGGCTGCAAACCCGGAGAGCCTTCGGGCGCTTGACTAGAATTTTCAAGCCAAAATGGCCTGTAACGCAGATCCAGCCTGCGCTGGAAGCTATCAATCAGGAAGCAAAAGCGCCTTGCCCATGCGCGCATTCGCCAGCACCACGCCGCGCACCTCGACCCGCTGGCGCGCCTCGACCGCAAAGCCGCTGCGGCGGAAAAACGGCTCGGCGCTGAGGCTCACCTCGGCCCACAGCCGCGATATGCCGGCCTGCTGCGCCACTTGGTAGAGATGCGCCATCAGCGCCCGGCCCACGCCGCGCGCCGCGTAATCCCCCGCCACGAAAAAGTGGTCGATGGTGCCCGAGGGCTGCAGGTCGGCAAACCCCGCAATGCAATCTTCCAGCTCGGCCACGAACGGCCGGTTGGCGCGCAAGCGTTCGGCCCACTGCGCGGCGTCGTATTCGGCGGGCGCCCAGGCCTGCAACTGCTCGGCGGTGTAGTGCGGGCGGGCGAGCTGGTGGACCGAAGAGTGGAAGACGGCACGGAGGGCGGGTTCATCGCCTGGGTGACAGGGGCGCAGGCGCATGGCATCCAACGCGCATATGGCACCAATTGCCATCGCGCTTTCAGCCTGCCACCGTTGCCATGCGCAGCCGGCGCGCCGCGTCTTCGGCCCGGGCGTCGTCTATCTCGCGCAGCACAGCCTGCATGTCCACATCGGCATGGGTGCGCTCGAAATGGCCGGTCAGGGGCGTCTCGTTGCTGAGCAAGCCACCTTGGTACAGGCTCCAGATTTCGGCGCCGTACTCGGTCGCCAGCAGCGCAGGGGCAAACTGGCCAAAGAAGTTACGCAGGTTGCCCACATCGCGCAGCAGCATGCGTTGCGCGTGGTTGTTGCCCGCAGCGTCCACGGCCTGCGGCAGGTCAATGATCACCGGGAAATCCACGCCATCGGCATCACCTTCCACCGCGCCATGGGCCAGCAGGATGTTGAACTCCGACAAATCCCCATGCACCACGCCCGCGCACAGCATGCGCACCACCTCGGCGATCAGCGTGGCGTGGTGCGCCAGCGCCTGCGCGGGTGTGAAGGACACATCGTTCAGGCGCGGGGCGGCATCGCCGTTGGCGTCTGTGACCAGCTCCATCAGCAGCACGCCATCGTGAAAGTTGTAGGGCTGCGGCACGCGCACGCCTGCCGCGGCCAGGCGGTAGAGCGCATCGACCTCGGCGTTTTGCCAGGCGGCCTCTTGCTCTTGCCGGCCAAACTTGCTGCCCTTGGCCATGGCGCGGGCCGAGCGCGAATTCTTGACCTTGCGGTTTTCGGTGTAATCCACCGCCTGGCGAAAGCTGCGGTGCGTGGCCTCTTTGTAGATCTTGGCGCAGCGCGTCTCGTCGCCACTGCGCACCACGTAGACCATGGCTTCCTTGCCGCTCATGAGCTGGCGCACCACGGTGTCGATCAGACCTTCTTCGATCAGGGACTGCAGTCGGGGAGGTGCTTTCATGGGGGAGATTGTGCGTTCCCCCATCGTTGGCGGTTGGGCAGCGTTTCCATGGCCATTCGATTGCACCTGCTGCCACCCGCGTCCCATAGGAAGCCGCCTTAAACATTCAGATCAAATCGGCCTGTAACGCTTACGCAGTAAGCGCAAGCAGCTATCAATAGTAGGCCAACGATTTGCCCATGCGCGCATTCGCCAGCAGCACGCGGCGCAGCTCGACCTGCTGGCGCACCTCGACCACAAAGCCGCTGCGGCAGAAAAACGGCTCGGCGCTGAGGCTCACATCGGCCCACAGCCGGGTCATGCCCGCCTGCTGCGCCGCCTAGTGGATGCGCGCCATCAGCGCTCCAGCGCCACCACCGTCACCGCCTCGGACACGGCCAGCCTGCGCGTCACCTCGCCCGCATCGGCCCTCGACTTGAGGTGCTGGATCTCGGCGTCCTTTAGCAGCCGCGCCTTGCAGCTCTGCGCCAGCCACGCTTCGGCCAGCTGGGCCGCTGTTTGCTGCGCTTGCCGCACGCGCTCCAGCTCATTGGCCATGGCATCGCCTTTTCCACCGCGCTCAGCGCCTGCGCCACCGCCATCGCGCTCCACGGCGCCCCGCATCCTGCTCGCCTTCGAGCTTGAATCTCGACGTCCTCGCCGCCCGCCGACGTCCGCCGTTCGTTCATGGCCACCTGGGCTTTTGTCGCGCCACCGCGTTGCGCTTGTCCTGCTCGGCCAGCTCCAGCCGCTGGTCCAACTGCGCGCTGAATGCGTGCGCCCCTGATTGAGGATGTCGGGCGTCGCAGTTCGTCCACCTCGACGCCTTGTTGCAGTAGGAGACGGATGGTGTCGTGCATCGCGGTTTGGTCGATTCCCGTTCGTTTCTGGGACGCGCGGCAGTTTGACCCCGTCAGCGCGTCTGAGCGTGCATTCGCATGTTCGAAAAGCACGGTTCCACAGCGTGAAGGCGACCCCTGGAGCCTGCTATCACGTGGGCCTGGATCGAAAGGCAGCGTGCAGAGCTTGAACGAGGCCTCGTTCCTGCAACACCTGACTCCACGGCGCCCGCTCCAACTGGTCGCATCAAACGTCCAGCACGCCAGAAGCTGGTGCACAAGGCCATCCAGACCCGCTGCCTCGCAGGTAAAGCCCCACGCAGCACTGGGCGAAAGCCTCAGCGGAAGCGCCACCATGGCTACGCCCGAGTGTTCTCAGCTAACAGACACTTTAGCTAATGCCTTAAAGAGTGAAAAAAACTTTCAGTCATCCCTCGTGACTGTGTGTGACTTTGAACTCTGGAAGAAGTATTTCTTCAGCAAACTCTCCCGCCTTTTGCTCTCCCATCCGCAGATGTCAACGCCATAACCAGGTCGGTATTAGCGCTGTGAACCGAAGAAAGAATACGCTCAGGAGCCTTGAATGCACTGTTTCCCAGCTTCGTGGCTCCAATCGCCAGATAACCAGCTCCTTCAGTTAATCCAACTTGCGACATAGTTTTTTACGCTGCCAGCATCTGGCGTGCAGTTAATTACATGGCCTTGGTATCGCAACCCTAATGAGTTTGCCGATTGGTTTCCTCGAATTAGAGATCCAGTTATATTAACGTAATCGCCATGGCGCAACTCTGGAAACAACAAATCTTCTTCTTGCTCATCCTCTAGAATCGGAATAAAGTAATTTTTCTCTGATTCCGTTACAACTGATTTGTCGATGCGGCCATTATTTTTAACGCCAATCTCCATAATTCTGTCTTTGGAAATTATGGATGTAATTTTATATAAAATATCTTGTGGCATCATCTTGTACCACTGATGATATTTTGCCTCGATGTCAATAAAAGAATCATCTGCAAGATTAATTCTTGCATATATTACGCCATTGATCGCAAGCATTTTTGCACGAGAAAAATCTACCGTTCCTTTTGCCTTTTTCATAACATCAATTAGCTTGAGTATTGCATTCATTGATATTTGAAAAACATCTTTCAGACCGATGTCTTTGAAGTCATTTTCAGCCATTTTTTCGCCTGCTTTTTTCGCATATGCAAGAGAAAATGCACCTCCAATCGCCCCTGCCGCATAAAGCACCATCTCCCAAGAGCCTTTTTGCGTTTTTATTGGTATTTCATATTCAAGTTCTGCAAAAATATTATTTTGCTGAGAATTAAAATAGCGCAGCGCCTCTCCAAAACCTGTCATGGCAGCACCTCCTGCCAAGGCATCAATTACTCCGCCTTCAACTTTTTCCCCAGAATATTTAACGTACCCAACTATCTCTTTGTCTTCTGTTTTCATGTAAATTCAATTCTCAGTGAATAATAAAAAGAAGCTCGTGACATCTTGTGCTAGCCACATAAAGTAGTCGCGCCTCTTCTCCCGCTTCTTCATCCGACAATCCTTCGGACTTCCCTCCACCAAGCACCGCCACCACCGAACTCCAACCCCTTGCTCGCATGCATGGTCATGACCTTGATCGTGTCCTCCAGCGGCCGAAAATCGCCTGAGCTTTTGCGTACGCGGTGCGGGAGGCGTTTGCGGGCCAGCGCTGCAGAGCAGGCTTCCATCTCGGCGTAGTGACGGCAGAGAACCGCCATGTCACCTTCCTTCTCGTCCTCTTCCGCCGCAGGCATATGCCCCACGCCGGGCAGCGCCACTACGGGGAATTCCAAGCCTTTGCTGACCTTCATGGTCATCACCTGAATCGCGTCTGCGCCGGGCCTGTATTCGCCAGTCTTCTTGCGCACGCGGTGCGGCAGCTTGCGTTGGGCCAGGGCGGTGGCGCACAGCTCCATGGTTTTCCAGTCAGCGCACAGCACGGCCATATCGCCCCAGGCGTGGCCTTCTTTGTGGGCGCTGGCCAGGTGATCGGCAATGGCAAAGGCTTCGTCGCGCAGGGTGGGCAGTTTGATGATGAGGGGGGCTGGGCCCTCGCGCCCGCAGCTCACGGGTTTGAGCAGGGGAATGCCGTCGTCGTCTTTGTCGTCTGCCGTCAGCAGGTCTGCGGCGACCAGGCTGGCGGTGTGAAGAATCTGCCGCGTGTTGCGGTAGTTGATCTTCAGGATGGTGGTGCGCCCCTGCGCCTGGATGCCCACGCTTTTGAAGCTGAACTGTTTGCTGCGCGCGCGGTCGTAAATGCTTTGCGCATCGTCGTACAGCACCAGCAGGCTGTTGGTGGTCGGGGTCCACCATTTGGGTGACGAGCTTGAGCCATTCGGGCGCGAAGTCGTGGCCTTCGTCGATCATCACCGCCTGGTATTGGCCGCCGGGGATTTGGCTGCGCTCTACGGCGCGGATGACGTTGCCTACCAAGCCTTCATAATAGCCGCCCCTTGGGGTGGCAGCGGCCTGCCCGTAGGTGGTGAGCTGGTCGCGGCACCAGCTGTGAAAGTGCCGCACGTGCACGCGGTCGCGTCAGGCCCTTGGCGTCCATCATGCTGGCCAGCTTCACGGCCAGCGGCTCGTTGTAGCAAAGGATGAGGATGGGCTTGCTGGCTGGCGTCTGCGCCTTGGCCAGGTATTCGGCGCGGTAGCCCAGGATCATGGTCTTGCCGGAGCCCGCCACGCCGTGGATGACGCGGTGGCCGTCGCCCAGGCTGCGCGCCAGCTGCTCTTGCTGCAGGTCCATCACGCGCATGATGCTGGGCAGTTCGGCGGCGTTTTCGCCATCGGCCCGCGCATCGGTGGCGTCGCCAAACAGCGCGCCCTGCACGGCCACGCGCACCTCGGGGAACAGGTTCCAGCGCACGCGGTCGAGCTGGGGCAGAGACAGCGCGCCGCCAAAGGCGTGGGGGAACATGGCCCACAGCCGCTCCTGGAAGGCTTCGGCGTCCACGTCTTCGTACATCTCGTCCTGGCAGATGACGCGGTGCGGCTCGATCGCCTCGCCCAGCCCCGCCGCATCGAACTGCTTGCGCGTGATGCGCGTGAACACCACGCCGTGGCCCCAGGGAAAGGCGAGCTTGCCTTGGTGGCGGCCTTCGGCCTGCACCAGCTGCGGGTCGCGCTCGAGCGCGTTGACGACTTGGATCGCGCAGTGGCGGGCCTGCGCCAGCGGGTTCATGACCGTCTTGGGTTGCGCCGTCCGGCGCAATTTCCAAGTACTGGCGCGTGGCCTTGCGGATGGTGTCGAGCCGCCAGTCCTTGGTCTCCAGGATCAGCGCGCCGCGCCGCGGGTGCAGCACGACGAAGTCGGGGTGCGTCTGCTGGGGGCCGACGGGCACGTCGTACCACAGCAGGTAGTCGCTTTCGAGCTTGTGCTCCAGCCGCTCGGCCAGCCGGCGCTCGCCGGGCGTCATGCGCCCCGCGCAACTGCCCAGCGCGGGTATCAACGTTGCCATGTCTCCGCCGCCCTCCGCCTGTATCAATATGTTTCGCCGTTATAGCCGATGAGGCTGAGGCGAAACTGACCCGGGCGGGACACGCGGGCGCGCAGGGTGCGCGCGGGGTTGGTGGCAGGTGGGGTCAGGCGGTTTGCGGCAGCGGCACGATGACCATCCACGGCACGCCGAAGCGGTCGGTCGTCATGCCGAACGACGAGGCAAAGAAGGTGCCGCCAAACGGCATCTGCACCGAGCCGCCCTCGGCCAGGGCCTTGAACAGGCGCTCGGCCTCGACATCGGTGACCGGGGCGAGCGAGAGCGCAAAGCCCTTGAATGCGCCCTCGCCCGGCGCCACGCCGTCGGAGGCCATGATCTGCATCTCGCCGATCTGCAGGTTGGCGTGCATGATCTTGTCGCCGGGCGGTGGCGTGCAGCCGGGCGCCGTCGCGTTGGCGGGCGCGTCCTTGAAGCGCATCAGCGTGGTGACCTGGGCGCCCAGGGCGCTGCGGTAGAAGTTGATCGCCTCTTCGCAGCGGCCGTCAAAGAACAGGTAGGGCTGGATTTGCATGGCATGTCTCCGGTGGTGGGTGGAGGAAGGACTCGGCGCGCGCGCGGCGCGTCTTGGTGCCGGCGAAGATGCCGCGGTGGAATGCCATGGCGGACGCCGTACGAAACGATAGCCAAGAAATCGGGGCTGTCCATACCCCAAACGTGGGAACGCCCTGGATACAAAGAAGCGCTGCGCTTGCCCAGCATGCGCGGTGACGGCCCATGTCGCTGCGTCCGGTGGCAGCGGCTCTAGACAACCTTTGGGCCGGCACTTTACGGGCCGTTACGTCTATTGCCCATCCGTGGAAACGTGGTAGCTGCCGGCAGGGCGGCAGCACCAAAATGGACCGCGCATAGAGGGGCCGTCTGATAGCGCGCGCACGTCTTGGTGTCGCGCCGCAGGGGCCTCTTTTCAGAGAACAAAGGCCGGCCTGGCTTCACGGGCGGCCATCCAGTCTTCGATGAAAAGGAATCCGAAATGAATATGGGCATTCGAAAGGCCGTGTCCGCCTTGGCCGGCGGCGTGGCAGTGTCGGTGGGCTTGGTGGGTGCCGCCCACGCGCAGTCGCTCACCATCGCCTTGGCAGCCGAACCCACGGCGGCCGATCCGCACTACCACAAGATGACGGCCAACGACGCTTTCGCTGCCCATGTCTACGACTCGCTGGTGGCACGCAATGCCAACATGGAACTGGTGCCCGCGCTGGCCACCTCGTGGAAAAATCTCGACGACCTCACCTGGGAGTTCAAGCTGCGCCAGGGCGTGAAATTCTCCAACGGTTCGCCCTTCACCTCGAAGGACGTGCTGTTCACCATCTGCCGCACGCTGAACAACGAGACCAACGTCTCGCAGTCGTACACCGACACCACCAAGCGCATCACCGATGTGAAGACGCCGGATGACCACACCGTCATCATCAAGACGGCCACGCCGCTGCCGCTGCTGCCCGCCGAAATGGCGCGCTCCCTGCCGATCGTCTGGAGCGGCATTGCGCAGCACGGCACGCTGCAGTTCGCGCCCAAGACCGGCTGCGGCGTCACCGGCCCCTGGCCCACGGTCACCGACTTCAACACCGGCAAGGTGTCGATCGGCACGGGGCCTTTCCTGTTCAAGTCGTACGTGAAGGGCAGTGGTATCCAGCTCGAACGCAACGAAGGCTATTGGGGCGAGAAACCCCAGTGGAAGACGGTGAAGATGGTGCCCGTGCCCAGCGCCGGCCCCCGCCTTACCGGCCTGCTTTCGGGTGACTACGACGTGATCGAGAACCCCGCAGCGCGCGATCTCGCCCGCGTGAAGGAAGACAGCAAGTTTGCTTTCGTTGCCACGCCCTCGACGCGCCTGGTCTTCCTGCAGCCGGACATCGGCCGCAACCCGAGCCCGTTCGTGAAGAGCCCCGATGGCAAGAACCCCCTGCAGGACCTGCGCGTGCGCCAGGCCATGAACATGGCCATCGACCGCAAGGCCATTGTCCAGCGCATCATGGACGGCATGGCAACCCCGGCCTACCAATACATGCCCGACGGCATGTTCGGCGCGCTGCCCAAGGCACCCGAGGTCAAGTTCGACCCAGCCGCCGCCAAGAAGCTGCTGGCCGATGCCGGCTACCCCAATGGCTTTGAGCTGACGCTGTCGTCCACCAACGACCGCTACGTGAACGACAGCCAGGTCGCGCAGGCGGTGGCGCAGTACCTCACGCGCATCGGCATCAAGACCAATGTGGACGCGATGACGGCATCCATCTACTTTCCCAAGCGTGCCAAGCGTGAGTTCAGCCTGCCCATGGGCGGCTGGCCATCGGAAAGCGGTGAAGCGTCGGCGCTGTTCCAGCTGTGGCTGGCCTCGCTCGATTCGCCCAAGGGCCAGGGCACCAGCAACTACGGCGGCTTCTACAGTGCCGATTTCGACAAGGTGTACCTGCCGGCATCCAACACGGTCGATGCCGCCAAGCGCAAGAAGGGGCTGGAAGAAGCCACGCAGATCGCGCTCGACAACGTGGCGCTGATTCCGCTGCATTTCGAAAGCAGCATCTGGGCCTTCCGCAAGGGCCTGACCTACGAAGGCCGCCGCGACCAGTACACGCTGGCCACCTCGGTCAAGGCCAAGAACTGATCCCACGGCCCGTCTGAGTGCGGGGTGCGTTTGCGCACTCCGTACCTTCTTTGCCATGCTGCGCTCCCGCAGGCCCCCCGGGCCGACCACCCCCCGTATCCGCACCGCCCGCGTGCGCTGCGGGCACCCTTGGCCTGGCCGGGGCGATCGGCACACTTCCGTGGTGGCGTGCTCCAGATCCATTTCGCAAGGGAGTGCCTGAGTGCTCGTCTTTATTTTGCGAAGGCTCGTGCAGAGCCTGTTCGTTTTGTTGGCCGTTTCGGTCGTCGTGTTCTTCGCCGTCTATGCCGTGGGCGACCCGATCGAGCTGCTCGTCAGCCCCGAGGCGAGCGAAGCCGACCGCCAGGTCATGATCCGGCGACTGGGGTTGGACCTGCCCGTCTGGCTGCAGTACACGGGCTTTCTGTTCCGTGCGCTGCGGGGCGATCTGGGCACCTCGTTCGTGCACGGCATTCCGGCCATCGAGCTCATCGTGCAGCGCATCCCGGCCACGCTGGAACTGGTGTTCGTGGCCATCTCCCTGACCATCCTCATCGGCATTCCGCTGGGACTGATCGCTGGCCTCAAAAGCGACAAGCCCACGGGGCGCGGGCTGATGGCGGGCTCGGTGCTGGGTTTTTCGCTGCCCAACTTCTGGCAGGGCATGGTGCTGATCCTGTGCTTTGCGGTGTGGCTGCACTGGCTGCCGGCCGCAGGCCGGGGTGACACCGTCGCGGTTCTGGGCGTGCCGGTGTCGTTGCTGACGGCCGATGGCTGGTCGCACGTGATGCTGCCGGCCGTCAACCTGGCGCTGGCCAACATCGCGCTGGTGCTGCGCCTCACGGCCACGGGCGTGGTGGACGCCAAGACCCAGGAATACGTGAAGTTCGCACGCGCCAAGGGCCTGCGGCCCCGGCGCATCCTCACGCGGCACATCCTGCGCAACATCCTGATTCCGGTGGTCACGGTGATCGGCATGGAGTTCGGCTCGCTGATCGCCTACTCCACCATCACCGAAACGGTCTTCGCCTGGCCTGGCATGGGCAAGCTGCTCATCGACAGCATTTACCACCTGGATCGCCCGGTGGTCGTGGCCTATGTGATGCTGGTGACCTTCATCTTCGTGATGATCAACATGCTGGTGGACATGCTGTATGCCGTGCTCGACCCGCGCGTGCAATTGCAAGAGTCCGAATGAAGCACGGGCACCAGCGTTCTATGCAGCCTTCCACCAAAACCACTACCCCCCTGACGGACACACCGCGCCGGCGCGCCATCCTCCGGCAGTTGCGCAGCCGCCCGACCGTGAGGGGCTCGGTGATTGCGCTGGTGGCCCTGCTGGCCACCGTGCTGCTGGCGCCGTTTCTGGCGCCGCAGAACCCCTACGACCTGGCGAACCTCGACCTGCTGGACGGCCGCCTGGCGCCGGGCTCGGCCAGCATGGATGGGTTCCGGTACTGGCTGGGCACCGACAACCAGGGCCGCGACATGCTCAGCGCCATCCTTTACGGACTGCGCATCAGCCTGACCGTGGGCCTGAGTGCCGTGGCGCTGGCCACGGTGATCGGCAGCCTGGTGGGACTGGTGGCCGCCTATGCGGGGGGCCTGATCGACACCCTGCTGATGCGCCTGGTCGACTTCATCCTCGGCTTCCCCACCATTCTGGTGGCGCTGGTGCTGCTGGCCATGCTGGGCCGGGGCGTGGACAAGGTGGTGATCGCCATCGTGGTCGTGCAGTGGGCGCACTACGCGCGCATCATGCGCAGCCGCGCGCTGCAGGAGCGGCGCAAGGAATACATCGAGGCGGCGCTGAACCTGGGCTTTCCGGCCTGGCGCGTCATGCTGCGCCACCTGCTGCCCAACTGCCTGGGGCCGGTGATGGTGTTCGCCACGATCCAGATCGCCAACGCCATCGTGCTCGAAGCCACGCTGTCGTTCCTCGGGGTGGGCGTGCCCATCACCGAGCCATCGCTGGGCCTGTTGATCGCCAACGGCTTTCAGTACCTGCTGTCGGGCGACTACTGGATCAGCATGTTCCCTGGCCTGGCGCTGTTGCTGCTCATCCTGACGATCAACGTGATTGCCGACCGCCTGCGCGCAGCCCTCGACCCAGAAGCCCATGACGACCCAACCCTTGCTTGCAGTGCGCGGCCTGCACACCGTCTTCCACACCGAGGAAGGCGCCTGGCCCGCCGTCAGTGGCGTGGACCTGTCCATCCAGCCCGGAGAAATCGTCGGTCTGGTCGGCGAATCGGGCTCAGGGAAATCGGTCACCGGCTATTCCGTCTTTGGATTGATCGACCCGCCCGGCGAGGTGATTGCCGGCGAGGTGCTGTTCAAGGGCCAGGACCTGCGTGGCCTGAACGAAGAGCAGATGCGCCAGCTGCGTGGCAACCGCATCGCGATGATTTTTCAGGACCCGCTGATGACGCTGAATCCGGTGCTGCGCATCGAAGAGCAGATGCTCGAGGCGATCCAGACACACCGGAGCATGCCGCGCGCCGAGGCGCTCGAACGCTGCCGCGCGGCGCTCGAAATGGTCGGCATTCCCGCGCCTGAAAAGCGCCTGCGCAGCTACCCGCACGAGTTCTCTGGCGGCATGCGCCAGCGCGTGGCGATCGCCATCGCCATGCTCAACCAGCCCGAGCTGATCATCTGCGACGAGCCGACCACGGCGCTCGATGTGACCATCCAGGGCCAGGTCCTGTACCGCATGCAGGAGATCTGCAGGACGCACGGCACGGCCCTCATCTGGATCACCCATGACCTGGGCGTGATCGCCGAGCTGGCCGACCAGGTGGCGGTGATGTATGCCGGCAAGATCGTCGAGTCCGGCCCGGTCTCGGCGGTGCTGGACGCGCCTGCCCACCCCTACACCCGGGGCCTGCTCGATTCGCTGCCCGGCGCCATCCAGCCGGGCATGCGGCTGCAGCAGATCAACGGCATGGCGCCTTCGCTGAGCGCCCGCCCGCCGGGCTGCGCCTTCGAGCCGCGCTGCGCGCGCGCGCTGGCGCAATGCGCCACGACCGAGGCCGAACTCACCGTGGCGGGCGGTCGCACCTACCGCTGCTTTGCGCCCCTTGTCGCTTTGGACCCGCCGCATGAGCCAAGCCATCCCCCCCGTCATCGAACTGCGCAATGTGCACAAGCGCTTCGTCAAGAAGCAGGACCTGATCCAGCGCGCGCTGCAGCTGGCGGCCAAGGCGCCGCAGCAGCGCACCGTCCATGCCGTCAACGGCGTGAGCCTGGCCATCCACAAGGGCGAGGTGCTCGGTCTGGTGGGTGAGTCGGGCTGCGGCAAGTCCACACTGGGCCGCGTGGTCGCAGGCCTGCACCGCCAGACCGAAGGCGAGCTGCTGTACCAGGGCGCCTCGTGCGCCAGCCTCAATCGCCAGGACAAGCTGGCCTACACGCTGGGCGTGCAGATGGTGTTCCAGGACCCGCAGGCATCGCTCAATCCGCGCCAGCGGCTGCACCAGATCCTGGGCGAGGCGCTGCAGGTGCACAAGCTGGCGCCGGCGCGGGACATCCCCGCGCGCGTGGACCAGGCGCTGGCCGAGGTGGGGCTGGCCGCCGAGTACCGCGACCGGCTGCCGCACCAGCTCTCGGGCGGCCAACGCCAGCGGGTGGGCATCGCGCGCGCGCTGATGGTGTCTCCGCAGTTCCTGGTGTGCGACGAGCCCGTGGCAGCGCTCGATGTGTCCATCCAGGCGCAGGTGCTCAACCTGTTCATGGACCTGCGCGCGCAGCACGGCCTGACCTGCCTGTTCATCAGCCACGACCTGGGCGTGGTGCGGCACATCTCCGACCGGGTCGCGATCATGTACCTGGGCAAGATCGTCGAGATCGCGGCCACCGCGGACATCTTCAGCCGGGCCACCCACCCCTACACCCAGGCCCTGCTGGCCGAAGTGCCGAACCTGGGCCGCCGCAAGCGCGTGTTCGTGCCCATCAGCGGCGAGATCCCCTCGCCGCTCAATCCCCCCTCGGGCTGCACTTTCCACCCGCGCTGCCCGCACGCCATGGCACGCTGCCGCGAAGCAGCGCCCGCCCTGGAGTCCGTGGCGCCCGGCCACTGGTCCGCCTGCCATCTGAACCCCAGCGCTGCCTGACGGCGCCGCACGCCCATGCCGAACGAACTTCGCCTCTCCACGCTGCGCGACGCGGTGCAGCGCACCGGCCGCCATGCCGTTGAATACCGCAACGGCGCCGCGCCCGATGCGCGCTCCATCGTGCTCAACACCTACCGGCCCGCCCATGCCGGCCCGGCCAGCCCCATCGTGCTCGTGCAGCACGGCGTGATGCGCAACGGCGACGACTACCGCGACTTCTGGGTGCCCGCCGCCGACGAGCACGGCCTGGTGATCATCGCGCCCACGTTCTCCAACGAGCAATGGCCCGACGTGGTGAGCTACAACAACGGCAACCTGCTGGCCACCACCGACCGCGAGGCCCATGCGGGCACCGCCCCTGCCACCGCGCCCGAAGCCTGGTCGTACACCGTGGTCACCCGGCTGGTGGACGACTTGCAGGCCTCGGGCGTGCTGACAAGCCAGCCGCTGTACCTGTTCGGGCATTCGGCGGGCGGGCAGTTCGTGCACCGGCTCATGAGCGTGCTGGCGCCCGGCGTGTTCACCCAGGTGGCGGCAGGCAACTCCGGCTGGTACACCCTGCCGCGGCTCGACCTCCCGTTCCCCGAAGGGCTCGGCGGCACACCCGCCGACGCGGACAGCCTGGCGCGCCTGTTTGCCTTCCCGCTGACCCTGCTCGCGGGCGACCAAGACACCGTGACGGACGACCCGCACCTGCCGTCCGAGCCCGCCGCCCTGCGCCAGGGGAAGCACCGCTATGCGCGCGCCCGGCATTACTACGCCACCGCCCAGGCCGAGGCTGCGCGCCGCGGCCTGCCCTTCCATTGGCAGCTGCACTCCATCGCCGGCGTCGGCCATGACGGCAAAGCCATGTCAGCGGTGTGCGCGCACCTGTGGTTTCACCACCGCCTGCCCGGCGCCGAGCAACTGGCCGCGCTCGCGGGCCAGCACGCCGCCTGACCACACCCCGCCCACCACCTGAGCCTGCAACCATGACCTCATCGACCACCCCATCCCTTGTCGCCGGCATTACCGCATGGATGCAATGCGAATCACCCACCAGCCACCCCGAAGGCCTGGCGCGCATGGTCGCCATGATGCAGAGCTATGCGCAGGAGGCGGGCCTGCAGGCCACGGTGACGCCCTTCGGCCCGGGCGTGGGCCCGCTGCTGCACATCAGCAACCGCGCTGCGGGCGATGCGCGCCCGGGCCTGCTGATCCTGGGGCATTCCGACACGGTGCACCCCATCGGCACGCTGCACGACAACCCCTGCCGCATCGAAGGCGACCGCCTCTACGGCCCCGGCGGTTACGACATGAAGGCCGGCATCTACCTGGCGCTGACTGCGCTGCGCGGCCTGGCCGCTGCCGGCGCCACGGCGCTGCCGGTGGACTTTGTGATCGTGCCCGACGAAGAAACCGGTAGCCACGCCTCCCGCCCGCACATCGAGGCGTTTGCGCGCAGCGCGCGCTACACCCTGGTGTGCGAACCCGCGCGCGCCAACGGCGGCAAGTGCGTAACGGCGCGCAAGGGCACGGGCATGCTGCGCCTGGGCGTGAAGGGCCGTGCGGCGCACGCCGGCGTGCAACATGACAAGGGCCGCAGCGCGATCCGCGAAATGGCGCACCAGATCCTGGCGCTGGAAGCCATGACCGATTACGCGCGCGGCGTCACCGTCAGCGTCGGCACCATCGAGGGCGGCACGGCCACCAACACCGTGCCCGCGCTGTGCCGCTGCGTGGTCGACTTTCGCCTGCCCGACCTGCGGGCGGCGGACGAGCTGGTGGACAGGATGCAGGCGCTCAAGCCCGTGGGTTCGGACATGGAGCTCGACATCGACGTCGAAGTGAACCGCCCGCCCATGGTGAAGAACGACGCCGTCGCCGCCTTGCTGGCGCGCGCGCAGAACTCGGCCCGCCACGCTGGCTTCGCCCTCGAAGACGCCCCCATGACCGGCGGCGGCAGCGACGCCAACTTCACCTCGGCACTGGGCGTGCCGACGCTCGACGGCCTGGGTGCCGATGGCGACGGCGCGCACACCCTGCACGAGCACATCCTGGTCTCGACGCTCGAAGCGCGCCTGAACTTCTGGCGCCATCTGCTCGCGCACCTCGAATAAACCCTGGCGGCGTTGCCTCAATATTGGTGAAAAAGGCCTCCAGCCCTTGCCAGCCAAGCGCTGACAGCTATGAAGTTTGATTTTGCGCGCCGGCCTCAGCCCTTGACCAGCCCGCCGTCCACGATCAGGTTCTGCCCGGTCACGGCGCGCGCCCAGGGCGAGAGGAAGAACAGCACGGCGTCGGCGAACTCGGCCGGCGTGGTCACGCGGCGCAGCGGGGTCAGGCTGGCGATGAGGTCGAACACCGCTTCGGGCGTGGCGGCGCTGGCATCGGTGGTGCGCAGCAGGCCGCCCGAGACCATGTTCACCGTGATGCCGTCGGGGCCCAGGTCGTTGGCCGCCGTGCGCGTGAGCGACAACAGTGCGGCCTTGGCGGCGGTGTAGTCGTGGTACGGCACGACGGGGTTCTGGAACAGGTTGGTGCCCACGTTCACGATGCGGCCAAAACCCTGCGCGCGCATCGCGGGCAGCGCGGCCTGCAGGGTGTTGAGCGCGCCCTTCACGGCGCCTTCGATCTGCTGGTTAAAGCGCTGCCACGCGATGTCGCCGATCTTCGGGCGCGCGTCGCCGTCGAACTGAAAACCCACCAGCGCGTTGTTGACCACACTGCTGATGGGCTGGCCGGTGCGCGCCTGCGCGGCGGCGAACAGCTGTTGCACGGCCGCGGTGTCGGTCACGTCGGCCTGCAGCGCGATGGCGCGCGGGCCCAGTTCGTCGGCCAGCGCCGCGGCGGCCTGGTCGCTGCGGTGGTAGTTGATGACGACGCCGCGCGCCTTCGCGCGCCAGTGCGCGCGTGATGGCCTGGCCCAGGCCGCGTGCGCCGCCGGTCACGAGCACCCATTGTTCAGATAAATGCATGTCGGTTGTCCCAGTCAATGAAAGCCCAATTCTGGCGCGATCGGATGCGGCGTTCGCGATCTCAGTGCTGCAAATACGTCGCCGCCAGTTGCTTTTGCGCCGCCACATCCACGCCCAGCCTAGCAAGGCATCGCACCATGCTTGGTGACTGAACATTTCAGCCGAAGCGTGGCTCAAGCGGTGGCTGGGTTGGCTTCCGGCCAATGGCCGCCCAACTGGCGCGTGGCAGCCTGGCAGGCGTGCAGCAATGCCGGGGCCATGGCGCGTGTGGAGGCAGGCGTGAACCGGTCGAGCGGGCCCGAGAGCGACAGCGCCCCCAGCAATACGCCACCCGGCCCATAGACAGGGCCTGCCAGAGCGCCACAGGCAGCATCGCGCTCGCCATACGAGACCTGCAGCAGGCCAAAGCCTTCGCCCAGCGCTTGCGGGTTGGCCACTTTGCGCAGCACCTTGCCTGCTGCGCCTGCGTGCAGGGGCAGCAAATCGCCGACCCGCACGCGGTCGAGCGTGGAGTGCAGTGAGTCCACGCGCAACACACACAGCCGCTGCTTGCTGTCTTGCTGCACATGAAAAGACGGGCTCTCCATGCCCTGCGCCACCATCTGCTCCATCATCGGCTGCAGGGTTTCCTCCAAGGGCGCGCTGCCTTCGTAGGCCTTGCCCAAACGAAAGGCGAACGGCCCGATGCAATAGGTTTGGTCGGTCCGGCGCACTACCAGGCCGCAGCGGTCGAGGCTCACCATGAGCCGCAGGATGGCGCTTTTGTAGAGGCCCGTGGCCTGCGCGATTTGCGACAGCGTCAATGGCGTACGCGCTTCCTCCAGTGCTTGGGCAATGGCCATGGCGCGGTCTACCGCCGCCACGCCGCTCATGTTGGCGGCATATCCCGAAGACAGCTGTTTGGTTGATTCGTGGGTGTGTGGCATTTTTAGTATTCTGCCTAACAGAATGAAAGTTCTGTCAGTAAAAACCCTAGTAGTTCCCATTTCAACATATGCCTAAACTCAATAAACAGAACAAATGGTCTGCTGAACAGAATTAGGAAGTTTGATGGAACACAAGCCAAAGCCCATGTTGATCGGTGGACAAGCGGTGGATGGAGAGGCAGGAATCGCCCCTCTCATCTCGATGAATCCGGCCACGGGCGAAACCAATCACGAAGTCGCGGCGGCCGGCAGCCGGCTGGCCGATCGGGCCGTCAACAACGCCCATGAAGCCGTGAAGCAGCGCGCATGGCGCGACATGAACGCACCCCAGCGCGCACGCATCCTCTCGCGCATCGCCGACCTGATGGAGCGCGACAGCGAGCCCTTGGCGCGCCTGCAAATGCTCGAAAACGGCAAGGTCTGGCGCGAATGCCAGGCGCAGGTGAAAAGCGCGGCGGCAACCTTTCGCTATTACAGCGCGGTGTGTGAGACCACCTGCTCGGAAGTCACGCCTGCGCGCGGCGACTACCTGTCGATGGCGGTATACGAGCCGTATGGCGTGATTGCCGCCATCACCCCATGGAATTCGCCCATGACCATGGAGGCCCAAAAAGTGGCGCCCGCCTTGGCCGCAGGCAATGCCGTGATCCTCAAGCCATCGGAAGTGACGCCTTCCACGGGTTTGTTCCTGGGCCAACTGGCCTTGGAAGCCGGCTTGCCCCCGGGCATCCTGAATGTGCTGCCCGGCACCGGCCAGCAAGTGGGCGCGGCCCTGGTGGCGCACCCCAAGGTGCGTTTGGTGTCCTTCACCGGCGGCACGGAAAGTGGCCGCCGCATCGCCGAAGTGGCGGCACGCAAGCTCATGCCCGTCGCGCTGGAGCTGGGCGGCAAGTCACCGCACATCGTGTTCAACGACGCATCGGTGGATGCCGCCGTGGCCGCACTGGCCGGTGGCATCTTTGAAGGCAGCGGGCAGTCATGCGTGTCGGGCTCGCGCGCCTTCGTGCAGCGCGGCGTGTATGAACAGGTGGTGAGCAAGCTGGTGGCCACGGCCCGCGCACTGCGCGTGGACCTGCCCGATGCGCCTGGCGCCGAAATGGGCCCGCTGGCCACCTTTGCCCACCGCGACCGCGTGGCCGCCATGGTGGAAGCGGCCCGCGGCGCGGGCGCCGACATCCTGACCGGCGGCGCCCGCCCGGACAACGCGCGGCTGGATCGCGGCGCCTATTACCTTCCCACCGTGATCGCCGGCATCACCAATCGTGCCGACATCGCGCAGCAGGAAATCTTCGGGCCCGTGCTCTGCGTGATTCCGTTCGACGACGAGGAGGATTTGATCGAGCAGGCCAATGACTCGGCATTTGGCCTGGCATCGGGCATCTGGACGAGCGACTACCAGCGCGCCTGGCGCGTGGCGCGCGCGCTCGAGGCCGGCACGGTGTGGATCAACACCTACAAGCAGCTGTCGATCTCCACGCCGTTTGGCGGCTTCAAGGAGAGCGGCATCGGGCGTGAGAAAGGCATCACCGGCATGCGTCTGTACCAACAACCCAAGGGCATTTATTTCGGCATGGGCCATTCGGCCTGATTGCGGTTCTGACTTTTCACCATCATGAGCACACTTCAACACATCGGTTTCATTGGCCTGGGCGTCATGGGCGAGCCCATCTGTCGCAATCTGGCGCGCAAGGCGGACGCCAAAGTGTCTGCATTTGACTTGGACGACGCGCCGCTGCAGCGGCTGGCCGCCGACGGCGTGGCACGTGCGGCCTCGGCCGCCGACATCATGGCGCAGTGCGACGTAGTCTTCCTGTCGCTGCCGTCGGGCGAAGTGGTGGCGCAGCTGTGCCGCCAGGACGGCGGGCTGCTGTCGCAGGCCCGCGCCGGGCAGATCGTGGTGGACCTGAGCACCTCGCCCGTGGACACGACACGCGCCCTGGAGCAGGAATTCGCCGCACGCCAAGCGCGTTTCATGGACGCCCCGGTGGCGCGCACCCGCGCTGCCGCCGAAGCCGGCACGCTGGCTGTGATGGTCGGCGCATCGCCCGAGCTGTTCGAGACCGTGCGCCCGCTGATCGCTACCTTTGCGTCCGACATCGCGCTGTGCGGCCCGGTGGGTTGCGGCCAGGTGCTGAAGATCCTCAACAACATGGTGCTGTTCGAGACCGTGGTCGCCATCAGCGAGGCCAAGGCCATCGGCGAGAAGGCCGGCGTGGACCCGCAGGTACTGTTCGACACGCTCTCCAAAGGTTCGGCCGACAGCTTTGCGCTGCGCAACCACGGCATGAAGGCCGTGCTGCCAGGCGAGTTTCCCGAGCGTGCCTTCTCGGTGCGCTATGCGCGCAAGGACCTGCTCTACGCGTTAAAGCTGGCGGAAGACGCCGGTGTGGATGCACGTGGCGCGCGCATGGTCGACGGGTGGTTCAGCCAGGCCATTGAAGCCGGTCTGGGCGATCAGTACCACCCGGTCATCAGCCGCCTGATGGCGGCCGCCGACACGCCTTGACGCGGTCACTTTCCGCTTTTTTAGAACAACGTCCCAGGAGACCTTCACATGTCCACGACCCGCCACACTGCCCCTGCCCGCCGTCTGCTGCTGCGCGCCATTGCCGCGACCTGCATGCTGCCCGCCGCAGCCGGCCTGGCCCATGCACAGGGCGATGCTGCGCCCTTTCCAGCCAATCCGGTGAAGATCATCGTGCCCTACGCGGCCGGCGGGGCCACCGACATCGTGGCGCGTTCGGTGTCCGACAAGATGGCCTCGCTGTGGGGCAAGCCCGTGTTCATCGAGAACAAGCCCGGGGCAGGCACCACGTTGGCGGCAACGCAGGTCGCGCGTCTTCCGGGCGATGGGTATTCGCTGTACCTCACGACCTCGGCGCACACCATCAGCTCCAGCATTTACAAGAAGCTCGATTTCAACCCCGTGACGGACTTCGCGCCGCTGACCCTGATTGCCAAGGTGCCGCTGGTACTGGTGGTGCGTCCGGGCCTGAATGTGCGCACGCTCGATGAGTTCGTTCGCTACGTGAAGGCGAACCCGGACAAGGTAGCCTTTGCTTCGCCCGGCAACGGTACGGCGCAGCATCTGGCGGGAGAGATGTTCAACACCAAAGCGCAGACGAAGATGGTGCACGTGCCCTACCGGGGCGACGCGCCGGCCATCACCGACATGATGGGCGGCTCTGTGGACGCGATGTTTGCCACGCTGACGGTGGTATTGCCCTACATCGCCTCGGGCAAACTCACGGCCATCGCTCTGGCCAACGGCAGCCGTGTCGAGAAAGTACCTGAGATCCCTACTTTCTCTGAAGCAGGCATGAAGAACTTCGAGGCCGCCACATGGTTTGGCGTGTTGGCGCCGGCAAGCATGCCCCAGCCGTTGCGCGAGCTCATCAGCAAGGACATCCGTTCTGTCGTGGCACAGCCCGACATGCGCAAGAAGCTGATTGATCTGGGCGGCGAGGTGGTGAACAACCAGCCCGCGGAGTTTGAGCGCTTCATGCAAGCAGAAACCGGCAAGTGGCAGGAAATCATCCGCACCTCCGGCGCCACGGTGAACTGACCTTCTGTGAAGGCTCTCCCGCGCTTGCGCACAGGGGGCGTTCTGCACCAACGCTGCCCGGACAGGCGGGCGCGGTGACAGGGCGTGAACGCTGCGGCAGTCGCCGTATGCAAACCCTGTCCAGGGAATCGCCGCTGTCCTGAAGGCAGGACACCGCGGACACGGCGAAGCATGGGCTTGCCGCGCGCGCGCCGTGCCCGTCCGCCCTGGTCTGGTGCCTGCTGCTGAGGGGAAACATGGCTGCAGCGCTTATGGGGCCAGCGTCTGCAGCTATCAAAAATATCAGTCCACCGAGGCGCCCGACGCCTTCACGGCGGCGCCCCACTGGCGCACCTCGCTGGCGATGAAGCGGTCGAACTCGGGGCCGGTCGTGGGCGCCGGCTCCGAGCCGCGTTCGCGGATGAAGCGCGCCAGCGGCTCGCTGCGCAGCAGCTCGACCACCTCGCGGTTCAGGCGCTGGGTGATCTCTGGCGGCGTGCCTTTGGGGGCCATCAGGCCCAGCCAGCCCACCGCCTCGAAGTTCTTGAAGGCCGGAATGCCGCTTTCGCGCATGGTGGGCACATCGGGCAGCTGCGAGGAACGCTGCGCCGACGTCACGGCCAGCGGCACCGCGCGCTTGGACTGGATGTGCGGCATCGCCGCGGTGACGGAGTCCACCATCAGCGGCACCTGCCCGCCCAGGAAGTCGGCCTGCGCGGGGCCGCTGCCGCGGTACGGAATGTGCGTGATGAACACGCCCGCGCGCGCCTTCATCATCTCGCCCGACAGGTGCTGCGTGCCGCCGATGCCGGCACTGGCGTAGTTGAGCTGCCCGGGCGCGGCCTTGGCCTGGGCCACCAGGTCCTTCATGGTGGTGATGCCCGAGCCGGGCGTGGCCAGGAAAATGAGCGGCACCTTGGCGATCAGCGAGATGCCGACGAGGTCCTTGGTGGGGTCGAACCCGACCTTCTTGTACAGCGTCTGGTTCACGGCCATCGCGCTGCCGGCGACGAGCAGCGTGTAGCCGTCGGGCGCAGAGCGCACCACGAACTCGCTGCCGATGTTGCTGCCGGCGCCGGCCTTGTTTTCGACCACCACGGGCTGGCCCAGGCGCTGGCCCAGCTGGTCGGCGAGCGCGCGCGCGAAAATGTCGGTGGCCTGGCCTGCCGGGAACGGCACGATGAGCTTGACCGGTTTGTCGGGCCACGCCGCGTGTGCGGTCGTGGCCATTCCCAGGGCCAGGCAGACGGCGGTGGTCAGCATGAGGCGGCGGTGGTGCATGGTGTGGAGTCTCCAGAAGATGGCATGAAAAAGGGGGCGGGCGCAAAGCCCGGCAGGCCTGGCGTGGGCCAGGCCGTGGCGGCGCCGCCGGTAGGCACAGACGTGTGTGCCGGCTGCAATGCTAAGCGCTGGGGAGCGCGGATTTTCGCTGCGCAGCCACGTCGGCCGCGCGCACCTCACGCAGCGGCCGGGCGGGGCTCCAGGTACAGCGCCGCCAGGCGCTCTTGCGCGGCGGCGTTGACGCCCAGCACGCGCTCCAGATAGGGCTGGATGCCGCCGTGCTCGGCTTCGATGCTGTGCAGCGCGGCCTCCAGAAAGTCTTCCTGCACGCGCCAGAGCACCTGCAGCACGTCGCCCGGCGCGGCGCTGGCCACGCCTGCGGGGCGGCGGTAGAGCGCGTTGGTGAGCAGGTAGTCCTGCATGACCACGGCGCGCGGCACGCCCAGCGCCAGCAGGATGAGCGCGGCGGCAAAGCCGGTGCGGTCCTTGCCCGCGGTGCAGTGGAAGACCAGCGGCGCATCGCTGTCCAGCAGCAGCCCGAACAGCTGCGCAAAGCGCGGCGCGTTGTCGTGCACGAAACCGCGGTAGGTGTCCTGCATCAGGCCCACCGCGTCCTGCGCGGTGAGCTGGTGGCCCGACTGCAGCAGCTGCTGCGCGCGCTGCACCACGGTGGGCTCGATGGTGAGATGGTGTTGCGCCACGCCGGGCAGGGCACAGGCAAAGGCGCTGCGCTCGGACTCGCCGCGAAAGTCGGCGGTGCGCGCAATGCCCAGGTCGCGCAGCACCTGCAGATCGGCCGGGCTGAGCGCGGCCAAATGGTCGGCGCGGAACAACCGGCGCCACCTGAGGGTGCGCCCGCCATGCCCGGCGTAGCCGCCGAGGTCGCGGAAGTTGCTGGCGCCGGCCAGGGCGATGGAGCGCGCCGGCGCGGGGGCGGTCGGAGGAGAAACGGCACGGGGGTGCAGGGACATGGCAACAACCTCGGTCAACGGTCAGGGGATCACGCACAGGGTAGCGCGCCCGCAGCGCTCCGCCCTGTCGGTTGCGGGCCCGGGCTGCGGCGGCCCGCAGAGGCAGCCGGCGCCCCGGGCCGGGTTTCAGGGCGTGGGCTGGGCCGCCCAGGTATTGCGCGCCGCCACCGCCAGGTCGGGGTAGTTGGCGAACATGCCGTCCATGCCCATGGCCAGGTAACTCTGGAACTCGGCCGCGGCGAGCGTCGGCGTCGGGCTTGTTGAAGGTCCAGCCGTGCACGCGCATTCCGGCAGCATGCGCCTGGTCGATGAAGGCCTGGGTGACCGGGTAGGTCTTGTTGCCGATGGAAACCCCCACGCCCGCGCTGAAGGTGGCGACCTCGGGCAGCGTCAGCAGCGTCCACCCGTTGGTGCCCCGCACGCGCATGCGCACCCCGCCGTCTTCGGCCACGGCGGCGTAGCCCAGCTGCACCAGCGGGTAGGCCAGGCCCTGCGCCTGCTGCTTGGCGCGCAGGCTGCGCAGCGTGGCGTCGCTGAACGACTGGATGAACAGCTTGCTGCCGGCGCGGTAGCCATTGGCCTGCAGCGCCTGGAGGATGCCGTCTTCCATGTCCGGGTCGGCCTGCTTGGCCTCGGGGTAGATGCCCACCTCGCGCCCGGTGGCCGCGCTTTGCGCCTTGGCCAGGTCGATGACCTCCTGGAACGTGGGCACCGCCAGCGGCTGCGCGGCGCTGGGCGCAAAGCCCGGGTACGCAGTCCCGGCCGTGGGGCCGGAGGGCTGCACGGTGAGCCTCTTGATCTCGGCCAGCGTGAAGTCGGCCACCTTGTAGGCGCCGCCGCGCTGCGCAAACAGGCTGGCGACGTTGGTGGTGCGCTGCAATGTGTCGTCGTGCATCGCGACCAGCTGGCCGTCGCGGGTGAGCTGCAGGTCGGGCTCGATGTAGTCGGCTCCCATGCGCACCGCCAGCTCATAGCCGGCCAGCGTGTGCTCGGGCAGGTAACCGCTGGCGCCGCGGTGCGCAATCACCTGCGGCTTTGCGGCACTGTCGGCCGGACGGTTGCCAAGGCTGCTGCAGCCCGCGGTGACCAGGGTGCACGCGCACAGCGCCGCGAGCAGGGAGGGTTTGAACATCGCAGAGGGCCTTTCATGAAGACAGACAAGGAAGCTGCCACAGCATGGCAGTAAGGCACACCGAGCGCGCAGCGTGGAAACTGTAGGACGCCCGTGTGACAGCAGGGGTGCCCAGCTGCCCGCGGCGCTGTGGCCACGCGTTCAACCCGGCGCTCCAGGTGCGGCAGATGCCGTCATGGCATAGCCCAGCTGCGCCACGAAGCTGCTGGGCCGCGTGGCGTGCGCCAGCAGCGTGAGCTGGCGGCGCGCGCGCGTCATGCCGACGTACAGGGTGTTGCGCTCTTCTTCGGCGCTGGCCTGCGGCACCGGAAAAACGCCGCGTTCCAGGTACGGGATGAGCACCTGCTCGAACTCGAGCCCCTTGACGTGCGCGATGCTGCCCAGCACCAGGCTGGCTGCGCTGCGCAGCGCGGCCTGGCGCTGCTCGGTCTCGTTCAGGTGCAGGAAGTAGTCGCGCGCCGAGGCAAAGCCGCGCGCGGCCGCGCACAGGCCGGCGAGGTTGCGCTGCGCCTCCTGGCGGCGCTCGCGCGAGACCAGCGCGGCGTGGATGAGCGCGTCGATCTCGAGCGCGTCGAGCACGCGCTGCAGCATGTCGGGCGCGGACGGCTCCTGGGCCATGGCCACCGCGGCGCACAGGCGCCGGCGCGTGGCGGGCTCGACGTTGGGCAGGATCTGGTTCTGGAAGAAGTGCTGCAGGAACAGCGGGTTGTCGGTGACGCTGCGGATCGCGTCGGCCAGCAGCTCCTGCTGCGACTCGTGCTCGCGCCCGGCCACCGTGATGCGCGCGCCGCAGAAGAACACCAGCGCGTGCATCAGCGCCTCGCGCGTGCGCGGCTCGGCCACGCTCTCGAAGTTGTCGGTGGCCACGGCCAGCAGGCCACGCACCAGCAGCACCTCGGGGCGCAGCAGGTAGCTGCCCATGCCGCTGAGCGTGTAGGGCACGCCCGCGGCGATCAGCGCGTTCTCGATGCCCACCGACTGGTGCGCGTGGCGCAGCAGCACCGCGCACCGGTCCATGCGCGCGCGCGGCGCGGCGCGCCAGCGCGCCACTTCGGCCAGCACCAGGGCCACGCAGTGCGCGCCGTCGTCGTAGGCCAGCAGCGCGAGGCCGGTGTCGTGCGCGGCGGCGCTGTCGTAGGCCTTGTCGGCCAGGCGGGCGACCTTGGCGGCCAGGCGCTTGCCGAAGCGGTGGCTGGGCGTGAGCGGCAGGCGCACCACGGGGCGGCCGGTGGCCTCGGTGATGGCGCCAGCCATGAAGGCGGCGTCGGCCCCGCTGGCGCTGTGGATGACCTGGTCGCGGTCGCCGACACCGCAGAACAGGCTGAAGGTGGAGTTGAGCAGCGCCGCCAGCACGGTGAAGGCGGCCTGGTTCAGGTCGTGCATTTCGTCCACGCACAGCGCGCGCACACCGAGCGGCCAGTGCCGGTAGTCGGCCGGCACGGCGCCGTGGTGCAGCGCGCGCGCCAGGTCGTAGGTGGCGTCGTGCGTGCCGCGGAACAGCGGCTCGTCGGCCAGCTCGCGCTGGCGCAGCCGCTCGTAGGCAAGAAACACCTTGAGCAGCGTGTAGTCCACGCCCAGCGCGTCGGCGTAGTCGGGCGAGACCGGCTGCTCTTCGCGCGCGCGCTCGTCGCCCAGCGTGCCCTTGAGCCGCGCGGCCACGGCCAGGAATTCCTCGACAAAGCCGCTGTCGCCCTGCGCGGGCAGCTGCAGCGCATCGCGCCAGCGCTCGCCCCGGGCTTCCTCCACGCGCTGCACGGCCTGCCAGACATGCGGGCGCAGCTGCTCGGGCGTGGCCAGCACGGGCACGGGGCGCTCGCTGGCGTCGGCCAGCAGGGCGGTGCAGAACTGCTCGAAGGTGGCGATGCGCATGCGCTGGCGCACCGGCGCGGGCACGCCGATCTTGTGCAGCGCGTCGCGCAGCGCCTGGCAGGCGGTGTCGGTGTGCATCAGCGCGAGGAACGCGTCGGGCGCGGTGCCGCGCTGCCAGCTCTCGGCCATGCGCAGCGCCAGCGTGGTGGTCTTGGCGGCGCCCGCGTTGGCCTCGATCACCAGCGTGCGCGCGGCGGCCGTCTGGACGGCGCGCTGCTCGGGCGTGGGCGCGAAGGCCCGGGTAGAAAACAGCGGTTCGGTGCTCACACATCCACTCCCACAAGGCCCACTCGGGGCCGGCGCGCGCAGGCCATCACCCCAGGTGCTGGCCCAGGATGCCCGCCAGCTCGAACATGCCGGCCTGGTCCTTGCCGAACACGGCGCGCAGCTTGTCGTCGGCCACGATGGTGCGCTTGTCCTTGGGGTCCTGCAGGTTGTGGGCCTTGATGTACTCCCAGATCTTCTTGACCGCCTCGGGCCGCGCCACGGGCTCGGCACCGATCACGGCGGCGAGTTGCGGGCTCGGCGCCTTGCCGGCGGCGGGCTTGCGCGGGGCCTTGGCGGTGGCGGCCTTGGGCGTTTTGGCGGCGGCTTTCTTCGCGGCCGCAGGTTTTGCGGCTTTTTTGGCCGCAGCGCTTACAGGGCGTGCGCTTGCAGCTCCTGTTTTTGCAGCAAAAGCGGCCGTCTTGCGCGGCGGGAACTTGCTCGGCGCGAACTCGAAGTTGACCTTGCCGGCCTCCTTGTCCCAGGCCAGGTGCGCCTTGAACGCGCGGCGCGTGCGCATGCTCACGAACTTGTCGAGCAGGTCGGTCTTGCCGGACTCGAGCAGCTTGTGCATCTGCGCGCGCTCCACGGGCTGCTGCAGGATGACCTTGCCGGTCTTGAACGTGCAGCTGGGCGTGGGCTGCGCGGCCGTGGGCACGGCCTTGCTGCAGACGTAGTTGCTGCCGTGCTCGTGCACGGGCGCGCCGCAGACCGGGCAGGGGCCGAGGCTCTGCGTCGGCAAACTCGACCAGCTCGCCCGATTCCTCGGCCTTCTTGTCGTCGCCGAAGTCGAATTCGAGCTTGTAGTTGTGCGCCTCGTCGTCGTACTTGAGCACGATCTCGGACGTGAACGGCCAGCCGGCCTTGGAGCGGAAGCCCTCGAGCGGCCCGATCTTGCGTGTCGCCAGCAGCTGCTCGGCCTCCTGCGGCTCGAAGGTGCGCCCGGCCGGCGACTTGCCGAACGAGAAGCCGCAGCGCTTCGGCGCCCGGCTTGCCGACGCAGGCGTAGCGGCGGTAGTTCTCCTTGACCACGCCGCCGCAGTTGGGGCACGGGGCCTGCAGCGTGGCGTAGTCGCCCGGGATGGTGTCGCGGTCGTATTCCTTGGCCTTGCTTGACCATGCGCTCGGTCATCGCGGCGATCTCGGCCATGAAGGTGTCGCGGCTGAGCTGCGCCCTTTTCCATCTGCGCGAGCTTGTACTCCCACTCGCCGGTCAGGTCGGCGCGCGAGAGCTCCTTCACGCCCAGGCCGCGCAGCAGCGTCATGAGCTGGAAGGCCTTGGCCGTGGGGATGATCTCGCGGCCTTCGCGCAGCATGTACTTTTCGGCCAGCAGGCCTTCGATGGTGGCGGCGCGCGTGGCGGGCGTGCCCAGGCCCTTTTCCTGCATGGCCTCGCGCATGCTCGTCGTCGTCGACCTGCTTGCCGGCGCTCTTCCATGGCGCCCAGCAGCGTGGCTTCGGAGTAGCGCGCGGGCGGCTTGGTCTTGAGCGCCTTGGGGTCGACTTGGCTTGCCAGCGGCCGCTCGCCCGGCTTCACTGGCACCAGGTTCTGGCCCTTGTCGCCTTCCTTGGCGTCGGTCACCTCGGCGGCGGCCTCCTTGCCGTAGATCGCCAGCCAGCCCGGCTTGACCAGCACCTTGCCGTCGGTCTTGAAGTGGTGCGCCTTGCCGGCCTGCTCGACCTTGCTGATGCGCGTGGTCACCAGGTACTCGGCGCTCGGGAAGAACACCGCCATGAAGCGGCGCACCACCAGGTCGTAGAGCTTCTGCTCGGCCTCGGACAGGCCGCTGGGCGCCTGCAGCGTCGGGATGATGGCAAAGTGGTCGCTGACCTTGGCGTTGTCGAAGATGCGCTTGCTCGGGCGCACGTAGTTGCCCTCGAGCGCCGTGCGCGCGTGCGGCGCCAGGTGCGTCATGCCGCTGTCGGCCAGCATCTCGAAGGTCTGCTTGGCCACCGGCACGTAGTCCTCGGGCAGCGCGCGCGAGTCGGTCCGCGGGTAGGTCAGGGCCTTGTGGCGCTCGTACAGGCTCTGCGCCAGCGCCAGCGTGGTCTTGGCCGAGAAGCCGAACTTGCCGTTGGCCTCGCGCTGCAGGCGGTCAGGTCGAACAGCTGGCCGGCGACGCCTGCGTGGTGGGCTTGCTTTCCTCGGTCACGCGTGGCGGGCTGGCCGCGCGCGGCGTCGGCGATGGCGCTGGCCTCGCGCTCGACCAGACGCGGTCGGCGCGCAGCTCGGCGTCGTCGCTCGGCTTGCTTCTTCCACTGCGGATCGAACCACTTGGCCGGGTAGCTCGCCGGCCTGGGCGGCGAAGCTGGCGTGGATTTCCCAGTAGTCGCGGCTGACGAACTTGCGGATCTTCTCCTCGCGCTCGACCACCAGCGACAGCGTCGGCGTCTGCACGCGGCCCACGGTCGTCAGGAAGAAGCCGCCGTCGCGCGAGTTGAAGGCCGTCATGGCGCGCGTGCCGTTGATGCCGACCAGCCAGTCGGCCTCGGAGCGGCTGCGCGCGGCGTCGGCCAGGCCCTGCATCTGCTTGTCGCTGCGCAGCTTCTCGAAGCCGTCGCGGATGGCCTGCGGCGTCATCGACTGCAGCCACAGGCGCTGCACGGGCTTGCCCAGCGGCTTGGCGCCGCCCGCGTACTGCTCGATCAGGCGAAAGATCAGCTCGCCCTCGCGGCCCGCGTCGCAGGCGTTGATGAGTGCCGTCACGTCCTTGCGCTTGGCCTGCTTGACCACGGCGTTCAGGCGCGTCTTGGTCTTGTCGACGGGTTTGAGGTCGAAGTGCGGCGGGATCACCGGCAGGTGGGCAAAGCTCCACTTGCCGCGCTTGACGTCGAATTCCTCGGGCGCCTGGATCTCGACCAGGTGGCCGACGGCGCTCGTGACGACGTAGCGTTCGTTCTCGAAATGGTCGTCGTGCTTGTCGAACTTGCCGGCCACGGGCGTGAGGGCGCGCACGATGTCCTGCGCGACCGAGGGTTTTTCTGCAATTACCAGTGTCTTGGTCATGTTGGGTCTCGCCATGCGGCTAGTCCCGGAGAGACGCTCCGGGCGCTTCTACAATCTGGCGTTCCTCGCGCGTGCACGCGCACGCACCTGTGTGCTCATTCAAGTTAACAGAGTTTTGCCATGCCCCGCACCGCTCCCCCCGCCTTCGGCGGCCGCCGCATCCAGACCCGCCGCTCGGGCGTGCACGGCAAGGGCGTGTTCGCCGTGCAGGACATCGCCGAGGGCGAGGTGCTGATCGAATACACGGGCGAGGTCATCAGCTGGCAGGAGGCGCAGGACCGCCACCCGCACGACCCGCTGCAACCCAACCACACGTTCTACTTCCATGTCGACGAAGACCGCGTGATCGACGCCAACGTCGGCGGCAACTCCTCGCGCTGGATCAACCACTCGTGCGACCCGAACTGCTATGCCGACGAGCGGGACGGCCGCATCTTCATCAAGGCGCTGCGCAACATCGCGGCCGGCGAAGAGCTGAACTACGACTACGGCCTGATCATCGACGAGCGCTACACGCCCAAGCTCAAGGCCGAATACCCGTGCTGGTGCGGCAGCACGAACTGCCGCGGCACCCTGCTCGCGCCCAAGCGCGGCGCGGCCGCGCCGGCGCCCCTGGGCAAGGCCAAGAAAGCCGCGGCGCGCCGCATGAGCACGCCGGTGCGCTGGCCCGCCGAGGCCATCTGGGAGGCCGTGGCGCCGCTGCTGCCGGGCTTCACGGTCGAGGTGCTGCCCAGCATCGATTCGACCAACAGCGAACTGATGCGCCGCGCGCGCGCCGGCCGCTGCGAGCCCGTGCTGCTCGTGGCCGAGCAGCAGACGGCCGGGCGCGGGCGCCTGGGCCGCGCCTGGCACAGCGGCGCCGGGCGACGCGCTGACGTTTTCGCTGGGCCTGCCGCTGGCGCCGGCCGACTGGTCGGGCCTGTCGCTGGCCGTGGGCGTGAGCGTGGCCGAGAGCCTGCAGCCCGTGCTGCCGCCCGCGGGCAGCGCCGCGGCGCGCATCGCGCTGAAGTGGCCCAACGACCTGTGGCTGGGCGGCGCCGGCGGCGACCGCAAGCTCGGCGGCATCCTGGTCGAAACCGCCAGCGCCGTGGCGCCGCAGGATGCGCCCGGTGGCAGCGCCCGTCCACTGCCGCCATGCGCTATGTGGTCGTGGGCGTGGGGCTGAACCTGCTGCCGCGCGAAGGCGCGGGCATGTCGCTGCCGCCGGGCTGCCTGCAGGAAGTCGATGCGCAGGCCGATGCGCCCGCCGCGCTGCTGCGCGTGGTGGCGCCGCTGGTGGCCATGCTGCAGTCGTTCGAGGCCTATGGCTTCGCCCCGATGCAGGCGCGCTTTGCCCAGCGCGACGCGCTGCTGGGCCGCGCCGTGGTGCTCAGCGACGGCAGCCGGGGCATCGCCCACGGCGTCGGCGACGACGGCGCGCTGCTGGTGCACGGCGAGCGCGGCATGCAGGCCGTGACCAGCGGCGACATCAGCGTGCGGCCGGCCAGCGCCGCGCACACGCTGCCGGGCTGACCCATGCTGCGCGCGCTGGTGCTTGCCCTGCTGCTGGCCAACGCCGGCTACTTCGCCTGGGCGCAGGGCCTGATGGGCGCCTGGGGCTGGGCGCCGGCGCAGACCTCGGAGCCGCAGCGCCTGGCGCAGCAGATCGCCCCCGAGGCGCTGCGCATCGTGCCCGGCAAGGCCGGTGCGCCCGCCGATCCGGCCCCCGAGGCGCCGCCCTCGTCTGCCGCGCCGGCCGAGCGCGGCGCCTGCCTGCAGGCCGGCGGGCTCGACAGCGCCGAAGCGCAGGCCTGGCGCAGTGCCGCAGCGGCCTTGCCAACGGGCAGCTGGAACCTCGAGCGCAGCACCACACCCGGGCGCTGGATGGTCTACATGGGCCGGTTTGCCGATGCCGATGCACTGGCCCGCAAGCGCACCGAACTGCGCGCCCTCGGGATTGCGTTTGACCGGCCCAGCAACGCGGCGCTCGAGCCCGGCCTGTCGCTCGGGCGCTTTGCTTCGGAGGACGCGGCGCAGCGCGCGCTGGCCCACCTGGCGGCCCAGGGCGTGCGCAGCGCGCGCGTGGTGGTCGAGCGCGCCGAGGCCGAGAGCTTCACGCTGCGCCTGCCGCTGGTCGATGCCGCGCTGCGCGCGCAGCTTGAGGCGCTGCGCCCGGTGCTGGCCGGCAAGCCGCTGCGCGCCTGCTTCTGAGCCGGGCGCGGCTCAGGCGTCCGTGCTGGCCGGCAGGCGCACCGTGAAGCGTGCGCCGGGCGGGTGCTGCTCGGGGTGGGCCGCTTCCACCCGCACCTCGGCGCCATGCTGGCGCGCGATCTCCAGCACGATCGGCAGGCCCAGGCCCGAGCCGTCGGCCTCGCTGCCGAGCGCGCGGTAGAACGGCTGGAAGATCAGCTCGCGCTCGGCCTCGGGCACGCCGGGGCCCGAGTCTTCCACCTGCAGCAGCAGCACATGGCCAAACGGGTCGGCCAGCACGCGCGCCGTGACCACGCCGGGCTTGGCGGCGGCCGAGGGCGTGTAGTTGATCGCGTTGTCGAGCAGGTTGCGCACCAGCTCCTTGAGCAGCGTCGGGTTGCCGTCCACCCACACGCCGGCGTCGCCGGGCTGGGCGCCGTCGTAGCCCAGGTCGATGTGCTTTTCGAGCGCGCGCGGCACCGAGTCGCGCACCACGTCCATGGTCAGGCGCGCCAGGTCGCACGGCATGCGCGCCTTCTGCGTGTTGCTGCCTTCGGCGCGCGCCAGCGCCAGCAGCTGGTTGACGGTGTGCGTGGCGCGGATGCTGGCGCGTCCGATCTGCTGCAGCGAGCGCTTGAGCTCCTCGGTGCTCATGCCCTCGCGCTGCGCCAGGTCGGCCTGCATGCGCAGCCCCGCCAGCGGCGTCTTGAGCTGGTGCGCGGCGTCGGCCAGAAAGCGCTTTTGCGTCGCCATCGAGTCGTTGAGCCGCGTCAGCAGGTCGTTGACCGAGGCCACCAGCGGCGCCACTTCGAGCGGCACGGTCTTGTTGTCGAGCGGGCTCAGGTCGTCGGGGCTGCGTGCGCGGATGCGCGCTTCGAGCTGGTTGAGTGGCTGGATGCCGCGCGCCAGCGCCAGCCACACCAGCAGCACGGCCAGCGGCAGGATGACGAACTGCGGCACCATCACGCCCTTGATGATCTCGGTGGCCAGCACGCTGCGCTTCTCGCGCGTCTCGGCCACCTGCACCAGCGCCAGCGGCTGCCCCTTGCCGGGCAGGCGCACCCAGATGTGGGCCATGCGGATGGCAATGCCGCGCAGCTCGGCATCGCGCAGGCGCACCTCGCCGACCACAGGCGTCTCGTCGTCCGGCGGGCCGGGCAGCGCGCGCTCGCCCGAGAGCAGCCGCCCGCCCGGGCCCTTGACCTGGTAGTAGACGGTGTCGGCGTCGTCGGCGCGCAGGATCTCGCTGGCCGGCTGGGGCAGGTTGAAGCGCGCCTCGCCGCCCTGCACGGTGATGAGCTGGGCCAGCGCATGGGCGTTGTATTCGAGCGCGCGGTCGAACGGCTTGTTGGCGATGCCCTGCGCCACCAGCCAGGTCAGCGCCAGGCTCACCGGCCACAGCAGCAGCAGCGGGGTGAGCATCCAGTCGAGGATCTCGCCGAACAGGGAGCGCTGCTCGCGCTGGAAAATTTTCAAGGTTTCAAGCCTTTTTGGCCTCTAGCGCTTATCTAGAAAGCGCTGGTAGCTATCATTTTTATCTGGTTCAAGCCCCACTCCACGCCGCCTACAGCCCACGAAACTGGCGCGGCCCAGGCCAGTGCACCCGTGGAACTGGCTTTGCCAGGCCACCGGGTGCGTCCCCCTCCCCGAGGGGGAGGGGGAAGGCGCGAAGCGACTCAGGGGGTGGTTCATCTCAGCCGGAAATCTTCTCCAGGCAGTAGCCCAGTCCGCGCACCGTGGCGATGCGGATCGGGCCCTTCTCGATCTTCTTGCGCAGGCGGTGGATGTAGACCTCGATGGCATTGTTGCTGACCTCCTCGCCCCACTCGCACAGGCGCTCGACCAGCTGGTCCTTGCTGACCAGGCGGCCGGCGCGCTGCAGCAGCACCTCCAGGAGGCCGAGCTCGCGCGCCGACAGCTCGACCATCTTGCCGTCGATCGTGGCCACGCGCCCGGCCTGGTCGTAGACCAGCGGGCCGTGCTTGATGGTGGCGCTGCTCACGCCCATGCCGCGGCGCGTGAGCGCGCGCACGCGCGCTTCGAGCTCCTGCAGCGAGAACGGCTTGGCCATGTAGTCGTCGGCGCCGAAGTCCAGGCCCTTGACGCGCTCGTCGACGCTGTCGGCCGCGGTGAGGATCAGCACCGGCAGCGCCGAGCCGCGGCTGCGCAGCTTCTTGAGCACCTCGAGCCCGTGCATCCTGGGCAGCCCCAGGTCGAGGATCAGCAGGTCGAACTCGTTGTTGGTCATCAGCGCGGCATCGGCCTCGCTGCCATTGGCCACGTGGTTCACCACGGCGCCCGAGCTGCGCAGGGTGCGCAGCAGCCCGTCGGCCAGCACCTGGTCGTCTTCGGCGATGAGGATGCGCATGCGGATGTCTCCTGTGGTCCGGCCGCGGCCGGGCGCCGCAGTGGTTTCACCGGATTCTAGGCGGCAGTGCGCGCTGCGCGGCCGCGTTTTCTCAGCGCGGGTCGTGCGCCAGCAGCTTCTGCACCAGCGCCTGCAGGTCGGTGCGCAGGCGGGCAAAGCCGTCGGGGTGGAGTTCGAGCGTCTGCTCGTCCATGTAGAGCTTGCGGTTGATCTCGATCTGCACGCTGTGGCGCTGGCGCGCGGGGTCGCCATAGCGGCGCACCAGCTCCACGCCCTTGTAGGGGTGGTTGTATTCGACGCTGTAGCCGCAGCCGCGCAGGTGCGCGCAGATCAGTTGCGAGAGCGCCGGGTCGGCGGTGCTGCCGTCGCGGTCGCCGACCACGAAGTCGGCGTGCACCAGGCCCGGGTGCAGCGTCGCGTGGCTCGCCGCGACGGCGGGCATCGAGTGGCAGTTGATGTGGATGCTGTAGCCGTGGCGTGCGTGCGCGGCCTCGATCGCCTCCTGCACGGCGGCGTGGTAGGGCTGCCAGCAGCGCGCGATGCGCGCGCGCACCTCGTCCACCGAGAGCAGCCGGTCGTAGATCGGCACGCCCTCGTCGGTGAACTTCCAGATCAGGCCCTTGCCCAGGCGCACCTTCTGCAGCACCAGCGCGTCGGTCGTGACGGGCTCGGTCCATGCGCCGTCGAACATGCCCGGGTCGACCTCGGTGGTGTCGCGGTTGGCGTCGAGGTAGATGCGCGGGAAGTGCGCTTCGATCCAGTCGACGCCCAGCGCGGGCGCAAAGGCATAGATCTTTTCGACGTGCGTGTCCTCGGCGCGGCGCAGCGTGGCCAGGTCGCAGGCGGCGCCGAAGTCGCTCGGGGTAATGGGTGCCGCTGTGCGGCGAGTCCAGCACCAGCGGCGTGCTGCCGGCGATGCGCGTCACCATCGGCGGGGGCTTGGCGGCCGCGCCGGCCCCTCCGGAGGCGCCGGGCTGGGCGTTCAGGAAACGGTGGTTCATCAACTTCAGTGCTGCGTGCATAGGGGTCTTCAGGAGGCAGGGGGAAATGCTCCCACGTCGGCGCGGTCGGCGCCAGCCCCGGCCGGCCCTCTGCAGGGCGCGGCCGGCGCCAGCGCCTGCGGCGCGCGCCGCAGGGGCCGTGGTGCTCAGTCCATCTTCACGTGGGCGAAGGCGGCCACGCGCTTCATCTTCTCGATTTCGCGCACGATCTGCGCGCTGAACTCCTTGGGCGTGGAGCCCGAGGGGTACAGGCCCTGGCCCGCCAGGCGCTGGCGCACCGCAGGCTCCTTGAGCGCCTGGGCCACGGCCTGCTGCATGCGCTCGACCAGCGCGGCGGGCGTGCCGGCCGGGGCCACCATGCCGAACCACGAGGGGTCGTTGTTGACCGCATAGCCGAGTTCGCCATAGGTGGGCACCGTCGGGCAGAACGTCGAGGCGCTCGTGCCAGGACACGGCCAGCGCCTTGAGCTTGCCGGCCTGGATGTGCGGCAGCGACGAGGCCACCTGGTCGAAGTACACCGGCACCTGGCCGCCGAGCACGTCGTTGATGGCCGGGCCGGCGCCGCGGTAGGGGATGTGCACCATCGAGGTGCCCGTGCTGCTCTTGAACAGCTCGCCCCACATGTGGCCGATGGTGCCGTTGCCCGGCGTCGCGTACGACACCTTGCCGGGGTTGGCCTTGAGGTACTTGACCAGCTCGGCAAAGCTGGTGACCGGCAAGACGTTGGGGTTGACGACGACCACGCCGGGCGCCTTGACGATTTCCGTCACGCCGACAAAGTCCTTGACCGGGTCGTAGGGCAGCTTGGCATAGACCGCGGGGTTGACGCCGTGCGTAGACAGCGTGGCAATGCCGAACGTCAGGCCGTCGGGCGTGGCGCGCGCCACTTCGGTGGTGCCGATCGAGCCGCCCGCGCCGGCGCGGTTTTCCAGCACCACCGGCTGCTTGAGGATGCGCGCGAGCGCCTCTTGCAGGCTGCGCGCCGTGATGTCCGTGGCGCCCCCGGGCGGAAACGGAATGACGATGCGCAGCGGTTTGCCTTCCTGGGCAAAAGACATTCCAGGAATGAAAGATGCGGCGGCGAGCGAGGCCAACAATTGACGGCGTTGCATGGATGGATCTCCTTTGATTCCCAACAAGAGTAGCGCAACGGCAGCAGAACCCCAAGCAACGCCTGCGCCTGATAACATTCCATTTAAGAATGTTTAATGGGCCTCCCACTATGTCCCTGCGCCGCCTCGCTCCCCCGCTGCACCTGCTGCGCTCGTTCTCCACCGTGGCGCGCTTTGGCGGTGTCACGCGCGCGGCCGAGGCCCTGCACCTGACGCAAAGCGCCGTGAGCAAGCAGGTCAAGGAGCTCGAGAGCTGGGTGGGCGTGCCGCTGTTCGAGCGCAGCCGCAAGCGCCTGGCGCTCACGCCCGCCGGCGCGCAGTACGAAAAGGCCGTGTGCGCGGTGCTCGCGCAGCTCGAGGCGGCGACGCTCGACCTCATCACCAGCGACGACGGCGGCGGCGCGCTGCACCTGTCGAGCCTGCCCACCTTTGGCGCCAAGTGGCTGATCCCGCGCCTGCCGCAGTTCCAGTTGCAGCACCCGCAAATCACGCTGCATTTCGTGCCCTATGTGCACGGCTACGACTTCGCACGCCCCGAGCTCGACTGCTCGATCCTGTTCGGCGACGGCCACTGGCCCGGCGCGCACGCGCACTACCTGGCCGGCAACGACGTGGCGCTGATCGCGCCGCGCACGCGCGTGGCCGACTGGCCGATCGCCGAGCCGCAGGACGTGGCCGGCTACCCGCTGCTGCGCCATGTCTCGGTGCCCGACGCCTGGCTGCGCTGGGGCGACACGCACGGCGTTGACCGGCTGCAGCCCTGGGCCGGCACGCAGTTCGACCAGTTCCAGACCATGATCCGCGCCGTGATGGCGGGCATGGGCCTGGCGCTGGTGCCGCGCTGCCTGGTGCAGGACGAGATCAGCGCCGGCCTGGTGCGCGAGCCGCTGCCCGGCGGTGGCTACCGCAGCCGCCTGGGCTACTGGTTCTGCTACCCCGAGGGGCGCAACCACCTGCACACGCTGGGCAGCTTTCGCACCTGGCTGCTGGCCAATGCCGAGCCGGCCGAGCCGGGCCCCGCCGATCAGGGCGGCGCGCCGCTGGCATAGGCCTCGAGCCCGATCGCGACCACGGCGGCCACGTCGTCGCCCACTTCGGCGCGGAACTCGGCCTCGGCCTGCGCCACCGCTGCGCGGAACGCCTGCAGCCAGGCCAGGCCCGTGGGCGTGAAGCAGACGCGGCGCGCACGCGCGTCGTGCGGGTCGGCCGCGCGCGTGACCAGGCCCCAGGCGACGCACTGGTCGACCAGCGCGGCCATGGCCTGCTTGGTCATGCCGGCGCGCTGCGCCAGGTCGGTCAGGCGGTCGCCCGCGAGCGAGAGGTGGCGCGTGATGTGCACATGGGCGGCGCTGACCTGGTCGCGCGCGGCGAGGTTCGACAGCGCCAGCGGCACCTCGACGTCGTGCGCCATCAGCTGCAGCACGCGCGCATCGAAGCGGCGCAGCGCATCGCCCATCAGGCGGCCCAGGTGGGTCAGGCGCCAGCCCTCTTCAGCAGCGGAAAAAACGGCCATCGGGATCCTCCAGGCAGCGCCTCGAATAGACAGTCAAACTGACTAAATTATGGGTTTGAAGTTTTTGACAATGCTCATAAACTACTGTTCAAGCATCCAGTCAGGCATCCAAGGCAGCTGGGTTCTGTGTTTTTATCCTGTTGATATTCAAGGAGTTTTTCATGAACGCACCCATTAGCCGCAGCATGCCCGCCGACGCTGAAAAAACCAAGGCCCTGGCGGCCGCGCTCGCGCAGATCGAGAAGCAGTTTGGCAAGGGCACCATCATGCGCCTGGGCGAAGGCGAGGTGATCGAGGACATCCAGGTGGTCTCGACCGGCTCGCTCGGCCTTGACGTGGCGCTGGGCGTCGGCGGTCTGCCGCGCGGCCGCGTCGTTGAAATCTACGGCCCGGAATCGTCGGGCAAGACGACGCTGACGCTGCAGGTCATCGCCGAAATGCAGAAACAGGGCGGCCAGTGCGCCTTCGTCGACGCCGAGCACGCGCTCGACATCCAGTACGCGCAAAAGCTCGGCGTGAACCTGCAGGACCTGCTGATCTCGCAGCCCGACACCGGCGAGCAGGCGCTCGAGATCGTCGACAGCCTCGTGCGCTCGGGCGCCGTGGACCTGATCGTCATCGACTCGGTCGCGGCGCTCACGCCCAAGGCCGAAATCGAAGGCGACATGGGCGACAGCCTGCCGGGCCTGCAGGCACGCCTGATGAGCCAGGCGCTGCGCAAGCTGACCTCGACCATCAAGAAGACCAACTGCATGGTGATCTTCATCAACCAGATCCGCATGAAGATCGGCGTGATGTTCGGCTCGCCCGAAACCACCACCGGCGGCAATGCGCTCAAGTTCTACGCCTCGGTGCGCCTCGATATCCGCCGCATCGGCTCGATCAAGAAGGGCGAGGAAGTGGTCGGCAACGAGACGCGCGTCAAGGTGGTCAAGAACAAGGTCTCGCCGCCGTTCAAGACGGCCGAGTTCGACATCCTGTTCGGCGAGGGCATCTCGCGCGAGGGCGAGATCATCGACATGGGCGTGGTCGCGCGCATCGTCGAGAAGTCGGGTGCCTGGTACGCCTACAACGGCGAGAAGATCGGCCAGGGCCGCGACAACGCGCGCGAGTTCCTGCGCGAGAACCCGCAGCTGGCGCACGAGATCGAGAACAAGGTGCGCGAAGGCCTGGGCATTGCGCTGCTGCCGGCCGCGCTGGCGGTGGCAGCCGCCGCGCCCGAAGCCGTGGTCGACAGCGAGAGCGAAGCGGCCGATGGCGTGGTGGCAGCGCCCGCGGCGCGCGCACGCAAATCCGAGCAAAAAGTCGACTAAACGCAGACCGGGCAAGCGCTGGCAGCTATATTAAAAATAGCGCACCGGCGCGGGCCCCACCGCATGCGGTCGCCCCCTCCTCCCCCTTCCCTCAAGGGCCGCGCGCTGCGCTACCTGGCCGCGCGCGAGCATTCGCGCGCCGAGCTCGGCCGCAAGCTGGCGCGGCACGAAGAAGAGCCCGGCCAGATCGAGCGCGTGCTCGACGACCTGCAGGCCAAGGGCTTCATCAGCGAGGCGCGCGTGGTCGCTTCCGTTGTGAACCGCCGCGCCGCCAGCCTGGGCGCCGCGCGGGTGCGCCAGGAACTGCAGGCCAAAGGCATCGACCCGGCGCTGGTGCGCGACGCCGTGGCGCAGCTCAAGGACTCGGAGCTCGAGCGCGCGCGCAGCGTCTGGGACAAGCGCTTTGGCGCCGCGCCGGCCGACGCCAAGGCCTGGGCACGCCAAGTGCGCTTTCTGATGGCGCGCGGTTTCGCCGCCGAGACCGTGCGGCGCGTGGTGCCCGCGGCACCGCGCTGACGCGCTGGCCCGGGCCTTGCCCTTCAGGGGTCGCTCAATCCACCACCAGCCACTTGGCTGTGGCCGCAGCGGATTGCATCGCCGACACGAACTCGGGCACGGACGCCGATGCACTCACCGCGCCGGAGCCTGTGGCCCGCCGGCGCCTTCGGAAGCCTGGGGCGCAGCCGCCGCGCCTGTGCCTGCGCTTGCACCTGTGCCGGTGCTTGCCGGGGCAGCGCCGGCGCCCGCCGCGCCGGGCGCCGTGGCGTCGGAAGCCGGCGTGCCGCCCCCCGGTCCGGCCGCGGCCGGCATGCCGGCAGGAGTGCTGGTGGCAGGGGTGGCCGGGGCAGAGGCGGCCGGGGCTGCGGCGCCGCTGCGCTGACCGTCCGCAAAGCCGCTGGTCAGCTCATGCGTCACCACGAGGTTGAAGCCGATCGCCGTCAGCAGGCACAGCGTGGCCGCGCCGGCCGCCACCAGCACCAGCCCGCGCGTTTCGCGCCGCGCCGTGCCGTGCGCTGCACCGGCAGGGGCGCTGGGGGGTGGGGACTTCCTCTCCACACCACTGGCTGGAGCGGCAGGTGAGGGCGACAGCGGCGTGGTCATGGCCTGCTGCCTGGTGGGAAAGTGGCGTCTCTCTGCGCCGCCACAGCAGGGCTACCTGTGTGCGCGCGGGTGCCGGCGGGGCGGCGCATGCGGCCCTGCGCCCGCGGGCGCATCGCCATGGCCAAGGGCCACCAAAAGGAGGAACAGAAGTGCATGCCTACCTCCGCGAGAACAACCTGGTGTCTGCATCGTAGGTCCCAGCCGGGCCGCCGCCGTGTCAGACGGCACCGCGTATGGCGGCAGGCGCCGGGAGCGCACCGTGCGGCGCGCCCCCAGCTCTCGGCCGGCGTTGCCGCGTCACAGCCCCAGCATCAGCTGCAGGTTCTGCACCGCCGCGCCGCTGGCGCCCTTGCCCAGGTTGTCCAGCCGCGCAATCAGCACGGCCTGGCGGTGCTCCTCGTTGGCGAACACGCGCAGCTCCAGCTGGTTGGTATTGGCCAGCGTGTCGGCGGCCAGCTTCAGGTCGTCGGTGGGGGGCAGCACCTTGACCCATTGCGCGGGCGTGTTGGTGCGCGCGTAATGCGCGGCCAGCGCGTCGTGCAGGTCGGCGGCGCTGCGGAGCGCCGGGCAGCAGGTCCAGGTGCAGCGGCAGCTGCACCAGCATGCCTTGCGCGAAGTTGCCCACGGCCGGGATGAAGACAGGGCGGCGCACCATGCCTGTGTAGTACAGGATTTCAGGGATGTGCTTGTGCGCCAGGCCCAGCGCATAGGCCTCGTAAGGCGGCGCCTTGCCGGCCTCGTAGGCCTCGATCATCGGGCGCCCGCCGCCCGAGTAGCCGCTCACCGAGGGCAGCGCGATCGGGAAGTCGCGCGGCAGCAGCCCCGCATCGACCAGCGGGCGCAAGAGCGCAATCGCGCCGGTGGCATAGCAGCCGGGGTTGGCGACGCGGCTGGCGCCGCGCACGGCATCGGCCTGCCCGGCGCACAGCTCGGGAAAACCGAACACCCAGCCCGGCGCCGTGCGGTGCGCGGTGCTGGCGTCGATCACCTTGATCGGGCGGCCGCCGGCTTTTTCGATCTCGTCGACCATGGCCACGGTCTCGCGCGCGGCATCGTCGTGCAGGCACAGCACGACCAGGTCCACGCCGGCGATCAGCGCGCGCTTGGCGGCCGGGTCCTTGCGCTGTTCGGGGCAATGCTGACCAGCTCCACGGCGGGCATGGCCTGCAGGCGCTCACGGATCTGCAGTCCCGTGGTACCGGCTTCGCCGTCGATGAAAACTTTGGACATGGAATGCTCCTGCTAGAAAACGTGCGCTGGCCTGGTCAGGCCGGCTTACACAATGGTGCGTCGCAGCATGATACATTTGCCGGCTGCCATGTCCCACGCCCGCCGCCAGACATCCCTGCATGGTAGCCGGGTGAAATCCCTTTCCTGAGAGAGCCCTCATGAAGATTCACGAATACCAAGGCAAGGAAATCTTGCGCAATTTTGGTGTGCCCGTTCCGCGCGGCATTCCCGCATTCACCGTCCAAGAAGCGGTCGAAGCCGCCCAGAAGCTCGGCGGCCCGGTCTGGGTCGTCAAGGCCCAGATCCACGCGGGCGGCCGCGGCAAGGGCGGCGGCGTCAAGGTCGCCAAGACCATTGAAGACGTCAAGCGCATCGCCGGCGAGATCCTGGGCATGCAGCTCAAGACGCACCAGACCGGCCCCGAAGGCCAGAAGGTGCGCCGCCTCTACATCGAAGACGGCGCCGACATCCAGAAGGAATACTACGTCTCGACCGTGACCGACCGCGCCACGCAGAAGATCGCGTTCATCGCATCGAGCGAAGGCGGCATGGACATCGAGGAAGTGGCCCACGCCACGCCCGAGAAGATCATCACCGAGTTCATCGACCCGCTGACCGGCCTCGGCGAAGAGCAAGCCAAGAAGATCGCCGACGGCATCGGCCTGCCCGCCGAGTCCACCGCCCAGGCCGTCGACATCTTCAAGAAGCTCTACCAGTGCTACATGGACACCGACGCCTCGCTGGTCGAGATCAACCCGCTCAACCGCGACAGCAAGGGCAACTGATGGCGCTGGACGCCAAGTTCAACTTCGACGCCAACGCGCTGTTCCGCCACCCCGAGATCGTCGCCCTGCGCGACCTCGACGAAGAAGACCCGGCCGAAGTGGAAGCGTCCAAGTTCGACCTGGCCTACATCAGCCTGGACGGCAACATCGGCTGCCTGGTCAACGGCGCCGGCCTGGCCATGGCCACCATGGACACCATCAAGCTGTTCGGCGGCGAGCCGGCCAACTTCCTCGACGTGGGCGGCGGCGCCACCGCCGAGAAGGTGACCGAAGCCTTCAAGATCATGCTCAAGAACAAGAACGTCAAGGGCATCCTGGTCAACATCTTCGGCGGCATCATGAAGTGCGACACCATCGCCACCGGCGTGATCACCGCCTGCAAGGCCGTGAACCTGTCAGGTGCCGCTGGTCGTGCGCATGAAGGGCACGAACGAAGTAGCTGGGCAAGAAGCTGCTGGCCGAGTCCGGCCTGCCGATCATCGCGCCGACACCATGGCCGAAGCCGCCCAGAAGATCGTCGCTGCCGTCAAGAAGGCCTAAGGAACAAGTCATGTCGATCTACATCAACAAAGACACCAAGGTCATCACCCAGGGCATCACGGGCAAGACCGGCCAGTTCCACACGGAAAAGTGCCAGGAATACGCGAACGGCAAGAACGCCTTCGTCGCCGGCGTGAACCCGAAGAAGGCCGGCGAGTCGATCTTCAACATCCCGATCTACGCCTCCGTCAAGGAAGCGGCGCACGCAGACCGGCGCGACCGTGTCGGTGATCTACGTGCCGCCCGCAGGCGCGGCCGCCGCGATCTGGGAAGCCGTCGAGGCCGACCTGGACATGGCGATCTGCATCACCGAAGGCATCCCGGTGCGCGACATGCTCGAAGTGCGCAACAAGATGAAGGCCAAGGAAGCCGCCGGCGGCAAGAAGACGCTGCTGCTGGGCCCCAACTGCCCCGGCCTCATCACGCCCGACGAAATCAAGATCGGCATCATGCCCGGCCACATCCACCGCAAGGGCCGCATCGGCGTGGTCGAGCCGCTCGGGCACGCTGACCTATGAAGCCGTGGCCATGCTGACCGAAATCGGCCTCGGCCAGTCGACCGCCGTCGGCATCGGTGGCGACCCGATCAACGGCCTGAAGCACATCGACGTGATGAAGGCCTTCAACGACGACCCCGACACCGACGCCGTCATCATGATCGGCGAGATCGGCGGACCCGACGAAGCCGAGGCCGCGCGCTGGTGCAAGGACAACATGAAGAAGCCGATCGTCGGCTTCATCGCCGGCGTCACCGCCCCTCCGGGCAAGCGCATGGGCCACGCCGGCGCGCTGATCTCGGGCGGCGCCGACACGGCCGATGCCAAGCTGGCCGTCATGGAAGAGTGCGGGCTTCATCGTCACGCGCAACCTCTCGGAACTGGGCCAAGCTGCTCAAGGCCCAGCTGAAGTAATCTGTACGCAGAATTACGGATGACGCGGGCGCCAGAGCCCGATAAACTGCCGTCTCCCATACAAGAAAAGCGCCCGCAACCCCGGTTGCCGGCGCTTTTTTCGTGCTCACAACAGCTGGAGAACGATGCATGGAGTTTCTGCAAAGCGCCGATTTCTGGATTGGCCTGGTCAAGATCGTCTGGATCAACATCATTCTGTCGGGCGACAACGCGGTGGTCATCGCGCTGGCCGCACGCTCGCTGCCGCCGCAACAGCAAAAGAAAGCCGTTTTCTTCGGCTCCGGTGCCGCCGTGGTGCTGCGCATCGTGCTCACGGTGGTGGCAGCCAAGCTGCTGGCGCTGTCCTACCTGCAGATCATCGGCGGCCTGCTGCTGCTGTGGATCGGCCTGCAACTGCTCAGCGGGAAGACGAAGACGAAGGCGACGACAAGGAATACGGCAGCCTGATGGCCGCGGTGCGCACCATCCTGATCGCCGACCTGGTGATGAGCCTGGACAACGTGATCGCCGTGGCGGCCGCCGCGCAGGGCAGCATGCTGCTGCTGATTCTGGGCCTGGCGATCAGCATTCCGCTGGTGATCTTCGGCAGCACGCTGATGATCAAGCTCATGGAACGCTTCCCCGATCATCGTCGTGCTGGGTGCGGCCCTGATCGGCTGGGTGGGCGGTGAAACCATCATGAACGATACCGCCTTGAAGGACGTTCTGGTGGGGCACCCGATGCTGCATTACGTGGCTGCGGCCTTTGGAGCGGTTTTTGTGGTTGGGGCGGGCAAGCTGCTCCAGGCCCGGGCCAGGCAGCCTGCCACGTCGCAGTGATGCCTGGGGCGGGCCAAGGCCTGCCCAGCGCCCACGGCTGCCGCAGGCCGTGGACCCAGGATTCCCATGGCAGGCACAAGCCTGCGGCGGCACCTGAACCCTGGCATGAAGGGCAGGCCCGCCGCAGCCACTCTGGCGCGCCACGTATGCTGTACGGCAGGCAAGCACGCGCTGGTACAGCGCAACCCACGCCGACACGCACCATGCTTCTGTAAAATATTACAGCTAGTTACCAAAGGTGCCGTGGGTGAGAAGATCAAACAAAAGGGCGAACCCTGCGCAAGGTCCAGCGCACGAATGGACCACGCCGCGGGCGTCCGCCAGCCCGATCCAGGGCCTCGTCTATGATGCTAGCCACGTCTCTGGAGAGCACCACCCCATGGCGGATTTGCAAGACACCGTGATGCACGCGGCTGCCCCCGCCCGCGCTCGCCCAGCGGCTAGCCGGGCCCCATGAACTACGAGTTCTGCGCCCGCACCGATTGCGGCCGCGTGCGCGCCAACAACGAAGACGCCGTGGCCGTGGACGCGCACGCCCAGGTGGCCGTGCTGGCCGATGGCATGGGTGGCTACAACGCCGGCGAAGTGGCCGCCGCCATGGCCACCGCCTCTGTCTGCGCCGAAATGGGCCGCTGGCTTGCGCAGGCCGGCTCCCCCGTGCCCATGCGCGCGCTGCGCCGCGCCCTTGAAACCTCTGTCGACAACGCCAACCGGGCCATCTTTGACGCCGCCCAGTCCACCCCCGTGTACGCGGGCATGGGCACCACGCTGGTGGCCGCCGTGTTCAGCGCCGACCGGCTGCTGCTGGGCCATGTGGGCGATTCACGCTGCTACCGCTTGCGCGCCGGCCAGCTCACGCAGATCACGCGCGACCACTCGTGGCTGCAGGAACAGGTCGATGCCGGCCTGCTCACGCCGCGCCAGGCCGCGCAGTCTCTGGGCCGCAACCTGGTCACGCGGGCGCTGGGGGTCGAGTCCCACGTACAGCTCGAGACCCACGAATTCCCGGTCGAGCCCGGTGACCTTTTTCTGCTGTGCTCCGACGGCCTGAGCGAAATGGTCGACCATGCCGAACTGTCCACCCTGCTGGCCGCCACTGCGCCGCTCGAAGACAAGGCCCGCCGCCTCATCGACGCCGCCAACGCCCACGGCGGGCGCGACAATATCAGCGTGCTGCTGGCCCAGGCCGGCCCGGCGCAGCCGCGGCGCAGCTTCATGTCGCGCTGGCTCAAGGCCGCCTGACCACCGCTATGCCTCCAGCACCCAAACCCAGGAGTTGCCCATGCCCAGATTGATCCTCTCGATCGACGGAGTCGCCATCAAGGAAATCGAGCTGACCAAAGAGCGCACCACGCTCGGGCGCAGGCCCTACAACGACATCGTCATCGACCACCTCGCGGTCAGCGGCGAGCACGCCGTGCTGCACATGCCAGAAGCGCAAGGCGTCGAACTCGAGGACCTGAAAAGCACCAACGGCACCTATGTGAACGGCAAGGCCGTCGCGCGCCAGCTGCTGCGCCACGGCGACACCATCGAACTGAGCAAGTACAAGATCCGCTTCGTCAACGAGGCCGAGGCCGAGGGCTACGAAAAGACCGTGACCGTCAAGCACCGCATGGCCAGCGCCCCCCGCCCCCCGGCGCGCGCGCTGCCCGCCGCCCCACCCGCCAGCCCGGCCGTGATCCGCGTGCTCACAGGCCCGGCCGCCGGGCGCGAAGTGGCGCTGATCAAGGTCGTCACCACAATCGGCAAACCGGGCGTCGCCGTGGCCTCCATCACGCGCCGCAACCAGGGCTTCGTGCTCGCACACGTCGAAGGGCCGGAACTGCCTCGGGTCAACGGCGCAGTGGTGGAGGGTAACGCCGCGACCCTGCAAAGCGGTGATCGCGTGGAGCTGGCGGGCACGCAGATGCAGTTTGTGCAAGGGGTGACGGGGGCGGCGCTCTGAGTGCTTGGTGGCTGAGTTATGACCATCTGTATAAAGGCGGTTGATCACGATCAGAGATCCTGGTTTGATCGCCATAATCGCTTTCTACAAATCTTTTTCCGATACTTGACCTGAACTCAAAGTAAGCCGCCGAGGCGTGGAGAAACGGTGCCCGGCCTGCACCGGCACTCTCTTAGAGTGAGCGGGACCGATATGCGAGACAAAGATGCACTTTGTGACAATTTTTGTCTGACAAAATTGTCGGAAATTTCCCCAGAGATACATATAAAATATGCTGCAGGAATGTCTTTAAATTCAAATTTGATACGTTTTGTTGCTTAAGCGCTTGGCACGAAAACTGCTTTATTGTTGCCAACCTGGAGAGTTCTTCTGCAGGTTTGAATTGCAATCGACCTCATTAGGAATTTTTATGAAACGTACTCTCCAAAAGGGCTTCACCCTCATCGAACTGATGATCGTGGTGGCGATCATTGGCATCTTGGCTGCTGTGGCCCTGCCTGCGTATCAAGACTACACAATCCGCGCACGCGTCACTGAAGGTCTAGCACTGGCCTCTTCGGCAAAACTAAATGTTGCCGAATTCGCAGCACGTGGCGCTGATGTGGCTGTGGCAACAGGTTACAACACTGGATTCAATGTAACTGCCTTCCAACCCACTGCCAATGTACTTGACTTGACGATCGCTCCTGCTACTGGCGTTGTGTCGATTAACTATACGGCTCGCGTACAACCTGCGGCAACAAACTTGCTGACACTGAATCCGTATATTGGCACTCAAGCTGCTCCCGCCGCGCTTCCCTCTGGCATCGCAGTGTTCTCGCCTCCTGCTGAACCAATTAAGTGGCGCTGCCGTGCTGCAGGCGCTGTTGGTACTCTGGTTGGCACCGCAGGTACTTTGCCTGCTCGCTTGGCCCCGGGCGAGTGCCGTTAATAAATTTCCATCAGTAATAAAAGAGCGCTTCGGCGCTCTTTTTATTTTATGCTGCATAAAAGACTTAAAGCCTCATCGCGCGCCTTTGCACTGCACGTGGCCTTCTCAGTGCTAGTCGCATTCGCTTCAGCGGTTGTTGTTTTTTTTGTTTGGTATCCACAACCTTATGCATCATTATCGGGCGGGATTAATTTATTTATATTGATTGTAAGCATAGATTTGGTTTGTGGTCCGCTGCTCACACTCGTGCTTTTTAATCCCCAAAAAAGCCGCCGGGAGCTTGCCATGGACTTGTCCATAGTAGCTATGGTTCAAATCGCCGCGCTTGCTTATGGGCTAAACACCATAGCACTCGCAAGACCTGTTTATCTTGCTTACGAACTGGACCGTTTTCGTGTTGTGTCGTTAGCGGACTTGAAACGGGACGATCTTTCAAAAATGCCTAACTCGATTCCGAGACCGGGCTGGACAGGGCCAAAGTTAATTGCTGTGCGGGTTGCACAACCGGATGACTCCGACTATCTGGAGCAAGTAGAGTTGTCCTTAAACGGACTTGAGACAGCTTATAGACCTGATCGGTGGGATTCTTATGAAAACCAGAAGCGGTTAATTCTGAGAAAATCCTATCCAATCGATACGTTAATGAAAAAATACCCTAAAAAAATAGATCTTATAAAAAACACTCTTCAACACATCAAGAAGAATGAATTCGATGTCAAATGGCTTCCTATGCAATCGCGGAAAAGCACAGGATGGGTTGCTTTGATCGATAAAAACAATTCAGAAATATTAGGATTTTTACCTCTGGATGGATTTTAACTGGATGCCATCAAAAACAAAAAATAAAGGACATCCACTTAGTTCGAAAACCCTGCTGCCTCAATTACCCTGCGCTCACATCCTGCATTCAGCAAAGCCCGCCATGACCCGTTCCCGCCCTGCGTTGATCAGCCTTCCAGATAGCGCGTAGTACCACTGCGTCTCGCGCTAGGTGCGGCGCGCCTTTCTGTGCAGGCACGACCACCACAACGGCCAGAGCTTCGAACACCGCCGCGGCTGGATTACCACGCGCATCAAGGATGCTGGCGCACATCTTTGCCATAGACGTGGCGGCGGCCTATAGTTGCGCATTGACCAGGAACGGGCGCAGGCCTGGAGCACCGAACCGGTGTTGTAGCGCTGGGCGCAGCTGTTTACCGGGCCGCTGCTGGTGGGACGTTATCTGTCTGCGGCGCGCGGGCATGGGCGAGGCGGAGCTGGCGTTCGTGCAGGCGATGTCTTAAACCTATCGCGCGCGTTTGTTTGACGTGTCGTGGTTTATGCGCGTGCTGAACGAGTCGCTGGCGCGCCAGGCCAATGCCGAGGATGGCTGCACGGGGCGGTTTTGGGAGGAGCGATTGAAGAGCCAGGCGCTGCTGGACGCGCAGGCGCTGCTGGCGGCGATGGCCTATGTGGATTTGAACCCGGTGCGGGCGGGCATGGCGTAAACGCCCAAGGACTCTGACTACACCTCGATCCAGGAGAGGCTGGGCTGCACGCCGGCTATGAGGCGGCGGCCCCCTGTGCCGCAGCCGGCGCCGCGCCTGCCGATGCCTTGGCGCCAGCGCCTTTACCGCAAGCGCCGCTGATGCCGTTTGACGCCCCCGGCCGCACGCCCTGGGCGGTGCCGTTTGGCTGGCACAACTATGCCAAGCTGGTGGACTGGACGGGGGGCGGCTGGTGCGCCCTGGCAAAAGGGGCTGCATTGCGCAAGCGCAGCCGGCCATATTGGCGCGCCAGGGGGTCGATGGCGAAGCCTTCATTGGCATGGCAGCGCACTTTTTGAAGGAATTTGGCTCGGCTGTGGGGGCGCTCGCGCAATTGGCGCGTCTGTGCGAGCGCCGGCAGACCCGCTTCTTGCACGGCATGCACGCGGCGCGCAAGGTGTTTGGGTGATGGGCAGACGCTGCACGCAGAAAAAAAACCGGTGTGACACCGGTTTTTTTCCAGAGCGGAGTGGCCCATGGCCGGGCCAGGCGGCAGCGCCGCCCTTGCCTGCTCAGCGCGTGATCTTGGTGATCTTCGACCCCTGCAGCGACACCCCCGCTTCCAGCCCGGTGTTGGTCATCACATAGCTGGTGACGGGAGCCTGTGCGGTCGTGGTGTCGATGCTGCCGTTGGCACCGATGTGGCCTGCCGCCACGGTGGCGTCGACGCCGCCCGACCAGCCGTTGCCGTTGATGAACTTGTCGAGCGCGTCCTGCGTGTTGAACACATAGATCACGGCCTTGGACTGGCCGCCGGCCTGCCAGCCGATGGAGGCGCCCGTCGTGGTGTAGTAGCTGTGCGTCTTGTTGGCCACGCGCAGCACGCCTTCACCGTGCTGCACGCCGATCACGAAGCTGCCGCCGATCACGGCCGGGAACACCAGCACGCCCCTGGCGCGCGCCACCAATTCGCGCGAGCCGGGGGCCGTTTCATAGAGGCGCGACAGCGTGGCGTTAGCCTGCGATTCGAGCGAGGCGCGGTCCGCGCGCGGCGAGGCCTGCGCACTCTCTTTGGTGGTGGTGCAACCGACCATGGCAACCCCGGCGGTGCCCACCACGGCAGCGACCAGCAAAGAGCGGAGTGAAAGTGTTTTCATGGAAGACCTCCTGGATGAAAGGTGTGGAACAACTTCAACCGCGCCCCGGTGTCGGCCAAAAAAACCGCGCTGGCGCAAGTCTGGTCTTTATGGTAGTGGGGTTGCGCACCGCTTGAGTCAACGCGGCATCAAGTCGGCCTGTACGCCTACACGCCGGGCCCCGCGCGCCGCGCGGCCTGCTCCTGCGCGCGTGGCCCGCGCCCACGCTTTACCGGCGCCGCGCCGCCGCATACAGGCCCTGCACCTTGGGCACGTTCTGCTCGAGTTCGCGGATGCGCTGCGGGCCGCTGGGGTGGGTGGAGAGGAACGCGGGGCCGCCCTGGCCGCCCGTGGCCTGGCCCATCTTGCGCCACAGCGTCACGGCCGCTTCGGGGTTGTAGCCGGCGCGCGCGGCCATCTCGAGGCCGACGAGGTCGGCGTCGCTCTCGTCGCCGCGGCTGAACTTGAGCGTGAGCAGCTGGCCGCCCAGGTTGGCGGCGAGGTTGCCCATGTCGCCCAGGCCCAGCAACTGTGCGCCCAGGCGCAGGCCGAGGTTGGTGGCCTCGCTCTTGGCCATGCGCGCACGCGCGTGCTCGCGCAGCGCATGCGCCATTTCGTGGCCCATGACCATCGCGGCCTCGTCGTCGCTGAGCTTGAGCTGGTCGAGGATGCCGGTGTAGAACGCGATCTTGCCGCCGGGCATGCAGAAGGCGTTGATCTGCTTGCTGCCGATCAGGTTCACCTCCCACTTCCAGTCGCGCGCACGCGGGTTCCACTGCGCGGCAAACGGCACCAGGCGCTGGCCGATGGCGCGCAGGCGCTGCAGCTGCGGGTGGCTGTCGGGTGCCAGCGCTTTCTTGCGCGCGCGCCTGGGCCAGCAGCTGGCTGTACTGCTGGGTGGCGGCGTTCTCGAGCGTGTCGGCCGGCACCAGGTTGCGCAGACCCGAAGACGAGCCCACATCGACCTGGGCGAGCGCCGGCGGCGCGGCGGCCGCCGCGGTGGCGCTGCGGCGCTGAGCAGGAAGGCGCGGCGCGCCGACCAGGGGCCGTGCGCGGCGGGGGCGGCGGAGTCAAACGGGGGCAGAACAGGCACATGCGCCAATAATAGGCACAAAGGACACCTCTTCCATGTCAGACCATTTCGCCGGCACGGCGCCTGCCGCCCCAACCGGCCCGGGCGCGGCGGCCGCCGCGCCGGCGCCCGCAGCGCCGACACCCCCGCCGATCCCGCCCGCCGCCCGCCGCGCATGCCCTGGCGCCAGACGCTGCGCGTGTACCGGGAGCCCGCGAGCCTGCGCATGCTGACGCTCGGGTTTTCCGCCGGGCTGCCGCTGCTGCTGGTGCTGGGCACGCTGTCGTTCTGGCTGCGCGAGGCGGGCATCGACCGCACGACCATCGGCTATCTGAGCTGGGTCGGGCTGGCCTATGCGCTTCAAGTGGGTCTGGGCGCCGCTGGTGGACCGCATGCCGCTGCCGCTGCTCACGCGCTGGCTGGGCCGGCGGCGCAGCTGGCTGCTGCTGGCGCAGGGCATGGTGATGGCGGGGCTGGTCGGCATGGCGCTTCAACGACCCGCAGCAGGCGCTGCGCCCGTGGTCTGGTGCGCGCTGGCGGTGGCCTTCGGCTCGGCCACGCAGGACATTGCGCTCGACGCGTTCCGCATCGAGTCGGCCGACGCCGACCGCCAGGCGGCGCTGGCCGCGACCTACCAGACCGGCTACCGCCTGGCGATGATCTGGGCCGGCGCCGGCGTGCTGTGGCTGGCGGCGCGCGCCGAGATGGCCGGCGGCGCGCGCTACCAGCACGGGCGCCTGGAAGACTGGCCTACCTCGTCATGGCCGCGTCGATGCTGGTCGGCGTGGCTGACGGTGCTGCTCTCGCGCGAGCCGGCGCCGCGCGCGCTGGCGCCGGCCGAGGAACGCGGCCGAGTGGCTGCGCGGCGCGCTGGTCGATCCGTTTGCCGACTTCATCGCGCCGCTACCGCTGGCAGGCGGTGCTGATCCTGGCGCTGATCGCGGTCTACCGCATCAGCGACGTGGTGATGGGCATCATGGCCAACCCGTTCTACGTGGACATGGGCTACACCAAGGACGAGGTGGCGGCCGTGACCAAGGTGTTCGGCGTGGTCATGACGCTGGCTGGGCGCCTTCGTCGGCGGCGTGCTGTCGATGCGCCTGGGCGTGCTGCGCGTGCTGATGCTCGGCGCGGTGCTGAGCGCGGCCAGCAACCTGCTGTTTGCCTGGCTGGGCACGCGCGGGCACGACCTGACGGCGCTGGTCTTCGTGGTCTCGGCCGACAACCTGGCCGGCGGCATCGCATCGGCGGCGTTCATCGCCTACCTGTCGAGCCTGACCAACGTGCAGTATTCGGCCACGCAGTACGCGCTGTTCAGCTCGATGATGCTGCTGCTGCCGAAGTTGATCGCCGGCTTCTCGGGCCGCTTCGTCGACGCGCTACGGCTACACCGAGTTCTTCACCGCCACCGCGCTGCTGGGCCTGCCGGTGCTGGTGCTGGTGGCGCTGGTATCACGCATGAAAACGCGGCCCAGCGCTTGACAGGCCAGCGCTGTAAGCTATATTTTCAATAGCAACTGCGGCGCCGTGCGCCGCAGCGGTTTACCCCAGCTTTACGGCCGCTTCAACGCCGCGAGATGCGCGGCGGCGACCATGTCCCATCCACCTTGACCGCAGAACGCCCATGACCTCGCACCTGTTGATGATTGAAGACGACACCCGCCTGGCGCAGATGGTCGGCGAGTACCTGGGCCAGTCGGGCATGCGGGTCACGCACCAGGCCGATGGCACGAGTGGCCTCGCGCAGCTGCAGGGCCCGGGCGCCGAGCCGCTGCCCGACCTGGTGATCCTCGACCTGATGCTGCCCGACATGGACGGCCTCGACGTGTGCCGGCGCATCCGCGCGCTGCCCGGCCCGGCCGCGCAGGTGCCGGTGCTGATGCTCACGGCCAAGGGCGACCCGATGGACCGCATCATCGGCCTCGAACTCGGCGCCGACGACTACCTGCCCAAGCCGTTCGAGCCGCGCGAGCTGCTGGCGCGCATCCGCGCCATCCTGCGCCGGCGCACCGACGCCAGCGCGCCGGCCGCGCAGGTGCTGCGCTTTGGCACGCTCGAGATCGACCGCGACGCGCGCAGCGTCACGGTGGCGGGCCAGCCGTGCGACCTGACCTCCTACCAGTTCGACCTGCTGGTCGCGCTGGCCGAGCGCGCCGGCCGCGTGCTCACGCGCGACCAGATCATGGAGGCCGTGCGCGGGCGCGAACTCGAAGCCTTCGACCGCTCGATCGACGTGCACATGGGCCGCATCCGCGCCGCGATCGAGCAGACGCCAAGAACCCGCGCCGCATCCTCACGGTGCGCGGCGTGGGCTACGTGTTTGCCAAGCAGCAGGACTGAACGGGCGCCGCCATGCCACTGATCCGCCTGTTCTCGCGCCGGCTGTACCTGCGCATCTGGCTCGCCGTGGTCGGCGGCGTGGCGGTGCTCACGCTGCTGGTGGGCTGGGCCTGGCGCGTGGCGGCCGAGCAGAACGCGCAGCAGCAGGCGGCGCCGCCCGCGCGCGAGCTGGTGCTGCGCGACGGCGAGGGCCAGACGCTGGTGGCGGGCCTGGCGACGCGCGTGCCGCGGGCCGCCCGGCGAGGGCCTGGAGCTGCGCATCGAAGCCGAGGACGGCCGCGCCTACAGCCTGCAGATGGCGCCGCGCGCCAACCGCGGCGAGCGCTCGCGCGGGCGTGCCGACGCCGCCTTCTGGACGCGGCCGCCGTTCGGCTTTGTCTGGATGCTGGGCCTGGTGGGCCTGGCCGTGGCCTGGGCGTGTTCCCGATCATCCGGCGGCTGTTCAAGCGGCTCGATGTGCTGCAGCACGGCGTGCAGCGCTTTGGCGAGGGCGATCTGTCGGCGCGCGTGCCGGTGCACGGCCACGACGAGGTGGCCGACCTCTCGCGCCAGTTCAACGCTGCGGCCGCGCGCATCGAGACCCTGGTGCAGTCGCACAAATCGCTGCTGGCCAATGCCTCGCACGAGCTGCGCTCGCCGCTCACGCGCATCCGCATGGGGCATCGAGCTGATGGGCGGCAGCCAGCCCTCGCCCGCGTTCCGCGACGAGATCCTGCGCAACATCGCCGAGCTCGACCAGCTGGTCGACGAAATCCTGCTGGCCAGCCGCCTGGACGCGCGCGAGGCCGACGTGGGCACCGTCGAGCTGGTCGACCTGGTGGGCCTGGCCGCCGAGGAATGCGCACGTGTCGATGCCGACCTGGACGCCAGCGCCGAGACGCTCGAGGTGTCCGGCGTCGCCAAGCTGCTGCGCCGCGCGGTGCGCAACCTGCTCGAGAACGCGCGCCGCTACAGCCAGGGCGAGATCACCGTGAGCCTGCGGCGCAGCGCCGGCCATGGCCGAGGTGCGCGTCTGCGACCACGGCCCCGGCGTGCCCGAGGCGCTGCGCGAGCGCATCTTCGAGCCGTTCTACCGGCTGCCCGGCGCCAGCGAACGCGCCGGCGGCGTGGGCCTGGGCCTGGCGCTGGTGCGCTCGATCGCCGGGCGCCACGACGGCAGCGTGCACTGCGAGGACCGCGCCGGCGGCGGCGCCTGCTTTGTGCTGCGGCTGCCGCTGCAAGCCCCGGCGCTGGCCTGAGGCTGCTTCCATAAAGTGAGCAGCTTGCGCACGCATCCATTGAGATTCAGCCGCTTTATCCGTTGAAACCAAGGCCAGTCAAGCGCCAATAGCTATTTTTTATATAGCACAGGCGCATTCGGCGGTGCCGCGGCAGCGCCGCCCCGTTGCGCGGCAGGCCCCGCGCGCCGGACAATGTCCGCATGACGCTTCTCACACCCTCGCGCTTCAGCGCCCGTTTCGGCCTCTCCACCCCCATCGCGCTCGCGCCCATGGCCCTGGCCTCGGGCGGCGCCCTGGCCGCCGCCTGCGCGCACGCCGGCGCGCTCGGCCTGGTCGGCGGCGGCTATGGCGACCTGGCCTGGACGCAACGCGAATACACGTTGGCCCTCCAGGCCGCCGGCACCGGCCGCATCGGCTGCGGCTTCATCACCTGGAAGATGGACGAGGACGCCTCGGCGCTCGACTGGGTGCTGGACCACGCGGATACCGAACGCCCGTGCGCCGTGATGCTGTCGTTTGGCGACCCGCGCCCCTACGCGGCGCGCATTGCTGCCGGCGGCGCCGCGCTGATCTGCCAGGTGCAGCGCATGGACCAGGTGCCCCAGGCGATCGAGGCCGGCGCCGCCGTCATCGTGGCGCAGGGCGCCGAGGCCGGCGGCCACGGCATGAACGCTTTGAACGGCCGCGCCACGCTGACCTTTGTGCCCGAGCTGGCCGACTGGCTGGCCGCCCACGCACCGCAAACCCTGCTGCTGGCCGCGGGCGGCATCGCCGACGGCCGCACGTTCGCCGCCGCGCGGGTGCTCGGCGCCGACGGCGCGCTGGTCGGCTCGCGCCTGTGGGCCACGGCCGAGAGCCTGGCCCCCCAGGGCGCCAAGGAGCTGGCCCTGGCCACCGACGGCGATGGCACGGCGCGCAGTGCCGTGTTCGACATCCTGCGGCGCAAGAACTGGCCCGCGCCGTACGACTTCCGCGCCCTGCGCAACGCGCTGCACCGCGAATGGGAAGACCGCACCGACGCGCTGCGCGCCGCGCCCGAGGCGGCCCGGGCCGCTTACGACGCGGGCGTGCGCGCGGGCGACTTCACGGCGGCGCACGCCACCGTGGGCGAGGCCGTGGGGCTGGTGCACGACCTGCCGGCCGCGGGCGCGCTGGTCGAGCGCATGGATGCAGAGGCGCGCGCCGTGCTGTGCGGCGCGGCAGGCGGGTCGCCCCACGCCTGAACCTACAATCGGCGGCCCTGCACGCGCTGCTTCCATGGCCTGCAGAATCCGCGGCGCATCGCAAGCGGTGCCTGCCTCCGCCACGCCGCCATGCTGCACATCATTGCCAACCCGTTCACCCTCACGCAATTTCTGCTGGACAGCCTGCCGCCCGAGCAGCAGGGCCACGTGCACCTGCACCCCCCGCGCCGCAGGGGTGTGGGTTACACCGTCTGCAAAGCCATTGACGCGGCGCTGCCCTTCAGGCTGACAGCTCTGCGCTCGTTTTCAGATGCGTACCTGCAAGGGCTGTCGGCCATTGCGCCCGATGCACCGGTGTTGATCTTCGGCATCGAGAACATCAAGGACCTGAGGATCCTCCGCAAGCACCTGCGCACCCGCCATGTGTCCGTGTTCACTTGGAACCCGGTGATAGACCACAACCAGAACCACCTTACGCGGCGCCTGCACCTCCGCCTGCTCAAGGGGCTCGGGTTTCGGGTGGTCACTTTCGACCCAGCGGATGCCGCGCAGTACGGGCTGGATCTGGTCCCGCAGGTGTACCGCCGCGTGGATGCCTACCGCCAGTGCGTTGCCACCGACGTCGATGTGTACTTCCTGGGTAAAGACAAGGGGCGTTTTGACGCCTTGCTCCGGCTGAGCACCCAGTTGCAGGCGCAGGGACTGCGCACCCACCTGCTCGTGGTGCCCGAACGCGGGCGCGAATACCCGGTGCAGGCCGAGGTCGTCCTCTGCCGGCAAGAGCTGAGCTACCGCGAGAACATCGAACGCATCAACCGCGCGCGCTGCCTGCTGGAGTGGACCCAGGCCAACCAGACCGGACTCACCATCCGCACCTTGGAGGCGCTGTTTTTTGATAAGAAGCTGATCACCAACAACCCCTGGGTGAAGCAGCAACTCTTCTACCATCCGGCGCGGATTTTCGTGCTGGGCCAGGACGACGCAGGCCAGATCGCCGATTTTTTGGCGGCTCCCATGCCGCCCATTGCAGACGCGACACTTGCGAACCACGACTTTCCGCTCTGGGTCCGACAATTCGACACCCTCGGCTCGGCCTGAGTGCACACGGGCCAGCCGCCGCACCCGCCTCTTTTTCACGCATGCACCGCGCGCACGCCACACGCCCATGACACCGACCACCGCCAAGCTCCCGACCGTTTTTGACCGCATGTCCCAGGCGCTGCTGGTGGGCGCGTTTTTGACTTTTCCGGTCGCGCTGGCGCTGGGCAATGTGCTGGCGGCGCTGTGCCTGGTGGCCACCCTGCTGTCGGGCAACCTGCGAAGGCAATGGCGCAGGGTCTTCCAGTTGCCGAGCGCCTGGGCCATGCTGCTGCTGTTTTTGTTGATTCTGGTGGGAACCAGCTACACCAGCGCGCCGGGCAGCATGGCCCTGCTGCACCTGTCCAAATACGCCAAGCTGCTGGCCGGGCTGTTTTTCGTGTCGGTGCTGTTCGACGCGAAAACCCGGCGCTACTGCCTCTACGCGTTCATGGCGGCGATGGGTTTCATCCTGGCCTCGGCCTATGCCGGCATCTTTGTTGCGCTGCCCTGGTCGGCCACCCAGCAGACCGGCTGGGGCGTGGACCACACGGTGGTCGGCGACTACATCACGCAAAGCGTGATGATGAGTTTTTTCGTGGTGGCGTGCCTGGCTTGGGTGTGCAAATGCAAGACCGCCGGCGCGCGCGCGTTCTGGATCGTTTTGGCGCTGCTGGGCTCGGTGAGCATCACGCACATGTCCTGGGGCCGCACGGGTGTCTTCCTGCTGGGCAGTTGCCTGGTGGTGGCCGGCGTGGCGGCAGCGCCGGGCAAAAAGAAGCTCTGGGTGCTGGGCGCCACCATCGTCCTTCTGGGCCTGGTCGCGGCCAGCTCGCCGGTCTTGATGGGCAAGATCCGGATCGGCTGGCAAGAGGTCCAAGCCCATGAGAGCAACAAATACACCTCCCTGGGCCACCGTTTGTACAATTACCAATCGGTCGTTGCGCTGATCCAGCAGCACCCGCTGGCGGGCACGGGCACGGGGTCGTTCGATGCGGAAGCCTGTCGACTGAACACCCGCCCCGAGGACTGCCAGGAATTTGGCTGGCATCCACACAACCAGTACCTGTTCTTCATGGTCGAAAACGGCGCGCTGGGTGGCCTGCTGTTCGTGGCGCTGATCGCCAGCCTGTTCCATGCCGCGCGCAGGCGCAGCACGCCCGACAAATTCCTGCTGCTGGGGTTTGCCACGGCGCTGGCGGCCGACAGCCTGGTCAACTCGCCCCTGTTCAGCGCACGCGAAAGCCATTTCTTCATTTTCATGATGGCCTTGCTGATCGCTGGCCCGGTGATCGAGCAGCCCACTGAAACCCCGAAAGCCACGCCATGACGCACACCATGCCCCCGGTCTATTCGCTGCATTGGGACAACATTTCCCCGGCCATCTTGCAGGGGCAGGCGGCCGTGTTTGCCAAGCTCGGGCTGGAGCTGCGCCAGGAGCGGCACCACCACAAGGCGCATGGCGTCTGGATGAACGAGGTCATCGAGCGCCACCAGCCCGGCGACGTGGTCATGTTCTGCGACATCGATGCGTTCCCGTTGCACGCCCAGGCGTATCAGGAAGCGGTGCAGAGTGCCGAGCGCGGCGCCGTGTTCGGCCTGTCGCAGTTTTCCAACCACAAGAAAAACACCGAGGTGTATGCGGGCCCGATGTTCATGGCTTTCACGAAGGCGACCTGGCAGGCGTTGGGCAGCCCGAGCCTCAAATCCAGCGGGCAGTTCGATGCCGCCGAGGTGCTGTCGGCGCGCGCGCGCGCGCAGCAGGTGCCCCTGGCGTTGAAACCCCCCACGAGCTGCATCGTCTCGAAATGGGCGCTGGGCCATGAAGGGGTGTTCGGCATCGGCACGTTCTATGGCAAGAACGAGTTCTTTCACCTCTTCGAATCGCGTTTTCCGGCCTACGAACGCCTGTTCTCGATGGTGGTCGGCGATGTGCTGGCCGAGCGGCCGCTGAACTTTCGCGGCTACCTCGAAACCGCGCAGCATGCTGAAGCTGACAACACCGGCGCACCGCGCCGCAAGAGCCATCGCCTGGTGCCCAAGTTCCTGCGCAAATACTTCCCGCACTGATTGCAGGCCGTCCGATGTCGCTTCCCATTTTCTACATCAACCTGGCGCGGGATACCGAGCGCCGCGCGAAGCTCGAAGCCGAGCTGGCGCGCCAGGGCCTGCACGGCACGCGCTTTGAGGCGGTGTGGTGGGCCGACCTGGACGCTGCCGAGCAACAACGGCTGTATTCGGCCGAACTCAACGCACGCCAATACCACGCCACGCTGGTGAATGGCGAAAAAGGCTGCTATGCCAGCCACCTGCGGTTGTGGCAGCGGCTGCTTGCCAGTGGCGCGCCCGCCATGGTGGTGCTCGAAGACGACGTGGGCCTGAAAGACGGCTTTGCCGCGCTGCTCGGGGCGATTAGCCAGCACGCGCAGCCCTGGGACATGATCAAACTGATAGGCCGGGAGCGCGACACCTTCCGCGGCCGCCGTCCGTTGGACCGGGGCGTGGAGCTGGTCGATTACAAGCGGGTGCCCAGCCTGACGGCAGGCTATGCCATCAGCCGCGAGGGGGCGCAAAAGCTGTGCCAGTCGCGCCTGCCGTTTGGCCGGCCGATCGACGTCGATCTGCGCTATTGGTGGGAGAACGATCTGGCGGTGCTGGGCGTCTCGCCGGCCGCGCTGGTGCTCGACGAGACCAGCTTCACCAGCAGCATCGGCAGCAAGGCGACGGCCGTGCGGCTCGGGCAGCGCTGGCGCAAGTTCAAGCGCCAGTGTGCCTACAGCGCCCTGAGCGCCTGGCACAACGCCCGGCGCGGCCCGCTGCTCAAATAAGCCGGTCGCCCGCTTCGGGTGGCCGCGGCAGGCCCAGCAGCAGCTGGGCGTAGCGCGCATGCATCAGGTGGCGGTCGAAGCGGGCTTCGGCCGCCTCGCGCGCGGCCCGGCCCAGCCGCGCCGCTTCGGCCGGATGGGTCAGCAGGCGCTCGAGCACCGCGGCGAGTGCGGCGGGGTCGGCCTCCGGCACCAGTTCGCCGGTCTGGCCGGGCTCGATCACGCCGCGCACGCCGACCACATCGCTGGCCACGCAGGCGCAGCCAGCGGCCATGGCCTCGACCAGGGCCAGCGGCATGCCTTCGTAGTGGGTGGAGAGCACGAACAGCGGGCTGCGCATGAGGCGCTGCGGCAGATCGGACACCTGCCCCCAAAAATGCACCTGCGGCTCCAGACCGAGTGCGCGCACGCGGGCCTGCGCTTGCTGGAGCAGGGCCTTCTTGCCCAAACCCGCGAAATACAAGGGCGGGCGCAGTCCCTTTTGGGCCAGCAACGCCACCGCATCGATCAGCGTGGCCTGGTCTTTCTGGCGCGCAAAGCGCGAGGCCATCACCACCCCGGGCAGGCGCTCGGCCATGGGCAGCAGCTCGGCTGCCGGGAAGCGCTCGAGGTCCACGCCGTTGGGAATGGCCAGGCAGCGCTCGGCCGGAAAACCCAGCTCGATCAGCCGGTCACGCACCCCGTCGGAGACGCCCACCAGGGCTGCGCTGCGGCGCGCCAGCCAGCGCGACTGCGCCAGGCGCCAGCGCGTATAGCGCTCGCGCGAGTTGTGCTCGACCTGGACCAGCTGGGGCACCCCCGCCCACAGGCCCGCATAACGGCCCCAGAGGTGTTCGCTGAAACCGTGCGCCACCAGCACATCGGGTCGGTGCTGCACCGCCAGGTTGCGCAGCGCCACGATGGTGGCTGCGTGCGACCACCCCGGCACCACCTCCACGCGCAGCCCCTGGGCGCGCAGGGCCTCGACCCGCGCCGCATCGGTGTTGCGCTTGCGGCGCAGCACGAGCATCGCTTCCATGGCGTCGCCGCCACGCGCAGCCAGGCACAGATCGACCGCCACCTGGGTGGCGCCCGAAAACCCGCCCGTGACGAAGTGCAGCACCCGCAGCGGCCGAACGCCGCCAGGCCGGGACGGAGCCTCCACGGCGGCGCCGGACTCAGTGATGCTGTGCTGCCGTCTCACCCGCCTTGAGGCGGTAGACCGTGCCGCAGTAGGGGCACTTGGCCGCTCCGGTGTGCGCCACGTCCAGGTACACCCGAGGGTGGTTGTTCCAGAGCTTCATGCCCGCTTTGGGGTTGGGGCAGAACACCCCGCCCTGGTCGTTCAGTTCTTGGGCCAGCAATTCAACTACGGTTTCAGACATGTTCAGACCTTGGTGAGCCAGTGGGCGTACTTGGGATTGCGGCCATTGACGATGTCGAAGAAGGCGCTCTGGATCTTCTCGGTGACGGGGCCGCGGCTGCCGCTGCCGATCTCGATGCGGTCGAGTTCGCGGATCGGCGTCACCTCGGCGGCCGTGCCGGTGAAGAAGGCTTCGTCGGCGATGTAGACCTCGTCGCGCGTGATGCGCTTTTGCACCACCTCCAGGCCCAGGTCCTTGGCGATGTGGAACACGGTGTTGCGCGTGATGCCGTTGAGGGCGCCGGCGGACAGGTCGGGCGTGTAGACCACGCCGTTCTTGACGAGGAAGATGTTCTCGCCCGCGCCTTCGGAGACAAAGCCCGAGGCATCGAGCAGCAGCGCCTCGTCGTAGCCGTCATCGAGGGCTTCCATGTTGGCCAGGATGGAGTTGCTGTAATTGCTCACCGCCTTGGCCTGCGTCATGGTGATGTTGACGTGGTGGCGCGTGTAGCTGCTGGTCTTGACGCGGATGCCGCGCGCCATGCCCTCTTCGCCCAGATACGCGCCCCAGGCCCAGGCCGCCACCATCAGGTGGATCTGGTTGCCCTTGGGCGAGACGCCGAGTTTTTCCGAGCCGATCCAGGCCAATGGGCGCAGATAGCAGGACTCGAGCTGGTTTTCGCGCACCACGGCCTTCTGCGCCTCGTTCACTTCCTGCGGCGTGAACGGGATCTTCATGCGCAGGATCTTGGCGCTGTTGAACAGGCGTTCGGTGTGCTCTTCCAGCCGGAAGATGGCCGTGCCGTCGGCGGTGTTGTATGCGCGCAGGCCTTCGAAGGCACCACAGCCGTAGTGCAGGGTGTGGGTCAGCACATGGATCTTGGCATCGCGCCAATCGACCATCTGGCCGTCCATCCAGATCTTGCCGTCACGGTCGGCCATCGAGGGAACTACGGGGCTCATGGGTATCCTTTGGGTTGCTGTCGGTCGCAAAAAAGGGATTTTACGGGGCTGGCGTGCCTTCGGCGTGCGGCGCGGCGGCGCCTTCGCCGCCATCGTCCTGGGCCGGGCGCGCGAGCTCCCACTTCACCAGGCGGCCGTGCAGGAACTCGCAGGTCACATGCGACTTCGAGCCGTCGCTCCAGCGGTAGACCTCGGGCTGCGCGTCCTTGGGCGAGACCGGCTCGCCCAGCGCGCGCGTCATGGCCACCACGTGCATCAAGGTCACGCCCGGGCGCAGCCTGGCATTGAGCATCACGGCGCTGCCGACGTAGCCGATCGGCCGGCCCGAGGCCTTGCGGATGATCGACATGAAGCGTGTGAAATGCAGCAGCAGCCACATCACAATCCCCCCGCCCACGGCGGCCACGCCCGACCAGCCATACGAACGGTATGCAGCCGCCATCAGCAGCACCAGCCCCACGGGCACCAAAATATTGCGCAAATTCATGGGCCGTATTGTCTTATGGACTGCCAAGGCGGCGGCTGTGGGGAGTGCGTATAGGGTCTTTGGCCGGGGCGGCAGTGCTCGGCGCCCTTGCGCCCTGGGCTGGGCCGGCCCGCGCGGCCGCTGGGCTCCCGCGATCGAGCTATCAAAAAAGGAGCTGTCAGCGCAGGCCTTATCAAGGGTTCAGCCGCATACCATGCTGAAACTGTTGCAACACGAGCGCAGCGCGCTCTTGTTTTGATAGTGCGCGGCACCTCAGTCGAGACCGCGCACGACCGCCATGGCCTCTTCCACGCGCTCCACGGGGTGGATGGTCAGGCCTTCGATCGGCTTCTTGGGCGCGTTGGCCCGCGGCACCACGGCGACGCGAAAGCCCAGCTTGGCGGCTTCCTTGAGGCGCTCCTGGCCGCGCGGCGCGGGGCGCACCTCGCCGGCCAGGCCCACTTCGCCGAACGCAATGAAGCCCTGCGGCAAGGCCCGGCCGCGCAGGCTCGACGTGATCGCCAGCATCACCGCCAGATCGGCGGCAGGCTCGCTGATGCGCACGCCGCCGACCGCGTTGACAAACACATCCTGGTCGGCGCAGGCCACCCCCGCATGGCGGTGCAGCACCGCCAGCAGCATGGCCAGGCGATCGCGCTCCAGCCCCACCGAAAGGCGGCGCGGATTGGGCCCGCCGCCATCGACCAGGGCCTGGATCTCGACCAGCAGGGGGCGCGTGCCCTCCAGCGTGACCAGCACGCAGCTGCCGGGCACCGGTTCGCTGTGCTGGCTCAGGAAAATGGCGCTGGGGTTGGTGACCCCTTTGAGGCCCTTCTCGGTCATCGCAAAGACGCCGATTTCATTGACCGCGCCAAAGCGGTTCTTGATGGCGCGCACCAGCCGGAACTGGCTGTGGGTGTCGCCTTCGAAGTAGAGCACCGTATCGACCATGTGCTCGAGCACGCGCGGGCCGGCCAGCGCCCCCTCCTTGGTCACATGGCCCACGAGCACGATGGCCACGCCCGAGCCTTTGGCGGCGCGCGTCAGGTGCGCAGCGCACTCGCGCACCTGCGCGACCGACCCGGGCGCCGAGGTGAGCTGGTCGGAATACACGGTCTGGATCGAGTCGATCACCGCCACGGCCGGCTGCGTGGCCTCGATGGTGGCCAAAATCTTTTCGAGCTGGATCTCGGCCAGCACGTTGACCTGGCTGTGGTCGAGCCCGAGCCGGCGCGAGCGCAGCGCCACCTGGGCGCCGCTTTCCTCGCCCGTCACATACAGCGTCGGCAGGCCGGCGCGCTGCAGCGCATCGAGCGCCTGCAGCAGCAGCGTCGATTTGCCAATGCCGGGGTCGCCGCCGATGAGCACCACACCGCCCTCCACAATGCCGCCGCCGAGCACGCGGTCGAGCTCCTCGATGCCACTGGCGGTGCGCGCGACCTCCGTGGCCTCGATGGCCGACAGCGGCGCCACGGCCTGCGCCAGGGCCAGGCCGGCGTACTGCACGCCGCTGTAGCGGTGCTTGGCGCCGCCCGCTTCCGCGACCGATTCCACCAGGGTGTTCCAGGCGCCGCACTGCGGGCATTTGCCCAACCACTTGGGGCTGGAGCCACCGCATTCGGAACAGATGTAGATGGATTTTTCTTTGGACATAGGCGCACAGGGAAAGGATCTGTCCACTATAGCGAGCGGCGCCGCCGTGCTGCGTTGCCGGGCCGAGGGCCTGGCCAGATGCGCGAAACCCGCCTCGGGGGCGGGTTTCGCGGGTGGCAGGCCCGGCGGCCAGAACGGCAACGCACCTCAGGCAGCCGCGAGCCAATAGCCCGAGTTGAAGGGGCTGCTCATGCGCAGCGCCAGAGGGGTCACATCGACGAGCTTGTCGGTGGGCATTTTCTCGGCGGCGTCCGCCCCGATGGCAATGCCTTGCACCGCGCCCGCGGCCTGGTTAGCCTCGCTCGCCCGTTCTGCCTGGCTGTGGGATGCAGAACGGGCTACAGAAAAGAATAGAAACAGCGGAACGGGACCTTGCGGTCGCTCCAGAATTCCGCCGCGTCGCGGAACACGTCGAGCAGCTGCTCGCGCGCTTCCTTGTCGAACTTGACCGTCGTCGGAATCTGCTCGAGCACCACGATGAAACCCGGCTGCGGGCCCGACTTGTGCAGCGGATCGGTCAGGCAGTCGGACAGCGCATCGAAGTTCTTGCCGAAATGCGCGGGGAAAGTGAACTGCTGGGCAATCAGGTCGAGCACGTCCTGCTTGGTCTGGGCATGGGCAAGGTTGGCGTAAAGGAAATGGTGCCCCAGCGCAGCGGCCGCACTCTGCAGGTCCGACACGCGGTGGGCGCGGATGGACTGCACAATGTTGGCGCGCGTACCGCGCAGTGGGGTATCCGTGTCTTTACGAAGTGGCGTATCCATCTCCGCGTCTCTTTCTTTTGAAGTCCAAAAACTCGTCCCTGCGCGCGCGCCTGCCTGGGGCAGTGCGCCGGGTGGGGTGTCAGACGAGGCCGGCGCCCACCCTTGCACGGGGGTGAACAGGCTGTGCGTTGCGGTGAGGGTCATTCGATAATTTCGCGAAAACTGGCGTAATGGTCGGCGGTGTAGTAACAGGCATCGGGGGTGCGGGGCTGGCCTCCGCATACAATGCGGCGCGCTCCACGGTCACGGGCACCCGGGGTTCGCACCGTGTATTCACGGTAGTACCCCCGTTTTTGCGCAGGCAGCAGGCGTTCGCGGTTGCCAAACACCGTTCCGTCCTTGTCATGCGGAAAGGGACCGCCTTCTCGGATCAGCGCATAGGTGGCGCGGCCCTGGGAAGGCAGTTGCGCGACAGCGATGGCGGAAGGACTGTCCAGAAGCGTCGGCTTCCGGGCATGTCCCACGGCCGGCGCCAACGCGAGCGCAGCACCCAAAACACACGCAAAACCTGCCTGGTATGCCCGGGTGGCAAAGGCCTTCAGCATCAATCTACACCTTTCAGAAACTACGGGTTAACCCGAAATTTCAAGGCGCTAGTGTGACGGAAACCCCCTGAAAATGCAAGGGCCTGCCCAATCATTGGGCAGGCCCTTGCAAAAATTGCGCCAATTTTAAGTTAGCGCCCGCTATCGCACCAGACTTCAGCGCGGCACGTTGGCATCCGCCACGGTCAGCGCGGTGATGTTGACGATGCGGCGCACCGTGGCGCTGGGCGTCAGGATGTGCACCGGCTGCGCGGCGCCCAGCAGCACCGGGCCGATCGCGATGTTGCCGCCCGCGGCCGTCTTGAGCAGGTTGTACGAGATGTTGGCCGCGTCGATGTTGGGCAGCACCAGCAGGTTGGCGTTGCCCGCCAGCGTGCTGCGCGGCATGAGCTTGGCGCGCGCCTTGCCGTCCAGCGCCACGTCGCCGTGCATCTCGCCGTCGACCTCCAGCCAGGGCGCCTGCAGCCGCAGCAGCTCGAGCGTCTCGCGCATCTTCACGGCGCTGGGCTGGTGGCTGCTGCCGAAGTTCGAGTGCGACAGCAGCGCCGCCTTGGGCTTGAAGCCCAGGCGCTGCATTTCTTCGGCCGCCATGATGGTGATCTCGGCCAATTGCTCGGCCGTGGGGTCGTAGTTGACGTGGGTGTCGACCAGAAACACCTGGCGGTCGGGCAGCAGCAGGCCGTTCATGCAGGCGTAGGTGGCCACACCTGCGCGCTTGCCGATGACCTGGTCGATGTAGTTGAGGTGCAGCGCCGTGCTGCCCCAGGTGCCCACGACCAGGCCGTCGACCTCGCCCTTGTGCAGCAGCATGCTGCCGATGAGCGTGAGGCGCCGGCGCATCTCGATCTTGGCGATCGGCGCGGTGATGCCCTTGCGCTCGGTCATCTGGTGGTAGGTCTGCCAGAAGTCGCGGTAGCGGTGGTCCTGCTCGACGTTGACGACGTCGTAGTCGACGCCTTCGGCCAGGCGCAGGCCGAACTTCTCGATGCGCTGCGCGATGATGGCGGGGCGCCCGATCAGCGTCGGGCGCGCCAGGTGCTCGTCGACCACGATCTGCGCGGCGCGCAGCACGCGCTCCTCCTCGCCTTCGGCGTAGGCCACGCGCTTTTTCGCGGCCGCCTTGGCCACCGAGAAGATCGGCTTCATGGTGGTGCCCGAGGCGTAGACGAAGGTCTGCAGGTGGTCGCGGTAGGCCTCCATGTCGGCGATCGGGCGCTCTGCCACCCCGGAATCAAAGGCGGCCTGGGCCACGGCCGGCGCGATCATCATCATCAGGCGCGGGTCGAACGGCTTGGGGATCAGGTACTCGGGGCCGAACGCCAGGGCTTCGCCCACATAGGCGGCGGCCACCACTTCGCTTTGCTCGGCCTCTGCCAGGTCGGCAATGGCGTGCACGGCGGCAATTTCCATCTCGACCGTGATGGTCGTGGCGCCGCAGTCGAGCGCGCCGCGGAAGATGTACGGAAAGCACAGGACGTTGTTGACCTGGTTCGGGTAGTCCGAGCGCCCCGTGGCCATGATGGCGTCGCTGCGCACCGCCTTGACGTCTTCGGGCTGGATTTCCGGGTTGGGATTGGCAAGCGCAAAGATCAGCGGGCTGGCTGCCATCTTGCGCACCATGTCCTGCTTGAGCACGCCGCCGGCCGACAGGCCCAGGAACACGTCCGCGCCCTCGATCGCTTCGCCCAGCGTGCGCTGCTCGGTGGGCTGCGCAAACAGCGCCTTGTCCTCGTCCATCAGCTCGGTGCGGCCGGCGTAGACCAGGCCGGCAATGTCCGTCACCCAGATGTTCTCGCGCGGCAGGCCGAGCTTGACCAGCAGGCTGAGGCAGGCCAGCGCCGCAGCGCCCGCGCCCGAAGCGACCAGCTTGACCTGGCGGATGTCCTTGCCCGCCACCTTGAGGCCGTTGAGGATGGCCGCGCCGACCACGATGGCGGTGCCATGCTGGTCGTCGTGGAAGACCGGGATCTTCATCCGGCGGCGCAGCTCGCGCTCGACGTAGAAGCAGTCGGGCGCCTTGATGTCTTCGAGGTTGATGGCGCCGAACGTGGGCTCGAGCGCGGCGATGATGTCGACCAGCTTGGCGGGGTCCTTCTCGTTGATCTCGATGTCGAACACGTCGATGCCCGAGAACTTCTTGAACAGCACGCCCTTGCCTTCCATCACCGGCTTGCTCGCCAGCGCGCCGATGTCGCCCAGGCCGAGCACGGCGGTGCCGTTGGACACCACACCGACGAGGTTGCCGCGGCTGGTGTACTTGAAGACGGTGCTCGGGTCCTTGACGATCTCTTCGCAGGGCGCGGCCACACCGGGCGAATAGGCCAGTGCCAGGTCGCGCTGGTTGACCATCTGCTTGGTCGCCGCAATGGCGATCTTGCCGGGCTTGGGAAACTCGTGGTATTCCAGCGCCGCGCGGCGCAGCTCGGCGCGTTTTTCGGGGGTGTTGTTCGCCGTCATGTTCTCTGGCATCAAGCGTCTCCAGCTCAGGTAAGTGCCAGGCCGCGCCACCGCATGGGCTCCGGGCGGGCCGTCAGCCTGGGATTAAGCCGCGATTGTAGGCCGCGGCCCAGGGAAACCCGGGGCGGCGGACCCCTCTGGCGCAGTGAAACAGCTGTGACCGGCGCGGCCCCAACGCGGCCGCTGCCTTTTTGGCGCCTCGCATGCGGTTGCGCCGATTCGTGGCGCTGCTATGCTGCGCCGCCCGACGGCACAACAACCACCCCACAGAGACATGTACGACTCCATTCCCGCCTCCCTCCGCCCCCTTCCCTCCCGCAGCCGCGCGCTGCTCGCTGGCATGGCGCTGGCCGCCACCGTGGCAGCCCCTGGCGCGCAGGCCCAGCCCGCTGCGGGCAGCTACCCGAGCAAGCCCATCCGCCTCGTCGTGCCCTATTCGGCGGGCGGCTCCACCGACATCCTGGGCCGCCTGCTGGCGCAGAAGATGGGCGAGAACATGAACGCCACCGTGGTCGTGGACAACAAGCCCGGCGCCAATGGCACGCTGGGCTGCGACCAGGTCGCCAAGGCACCGGCCGACGGCTACACCGTCGTGCTCGGCGACGTCGGCTGCATGGCGATGGCGCCGGGCCTCTACACCAAGCTGCCCTACGACCCGCTCAAGGACTTCACGCCCGTGAGCCTGGTCGCGCGCAGCCCGCTGGTGCTGACCGTGGGCGCGCAAAGTCCGTTCAAGTCGATGGCCGATCTGACGGCCGCGGCCAAGGCCCATCCGGACAAGCTCAACTACCCCTCGTCGGGCACCGGCGGCCCGAACCACCTGGGTGCCGAGCTGTATGCGATGCAGGCCAAGGTGAAGGTCAGCCACATCCCCTACAAGGGCAGTGCGCCTTCGGTGGTCTCGCTCATCGCCGGTGAAACCGATTTCGGCTTTCTGACGGCCGTGACCATCGACTCCCAGCTCAAGGCCGGCAAGCTGCGCGCCCTGGCCGTGGCGCACAACGAGCGCCTGGCCTCGCTGCCCGAGGTGCCGACCATGGACGAGCAAGGCCTCAAGGGCTTTCAGGCCGACGCGTGGTTCCTCGCCGCCGTGCCCGCCGGCACCCCCCAGCCCATCGTCGAGCGCCTCTACGCCGAGATCGCCAAGGCGCTGCCCGATGCGCATGTCAAGGCCAAGCTCGACGCCATGGGCGTGCTGCCCTCGGCCTTCAAGCCGGCCGCCTCGGCCGACTTCCTGAAGGTGGAAGTGGCCAAGTGGCGCCAGGTGATCAAGACCGCGGGCATCACGCTGGACTGAGCGCGCCCTGCCCTCGCAAAAAAGCCCCTGCCGCGCAGACCGCGGCAGGGGCTTTTTGCATGGGCGCCTGGTGCCAGCGCCACGGCAGAGGCAGGCAGCGCTTCAAAAACAGGAGCGCCTGACGCTGGTTTTTAGGGGCTTTGGCACCAAAAACACCTTGGAATGCAATCTGCGCAAGCGCTGTAAGCTACTTTTTGAATAGCAACAGCGACCCGTGCATCACGCGGTCTCGGCCAGCGCGTCGCCCAGGGCGTTGACGAGGCGGTCGATCTCGGCCTTCTCGCTGATGAACGGCGGGGCCAGCTGGATCGTGTCGCCGCCGTAGCGCACGTAAAAGCCTTTCTTCCAGCAGTTCATCGCGATCTCGTAGGGCCGGCGGGCCGGCTCGCCGGGCAGCGGCGCAATCGTGAAGCCCGCGGCCAGGCCGTAGTTGCGGATGTCCAGCACGTGCTTGGCGCCTTTCAGGCTGTGCACCGCCTGCTCGAAGTACGGCGCCAGCGCCTGCACGCGCCCGACCATGCCTTCGTTTTGCAGCAGGTCGAGCGCCGCGATGCCGGCCGCGCACGCCACGGGGTGGGCCGAGTAGGTGTAGCCGTGCGGGAACTCGAGCAGGTACTCGGGGCCGCCGGCGTCCATGAAGGTGTCGTAGATCTCCTTCTTGGCGACCACGGCGCCCAGCGGCTGGGCGCCGTTGGTCACCTGCTTGGCGATGTTCAGGATGTCGGGCGTGACGCCGAACGCCTCGGCGCCGGTCATCGCGCCCGGCGCGGCCAAAGCCCGTGATGACCTCGTCGAAGATCAGCAGGATGTGGTGCTGCGTGCAGATCTCGCGCAGGCGCTCGAGGTAGCCCACGGGCGGAATCACCACGCCGGCCGAGCCCGAGAACGGCTCGACGATGACGGCGGCGATGTTGCGCGCATCGTGCAGCGCGATCACGTCGAGCAGCTTGTCGGCCAGCTCCGTGCCGGTGGTGCGGCATGCCGCGGTGGAACGAGCCGGCCGGCGGCTGGGTGTGCGGGAGGTGGTCGGCCTCGACGCCCTGGCCGAACAGCTTGCGGTTGGCGCCGATGCCGCCGACCGAGATGCCGCCGAAGTTCACGCCGTGGTAGCCCTTCTCGCGGCCGATCAGGCGCGTCTTGCTGGCCTGGCCCTTCGTGCGCCAGTAGGCGCGCGCCATCTTGAGCGAGGTGTCTGCGGCCTCCGAGCCCGAGCCGGTGAAGAACACGTAGTCGAGGCCCGCGGGCGTGAGGTCCTTGATGCGGTTGGCCAGCTCGAACGAGAGCGGGTGGCCGAACTGGAACGCGGGCGCGTAGTCGAGCCTGGCGGCCTGCCGGCCGATCGCCTCGGCGATCTCGCGGCGGCCGTGGCCCAGGCCCGAGCACCACAGGCCCGAGAGCCCGTCGAAGATCTTGCGGCCATCGGAGTCGGTGAAGTAGGCGCCGCTGGCCTCGACGATCATGCGCGGGTGGGCCTTGAAGTTGCGGTTGGCCGTGTAGGGCATCCAGTGGGCGTCGAGCCAGGCGGCGTCCATGCGCGGGGCGTTGCCGGCGGCGCCAGCGGCGGGAAGGTCGATGTTGGCGAAGCTCATGGGGTTCTCCGATGCACAAATGCAGCCCTGCGACGCAGAGGTACTGGTGCGGCGATTGTTGCCCGCGCTGTTAATCTCGCCAAGAGCGCAATGTCAATGTTTACTTAGCAGTTCATGCACGCAAAGTCCGCCTCTCGCAGCGCCCCGTCCGCCGCCACCGCCCCGGCGCCGCGCCAGCGCGCGCTGCTCGGCCAGATCAGCGACATGGACCTGCGCCTGCTGCAGGTGTTCAAGAGCGTGGCCGAGTGCGGCGGCATGGCCGCGGCCGAGCTCGAGCTCAACATCGGCGCCAGCACCGTGAGCCGGCACATCAAAGACCTCGAAACGCGCCTGGGCCTCACGCTGTGCCGGCGCGGGCGCGCCGGCTTTGCGCTCACGGCCGAGGGCCAGCGCGTGTACGACGAAACGCTGCGCCTGCTCAGTGCCGTGGACGCCTTTCGCAGCGGCATCGACGACATCCACCAGCGCATGGGCGGGCGGCTCGACGTCGCGGTGTTCGACAAGACCGCCAGCAACCCGGCCGCGCGCATTGGCGCAGGCGATTGCGCTGTTTACCGGGCAGGCGCCCGACGTGGCGCTGCAGATGCATGTCGCGTCGATCAACGCCATCGAGCGCGGGCTGATCGACGGGCGCTTCCAGGTCGGCATCATCCCGGCGCACCGCCATTCGCACAGCCTGGTCTACACCGACCTGTTCACCGAGAACATGCTGCTGTACTGCGGCCGCGCAGCACCCGCTGTTCGGCCAGGACCACGCCCAACTCACCTGGCAGGCGCTGCGCGCCTGGCAGTTTGCGGGCCTCGGCTACCACTCGCCCAACATGGAGCTGAGCCACAGCGCGCGCCTGCCGCGCAAGGCCACGGGCTTCGACCAGGAGTCGATCGCCACGCTGGTGCTGTCGGGCCGCTACCTGGGCTTTCTGCCCGACCACTACGCCGAGGCCTTCGAGCGCAGCGGCCAGATGCAGGCGGTGCAGCCGGCGCAGTTCTTCTACCGCTGCCAGTTCGTCGGCGTGCTGCGCAAGTCGCCGCAGCCGCCGCGCGCGGCGCAGGCGTTCGCGCAGTGCCTGGTCGCCGCGCACGCGGCGCAGGGCTGAGCCGCCGGCCGCTCAGCGCGCCAGCGGCAGCGCCACGCCCATCGCCGCAAACGCACCGCCGCAGACGCGGTTGAAGCGCTTGCCCAAACGCTCGAGCGCCGGGCGGATGCGGTGCGCGAGCCGCGCCAGCAGGGTCTCGACCGCGCACTCGATCAGCGCGAACGTGCCCGCCATGACCGCGAACTGCAGCCACAGGCTGCGCGCCGGGTCGATGAACTGCGGCAGGAAGGCGCCGTAGAACAGCAGCGCCTTGGGGTTGGACACGGCCGCGAACAGTCCCTGGCGAAACAGCTGGCTGCGGCGCGGGTGCGGCGCGCCGGGCGCGGCCTGCAGGTGCAGCGGCGGTGCGCGCCACAGCTGTACGCCCAGCCACACCAGATAGGCGCCGCCGACCCACTTGAGCACCCCCAGCGCGCTGGCCGAGGCCTGCAGCAGGGCGCCGATGCCGAGCATCGACAGCGCAATCACGGCCACGAAGCCCAGCGCGCCGCCGGCCACCGTGTACAGCGTGCGGCGGTGCCCGTGCAGCGCGCCGTGCGTGAGCGCCAGCAGGCTGTTGGGGCCGGGCGTGAGCGACAGGCCGAGGGCGGCCACGAGATAGATCAACCAAGTGTGCAAGGCCATGGGGCGCTCCTTCATGGGGCCAATCGGGCGCAGCCAGTATAGAAGTGCACCCGCGCGCAGGGCGGTGCCGGCTGCGCTGCTGGGAACTGCGCGCGTTGGCCCTGCGCGGTGCCATGGCGGTGCCCGGGTGGCAAAATTGACGCTCTTTGCCGCCCGCGCGGCACCGCAACATCCTTCCCTGCCCATCGACCCCTTTTTGTTTGGAAAGCTGCGCCATGTTCACAGGCATCGTCCAGGCCACGGCCACCATTGCCGCCATCCACGACCGCAGCGGCCTGCGCACTTTCACGCTCGATTTTCCGCCGGGCTTTTGCCAGGACCTGGCCATTGGCGCGAGCGTGTCCACCGATGGCGTGTGCCTCACGGTGACGCAGATCCTCTCGCCCACGCAGGCCGCGTTCGACGTGATGCTGCAAAGCCTGAACACCACCACGCTGGGCCGCTACCACCAGGGTGACCATGTGAACGTGGAGCGCGCGGCCAAGGACGGCGCCGAGATTGGCGGCCACCCGCTGTCGGGCCATGTCGATTTCACCGGCACCCTCATCGAGCGCCGCGAGTTCGACAACAACCTGGTCTGGCGCGTCGCCGTGCCCGGGCCGTTTCGCCGCTACATCTTTGCCAAGGGCTACATCGCGATCCACGGCGCGAGCCTGACGGTGTCCGAGGTGAACCGCGCCGAGGGCTGGTTCGAGGTCTGGCTGATCCCCGAGACACGCCGCGCCACGGTGTTTGAAGCCAAAAAGGTGGGCGACGCGCTCAACATCGAGATCGAGCGCAGCACGCAGGTGCTGGTGGACACGGTGCGCGAGGCAGTGCACGAGAGCCTGGGCGCGCTGCAGCCCGTGCTCGAAGCCATCCTGCAGGAAAAGGGCCTGTCGCTCGACGACTTCCTGCGTCCGCAGGTGCAGACGCCGCAGTGACCGTGGCGGCGCACGCGCTTGGCCAGCTACGGCGCCGGCGCGGTCTACATGCTGCGGCACCTGGACGGCGGCACGCGCTGAGAAGGCGCGGCACCGCGCAGCCACGCCCCGTCAACGTGCTGTAGGCTTGCTTGGCGATAATGCGCGCCATGCCAAACCGCTGGAAACCCAACGTCACCGTGGCCGCCATCATTGAACAGGGTGGCCGCTTTCTGCTGGTGGAAGAGCAAACCCGTGACGGTCTCAAACTCAACAACCCGGCCGGCCACCTCGACCCCGGCGAGGCCCCGGCCGACGCCTGCGCGCGCGAGGTGCTCGAAGAGACTGCGCACGACTTCACGCCAAGCGCGCTGGTGGGCGTGTACCTGAACCGTTTCACCAAAACGCGCACCGGCGACGATCTGACCTACCTGCGTTTTGCGTTTGCCGGCACGCTGGGCGCACACCACGACTGGCGCGCACTGGACGCAGGCATCGTGCGCACCGTGTGGATGACGGCCGACGAGATCCGCGCCTGCCCCGAGCGCCACCGCAGCCCGCTGCTGCTGCGCAGCCTCGAGGACTACCTGGCGGGCCAGCGCTTTCCGCTGTCGCTGGTGCACACCGACGCGAGCGTGCTGCAGCCGGCGGGCTGACCCCGGCCGGGCTTTGGCCGCAGGCGCGCGGGTTCAGTCCGCCGTGAGCTTGCGCTCCTTGATGATCGCGGCCCACTGGGTCGATTCCTTCTTCATGAAGGCGGTGAGTTCGGCGCGCGTGGTCGGCTGCGGCGTGAGGCCGTGCTTGAGCAGCGCGTCCTTCACGCCGGGGTCGTTCAGCACCTTGACGATCTCCTTGTTCCAGCGCTCCAGCATCGGCGCCGGCGTCTTGCCCGGGGCCACGAACGCGTACCAGTTGAGTGCTTCGAACCCTGGGAAGCCCGATTCGGCCACGGTGGGAATGTTGGGCAGGTAAGCGGGCCGGGTCAGACCGGTGGTGGCCAGCGGAATGAGCCGGCCCGTCTCGACGTGCGGCATGGCGGTGGGCGGCGCAGCAAAGTACGAGGTGATGCGCTCGCCCAGCAGGTCCTGCAGCGCGGGCGCGCCGCCCTTGTAGGGCACGTGCACCATGTCCACGCCGGCGCGCTGGTTGAACAGCTCGCCCGCCAGGTGCGAGGCCGAGCCTGCGCCGGTGGAGGCAAAGTCCACGCTGCCGGGCTTCTTCTTCGACAGCGCGATGAACTCGGCCAGGTTCTTCGCCCCAGCGCCCTTGTGCACCACGAGCACGTTGGGGAAGTTCACGCCACCCGAGACCGCCGCCAGGTCCTTGAACGGGTCGTAGGACAGCTTCATCAGGTGCGGGGCGATGGTCAGCGGGCCGACCGAGCCGAACAGCAGCACGGAGCCGTCGGCCGCCGCATTGGCGACGAACTGGTGGGCGATGTTGCCGCCCGCGCCGCCCTTGTTGTCCACCACCACCGACTGGCCGATGTTCTCGCCAAGCTTCTTGGCGATCAGGCGCGCGGCCGCGTCGGCGGCGCCGCCCGGCGCGAAGCCGACCACCAGGGTGACGGGTTTGGAGGGCGGGAAGTCCTGGGCGGTGGCCACGGTGGCGCCGAGCAGTGCCGCTGCGGCGAAAAGGTGCGCAACGCGCCGGACAAGGGGGGTGGTTTTCATCGTGTTTTCTCCTGGTGATTTTCTAGACGCGGTTGCGCAAGCTGGTGCCCGCCAGCCAGCGCCGGAAATTGTCAATGAAGGCTTCGTCGACGCGCGCGGCGTTGGCATCGGAAAAGCCCGCACTGTGCGGTGTCGCAATGACATTGGGCAGGTCCCACAGCGGCGAGTCCGGCGCCAGCGGTTCGTGGGCGAACACATCGAGGTGGGCGCCGGCCAGGCGGCCGGTGCGCAGCGCCTCCACGAGCGCCGCCTCGTCGACGACGTCCCCGCGCGCCACATTGATCAGGTGCGCGCCAGACGGCAGGCGCGCGAGCGCCGCGCGCACCGATCAGCTGCCGCGTGCGGTCGGTCAGCGGGCAGGCGAGGATGAGCCAGTCGGCGCGCGGCAAGACAGCGTCGAGGTCGTCGTAGGAGACGGTCTCCAGACTGCCTTGGGGTGGTGCGGACTGGCGCCGCACCGCCACCACCTGCAGGCCCAGCGCCTGCAGCATCGCACCGAGGTACTGCCCAATGCCGCCCCAGCCGACGACCACAGCGGTCTGGCCGCGCAGGTCGCGCGGCAGGCCGGTCTCGATCAGCGGCGCCCACCGGTGCGCGCGCTGCGCCGCCTGCAGTTGCGGAAACCGCCGCGCCAGCGCCAGCAGGCCGGCCAGCGCCGTTTGCGCGACCACATCGGCATTGGCACCCGCGGACGTGGTGAGCGCAACGCCGCGGCCGTGCAGCTCCAGGTACACCGGACGGTCTGCGCCGGCCGAATGCACATGCACCCACTGGAGCGCCGTCGCTGCGCGCAGTGCGTCGTAGAAGCGCTGCGTCTCGGGCGTCACGCGGTGCTTGGTGGACAGCCCGGTCACGTCGCGCGAGACGAACGCCAGGTCGGCTTCGCCTTCGCCCGGCTGCACGAAGTGCAGCGGCCTGCTGCCGGCCGCCTGCGCCAGGGCGGGCGCCAGCCGCAGCCGCGCCGCTTCCGACAAAAGCATCCGCACGGCGGCTTGCGTGTTCATTCCGCCGTGGCCCCGGACTGCTGCACGATCACCTTCCATTTGTCGTACTCGCGGCGCGTGAACTGGCCGAACTGCTCGGGCGTTCCGCCAATCGGGTCGGCCCCTTCGCGCACCATTTGCTCCTCGAGCGAGGGCAGCACGTCGTTGACGGTCTTGTTCAGCACGGCCACCACGGCGTCGGGCGTTCCCTTGGGTGCAAAGAAGCCGAACCAGGAACCTGCAGCAAAGCCGGGGAAGCCCTTTTCGGCCACGGTCGGGATATTGGGCAGCGAGCGCGAAGGCTTGGGACTGGACACCGCCAGCGCCCGCAGCTTGCCTGCCTTGATGTGCTGGATCACCGAGGGAATGGTGGCAAACATGAAATCCAGGCGGCCCGCGAGCAGGTCGTTCAATGCATTGGCACCCTTGTAGGGAATGTGCAGGGTGTCGCCGCCGATGCGCTGCGTCAGCATGTAGCTCGACAGGTGCGACGACGTCCCGATGCCGGTGGAGCCATAGCTCAGCTTGCCGGGCCGCGCCTTCACGTAGGCGACGAACTCCTCGAACGTCTGCGCCGGAACCGAGGGGTGCACCACCAGCACGTTCGGCACGTCGGCGATCTGCACCACGGGCACCAGGTCCGTGAGCGGGTCGTAGGACATGTTCTTGTAGAGCGACTGGTTGATCGAAATCGGGCCCACCGAATTGACGATGAGGGTGTGGCCATCGGGCGCTGCGCGCACCACTTCGGCCGTCCCGATGTTGCCCCCGCCTCCGGGCTTGTTGTCGACCACGAACGGCTGGCCCAGCTTCTCGTTGAGCTTCTGCGCCACGGCGCGCGCGAGGATGTCGGTGGTGCCGCCCGCGGTGAATGCGACGACGACCTTGACCGGCTTGGCGGGCCAGTTGCGCTGCTGGGCATGGGATGCCATGGGCAGCAGACTTGCCAGCAGGGCAACCGAGAAAAGGCGGCGGGGGAGCCGTGCGAAAGAGGTCAAGGAAGCGGGCATGCGTGTCTCCGGTGGTTCTTGTGTTGAATGCAAGGCCGGCGCCGTGGGCGCTGGCCAGTGCGGCCGTCGGGGCCGCGCCCCGTGGGGCGGCGGGTCAAAGCGGGGCAACCGGGTCCTCCGTGGTCCGGTGCGGGCTGCAGTTCAGGTGCGGAAGCTGGGATCGAGCCGGTCCAGCATGCGCAGCAGGGCCGGCCACTCCATCACCCCGTAGGGGCGCCGGGTGCCGGGCTGGTAGTTGTTCCAGGTCTCGTGCAGCACCGGCTGCGGCACCTGGACCAGGGGGCTGTTGCAGGCCATCGCCGCCAACTGCGAGCGGCAGGCAAGTTCAAGCCGGTGCATCCAGTTGAATGCCTCGCCCACCGTGCGGCCGACGGTCAGCGCGCCGTGGTTGCGCAGGATCAGCGCCTCGCCCTGGCCCAGGTCCTCGATCAGCGAAGCCTGCTCGGCGGTGTCGAGCACCACGCCCTGGTACTCGTGGTAGCCGATCTTCAGAAAGCGCATGGCGGTCTGCGTGATGGGCAGCAGCCCGCACGCGAGCGACGACACGGCCATCGAGGCCCAGCTGTGCGTGTGGATCACGCAGTCCACTTCGGGGCGCGCTTCGTGCACGGCGCTGTGGATGACGTAGCCGGCCTTGTTGATGCCATAGTCCAGCGCACCAAAGTCCGGCTTGGCGAGGACGGTGCCGTCATGGCTGACCTTGATCAGGCTGGACGCCGTGATCTCACCGTACATCATGCCGTAGGCATTGATCAGGAAGGCGCCATCCTCCCCCGGCACGCGGCTGGAGATGTGGTTGGCCATCATGTCCGCCATGCCGAAATGTTCCACCAGCCGATAGCAGGCCGCCAGGTCCACGCGCGCTTTCCACTCGGCTTCGGAGCACTGGTCCTTCATCGAGGAAATCTGGAGCTGCGGGATATCGTCGTATGCCATGGGCTGTCTCTTTCTTGGTGGGGCAAAGCCATCGATGCCTCGACGGCGGGATCGTCGGGTGGCCCGCTCAATCGGCGCCGAGGCCGATCGGGTTGGGCTGGCGCTTTTCGATCGCGTGGCGCAAGCAGCGCGGCGGTGCGGAAGATGCCGTGCGCGAACTTGCCGTAGGGCAGCGTGAGCGAACAGCGCCATCACCACGCCCAGGTGCACGGCCAGCAGCAGCGCCATGCGCCGGCGTGTCGCGGCCGAGCCAGCAGCGCCAGGCCGGTGGCGCTGGTGAGGAACAGCAGCGCGATGAAGCCGCGGTCCATCGGGCTTCTGCGCCGCGTCGCCGTGCAGCGGATGGCGCTGCAGGTTCAGCCACAGCAGCCCGGCCGGTGCCGATCAGCAGGCCGATGCCGCCGGCCGTGCCGAGCAGCACCGGGCAGGCTGGTGCAGCGCGTACGGCGCCGGCCAGCCCAGCAGGTAGTGGTAGAGCGTCGCCACGCTGGTGGCGGCGAAGCACAGCAGGAAGCCGTAGAACGTGAAGTGGTGGAAGCGCCGGCGCGAGAGCGTGAAGGCGTCGTCCTCGTTGTTGCAGCCCTCGCCGTGGCCGCCGTCGAGGTACTTCAGGCGCAGCACCGCGTCGGCCGCCTCGGCCGTGGCCGGCGGCGACAGCGGCGCGCCGCTGGTGGCCGGGGTCACGTCGCGCCAGAAGCGGCGCACGCCCATGCCGAGCGCGAGCACCGCGAACAGCGAACACCGCGCCGAACATCAGCGACCAGCAGGTTGTGCGGGAAGATCGCGTAGAAGTTGCCGGCCAGCGGCTCGTGCAGCAGCGAGCCCGTCATGCGCGACGGCCAGCACCAGGAACAGCGCCAGCGCCGCCGGCCAGCGCCAGCGCGACGCGTCAGGCCGTTGCGCTGGTACAGCGCGCCCAGCGCGGGCGGCCAGGCGTAGTCGGCATAGGTCTCGCACGCGCACCTGGGCCATGGCCTGCGGCACGTTGACCGCGAACTCGTGCGGCGGCGCGTACTGGCAGGCATGCAGGCAGGCGCCGCAGTTGTGGCACAGGTTGGCGAGGTAGTGGATGTCGGCCTTGCCGAATTCGAGCCGGCGCGTCATCGCCGGGAACACGGCGCAGAAGCCTTCGCAGTAGCGGCAGGCGTTGCAGATCTGCATCTGGCGCGCGACCTCGGCTTCGGGCGCGGACAGCATGATCGGCGCCGTTCGCCAGCGCGCGGGCGTCGCGCGTCAGGGCTTCAAGCGACTGCATTGCTTACTCCTTGCGTCGTAGCTGCTGCGCTTGCTGCGCAAGCGCTGGAGGCCTTCTGATGCCAAGGCCGCGTTGGTGCCGGCGATGCGGCCGAACGCCGTGCCGATGCTCATGCCGACGCCGGCCGTGTAGCCCTTGCCCAGCACGTTGCCGGCCATCATCTCGCCGGCGACGAACAGGTTGTCGCTCGGCTGGCCGTCGAAGTGCACGGCCGCCGTGTCGTCGGTCTTCAGGCCCAGGTAGGTGAAGGTGATGCCGGGCTCGCAGCGCGTAGCCGTAGAAGGGCGCGCGTGTCGATCGGCCGCGCCCAGTGCGTCTTGGCGGGCGCGAGGCCTTCGGTGTGGCAGTCGTCGAGCGCCGTGTGGTCGAACGTGCCGACGCGGCAGGCGGCGTTGTAGGCGTCGAGCGTCTGCATGAAGGTGTCGACGGGCAGGCCGAGCTTTTGCGCGAGTTCGGGCAGCGTGTCGGCCTTCACGCCCGGGAACACCGGCGGCATGAAGCGGCCGATCGGCCTTGCTGTCGATGATCGAGTAGCCGATCTGCCCCGGCTGCTGCGCCACCAGGCGGCCCCAGATCGCGTAGCGCTTGGGCCAGAAGTCCTCGCCCTCGTCGTAGAAGCGCTCGGCCTCGCGGTTGACCACCACGCCGAGCGACACGCAGTCGATGCGCGTGCAGATGCCGCCGTCGTAGAGCGGCGCGCGCGCGTCGATGGCGACGCAGTGCGCCTGCGTCGGGTCGCCGATGATGTCGGCGCCCGGCGTCGATCATGTACTTCAGCAGCACGCCCTGGTTGAAGCGCGTGCCGCGGATCAGGAAGTTGTCGGCCGGCCATTCGCCGCGCTCGTTCTGGCCCCAGGCTTCGCGCAGCCATTCGCGGTTGGACTCGAAGCCGCCGGCGGCCAGCACGCAGGCTTTTGGCCTCGATGCGCTCGCCGCCTGACGTAGGCGGCGACGAAGCGGCCGTCCTCGAGCTCGATGCGGTCGACCGGCGCGTCGTAGCGGACCTGCACGCCGAGCTTTTCGGCGCTGCGGTAGTAGGCATTGACCAGCGCCTTGCCGCCGCCCATGAAGAAGGCGTTGGTGCGCGCCACGTGCAGCGCGCCCGACAGCGGCGGCTGGAAGTGCACGCCGTGCTTGCGCATCCAGTCGCGGCAGGTCGAGGAGGCGCGGATCACCAGGCGCGCCAGGTGCTCGTTGGTCAGGCCGCCGGTGACCTTGAGCAGGTCCTGCCAGTACTCCTCTTCGGGGTAGGCCTCGACCAGCACGTCCTGCGGCGCGTCGTGCATGCAGCGCAGGTTGCGCGTGTGCTGCGAGTTGCCGCCGCGCCATTCGCGCGGCGCCGCTTCGAGCAGCAGCACGCTGGCGCCGGCCTCGCGCGCCATCAGCGCGGCGCACAGGGCGGCGTTGCCGCCGCCGATCACCAGGACGTCGGGGTTCATGCCGCCACCCCCGACTGGGTCGAGGCTGTTCACGCACCCGGGTGGGTGCGGCGACGGTGCGGTGCGCAGGCAAGACAGGGGCGGACACGGTGGATCTTCCATTCATCGGGGAGGGCCGACTGTAGAAGAACACCGCCGCCTGCGCAGGGGGCGTGCGGGCATGGCCCCATCACGAATCGTGATGGGTGGGTGGTGGCAAACCCCGATGGTGCCGGAGCGCAGGGTCAGAGCAGGGGAGGGCCGGCGGGCGCCACCAGCGCCGCGCCAATCCACTGGCCCGACTGCACCAGTTCGCGCACGCAGTCGGCCAGCACGACGCGCGCCGCGAGCGCCGCCGGCGAGAGCTCGTCGTCCGACAGGCTGCACAGCGCGGCGGGCCGGAAGGCCGGGCCGTCCGCGATCTCGGCCAGCTCGAAGCGCTGCGCCGCGTCGGTGTAGCGGCCCACGGCGGCCCAGGGCTGGATGGTGCTGCCCAGGCCCATGTCCACGGCGTCCATCAGCAGCGCCAGCGAGTCGATTTCCATGGCGATGCACGGCGCGATGCGCGCCTGCGCAAACGCGGTGTCGAGCGGCTGCGCAGGCCGTGCGGGCCGGTGGGCAGGATCAGCGGCTCGGCCTCCAGTGCGGCCAGGGAGACCTGGCGCGGCAGCGGCGCCTGGTCCGGCGCGGGGTGGCGGGTCGAGCGGATCAGGAACAGGCGCTCCTCGAGCAGCGGCAGCACGCTCCAGCGGCGCGCCGGCTGGGTGTCGAACAGCACGGCCAGGTCGAGCTGGCGCGCGTTGAGCATGCTCGAGAGGTGGCCCGAGAGGCTGCCCACCATGTGCAGGCGCACGTCGGGGTAGCGCTCGTGCATGGCGCGCATCAGCGGCACGCCGAGCACCGAGGCCGTGGTCGGCGAGAGCCCCACGCTCACCGTGCCCGTCAGGCGCGCCTGCTGCGCCGCGCGCGCGGCCTGATCGGCGTGGCGCAGCGCCAGTTGCGCCTCGCGGAAGAACGCCAGCCCGGCCTCGGTCGGCACGGCGCCCTTGGCCGTGCGCTGCAGCAGCCGGGTGCTGAGCTCGCCTTCGAGGCGGCTGATCTGCTGGCTCAGGGCCGACTGCACCACGTCCAGGTCGAGCGCGGCCCGGCCCATGCGAGCCGAGTTCGACGATGCGGACGAAGTAGCGGAGTTGGCGCAGTTCCATGGGGGCAATGGTCGCACAGCGCACGGAGCGTGAAGGCCAAAGATGCGGAAGATCGCTGGGTGGTCGCCGTTCCGTCGCGGTGAATACCAGCGTCGGATGGACTTCACTGGTTCACTCTTCCGCCGTGGGCTGCGGCTTCTCTGATGGCGCGAGGACAGCGCTCGCACCGTGCAGGCACCGCGACCGCCCGGTCGGCGCCTTCACCTTCACCGCGGCGAATGCAGCCCCATCACGTGCGCAACAGCTTCGCGAAGGCCTTGGCGGGTGCGCCGTGCGGGAACAGCACACGTTGCAGCCGTTCCGGGTCTACCCCGAAGCTCTCGGAGCAGACCGCAGTCACCAGCGCGTCCAGGGCCATCGTGGGTCGGAGATCGCGGCCATCCAGCAGGGCCGCGGGCGCAAGGCCTGGCCAGTCGGCGACCGTGCGGCCGCCCTGCACCGCACCCCCCACCAGCATGGCCACCGCGCCCGTGCCGTGGTCCGTGCCCCCTGTCCCGTTGGCCGCCACCGTGCGGCCGAATTCGGTTGCCGCCAGCACCACGGTGTGTGCCCACACAGGCCCCAATCCCTCCTGCAGCCCGGCGATCAGGCTGTCCAGGCCGCGCAGCTGGGTGGCCAGGCGCGCGTTCTGGCCGCTGTGCGTGTCCCAGCCGTCCGTCTCGATCATTGCGACACGCGGACCATCGTTGCGGGCAAGAAAGCCCGCCGCCATGCGGCCCAGCGCTGCCGCATCCTGCCGGCGCGAGCCGCCCTCCCTGCCACCGGCCATGCCCCGCGCCTCCAGTGCGGAGGACCACAAGGCATGCAACTGCCCGTCATCGGCGTACAGCTGCCCCACCCGCATCATCAGGTCCTCGTTGGCCTGCGGCAGCGCCGACGGGGCATAGGACGTGACCTCGACGGCGCCACGCAGCGCCAGCGGCACTCCGGGCGAGAAAGCCACTGCGGGCTTGCCGGCGCGCGGCAGCACGCCCAGCAGCCGGTTCATCCAGCCATCCTTGACCTGGTAGGGCGCGTTGCCGCCGGTCTCCAGCACGTTCTGCCCATCGAAGTGCGAGCGGTCGCGGTACGGCGACGCCACGGCGTGGAAGAAGCTCGCCTGCCCGGCGCCATACAGCGCATGGAGATGGGCAAGCGACGGGTGCAAGGCGAAGCTTCCGTCCAGCTTCAGCGCGCTCGCGCTGTCGATGGCCAGCGCGCCGCGGGCGCTGGCGTACGCTGGCTCCGCGTACGGAATGACGGTGTTCAGGCCGTCTGCCGCGCCGCGCTGGATGATGAAGATGAAGCGCCGCTCGGTGGCGGCCTGCGCGAACAAAATGCGCGGGGCCGCCAGGAGTGCGGTGGCGCCCAGGAAATGGCGTCGGTCAAGGCTCATTCCTGCTACCTCCTCAAGAACTCGGGTGAGACCAGCAACAGGGCCAGCGCCGTGCTGCCGCTTTCGGCGCGGGCGATGGCACCGGCCGTGGCGTCGCTCAACGCGCCGCCGGGCAGCAGGCGCGGCGCAAGCGCCCGCGCGTCGACGGCGTTGCCTGCCTGCGTGGCGATGCGTTGCGCCACCTCGACACGCCGCAGCAGCGCGTCCGGCGCTGCCCAGGTCGCTGCCCCGTCGTCATAGCCCGCGGGGGAGCCCGGCCGCCAGACCGGCTGGCCGAGCTGGTTCATCAGGCCCGCGGGCAGGTCGCTGCGCCCCAGAGCCCGGTACGTCGAGAGGCTCCAGTCCCAGGGTGACTTGAACTTGGCGCCCCCAGGCTGCCACGCCTCGGGCGCCGTAACCAGCTCGCGGTACAGGCTCGGCAGGTCGCCACCCGTGCGCGAAAAGGTGGCCGCCAACCGCCCCACCAGCGCCGGCGGTGGATCGTCGGCCACAAAATGGCGCGCGAGCTTTCGTGCGATGTGCCGGGCGGTTGCCGGTGACGTCGCGAGATGGTGAAGGATGTCGCGCGCCTGCTGTTCGCCGCCTTCGGCAAAAGTGCGGCCCAGCACCGCTCGGGGCCCCGGCTCGTGCAGGGCTGGCGCAAACCGGAAGGTCTCGGTGGCGCCGCCGGCGCTGTCGTCGGCCGGCAGCGTCCACCCCGTGAGTGCGCGCGCAAACTCGGTCACATCCTCTTGGGTGTAGCCGCTGCGCACCCCCAGTGTGTGCAACTCCAGAATCTCCCGCGCAAGGTTCTCGTTGAGGCCGCGCCGACGAGGCTGCTGCCGGTCTTGCGCACGTTCGCCTGCGCGGCTTGCGGGCCCGATGGATTGCGCCTGGTCAAGATAGAGCAGCATCGCCGGATGGCGTACAGCGGCGAGCAACAGGTCTTCGAAGCGTCCGAGCACGTGGGGGCGGATGGCATCTGCTTCAAAACCGCCCGCCAGACCGATCACCAGCAGCTTGTCCACCGACACGGCAAAGTGGTTGGACCAGAAATGCACCAGCCGCTCAACGAACGGCGTGGGTGTCTGCAGCGCGCTGGTGGCGCGGGCGCTGGCCGCTGCCACGTATTCCTCGCGGCTCTGGCGCAGGTAGGCCTCGCGCACGCCCGCACGCTGGCCTTCGGGGGCCTGGCGCACCGCACGCTGCTGGGTGAGCCAGGCTTCTACCAGGGCCGGCGTTCGGGAGACCGACTTCCAGGGCGCTGGCAATGGGTCGTAGCTGTCCAATTGCGACAGCAGCCAGCGCTGCGGGTCGGCCAGTAGCGGCGCGTCGGGCCGGGCGCCGAGGCCGAAACGGTTCAAGGCAACTGCTGCGGTATTCATGCGCGAAATTCTCGCGCCGGCCAGCGCAACATGGTGTTTCGCGACGGTATCCACGAGGTAAAGCAGCGGAGCCGAAGACTGCCGGCCCCCTGTCAGCGGGCCGTCGATTGCTGGCCCTGCTCAGCTCATGCGCCACGGCGCGCTCCGCGCTCTGCCCGTCTCCCCAACGCGGGCACTGCAAAAAAATACAATCGACACAATGACTGCCCATACCAAACAGCGCGTTGTCGTAGGCCTCTCGGGCGGCGTGGATTCGGCCGTAACCGCCCACCTGCTCAAAAAGCAGGGGCATGAGGTCGTCGGCATCTTCATGAAAAACTGGGAAGACGACGACGACAGCGAATACTGCTCGTCGAACATCGACTTCGTGGACGCCGCCGCCGTGGCCGACGTGATCGGCATCGAGATCGAGCACGTCAACTTCGCCGCCGAGTACAAGGACCGCGTGTTCGCCGAATTCCTGCGCGAGCACCAGGCCGGGCGCACGCCCAACCCCGACGTGCTGTGCAACGCCGAGATCAAGTTCAAGGCCTTCCTCGACCACGCCATGCGCCTGGGCGCCGAGAAGATCGCCACCGGGCACTACGCGCGCGTGCGCCAGAACACCGGCACCGGCCTGTTCGAGCTGCTCAAGGGGCTCGATCCGTCCAAGGACCAGAGCTATTTCCTGCACCGGCTGACGCAGGCGCAGCTGGCCAAAACGCTGTTCCCTGTCGGCGAGCTGCACAAGACCGAGGTGCGCCGCATCGCCGCCGAGATCGGCCTGCCCAACGCCAAGAAGAAGGACTCCACGGGCATCTGCTTCATCGGCGAGCGGCCGTTCCGCGAGTTCTTGAACCGCTACATCGCGCATGCGCCCGGGCCCATCCTCGACGAGCGCGGGCGCAAGCTCGGCCGCCATGTGGGCCTGTCCTTCTACACGCTGGGCCAGCGCCAGGGCTTGGGGATAGGCGGCGTCAAGGACAAGGGCGCGCAGCGCGGCGGCGGCGAGCATGCGCCGTGGTTCGTGGCGCGCAAGGAACTCGGCACCAACGTGCTGCGCGTGGTGCAGGGCCACGACCACCCCTGGCTGCTGTCGCACCAACTCGGTGCCCAGGACGCGAGCTGGACCGCCGGCCACGCGCCCGCACCCGGCGCCTATGCGGCCAAGACGCGCTACCGCCAGCAGGACGCGGCCTGCACGCTCGCGGGCGCGGACACGGCCGGCTTTGGCCTGCAGTTTCCCGAGGCGCAGTGGGCCGTCACGCCCGGGCAGAGCGCCGTGCTCTACGACGGCGAGGTCTGCCTGGGCGGCGGCGTGATCGCCAGTGTCGGACCGCGCGGACGGCGCCACCGCCAGCTAGAGCTGGCGGCTGGCTGCCCGGCCACCGACCTCGGCAATGCGCCAGCCACCTGCGCCGCGCTCCCCTGCCTCACCTTCCCGAACGGCGCGACCGGCAGCCCGGTCAGCGCGAAAACGCGCTAGGGGCGTTGGAGCCCCGGTGCGGGGCCCGCGGGTACAGCGCCGGAGGCGCTCGGGGGCGGTGCGCCACTGCGCCGCGCCTCGATGTAGATGCGGTTGATGCGCGGGTAACGCCCGCCGATTTCGCGCTCGATGGCCTCGACCGTGTTCACCATCGTGTCGGCCGAGGTGCCGGCCACGAATTCCACGTCCATGGCCAGCAACACCTCGTCGCGGCCCATGTACATCGACAACGGCGGCCGGGCGCGCGCCACGGCCGCATGCGCCTCGGCCAGCGCCACGATGGCATCGGCCGTGTCGCGCCGGATGCCCTCGCCAATCAAGAGGCCATGCGATTCGCGCATCAGCAGCACCGCCACGCCCGCCAGCAGCAGGCCGATGGCCACCGACGCCGCACCGTCCAGCACCGGCAGGTCGAGCGCATGGCTGGCGTACACGCCCAACGCCGCCAGCAGCAGGCCCAGCAGCGCTGCGCCGTCCTCGGCCAGCACGGTGTAGACGGACGGGTCCTTGCTGGCGTGCAGCGAACGCCAGAACGGCCGGCCTTCGGCTTCGCTTCTGAACTGGCGCAGGGCAATGAAGAAGCTCGCGCCCTCAAACAGCGCTGCCGATCCCAGCACCACATAGTTCCAGAACGGGTCGCTCAGCGGCGCGGGTGCGCGCATGTGCTGCACGCCTTGGTAGATGGAAATGCCGCCGCCCAGCCCGAAGATCAGCACGGCGACGATCAGGCTCCAGAAGTACAGCTCCTTGCCATGGCCGAACGGGTGCGCGCGCGACGCCGGCCGCTTGCTGCGCTGCAGGCCCACCAGCAGCAGCAGACCGTTGCCGGTGTCGACCGTGGAGTGCACGGCTTCGGACAGCATGGCCGCGCTGCCCGTCACGCCGGCCACGATGAACTTGGTGGTGGCGATGGCCACGTTGGCGGCAATGGCGCCATAGATCGCGGCTTTGGATTCGGCCATGGCAGGGCACCCGTTGGTTTGCTATTTAAACAATAGCTTCAGACGCAGGCAGCATAAGCGCTTGGTGCCGATTGGATGGAAATTCCGCTCTTGGCGCAGTGCCCGTCTGGTATCTGTAGGGCCTGCGTTGTCCGAATCAGAACGGGATGTCGTCGTCCATGTCGTCAAAACCCGAAGCCGCGCGCGGAGGCGGGGCCATGGGCGCGGGCGCTGGACGCGATGCGGGTGCGGCAGCAGGGCGCGCGGCCGGCGCTGGCGCGGCGCGGCGCGGCGCTTCGTAGCCGCCCCCCCCGGCGGCGTCGCCGTAGCCGCCGTCGTCGTAGCCGCCGCCCTGGGCGGCACCGCCCATGCCTTGGCGGCCGCCCAGCATCTGCATGTTGTCGGCGCGGATCTCGGTGGTGAATTTTTCAACCCCGGCCTGGTCGGTCCACTTGCGCGTGCGCAACGACCCTTCGACGTAGACCTGCGAGCCCTTGCGCAGGTACTGGCCGACGATTTCGGCCAGGCGCCCGTTGAAGACCACGCGGTGCCACTCGGTGGCCTCGCGCATCTCGCCGCTCTGCTTGTCCTTCCACTTGTCGGTGGTGGCGATGGTGACGTTGGCGACCTGGTCGCCGCTGGGGAAGGTGCGCATTTCGGGGTCGCGCCCGAGGTTGCCGACGATGATGACTTTGTTGATCGATGCCATGGTGGTGGGGCCTGTAGAGAATGAAGAAGAGGGGAACAGAACGGCACTACGGCCAGTGCAAAAGTGCGCCACTGCGCGCTGCAATTGTGCCCCATCGCCCCTCCAGCGCGGCGGCAATGGCGCGGCAGCAAACCGGCGTGCTGCGGGCCCCGGCGCAGTCGGCGTCAGTGCGGCGCGCGCGCCACGGGCTTGAGCGGCCAGGTCAGCATCAGCCACAGCGCCGTCAGCAGCGCCGTCGCGGCAAACAGGCCCGGCGCGCCGGCCCACTTGAGCAGCGCCCCGCCGAGCGCGCCGCCGGCAAACAGGCCCAGCGACTGCAGCGTGTTGTAGGTGCCCAGCGCCGCGCCGCGCAGCGCGGCCGGCGCCATGCGCGAGACCAGGCTGGGCTGGCTGGCCTCGAGCGCATTGAAGCCGCAGAAAAACACGAACAGCAAGGCGCCGAGGGTCCACAGAGCCGGCGTCTGGCCGCTGGCCGCACCCCAGCCGAGCCAGCCCAGGCCGGCCTGCACCGCGAGCACCAGCGCAATCGACAGCAGCAGCGCGCCGCGCAGGCGCCCGCGCCGCTCGAGCGCAAACAGCGCGCCCATGAACACGAAAGACAGCACCACCGCCGGCAAATACACCTGCCAGTGCTGGCCCTTGGCCAGACCCGCCTGCACCAGCAGCGCCGGCACGGCCACCCACATTGCCATCTGCACGGTGTGCAGCACGAACACGCCCAGGTTCAGGCGCAGCAGGTCGGCGTTCTTCCACACGTCGGCCAGGCGCCCGCGCGGCGCGTTGGCATGCTGTGCCGGCTCGGGCGGCACCCACCAGACGACGACCGCAGCGCCGGCCAGCGCCAGCGCGCAGGTCAGCGCGAACAGCCCGGCCAGGCCGATGTGCGCGGCCAGCAGCGGCGCGGCGACCAGCGCCACGGCAAACATGAGGCCGATGCTGCCGCCCACCAACGCCATGGCCTTGGTGCGCACCGCGTCGCGCGTCTGGTCGGCCAGCAGGGCCGTGACGGCCGCCGACACCGCGCCCGCGCCCTGCAGTGCGCGGCCCACGAGCAGCCCGGTGAGCGTGTCGGCCAGCGCCGCCAGCAGGCTGCCCGCGGCGAACACCAGCAGGCCCAGCACGATCACGCGCTTGCGCCCGAAGCGGTCCGACGCCATGCCCAGCGGCAGCTGCAGGAATGCCTGCGTGAGGCCATAGATGCCCATGGCCAGGCCGACCAGCGCCGGGTCGTCGCCGCCCGGGTACTTGCGGGCTTCGAGCGCGAACACCGGCAGCACGAGGAACAGCCCCAGCATGCGCAGGGCGAAGATCAGCGCCAGCGAGACGCTGGAGCGGCGCTCGAGCGCCGTCATCGCGGTGGACGGGGGAGCCGGCGGCGCGGACGCGGGCGCGGCGGTGGAAACACGGGTCGATGGGGGCACGGTGGGCTCGAACACGCGGGCAGCGCCTGGGGCGCGGGGCGGCGTTGGCAACAAAAGCGCCCATTGTGCGCGATCCAGGGCGGCGGCCGCGGCCCGCTGCGGCCGCCGCCCTGGCTATCATGGGGGGTTTCCCCCAGCCCAGGCGCGCGCCCACCGTGAACCCTCCCGTCCCCCCCCGCCCCGCGGCCGCCCCGCCTGAATCCGAAGGCCGTCCGCTGGCCCAGGTGCTGCGCCAGCAGGCGCGCATCAGCATCCGCGGCGCGCGCACGCACAACCTGCAGAACATCGACCTCGACATCCCGCGCAACCAGCTGGTCGTGGTCACCGGGCTGTCGGGCTCGGGCAAGTCGAGCCTGGCGTTCGACACGCTCTATGCCGAGGGCCAGCGCCGCTATGTCGAGAGCCTCTCGACCTATGCGCGCCAGTTCCTCGGGCGGCTGGACAAGCCCGATGTGGACCTGATCGAGGGCCTCTCGCCCGCCATCGCCATCGAGCAGAAGGCCACCAGCCACAACCCGCGCTCCACCGTGGGCACGGTGACCGAGATCCACGACTACCTGCGCCTGCTCTACGCGCGCGCCGGCACGCCCTACTGCCCCGACCACGGCCTGGCGCTGCAGTCGCAGACCGTGAGCCAGATGGTCGACGCGGTGCTGGCGCTGCCGCCCGAGACGCGGCTGATGGTCCTGGCCCCCGTGGCGCGCGAGAAGAAGGGCGAGTTCACCGAGCTGTTTGCCGAGATGCAGGCGCGCGGCTATGTGCGCTTCCGGGTCGATGGCCAGGTCTATGAGCACGGCAACCTGCCGGCGCTCAAGAAGGCCGAGAAGCACAACATCGACGTCGTGGTCGACCGCGTCAAGGTGCGCTCCGACCTGCAGCAGCGCCTGGCCGAGAGCTTCGAGGCCGCGCTGCGGGTGGGTGAGGGCGTGGGCGGCGCCGAGGCCGGCGGGCGCGTGCTGGCGCTCGAGATGGACAGCGGCGCCGAGCACCTGTTCAGCAGCCAATTCGCCTGCCCGGTCTGCAACTATTCGCTGCCCGAGCTCGAGCCGCGCCTGTTCTCGTTCAACTCGCCGCTGGGCGCGTGCCCGGCCTGCGACGGCCTGGGCCAGCGCGAGGTGTTCGATGCGGCGCGTGTCGTGGCCTTCCCCGGCCTGAGCCTGGCCAGCGGCGCCATCAAGGGCTGGGACCGGCGCAATGCCCACTACTTCGCGCTGCTCGAGAGCCTGGCGCGGCACTACGGCTTCGACATCGAGGCGCCCTTCGAGAGCCTGCCCGAGAGGGTGCAGCGCGCCGTGCTGCACGGCTCGGGCGACGAGGACATTGCCTTCCACTACCTGGTGGACAGCGGGCCGAACCAGGGCAAGCCGCTCGTCAAGCACCACCCGTTCGAGGGCATCCTGCCCAACATGGCGCGGCGCTGGCGCGAGACCGACTCCACCGTGGTGCGCGAGGACCTGGCGCGCCTGCGCAGCACCCAGCCCTGCCCCGACTGCCACGGCGCGCGCCTGCGCCGCGAGGCGCGCCACGTGAAGCTGGGCGAGGGCGCAGACGCGAAGGCGATTTTCGACATCAGCCACGCCACGCTGAGCGAGGCGCACGCCTGGTTTGCCGCGCTGCAGCTGTCGGGCGCCAAGGCCGACATCGCCGACAAGGTGGTGCGCGAGATCGCCACGCGCCTGCAGTTCCTCAACGACGTGGGGCTCAATTACCTGAGCCTGGACCGCAGCGCCGAGACGCTCTCGGGCGGCGAGGCGCAGCGCATTCGCCTCGCCAGCCAGATCGGCTCGGGCCTGACGGGCGTGATGTACGTGCTCGACGAGCCCAGCATCGGCCTGCACCAGCGCGACAACGACCGCCTGATCGCGACGCTGCAGCACCTGCGCGACATCGGCAACAGCGTGATCGTCGTCGAGCACGACGAGGACATGATGCGCGCGGCCGACCAGATCATCGACATGGGCCCGGGCGCCGGCGTGCACGGCGGGCGCGTGATGGCCCAGGGCACCTACGGCGAGGTGCGCGACGACCCCGATTCGCTCACCGGCCAGTACCTCGCGGGCACGCTGCAGATTGCCGTGCCCGCGCGGCGCACGCCCTGGCTGCCGGCGCGCGCCGCGCCCGCCGCGGCGCCGGCCCCGGCGGGCAAGTCGCGCTTTCCGGCCACCGAAGCGGGCCAACGGCGCGCCGAGCGCCTGGCCGAGCACCACGCGCGCCAGGGCGCGCTGCAGGCGCTGCGCGTCGTCGGCGCCACGGGCCACAACCTGAAGAACGTCAGCGTCGACTTTCCCGTTGGCCTGTTCACCTGCGTGACCGGCGTCTCGGGCTCGGGCAAGAGCACGCTGGTCAACGACACGCTGCACAAGGCCGTCGCGCGCCAGCTCTACCGCGCGCACGACGAGCCGGCGGCGCACGCCGAGATCGTCGGCATCGAGTACTTCGACAAGGTCATCAACGTCGACCAGTCGCCGATTGGCCGCACGCCGCGCAGCAACCCCGCCACCTACACCGGCCTGTTCACGCCGATCCGCGAGCTGATGGCCGAGGTCAACACCGCCAAGGAGCGCGGCTACGGGCCGGGGCGCTTCTCGTTCAACGTGGCCGGCGGGCGCTGCGAGGCCTGCCAGGGCGACGGCGTGGTCAAGGTGGAGATGCACTTCCTGCCCGACGTCTACGTGCCCTGCGACATCTGCCACGGCCAGCGCTACAACCGCGAGACGCTCGAAGTGCAGTGGAAGGGCCGCAACATCGCGCAGATCCTGGACCTGACGGTGGAGGACGCGTACGCCTTCTTCCACGATGTGCCGACCATTGCGCGCAAGCTGCAGACGCTGCTGCAGGTGGGGCTGTCGTACATCCGCCTGGGCCAGAGCGCCACCACGCTCTCGGGCGGCGAGGCGCAGCGCGTCAAGCTCGCGCAGGAGCTCTCCAAGCGCGACACCGGCCGCACGCTCTACATCCTCGACGAGCCGACCACCGGCCTGCACTTCGCCGACATCGACCTGCTGCTCAAAGTGCTGCACCAGCTGCGCGACGCGGGCAACACCATCGTCGTGATCGAGCACAACCTCGACGTCATCAAGACCGCCGACTGGCTCATCGACATGGGCCCCGAGGGCGGCGCCGGCGGCGGCACCGTGGTCGGCGTGGGCACGCCCGAGACGCTCGCGGACAACCCGGCCAGCCACACCGGGCGCTACCTGGCGCGGTACCTGGCGCAGGGGCGCGGGATTTAGGCCAAAATCGGCTGCAGCGCTTATGCAGCAAGCGCAAGCAGCTATTGAATTTATAGCCGCATGTGGCCGGCTGTACCCGCGGTGGCCACTGCAGCCCCATCGCCCTCCAGGCGGAACACCAACACCACCTGCACCAGGTCCCCGGCCTGGTGCTTGAGGCGGCTGGCGGCGCCCGCCATCTCCTCGGCCAGCGCGGCGGTTTTGCTGGGCCACCGGGTTCATCTGCGTAACCGCTTCGCCCGCCTGCAAGACGCCCAGCGACTGCGCACGGCTTGCGGCCGCATGGATGCAAGGCAATCTGAGCCTCGGCGGGCGGCCGCGGCCGGGACGGCGCAGGCGCAAGCGCCCGGAAAGCGCCTGGCCATAATGGCACTCCGCCCTGTTGCCGGCGCGCCGCACGCGCCGCCCTGCCATGCCTCTTCCCCTGCCGCCCGCCCTGCCTGCCGCACACCGCGCCCGCCGCCGCGCGGGCGGCCGGACGGCGCCCACCGCCGACGCCCGCCCATGAGTGGCCGCGCACCGGCCCAGGCCCCGATGTCGGCGCGCGACCTGCTGGCCGCGCTGGCCGTCGTGGTGCTGTGGGGGCTGAACTTTGTCGCGATGAAATGGGGGCTGCGCAGCTTCACGCCCTTCCAGCTCGGGGCGGCGCGCTACCTGTGCGCGGCGCTGCCGCTGGTGCTGCTGGTGCGCGCGCCGCGCGTGCACTGGCGCTGGGTGGTTCTGTTCGGGCTGCTGCAAGGCCTGGGGCAGTTCGGCTTCCTGTTCGTCGCGCTGCAGGTGGGCATGACGGCGGCGCTGGCCAGCGTGCTGATGCAGACGCAGGTGTTCTTCACGGCGCTGTTTGGCTTTGCGCTGCTGCAGGAGCGGCCCGGCCGGCCGCTGCAGTGGGGCATGGGCCTGGCCGCGCTGGGCCTGCTGTGCTTTGCGCTCAGCCACTGGGGCGCCAGCGGCGCGGGCGCGGCCGACACCACGCTGGCCGGTCTGCTGCTGACGCTGTGCGCGGCCAGTTCCTGGGCGGGCTCGAACATCGTCGCGCGGCTGGTGAACCAGAAGGCGCCCGGCTACGACCCGCTGGCGTTCGTGGTCTGGAGCTGCCTGGTGCCGGTGCTGCCTTTTGTGGCGCTGTCGGCCTGGCTCGACCCCGACGCCGGCCGCTGGCTGCAGGGCGCGGCCTGGGCCGGCGTGCCGCTGCTGGGCTGGCTGTCGGTCGCCTACCTCGGCTGGGCCGCCACCGTGCTCGGCTACGGCCTGTGGACGCGCCTGCTCACGCGCCACCCGGCCAACCGCGTGGCGCCGTTCAGCCTGGGCGTGCCCGTGGTCGGGCTCGCGGCGGGCCTGCTGGTGCTCGGCGAGGTGGTCACGCCCTGGCAGTGGGCCGGCGTGGCCTGCGTGGTGCTCGCGCTGCTGTGCGTGGTGCTGGGGCCAAGATTAGGCATCAAATAGGGCTCTAGCGCTGACCCAGAAAGCGCTTTCAGCTATCAAATCAGGATAGCTCGGCGCCTGCCAGCAGGCGCCGGCGGGCCCAGCGCACCACCGTGACGCCGGCGCGCGCCTGGCGCGTGGACGGCATGACGAGCACGCAGTCGTCGTAGGGCGTGGTGACGGGCTCGCCGTCGTTGTCGCCGACCACGGTGCCGGCTTTTTCAATGACTTCGAGCCCGGTGAACGGCGCGTTGAAGCGAAAGCCGCTGCTGTGGGCGACGACCGCGCCGGTGACTTCGAGCGCCCACTGGCGCGGCGCGTCGGGCCGGCGCCAGCCAGGCAGCAGGCGCTCGAGGTACGCCGCGCCCGCCACGCCCGAGGCCGCAAGGAAACGCACGCACAGGTCCTGCGCCACGGCGCGGCTGGCCGGATCGCCATGGAAGCCGCACTCGACCAGCAGCGAGCGCGTGTCGCCGCCCGCGCCGTCGGGCAGGCCGAAACGCCCGTAGTCGCGCATGCGCACGCCGTCCTGGTGGCCGGCATCGACGACGATGTGCTCGGGGCTGCGCAGCGCGCGCGCCAGTTCCAGGTTGCGCGGCTGCGTGCCGGTGAGCGAGAGCGGTGCCGAAGGTTCGTGCATCGAATGCAGGTCGAGCAGCCAGTCGGCTGCGGCCACGAAAGGCCGCAGCTGCGCGGCGCGGCGGCGCTCGCGCGTGTCGGCGGCATCGATGCGCGCGTCGATCCACTGGCGGTTCAGGTCTTCGTCGGTGAAGCGCGCGGCGTCGTGGGCCGCGGGGTCGAAGCGGTCGAAGGCGTCCAGGTTGCAAAACGCCAGCGTGAGCTGGCCCTGCTGCGGGCGCAGGCCCGCTTCGAGCAGGCCCCGGAGCGCCCAGGCGCCGCACAGCTCGTTGCCATGCACGAGCGCGCTGAGCACCACGCGGCGGCCGGGCCGGCCCGAGTCGAAGTGCCAGACACCCTCGGTGCCGGTGTTGCCGGCGCGCCAGGCGGTGATGTCGGGCGCGGGCAGGTCAAAGGTCAGGGATGGTGCGGTCATTCTTCGATCTTGGCAAAGGCGACGATCTTCTGGTACTTGGCCACTTCGTCGGCGAGGAACTGGTCGATGTTGACGTGGGTTGGCGAGACGGTGGAGCCGCTGGCCTCGAGCTTCTTGCGGAAGTCGGGCGACTGCAGCGTGTCGTTGAGCGCCTTCTTGAGCTTGTCCTGCACCGGCTTGGGCAGGTGGGCCGGCGCCATGAGCGCGAACCAGACGCTGATGTCGAGGTGCTTGAACTGCGGCGATTCGGCCAGTGCCGGAATGTCGGGCGTCTGCAGCGCGCGCTTGGCCTCGGTGGTGCCGAGCGCGATCACCTTGCCGCTCTTGATGTGCGGCAGGCCGCTGGAGAGCACGAACACGCCGTACTCGATGTTGTTGCCCATCAGGTCGTTGGTCAGCGGGGCCACGCCGCGGTAGGGAATGTGCGTCATGAACAGCTTGCCCTGCTGCTTGACCATCTCGCCGGCCAGGTGCAGCGAGGTGCCCACGCCCGAGCTGCCGTAGCTGAACTTGCCGGGGTTGCGCGACACCTTCTGCACAAACTCGGCCGCCGTCCGGGTGCCGGCCTGCGGGGAGGCCACCAGCACCAGCGGCTGCGTCGCGATCAGGCCGATGGCGGTGAAGTCCTTGATGTCGTACTTGACCTTTTTCGTCACCAGCTTGTTGATGGCGATCTCGTTGCTCGCGCCCACCAGCAGCGTATAGCCGTCGGGCGCGGCGCTGGCCACCTTCTGCGCGCCGATGGCGCCGCCGGCGCCGCCGAGGTTCTCGATCACCACCGGCACGCCCAGCCGCTGGCCCAGCTCGGTGGCGACGGTGCGCGCCGTCAGGTCGGTGCTGCCGCCGGGCGGGTAGCCGACCACGATGGTGATGGGCTTGGCCGGGTACGGCGCGTCCTGGGCGCTGGCGCCGCCGCTGGCCAGCAGGGCCAGGGCGGCCAGCACCGTGGCGCGGCGCAGTGTGTGGGGTCGGGTCATCGCGGTCTCCTGGTGTCGGTATGCGCCCCATTGTGCGAACGGGCCGCCCGTGCGGCGGTGCCGAAATGGCACGCAGCGGTGCCATTTGCGAATGCGCACGCTGCCGCGGTCAGCGCTGCACGATGGCGTTCCAGAGGGTTTCCGCGAGCGGCGACAGGCGCCGCTTGGGGCGGTACAGGCGCACGTCGAAGCGCACCTCGAGGTCTTTTCCCCCGGCCAGCGCCAGGCGGCCGCTGTGGCAGTCGGCGTGCACCATCGACCACGGCAGCCAGGCCACGCCCAGGCCCTTGAGCACGTATTCATAGTGCGCATCGGCCGAATCGCACGCCACCAGGCGCTGCAGGCGCGGCGCCTGCGGGTGGTGGGCCAGGTGGTCTTCCACCAGCCGGCCGAGCGCGAGCTGCGGCGCATAGGCGAGGTAAGGCACGGGCTGGCCGCGGCCCAGGCTGTGCAGGGCGGCGCCCTGGCCGTCGGCGCGGGACACCGGCACCAGCCGGTCGGCGGCCACGGTGACATGGGAGAAGTGGCGCGCGTCGAGCGAGATCGCCAGCGCCCGGTGGTCGTAGACCAGCGAGAAATCGGCTTCGTGGCGCTCCAGCAGGGCGACCGTGTCGGCCAGCGCGCGCGTCAGGATGCGCAGCTCGCCGCCCTGCAGCGCGGGGCGCAGCCGCACCAGCCAGTCGGCCACCAGGGTGCGCGCCAGCGTGCGCCCGGTCGCCAGCGTGACGGTGCGGCCCTGGCGCCCGGCCAGGTCTTGCAGCTCTTCGCGCGACTGGTCGAGGTTGCGCGCCATCTGCGCGGCGGTGTCGAGAAAGCTGCGCCCGGCCGCCGTCAGCGTGACGGGCCCGCCCTGGCGCTCGACCAGCGGCGTGCCCGCCCAGGCTTCGAGCGCCCGGATGCGCCGGCCGAACGCCGGGTGCGTGACATGGCGCAGCTCGGCCGCGCGCGTGAAGCTGCGCTCGTGCGCGAGCACCATGAAGTCTTCCAGCCACTTGAGCTGCATGGGGCAGTCGGGTGGCCGAGGGTGGCGCGGCTCAGGCGCCGGGGCGCGCGGCCTGCAGCAGGTCGCGGGTTTTGAGGGCCTCGCGGCGTGCCGCGGCCGCGAAGTCGGCGCCGCTGCTGGCGTACAGGATCGCGCGCGAGGAGTTGACGATGATCGGGCCGTCCGGGCGCCAGCCGGCCTTGACGGTGGCCACGGCGTCGCCGCCCTGCGCGCCGACGCCCGGGATGAGCAGCGGCAGCGTCGGCGCAATCGCGCGCACGCGCTCGATCTCGGCCGGGTAGGTGGCGCCCACCACCAGGCCCAGCTGGCCGTTGCGGTTCCACGGCCCCTGCGCCAGGCGCGCCACGTGTTCGTACAGCAGCGGTTGGCCGTCGACGCTGGCCAGGCGCTGGTTCTGCAGGTCGTCGCCGCCCGGGTTGGAGGTGCGGCACAGCAGGAAGGCGCCCTTGCCGGGGTAGTCGAGGTAGGGCGCGACCGAGTCGAAGCCCATGAAGGGCGAGAGCGTGACGGCGTCGGCGCCGTAGCGCTCGAAGGCTTCACGCGCGTACTGCTCGGCGGTGGAGCCGATGTCGCCGCGCTTGGCGTCGAGGATCACCGGCACCTGCGGCGCGTTGCAGCGCATGTGCTGCATCAGGCGTTCGAGCTGGTCTTCGGCGCCGTGCGCGGCAAAGTAGGCGATCTGCGGCTTGAAGGCGCACACCAGGTCGGCGGTGGCGTCGACGATCGCGGCGCAAAAGTCGTAGATCTTGCGCGGGTCGTCGCGCAGGGCGGCGGGAAAGCGCGTGGGCTCGGGGTCCAGGCCGACGCACAGCATCGAGCCGTTTTGCGTGGATGCGGTGTGCAGCATGTCAAGAAATGTCATGGCCGCGATTTTAGAGCGCGGGATTCAGGCGCCGCCGCGCTCGAAATGGAACACCGCCGTGCCCGCGCGCGCGTTGGGCAACCAGCGCACGGTCCGGCCGTCCTGCAGGCCGAAGGCATCGAGGATGCGCAGCGCGTTCTTGTGTGCCAGCACCTCGAAGTCCTTGTAGGTGCCGACGCGGATGTTGGGCGTGTCGTACCACTGGTAGGGCAGGCGGCGCGTGACCGGCATGCGCCCGCGCAGCACCGACAGGCGGTTGGGCCAGTGCGCAAAGTTCGGGAATGCAACGATGCCCGCGCGCCCCACGCGCGCCGTCTCGCGCAGCATGACCTCGGCGTTGCGCAGGTGCGGCAGGGTGTCGATCTGCAGCACCACGTCGAACGAGCTGTCCTCGAACAGCGCCAGCCCTTCGTCGAGGTTGAGCTGGATGACGTTGACGCCGCGGCGCACGCAGGCCAGCACGTTGGCGTCGGCGATCTCCACGCCATAGCCGCTGCACGCGCGCTCGCGCTGCAGGTAGTCGAGCAGCGCGCCGTCGCCGCAGCCCAGGTCGAGCACGCGCGAGCCCGGCGGCACCAGGGCGGCGATGGCCTGCATGGTGGCTTTCTCGGTCATGCCAGTTCCTTTGCAACGCTATCGAAATATGAGCTTATGACGCCCATGTAGCGGGCGTCATCGAGCAAAAAGGCATCGTGTCCGTGCGGCGCGTCGATTTCCGCGTAGCTCACGTCGCGCCGGTTGTCGAGCAGCGCCTTGACGATTTCGCGGCTGCGCTTGGGCGAGAAGCGCCAGTCGGTGGTGAAGCTCACGAGCAGGAACCTGGCCGTGGCGCGCGCCAGGGCCTGCGTGAGGTCGCCGCCGTGCGCGCGCGCCGGGTCGAAGTAGTCGAGCGCGCGCGTGATCAGCAGGTAGGTGTTGGCGTCGAAGTACTCGCTGAACTTGTCGCCCTGGTAGCGCAGGTAGCTCTCGATCTGGAATTCGATGTCCTGCGTCGAGTACTTGAGGTCCAGGCCTTCGCGCAGCTGGCGGCCGAATTTCTCGTTCATCACGTCGTCGGACAGGTAGGTGATGTGGCCGATCATGCGGGCGATGCGCAGGCCGCGCTTGGGCACCACGCCATGCTGGTAGAAATGGCCGCCGTGGAAGTCGGGGTCGGTGACGATGGCGCGGCGCGCGACCTCGTTGAAGGCGATGTTCTCGGCCGTGAGATTCGGGGCGCTGGCCACCACCACGGCGTGGCGCACGCGCTCGGGGTATTGCAGCGTCCAGCTCAGTGCCTGCATGCCGCCGAGGCTGCCGCCCAGCACGGCCGCGAGCTGCTCGATGCCCAGCCGGTCGAGCAGCCGCGCCTGGGCGTGGACCCAGTCTTCCACCGTGACCACGGGGAAGTCGGCGCCATAGACCCGGCCCGTGTCGGGGTGGGTGTGCATGGGGCCCGTGGAGCCAAAGCACGAGCCGAGGTTGTTCACGCCGATCACGAAGAAGCGGTTCGTGTCGAGCGCCTTGCCCGGCCCGATCATGTTGTTCCACCAGCCTTCGCTCTTGTCCTGGCCCGCGTAGACGCCCGCCACATGGTGCGAGGCGTTGAGCGCGTGGCAGACCAGCACCGCATTGGAGCGCGTCGGCGTTGAGCGTGCCGTAGGTCTCGAACGCCAGCGTGTAGTCGCGGATCGAGGCGCCGCTTTGCAGCGGCAGCGCATCGGGAAAGTGCAGGAACTGGGGCGTGGCAATGAACGACATAAAAAAACCCGGCAACGCTAAAAACGCGGCCGGGTGCTGGTGTCGGTCTGTCTTTAGCAGGATTTATAAAGCGCCCGCAAGCTGTGGCAAATCGGCGCGTCGGCCACTATAGCAAAAGTGCCCAGGGCCAACGGGCTCAGGCCGGCACCGCAAGCGCCAGCACGCCGAGCACCAGAAAGATCAGCGCCGACACCCCGTGCACCGTGCGCAGCGGCACGCGGCGCGTGATGCGCTCGCCCAGCCAGACCACCGGCGCGTTGGCCAGCATCATGCCCAGCGTGGTGCCCACGACGACCCACACCCAGGCGCTGTACTGCGCTGCCAGCATGACGGTGGCGATCTGGGTCTTGTCGCCCATCTCGGCCAGGAAGAACGCCACAACCGTCGTGCCGAACACGCCCCAGCGCGGTGCGGCCCCCGTTTCACCGTCCTCGAGCTTGTCGGGGATCAGCATCCACACGGCCATGGCGATGAACGACACCCCCAGCACCCAGCGCAGCACCTGCGGCCCGAGCACCGTGGTGACCCAGGCGCCAGCGGCCCCGGCCAGCGCGTGGTTGAGCACCGTGGCCACGAAAATGCCCAGGACAATGGGCCAGGGCTTGCGAAAACGCGCGGCCAGCACCAGCGCCAGCAATTGGGTCTTGTCGCCCATTTCGGCCAGGGCAACGATGGAGGTGGAGACGAGGAAGGCTTCCATGGTGGAGATTTTTCTATCCGGCCGGACAGGTGAATGAACGCATCGACCGCACCCCGACTCCGGCACAATGGACGGTGTGCGGTCAATGGTCTCGCCAATCCAAAGATTGCAGTTGCCACGGGACATGGGGCCCCAAGTGTGTTGACAACTGCCCCTGTGCGCTTGCACACACAGGCCGGCTACTCCCCAAAGACGGCGCCATCATACTGCGGCAGAGTTGTTAAATCGCCACCGTTTCCCAGCAAAAACCGCAGCGCCGCAGCCTATGCCCATGCTTGCAAAATAAATATCGGGACATTCCAAAAATTGCCTGATAATGAACTCGCTTTTCTGCTTTCGTAGGAAAGCAGATAGTTAGCGGTGATTGGTCAGTTTCGCGTCTTTGAAGTCGTCACAGGTTTGTTGATTGCGTCGGACTCCATCGCGTTTTCATGTTTTTTCAGGAGTCCTTCATGGGCAACAAACTTTACGTGGGCAACCTGCCCTACACCTTCCGCGACAGCGATCTGGAACAAACCTTCAGCCAGTACGGCTCTGTCTCCAGCGCCAAGGTCATGATGGAACGTGACACCGGCCGCTCGAAGGGCTTCGGCTTTGTCGAAATGAACAGCGACGCCGAAGCACAAGCCGCCATCCAAGGCGTGCATGGCCAGAACTTTGGCGGCCGTGACCTCGTGGTCAACGAAGCCCGTCCCATGGAGCCCCGCGCTCCCCGCAGCGGCGGCTTCGGCGGCGGTGCTGGTGGTGGCGGCTACGGTGGTGGCGGCGGCGGCGGTTACGGTGGTGGCGGTGGCCGTAGCGGCGGCGGCGGTGGCGGTGGTTACGGCGGTGGCCGTAGCAGCTACTAAGCCAGCAGCACCATGCCCGCAGGCAACACGCCTGCCAGCATGCAAAAAGGGACCTTCGGGTCCCTTTTTTTGTCTGTGTGCAACACATCCTCTGCGGGATGCGAAAAGCCTTGCTTTTTGCCCAATAGTCAGGAACATAATGCGCTGGCGGGGCGCTCCCGCCAAGTGTTTGCGGTGATCCTTCAGTTGCACGCATAGAGCTTCCTCAGATGGGCTGGGTGCGTTTTCGGGACTCCATCGCTTTGTCAATGTGTTTTTGAGGAGTCCCGGCATGGGCAATAAACTGTATGTAGGCAATCTGCCCTACGGCGTGCGCGACATGGATCTGGAGCAGGCGTTCGGCCAGTTTGGCAGCGTGACCAGCGCCAAGGTCATGATGGAGCGCGACACCGGGCGCTCCAAGGGCTTCGGGTTTGTGGAGATGGGCAGCGATGCCGAAGCCCAAGCCGCCATCCAGGGCATGAATGGGCAATCGCTCGGCGGCCGCAGCATCGTGGTCAATGAGGCGCGCCCCATGGAGCCGCGTCCTCCGCGCAGTGGCGGCGGTTTTGGCGGCGGCGGTGGGGGTGGCTACGGTGGCGGCGGCGGTGGCTACGGTGGTGGTCGCGAAGGCGGACGTGGCGGCGAGGGCGGGGGCTACGGCGGCGGTCGCAGTGAAGGCGGCGGCTACGGTGGCGGCCGCAGCGATGGCGGCTTTCGCAGCCCCTACGGCACGGGCCCGCGCGGCGGCGGCCGCAGCGGAGGCGGCGGTGGTGGCTATGGCGGTGGCAACAACAACTATTGACCGCCTGCGCCCACTGCACCACACAAAGGCTCCTGCGGGAGCCTTTTTGCTGGGCGCTTGCGGCCGGGGTTCAGTTCACGGGCGGGCCTGACCCTGGCGGTGCTTGCGCGGCCGCCCGGCCAGCAGGCGATCGAAAACGCCATTGGGCAGCATGCGCAGCACTTTGGCGGCCACGCCCATCTGCCACGGGATCACACGGTAGCTCGCGCCCGCCTGCACGGCGGCAAAAGCCCTGCGGGCAAAGTCGTGCGGCGCCATCAGAAAAGGCATGGCGTAGCGGTTCTGCCGCGTCAGCGGCGTGTCAATGTAGCCGGGGCAAATCGTGACGACGCGCACGCCCGCGCTGCGCAGTTCGCCGCGCAGGCTCTCGCAGTAGCTGATGACCGCGGCCTTGCTGGCGCAGTAGGCGCCATGGCCGGGCAGGCCACGGATGCCCGCCACGCTGCCCATGCCCACCAGCGTGCCGCTGCCCCGCTGCACCATGGCCGCGATAAAAGGGTGGAACGTGGCCGCGAGGCCGATGTTGTTGGTGGCAAACAGCTGCGCCATCACGGCCAGATCTTCGCGCACCGCGGTGTCCATGCCAATGCTGATGCCGGCGTTGGCGATCACGACGTCGGGCACGCCCTGACGCTCCAGGCAGGCGTGCCCGGCGGCCACGATGCTGTCGGGCACGGCCACGTCCGCACTGTAAATTTCATAGCTACCAGCGCTTATACCACCTGCGTTTGCCCACGATTTGATGCTATCTGCGCGGCGCGCCACCAGGGCCAGCCGCCAGCCTGCCTGGTGGTAGTGGGCGGCCAGCGCCTGGCCGATGCCGCTGGAGGCGCCAGTGATGAAGACCAGGGGGCGGTGCGGCATGGGACGCGCGGCTCAGCGCGCCGGCATGATCACGCCACGCACCCGCCCACGCAGCTGCAGCACCTGCTCGAGGTTGTCGTACTCCATCGCGTCGGCGGTGAAGCGGTCCTTGTCGCGCGTAAGCGTGACGGGCTGGTTCGAGCTCACGCGCTCGGTCTGCGGCCAGACGTTGAGGAATTCGCCGCGAAACTCCAGGCGCGGCAGGGCGGCGCCCGACGCGGGCACCAGCGCCTCGCGCGTCACGATGGCGTTGCCAAACAGCTGGAGCTCCGAGCCATCGGCATTGCTCAGGGCCCGGTTGGCCGTGGCGACCGTGCGCCGGCCGTCGGGCGTGACCGAGCGCATGCGCGCCCGGTCGATATCGAGCGTGTCGGTGTCCGGGTAGTGGCGCGCCAGATCGCCCTGCACTTCGCTTTGCAGGCGCCCGGCCACGTCGAAGTTCTTGACGGTGAAACCGCGCATGAAATAGTCGGGCTCGTGCCGCGGTGCGGCCTCGACCCGCGCAACCTGCGGCGCTGGCGCATTGCGCACCAGCCACAAGGTGCCCAGTGCCAGCAAGCCCATCAGCAGGACGGGAAGGTAGATCGATATGCGCTCCCAGCCGCCGCGCAACCCGCCGCTCATGTGCCGTAGTCCGCCAGCAGTGCGGCATAGCGGCCGCTGGCCACCAGCAGCAGATCGCAGAACTCGCGCGCCGCGCCATCGCCACCGCGTGCGCGGGTGATGAAATGCGCCTGCGCCAGCACCTCGGCCTGCGCATTGGCCGGCGCGCAGGCCAGAGCGCTGCGGCGCATCACGGGCAGATCGGGCCAGTCGTCGCCCATCGCGGCGGCTTGCGACCAGTCCAGGCCCAGCGTGGCAAGGATCTGCTCGGCCGCCGGGCGCTTGTCTTCGGTGCCAAAAATGGCGTGTTCCACACCGAGCGCGCGCAGGCGCAGGCGCAGCGGCACCGAATCGCGCCCGGTGACCACGGCGGGGGTGATGCCGGCCTTTTGCAGCAGCTTGAGGCCCTGGCCGTCGAGCGTGTGGAAACGCTTGAGCGTCTCGCCGGCCTCGCTGAAATAGATGCCGCCATCGGTCAGCACACCGTCGACGTCAAAAAAGGCGACACGCACGTCCTGCGCGCGCAGCAGCAATTCGGGGGGAAACTGGAGGGCCGGGACCATGGAAGCGCTCCTCAGATCACCTTGGCGCGCATCAGGTCGCCAATGTGCACGATGCCGCTGAGGCGGCCCGCGTCGCCGAGCACGAGCACGCTGGTGATGCCGTGGGTTTCCATCATTTCGGCGGCGTCCACCGCCAATGCGTCCTGGGAGATGGTGCGCGGCCGCGGGTGCATGACCTCGGACGCGGTGGCGCCCCGCAGGTCGGCGCCGGCCTCGATGCGCCGGCGCAGGTCGCCATCGGTGAAGATGCCCAGCACCTGGCCTTCGGCATCCACCACGGCGGCAGCGCCCAGGCCCTTGGCGCTCATCTCGCGCATCAGCGCGCTGAAGCCGGCCTGTGGCGCCACGCGCGGCACCTCGTCGCCGGTGCGCATGATGTCGCTGACATGGGTGAGCAGCTTGCGCCCCAGCGCGCCGCCCGGATGCGAGCGCGCAAAGTCCTCGGCGCGAAAGCCCCGCGCATCGAGCAGCGCGACGGCCAGCGCATCGCCCATCGCCAGCTGCGCGGTGGTGCTGGCCGTGGGCGCCAGGTTCAGCGGGCAGGCCTCGCGCTCGACGCTGCAGTCCAGGGCCAGATCGGCGTGGCGTGCGAGCGTCGACTGCATCTGGCCCGTGAGGGCCACGAGCGGCGCGCCCAGGCGCTTGAGCAGCGGCAGGATCGCGTTGAACTCGGTGCTCTCGCCGCTGTTGGACAGGGCCAGCACCAGATCGTTGGCGGTGACCATGCCCAGGTCGCCGTGGCTGGCTTCGGCGGGGTGCACAAACATCGCGGGGGTGCCGGTGGAGGCCAGCGTGGCCGCGACTTTGCGGCCGACATGGCCGCTTTTGCCCATGCCCATGACGACCACCCGGCCGCGCGTCTGCAGGATTTTTTGCACCGCCTGGGTGAAACGCCCATCCAGGCGCTGGCCCAGCCCCAGAAGCGCGGCAGCTTCGATATCAAAGGTCTCGCGGGCCAGGCGCAGGGCCTGGTCGGCATGGAAGGGGCGCGCGGCGCCAGGGGCAGGGTGCATGTGCAGATTCTATCGGCCGCGTCCCTGGCGCTCCGCTAGCATCCAGGCATGTCCTCTCTCGACCTGACCCTTCTTTATCTGCTCGCTGCAGTGCTGGGTGTCGTGGCGTGCCGCAGCCTGCGGCTGCCACCGATGCTGGGCTATCTGGCGGCTGGCGTGCTGATTGGGCCGCATGCGCTGGCGCTGGCGCAGAACTCCGAGAGCGTGCGCCACCTGGGCGAGTTTGGCGTGGTTTTCCTGATGTTTGCCATTGGCCTGGAGTTCAGCCTGCCCAAGCTGCGCGCCATGCGCCGCCTGGTCTTCGGGCTGGGCCTGGCGCAGGTGGTGTTGACCATGGCCGTGTCTTTCGGCGGCGCGCTGGCGCTGGCGGCTTTTTTTGGCGGCGTCTGGGACATGGGCTGGCAGACCGCGCTGGCGCTGGCCGGTGCCATGACCATGAGCAGCACGGCCATCGTGGTCAAGCTCATGGCCGAGCGCGCCGAGCTGGAAAGCGACCACGGCCGGCGCATTCTGGGCATTTTGCTGTTCCAGGACCTGGCGGTGGTGCCGCTGTTGGTGCTGATTCCGGCCCTGGGCTCGCCGCCCGACCAGCTGCTGGGTGCCCTCGGGCTGGCCTTGCTCAAGGCCATCGTGCTGGTGACGGTGTTGCTGACCGGCGGCCAGGGGGTGATGCGCTGGTGGCTCACGCTGGTGGCGCGGCGCAAGAGCGACGAGCTGTTCATGCTGAACCTGCTCCTGATCACGCTGGGCCTGGCCTGGCTGACCGAGCTGGCGGGCCTGAGCCTGGCGCTGGGGGCCTTTATTGCCGGCGTGCTGGTGTCGGAAACCGAGTACCGCCACCAGGTGGGCACCGACATCCGGCCTTTTCACGACGTGCTGCTGGGGCTGTTCTTCATCACCATCGGCATGATGCTGGACTGGCACATCCTGCTCGAGCGATGGGCGCTGGTGCTGGGCCTGCTGCTGGTGCCGCTGGGACTCAAGCTGCTCATCATCTGGGCGCTGGCGCGCGGCACGGGGGCCACGCCGGGTGTGGCACTGCGCACCGGCCTGTACCTGGCGCAGGCGGGCGAGTTCGGTTTCGTGCTGCTGTCGCTCGCGCAAGAACACGGCCTGGTCCGGCCGGCGCTCATGAACCCCATCCTGGCGGCCATGGTGCTGTCGATGCTGGCCACGCCTTTTCTCATTCTGTACAGCAACCGCATCGTGATGCGCGTGGTCGCGAGCGACTGGCTGCACCAGTCGCTGCAGATGACGGCGATCGCGCGCAAATCCATCGATTCGAGCAAGCATGTGATCATTTGCGGCTATGGCCGCTGCGGGCAGAACCTGGCGCGCATGCTCGAGCGCGAAGGCATCCCGTACATGGCGCTCGACCTCGACCCCGACCGCGTGCGCCAGGCCGCTGCCGCGGGCGACTCGGTGGTCTACGGCGACGCCACGCGGCTGCAGGCCCTGATGGCCGCGGGTCTGGCGCGCGCCAGCGCCGTGGCCGTGACCTACCTGGACATTCCCGCCGCGCTCAAGGTGCTGGCCCATGCGCGCACCCACGCGCCGCAGGTGCCGGTGGTCGTCCGCACCCAGGACGACATGCACCTGGACCGGCTGCAGGCCGCCGGCGCCACCGAGGTGGTGCCCGAGGCCATCGAGGGCTCGCTCATGCTGGCCAGCCATGCCCTCGCGCTGGTGGGCGTGCCCATGCGCCGCGTCATCCGCCTGGTGCAGGACCAGCGCGACGCGCGCTACCAGCTGCTGCGCGGTTACTTCCACGGTGCCGACGACGACACCGTGCAAGAGCGCGACCAGGCGCGCCTGGCGACCGTGACCCTGCCACCCGGCGCGCACACGCTCGGCCAGCCCCTGGGGCGGCTGGCGTTGCACGCGATGGGCGTGCAGGTCGTGAACCTGCGCCACGGCAACGGCCGCATGGGACCGCCCCGCGACGACACGGTGCTGGCCGAGGGCGATACGCTGGTGCTGTCGGGCCACCCCACTGCCCTGGCAGGGGCGCAGGACAAGCTGCTGCGCGGCTGAAGCACCGCAGCCGCAGTCCCTCTGCCGCCACCGGTGCGGCCAGGCTTACCGGGCCTGCAAGTCCTGCGCCGGCACCGGGCGGCCGAACAGGTAGCCCTGGAAACGCCGGCACCCGTTGCGCAGCAGGAAATCGCGCTGGCCGGCCGTCTCGACGCCCTCGGCCACCACCTCCAGGCCCAGGCTGCGCGCCAGGGCCACCACGGTGCACGCGATCGCCGCATCGTTGGGGTCGGTGAGCACATCGCGCACAAAGCTCTGGTCGATCTTGAGCTGGTCGAGCGGCAGGCGCTTGAGGTAGCTCAGGCTCGAATACCCGGTGCCGAAGTCATCGAGCGAAAACCCGACACCGCGCGTGCGCAGCGCCTGCATCTTGGCGATGCTGTCCTCCACGTCGTGCAGCAGCAGGCTCTCGGTCAGCTCGAGCTTGAGCTGGGCCGGGTCGGCTCCGGTGTCGTGCAGCACCTCCAGCACCCGCTGGACGAATTCAGGGTGGCGAAACTCCTGGGCGCTGACATTCACCGCCACGCTCCAGTGGGCCGTGGCGGGCAGGGCGCTCCACTGCGCCAGCTGCGCGCACGCGACGCGCAGCACTTGGCGGCCCAGCGGCAGGATCAGCCCGGTCTGCTCGGCCAGCGCAATGAACTCGCCTGGATAGACCATGCCGCGCTGCGGGTGCTGCCAGCGCACCAGCGCCTCGGTGCCCAGCACCTGGCCTTCGGCGTCCACGACCGGCTGGTAGTGCACCAAAAATTCGCCGCGCTGCAGGCCGTGGCGCACATCGGCCTCGAGCGCCGAACGCGCCGACGCCGCGGCCTGCATGTCGGGGTCGAAAAAACACAGCGTGTTGCGGCCCTGCGCCTTGGCCTGGTACATCGCGAGGTCGGCCCGCTTGAGCAACTCCTGCACGGACTGCGCAGCGCTACTGAACAGCGCAATGCCGATGCTGGGCGTGCTGTGGATTTCCAGCCCCTGCACGTCGTAGGCCTGGTTGAGCGCGAGCTGCATCTTCTGCGCCACGGCCTCGGCCTCGGCTGCGGCCTCGGTTTCGACCGCGTGCAGGCCGCGCAGCACCACCACGAACTCGTCACCGCCCAGGCGTCCCACCGTGTCGCTGGCGCGCACGCAGGCCGCGACGCGCGCGCCGACCTGCACCAGCAGACGGTCGCCCCACTCGTGGCCCAGGGTGTCGTTGACGCCCTTGAAATTGTCCAGGTCCAAAAACAGCAGAGCGCCGTGGCCGCCGTCGCGCGTGCAAGCCGCCACGGCACAGTCCAGGCGGTCCAGCAGCAGGCGGCGGTTGGGCAGACCGGTGAGCTCGTCATAGAAGGCGAGGCGCTCGATCTGCGCCTCGGCCTGTTTGCGCGCGTTGATGGTGCGGGCCACGCCGCGGTAGCCGGTGAAACGCCCCGCCGCGTCATGGATCGGCTCGCCGCTCACCGACACCCACACGGTCTGGCCGTCGGCGCCGCGGCGCTGCATCTCGAAGTCGTGGAACACTTCGTGCGCTTCGAGCTGCGCGCGGTGGGCATGCCACTGGGCTTCGGGCACCAGGCTGTCGGGCAATTCCCAGCGCCTGAGCCCATAGTGCGCGGTATCGGCCATGCCCACATCGCGGTAGGTGCCGCCCTCCAAGCGCACAAAACGAAACTCGGCATCCTGCTCCCAATACCAATCGGACGAGAGCTGCGTCAGGCTGCGCCAGCGCGCCTCGCTCTGCTGCAGCGCCGCCTGCGCCTGCAGGTAATCGGTCACATCGGTGCAGGTCAGCACGCCGCCGCCGCCCTCCAACCGCCGCAGGCGCATCTCCAGGTAGCGGCCCGCCCGGGTGTGCTGTACCTGCAGTGCAAGCATCTCGGACCACTGCCGCAAGGCCGGGCCCTGCGCCGTGTGGCAGAGGTGATGGCCTGGCTCGCCAGGCGCAAAGCCGGCACCCACGTCGCCGCGCGCGGTCTGCAGGCGCACCACGTCATCAAGGTGTGGCTGTGCCTCCAGCAGAGGCTGCGGCAGGTCCAGCAGGTCGAGGTAGCGCTGGTTGTACAGGCGGATGCGGCCGCTCTCGTCCACCGTGGCGATGCCTTGCGCCACGCTGCCCAGCGTCAGTTCCAGCGCCCGCGTTTTTTCGGCCAGCAAGGCGCTGGTCTGGGCCAGTTGCGCCTCCATCGCGCGGCGCTGCGCCTCGGCGCGGCGCGCCATCTCCAACTGCCCCACGGTGTTGAGCAGGGGCTGCAGAAAATGCACGTCGCCCCTGCCGTAACCACCGCGGCGGTTGGCCACGCCCACCATGGCCACCAGCTGGCCGGCGGCGTGGATGGGCAGCCCCAGGAAGGCCGTGAGTTCGGGCTGCCCCGGGGACCGGTCGGCGGCGCGGAAGTCGCTGGCGGGATCGTTGCGGATGAGTGGCGTGGCGCTGCGCAGCGTGGCGCCTATCAGGGACTGCGGCAGGTCCCAGACCCTGCCCTCGCGCGCGGCCGCGTCTGCACCGGTGTCCGAGATCGCATGGACGCACAGGCGGGGCGCCTGGCCCGGCACATGTTCCACCTGCCCGACCACGCCGAATGCGCTGTGCGTGAGCACCAGCATTTCCTGGAGCAACGCCTCGAAGGCTGCTTGAGGGGAAGTACTCGCAATGAACAGCGCCTGCGCGCGGGAGATGGCCTGCAGCAGCCGGTGCTGGCGCTCCAGCATTTGCTCGGCATTGCGCTGGGTGCGCCTGCCGGTGCTGCGCTCGAGCACGCTCTCCATCTGGGCGGGCAGGGCCAGCAGGTAGCGGTGGCCCGGGTCCTGCACCGCATAGTCGCCGAAACCGTGGCGCATGGCCTGGGCCGCATGGGCTTCCTCGCCCTCGGGCACCACGATCAGCGCCGGCAGATCGGCCAGGCCCTGCAGCACATCGAAAGCCGTGCCGTCGCTGACCCGCTGGGCGGTCACGACAATGTCGAAGCTGTGCTGCGCGCGCAGCGCCCGGGCCTGGGACAGCGTTGGCGCCACCGCCACGCGCCAGCCCAGCCAGGGGTCCGCCAGTGCGCGCACCACGGCCTGCGCATGGTCCTCGCAGCCTTCGATCAGCAGTACAGAAACAGGCATGGGCCAGTGTAGGTGCAATAGGGCGCGCCGTGGAGGCGGCCCATTATGCGGGGCTGCCGCGCGGAATGCCCGCCAGAAGCCGCGCCCAGGTGTTTACACTGACCGGCCGTGTCCGGCACACAGGTGCCGTGCCCTCTCCCATTCCCTACCCGCTGCGACCCCACCGCCGCGCGCCGCTTTCCCGACCGCCATGCAAAACTTCAGCGTCAACGACTACCTTCGCCAGCACATCCGCACCGTGGCGGACTGGCCCGCGCCGGGCGTGCAATTCCGCGACATCACGCCGCTCCTGCAGGACCCCAAGGTGTTCCGCGTGCTGATCGACGCCTTCGTGCACCGTTATATGGACCCCGAGTTGCGCCCCGATGTGGTGGCGGGGCTCGACGCGCGCGGCTTCATCCTGGGCGCCGTGGTGGCCTACGAGCTCAATGTCGGCTTCGTGCCGATCCGCAAGAAAGGCAAGCTGCCCTTCACCACGGTGGCAGAAACCTATGAACTGGAGTACGGCAGCGCCACGGTGGAGTTGCACACCGACGCCGTGCGGCCCGGCGACCGCGTGCTGCTGATCGACGACCTGATCGCCACCGGCGGCACGATGATGGCGGGCCGCAAACTGCTGGAAAAGCTCGGCGCCACGGTCATGGAGGGCGCGGCCATCGTCGACCTGCCCGAACTGGGCGGATCGCAGCGCCTGCAGGACAGCGGTCTGCCGCTGTTCACGCTGGTGGATTTCGCCGGCCATTGAGGCACACGGCCCGGCCTGGGCCGCTTACAGATCGCCGTACTGGGTGCTGCTGAGGTCCGGGCTGCGCGCGCTGTGGCCGGACACTTCCGTATCGGCAAAATCCGCACTGCCAGGCGCCGCGCGCCGCGGGCCCGAACGCAGCGGCACGCCCGATGGCGCAGCCACCGCCGGATGGGCGGAGGCCGCCGCGGCCAGCGCCCGCTTGAAGGCGGCCACTTCATCGGCTTCGATCGGGTCGAAACGCGCGGCGCCGCGTGCCGGCGCTGCGGACGCCTGGACGGGCGCACGCGGCACCGCTGCCGCGGCCGCTGCGGACACCGGCACGGCTGCGGCCGCGGGGCGGGACGGTGCAGGGGGCGGTGCGGTCCCGCGGTGCGGCTGCGGCGCTGCCGGCAGGCCCGCGCCCTGGGGTGCGACGCCCTTTTGCGGGATGCCCACGGCCACATGGTCGTTGATGCGCCAATAGACCGCCGTGACGGTGATGTCGTAGTGCAGCTTGGCGGTCTGGGCGATCAGGGTTTCGATGTCGCTCAGGCGCGCGGTCTGCCCACCGTACTCGCGCGCCAAGTCCATCATCACCAGGAACTGGCGCCCGCGCTGGTCGAGCGCCAGCACCTTGAACTTGTAGCTGGCCGACAGCACGCCGGCGCGCACCATGGCGTCGCGCACCACCACGTACAGCAGCTCGCGCCGCTCCATGCGCTCGTTCGTGCGCGGGGCCGCCGGCGCGGGCGGCACGGCCGCGTCCGCATGCAGCGGGCCTGAAGGTTCGGCCCCGCGCTGGCGGGCCGGGGCGGGCTTGCGCATGAACCAGCTGAACAATGACATGGCGATTCTTTCTTCGGTCAGCACTGTGCGACCCGCTCGAAAGAGTGTACCGCGCACCCTCGCGCCACCGGGCGCTGCGGCACGCCGGCTCAGGTGGCCGCGACGCGGCGGCGGCGGTTGCCCAGGCGCTTGGCCAGCACCGCGCCAGCGGCCAAAGACAGGGCCAGGGCAATCGCGGGCTGGCGGTGCGCCAGCTCGGAAAACCGCAGCGCGGTCAGGCCCCACAGCCTGCTGGGCGCGGCCGCCTGGACCGATGCACTGCGGGGGCGGTGCGAGAAGAATGCTCCTTCTCCCACCACCGATCCGGCCCCGACGATGGCCAGCCGCAGGCGCGCCTTCTCGTCTTCGCAGTGCACGCTGAGGCTGCCGCTCTCGACCAGGTACAGCGTGCGATCGGCCGCGCCCCGGGTGAACAGCACCTGGCCTGCGGCCAGCGTGTGCGGCAGCAGGTAGGCGGACAGGGTGTCCCACTGCTGCGGCGTGAGCGGGTTGGCCATGCTGTCCTCTGCGCTGGCCTGGACAATGGCCTGGACCAGGCCCTGGACGTCGGTGGAGGCCGTGGAAGGGAGGGCTGCGTTCATAAGCCGGCGAAGCTACTGGCATTGCCGCCAACGCACAAGCAATACTTACCGATGCTTACATCGGGGGCCGACGCCAGCGCGCCAACGCTCATTTGCCGATGCAGAAACTGGAAAAGATCACGCCCAGCAGGTCGTCGGACGAGAACTCGCCCGTGATGGCGCCCAAGGCGTTCTGCGCCAACCGCAGGTCTTCGGCCAGCAGATCCAGCGCGGGGCCGTCGCTGAGCAGCTGGGCGGCGGCGTCGGCCAGGCGCGCCTCGACGGCCTGCAACGCCTGGACGTGGCGCGCGCGCGCGATGAACACGCCCTCGGGTGCGGCCTGCCAGCCGGCCACGTCCAGCAGGGTCCGGCGCAAGCGCTCGAGCCCCTCGCCGGTGCGTGCCGACAGGGCGACCCCCGATCCCTCGGGCAGCGCCGCATGCGGCACGCAGTCGCTCTTGTTCCAGACGTCGATGATGGGCACGGTTTTTGGCAGTTTTTCGGCCATAGCGCTTGCTATGGCTGCGTCTGCAGCTCTGTATTCGATAGCATCGCAGCGCGTCAGGTCGTGCAGGAACAGCACCGCGTCGGCCGCGGCGATCTCGTCCCAGGCGCGCGCGATGCCGATGCGCTCGACCTCGTCGCTGCTCTCGCGCAGGCCGGCGGTGTCGATCACGTGCAGCGGCACGCCTTCGATCTGGATGGTCTGCTGCACCTTGTCGCGCGTGGTGCCGGGGACCGCTGTGACGATGGCCAGCTCGGCGCCGGCCAGCGCGTTGAGCAGCGAGCTTTTGCCGGCGTTGGGCTGTCCGGCAATCACCACCTTGATGCCTTCGCGCAGCAGCGCGCCCTGCTGCGCGCGCCGCATCACCTGCGCCAGGGTCTGCTGCAAGCCGGACAGCTGTCCGCGTGCGTCGGCCTTGCGCAGGAAGTCGATTTCTTCTTCCGGGAAGTCGAGCGTGGCCTCGACCAGCATGCGCAGGTGGATCAGCGCGTCGCGCAGCTGGTGGATCTCTTTCGAGAAAGCGCCCGCCAGCGAACGGCTGGCGCTGCGCGCGGCCGCCGCCGTCGAGGCATCGATCAGGTCGGCAATGGCCTCGGCCTGGGCCAGGTCGATCTTGTCGTTCAAGAACGCACGCTCGGTGAACTCGCCGGGCTGGGCCACGCGCAGCCCGGGCAGGCACGGCGCGCCGCCGGCAGCGCCGGCGGCGCGCGCCGCCTCCAGGCAGCGCGCCAGCAGCAGCTGCAGCACCACGGGGCCGCCGTGGGCCTGCAGCTCCAGCACGTCCTCGCCGGTGTACGAATGGGGCGCCGGGAAGTACAGCGCCAGCCCCTGGTCGATGGGCTCGCCGGCGGCATCGCGGAACGGCAGGTAGGTCGCCTCGCGCGGTGTCAGCGCGCGCCCGCACAGCACCTCGACCAGCGGCGCGAGGCCCTTGCCCGACACGCGCACGATGCCCACGCCCCCGCGTCCGGGGGCGGTGGCGATGGCGGCGATGGGGTCGGTGTGGCGCGCAAGCATGGGGTGGACTTTACAGAGGTGGCATGAAAAAGGCCGCTTGCGCGGCCTTCGGAAAGGGGCTGTTCTAGCGGCGGATCACTTGAACTTGGGCAGGTTGAACTGCGGCGGCACGCCCATGCGGGTGTTGATGAGCCACTGCTGCGCGATCGACAGGATGTTGTTCGTCAGCCAGTACAGCACCAGGCCGGCCGGGAAGAAGAAGAACATCACGCTGAACATCAGCGGCATGATCCACATCATCTTGGCCTGCATCGGGTCCGGCGGCGCGGGGTTCAGCGCCGTCTGCAGCAGCGAGCTGAGCGTCATCAGCACCGGCAGGATGAAGAACGGGTCGGGCGACGACAGGTCGTGGATCCAGCCGATCCACGGCGCGTTGCGCATTTCCACGCTCGACAGCAGCACCCAGTACAGCGCGATGAACACCGGGATCTGGATCACGATCGGGAAGCACCCGCCCATGGGGTTGACCTTCTCCTCGCGGTAGATGCGCATCATCTCCTGCTGCATCTGCTGCGGCTTGTCCTTGAGGCGCTCGCGCATCTCGGTGATCTTGGGGTTGATCGCCTTCATCTTGGCCATGCTGGCGTAGGCCTTGGCATTGAGCCAGTAGAACAGGATCTTGAGCAGCAGCACCAGGCCGACGATCGACCAGCCCCAGTTGCCCAGGAAGCTGTGCAGCTTGTCGAGCAGCCAGTACAGCGGCTTGGCCAGGATGGTGAGCCAGCCATAGTCCTTGACCAGCTCCAGGCCAGGCGACAGCGATTCGAGCGTCTTTTCGATCTGCGGGCCGGCGAACAGGCGTCGCTTCGAGCGTCTTGCTGGCACCGGGCGCAATCGGGCCCAGCGGCGTGATCATGCCGACCGAATACAGGTTGGTATCGACCTTGCGCATGAACAGGTCGCGCTGGATGCCGTCGCCCAGCAGCCAGGCGGTGGCGAAGTAGTGCTGCACCATGGCCACGTAGCCGCTGGTGGCGGACTTCTCGATGTCGACCTTGTTTTCCTCGATCTTCTTGAATTCGACCTTCTGGTACTTCTTGGCTCGGCGTGTACACGGCGGGGCCGGTGAAGGTGGAGTAGAACGACGACTCGCCCGGCGGCTTGTTGCCGTCGCGCACCAGTTGCAGGTACACCTGGGGCGAGAGTTCGGCGGCGCCGGTGTTGACCACCTCGTGCTGCACCGCCACGCTCGTAGGCGCCGCGCTTGACGGTCCAGGTCTTGACCAGCTTGGCGCCGCCCATGGCGGGCGACTCGAAGCGCACGGTCAGCGTGTCTTCGCCCTCCTTGAGGTCGCGCGCCCCGGGCACGCACGGTCATCACCGTCTTGTGCGTGGGGAAGTTGCCAGCCGATCAGGCCGGTCTGCGCCACGTACACGCGCTGGGCGCTCTGGTCGAGCAGCTCGAAGTTCTTCGACTTGTCTTCCATGTCGGCGTACTTGAGCAGTTCGGCATGCGTGAGCGAACCGCCCTCGCTGTCGAAGGTCAGGCGCAGCACATCGGTGGTCACCACCACCTGCTCGCGCGCCGCAGGGGCGAGATCGCCGGGCTGCGCGGGCACGGCCGCAGCGCCCGGCACGGCAGCCGTGGGCGCTGCAGCAATGGGTGCCGGCACGGACGCGGCGCTGGCGGGCTGCGCCGTGGCAGCGGGCGCCGGCGCTGCGGCCGTCGTGGCGGGCGCAGGGAAGAAGGTGGCTTGCTTGCCGTTGTGCACCTGCCACTTGTCCCACAACAGGACCATGGCAAAGCCAAATATCACCCACAGGATGGTGCGGCGGATGTCGTTCATGAAGACTTCTTTGGTGAGGTTGGGGAGGTGGCGGGCGGGAGCAGGCGCGAAAACAACCGGCTGGCGCGCGGCGGCCCATCGGGTACGGGATCGTGTCCGCCGCTGCACCAGGGGTGGCAGCGCGCCAGACGCGCCAGCGTGAGCCAGGCGCCTGTGGCAGCGCCATGCTGCTCCAGGGCCTGCAGCGAATAGGCCGAGCAGGTCGGCTCGAAGCGGCACGCCGAACCCAGCCAGGGGCTGAGCAGACAGGCGGTAGCCCTTGACCAGGGCGATGAGCAGCCGGCGCATCATGCCGAGGCTCCGGCCTGCACGGCGCGGCACGCGGCGCGGCGCGCTGGAACAGCTGCTGCAGCTCGTTGCGCACCGCCAGCTTCAAGGCGTCGGAGCTGGCGCTGGGAAACAGCTTGCGGTCAAACGCCGCGCGCAGGCGCACGACATGGGCCGCGGGCAGAAGCGGCGGCTCCAAGGCAGCGGCCACGCCATAGATCTGGCGCTTGATCGCGTTGCGCGTGACGGCGCGGCGCGCCCAGCGCTTGGGCACCATCGCACCCAGCCACACGCCGGCGACAGGAAACAGGGCCTGGGCCGCACCCGCGGGCGCAGGCCCGCCGGCCGCGCCCAGCGCAGGCAGCGCTGCGCCGGCGGCGTCCAGCGCCAGCCGGTGCAACGCAAAGTGCGCGGTGCGGGCCACAGTGCCCCCGGCCATGGCGGCCTGGAACTGCGGGCGCGTTTTCAGCCGCTGCATGGAGGCGCCCCCGCTGGATGCCTGTGGGCACAAACCGGGGAGCGAGCCAAAACCCGTGCGGGCCTCAGACGGCCAGGCGCTTGCGGCCCTTGGCGCGGCGTGCGTTGATCACGGCGCGGCCGCCGCGGGTCTTCATGCGCACGAGAAAACCGTGGGTACGGGCGCGGCGCGTCTTGGAAGGCTGGTAAGTACGTTTCATGATGGATTCCTTGAGAGTTCAGTTCCGGCACGCAAAATCGCCGCCTTTTGCCGCCGCATCGAGGCACGGGGCAGCGGCGCACACAGGCGCGACCGGGGTCAATTGCCCTGAACACATTCAGGGAAACCCGAGATTATCGCAGGCTTGCTGCCACAAGGCAATGAAACACGCGTGCCAATTGGGTAAAGGCCAGCGCCAAGGCACGGGACAGGCTTGTGGATAACTTCTTCACAAGCTACAATTTCGGGCTCGGAATGTTCCTTCTATCCACAAAAAAACCTTGAAATGACAGAGGAACTCTCGCGCACTTCCCCCACCTCTTCCGGCGCCGACGCCGGCCAGGCACTGTGGCAGGCATGCACCGAACAACTCGCCCAAGACCTGCCCGCACAGCAGTTCAATACCTGGATCAAACCCCTGGTTGCCCAGGTCGCGGAAGACTTTTCGCGCATCACGCTCTACGTCCCCAACCGCTTCACACTCGACTGGATACGCGCCCAGTATGCAGGCCGCATCGCCGCCCTGCTCGAGTCCTTGTACGGTCAATCGCTGGTGCTTGAGTTAGCGCTTGCTCAGCGCACAGCCGGCGCGCGCACTTATGTGCCCGCCAGTGCGCCGGCACCGCAGCAGGCACCGGCGCCCGCTGCGGTGGCCGACGATGGCTCGCGTGGCGCCCTGCGCAACCGGCTCAATGCGGCGCTGACATTCGACACGCTGGTCGAGGGCACGGCCAACCGCATGGCGCGCGCCGCCGCGATGCACGTGGCCAGCATGCCGGGCCACCTCTACAACCCGCTGTTCATCTACGGCGGTGTCGGCCTGGGCAAGACCCACCTGGTGCACGCGGTGGGCAACAAGCTGCTGGCCGACCGGCCCGATGCCAAAGTTCTCTACATCCACGCCGAGCAGTTCGTCTCGGATGTGGTTAAGGCGTACCAGCGCAAGACCTTTGACGAATTCAAGGAGCGCTACCACTCGCTCGATCTGCTGCTGATCGACGACGTGCAGTTCTTCGCCAACAAGGACCGCACGCAGGAAGAGTTCTTCAACGCCTTCGAGGCGCTGCTGGCCAAGAAGAGCCACATCGTGATGACCAGCGACACCTACCCCAAGGGCCTGGCCGACATCCACGAGCGCCTGGTCTCGCGCTTCGACTCGGGCCTGACCGTGGCCATCGAGCCGCCCGAGCTGGAGATGCGCGTGGCCATCCTGATCAACAAGGCGCGCGCCGAAAGCACCGAGATGCCCGAGGAGGTCGCCTTCTTCGTCGCCAAGAACGTGCGCTCGAACGTGCGCGAGCTCGAAGGCGCGCTGCGCAAGATCCTCGCCTACTCGCGCTTCAACCAGAAGGAAATCTCCATCCAGCTCGCGCGCGAGGCGCTGCGCGACCTGCTCTCGATCCAGAACCGGCAGATTTCGGTCGAAAACATCCAGAAGACGGTGGCCGACTACTACAAGATCAAGGTCGCCGACATGTACAGCAAGAAGCGCCCGGCCAGCATTGCGCGGCCGCGCCAGATTGCGATGTACCTGGCCAAGGAGCTGACGCAAAAGAGCCTGCCCGAGATCGGCGAGCTGTTTGGCGGGCGCGACCACACCACGGTGCTGCACGCGGTGCGCAAGATCTCGGCCGAGCGCCAGCAGCTCACCGAACTCAACCAGCAACTGCATGTGCTCGAGCAAACGCTCAAGGGCTGACGGTGGCGCGGCCCGCTTCCTTGACGCCCGCGCCCGCCCCGCGAGCGGGCAAAATGGCGGGTCGGATGGCCCGAGGGGGCATGGCCCATGCCGCCATCCATATCCCATACCAAAAATCCACAAGAGGTTGACATGATCGTCCTGAAGGCAACACAAGACAAGGTTCTCGCGGTTCTGCAATCGGTCGCCGGCATCGTCGAGCGCCGCCATACGCTGCCCATCCTGGCCAACGTCATGCTCCGCAAAACCGGCAACGCCTTGCAGCTGACCACCAGCGACCTCGAAATCCAGATCCGCACCACGGCCGAGCTCGGCGGCGACACCGGCGACTTCACCACCACCGTGAACGCGCGCAAGCTCATCGACATCCTGCGCAGCATGCCCGGCGACCAGACCGTGAGCGTGGAATCGAGCCAGGACAAGCTGGTGCTCAAGGGCGGCAAGAGCCGTTTCACGCTGCAGACGCTGGCGGCCGAGGACTTTCCGCTGGTGCAGGAATCGGCCAGCTTCGGCCCCTCCTTCAGCGTGCCGCAAAAGACCCTCAAGGGCCTGCTCGGCCAGGTGGCGTTTGCCATGGCGGTGCAGGACATCCGCTACTACCTGAACGGCATCCTGTTCGTCGCCGAAGGCCAGCAGCTGAGCCTGGTCGCCACCGACGGGCACCGCCTGGCGTTTGCCAGCGCCACGCTCGACGTCGAGGTGCCCAAGCAGGAAGTGATCCTGCCGCGCAAGACCGTGATCGAGCTGCAGCGCCTGCTCAGCGACGCCGATGGCGCCATCGAGATGTGCTTCGCCAACAACCAGGCCAAGTTCAGCTTTGGCGCGATGGAGTTCGTCACCAAACTGGTCGAGGGCAAATTCCCCGACTACAACCGCGTGATCCCGAAGAACCACCACAACAGCGTGACCCTGGGGCGCGCGCCGCTGCTGGCCAGCCTGCAGCGCACGGCCATCATGACGAGCGACAAGTTCAAGGGCGTGCGCCTGAACATCGAACCCGGCACGCTGCGCGTGGCCAGCAACAACGCCGAGCAGGAAGAGGCCGTGGACGAGCTCGACATCGACTACGGCGGCGACGCCATCGAGATCGGCTTCAACGTCACCTACCTGATCGATGCGCTCACCAGCATGGGCCAGGACATGGTGAAGGTCGACCTGGCCGACGGCAACAGCTCGGCGCTCTTGACCATCCCCGAGAACGACAGCTTCAAGTACGTCGTGATGCCGATGCGCATCTGACCGCTTGACTGCTACTTAATATATAGCTACTAGCGCTTACCTGTCCTGCGTTAGAAGCGTTTTTGACTCAAAGAATTCTGGAAACCCATGGTTTCCATGCCAAGGCCGACCATGACCGCTGAAAACCAATTGCCCGCAGTCCGAAGAAATCGGCGCCGGCGCGCCCGCCGCGCCCAAGATCGACGCCCACCAGGCGGGCGCGAGCGAAGGCTATGGCGAAGGCGCCATCACGATCCTCGAAGGCCTCGAAGCGGTGCGCAAGCGTCCCGGCATGTACATCGGCGACACGTCGGATGGCACCGGCCTGCACCACCTGGTGTTCGAGGTGGTGGACAACTCCATCGACGAGGCGCTGGCCGGCCACTGCGACGACATCGTCGTCACGATCCACTCCGACAACTCGATCTCGGTGACCGACAACGGCCGCGGCATCCCCACCGGCGTGAAGATGGACGACAAGCACGAGCCCAAGCGCTCGGCCGCCGAGATCGCGCTGACCGAGCTGCACGCAGGCGGCAAGTTCAACCAGAACAGCTACAAGGTCTCGGGCGGCCTGCACGGCGTGGGCGTGAGCTGCGTGAATGCGCTCAGCCAGAAGCTGCGCCTGACGGTGCGCCGCGAAGGCAAGGTGCACGTGCTCGAATTCAGCCGCGGCTTCGTGCAGAACCGCCTCCTCGAGCAGGTCGACGGCGTCGAAGTCTCGCCGATGAAGGTCACCGGCGAGACCGAAAAGCGCGGCACCGAGGTGCACTTCCTGCCCGACACCGAGATCTTCAAGGAAAACAACGACTTCCACTACGAAATCCTGGCCAAGCGCCTGCGCGAGCTGAGCTTTCTGAACAACGGCGTGCGCATCCGCTTGAAGGACGAGCGCAGCGGCAAGGAAGACGACTTCTCGGGCGCCGGGGGCGTGCGCGGCTTTGTCGAGTTCATCAACAAGGGCAAGACCGTGTTGCACCCGAACTCGTTCTACGCCAGCGGCGAGCGGCCGTCGGAGACCTATGGCGGCATCCCCGGCACGCACATCGGCGTCGAAGTGGCGATGCAGTGGAACAGCGGCTACAGCGAGCAGGTCCTCTGCTTCACCAACAACATCCCGCAGCGCGATGGCGGCACCCACCTCACGGGCCTGCGCGCCGCGATGACGCGGGTCATCAACAAGTACATCGACGAGAACGACTTTGCCAAGAAGGCCAAGGTCGAGGTGACCGGCGACGACATGCGCGAAGGCCTGTGCTGCGTGCTGTCGGTGAAGGTGCCCGAGCCCAAGTTCAGCAGCCAGACCAAGGACAAGCTGGTGTCGAGCGAAGTGCGCGCGCCGGTCGAGGACATCGTCGGCAAGCTGCTCACCGACTACCTGCAGGAGCGCCCGGGCGACGCCAAGATCATCTGCGGCAAGATCGTCGAAGCCGCGCGCGCGCGCGAAGCCGCGCGCAAGGCGCGCGAGATGACGCGCCGCAAGGGCGTGCTCGACGGCATGGGCCTGCCCGGCAAGCTCGCCGACTGCCAGGAAAAGGACCCGGCGATGTGCGAGATCTACATCGTCGAGGGCGACTCCGCCGGCGGCTCCGCCAAGCAGGGGCGCGACCGCAAGTTCCAGGCCATCCTGCCGCTGCGCGGCAAGATCCTGAACGTGGAAAAGGCGCGCTACGAGAAGCTGCTGACCAGCAACGAAATCCTCACGCTGATCACCGCTTTGGGCACCGGCATCGGCAAGGCCGGCGGCAGCACCGGCAACGACGACTTCGACGTCGCCAAGCTGCGCTACCACCGCATCATCATCATGACCGACGCCGACGTGGACGGCGCGCACATCCGCACGCTGCTGCTGACCTTCTTCTACCGCCAGATGCCCGAGCTGGTCGAGCGCGGCCACATCTACATCGCCCAGCCGCCGCTCTACAAGGTCAAGGCCGGCAAGGAAGAGCTGTACCTCAAAGATGCCGCCGCGCTCGACGGCTTCCTGCTGCGCATCGCGCTCAAGGACGCCAGCATCGTCACCAGCGCCGAGCCCGGCGCCAGCGTGCTCGCGGGCGAAACCCTGGCCGAGCTGGCGCGCAAGCACCAAGCGGCCGAGTACGTGATCGCGCGCCTGTCCAGCTTCATGGACTTCGAGGCCCTGCGTGCCGTCGCCGATGGCGTGGCGCTCCAGCTCGACACCCTGCAGGACGCCCAGGCCAGCGCCGTGGCGCTCGAAGCCAAGCTGCGCGAGCTCAACATCACCGGCATCCCGGCCGAGGTGGCGGGCGAATTCGACGTGCGCACCGACAAGCCGCTGCTGCGCATCAGCCGCCACCACCACGGCAACATCAAGAGCAGCGTGCTCACGCAGGACTTCGTCAACGGCGCCGACTACGCCGCGCTGGCCGAAGCCGCCAACACCTTCCGCGGCCTGCTGGGCGCGGGCGCCAAGGCGCTGCGCGGCGAGGGCGAGCGCCAGAAGGAAGAGAAAGTGGCCGACTTCCGCCAGGCCATGAACTGGCTGATCTCCGAGGCCGAGCGCACCACCTCGCGCCAGCGCTACAAGGGCCTGGGCGAAATGAACCCCGAGCAGCTGTGGGAAACCACCATGGACCCGGCCGTGCGGCGCCTGCTGCGCGTGCAGATCGACGACGCGATCGAGGCCGACCGCGTCTTCACCATGCTGATGGGCGACGAGGTCGAGCCGCGCCGCGACTTCATCGAAACCAACGCACTGCGCGCCGGCAACATCGACGTCTGAGCCGGTTGTAGCTGGACCCATAACCTGAGATTTTGGGAAGCATCCATTGAGACACTTATCGATGGATGCGTCTTAAGAGCTCTGGCCTATGAAGCCACATGATTGAAAAAGGCCACCGCAAAGGTGGCCTTTATTGATTCTGCATTGCCCAACTTGACAACTCCGCCGGCTATGCCTACGGTGAAGGACCGTGCCGGTGCAACGCCAGCACGCAGTTGTAACTTGACGCGCCAGCATTAGCCCTGCGGCCACTCCGCCGGGCCTAGCCCCCCTTTTTATGAAAGGGTACGAACGGGGGCTGGCGATGAAACAGGTCAGGCTTAGGGCGAATCCGCAGTACAGAGTAGTACGCCGCCAGTGTGCGCGCCTGCGTCTATTCGAGCGAAATCGTTTTCACCCCCATCGCACTCAGGCATGCCACCAGAAATGCCGCGCTGAACCGCTTGCGATTGACTTTTCGGTTTATCTGCTCAGGCGACTCTTCGATGCCAAGCTCTTCGAGCAATCGCGCAAGCTGCTTGTAACGGATGCCACGGTTCGCCATCTCGACCTCTATCAGCTCCCTTGCGGCCTGCTCCCACGCCTCATAAGGCTGAGCACTCTCATTTGGCAGTCTGTACATCACCTACTCACGGACTTTCAGTTGGAATCGCCGGATTCAATCGGGCGTTGTTTGAGGGGAATTTTAGGTCGTATACGACTGGTCGCAAATCGTCAGCACTACACATCTTTAGAAAGAAATTTTTGCGAGGGTAGTTTGCTGATAATCCATTCGACCGACCGTGTCGGTACCCGATTGCCTGTGCCTGAAGGTGCGCCATGAGAGCGGCACCCTCCTATGGCGTTCGCAGCCGCCGAACCGCGGCCAATGCCGGCATCCGGCCCACGGCCCGCACCTACGGCAAAGCCCGTATCGGCACTTATGCGGCAAAGGCCGACGGTCACATTACCGTCGACTCGGATGCAGAGCGTCTGACGGGGCACATCCTCAGCATCGACCCGCGCGTACGGAGTTTTAAACAACAACCGTTTACCGTCGACCTGGTCGGTGAGCGGTTGCTGTTTACCCGCGAAGAAGTGTCCGAGGCACGCCGCATGCGTGGCGGGCGCCGTGGTGCAGCAGAGTACACACCTGACTTCGCCACGGTCCAGACCGATGGCCTGCAGCGCGCCTACGAAGTCAAACTCCAGGGCTACGAAGGTGACTCCGCGTACTGGGCCAAAATCGAGCGTGCTCGGGCCATCATGGAGGCGTACTGCTATCCCTTGTCCACGGTAGTGGTGCCCACAGACGAACGCCACCCTGTTCTGCTCAACGCCCAGTTGCTCAAGACCGCACTGACGCGCGCCCACACATACCTGAGTTCCGACATCATCGACAGGGTCGAGCAATATTGCGCATCCGGCCCGGTGCTGCAGCGCGACCTTTGCGCTGACCTCCAAATCCCCACGGGCCTGATTCCTGTGCTGCTGGTCACCGGTGTGCTGCAGGCTGACCTGGCCCACCAGCACATCTGCGCCAACCTCAAGCTCTCGGCCGCCTACGGCGGCCTGGTGCATCTCTGCCTGATAGAAAAGCTCCTGCCATGATGTCTGACCTGCGTTGCGGCGACAGACTGACGCGGCCCAACCAACCCGAAAGCTACTGGAAGGTGCTGGATGGTCGGATTCATGCAGGCGCCATCCAGATATTCGATGCCGACAAGCGTGAAGCTCGGTATGTCGATGAAGCAGGTATCCGTGCCGGGATTTCGGCCGGAAGCCTGGTACTCCATAGGAAGGGGATGCCGCGTGTTGGCATCGCTGCCCAGTACAGCGACCCGGCACTGCACGCCAGGGTTCGTCTGCTGCAAGACGCACTGCGACGCATTGAGACCATACAGCGCCAACTGGACCTGTCCTTTGACGCGGCGATACCCAGGGCCCGTGAGGAATACCTGAAAGAGAACGCAGACAACTCTGTCGCCAGCGCGTTTCCATCACGTGCCACCCTGTACCGAGCGCACAAGAATCAGCTGCTGGGCCTCCCCGTCCTCAAGGGCGACAAGAACAAAGGCAACACGACACCTCGATACTCAAATGAGTTGGTCGAATTCATCCAAGAGGTCATCCAGGAAGAGTACCTGGTCACTGAATCCACTTGGACGGTCGTGGACCTGACGGGCTACATCAATCGCGAATCTCGCCGTCGTGACCTCCACGATGCCAATCACGACATCAGCCGCAAATTTGTCATCAGCGCGATTCAAGGCCTGACGGCAGACGCCGAGTACGACCGCATGGACCCGCTCGACCGGGTTGCTGGCAAATCCTTTGCCAAAAAACGCATCCGGGCGGCGCTGCCCTTCGCGCGCATCGAACAGGACGCTTTGCATCTGCCATTCGTTGTGCGCACGCCGTATGGCGTTGCCCGCACCGTTTATCTGGTGCTGGCCATCGATGTGTGCACCGGCTATCCCGTGGGGTGGCACATCACTGTTGGCGCACCGCGCGAGATGGATTCGCTGCTGTGTCTGGAGATGTATCTAACACCAGCCAAGGCGACGCTCTTCAAGGAGCTGGGTATCGCCCGCGCACTGAATGTCTACGGCACACCTCTCCAGGTCATCTTTGATAACGGTCCGGAGACCAAGGGCGGACGAATCGTGCGCCTTGAGTTGCTGGGCATGGACGTCAAGCACTGCAAGGCAAAAGAAGCGCAGGGCAAACCCTTCATTGAGCGGCTGAACAAGGCTCTCAAAGAAGCGTTGCAACGTCTACCGGGTTGCACGCGCTTTGACGGCAAGGATGGTAAGCGTGACCCGGAAGCCCTGGGCGACGAATTGATGAGCATCGAGGACCTCGAGAAGTGGGTTGTCCGCTGGCTCTATGAGAACTGGGCCAACACACCGCTGGAGCGTCTGCGCTGGGATGAACTGCTGGTCGACACGGTCAAAGGCAAAACGCCACTGGAACGCCTGAGGTATTTGACTGAAGAGATGGGGCATCCCATCTCCATGCCGCCACCGCGCCAGGAATGGATGGCCGCGCTCTTTGAGCACAAGACCTGCACGCTCAGCGCCAAGACGGGTATCACGCTTGAACATGGATTCCGTTACAAGGGCGATGCCATTTCCTATCTTCTGGGCAAGTACGGTGACCATGCGCAGCTGCACGTGGTCTACAACCCCGACGATTTTCGTCATGCCTACGTGTATGAGTCCGATGACCTACCGCTTGTCACGCTGACGCACGAACATGTTCGCGCGGATTCCCCTGCGTGGACCTTTGCAGAGGCCAAGGCCCGATTCGACGCGGGCATGGCGGACTGGGCGCATCCCATCGACAAGGTGCAGTTTCTGCACGACCTGGACGATGCGGTCACGGCCAAATCAGGCAAATCGACGCGCAAAGCCAAAGCTCGCGGAAAGCGCGAAGAGAACCAGGAAACCGTGCGCCGTGCCAAGGACGATTCGGCCATGACGCGCACCTTTGGGCGGCCGCTCTCGTCTGCTGCACCGTTTGGACCGACTCCATCGAGCAATCCATCTTTACCCCCACAAGAACGTCAACCGGCCGACATCAATTACGACGACGCGCCGCTGATGGCCATCGTTAACCGAACCACTGGAGAAAAACTGCTTTGACGCAAGCCCAACAACTGCGGCGAGATATCGAAAACTGCGAACTTGCGCACCCCATGTTCGTGGAGCACACCCGTGTCCTTAAACAATGCATCGATGATGCCCTCGCCGGCTTCGCACCCAAAGTCACGCGCGTACCCGGTCCAAGTGGTGTGGGCAAATCTTCGCTGATTGCGACACTCGCGCGTGCCTACCCGAAAACCCGTGTCAACGGACGCCTCGTGGAGCCCGTGCTAGTCGTGGAAGTGCCCCAGTTCGCCAGCGTCAAACAGCTTCCTCTCAGTGTGCTGGATGCCCTGGGTCTGCAGGTGACGGGCACCATGACGGCGGAATCGATGTTCAACTTGATGAAGAAGCAACTGGAACTGGCTGGCACACGGGTAGTGATTTTTGATGAAATTTCCCAGCTGGTCGAGGAGGGGGCCCGGGTGCCGCCTCGGGCCGCCAGTGAGTGGCTCAAGAGGCTGGTCAATCAAGCCAAAGTGGCCTTGATTGTCTTTGACATTCCCCGGCTTGAGCGGTTGTTTTCAGCAAATGAACAACTGCGCCGTCGCTCGCGTCCAGCCCGCATCTTTCTTCCCTACGACGCGAGCGACGCCGAACAAATGGCGGCCTACACCGCATGCGTCAAGAATTACGCTCGCATGTTCACCGCGGCCGGCTACCCAATTTCTGTGCCGCCACGCGTGTTGGTACAGCAGAGCTACCTGCTCACTGGTGGTCTCATCGGGGTGCTTTCCGACTTCATGCAGGAGCTTGCCAAACACGTGGCCGACGATGCACCGCGCGCGCTCACCTACACAGACTGCCAAACGGTCCTCGACGAGGTCACCCATGCGGGCTCGCCGCACCAACTGGCGTTCCAGGATTCTGGCGTCGAAGACAGTGACGTGCCCCTGGCAGCCCTGAAACAGGCCTACGTCTATGTTCTGACCAGCAACTCGACGTCGGTACCCGTTCGCAAGAAAAAAGGAGATAAATGATGGGCCTCATCATTACCCACGCACCCCATGCTGACGAATCCGGACTGGGGTACTACCGCCGACTGTCGGCCAACAATGCACTTTTTGGCTGGCGCAACTTGGCAGGCACTGCGGGTGTCGAAAGTCATCGCCGCGCATTGCTGACGCGCACAGACGATGTCGCACGCAATCTGGGGCTGGAGCCGGCATGGACCGAATCCGCCAGCCAGAAAGAAGCGCTCTGCCGAGAATGGGGGCGACTGCATCGCACCCAGTCGGATGCCGTATGTCCGGCATGCATGGCGGAATCTCCTTACCTGCGCCACCACTGGGAGCATGCTTATGTCACTGCGTGTCCTAAACACCGCACACAGTTGGTCGACCAATGCAATGCGTGTGGGGAACACCTCTCGCCCCTGCGGCTCTATCTCGGGCTGTGCACATGTGGGCACGACCTAGGCAGCCTACCTCAGCTGCCGGCAACGAAGTCGCAGCTGTGGTTGGCGACGCTCATTGCGGGCCAAGGTCAATCTTCTGGCAGCCTGAAACCCGTATTGAGGAACGTTGACCCCGACGTGCTAGTGAAGGTCGTTCGAACGCTGTGCCTGCATCCCGACCCGACCAAGCCCGCGTTGCCACGTGGCGCCGCTTTGCCAAAGACAGTGACTGAAGCCATCGAATTTCTCGGCCCGCTCGAAGCCTTGCTGGCCGACTGGCCCATCGGTTTGCGCTCGCATGTCGAGCAGCGCATCGCCGCCGGGCGCAAAGACGCCCGCACCCTGAACACCTTGTTGGGTGACTGGTACATCAGCCTGCGCAAGGCTTGTCAGGGCACGGCACTCGAGCCGCTCTTTCAAGTCATCATCGACGTTGCCGCCGAAAAGTCCGAATGTGTGCTGGGTCTGGATTCGGCCAAGGCCATGGCGGAAGATGCCACCCAGTATGTACGGGCGTCGGACGCCGCCCGGGCAATCGGCATCAGCGTGTCGCGCATGCATGATGCGATACATACCGGTAAGTGCGCGCACCGCACAAGGCGTATGGGAACCCGTGGACAGGTGTATGAGGTTGCCTGCGCTGAAGTCGAACGCATTCAACAGCGACGTGCCGAATGGATGTCTGACATTGCGGCCTGCGAGCTTGCCGGCGTCACCCCAGCGGTGCTCGAGCGCATGAAAGCGGCAGGAGTTATTCGCTCGGACATCCGCTGGCGCGAAGACCTCATGAAAGGTGGACCGGTCGAGCGTCAATACCTGCTGGATTTGTATGTGCGTGTGGGCCGGTGGGCCCAACCTGCTGCAACCGCGGAGGATGCGACGCTGACCTGGTCTGAATTCACCAGCCGTCGCATGGGTGAAAAGCGTGCCATTGAATCGCTGATGAAAGCCATTGCGAGCGGCGAGGTGAAAGCGGTCACGGGTGCTCGAACACTGGGCGAGATGTCTTTCCGCATGGAAGACGTGTCGCAGCATTTCGGTACGCCATTGCTCGAAGCTGGTATGTCGATTCATCAACTATCCAAGGCGACAGGCTGGAAGTGGGAGTCCATCTCGCACTGGATGGACGAGGGGCTGCTGGCCTGCGAGTCGATTCAACTACGCGGCCAGCCTTGCCGAGTGGTCTTGCCGCACCAGTTGCTGGCCTTCCGCCAGAGCTACATTCCGCTGGCTGACTTGGCCCGCGCCATGGACAAGAAGGCATCCGCCTTGTCGCACTGGCTGCCCGGTATCGAGCTCGTCGGTGCGAAACGGTTACCGGATGGCGCCCTGCGCGGCGGGTTGCTTCGCATTGCCGACTTAGGACGGCTGGCTGTGATTGGGGCAAAGGCTGGATATGACCTGTTTGTGCCGGCCGAATGAATACAACGGCAGTTATCGAGGGATGCCTGATGGGGCTTCAATAAGCTGCCGTGCCAGGGCGGTGAACAGCCCACGGTACTTCAAAGGGGATTTGCCATTCATTTCCCTCCCTAGAATCAGGCACAAATGGCAAATCAACTTACCCTCGAAACCCTCGAATCATGGCTCTGGGAGTCGGCCAACATCCTGCGCGGCTCTATCGACTCGTCGGACTTCAAGAACTACATCTTTGGTCTGTTGTTCCTCAAGCGTTTCAACGATGTGTTCGAGGAGCGGGTCGCTCAGTTGATGAAGGATGAAGGCCTGAGCGCGGCTGAGGCCGAAGAAGAGGTCGAGGACAAGTGGGGGCACTTCCCGAGCGCGGCCCGTTGGCCGGGACTGATTGCCAGGACCGAAAACATCGGTGAGGCACTGGACAAGGCATTCGCCACCATCGAAGCGAACAACCCCGAGTTGCAGCACGTTCTGACTGCCACCCAGTACGGTGACAAGCGCGTGCTGTCCGACGCCACCTTGCAGCGACTGCTGCGCCACTTCAACCAGTACAAGTTGGGCAATGCCGACCTGTACAAGGCGGACATGCTAGGCGACGCCTATGAGTACCTCATCAAACAATTTGCCGACGATGCAGGTAAGAAGGGCGGGGAGTTCTACACGCCCAAGGCGGTGGTGCAACTGGTGGTGGAACTCATCGACCCGCGGCCCGGCCACAGCGTGTACGACCCGACCTGCGGCAGCGGCGGCATGCTGGTGGAAAGCGCCCACCACGTCGCCAAGCTGCCGGGTGGCTTGCTCTTGGGCGACAAACCCAATGTGCTGCTTTTCGGGCAAGAGAAGAACCTTGGCACGTGGGCCATCGCCAAGCTGAACCTCTACCTGCACAACATGCGGGCCCAGATTGAGCGCGGCGATACCTTGGTGGAACCCAAACACCTCGATGGCGATTACCTGAAGACCTTTGAACGGGTCATTGCCAACCCGCCGTTCTCGGCCAAGCAATGGTGGTCGCCGCTGGAACTGGCCAACGAGGCCGAACAAGAAGGCGACAAGAAGCCCAAGGCGCCGAACTACAGGCAGGTCAGCGACCCCTATGGGAGATTTGTCTACGGTATCCCGCCGCGTGGCTATGCCGACCTCGCCTTCGCCCAACACATGCTGGCCAGCCTCAAGGCCGATGGCCGCATGGGCATCATCCTGCCGCATGGCGTGCTGTTCCGGAGCGGCGAAGAAGGAAAGATTCGTGAGGGCCTGCTGTTCGGCACCGACGCGGCCAGCGGCAACCAGCCCGGCGACCTTATCGAGGCTATCGTCGGTTTACCGTCGGCACTGTTCTACAACACCGGCATTCCGGCCTGTGTCCTCGTACTGAATAAGCGCAAGCCCGCAGCGCTCAAGGGTATCTGGCAGAGCTTGGGCTTCTGGAGACCGGGGCATGAGCGTTGTCGGCATGCCGGGGTATCAGGAGTCCGCCGCAGGTTGGATACCGGCTGATTGGTCTCCTTTGCCACTTGGTGCTGTCGCGTCTGTCAGGAAGGACAAAGGCGTTGCCAAGAAAGGCGTCCCTTGCGTCGAGCTTGAACACGTCGAACCGGAAACAGGTCGCCTGTTGGGTTGGGATAGCAGTGGCACGCAGGCCAGCATCAAAACGGCCTTCAAGCGGGGCGATGTGCTGTTCGGCAAGCTACGCCCGTACCTTCGCAAGTACGCCATCGCTCCATTCGATGGCATCTGCACCACAGAGATATTGGCGATTCATCCTCGTGACGGTCAGTCTGACAGCCAGTTCCTCTTTCACTTGATGCAGGGTGATGGGGTCTTCGCGACGGTCGAGGCGCTGTCTTACGGCACAAAGATGCCCCGCGTCAGTTGGGCCGACTTGTCGGACCTTGTTCTTGGCATCCCGCCGCTACCCGAACAACAGAAAATCGCCGCCATCCTGACGGCCGTGGACGACAAGCTGGACGTGATTGCGCGCCAGATTGAAGCCACCCAGACCCTCAAGCGGGGCCTGATGCAGACCTTGTTCAGCCGTGGTGTCGGCAGCCAAGATGGCAATGGCCGCTGGGTGCCGCACGCCGAGTTCAAGGACAGTGAGTTGGGGGAGATTCCAGTTGACTGGACGGTGGCGCCCTTGGGTGAGCTGATTGAGAAGCTCATGGACTTCCGGGGGCGCACCCCCAAGAAGCTCGGAATGGACTGGGGTGGTGGCGTCATCCCCGCCTTGTCGGCCAACAACGTCCGCATGGGTTACATCGACTTTGACCGGGAGTGCTATCTCGGGTCGGACGAGTTGTATGCCGCATGGATGGTCCAAGGTGACACCCGAAAGAATGACTTGGTGTTCACGATGGAGGCACCACTCGGCAATGTGGCGGTCATACCAGACGACAGAAAGTACATCCTTAGTCAGCGAGTTGTTCTGCTTCGTGCGAATCAGCGCGTCAAACACAGCTACCTGTTTCAGTACCTTCGGAGCGACACCTTCGGGAAGATTCTTGAAGTGAACTCGACGGGCACGACTGCGAAAGGCATTCAACAAAAGCGACTTGTGCAACTTCCGGTTGTCGTCCCGCCCCCAGAGGAGCAGAGTCGCATCGCTGACATGCTCGGCGCTATCGACAGCAAGTTGGGTGCTCTGTTGTCGAAGCAATCTCACCATCAGACACTCAAGCGCGGCCTGATGCAAAAGCTCCTCACGGGCGAATGGCGGGTCAGTGTGGACGCCAGCGCGGCCGGGACGTAAGGGGCAGGCATGGCGTCACAGGCACTGCTACCCCCAGACCCACCGCTTGAGCTGCAGCGTGATGTGCAGCGGAAGCTGGGGCGGTGCCTGATTCGCCTGCAGCAGTACGAAATCCTGCTCAAGGCATTGGTGGCCCACGGCGACATTGCCGGGCCACCGGCTGCGTTGCAGTCCGTGCAAGACGCGCAGGTGGCCTGTGCACAGAAGAAGACCTTGGGCACTTTGGTCGGCATGCTGACCGAGCGTCATCTGACCTCGGCCGAGGAGGACGACAGCACCGACGAGCCGCTGGGCGATGGTGGCCTGTGGTTCCGCTTCCGCTTACAGGTGGGGCTGGACGCCAGCCAGCATCAAGCCACCACGGCCGCATTGAAGGAGTTGGTGGACCTGCGCAATGAGCTGGTTCACCATTTCTTGCAGCGGTTCAACATCTGGGAGCCGCAAGGCTATATAGCCGCAAACGCCTATCTGGACGCCAGCTACGAGACCATTGACAGCCACTACCTGACGCTGCGCGGGTGGGCGCAGGGCATGGAAGAGGCCCGAGCCTACATGGCCTCGTTCATGCGCACGGCGGCGTTTGAAGACCTGCTGGTCAACGGCATTGCCCCGGATGGCACGGTGGACTGGCCTGCCAGCGGGGCCGTTCGCTGCCTGCGTGAGGCCGAGGCGCGGTTGGCGACCGAAGGTTGGACCCTGCTCAACACCGCAACCGCGTGGATTCGCGCCAAATACCCCAAACAGCATCCCCAGCGCTACGGCTGTGGCAGTTGGCGGCAAGTCATCCACGAGTCTCGGCAGCTTGAGATTCGCAGGACGGTGAACACAGAACAAGGCTGCGGCGAAGTTTGGTATCGCAGCCGTCAGGAGGGAGCCAGCATGCAAGGGAAGAAAACCTCATGAGCCAGTCACCAGAAAAGACTGGCGTTGAAACGCCTGCCATCGAGTCGCTGCTCAAGCTGGGCTACTCCCATCTGCCGGGCAATGCGGTGCAGGTGGAATACCGCCACCTTGCTCCACTCCTTGAGGATGTACTGCGCCCCCGATTGCTGGCCCTGAACCCGTGGCTGGCCACTGCGCCCGGTGGGGTGGATGCGGCCTTGATTGAACTGCGCAAGCGCGTCAACGACGAACTGCTACCGGCCAATAGGGCGTTCTGGGAACAGGTGGTGCACCGCTCGGACATCCAAGTGAAGGATGCCGAGGGCAAGCCGCGCAGCGTGCGCTTCTTCGACGCGAGCACGGTCGCCAACAACGACTTCCATGTGGTGGACCAGTACGTCGGCAAGAACGCCGACGGTGACCTGTTCCGGCCCGACCTGCTCTTGTTCATCAACGGCCTGCCGCTGGCCATCATCGAGTGCAAGGCCAGTCACCATCGGCTGGATGAAGCGCTGGCCCAACTGGATGGCTACCAAGCCAGCTTTCCAGCCCAGTTCGTGTTCAACCAGGTGTGTGTGGGCCTCAACCGCAGGCAGGGCTTGTATGGGGCCGTCCTGACTAAACCCGCCTTCTATGCACGCTACCGATTGCAGGATGAGGAACTGGCGGCAGTGACCGCCTTGCTGGGTGCAGACCCGAGTGAGCAGGACCAACTGCTGTGGGCATTGTTCGAGCCCAACCGGTTTCTGGAATTCATCACCCACTTCGTTCTGTTCGAGACCCGCGACGGCAAGACGGTAAAGAAGCTGCCTCGCTATCAACAATGGCGGGCAGTACGCAAGACCATCTCCCGGCTGACGGCGGCCCAGCCCATCGGCGGCGTGGTCTGGCACACACAAGGCAGCGGCAAGTCGCTGACCATGGCGCTGCTGGCCCGGATGCTTCGAGCGGACAGCACCGGGCTGAACAATCCAACCGTACTGGTCCTGACTGACCGTAAAGACCTCGACAGGCAAATTTTCGACACCTTCCACGCGGTGGGCATCAAGGGTATTCAGGCCGCATCGGTGGATGGGCTGGTCAAGCTGTTGGGCAATGACTACGGCAGCGTGTTCACTAGCACGGTGCAAAAGTTCCAAGAGAACGAACCGACTCCGGAGGCCAGCGACAGCGCAGTCGATGAGGAAGATGGCCAGTTCCAAACCACACGGCATAGACGGCTGCGTGAGGGTAAGGACTTTTTCATGGTCGAGGAACGCAACGCCCACTTTGGTCTGCATGATGAAGACGGCATGATGCTGGAAGCCCAGTGGGAAGAAGTCAGTCGCGAGAAGGTCAACTTCCGGGTGCTGAGCGCCAAGCCGAACTTCTACGTGCTGGTCGATGAAGCCCATCGCAGCCAATACGACTTCTTGGCCGCTTTCATGCGCGCCAGCCTGCCGAACGCCAGGTTCATCGCGTTCACCGGCACACCGCTACTGAACGACGACAAGCACACCTTGGCTGAGTTCGGTGGCGACACCTACATCGACGAGTATCGCCTGCACGAAGCAGTTGCTGACGGTGCCACGTTGCCCATCAAGTACCAGGACGCCTGGGTCAAGCTCGCACCCAGCAGCAAGTTGGACCAAGCGTTCAAAGACCAATTCGCGCAAGAAAACGAGGCCCGACAACAAGCTCTGAAGAAGGAACTGCTGGCCCGCTGGCGTCAGGCTGGTGACCGCATGGAGCAGGTGGCCGCGCATCTGGTGGAGCACTTCATCACCAATGTGCAGGCCAAGGAAGTCAAGGCGATGCTGGTCTGCGACGGTCGCGACATGGCCGTCCGCTACAAAGACTTGCTGGACGGCCTGATGCAGGACAGGCGGGTTAAGGGCTTGCCGACATTCGAGAGCCGCGTGGTAATCTCGCTGGCCAGTGCAACAGCATCACGCTCTGGCGCTAGCGAACATGAGGAGGCCGCAGAGCGAGGGGCGGACAAAGAAGCGGTTCAGACCATCGAAGAGCGGGTCAAGGCTGAAATCAAGGCGGGCAAGCAGCCTGTCGCGCTGCCCACCGAGCAGATTGCCAATTTTGTGTCCAAGCTGTTCCCGTTGCCTTACGGCGATGAGTCCAAGGGCAAGGATGGGCAGCCGCACGCGAACAACGTCGGCCTCATCATCGTGTCTGACATGCTGCTCACAGGATGGGACGCCCCCATCGTCGGCACCATGTACCTCGACAAGCCACTGAAGGAGCACACGCTGCTGCAGGCGATTGCACGGGTAAACCGGACGATGGCGGGCAAGAACGCGGGCTACATCGTGGATTATCACGGCGTAGTGGAGCACCTCGACCATGCGCTGAAGATATACGGTGGCGAAGTACAACCCGCCCACGTGTGGGAAGGCGTCGAAAGCGAACTCCCCAAGCTGCAGGCCACCCTGGACCGCATCCTGACCCTGCTGCCAAAGAAGCACGACCCGGTCAGGCAGCGCGAAGACTACAAAGACGATGCTGAGCGGTTCCTTGACCCAGCCACACGGCTGGATGCAGTGGAGGACTTCCTCGAGTTGGTGGCGCGCTTCAACCGCAGCATCGACATCATTCTCCCGGACGTGCGGGGCGTGTCTTTCAAGCCGTACTTCACGCTGCTGGCAGAAATCCGGCTGATGCTGCGCGACAAACTGCCAGGCGCGACCCATCGTGAACGCATCACGCGATTGGAGTCCGCACTTCTGCAGCAACTGCTGGACGAGTACATCGACGCCAGTCCGGCCAAGAGCCTGCTGGGCAAGGAGGTGTCGATTCTTGATACCAGTGATATGGCGCGCCTCAAGAAGCTAGCCAGCCCTGGCAGTCAGGCACTGGTCATGAAGAACCAGTTGAAGCACACGATAGTCACCGGCAGAGACAAGGACCCCGCCTTCTTCGACAAGTTAGCCGAGGAGCTTGAAAAGCTGCTGGCCGAGGAAGCGGCGGGGCGCATCAGTCAGGCTCAGTTTTTGGAGCAACTCGAACTGTTCGGGCAACGCATCAAGGAAAAGGACAACACCGGCTTTGAGCACCCGGCCCATTCAGCGGTCTATCACTACCTGGCTTCTCTGCTCGGAGAGGAGACCGCTCGCATTGCAACGACCAAGCTATTCGAGGACGCCGACCTTAGCCGCACGATGGCGGCGGCCAACTGGAAGCATATGCACGACCTGCACCCGGAGTTGCGGGCGCTGCTCCACAAGCTGCTGATTCCGCTTGCAGGGTGGGAGCGCTCGGTTGCACGTGAGCACGCCAAGCGCATTTTTGACATCCTGTTGAAGAACTGACGATGCCGCTGCTCCAGTACGGCCAATCCATCATCGAATGGCAGTTCCAGCCCGACACCAAGCTGACGCGGCACTACGTGACCGTCGAACGTGGGCGGCCGGTGTTGTTGCGCGGGCCGGTGGTGGACGAGGCCGAACAGGAAGCGTTGGTCCGTCGTCGCGCGCGCTGGATTCGCGAAAAGCTGTTGCTGGTCAATCAGCCGCAGACCAATGACGCCATCGTCACCGGCAGCCGCCTGCGCTACTGCGGCCGGAGCTACTTCACCGAGGTCCGCCACATCCCAGATTTGGAAAAGCCGCGGCTGACCTTCACCGCGTCGCGTTTCATCATCGAGACCCCTGAAGGCGTAAGCATCCGGACTGAAACGCTTGCGCCCCTGATGGAGAGCTTCTATCGCGAACGCGCCCAAGAGAAGCTGTTGGTCAGAGTACGCCACTGGGAGCGTCAAACCGGCTTGCAAACCCGTGGTGCGCGCGTTCGCCTTTTCCAGAGCCGCTGGGCTAGCTGTAGTTCCCATAACGTGCTGGAGTTCCACCCACGGGTAATGGAGCTTCCAACAAGCGTCCAGGACTACGTCATCGTCCACGAGCTGTGCCACACCGTTGAGAAAAACCATACCAAGAAATTCTGGACATTGGTGGCGCGGCACATGCCCAACTGGCAACGGCAGCACGCTGTGCTTGAAGGTGCTGAATTTGCTGGCGAAATTTGAGCCAGGGCAAATTTGGTCGCGGCAGTGTCAGCTAGCAAAGTAGAACTTTCCGTATTTGTTCTACTTTGCTACCCGGCAGTGACATCGGATGAAATCTCTTGTCTTTTCCCAGACGGAGATTCGCCATGGAAAAACGGTGGTGCAATGCATGCGGGGAAGCGTTTGAACCCCGGCCCCAAGCTCCTCGCCAGTTGTATTGCGCGAAGGCCGAGTGCCAACAGTCGCGCAAACGCTTGTGGCAAAAAACCAAACGCAAAACCGATCACGACTACCACCAGAACCAAGCTCAAGCACAGTCGAACTGGCGCAGCGGCAACTCGGACTATTGGCGCCGCTACCGTGAAACCCATCCGGATTACGCAGCGACGAACCGGCAGCAGCAGAAGCAACGCAATGCGCGACGAGCCCCGTCGCAGCGTGGGCCGTTGATTGCAAACAGTGACGCGTCAACGAATGGGTTGCCTACGACGGGCATCTTCAGACTCGTAGCCGTCGACCCGGTTACGTGGGCGGGGCGGAGTGAATGGGTTGTCCAGATAACCCTAACATCCTGAATTTTTCAGTCGGCGCGTAATTGCAAAGAGAGGACTTCATCGCCAACGGAACGTAGCACTGGTAGTGTGATGTCATGGCTGCTGTCTCAGGAAAACGTATCTGGGAAGCCGCAGACCAGGTGGCGGGATGCCACCGACCTGCAGGGGAGTTGCACTATGGAACTGGGCGAATCTCAATCACCGCAAATCGGCCACCCGACATTCCGTGCTGCCGAGTATGTGCGGATGTCCACGGAGCACCAGCAATACTCCACGCAAAACCAGGTCGCCCGGATTCGCGAATACGCCCAGCAGCGCGGCATCGAGATCGTGAAGACCTACGCCGACGAAGGCAAGAGCGGCCTTCGAATTGCCGGGCGCTTCGCATTGCAGCAACTCATCAAGGACGTGGAATCGGGTGCAGTGGACTTCTCCATGGTGCTCGTCTACGACGTCAGCCGATGGGGCCGCTTCCAGGACGCTGATGAAAGCGCCTACTACGAGTACCTGTGCAAGCGCGCCGGAATTCAGGTTGTCTACTGCGCCGAGCAATTCGAGAACGATGGTTCACCCATCTCGACCATCGTCAAAGGCGTCAAGCGAGCCATGGCCGGCGAATACAGCCGCGAGCTGTCAACGAAGGTCTTTGCAGGCCAGTGCCGGCTCATCGAACTGGGTTACCGGCAGGGAGGACCTGCCGGCTTCGGACTGCGCCGACTGCTGGTCGACCAGACGGGCGCGCACAAGGCAGCGCTAGCACGGGGTGAGCACAAGAGCCTGCAGACCGACCGAGTCGTACTGGTACCTGGTCCGCAGGAAGAGGTGAAAGTGGTTCAGAGCATCTACCGCTGGTTCGTCAACGACGGCTTGTCAGAGGCTGAGATTGCCTCGCGGTTGAACAGCTCGGCCATCCGGACCGATCTGGGCCGGGAGTGGAACAGGGCAACCGTCCACGAGGTACTCATCAACGAGAAGTACATCGGCAGCAACGTCTACAACCGAGTGTCCTTCAAGCTGCGCAAGTTGAGGGTGGTCAATCCCTCGGACATGTGGATTCGCAAGGAAGACGCGTTCCCTGCCATCGTCGCGAAGGAGGACTTTTACACAGCGCAGGGCATCATCCGCGCGCGTTCGCGCCGCTATTCCGACGAGGAGCTGATTGACCGGCTGCGAAGCCTCTATCAGCACCGCCAAGCGCTTTCAGGGCTCATCATCAACTCGACCGAGGGCATGCCATCCTCCTCGGTCTATACCCACCGCTTCGGTAGTTTGGTCCGAGCGTACCAGCTCGTCGGCTTCGTGCCGTCACGCGACTTCCAGTACGTCGAAATCAACCGTCTGCTGCGCCGCATGCACCCTGCCATCGTCCTGCAGACAGAGGAGAAGATGGCGGCGCTGGGCGGTCGCGTGCGGCGCGACCCTCTAACCGACCTCTTGTACGTCAACGAGGAGTTCAGCGTCTCCATCGTCCTGGCGCGTTGTCGGCGCCGCGAGTCCGGGCAGCTGTTCTGGAAGATGCGGTTCGACACGGGTCTTGCGCCCGACCTCACGGTGGCGGTGCGCCTTGACCTTGCCAACCAGTCCGCGCTCGACTACTACCTGTGGCCGCGCCTTGATTTCGGCAATCCCCGCATCAGCCTAGGAGAACGCAATCCGGTGGAACTGGAAAACTACCGGTTCGACAACCTGGACTACTTCTACGGCATGGCGGCGCGTACGCGACTCAGGAGAGCAGCATGACCGAGCCGCTTTCGCTGCCAGAACTGCGCATGATCCCGATGGACCGCATCGAGGTCCTCAATCCGCGCGAGCGCAACCAGCGCAAGTTCAGCACCATCGTGAAGAACATCGGAGCGGTTGGACTGAAGAAGCCGGTGACAGTCACAACGCGTCCAGGCGAGGACGGCGCCGAGCGCTATGTATTGGTGTGCGGCGAAGGACGGTTCAAGGCGTTCCAGCAGCTTGGAGAGAAACGCATCCCGGCGCTTGTGGTCATGGTCTCCGATGAGGACGCTTTCGTCATGAGCCTTGCGGAAAACGTCGCGCGACGGCGGCACCAACCGCTGGAACTGCTGCGCGGCATCACGCTGCTGCGTGACAAGGGCCACTCGGTCCAGGACATCTCGCGCAAAACCAACCTGCACGAGACCTATGTCCGCCAGATTCTGGAGCTGGTGGACAAGGGCGAGGAACGGCTTCTGGTAGCCGTCGAGCGCGGCAAGATTCCTATCACCGTGGCAATTCTCATTGTCGGTGCGGGCAACGACGACAAGGCGGTGCAGATGGCGATGCAGGACGCCTACGAGTCTGGCGAGCTGCGCGGCCCGCAGTTGATGTACGCCAAGAAGCTGGTGGAGCGGCGGCAATTCCTTGGACGTTCCATCGCGCGTGCGCCGCCAAGGAAGGCTGTCGATGTCACGTCCTCCAGTCTGGTGCGCGCCTACAAGACGGAAGTCGAGCGCCAGCGCATCATGATCCGCAAGTCCTCGCTCGTTCAGCAGCGCCTCTTCTTCGTCTACGGTGCCTTGAGAAAGATGCTGAGCGACGAGAACCTGGTCAACATTCTGCGACTGGAGGGGCTGGACACCTTGCCCAAGTACCTCGCCGAACGCGTTTCCCGCAGCGGGAGTTCCCTGTGACACCCACCACCCTGGGCTTTCTGCCCAAGCCTCTCATGATTGAGGTTGGCCGCATCCTGCCGTCAGTCAAACTCGAGCAACGGCTCACGGCGACGCACAAGTTCCGGCAGATCAAAGAATCCATCGCCGAAATCGGGCTCATCGAGCCCCTGGTGGTCACGGCTGTGGACCGCAAGACGTCGCAGCACCTCATCCTGGATGGGCACTTGCGCTTCATGGCCATGAAGGCGCTGGAGCTGACGGAGATTCCTTGTCTGGTCTCGACCGACGACGAATCCTTTACGTACAACAACCAGCTCAACCGCCTGTCGACCATCCAGGAACACATCATGATCCGCCGCGCGATGGACCGCGGCATTTCGGGCGCGAAGCTGGCCAAGGGATTGTGCATCGATGTAAGCCTGCTTCAAAAGAAGCGCAGCCTGCTCGATGGCATCTGTGACGAAGTGGCCAGGATTCTGAAGGACCACGAGTTTTCGACCGAAATAACAGCCGTGCTGCGGCGCATGAAACCGACCCGCCAAGTTGAATGCGCAGAACTCATGGTCGCAGCCAACACCGTGACCGCCAGCTACGCCCGCGCGATGCTGATGGCGACCTCGGAAGAGATGTTGGTGGGAGGCAAGAAGACGGGGCGCAAAGCTGCGATGTCGCAGGAGCAGGTGGCGCGGATGGAGAACGAGATGACCAATTTGCTTGGTCAGTACAAACTGGCTGAGCAATCGCACAGCGAGGACATGCTGAACTTGATGCTCGCCCGCGGGTACATCGTCAAACTCATCGACAACGCAAGGGTGCTGCGGTACATGCAGACCCACTTCACTGAGGTCTTGGAAGAATTCGGCAAGATTGTGGAGATGACAACTGTGGACACGTGAGCGCGTTCCAAGTCCATCGGGATCACGCCGGCGTTGCCTCTGGATTGGCGCGACGTGTCAAAACTGCGCTTCGATGCGGGTGAGCGCAAAACTGACGGCAAGCGATGTCTGAAGTGCACATAGGCACCTTGCCCATGACAGTCGTTCCTGCTCTAGCCGAAGGCTGACACCCCAGCGGTTTAAACGCAGCCCGGTGTATACATCCATCTCGGAAGGCGTTAGGTGGCCCAACGCTTCCGCTCGATTGGGCTTCAATTCGGTGACCCAAAGCGACTGCCCACTCAAAAGGGTCGCCTCGTCCATCAAGACGGATTGCAGCCTAGAAAAGATGCCCCGAGCCCGAGACAAAATGGCAAAGCCATGCGTATCTAGGTCGCCCCAATAAATCACTCGAGGCCTTTGACCTCCTTGCGCGGTGCCTTGAAGGTGATCCGGTCCCAGCCACGGAATTCGAGCAAGTTCCGAGACGGCGTGTCCCAATCGCATGAAGGCGACAGCGCCTTCGAAATCCGGCAGCGCCAGCCCGGTTTCCAAGTTTTCCACGATGATGACCGAGCGGGCAGGAAGGCTCATCCGTGCCACTTCTTCAGCGGGTGCCTCAATGTCGCACAGTCCGGCCAAGCTCGCTCTGAGCTTTGGGCACAGGATTCGCAAGCGAAGTTTGGCCGAGGGCTTTCGAAGACCGCAGACTTCATGAAAATCCTGCGAAACCTCGGTGAGCAACCCTACGTTGGCCGCCAGAAGAAAATCGCGCACGACCGCCTTGCGAGGCTCGACCCATTTGGTGTCAATGCCAGGTACTGGGAGTTGGCGCAGATACAGACCTGAGCGCGGATTCGCCTCGAACCAGACAAGAAGCGCATGCAATCGCTCGACATCCTCATCGGCCCAATCCACAAACACTGCGAGGTGACGCCGGCAGACCTGTGAGTTGCGCAGGTTTGTGAAACGTAGAAAGAACGTGTCTCTGCGAAAGCAGGCCCGCCTCCAGTGTGAGCCATCGTTTACCCAATCTGCCAAAGCTGCGGGGGAGTCGATGACCATGCGCGCCGGGATTCTCTGCTCCCCGAGGCGGACCCACTGGCGGGTCTCCCAGATCAGCGTGACCCCGCTTGGCAGTGTGGCTTGCGCCTGATGCCACTCGCGTACCCATTGGGCGACCGCGTCCATCGACTCCAAGACGTCTCGCTCCTTGAGACTGCCCAGGGGCACACGCATCGGCCAAGTCGCGCCGTCATGCAGGTCTTCAAGAGGTTCTGTGTCCTCGGGTACGCCTCCACCCTGCAGCAGCCACAGGCCAAACCTCGTATTCATGCGTCGCGTCATCTCGGTGAGGACGGAAGCTGGAGATTCCAGTTTCATGACCCTTCGTGCTCACTCGTCGCTTGCCAATGCGTGCAGCTCGGCATTCAGCCCGAGGCGGCCCTGGTCGTTGTCATACTGAACCTGCGAGAAGCGCGAACTCTTGCCATCTACGATGTGAATGACCGAGGCTCCTCCAATGAAGGGCTCCAATGTCATTACTGAGCGCATTGGCGTGGCGACCACCATCTGGAAGCCAAAGGTCTTGAAGATGGTCATGGCCGCGGCGGTGAATTCCGCATCTGCCTTGTCAAAGGCTTCGTCCAGAACCACCGTGGAGTACGAGGGTACGGAACGGTCTTGACCGCCCAGTTGGTAACGCAGTGCGGCAGCCAAACAGGCCGCCGCTAGCTTCTGGCGCTGCCCGCCCGATTTTCCGGCCCCACTGTGGTAAACCTCGCGTTCGATACCGTCGCGGTCCAGTTCGCGAACGCGGAAGTCCACGTGCAGTCGCACATCCAAAACCAGCGTGCGCCATTTGACGTCAGCCGATTCCTGACTGGACAGACGCTTCACCATAGCGCTCAGGGCTTCGAATCGCCGCTCGGCTGCGTCCTTATCCTGTGTGAAAGCCTGCGTCAGCGCGTCGCGCAGTTGCACACGAAAGGCCTTGACCTCTTCTAGGGATCGGTCATGGGGCTCGATGACCAAATGTGTTCCGGGGTTGTAGTCCGCCGTCTTCAGACTACCGTTGACCTGGTCCAGCCGGTCATGAATCTGCTTTCGCTCGACGTCCAGACGCTGCTGCAAGGTAGCCAGATTCTGGTTACTCTGCTGCTGCAGCAACTGCATGAAGCGATCTTCGAATCGCGGCAAGTCATCCGTTTCCAGGCGCTCAAGCTTAGCAATGAAGTCCGTCGCACTCTCCAACTTCGGGTCTAAGCCACCGGCCTCGGATGGCCAAACACGACTGTAGTCCCGAAAAGCGAGTTCGATGTCAGCTTGGAGGCTGGCTGAACGGCCTTTGAGTGCATCGCGCTCTTGGCCGATAGTGCGGGTTACGCTGTGCAGGATGCCGTCCAGCGTCTCAAGGACCACCGGCCGGCTGATGCGCACGACACGCTGCTGAATGGCTGCACGCATCTCATCAGTGAGAACTCGGGGAACGTGCAATGCGTCGAGTGTTTTCTGAAGAGTTGCCAGTCGACCAAGCGCATTGCGTTCATCGCCTTCGGCTTTCTGGCGCTTCGCGACTGCGGCCTCGTAGTGCCTTTCCTGGTTGGCCAAGCGCTCCTGCAGGTCCCCCAGGTCCGGATTGCGCTCCAGTTCGAGCCGGCACTGCCGTTGCAGTTCGGCAATCTGGTTCAGCAAGCCGTTGACGTCCATCTCTTCCCAGGTCAAGTTGGCAAGAATGTTGGCTTGATCTCGACGTTGCTGCAGTTCGTTGCGCTCCAACGTGAGGTCCTTGAGTTGCCCCTGAAGCACCGAGAGGTCGACGCCAACTTTTTGCGCCTCTTCGATGTAGACCTGTCGCTTGGCCAAGTTGTCCAAGCCCATGACCCATTGGCGACGGTCATGGACATTGGAGCGGTCGTCCTTCTCGTGACGCGTGGTGTTGTGCTTGACCTGACCGGATTTCGTGACAGCGCGAGGGCTGCTGCGAAATTCTGCCATGTCTTCGACGCAGTCGTAGTCGAAGTGCTGACGCAGTTGTTGCCGCATCCAGTCTTGGTGGGGCCCCCGGGCCAGGTTGATCTTGCGGACCAGTGAGCCTTCGCTCAACGTACGCCGGTCGATCTCAGTGGGGGCGCTGACGATGGCGCGCAGGTACACGACGCGCATACCGGTGTGGCGTTCATTAAGTGCGCGGCTAAAGTCGGCGTACATGTCCGGCTGGACGACGATGGACAGCGAAAAGCCTCGAAGAACACGTTCAATGGCACCGGTCCAAACTGTCTCCCCTGGACGAACTTCCATCAGCTCGCCCGCAAAGGGGAAGTCCTTGGGCTGAGTGCCAAGCTCCTGGGCAAGCTCGGCGCGTAGTCGAAGATACGGGACCGGAATGTTGGAGGGCTGGCGCTCCATGGACTCGATTTCGCTGCGAAGTTCGCTCAAACGCTTGGTAAGTCGGTCGTACTCACTCTTGACCGGGTCTCGGCGTTGCTCGAGGTCATCGGCCGGTGACGGCCCACTAAGCATTGCACGAGCTTTCTCCTGGGTGGCAAGGAAGGTCTGAGGTGTGTTTGGGGTCGGCCAATCCAAGGCGCGGCACGCCGCGTCGACCATGGCGTGTTTGGCAAGGCGACTGTTATGCTGGCCTTCGGCCTCCTTGATGCGAAGTTCCAGGCTTTGCAGCAGCAGGCCGCCCGCGCCTTGCACCTGAGAGATGTACTGGTCGCGAACGCCTTTCTCGTGGGCTTCCTTCGCCTTCGTCTCGCCGATAGCAATCTGAAAATGCTGGATTTCCCTTCGCGCGTTATCAATTTCCGCGTTTAGCAGCGCCCCGCGCTGCTCCTGACCGTAGCTTTCCAAGTGTTCATCAATGGCCTGCAGCTCGTCGATCTGCGTGACGACGCTAGCACGGGTTGCGAAGTTGTCTCGAGCCGGCGCGAGGGTCTCAATCTGTTTCCGAGCTGAGACCACTTCGGCGTGGGCCGCATTGAGCTCTTGGAAGTCGCGGACCAGTCTTTCGGCGACGGATACCGTCTCAGGCTCGTCGAGCATGAAGTCCCGAAGAAACACGTTGAGCTCGCCCAGGTCCTTGGTCGACTGCGTTTTGTGCAACAAGCGCAGCGCTCGCTCGCTCTCGATGCCCAATAGGCGGCAGAAGCGTTCTTGGTAGGCCTTGAATTCCTCTCGAATGAAGGCCTCTGGGAAAGCTGTCTTGAGCTTTCTGAGGTCGAAATCCGTGTCGGCGAACGGAGCCTTGAACTCTGTGACTTCAAGCTCCCGCTCGAAGACTAAATACTGGTGGCGTAGGTCGCGTGTACCTGTGCTTTTGCCGCGAATCCACATCAGCATGACGATGCTGACCGTCGCCCCCAACGTATTGCGATACGTGGCGGCCAGCGCGCTCCACGTGGTGCCCTTGCGAAGGAACTGCTGTACGGCCTCGCGTTCGTCATTGCTCTGCCGAGCCCAGGCACCTCGCACATAAGTCACCAGATTGCGGTCGGAGCGACCACGGTCGGCCTCGCGCGCCGCCGCATTGAAGGCGCGCCAGCGGTCCGGCGTGGTCAGTGCGGCCAGTCCGTCGAGCATCGTGCTCTTTCCCGAGCCGGAGTTGCCAACGAACAAGTAGCCTTCCGCTGCGATGGGAAAATCCGCAACGCCTTGGAATGTTCCCCAATTGAATGCCTGCAAGCGACGCAAACGGAATTGGGCTTGAACATCAGGGTCGTCGCCATCTAGGAGCAACGCGGGGCGCGCCGAATGCACGCTCACCAGATCGGCTGAAACTGCGGGGGAGCGCACCGCTACGGGTGGCGCGGGTGAGGGCGACGTATCCACGCTGAACGAGAACTGATCGGGCCCAGGCGACGCTGGGTTGACTTGAACCAGGATTGGAGCGGCCTCGTTCGTCTGCTTCAACAGGAACGCAGGTACGTTAGCGACAGCGAACAGCCCTTCGTTGGCCGTCTGACCTGGAGGGTTTGTGTTGTTGGACTCCGTCACGCTTGGGTCCCTTCATCTTCGTTGTCATCGTCTGCCGCGCTATCGGAGCCCGCTCCGGTGTCAAGCGTGTTCGGAAGTCCCGCAGTCGCGGCATACGTCTTGGTTAGCTGTTCGATTTCCTCTGCGGGAAAAAGCAACTTGAGTGCTGGTGAGACCTCGAAGCGCTCCTCTGAATTAGCCAGCTTGCGCAGCAAACCCAATTTCTTGGCCTTTTCTACTGCGGCGTCGCACTGTTTGGCGAAACGCGACTGGTCCACGTTGTCATTGCGCTCGAACGTCTTCAGGTGCTCGAGCATCTCTTGGAGGTCCAGGGCCGCACGCTCCCCCTGCGCATCAGCCTGGGTCAGGCGCAGACGCAAAAAGAGAAGCAGAGCAGTTTCAATGAAGGACAAGGTGTTTCGCCGCAGCAGAATGGGGATGTCAACATCGTCTCTGGACACCTGGCGCAAGAATGCAACCTGCTGGTCTCGGTCGAGCACTAACTCCAGGAAAAGCTCGTGTAGACGGCTACGCAGCACCTGCTCGTCGCGCAACACCACTTCCCACGCCTTGGAATGCCGCCGACCATCGATCAAAGGACCTGTCAAAAGTTGCACAAGGGTGCGGCGCGTGTCTAGCGGCAGGACACCGCTATCGCCCTCAAATGTCTGCTGACGGGTCGCTTGCAATGCGGTAACCGAAGTGTCCAACGAGTCGGTGATCGTCACCTGTTCGTCGGAGTGAGGCGCATCAAAGGTGGAGTTCATGGGCTCGTTCTCGGCGGAAGAACACGGTAGGTGCATCAGCACGTCTGCGCACACCGTCTGCACCTGTCCATTCGATGGAGCAAGGCTGGGTTTCGAAAATCTGGCCGTGCTTCGCGGCTAGGGAAAGGTACCCCACGACGCTGCCCAGCCCCTGTTCCGCGTCGAATCGGTCCAGTAGTTCGGCCAGACTCACAACCTCCTTGTTTTCAAGAAATGTGAGGATGTTGCGTTTTAGGGCGCGAAGATCGATTTCCGAGCGACGGACCATTGCCGCGATTTCATCCATAGAAAGTTCACCCTCGGGCACTTTCTCCATGGTGGTGTCCGTCATTCGCATTTCGGGGTCGAGCATTCCCCACTGCGCGGCCGAGGCCACTCGCGCACCAGTCGAAGTGAGGGTGAACCCAATGTTGGCGGTGGTTCGGAGCTGGTCCTTGACCTGCACAGCTCTGCGCTGAGCCATGCCCAGCAGTTGATGCAGCCGCCGGTTCTCCATGAACTCGCGACTTTGAACAAAATGCTTGAGACCTCGGGCAAAACTTTGCTGCACCTCGTGCACGGTCGCCCCCTCCTTGAGAAGCAAGCTCGTGAGGTTGCGCAGCATCCGTCGGTCGGTGTCACTCAGACTCCTTGAGAATGAGCGTGAGTTCAGCGCATCCACCGCGTCATCCAGGATGGCCGACTGCTCGTAATCATTGAGGAGCCGCCAAAAGGCCTGGAAAGTACGCCCAGCGTCGCTTTCGCCGATGACGTCCACGCCGCTGAACAGCTTCTCGAGAACGTGGCCACGGCTGCCCTCATGGTCCATTAGGGTTGCGCGCAGGTCACGGTTGAGCTGTTCGAATTCGTCGCGGACCTGCCGGAAGTCTGAAACTAACTCCTCGGCCAGAAAGATGATGTCGCGAGCACGCTCCAGGGCCCGATCATCGGCCAACGTGGTGATTTGGCCGTTGTTGACGCGGTCAATCTCCCGGTCGATGCGGTCGCGCTGCTCAATCAGCGACTCCAGGCGGCTTTTGCGGTCTCCGTCAGTTTCCTCGGCAAGGCGCTGGAGCTGATTTATGACAGTGGCCAGCCGACTCTCGGTCGCGCTACGGCGCGGCTGGGTGGAACTCACGATGAAGCGCACAGCATTGGCTGCATCGGTCGTCAGGCTAAGCTCTTCCTCGAGTGCGCCTTGCGCGAGGCGACGCGACAGCCAGCCCTGGTCAATCCACTCCCGCACGTAAGCGGCAGCCGAATAGGGCAATTCGTAACCCTGCGCCCGCAGCGCTTCAATGTCCCGCGTGAGCCGTTCTTCGAAGGTCGACGCGGACAGAACCTTCTCGTCCTGAAGCAGCAAGCTGTCCAACAGTGCGGTAATTACAGGCGCACGGTCTGCAGCAAGCAGCTTCCACATGGGCTGGTCGCGAAGGTTGCGCAGCGTAGCTGCGCTACGCAAGATACTCATACCTTAGCTAGCGTCTCCCTGAAGCTCGTGTCACCACGAATAGCTCAACGCGGTCAGCCTTAGGAGGGGCTGACCGCGACTTGGCCAAGGCATTGTAGAAACGATTGCTTACGTGTGGGCGTGAATGTTCTACACCATCGCAATATTCGCGTCATCCGTGTGTTAACGCCGAACAAGTCAGTGAGCGACGGCTTAAAGCCGCGGCTTTGACTCCAGCGTTGAACGGCTGCTTCTGTTGTGCGCGCGCCAGCTCCATGGCCAAAAGTATGAATGTGCCGTTGCTCCGGAATCTCGCCATTCGGATCGACGTGCCTCGTTTGCCACCGCCAGCTTTGGCTATTGCCTGTCGTACGCATCCGACCAACAGCGGACATTGCAGATGAATCCTTGGCTTGTTTACTGTGACGGCAGCGCCGTGCCGAACCCCGGTCGTATCCAATAAGCATTGGCGTGGGGGAGGCGCAGCTTCGGTTCAAAGCAGGCTTGCGTTTGTGCGATGCAATCAAGGCACTTTGGGCTGTGCACCACAAAAGCAGTCCATTACCAAAGACCGAGTTGGTACAGCTACGACAAGCCGTCAAGCAAAGCGGGCTCGGTCTCACGGGGGCAGAGCTGGAATGGCTGTTGTTTCGCCTTGGAGATGGTCTGCGCAAGCAAGGTCAATCAAGGCCCTCGTCCTCGAGGGCAGTTCTGCTCAGAGCATCGCGAATGAATGGCAGATGTCCGAGATGAAGTCCTACGCCAACGCTGCAAAGTAAAACCCTGTTCGCTGCGTCATGCCATGATCCCATAAGACTTGCCCCACTTTCCGAGTCGTCTAAGACGCAGTACGGCTCACCGCGATGGTGGTCCCTCCGCTTCGATCCAAGGCACTACTGCCATGGGGTAACCGAGTTCGTCGTCGGCAAGGTCCGGTTGGTCCGGTAGCGGACGAAACGCCTCGCTCGGCGATTCGCAGAGCCTGCAATGTGTGAGGTCGTACCGACGCTCCTCATCAGCGCCGACGAGTACCTTGGTTCCGACGGCTTCGTGCACGACTCCACAGCATGGGCAGGCAGCAAGCTTCATGACATCGCTCCGGGAAGTACGCGCTTTTCAAACTCCTTGAGACCTTCGCTAGTCCGACGTTGCCGCCATCAAAGGGAGGGGCGAAAGCGTCGGCTTGGACCCATTGCCCCTTCTGGTTCGGGTGAACGTAAGTAGCAAGGTCACACACGGAATTGAATCACGCCATGGGGAAGTGGGTTGCATCTGAACCGCTATCATCGCCAGCCGCAGACCGTAAACGGAATCCGGTTGCTGGGGTCATGGGCAATGCGGCTTGGGGCAGGCGAGTTGAGCAGGGCGAGAACTTGGTGCGCTGTAAAATCTCAGCTTTTGCCTCCCATCGTCTCATCCGATGCATCAAAGGCCTCCAGAAGCCCTTGATTCTCATAGCTGACGAGTCTCACCTTATGGGTCTCGCTACACCGGTGTGTAGGCGCATTAAGTGAGAGAAAAAGCATCTATAAGTTGAAAAATCATGAAAATGTATTTTTCATGGTTTTAATGTAGCTAGGCGGTCGCAAGCGATTGTTGAACAGCTAGATTCACAAATAGAAACAGCCGCATTTAGCGGCTGTTTTTGTTTAGATCTAGCCTCGATAGGGCAACGCGGCATCTGGCGCGCGGGATTTCACAACGCAGCAGCAGTTGACTGGCAACCTCACTCCTGCTTCGTCTGCTTCCAGATCCGATCTGCGCGCTCCCACGCCGCCTTGGCCGCAGGCTCCGCATCCTTCCAGCTCAGGCGGCTGGCCTTGCGGTCCGTGTCCCAGCGCTGCTGCAGTTCGCTGCGGGTTGCGTTCCAGTCGCTGCGGCCGTCGATCACGCTCTGGTAGCCCGAGCGATAGGCCGGCGCGTAATCGTCGTAGCTGTAGTCGCGCGAATAGTAGGGCTCGTTGACATGGGCCTCGCGCCAGTAGGCGTCCTCGGCGGTGGGGTTCACGGCTTCGGCAGCGCCCTTGCCGGCCAGTCCCCCCACCACCGCCCCGACCACCGCGCCCACGGCTGAGCCGACCGGGCCGCCAACAGAGCCTACGGCAGCGCCGGTCATTGCGCCGCCCGCCGCGCCGAGGCCCGTGCCGATGGGATGCGAGCCCGGCTCGTGGGTGATGGGATCGGGGTTGGTGTTCGCGTGGGGGTTCTGTGGGTAATTCATGGGTTACTCCTGAAGGAAAGGTTCGCGACGGTGCGCGCACCCATCATCGCCATCCGGCCGCGCACTGCGTGTAGGCAAGCATCCCATCCCGGTGACGGCATTGCCGTGCTGCCGTCCGCCTGCGCCGCCAGCGGTCGGGGCGAAGCGGCGCAGGGCTCACTCAGCGCGGCGTTGTCCCACATTCCCGGGCCCCGCGCCATGGTGTGATGCGGGCTGTTTCCCCCGAGGTTCGCGACTTCCGTATTTCTCGTTTTCCATTCGTTCCGAGCAAGGAGAGCACTCCATGTCCGAAAAGAAAGCCAGTGTTCACTGGGAAGGCGCCGGCAAGGCCGGCAAGGGCCAGATAAGTACCGAAACCGGTGCGCTGGACAAGTACCCCTATGGCTTCGCCAGCCGCTTTGGCGACGACCGCAGAGGCACCAACCCCGAGGAAATCGTGGGCGCGGCCCACGCCGCCTGCTTCACCATGGCGTTTTCCTTTGCGGCAGAGAAGGCGGGCGTGGCCACCAAGAGCGTCGACACCACGGCCAGCGTGCGCCGATCCAAGGACGGTGACGGCTTTGTCATCGACCGCATCGCGCTCACGCTCACGGCCGAGGTGCCAGGCATGGACGAAGCCGCCTTCCAGAAGCTGGCCGCCGATGCCAAGGCCAACTGCCCGCTGTCCAAGGCACTGGCCGCGGTGCCGGAAATCACGCTCACCGCCACGCGGGTGGCGTAGCCGCCAGGCTCTCGCCGTGGCGCTGGCGCGCCAATACGGCTGCGTGCCGGCGCACACCGATTCCGAAAAATTCCCGGCCATCGCCGACGCGGAGCTAAGCCGTCTCGCGCTGCGTGAAGCCCTGCGGCGCTTCGCCCCCATCGGGCACGTTGCCCACCACCACCCGGTCCACCCGCGCCTGTGCGGGGCCCTGGTGCGCCCATTCGACCAGGCTCTGCACCGCTGCCGCCGAACCCCAGGCACAGACTTCGACCTGGCCGTCGCTGCGGTTGCGCACCCAGCCGCGCACGCCCAGCCGTTCGGCGGCCTGGACCATGGCCCAGCGGTAGCCCACGCCCTGGACGTGGCCACTGATGAGGAGGTGGCGGGTGGTGGAGTGGATATCGGCGTTCATCGCGGCACTGTACTTGGCCTGCAACCTTCTTTGCGGCAACAGTGCACGGGTCCATGAACGGCATCCTCGTGAACGGCGATGCGTCGGGCGTGACAATGGAATACGGCGCTGGCGCAGGCGGCTCGGGGCTCGCAGGTGCTGGTGCTGGTGCTGACGGACGCCGTGGCGCAGTCCACCGTGGACCTGGCCGTGCATGCGCTGGCCGCACACCCGGCCGCGGCAGGGCCGGTGGTCACGCTGCGGGTGGAGATGCTGGAGGGCGAAACAAGTCGCTGCGCACAGAAATGTGGTCAAAACAGCCTCTAACGCTGACCCATCAAGCGCTGGCAGCTATGAAATTTGAACGGATTTCCCCGCGCCGATCACGGCGTCGACCCACCCGGCACCAGCGCCGCCATGGCCTGGGCCACCGGCGCGCCCTCGGCCATGAGGCGCTGCACCACGCCCGCACGGTCGGTGTGCGTGGCGGCGTCGGGCACCTGGAATTGGCGGTTGGCATTGGCCATGGTCAGCCGCTCCCTTTGGCTTCGTCGATTTCAAGCACCGGCGTGCAGCGGATTTCCGTCTTCACCGAATTGGCGAGGAAACAGGCATGGTGCGCCTGGTGGTGCAGGTCGGCCAGCACCTCGGCGCTGGGGGCATGGGCTGCGTCAAACGCGGTGACCGGGCGCAGCTGCACCTCGCTGACCACCAGGCGGCCCTGCGCGTCCTTGCCCATGGTGCCCACGGCCGCGTCGATATAGCGGTTCACGCGCCAGCCGCCGCGGCAGGCCAGGTCCAGAAACCACAGCATGTGGCAGCTCGACAGGGCTGCGACATAGGCCTCTTCCGGGTCCACGGCGGCCGCGTCCGAATACGGCAGCGGCACGGTGTGCGGCGACGACGAGCCCGCCACCGTGGCGCCGCCATCGAACTGCCAGCGGTGGGCGCGCGGGTAGCGCTTGTCCAGAAAGTCGGCGTTGCCACGCTGCCAGGTGATGGTGGCGCTGTGTTCGGCCATGGACGGGGTCCTTCGAGCGTTCGGGTTTCCACAAGGCGCGCGCAAGGCCGCAGCCGGTTCACACGTCGCCAACAGCCTGCCAGTTTAGGGCGCCACGTCCACCGCAGCGCGGCATTTTTTCAGGCAACGTCGTGCTGCGCGGCGCTGTGCACCGCACCGTGGTGGGCGCGGGCCGCAATGTGCAGGACTTCGGCCTGGGCCAGGTCTTGCACCGCAGCCCGGGCCGGCGGCACCGGCGTCACAGCAGGACGATCTCGGCACGCCCGCTGAGCAGCGTCTTGCACAGGATCTTGTAGCCGTCCGCGTCGAAATCCGGCGCCGTCTGGCGCAGCTTTCGGGCCTGGGCGACGCTGCGCGCACTGCCCAGGTAATGCCAGTTGTGCACCACGTGGACCTGCTGCTCGGCCCCGTCTCTCTCGACCAGGCCGACCGCCCCGGCATACGGCCAGCAGGCCATGCGCAGGGTTTCGAGGCCGGTGACCAGGCGCTGACGGTGGCTCTCGGGGGTTTCGTCGCCGCGGCACACGCCGGCGCACTGGCGCAGCAGGGCCCGAAAGCACGCCCGGCCCTGCGCCAGCCGCTCCAGGCCGAGCGCGCCGTAGCACAGGCGCTGGTCGTCGGCGACCTCGCGCAGGGCCTCCAGGGCACCGTCGCGGCTCGCGTACAGGCCGTACAGGCCCGGCTCGGTGGCGAAGTTCACGGCGTTGGAATAGACCACCTCGGGCAGCCCGCCATGGACGCGCAGTGCGCACCACTGGCGCTGGTGCCGCAATTTCTGGTTGAGCAGCGGCTGCTGCTGCTTGATCAACCGGGCTTCGAGCAGCAGCGCGCCAATTTCGCCGGCCGTGCGGATGTGGCTGATGCGCACGGTCTGGCGCAGCAGCCGGGCCTCCTCGGCATTGCGCAGGTGGGAGAGCACCCGCGCGCGCAGGTTGACGCTCTTGCCGATGTAGAGCGGCAGCGCGCCCTCCTGCCCATGAAAAATGTAGACGCCAGGCGCCGAGGGCATGTCGTCCAGCGCCGCGCGCAAATGCTGCGGGTATTCATAGAGGCGCGCGGCGTCGAACTCGGGACGGCGGCGGGAGGGGCGGTGCATGCAGACCAACGGAAGGCAAGAGATGGCAGCAGCGTGCACGCTGCGGGACGTGCACGCTCGCAGGCACACCGATGCTGGGCGTTTGTCCAGTATAGCCAGAGCGGTGGCGTGAGCGCTTGCTGCGGCGCATAACCCCAGGGGAAAAGCCAGCGACCGGCGCTGAACCCTTCTGTGGCAACGCGCCTGCCGTTGTCTTACGCACGTTAGGGTCTGCGTCCGACCTGCGATCTCGGCCCGCCGCGCCTCCAACACGGGCAGGCCGTTGGGCAACACGCCGCAGGCCCTTCAACCACAGGAAAGCCACGCCATGGCAGCCCACCACACGTCAGATGCGCAGCCGGTCCCCAGCCCCAGCGAGGCGTCCTGGCTGAACAAACTCGGCCCGGGCCTGGTCACCGGGGCGGCCGACGACGACCCCAGCGGCATCGCCACCTATTCGCAAGCCGGGGCGCAGTTCGGCTATGGGCTGCTGTGGAGCCTGCTGCTGACGTTCCCGCTGATGGTGGGCATCCAGATGGTCAGCGCACGCATCGGCCGGGTCAGTGGCCACGGTCTGGCCACCAATGTGCGGCGGCATTACCCGGCGTGGCTGCTCTATGGGCTGGTGTCGCTGCTGGTGCTGGCCAACACCATCAACATTGCCGCCGATATCTCGGCCATGGCCGACGCCCTGCGGCTGCTGGTGGGCGGCAGCCGGCACCTGTACGTGGTTTTCTTTGGCGTGCTGTCGCTGCTGCTGCAGGTGTTCATTCCCTACAAGCGCTATGTGCGCCTCCTCAAATGGCTCACCCTGGTGCTGCTGGCCTATGTGGCGACCGTGTTCACAGTGGAAATTCCGTGGGCGACGGTGCTGGCGCACACCTTCGTGCCGCACATCCAATGGCAGCGGGACTACATCACCACCACCGTCGCGGTGTTTGGCACCACCATCAGCCCGTATCTGTTCTTCTGGCAGGCCTCGCAAGAGGTCGAGGAAATGCAGGCCCAACCGCGCGCGCGGGCGCTGAAAAACACCTTGGCGCAGGCCGGCGCCCAGCTGCGCCGCATCAAGATCGATACCTCGATCGGCATGGCTTTCTCCAACCTGGTCGCCTTTTTCATCGTCCTGACCACGGCCGTGACGCTGAACGCGCATGGCATCACGGACATCCAGACCTCGGCCCAGGCCGCCACGGCGCTGCGGCCCATCGCCGGCGAATTTGCCTTTCTGCTGTTCACACTCGGCATTGTCGGCACCGGCCTGCTGGCGGTGCCGGTGCTCGCCGGCTCGGCCGCCTACGCGGTGGCCGGAACCTTCCACTGGAAGAGCAGCCTCGAGAGCAAGCCGATGGCCGCCAAAGGCTTCTACGGCATCATCGCCCTGGCCACGCTGGTCGGCGTGGGCATGGGGTTGACGTCCATTGACCCGATCAAGGCCCTGTTCTGGAGTGCCGTGCTCAACGGCGTGATCGCGGTGCCCATCATGGTGGTGATGATGCTGATGGCTGTGCGCAGCGACATCATGGGCTCTCTGGTGATAGGTGGCAAGCTCAAGGCCGTGGGTTGGCTGTGCACCGGCGTGATGCTGGCCGCGGTGCTGGCCATGCTGGTCACGATGGCGGTATGACCGTGCCGCCAAGGCGTGCGCCATGGCAACAGCGGTGCGATGCGGGTGCGGCGCCGTGGCCGGCGTTCAAGCGCTCAGCCGCCCGCGCTTCACGCGTGGTCGGGTTCCACCGGGCCGGGCGTGCCGGGTGGGGCCGGCTCGGCGGGCAGCACGGGTTTGCCCACGTTGTGCGCCTCGCGCCCGGCATCGGTGTCGACCAGACCGCGTTGCACATCGCGGTAGCCTTGCTGAATGTCGGCGCTGGGAATGCCGTCGGTCATGCCCACCGACTGGTCGCGTTCATGCGGCAGCTTGGGCAGTTGCCGTGCCTCGGGGGTTCCGGGGGCCTCGGCGCCGTTGGGGTCGTCGCTCTTGTGCGTGGTGTCGACAATGCGCTGCTCAGGGCCCGGCGCAGCGGTGTCGGTACGGGGGGAATCGGGTGCGCTTTGCGGCATGGCGGAGGCTCCAGAAGAACAAAGGTGTGGAAATCCATCGTAGGCCTCTGGCGCGCGCGTTGCTGTAGGCGCGCGGCGCGCATCGGCGCCGGCTGGGGGCGCTCGCGCAGAAGCCACACGGCGCCAGACCCCGCTCGGCCATGCCAAACTCCTGCCCCATGTCTTCTACAGAATGGGCCCACGCGGCCCTGCAGTCGTTTGATGCGGTGGTGCAGTCCACCGAGGGCTTTCGCGGCCGCGCCGGCCAGCGCAGCATGGCCGAGCAGGTGGCGCAGGCCTTCAGCACCGCCGAGCTCGGCAAGCCCGAGGACGAAGGCAGTGAGCCGGTGCGCGCCATCGCCGTGATCCAGGCCGGCACCGGCGTCGGCAAGTCGCTCGCCTACTGCGCGCCCGCGATTGCGCTGGCGCTCGCGCGCAACACGCGCGTGCTGATCTCGACCGCCACCGTGGCGCTGCAGGAGCAGCTGGTGAACAAGGACCTGCCGGCGCTGGCCGCGCAGCTGCCCCAGCCGTTCAAGTTTGCGCTGGCCAAGGGGCGTGGGCGCTATGTCTGCAAGCTCAAGCTCGAGCGCCTGGCGGGCACGGGCGAGGCGCACGACGAGGAGGGCGACGACCTGTTCCCCGAAGAAGCCGCCGCCGCGCGCCCGCGCCACGAGACCGAGGCGCGCATGCAGTTCTATGCCGGCATGGCGCAGGCCCTGGCCCAGGGCGGCTGGGACGGCGACCGCGACACGCTCGACACCCCGCCCGAGCCCGAGGTCTGGAGCCCCGTGGCGGCCGAGGGCGCGAGCTGCACCGGCAAGCACTGCCCGGTGTTTTCACAGTGCACCTACTACGACAAGCGCAAGGAGCTGGTCGGCGCGCAGGTGATCGTCGCCAACCACGACCTGCTGCTGTCGTCGCTGGGCGCGCGCATGCTGCCCGAGCTCGACAATTGCCTGCTGGTGCTCGACGAGGCGCACCACCTGCCCGCCACGGCGCTCGACCAGTTCGCCTGCAGCATGGACCTCTCGCGCCTGACCTGGATCGACCGCCTGGCCAGCCGCGGCCTGCGCATCGGCCAATTGGTCGAAGTCGGCGACGTGGCCGACATTCCGCGCCACGCCAGCGAGTTGCGCCAGGCCCTGCAGGACCTGGCCCGGCTGGTGATGGACCTCTATGGCGAGGCGCTGCGCAACCCGCAAAGCAGCTGGGGCGGTGGCCGCACGCGCGTGCCCGATGCGCGCATGCCGTCGCGCGTGCGCGTGCCCGGCGGCGTGCTGCCCGAGGCGCTGGTCGAGCCGCTCGGCCAGCTCGCGCACCACGCGGGGGGCTTTCTCGAATGCCTGCGCGCGATCAGCAAGGCCCTGCGCGCCGAGATGCGCGACAAGCCCGACGAGGCGCGCCGCCTGTCGGCGCTGTATGCGCAGATCGGCATGCTCGCGCCGCGGCTCGAAGCCGTGCACGCCACGGCGCAGCTGCTGCTGCAGGACGCGCCCGAGGGCGCCGTGCCGGCCGCAAAGTGGTTCACGCTCGAAGTCGATGGCGACTTCATCGTCGTCAAGGCGCACGCCAGCCCGATCCTGCCCGGCGCCACGCTGCGCCAGCACCTCTGGGGCGCGGTGCGCGGCGCGGTGCTGACCTCGGCCACGCTGACCAGCTGCGGCAATTTCGACTTTTTCATGCGCGAATCGGGCCTGTACGGCGACGACGCCGCCACCACGCTCGAGGTGCCGAGCCCGTTCGACTACGCGGCGCAGGGCACGCTGATCGCCGCCGAAACCCGGGCCGACCCGAAGAACGCCACCGCCTTCACCGCCGAAATGGTCGACGCGCTGATGGCACGACCTGGCGCAGGTGGCCTACGGCGCGCTGGTGCTGTTCACTTCGCGCGAGCAGCTGCGCCAGGCGGTCGATGCGCTGCCGACCGCCATGCGCCCGCTGGTGCTGGTGCAGACCGCGCTGCCGCGCACCCAGCTGCTGGCGCGCCACCGCGAGCGCGTGGCGGCGGGCCAGCCGTCCATCATCTTCGGCATGCAGTCGTTCGGCGAAGGGCTCGACCTGCCCGGGCGGCTGTGCGAATCGGTGTTCATCACCAAGCTGCCGTTTGCGCCGCCCGACGACCCGGTGGGCGAGGCGCGCGCCGAGTGGCTGCGCGCCGTCGGGCGCGATCCGTTCAGCGAGCTGGTGGTGCCGGCCACGGCGATGCGCCTGGCGCAATGGGCCGGCCGCGCGATCCGCACCGAGGAAGACCAGGCGCACGTCTATTGCTACGACCGGCGCCTGACGCGCACCCAGTATGGCCAGCGCCTGCTCAAGGGCCTGCCGCCGTTCACGCTGGTGCAGCGCGCCGCCGCGTGACGGCAAGGCCGACATGGGCAGCATGCTGTTTGTCTCCGGGCTCTTGAACGCCTGAACGCTGCGCCGGAGCGCAAAAAAGAGAGCAGCCAGCGCTTTCCGTACAAGGCCTGGAGGCCAAAAATCCTTTGGACAGAAACGCATGCTGTGGGACAGGCCCCACAGCACCCCGCGCGCTCTACCGACGCCTGTGCACCGAGGCCTCGACCTACAGTGAATTCCTGACGTTTCACTTTCGGGAGTTCCCACCATGAGCAACGACAAGCCTGCGCAGCAGACCCTGTGGGACCTGATCAAGGACATTCGCTTTGGCATGCTGACCCACCGCAGCACTGGCGGCATGCTGTCCGCCCATCCGCTGACCACGCAGAACAAGGCGCTCGACGAGCATGCGCAGCTGTATTTCTTCATTCCCAAGCAGGGCGAGCTGTACGAACGGCTGCAGACCGACGGCCAGGTCAACGTGTCATACACCGATCCGGGCGCCGACACCTACGTGTCGCTTTCGGGCCAGGCGCGTTTCAGCGATGACCAGGCCAAGAAAGAGCAGCTGTGGTCGCCCATGGCCAAGGCCTGGTTTCCCGCCGGCGTGACCGACCCGAACCTGGCGCTGCTGGTGGTGAAGATCGTCCATGCCGAGTACTGGGACGTCGACGACAGCAAGATGGTGCAGTTATTCAAGATGGCCAAGGCCGCCGTCACGGGGCAGCCGCCCACCGGGCTGGGCGAACACAAGGAAATCGATCTGCCCTGAGCTGCGGCTGCAGCCAGAACTGGGCGCACGGCGACGGCTGCACACCCTCAGCACCGGATAAAAACGGCCCTGCCGACGAGCGGCAGGCCGGTGGAGGTTTTTTCGCGCTTTGGTTCGCCAAGGTCTTGAATAACTCCATTCACCATCCATATGGATGGTACAAGGAGTTTTATATGAACAATGTGCTGCCCCTGGCGGGTGCCCGCGGCAAGGCCGCGGAATCGGAAAAAGTCACCGTCAACCTCGGTTTCGTCGACCTCGGCCACATCGATTTGCTCGTGGCCGAGGGCTTTTACAGCAACCGCACGGACTTCATCCGCACGGCGATCCGCAACCAGCTTTCGGCGCAATCCGACGCGGTGCGCCAGGTGGTGGCGCGCAAGACGCTGGTGCTGGGCCTGCAGCGCTTTGGCCGCGCCGAACTCGAGGCCGTGCAGGCCGCTGGCGAAACGCTGGACATTCGCGTGCTTGGCCTGGCCAGCATCGACGACGACGTGCCGCCCGCACTGGCGCAGGCGACGATTGCCTCGGTCACGGTGCTTGGCGCCTTCCATGCCAGCGCTGCGGTCAAGGCCGCACTGGCCGGCCGCATTGGCTGAACCGACAAGGAGCTCCCCATGGACTGGAATGCCAACCTCCACAGCATGATCGACGACGCCACCGCGCTGGTGCGCAGCGGCCAGATCGGCGACGCCACGCTAGCCATCCAGCGCGCGCTGGGCGGTCTACCGCCCCTGGACGCCGCTGCGGCGGGCGTGCCGCCCGACAGCAGCCTGCTGCCGACCGCGGGCCGGCACGCACCGCCAGCGCGCACGGCGCGGCGCGGCGCGCCGACCGCCGACGTGGAGGACGCCGTGGTCATCGAGCGGGGCACCGCCCCGCCCCGCACGCCCGCCCCCGCCACGGCCCAGCGCCAGGCGGCCGGGTCCCCGGGCGCCTTCCTGGACGTGGTGCTCACCCATGCCGGCGCGCAGCACCACTACCACCTGTACGTTCCGCCCGGCGCGGCGGTCGACACGCCGCTGCCGTTGGTGCTGATGCTGCACGGCTGCACGCAGAACCCCCAGGACTTCGCCACCGGCACCGGCATGAACACGGCCGCTGCGCAGGCCCCGGCGCTGGTGCTTTACCCGACGCAGCCGCACAGCGCCAACCCGCAGGGGTGCTGGAACTGGTTCCGCCCCGAGAACCAGCGCCGCGGCGCGGGTGAACTCGCCCTGCTGGTGGCCATGGTGCACGACGTGAGCGCGCGCCATGTGGTGGACCCGCGGCGCATCTACGTCGCCGGCCTGTCCGCCGGCGGCGCCATGGCCGCGCTGCTGGCACGCGAGTACCCCGACCTGTTCGCCGCCGTGGGCGTGCATTCGGGCCTGCAGGCCGGCGCCGCGCACAACATGATGGCCGCGCTCTCGGCCATGCACAACGGCGCCAAGCCGGGCCCCGTGGCGCACCCTTCCGCACGCGCCGGCAGCCACGGCCCGGCGCTGCCGATCATCGTCTTCCACGGCGATGCCGACGAGACCGTGCACGCCCGCAACGGCGAGCAGCTGATCGACGCCGCGCTGGCGGCCGCCACCCATGCCGGCGCGCAGGTGCACTCTGCCAAGGAGTCCGGGCGTGCCCCGGGCGGCGCGCGCTACACGCGCACCGTGTACCGGTATACCGGCGGCCCTGCCCCCGCTCCCGGCAACGTGGTCGCGGAACACTGGCAGCTGCACGGCGCCGGCCATGCCTGGGCCGGCGGCGATGCCCGCGGCAGCCACACCGATCCGCGCGGCGTGAACGCGACGCGCGAGATGCTGCGCTTCTTCCTTGAGCACCCCAAGGCGCAGTGAAGGCCGCGGGCAGGGTGCCCACCGGCGCGCAGGCGGGGACAATGGCGCCATGCCTTCTCCCATCGCCGTCATCGACTTTGAAACCACCGGCATCTCGCCCGGCCAGGGCGCGCGCGCCACCGAGGTGGCCATCGTACTGCTGCAGGGCGGCCGGGTGGTCGACCGCTTCCAGAGCCTGGTGCAGACCGGCGCCTGGATTTCCCCGTTCATCACCCAGCTCACGGGCATCACCAACGCCATGGTGGCGGCCGCGCCCGCGGCGGCCGCTGTGATGCGCGAGGCCGCGCGCTTCGTCGGCAGCGCGCCGATGGTGGCGCACAACGCGGCGTTCGACCGCAGGTTCTGGCAGGCCGAGCTGGCGCTCGCGGGGCTGGCCGCGCCGCAGCCGTTTGCCTGCACCGTGCTGCTGTCGCGCCGGCTGTACCCGCAGGCCCCCAGCCACAAGCTGGGCACGCTGGTGGACTACCACGGCCTGCCGCGCACTGGCGCCGCCCACCGCGCGCTCGCCGATGCCGAGATGGCCGCCGCGCTGCTGGCGCGCATGCAGCACGACCTGCGCACGCGCTGGGGCGTGGCGGCGCCCGACCATGCGCTGCTGGTGGCCCTGCAGCGCTGCGCCCGGCCGGCGGTGGACGCGCTGCTGGCGCGCCACGCGGCGGCGCCGGCCCAGCCCGTCGCCTGAACGGACGCGGCCCCGCACGCGCCGTGCCCAGCTGCGAAGACGGCTGCGGCAGGTAGCTCGTCCCAACGGCGCATTCTGAATGCAAATGCTATTAAAAAGTGAGCTTGCAATGAAGTATGCATAAGCGCTAGAAGCATTTTTTACTGAGAATTTCCTCATTGCGCTTCTGCGACACACCGCGCTTGGCGCAACGCAGCGCCTGGGCAGACCGTCGGGGCCTGCGCGGGCACCCCGGCAGGTATTTCGGTCCATCCACCAGGAGTTTTGATGAAGCGCTACGAGGCCTTGGCCGAAGACATGGCGGAATCGATCCGCAGCGGCGTGCTGCAACCGGGCGACCGCCTGCCCTCGGTGCGCCACACGAGCGCGGGCCGTGGCGTCAGCCCTTCGACCGTGTTCCAGGCCTATTACCTGCTCGAGGCGCGCGGCCTGATCCGGGCGCGCGAGCGCTCGGGCTACTACGTGTCGGCGGGCGTGCGCCGCGTGCCGCCCGAGCCCGAGCTCGCATCGCAGCCGGCCGACGGCTCGGCCGCGGTCGATGTCAGCGAGCGCGTGTTCGACATCCTCGAAGCGAGCATGTCGCGCGACGTGGTGCCGTTCGGCTCGGCGTTTCCGAGCCCCTTGCTGTTTCCGCTGGCGCGGCTGGGGCAAGTGATGGCGTCGAGCGTCCAGCGGCTGGACCCGTGGACCACGGTGGACGACCTCACGCCCGGCAACGCGGCGCTGCGCCGGCAGATTGCGCTGCGCTACCTGGCCTGCGGCGTGCAGGTGCACACCGACGAGATCGTCATCACCAACGGCGCGCTCGAAGCGCTGAACCTGTGCCTGGCCGCCGTCACGCGCCCGGGCGACTCGGTCATCGTCGAGTCGCCCACCTTCTATGGCGCGCTGCAGGCGCTCGAGCGCATGGGCCTGCAGGTGATCGAGGTGCCGACGCACCCGCGCGAAGGCATCGACCTGGCCGCGCTGGAGCGCGCCATCGTGCGCCACCGGCCCAAGGCCTGCTGGCTCATGGCGAATTTCCAGAACCCGCTGGGCAGCCTGATGCCCGAGCACAAGAAGCAGGCGCTGGTCGCGCTGCTGGCGTTGCACGGCATTGCGCTGATCGAAGACGACGTCTATGGCGAGCTGTACTTCGGCGACAAGCGCCCGCTGCCCGCCAAGGCGTTCGACACGCAGGGCCTGGTGCTGCACTGCTCGTCGTTTTCGAAATGCCTGGCGCCGGGCTACCGCATCGGCTGGGCCGCTCCGGGCCGCTATGCCAAGGCCGTGGCGCGGCAAAAGCTCACCACCACGCTGAGCGCATCGGCGCCCGCGCAACTGGCGCTGGCCACCTACCTCGAGCGCGGCGGCTTCGACAAGCACCTGCGCAAGCTGCGCCAGACGCTGGCCTCGCAGCAGTCGGCGTTTGCCCAGGCCGTGGGCCACCACTTTCCGCCGGGCACGCGCGCCACGCGCCCGGCCGGCGGCTATTTCCTGTGGGTCGAGCTGCCGGCCCACGTGAACGCGCTCGAGATCCACCGGCGCGCGCTGTCGCTGGGCATCTCTGTCGCGCCCGGGCCGATCTTCTCGGCCAAGCACGCGTACACGCACTGCCTGCGCCTGAACTACGGCCACGCCTGGGACGCGCGCAGCGAACAGGCGCTGGCGACGCTGGGCCAGCTGGTCGCGGCCGGCTAGCAAGGCGGCCCGCGCCAATCCCTTACCCTTGCGGCATGCGTTCATTTCCCTGCCTGGCCCTGGCCGCGGCGCTGCTTCTGGTGGGCGGCTGCAGCACGGCGCCCCCTTCTTCGCGCGGCCAGCCCGTCTCCCGGCTGACGACCGATGCCGCAAGCGACATCGCGATCCACGCCCTCGGCCTGGTCGGCACGCCGTACCGCTACGGCGGCAACACGCCCGATGCGGGCTTTGACTGCAGCGGCCTGATCGGCTACGTCTACCAAAGCCGTGCCGGCAGTGCGCCGCCGCGCACCGTGGCGCAGCTCGACCAGTGGGGCCAGCCGATTGGCAGCGACAGCCTGCGCAGCGGCGACCTGGTGGTGTTCGGCACTGGCCGCACGCCCAGCCATGCCGGCATCTACGTCGGCGAAGGCCGCTTTGTGCACGCGCCCTCGAGCGGCGGCACGGTGCGGCTGGACCGCCTCGATGCGCGCCACTGGGCCGCGCAGCGGCCCGCGTTCCGCCGGCCCTGAGCGTCGGCCGCGGGCGGACGCTGGCGGCGGCGCCGCCGCGCGACAATCCGCGCATGACCACGCTCCACCCCCACGCCGCCCCTGCGACGCTCTCGACCCACGACACCACGCGCATCGACGACGTGCGCATCGGCGCCGTGCGCCCGCTCATCACCCCGGCGCTGCTGCAGGAGCGGCTGCCGGTGCGCGACGACCGCTCAGGCGCTGGTCGAAGCGCAGCCGCGCCGCGATCGCCGCGTGCTGCACGGCCGCGACGACCGGCTCGTCGTCGTCGTCGGCCCGTGCTCGATCCACGACCACGACCAGGCCCTCGAATACGCGCGCCAGCCTGAAGGCGCCGGCCGACGCGCTGCAGGACGACCTGCTCATCGTGATGCGCGTCTACTTCGAGAAGCCGCGCACCACCGTCGGCTGGAAGGGCTACATCAACGACCCGCACCTGGACGGCAGCTTCGCGATCAACGAAGGCCTGGAGCGCGCGCGTCGCGCTGCTGCTCGACGCTGACTGGCGCTGGGCCTGCCGACCGGCACCGAGTTCCTCGACCTGCTCAGCCCGCAGTTCATCGCCGACCTGGTCGCGCTGGGGCGCGATCGGCGCGCGCACCACCGAGAGCCAGAGCCACCGCCAGCTCGCCTCGGGCCTGAGCTGCCCGGTCGGCTTCAAGAACGGCACCGACGGCGGCGTCAAGGTGGCGACCGACGCCATCCTCGCGGCGCGCGCGCCGCACGCGTTCATGGGCATGACGAAGATGGGCCATGGCGGCGATCTTCGAGACGCGCGGCAACGACGACTGCCATGTGATCCTGCGCGGCGGCAAGCACGCCCAACTACGGCGCCGCCGACGTGCGACGCGGCCTGCGCGCTGCTCGCGGCGCGGGCCTGCGCGCAGCAGGTGATGATCGACGTCTCGCACGCCAACAGCAGCAAGCAGCACCAGCGGCAGATCGAGGTCGCGGCCGACGTCGCGGCGCAGATCGCCGCGGGCGACGCGCGCATCATCGGCCTGATGATCGAGAGCCACCTCGACGAAGGCCGCCAGGACCTCGTGCCAGGCGCGCCGCTGCAGCCACGGCGTGTCGATCACCGACGCCTGCATCAGCTTGGCGCAGACCGTGCCGGTGCTCGAGCAGCTGGCCGCCGCGGTGCGTGTGCGGCGGGCTGTGGCTGGCAGGTGAAGTTCAGCGCGTTCTACCAGCGCGCGCCAAATTGCTGGCGCAGCGCTTCGATCGCCGCAGCGCTCAGCGGGCCCGGCCGGGCCAATAGCCAGAGCCGGGCTGTTTCTTCCAGCTCTTCCAGCGTGGCCATGGCTGCTGCGGGCGTGTCGTGCCAGACGTTGGGGCCCAATCGCGCCAGCATCACCGCACGGATCGAGCGGCCCTCGCGGTGGTACTTCGCAATCGCTTCAGATACCCTGGCGGCGGCTTCGGGAGCTCCCGGCATGCAGTACGCAATGTGCGGCACCGGACCGACCTTCATCACGAAATAGGGCGTGATCGGCGGCAGCAGTTCCGCTTCCGTTTCGCGTTGCAGCGAGCAGGCGACCAGGTGCGTGCTGTGTGTGTGGATCACGCAGCGCGCAGGGTGCTGCGTCGCTGCGCTGCTGTCGTAAATGCGCCGGTGCAGCACGATGGTCTTGCTGGCGCGGTCGCCGCTGGTCTGCTGGCCGCTCGCGTCGAGCCTGGCCAGCCTTTGCGGGTCCAGAAAACCCAGGCAGGCATCGGTGGGCGTGATCAGGAATCCATCGGCCAGACGCACGCTGATGTTGCCTGCGGTGGAATGCAGATAGCCGCGCTCAAAGAGGCTGCGCCCCACACGCACGATTTCGGCGCGCGCCAGGTCTTCGGCAAGAAATTCGGCGCCGTGGCCGCTCATGCCGCCAGCCTTGCAAAGGCCTTGGCGAAGAAATCGGGCATACCGAAATTGCCCGACTTGAGCGTGATGTGCAGGCCTTGGTTCGCCACCGGGCTGGACGCAAAACACCATGGCACGCCCGGATCGATCTGCGCGCCAATGCGCATCTGCTCGATGCCCAGCGCCTGCACGCAGGCGCCCGAAGTCTCGCCGCCCGCAACCACCAGCTGCCGCACGCCCATGGCCACGAGCCCGCGCGCAATGCCGGCAATCACCTGCTCGACCATTGCACCGGCCTGCTCCACGCCGAGCTGGCCCTGGATCTCGCGCACGGCCGCCGGCTCTGCCGTGGAATAGACGAGCACCGGGCCCGACGTGACATGGTCCTTGGCCCATCGCAGGGCTTCGCCGCAGACGTCGGCGCCCGATGCGATGCGCAGCGGATCGATCGCCAGCGCGGGACGGCGCGACGCCATGAACTCCGCGACCTGCCGCTGGGTTGCGACCGAGCAGCTGCCCGAGACGATCGCCTGCAGGCCCGACGCAGGCGGCAGTTGCGCAGAAGTGGAATCTGCGCCAATGCCGAAGTTCGCGGGCAAGCCGATCGCCACGCCCGAGCCCGCAGTCACCAGCGGCATGCCCTTGAGGGCGCGGCCGAGCGTGATGAGGTCTTCATTGCCCAGCGCATCGACAACGCCGATGCCCACGCCTTCGGCCTTCAATGCATCGAAGCGCGCACGGATCGCTTCGCTGCCGCGCGCTACTACCTGGTAGTCCACCAGCCCGACCGGCTGGCGTGTCTGCGCCTGCAGCACGCGCACCAGGTTCGGGTCTGCCATTGGAGTGAGCGGATGGTTCTGCATGCCGCTTTCGTTCAGCAGCACATCGCCTGCAAACAGATAGCCCTTGAACACCGTGCGCTTGTTGTCGGGGAACGCGGGCGTGGCGACGGTGAAATCCGTTTGCAGTGCCTGCATCAGCGCGTCCGTCACCGGGCCGATGTTGCCTTCTGGCGTGCTGTCGAAGGTCGAGCAGTACTTGAAATAGATCTGCTCCGCGCCCATCGATTGCAGCCAGCGCAGCGCCTCGAGCGATTGCGCAACGGCGTGGCTGGCGGCAATGGTACGGCTCTTGAGTGCCACCACCACGGCATCGGCATCCACGTCGAGCGGGCCTTGCGGCACGCCGATGGTCTGCACCACGCGCATGCCGGCGCGCACGAGATTGTTGGCCAGATCGGTTGCGCCGGTGAAGTCATCGGCAATGCAGCCGAGTGCAATGCGCTGGTTCATTCGGGTCATGGGCGAAAAATCCTGAAATCCACGTGTCGTTCACTGCACCACCGCGGCAGGGCCGCGCTGGCCGAACAGGCGGCCCACCAGGCCCCATGCCAGCAGCAGCAGGGCGGCGGTGGAAATGGTTCCCACCAGGCCATTGCTGAAGAAAACGGTCATCGAGCCTTCGGACAACAGCATGCTCTGGCGGAATGCGTCTTCGGTCTTGTCGCCCAGCACCATCGCCAGAATCAGCGGAGCGATCGGATAATCGAGCTTCTTGAATACATAGCCCACCACGCCGAAGGCGAGGGCGATGTACACATCGGACATCTTGCCGCCGATGGTGTACGCGCCGATCAGGCAGATCACAATGATCAGCGGACCGATCACCGCAAACGGCAGCCGCAGGATGGAAGAGAACAGCGGAATCGTCGCCAACACCAGTACCACGGCCACGATGTTGGCCACGTACATCGACGAGATCAGGCCCCAGACGAAGTCGGGCTTCTCGATGAACAGCATCGGTCCGGGTTGCAGGCCCCAGATCATCAGGCCGCCCATCATCACTGCAGCGGTGGCGGAGCCCGGCACGCCGAGTGCCAGCATAGGCAGCAGCGCCGACACGCCCGCGGAGTGGTCGGCGGCCTCTGGCGCCACCACGCCGTCGGGCTCGCCCTTGCCAAAGCCGGCGCGGAACCTGGAGAAGCGCTTGGCCAGGCCGTACGACATGAACGACGCGGCCGTCGGTCCCCCGGGCGTGATGCCCATCCAGCAACCTACTACCGTGGAGCGAACCAGCGTGACGGCATGGCGCGGCAGATTCTTCGCCGCCTGCCAGACCACTTTCCAGCTGACCTGGGCGCGCAGGCCTTCAAAGCGCAAGCCCTCTTCCACGGTCACCAGCAGCTCGCCGATACCGAACAGGCCCACCACCGCAGCCAGGAACGAGACGCCGCTCACCAGCGTGTTCGAACCGAACGTCAGGCGCACTTCGCCCGACACGGTATCCATGCCCACGGCCGCCAGGATCAGACCAATGAGCAGGGAAGCGAGCGTCTTGAGCGGCGATCCGCCGCTGACCAGGTAGCTGCAGAAGGTCAGCAGGTACACGGCAAAGAATTCCGCTGGGCCAAACTTCAAGGCAAAGTCGGCAATCGCATTGGCGATCAGCGTGACCACGATCACGCCAGCCATCGCGCCGAACCCCGCCGACAGGAACGCCGTTGCCAGCGCCTCTGCAGCGCGCCCGTTGCGCGCCATGGGATGGCCATCGAACGTGGTCGCCACCGACGAAGGCTCGCCCGGGATATTGAAAAGAATCGAGGTGGTGGAGCCGCCAAACAGCGCGCCCCAGTACATCGAAGACAGCAGGATGATGGCCGATACCGGCTCCATCGTGAAGGTCAGCGGCAGCAGCAAGGTCACCCCGTTCGGCGCGCCCAGCCCTGGCAGCACCCCGACCAGGATGCCGAGCAGCACGCCGCCCGTCATCAATGCGATGTGGTAGAGGGTCAGGGTCGTTTCAAACCCCGCCATCAGGTATTGCAGTTGTTCCAGCACGTCAAATCCCTCGGGCAGCCCGCCAGGCGTCGTAAAGCTCTTCCAGCGGTCCACGCGTGAGCTGCACGCCGAACCAGATTTCAAAAACGGCAAACATCACGGCCGCAGCGATCACGCCAATCGCCATGGCCCGGGCCCAGCCAAAGCCGCCATGCCGGCGTGCCATGAAGCTGAGGAACACCGCTGATGCGAGATAGAAGCCCGCAAACGGCGCCGCCAGGGCCAGCAGCACTGTGGGAAGGAACTGCGAGAGCACGCGGTGCAGTTGCTCGCCCGTGGCAAACACCTCGTCGCCCGGGCTGCGCGCGGCTTGCACCGTGAGCAGCAGGCCCACGATGAGCAGCAGGGCGCCCAGGCGCAGCGGGAAATAGCCGGCCTCGGGACCGGTCGGTCCCCAGCCGGACTCCAACTGTAGGCTGCCGTATATGACGGCGGCAGAAAATGCACTGATGAGCCCCGCGACGCTGAGCTCCAGCGTCTGGCGCGATAGGGATTTCGACATGGGCAATTGCCTGGACTCAGTCCTTGATCAGCCAGTCATCCTTGGTGAACTGGGCCTTGTTCTTGTTCGCGTCCGCCGCGATGTAGGCCTTGAGCTTCGCGCCTTCCAGGAACAGGTCAGTCTGCAGGCCACGCGCCAGCCACTCCTTGAACTCGGGTTTCTCGCGCACCTGGGCCATCAGGTTTTCATAGAACTTCACCTGCTCAGGCTTGAGGCCACCAGCGGCCCACACCGTGCGTGGCATGTTGAAAGTGTCGATGTTGATGCCCGATTCGCTGCAGGTCGGGATATCGCCGAAGCCCTTGTCGCCGCGCACCTTGTCCTTGATGTCCATGCGCTGCTTGGCGAACACGCACAGCGGCTGCACCTTGCCCGCGCGCCAGTGCGAGATGTTTTCCGACGGGTTGTTGACGTTGGCATCGACATGGCCGCCGGACAGTTGCACCGCCACTTCGCCGCCCGACTTGAAGGGCACATAAACCACCTTGGTATCGGTCGCCATCTCGATCTGGCGCGTGAGGATGTGGTCCGTGTCCTTCGATTGCGCGCCGCCCACCTTGATGCTGCCGGGCTTGGCGCGGGCTGCGTCGATCAGATCCTTGGCGCTCTTGAAGGCGCTGTCGGCGTTGGACCAGAGGATGAATTCGTCTGCCGCCATGATGGCCACCGGCGTCATGTTCTCGATCTTGTAGCCGACCTTGGTGATCATCGGCATCAGGTAGGCGAGGTTGGTGGAGAACACCAGCTTGTGCGGATCGCCGTTGGCCGACTGCAGATCGATCATCGCTTCGGAGCCGGCGCCGCCACCCTTGTTGGTGACGATGATCGGCACGGACATGAGCTTGTGCTTTTGCACCACGACCTGCACGATGCGCGCGAACTGGTCGGTGCCGCCGCCGGGGCCCGCGGTCACGATGAATTCAACCGGGCGGTTGGGCTTCCATTCGGCCGCGCAGGCCGGGCCTGCAGCCAGCAGCGCCACTGCGGCGGCAACGGTTGCTGCGACGGGGAATTTTTTAAAATTGCCTTGCATGGAGTCTCCTCGAAGAACTTGTGAACAAAAGGCCGTCAGGTGCGGCCAGCAAGCCCCAGTGCCGTCGGGAAAAAGGCGGCATCTTGCTGCAGGCGCAGCTGGAGCAACTCGGAAGTGGCGGCGATCTCGACATCGTCGAAGTTGATCAGCTCACCGGCGGCCACGTCGCGCACGAGGCGGTGGTTGCCCACCAGGTAGAACGGCGCGGGCTGCCCCTTTGCGAGCGCTGCCGCGGGCACCAGCTCGGCCGCCGTTCCGTCGATGCTGTGGTGGTGGCCGCCCATCTTGAGCAGCGTGCCGGCCGGCAGGTCCCGGGTGGCGCGCGCCACAAGATCCAGGCAAGGCTTGGGGGTTTGCGCGCCGCTCGACACGCCGTGCAAGGCCGCATCGAGCACGCTGGTCATGGCTTCGAGACCGAGCAGGTGGCGCGGCAGATAGACCATGGCGCGGCGGCGGTCGCGGCTCAGCACATGGCCCTTGCCCAGCAGCAAGTCCCAGGTGGCTTCATCGTCGCAACCGATGACCACGAACACGCCACCGGCAAAGCTCAGCTCGTCCGGGGCGCGCAGGCAGTGGAACACATCGATGGCGCCGTTCCTGGCAAACAGGCCGCCGTCTTCGCGCGTGGCGAACATGTCGGGCACTTCGCTCGGGCGCGCGATCGGGGCATGCAGTGCCGAGACATCGGGCAGGAAGCCCGTGCTGTTCGCCACCACCTGCAGCTCGCACAGGTCCGGCACCGCGCGTTGGGGCAACGCCGAGCAGGCCTGTGCACGCGCTGCCACCTGCGGCGCCACCGGGCCGGGCTGCAGCGTCCACAGCTGCGCAAAGCCCGGCACCTCGGCGCTTGCGCCGTTGCTGTGCATGCGCTCGTTCGCCGCATCAAAGACGAAGTCGTATTCGCTGGATTTGCCGGCCGCGAGCACGTCAAAGCCCAGCACCTGTGCCCAGGTCACCAGACCGATGAGCAGCGAAGGCTGGTCACCATCGACGGGCGTGACCACACGGCCCTTGGCGCGGGCAAGCCGCGAGAGTTCGGGGCCGACCACGCTGTCGACCTCTTTGGAGGCCAGTGCCACGTGCCAGCCCGCCCCGATGGCCAGGCGCGCATGGCGCGCGCCCGCTTCGGGGTGGCCGGTCGCCTCGACCAGAACCTGCAGCGGCAAGCGCAGCACGGCCGCCACATCGCTGGCCGCGATGTAGTGGCCCTGGGCCCACGCGGCGGCAGCCTCTTCGGCGGTGCGGCACTGCGCGATCTGATCGGCAGGAATGCCGACGGATTGCCAGGCCTCGGCTGCCACTTCGGTGGCCAGGTCAACGGCGACGCGGGCGCTGATGCTGGGAACGCGCCGCGACTGCGCGAGAAAACTGCGGCCAAAGCCGCCGGTGCCCACGACACAGGCTTCGATGGGAGCGGACGGGTTGGCGTAGCGATGAAGATGGTCCATTGGAAATGCGACGGCACGGCGTCTGTTACAAGCCGTTCAATTGGAAATCAGCGGAATTTTGCATGCACTTTTGCGAACATACCCCCGTATAAACCCCAATTCAAGGCGCAATAAAGCTTTTATTGCATGCACTTTTACCGCACTATCATCACCCCATGAGCCATCCATCCATTGCCTTGCCGCCTCGCAAACCGGCGCCCAGCAGGGACGGCATGCGCACCGAAGTCGCTGCCGGGCGGCTGCGCACACTGATCGTCTCCGGGACGCTGAGGCCTGGACAACGCCTGTCGGAACGCGAAATTTCCGAACAGCTGGAAGGCATTTCCCGCACGCCGCTGCGCGAGGCGTTCAAGGTCCTTGCGGCCGAGGGGCTGCTCACGCTGGAGCCCAACCGCGGCGCGGTAGTGACCGCGCTTTCACTGCAGGAAGTCGAAGCTGCCATCGAAGTGCTGGTGGGCCTTGAAGCCATGGCCGCCGAGCCGGCCTGCCTGTACGTGACCGAGGCAGAGATGGCCGAAATCGCGCAATTGCATGCAGACATGGTTGCCGCCCATGCCGCAGGCGATCTGATGGCGTACTTCCAGATCAACCAGGCCATTCACCAGCGCTTGGTGGACGCCGCCCGCAACCCGGTGCTATCGCGCATCTATGCGGCCGAGTGTGCGCGCATTCGCCGTTATCGCTACGCCGGCAACCAGGAGCCGACGCGCTGGCGGCAGGCGGTGCAAGAACACGGTGACATGCTGAGCGCGCTCAAGGAGCGCGCCGGGCCGCTGTTGCGCGAGATGCTCAGGAAGCACCACAAGGGCGGGTGGGCTGTTTCACGCACTGTGCTGCAAAACGATCCGAGCTACCACAAAAGTACGGAAAAGCCGGCTCCCAAGCCACGCGGCCGGCGGCCGAAGGCGGCCGCTGCGGTGAAACTGACGGGCTCGCGCTGAGTGTTGTGATCAAGCCAGTGCCAGCTCCTCCACGCGCCCAAGCGCACACGATGCGCCACCCAGTCGCATTGGAAGAGGTTGCGCACCGACGGCCGTCAGCTTCGGCGCAATCACGCCGCGCCTGCCTGTGGCGCCCAAAAAAGAAATGGCGCAGCTCCTGATCGACCAGCTGCCGCGTTAGCCCCTACGGCGCAGGACGGGCGGGCCGGTGTAGCATTGCTACAAAATGTTCTGTTATGGCGTGCGCCACGCGCACCCGCGGTTCCACGACCTACCAAGGCTTGATCGATGCAAGTGTTCGCACCTTTTCGAATCACCTTGGTCGCCTGCGGCGCGCCGCCGCAGGGATGACCATGGACACCTCGCCCGCTGCCTCCCTGGAAGCCGCGCGGCTGCAGGCGCTGGCGTCGTACGCCATTCTCGACACGCCTGCCGAAGCCTCCTTTGACCAGATCGCCCAGCTCGCGGCGCGCGTGCTGGACACGCCGATGGCGGTGGTGAACTTCGTGGACGCCGGGCGCCAGTGGTTCAAGGCCTCGGTCGGGCTGGACGTGCGCGAAACGGCGCGCGCGCTGGCTTTTTGCCACCATGCGCTGGAGCGCGGCCGCGATGCCTTGGTGGTGCCGGACACCACCGAGCATCCGGTGTTCGCCACCAACCCGCTGGTGCTGGGCGCGCCGCACATCCGTTTTTATGCCTGCGCGCCGCTGGTCAATGCGCAGGGGCTGGCACTGGGCACGCTGGCGGTCATGGACACGCAGCCGCGCGCGGCCCCCGATGCGGACCAGTTGGCGCTGCTCCAGGCGCTGGCCGCCCAGACCATGGCGCAGCTGGAATTGCGCCGCCAGCACCATGCGCTGCAGCAGGTGGTGCGCGAGCGCGACCGCATGCAAGGGGCACTGCTGGCCCAGACGGAAACCTTGCGCGTGGCCGGCCGCATGGCGCGCGTGGGCGGCTGGATCCTGCGGCTGCCGAGCATGGCGCTCGACTGGTCGGACGAAGTCCATGGCCTGGGCCAGAGCGTGCGCACGCTGGCCCAGGCGCTCGACCTGTTCGCACCCGGGCACCGCTACCGGGCGCAACGCGCCGTGCAGGCCTGCATGCGCCGCGGCAGCGCTTTTGACCTGCACGCCGCCGTGGTCCTTCCGGGCCGCCCGCAGATCTGGGTGCGCGTCGTCGGCCAGGCGGTGCGCAACGCGCAGGGCCAGGTGGTCCAGGTGCAGGGCGCCTTCCAGGATGTGACCGAGCAGCACGCCCAGGAGGAGGCCCTGCGCCTGAGCCAGGAACGCTTTCGCCTGGTGGCGCGCGCCACGGCCGATGCCGTGTGGGACTGGGACCTGCACAGCGATGCGATGTGGTGGAACGAGGGCATGCAACACCTGTTTGGCGTGCCGCCCGGTGCGCGCCCGCCCGACAGTTCGTCATGGGTGCCGCGCCTGCACCCGCACGACAGCGAGGCCGTGCTGCGCAGCCTGCACGCGGCCATCGCGGGCACGGACAGCAACTGGTCGGCCGAATACCGCTTTCGCTGCGCGGACGGCAGCTACACCTGGGTGCTGGACCGCGGCTTCGTGCTCCGCGACGCCCAGGGCAAGGCCGTGCGCATGGTGGGCGGCATGTCCGACATCGGCGCGCAAAAGCAGGCCGAACTGCAGGCCCAGCACGAGGCACAGACCCACGCCGATCTGGTGCGGGTGCAGCAACAGATGTCGGCCCCCGACCTGGGCCTGGAGCAGGTGCTCCAGGTGGTGGCCGATGCCGCGCGGCGCAGCAGCGGCGCCGACGGCGTGATGGTCGAACTGCTGCAGGGCGATCGCCTGGTGCTGCAGGCGGGCTCCGGCCCGCTCGCGCGCCCCGCAGGGTCGGCGTTGCCGCTGCACGACAGCCTGCTGTGGGCATCGCTCAAAGAGGGCCAGACGGTCCTGTGCAACGACACGCTGGCTGCCGGCTGGAACCTCGAAGGCGCCTATGGCCGCGAGGCCATGCGCTCGGCCCTGGCCGTGCCGCTGCGCAACCACGATACGGTGGTGGGCGTGCTCAAGGCGCTGTCCGCGCACACAGACGCGTTCAGCCCGCGCGACGTGGCGCACCTGCAGATCCTGTCGGAGTCGGTCGGATCGATGGTGCAGCTGCGCCACATGGCAGCGCAGCTGCAGGCCTCGGAGGCGCAGTACAAGCTGCTGTTTGCCGCCCACCCCCAGCCCATGTGGGTGTGCGGGCAGGGCGACAGCCCGCGCATCCTGGCGGTCAATCAGGCCATGGTGGCGATGTACGGCTACAGCGAAGCCGAGCTGCTGCAGATGGACATGCGCCAGCTGTGGTTCGAGCCCGGGGCAGGGCCGCTGTGGCAGGCGCCGCACTGCGAGCGCGCGCTGCACCGCCACCGGCACAAGGACGGCCGGGTGGTGGACGTGGAGGTGTCGGCCCGCAGCGTGGCCTTTGACACCGGCATGGCGCAGCAGGTCATGGTGACCGACGTGACCGAGCGCCTGCGCGCCGAACGCGAGCTCGCGCGGCTGGCGCGCGCGCGCCACCTGCTGAGCGCCTGCAACGAAACCCTGGTGCGCGCCACCTCCGAGGCCGAGCTGCTGCTGGCCGTGTGCCGCATCTCGGTGGACATCGGTGGCTACCGCATGGGCTGGGTGGGCTTTGCGCGCGACGACGGGACCAAGCGCATCGAACCCGTGGCGCATGCCGGCATCAACCTGGGCTACGTCGAATCGCTGCAGCTGTCGTGGTCCGAAGACCACCCGCGCGGGCGCGGACCCGGTGGCACGGCGGTGCGCACGGGCCAGGCCGTGATCGTGCGCGATGTGCTGAACGATCCACAGTACGCCGACGGGCTCGACGCCATGCGCGCGCACGGCTTCCATGGCGCCATCAGCCTGCCGCTGTGCCACGAGGGCAGCGCCTTCGGCCTGCTGTGCCTCTATGCGCCCGAGGTGCTGCAGATCTGCGCCCAGGAAGCGGGCCTGCTGCAGGAGATGGCCAACGACCTGGCGTTCGGCATCATGGGCCTGCGGGCACGCCGCGCGCAGCAGCGCCTGCACGCATCGGTGATGCAGGTGGCCGCCGCCGTGTCGGCCACCACCGGCACCGAATTCTTCGTGCAGCTGGCGCGCAACATGGCCGAGGCGCTGGACGCCCAGGCCGGCTGCGTGACCCGCCTGCAGCCTGCGCGCGAAGGCCAGGCGCGCAGCGCCCTGTCGCTGGCGATCGTGATCGACGGCCAGCTGCAGCCCAACACCGAATACCCGCTCGCAGGCGCCCCGAGCATGGCCCTGCTCACGCAGCGCCAGCACCTGGTCGAGCGCAACCTGGCCGAGCAGTACCCGCATGCGCCCGTCGTCGTGCAGGTGGGCGCGCAGGCCTATGCCGGCCAGCAGCTCGTGGGCAGCCAGGGCGAGGTGCTGGGCATGGTGTTCGTGCTGTTCCGCGAACCCTTGCGGAACACCGATCTGGTGGCCTCGACCCTGCAGATCTTTGCCGCGCGCGCCGCGGCAGAACTCGAGCGCCAGCAGGCGGACGCGCACATCCGGCGCCAGGCTTCGCTGCTGGACAACGCCAAGGACGCCATCCTGGTGCGCGACCTGCAGCACCAGATCCGTTTCTGGAACCAGGGCGCGCAGCGCACCTACGGCTGGAGCGCCGCCGAGGTGCTGGGCCAGTCGATCGCCACGCTGCTCTACGACGACCCGACGCAGTTCGAGCGCGCCACCGCCGTCGCCATGGCCGAGGGCGAATGGACCGGCGAGCTCGCGCAAAAGCACCGCGACGGCCACACCCTGCACGTCGAAGGGCGCTGGACCCTGGTGCGCGGCACAGACGGCGAGCCCGATTCGATCCTGGCCATCAACACCGACATCTCGCAACGCAAGGAAACCGAGCGCGAGATCCAGCGCCTGGCGTTCTACGACGCGCTCACCGGACTGCCCAACCGCATGCTGCTGATCGAACGCATGCAGCATGCGCTGGCCGACACCCAGCGCAACCAGCAGGGCGGCGCGCTGCTGTTCATCGACCTGGACAACTTCAAGACCCTCAACGACACCCTCGGCCACGACAAGGGCGACCTGCTGCTGCAACAGGTCGCCCAGCGCCTGAACACCTGCGTGCGCAGCATGGACACAGTGGCGCGGCTGGGCGGTGACGAGTTCGTGGTGATGCTCGAATCGCTCAACGCCGACCCGCGCGAGCTGGCCCTGCAGGCGCGCGGCGTGGGCGAGAAGATCCTGGCCACGCTGTCGGCGCCGTATGCGCTGGCGGGCTACCAGTACCGCAGCACGCCCAGCATTGGCGTGGCGCCTTTCCAGGGCGAACAGCACAGCGTGGGCGACCTGCTCAAGCAGGCGGATCTCGCCATGTACCAGGCCAAGGCCGCCGGGCGCAACACGCTGCGTTTTTTCGACCCGCAGATGCAGGCCGTCGTCACGGCGCGCGCCGCGCTCGAGTCGGACTTTCGCGCGGCGCTGGCGCAAGACCAGTTCGTGCTGCACTACCAGCCCCAGGTGGACCACTACGGGCGCTTCGTCGGCGTCGAGGCCCTGCTGCGCTGGCAGCACCCGCAGCGCGGCACCGTGGCGCCCGCCGAGTTCATCGCGCTGGCCGAAGAGACCGGCCTGATCCTGACGCTCGGACGCTGGGTGCTGCACACCGCCTGCGCGCTGCTGGCGCGCTGGCACCGCGACCCGGCGCTGAGCCACCTGACCATGGCCGTGAACGTGAGCCCGCGCCAGTTTCGCCACCCCAGCTTCGTCGACGACGTGGTGCGCGTGCTGGCCGTGACCGGGGCGCCGTCGAGCAAGCTCAAGCTCGAACTGACCGAAAGCCAGTGGGTCGAGGACATGGACATCACCATCGCCACCATGACGGCGCTGCGCGCCTACGGCGTGGGCTTCTCGCTCGACGACTTCGGCACCGGCTACTCCAACCTGAGCTACCTCAAGCGCATGCCGCTCGAGCAGCTCAAGATCGACCAGAGCTTCGTGCGCGACCTGTTCACCGACCCCAACGACGCGGCCATCGTCAACACCATCATCGCCCTGAGCGAGAGCCTGGGGCTCAGCGTGATTGCCGAAGGGGTCGAGACCCTCGAGCAGCGCGACATGCTGCTGCATGCCGGTTGCCTGACCTACCAGGGCTATCTTTTCAGCCCAGCGCTGCCGCGCGAGCAGATCGAGCCGCTGCTGCGCCAGCCACCGGCGCCCTGACCCGACCGCGCCAAGCCGCCAGCGGCGGTTTTTGGGCCCTTGGTGCGCCCTTTCTGCGGCGGGCAGCGCTGGCGCCGGGTCGATTTTCTGTGGACAAGGTCCGCAAAGCCATGGCGGGCCTGCTGGGCAGGCCCTGCCAACCCGTCCTTTCGCACTTGCACCAGCACGCAACCGGCCTTGGCACAAGCACCTTGGGTTCGCCCGGCACCGCCAACAGCCTGGCGCGTGCGCGAAAGACATGCGTAACGCACCACTTTGGCTGGGCAGTTCCGGGATTGCCATGCCGGGCCTGGTTTGCCTGTCTGTTATCTCTTTCTTCTTTCTATAAATACATAGTAGTAGTAAGGGTTGCGGTCTTGCGTGGATAACTGGCTTTTTCCTTTTTAAATCAAGGACCTGGACCGCCCAGAACGCTGTGCGCCCGGCCCCGCGGCCGGTGTCCTGCAGGCGGGGACAAGTGCGCGCCGGGCCCCTTTTCTGTGGACAAGTGCCCGGTTGTGCGCCAACTGTCCCCAGGGTTGTGCGCAGGCACGCCGCCCAGCCTTCTCAAGTGCCAAAAGTTCCTCCAACGCAGCCACAGACATCGCTTTAAGCTACATTTTTCATAGCAAATGGGCGATATGGGCTGCGTTCGCGCCGTTCAACGGACGTGTTTCAGTGCGTGCTCACAGCCCATTTGCCCATTCGGACGCCGCCCACCGACCGCACAACCGCGAGTGCGCGGCACTCGAAAGTTGTTCTCTAAGCTAACTCTATTTAAATAGTAGTAGTAGTAGGCTTTGGTCTTTTCTGTGGACAACCTGGTTTTCCTCAGCCGCGGCAAGGGCTTGCGCATTGTCCAACCATGTGCGTCCGGCACCGGGATGGCCGAAGTGCATTGGGCATAAGCGCGGGGACTTTCGTTTTTCTGTGGATAACTGCGCGTTTCCATGGTTTTTGCCCCCAGGGTTATCCACAGGGCTCAAAAGTGCCGCCCGTAGCGCAATTGCAGGAAGTTTTCGCCCGGGTTCGGCTTCTTGAACCCACCGTTGGAGACGTGCTGCAGCTGCAGCAGCCATTCGTGCTGGCCCTGGGCGCCCCATCGGCCGCCGAAGCCGATGTGCGTGTCGAAGTTCACGCGCGAGCCGAAACGGTCTTCGCCTGTGCGGTAGAGGCGATCGAACAGCGCCAGACCCAGACCGGCCTCGACGAACCAGCGGGCCCGTCCGCCGCCGGGGTGCAGGCGCAGGGTCGGGATCAGTCCGATCACGGTGGTGCGTTCGCGCCCGTTGGCGCTGTCGCTGCGCCACTGGCTGGCGTACAGGTTCCAGTGGCCGGTGAGCACGCCCGCGCCCATGGGGCGCTGCCAGCTGGCCCAGGGCCGCGTGGTGCCCAGCGTGAGCGACTGGCTGTGGTGCCCCGCCCAGCCGGCCTGCAGGTAGACACTGGGGGTTTCGACGGGTTGGGCGTGGGCGCCGGCGGCCAGCAGGGTGCCGGCCAGGGCGGCGGTGCGCGCCAGCAACTGCACGGGCCGCCTCGGTCTGTGAATGGCGGCCGTTGCGCCGCGCGCGGCGAGGGTCAGGTCAAGAGAGGGCAGGGCTCGGACCATGGCGCAGCTCCTCGGGATGCGCACCGGGCACCCCCGTGCGGGCCAGTGTAGAGGGGGCGGGCCCAAAAAACACGGCCCCTGCGCAGCGAATGCACAGGGGCCGTGGAAAGGCAGGGCTGCGTTTTACTGCGCGGCGGGTGCCTGCGCCGGGGCGCTGGTGCCGCCCGCCTTGCCGTGGTGCATGCCATGGCGGTGGCCGTCGGAGCCCTTGCGCGCCTTCGCCATGCTGCCAGCGGCCGCCTTCGCGCGCGCCGCCCATGCGCAGGGTTTGCGCGTCAAAGGTCTTTTGCTGCTGCGGCGTCAGCGTGGCATAGAAGGCCTTGGTGGCTTCGCCGCGGCGGTCGGCCTCGGCGCTGCGCTGGGCGCGGATGGCGCGCATGCGGTCAATGCGCTCGGGCGTGGTCAGCTGGTCCATGCCTTTCATGTCCAGGCGCGCGGTGCGCTCCCCGGGTTTCATGGCCGCGGTGAAGGTGTTCCAGTCGTTTTCCTGCGCGGCGGTGAGCTGCAGCTTTTCCTTGAAGGCAGCCATGCGCTGGGCCATGCGCTCGTGCATTTTTTCGCGCATCTGCTCGCGTTGCTGGGCGTTGTGGCGCATCGGTTGGCCCGCGCTGCGTGCGGTGGCGGTCTCGGCCTGGGCGGGCGCGGGACCGCTGGCCGGCACCTGGGCGAGTACCGGCAGGGCCATGGCGGCGGCCACGGCGGTGGCGAGGAGGCGGCGGTTGAAGCTAGACATGGGGAAGTCCTTTCGATGGGTGGCCCGCCGGTACGACCGTGCCAGCGGTTGAGGGCCAGTGTCTTCCGGCTCTGTATCGCGCCCATGAGGAATGGGTGAGGCTGTGTAAAGTTGTGACAAGCGGCCGTTGACGCGGCTTCGCGTGTTTCCCATGAAATAGGCCTCCAGCGCTTGGTACACAAGCGCTGATAGCTATGAAAAACAGAGTGTTTTGCGGCAACGGCAGACCCCGCCGGCGCGACCGGCCCGGGGGCTGCACCGACAATGCTGCGCTTGGGGTTGCTTTTCGACCCGCCAGAGATAAAGGGTGTCCGTGTTCAAGAACATGATCGTGTACCGCATCGCGCCGCAGTGGCAGATCGGGCTGGAACAAATCGAAGAAGCGTTGGCCAAGGTGCCATTCATGGAGTGCGGCGCCACGCAAGAGCGCGCCTGGGGCTGGGTGCCGCCGCGCGGCGAAGCGCACGGGCCGATGGCCGAATCCGTGGGCGGACAGTGGGTGCTGCGCTTCATGGTCGAGTCGAAGGTGCTGCCGGGCTCGGTGCTGGCGCGCCGCGTGCAGGAAAAGGCCGCGCGCATCGAGCAGGAAACCGGCCGCAAGCCGGGCAAGAAGGAGGCCAAGGAACTCAAGGACGAGGCCAAGCTCGACCTGCTGCCGATGGCGTTCACCAAGCAGGGCTCGATGTGGGTCTGGATCGACCACGAGGCACGCACGCTGGTGCTCGACACCGCGAGCCAGGGCCGTGCCGACGAGGTGGTGACGGCGCTGGTCGAGGCGCTGCCGGGCCTGTCGGTGTCGCTGCTCGACACGCAGACCTCGCCGCAGGCGGCCATGGCGCACTGGCTCAGCTCGCAAGAGGCGCCGGTGGGCTTCACCGTGGACCGCGAGTGCGAGCTCAAGTCCGCCGACGAAGAAAAGGCCGTGGTGCGCTACGCGCGCCACCCGCTCGACATCGAGGAAGTGCAGGCGCACATCGCCGCCGGCAAGCTGCCGACCAAGCTGGCGCTGACCTGGGACGACCGCGTGTCGTTCCTGCTCACCGAGGGCCTGCAGATCAAGAAGCTGGCGTTTCTCGACGCGGTGCTGGACGGCAAGGGCAAGGACGACGGCGGTTTCGACGCCGATGTGGCGATCGCCACGGGCGAACTCACCAAGCTGATCCCCGACCTGATCGAGGCGCTGGGCGGCGAGAGCGAGCGCGGCATCGGCGCGGGCGCAGCGCCCGCCAGCAGCGCCGGCTCGGTGCCGCGCACCGTCACCGGCCCGGCCACGGCGCCTGCCGACACCGACCCGGAAACCGCGCCGTTCTGACGCGCGCGCTACAGCGCGCGGCGGGCCGCGCCGGCACAATGGCCGGCACCCCTGCCGCTCCGGTCCCCGCCACCGCGCACCGGCGGGGACTTTTTTCCTGTCACCGCCCACCACCACCGCGAGGTTCCATGAGCAGCACTTCCACCACCGCCCCGACCGCCAGCTACCCCGACACCCGCCTGCTGATCGACAACGAATGGCGGACGCCGCCGAGCGGCAAGACGCATCGATGTCGTCAACCCCGCCACGGGCGCCGTCATCGGCACAGGTGGCGCACGCGGGCCATCGCCGACCTGGACCGCGCGCTCGCCGCCGCGCAGCGCGGCTTCGAGGCCTGGCGCAACATGCCGGCGAACGAGCGCGCCGCAGACCATGCGCCGCGCCGCCGCGCCTGCTGCGCGAGCGCGCCGACAGCATCGCGCAGCTGCTCACGCAGGAGCAGGGCAAGCCGCTTGCCGAGGCGCGCGGCGAGGTGCTGGCCGGCGCCGACATCATCGAATGGTTCGCCGACGAAGGCCTGCGCGTCTACGGCCGCATCGTGCCGCTCGCGCAACCTCGACGCGCAGCAGCTGGTGCTCAAGGAGCCGGTCGGCCCGGTCGCCGCGTTCACGCCGTGGAACTTCCCGATCAACCAGATCGTGCGCAAGCTCGGCGCGGCGCTGGCCACCGGCTGCTCGTTCCTTGTCAAGGCGCCCGAAGAAACCCCGGCCGTCGCCCGCCGCGCTGCTGCAGGCCTTCGTCGATGCCGGCGTGCCCGCCGGGCACCGTCGGCCTGGTGTTCGGCGACCCGGCCGAGATCTCGTAGCTACCTGATCGCGCACCCGATCATCCGCAAGATCACCTTCACCGGCTCGACGCCGGTGGGCAAGCAGCTGGCCGCGCTCGCGGGCCAGCACATGAAGCGCGTCGACCATGGAACTGGGCGGCCACGCGCCGGTGATCGTCGCCGAGGACGCCGACGTGGCCGCTGGCCATCAAGGCCGCTGGCGCGGCGCCAAGTTCCGCAACGCCGGCCAGGTCTGCATCTCGCCGACGCGCTTTCTGGTGCACAACAGCGTGCGCCGAGGCCTTCGCCGACGGCATGGTGCAGTACGCAGAAAAGCTCAAGCTCGGCGACGGCCTGGCCGACGCCGCCACGCGCATGGGCCCGCTGGCCAACCCGCGCCGCCTGACGGCGCATGGCCGAAGTGCATGCAGGACGCGCAAAGCCAAGGGCGCTGAGGTCGCTCACCGGCGGCGAACGCATCGGCAGCGCCGGCAACTTCTTCGCCCCGACGATCCTGGCCGACGTGCCGCTCGACGCCGAGCGTGTTCAACAACGAGCCCTTCGGGCCCGTCGCCGCCATCCGCGGCTTCGACACGCTCGACGAAGCGCATGGCCGAGGCCAACCGCCTGCCCTACGGCCTGGCCGGCTATGCGTTCACCCAGTCGATCAAGACCGCGCAGCAGCTCGCGCCAGCGGCTCGACGTGGGCATGCTCTGGATCAACCAGGGCCCGCGCCGCCTCGGCCGAAATGCCGTTCGGCGGCGTCAAGGACTCGGGCTACGGCTCCGAGGGCGGCCCCGAGGCGCTCGAGTCGTACCTCGTGACCAAGTCGGTCTCGATCCTGTCGCTGTAAAAACCGGGGCGGGCGCGGCAGGCTGGGATGCCTGCGGCGCTAGCGCTTGAACGCCAGCACCAGCACGCCCGCCGCCACCAGCGCGATGCCCAGCCAGCTGGTGCCCGATGGGCGCTCGCCGAGGAACACAAACGCAAACACCGCCACCAGCACGAGGCTGAACTTGTCCACCGGCGCGACCTTGGACGCGTCGCCCAATTGCAGCGCGCGGAAGTAGCAGACCCACGAAGCGCCCGTGGCCAGCGCCGACAGCCCCAGAAACAGCCAGGTTTTGCCCGGCAGCTGCAGCGGGTTGCTCCACTTGCCCGCGTACCAGACAAAGCCCGTGAGCACAAAAACGATGATGACCGTGCGCACCAGCGTGGCCAGGTCCGAGTCCACGCCCTGGATGCCGACCTTGGCAAAGATCGCCGTGAGCGCGGCAAAAATGGCCGACAGCGCAGCCCAGAAGAACCAGCTGTGGGAAGTGGTGGTTTCCATCGTGCGGTGCCTTGTTGCTCAGTTTTCAATAGCTTCCAGCGCATGCAGGGCAAGGGTTTAGTGCCAAAAAGACCCTGATCTGCTTCCCCGCCGGCCCCCAGGCGCTGTTTGCAGGCGCCTCTCGCCACACCTTAACCTGCGCTGGTCCGGTCCACTTTTTCTGCCACCCATGCCCCATACCACCGCTTACCTGCACGCCGCGCACGAGGCCGGCGTGATCGCCCTCTGGAGCGCCGTGTTCGGCGCGCAAACCGGGCACAACGCACCGGCGCTGTCGATCGCCAAAAAGCGCGCGCTGGACGACGGCCTGTTCTTTGTCTGCCTGGACGGCAGCGACCACGAAGGCGGCGGCGCCGTCATCGGCACCACGCTCGCGGGCTACGACGGCCACCGTGGCTGGCTCTATTCGGTGGCCGTGCACCCCACGCACCGCGGCCAGGGCCTGGGCGCTGCGCTGATCCGCCACGCCGAGCAGGCGCTGGCCGCGCGCGGCTGCATGAAGGTCAACCTGCAAATCGTCGAAAGCAACGCGGCCGTGGCCGGTTTCTATGCCGGGCTCGGCTACAGCGTCGAGCCGCGCATCAGCATGGGCAAGCGGCTGGTGCAGAACATTCCGCCGGGGTGACGCGGGGGGATGCCTGGTGTGTTTTCGCCGTCTATCGCTTTGGCGATTTTGGCGTGTGCGCCCGACGGCCGTCTTTTGGACAGTCGCTGCGAGACAGCAGCGTGGGCGCCGACAGCGGGCTTGATGCGTTCGTCCGATGCCGGTCCGAACGCAGGAGAGTCCGTGCTTTGTAGGACGGAGTCCCCATCCACGGACATGCGGGAATCATTGGTCCGTGCCGCGAATCACAGAAATCTCGCGGTCGCTTGGATACGCGAAGGAGAACGGCCATGGTGAGAAATTTTTCGATGCTGAAGGTGGTGTGTATCGTCGCTTCAACAGCCGCCTTATGGGCTGCCGCACCCCTGGCCCAGGCCAAGGGGTGCCTGGCGGGCGCAGCAGTCGGTGGCGCTGCAGGACACGTCGCTGGTCACCACGCTTTGTTGGGTGCTGCAGCCGGTTGCGCTGTCGGCCACCACGGTGCGGCAAAGAAAGAGAAAGCCAAGACGGAGGCGCAAACTGAGCACACCGCCTCCAAACCCGCTGCGGCAGCCCCTGCGTCCAAATAGCCTGAAGGCTTCCCCTTTGGGAATATAGGCCGGTGCCGCCTGTGGACGTGTCGGGGCAGCGACCGCTTTACCGCCCGGCACCCCCGTGCTACCGGCTCTCTACCGGCTCTTTCTGTCCTGCCTTGCAGCGCAGCGGGCACAGACAAAGGTTTCGGCGGCCTGCCGCGCGCCCTCAGGCAGGCGGCGCCGCCACGCTGTGCAGCAGCACCGGCCGCTTGCCGTCGCCGTTGATGCTTTCGATCTGCACGCCAAAGCCCCACAGGCGCGCCACATGTTTGAGCACCTCGAGCGCATCGTCGGCCAGCGGCTGGCCCTGGTAGCGGGTGTGGCGCAGGGTCAGGCAGCGGTCGCCGCGCAGGTTCACGTTCCAGACCTGGATGTTGGGCTCGCGCACTCCCAGGTCGTATTGCTGCGACAGGGTCTGGCGCAGCAGGTGGTAGCCATCGTCGTCGTGGATGGCGCTGACCAGCAGTTCACGCTGGCTGGTGTCGTCGTGGATGGCGAACAGGCGCATGTCGCGCATCAGCTGTGGGCTCAGGAACTGGCTGATGAAGCTCTCGTCCTTGAAGTCTTGCATGGCGTGGTGCAGCGCCGGCAGCCAGGGCGCGCCGGCGATATCGGGGAACCAGCGCCGGTCTTCCTCGGTCGGGTCCTGGCAGATGCGCTGGATATCGCGGTACATCGCAAAGCCCAGCGCATAGGGGTTGATGCCGTTGTAGGCGCGGTGCCCGGGCGGCGGCTGGTAGATCACGTTGGTGTGCGAGGACAGCCACTCGATCATCACGCCGTCGGTGAGCCAGCCGTCGTCGTACAAGGTGTTCAGCAAGGTGTAGTGCCAGAACGTGGCCCAGCCCTCGTTCATCACCTGGGTCTGGCGCTGCGGGTAGAAATACTGGGCAATCTTGCGCACGATGCGCACGATCTCGCGCTGCCACGGCTCCAGCAGGGGGGCGTTTTTTTCGATGAAGTAGAGGATGTTTTCCTCGGGCTCCTTGGGAAAGCGCTCGGTTTCCTGTGCCGCGCTGTCCTTGCCCCGGCGCGTTGGCAAGGTGCGCCACAGCACATTGACCTGCTGCTGCACGTAGGCTTCACGCTGCTCGAGTTCGGCGCGCTCGCGGGCCAGGCTTTTCTTGGACGGACGGCAATAGCGATCGACACCGAAGTTGGCCAGGGCATGGCAGGAGTCCAGCAACTGCTCCACGGCGGCCCATCCATGGCGCTCCTCGCATTGGGCGACGAAGTCGCGCGCATAGACCAGGTAGTCGATGATGCTGCCCGAATCCGCCCACATGCTGAACAGGTAGTTGTTCTTGAAAAAGCTGTTGTGCCCATAGGCCGCGTGGGCAATCACCAGCGCCTGCATGGCCGTGGTGTTTTCCTCCATCAGATAGCTGATGCAGGGGTTGGCGTTGATGACGATCTCATACGCCAGCCCCATTTGGCCACGCCGATAGCGCTGCTCGGTGGCCAGAAATTCTTTGCCGTAGCTCCAGTGGCGGTAGTTGACCGGCATGCCCGCGCTGGCATAGGCGTCCATCATCTGCTCGGCGCTGATGATTTCGAGCTGGTTGGGGTAGGTGTCCAGGCCAAAGCGTTCGGCCGCGGCGGCAATGACGGCGTGGTAGCGCTCGATCAGCTCGAACGTCCAGTCGTTGGGGTCGGGCAGGGGGTGCACTGGGCGCTCGCCGGCCAGCAGGGGGGCACTGGGCACGCCGCGCTGCCGCCCTTTCCCAGCCGCCTGGTTCCCGGTTTTTTTCCCCATGCGGCGTTCGAGCGCCGGGTATAAGAGGTTCATACCGATACCCCCTCTTGCTTGAACAAATCGCGGAACACCGGGTAGATATCGCCCGGCTCGGACACCTTGCGCATGGCGAAGTGGGGAAACAGCGGCACCAGCCGGCTGTATTCCTTCCACAGGTTTTGCTCCTCCCGCACCACCTGTACGTAGGCAAAGTGGCGCACCAGCGGCAGGATTTTTTCGACCAGCAGATTGCGGCAGATGGCACCGTCGTTGGGGAAGTTGTCGCCGTCGCTGGCCTGGGCCACGTAGATGTTCCATTCGCCCACGGGGTAGCGCGCACGCACGATCTGGTCGACCAACACCAGCGCGCTGCTGACCACCGTGCCGCCGCTTTCCGTGGAGTGGAAGAACTCGTCCTCGCTGACCTCGGCTGCCTGGGTGTGGTGGCGGATAAAGACGATGTCGATCTTTTCGTAGTGGCGCGTGAGGAACAGGTACAGCAGGATGAAGAAGCGCTTGGCCAGATCCTTGCGCGCCTGGTCCATGGAGCCGGACACGTCCATCACGCAGAACATCACGGCCTGGCTGCTGGGCACGGGCACCCTGGTGCGGTTGCGAAAGCGCAGGTCGATGGGGTCGAGAAAGGCCACCTTGCCCATGCGCGCCCGCAGGGCGTCGATCTGCTGCTGCAGTTCGGCGACGGCCTCGTGGCTGCCTTCCTGGGGCAGCAAGCCTTCGAGCTGTGCCAGCAGGCTCTGCAGGTCGCGCTGCGGCGCCTTGGTCAGCGCGATGCGCCGGCCCAGCGCGCCGCGCATGGTGCGCAGCAACGCCAGGTTGTGCGGCGTGCCGTCGTGGCTGTAGCCGGCGCGGCGCGTCTTGTACTGAGGTGTGTCGGCCATGTGGGTGCGCAGCAGGCGCGGCAGGGCCAGGTCTTCGAAGAACAGCTGCATGAACTCTTCCTTGGACAGGGTGAAGCGGAAGTCGTCCTGCCCCTCCCCGCTGCCGCTGGCCTGGGAGCCCGCCCCGCTGCCACCGCCTGCACCCCGCTGGGGCCGGGGGATGCGGTCGCCGCGCGCATGGTCGCTGTTGCCGGGGTGCACGGTGTCGCTGATGCCGCCCGGGCCGTGGTGGAACATCGGCTCGCCGATGTCCTTTCTGGGGATGGTGATGTTCTCGGCCTGCTCGATGTCGCGGATGTCGCGCTGGGTCACGGCGCGGCGCACCGCCTCGGCAATCTGCTCCTTGAAGCGGCGCACGAAGCGCTCGCGGTTGCCCACCGACTTGTTTTTTCCGGAGAGCCTGCGGTCGATGATGTGCAATGCCATCTGTTCTCCCACGCGTTACATGGTGCCGGCGTGCCTCTCAGCTGCTCTTGCGCACGCGCAGGTACCACTCGCACAGCAGGCGCACCTGTTTGGAGGTGTAGCCCTTGGCCTCCATGCGGGTGACGAAGTCCTCGTGCTTGCGCGCATCCTCGGCGCTGGCCTTGGCGTTGAAGCTGATGACCGGCAAAAGTTCCTCGGTGTTGGAAAACATCTTCTTCTCGATCACCAGGCGCAGCTTTTCATAGCTGGTCCAGCTCGGATTTTTTCCCTGGTTGTTGGCGCGCGCGCGCAGCACGAAGTTGACGATCTCGTTGCGAAAGTCCTTGGGGTTGGCGATGCCCGCGGGTTTTTCGATCTTTTCGAGCTCGGCGTTGAGCGCGTTGCGGTCGAACACCTCGCCGGTGTCGGTGTCGCGGTATTCACTGTCCTGGATCCAGTAGTCCGCATAGGTGACGTAGCGGTCGAAGATATTCTGGCCGTACTCGCTGTAGCTCTCCAGGTAGGCGGTCTGGATTTCCTTGCCGATGAACTCGGCATAGCGCGGCGAGAGGTATTCCTTGATGTAGCCGATGTACTTGGTCTCGAGCTCCGCGGGGAACTGCTCGCGTTCGAGCTGCCGCTCCAGCACATACATCAGGTGCACCGGGTTCGCCGCCAACTCGGTACTGTCGTAGTTGAAGACCTTGGACAGGATCTTGAAGGCAAAGCGCGTGGAGATGCCCGCCATGCCCTCGTCCACGCCGGCATAGTCGCGGTACTCCTGGTAGCTCTTGGCGCGGGGGTCCGTGTCCTTGAGGCTGTCGCCGTCATAGACCTGCATCTTGCTGAAGATGCTGGAGTTCTCTGGCTCCTTCAGGCGCGTGAGCACGGAAAATTGCGCCATCATCTTGAGCGTGCCGGGGGCGCAGACGGCGTGTGCCAGAGACGACTCGCGGATCAGCTTCTCGTAGATCTTCACCTCCTCGGACACGCGCAGGCAGTAGGGCACCTTGACGATATAGATGCGGTCCAGGAAGGCTTCGTTGTTGCGGTTGTTGCGAAACGCCTTCCACTCGCTCTCGTTGCTGTGCGCGAGCACGGTGCCATCGAACGGTATGGCGCCAAAGCCTTCCGTGCCCTTGTAGTTGCCCTCCTGCGTGGCGGTGAGCAGCGGGTGCAGCACCTTGATGGGCGCCTTGAACATCTCGACGAACTCCAGCAGGCCCTGGTTGGCCAGGCACAGGCCGCCGGAGTAGCTGTAGGCGTCGGTGTCGTCCTGGGCGAAATTTTCCAGCTTGCGGATGTCGACCTTGCCCACCAGGCTGGAGATGTCCTGGTTGTTCTCGTCGCCCGGCTCGGTCTTGGCGATGCCGATCTGCTTGAGGACGCTGGGGTAGCGCTTGACCACCCGGAACTGGCGGATATCGCCACCGAACTCATCGAGCCGCTTGACCGCCCAGGGCGACAGCACGCGCTGCAGGTAGCGCCGGGGGATGCCGAACTGCGCTTCGAGCACCGGGCCGTCCTCCAGGGGGTCGAACAGGCCCAGCGGCGACTCGTTCACCGGCGAGCCCTTGAGCGCGTAGAACGGCACCTTCTGCATCAGGTGCTTGAGGCGCTCGGCGATCGAGCTCTTGCCGCCACCCACCGGGCCGAGCAGGTACAGGATCTGCTTGCGCTCCTCCAGCCCCTGGGCCGCATGGCGGAAGAAGCTCACCACCTGCTCGATGGCGTCCTCCATGCCGTAGAACTCGGCGAAGGCGGGGTAGCGGCGGATGACCTTGTTGGCAAACAGGCGCGACAGGTGCGGATCGTGGCGCGTGTCCACCATCTCGGGCGCGCCGATGGCCGCCAGCATGCGCTCGGCAGAACTGCCATAGGCCATGGGATCGCGTTGGCACTGGGCGAGGTAGTCGTCGATCGACATTTCCTCTTCGCGCAAGTGCACGTAGCGTGCGGCAAAGTTGCTGATGGCATCCATACGACCTCCCGGGAGCGGCACCGGGGCGGAAGGTGCCGCAAAGTTGCAAGGTATTCACTGCCTCATGGGGTCGTTTTAGCACCATGCACCGGCTTTGGATAGGTCATAAATCCCACAGCGGTACGCCGTCCGAGGGGTTCAAAATGGCTTGATCCAGGCGCCCCGCCTCCCGGGGCCTGCCATCGTGGGCGCATGTCCAGTGGTGCCCATCAGTAACTCTTTGTCCCACCGGGGCCTTGCCGCTTGAATCCGTGTCCGTGCCGCTGGAACCAAGCGCTGCGCGCTGCATCGACGGCGATGCTGCGCCACCGGCCCCGCCTCACCGCCCCAGCAACCCCCGCGCCACCAGCTCTTTCATGATCTCCGACGTGCCGCCGTAGATGCGCAGCACGCGCGCGTCGGTCCAGAAGCGGGAGATCGGGTATTCGGCCATGTAGCCGTAGCCGCCGAACAGCTGCAGGCACTGGTCGGCCACACGCCCCATGAGTTCGCTCGCGTGCAGCTTCAGGGCCGACGCGGCCTCGGGCGTGAGTTCGCCGCGTCCTTGGCGCCGGCGGCCGGGTCGGTCTAGGCGGCGCGCACCAGCAAGTCGCAGTTCTGGCCGTTGCCGGTGAAGATCTTGCTGCCGTCGATGGCGTAGCCGTCGCCCAGCGCGCTCCCAGCCGCGGTAGGGGGGCTCGATCTCGGCGTCGCAGAAACGCTCGAGCGATTGCCGAAACAGGTCGAGTTCGGCGCGCTCGTCGGCGTTCAGGAAGTGGTTGGTCGGCATGCGGTGGACCCTGTGTTGCTATGATTTATGTATCATCTGGAGCTTGTGGGGTAAGCATTTGGGGGCGAAAACACCAAAAACTTTCCCTGGCGCTGCATTTCCGGGTCACACGCGCTCGAAGACCGCGGCAATGCCCTGGCCGCCGCCGATGCACATGGTCACGAGCGCGTAGCGCCCGCCCGTGCGGTGCAGTTCGGCAATCGCCTTCGTGGTGATGATGGCGCCCGTGGCGCCGACCGGGTGGCCGAGCGAGATGCCCGAGCCGTTGGGGTTGACCTTGGCGGGGTCGAGGCCCAGTTCCTGGATGACGGCGCAGGCCTGGGCCGCGAAGGCTTCGTTGGCCTCGATCACGTCCATGTCCTGCACCTTCAGCCCGGTGCGCGCCAGCACCTTTTGTGTCGCCGGCACGGGCCGATGCCCATGTAGGCGGGCTCGACGCCGGCGTGCGCCCAGCCGACCAGGCGCGCCAGCGGCTGGAGGCCCAGCGCCTGCACGCGCGCGCCGGAGGCCAGCACCACGGCGGCGGCGCCGTCGTTGATGCCCGAGGCGTTGCCGGCGGTGACGGTGCCGCCGTCCTTCTTGAACGCCGGCTTCATGCCCGCGAGCACGTCGAGCGTGGTGCCCGCGCGCACATGTTCGTCGGTGTCGAAGCGCACCGTGCCTTTGCGCGTGGCGATCTCGACGGGGACGATCTGCTCCTTGAAAGCGGCCTTCGGCGATCGCGGCGGCGGCGCGGCGCTGGCTTTCGCAGGCGAGCTGGTCCTGCATCGCGCGCGAGATGCTGGTAGCGCTCGGCGACGTTTTCGGCGGTGATGCCCATGTGCATTTTTTGCCACGGGTCGTGCAGGATGCCGAGCATGTAGTCGATGCTTTGGGCGTCGCCCATGCGCGCGCCGTAGCGTGCCGCCTGGTCGAAGTAGGGGCCGCGGCTCATTGACTCGGAGCCGCCGCCGATGGCGATCTCGCAGTCGCCATAGCCAATCGCCTGCGCCGCCGAAATGATGGCCTGCAGGCCCGAGCCGCAGAGGCGGTTGACGTTGAACGCGGGCGTCTCGATCGGGCAGCCGGCGTCGATGGCGGCGACGCGCGCGAGGTACGCGTCCTTGGTGTCGGTGGGGATCACGTTGCCCATCACGACGTGGCCGATGGCGTCGGGCGCAAGGCCGCTGCGCTCGATCGCGGCGCGCACGGCGGTGGTGGCCAGCTGGGTGTTGGGCACGTCCTTGAGCGCGCCGCCGAAGGTGCCGATGGCGGTGCGGGCGGTGCTGACGATGAAGATGTCGGGAAAGTTCATGGGGCAGTCCTGGTGGGAAGAAGGGCGGTGAAGGAAAAGGGCGCGGCTCAGCGGCCCTCGAATTGCGCGGGCTGCTTGGCGAAGAAGGCCTCGATGCCCGCGCGCATGTCGTGCGTGGCGGCGCAGCCGGCAAAGGCACTGGCCTCGGCCTGCAGCTGGGTGGCCAGGTCGCGGTCGAACGCGGCGCGCATCAGCCGCTTCATCGCGCCATAGGCGAGCGTCGGGCCGTGGGCGATGCGCTCGGCGAGCGCGCCGGCCACGCTGTCGAGCTGCTCGGCCGGCACCACGCGGTTGACCAGGCCCAGGCGCAGCGCGTCGGCCGCGGTGAGCGTGTCGCCCAGCAGCGCGATCTCGAGCGCGTGGCGCAGCCCGACCAGGCGCGGCAGCGCCCACGAGGCGCCGACGTCGCAGCTCGTGCCGAGGTTGATGTAGGCGAGGTTGAAGCGCGTGCCTTCGGCCGCGACCACGAAGTCGGCCTGCAGCATCAGCGCCAAGCCCGCGCCGGCGGCCACGCCGTGCACCTTGGCAATGACCGGCGCATTCAGCGTGGCCAGCACCTGCACGGCTTCGTTGAGCGGCCCGAGCAGGTCGGCCGCGCCCTGTACCGGGTCGGCGCGCAGCGTGGCCAGGTCGCCGCCCGCCATGAAGCCCTTACCGGCGCCGCAGAGCACGACGGCGCGCACGCTGGCGTCGGCGGCGAGGCCCTGCACGGCGGCCAAGAGCGCCTGCGCCATGGGCACGTCGATCGCGTTGAGCGCGCCGGGGCGGTGGAAGCGCAGCGTGGCGACGGCGCCCGCGCGCGTGACTTCGAGGGGGGATGCTGCAGAGGCGGTGGATGGCGACATGGATAACTCCTGAAAAGAGAGCGCCTGGCGCATGCCGGGCAAGCGTTTGCGGCACCGATTGCCGTGGAACGGTTACAGGGCCTGCGCTGTGTGCTCTTGTTTTTGACAAATGCCCGCCAGTGCGGGCGGGGTGGCGCTCAGTGGTACAGCGCCTCGATCTCGGTGGCGTACGTTTTGTAGATGCTCGAACGCCGCACCTTCATGGTCGCGGTGACTTCGCCGTCGTCGTGGTCGAGCTCCTTCGGCAGCAGGTGGAACCTGCGGATCTGCGAGACCTGCGCGAGGCGCTGGTTGCCGCGCGCGATTTCGGCGTCGATCAGTGCGCGCACCTGCGGCAGCTCGACCAGCGAGCGAAAGTGCGTGAACGCGATGCGCTGCGTCCTCGGCCCACTGGCCGACCGTGTCGTAGTCGATCATCACCAGCGCGCCGACGAACCTGCGGCCCTCGGCGACGACCACGCATTCCTTGATGTAGGGGCTGCCCTTCATGGTGTTCTCGATCTCGGACGGCGTGAGGTTCTTGCCGCCCGCGGTGATCATGATGTCCTTCAAGCGGTCGACGATGCGCAGCTGGCCGCGCTCCTCGCGCACCACGTCGCCGGTGTGCAGCCAGCCGTCCACGATGGTCTCGGCCGTGGCCTCGGGGTTCTTGTAGTAGCCGGCAAACACCATCTCGCCGCGCAACTGCAGTTCGCCGTTGGCGGCGATGCGGTGCTCGACGCCGAGCGTCGGAATGCCGACGGTGCCGATGGCGACGTGGCGCGGGTCGTGGCCCAGCACCATGCCGGTCGATTCGGTCAGGCCATAGACCTCGATCAGCGGCACGCCGAGCACGCGGAAGAAGCGCACCACATCGGGCGGGATCGGCGCGGCGCCCGTGAGCGCCACCCGCACCTGGCGCAGGCCGATGAAGTTCTGCAGCGCGCGGAACACCAGCCAGTAGCTGGCGCCGAAGCGCAGCCGCTCGGCCAGGCTCCAGGCGCTGCGCGGCTTCTCGGCCAGCGGCGCGCAGGCGGCAAAGGCCCGGTCGAACAGCCGGCGGCGCAGGCCCCCGGCCTCGTGCAGCTTGATGCTGATGGTGGCGTGCATCTTTTCCCAGATGCGCGGCACGCCGAGGAACAGCGTCGGCGCGATCTCGCGCAGGTCTTCCTGCACGGTGCGGATCGATTCGCCGAAGTGCACCTGCGCGCCGGTGTAGATCGGCACGAAGGTGGTCAGCATCTGCTCGGCGACGTGGCACAGCGGCAGGTACGACAGGTGGCTTGTTGCGGCCGTGATCCCCAGGCGATCCACAATGCCCGGCACCACGCCGCGCATGTTGCGCCACGAGACCATCGCGCCCTTGGGTTTGCCCGTGGAGCCCGAGGTGTAGATCATCAGCCCGATGTCGTCCTGCGTCTGGCGCGCCAGGGCGGCGTCGATCAGCGCGCTGTTGCCGGCTTCAGCGCCGGCTTGCTCGACCTCGGCAAAGGTCACGATCAGCTCGCGCAGCGCGGGCGCGAAGCTGCGCAGGCCCTTCGGTTCGATCACCACGATCTTGCGCAGGCGCGGCAGCTGGTCGAGCGCTTCGAGCACCTTGTCGGTCTGTTCCTGGTCCTCGCAGACCATGACCTCGATGTCGGCGTGCGCGACCACGTAGGCCACCTCGGCCGACGGGCTCGTGGGGTACACGCCCACCGCGACGGCGCCGATGAGGCCGGCGCCCATCTGCGCGAGCACCCACTCGGTGCGGTTCTCGGACAGCACGCCCACATGGCCGCCGTGGCCCAGGCCCAGCGCCAGCAGGCCCAGGCCGAAGTGGCTGGCGCGCTCGTGGTACGCGGCCCAGGTCAGCGGCTTCCAGATGCCAAAGTCCTTCTGCCGCAGCGCCACGCGCTCGGGCGTGCTGCGCGCGCGCGCGCGCAGCATCTGCGGCAGGGTGAGTTCGGGAAGGGCTTGCATGGCCATTACGACAACCAGCGCTTTCTGCGTTTGTAGTGCTTGATGTCTTTGAAGCTTTTGGCTTCGCCGCCGCCGCCCATGCCGAGGTAGAACTCGCGCACGTCGGGGTCGCTGGCCAGGCGCGCGGCCGAGCCGTCGATGACGATCTTGCCGTTTTCCATGATGTAGCCGCTGTGCGCCACGGCCAGCGCCACGGTGGCGTTCTGTTCGACCAGCAGCATCGAGGTGCCGCGCTCGGCGTTGATGCGCGCGATGATGCCGAAGATGTCCTCGACGAGCTTGGGCGAGAGGCCGAGCGACGGCTCGTCGAGCAGGATCAGCTCGGGCTGCGCGACCAGCGCGCGGCCGATCGCGAGCATCTGCTGCTCGCCGCCCGAGAGGTAGCCGGCCAGGCCCTTGCGGCGCTCGTGCAGGCGCGGAAAGTAGCTGTAGACCAGGTCGAAGTCGGGCCGGGCGCCGCCGCGGCCCGTGAGCGCGTAGGTCGCGGCGACGAGGTTCTCTTCGACCGTGAGGTCTTCGAACACGCGCCGCCCCTCCATCACATGGAACAGGCCGCGGCGCACCAGCTGCTGCGGCGCGAGCGCCGCGGTGGGCTGGCCGTTGAAGTGGATGGAGCCGCCTTCGAGCGCGCCGTCCTCGAGCGCCAGCAGGCCCGAGATCGCCTTGAGCGTGGTCGACTTGCCCGCGCCGTTGCTGCCCAGCAGCGCCACGATCTGCCCGCGCGGCACGGCCAGCGACAGGCCGCGCAGCGCCTGCACCACCTTGTTGTAGATGACCTCGATGTTGTTGACTTCGAGGACGTTGGCTGGAGCGGGCTGGCTCATGGTTAAGGCACGGTCAGAGCTTGATCCAATCGGAGGCTGCAACCATTTTTTGCGCCTTCATGTCGGCCCGGTAGACGCGTCCTACAGGGATCGAGTTGCCGCTGATCGTGATCGGCACGCCGATCAGGCCGCCGGTGTCGAAGTCCTTGATCGAATTGAGCGCGGCCTTGAGGTTGTCGCCCGTGAGCGGCTTGTTCGCGTCGAGCGTGCGCCGGGTCGCCTCGGTGAACAGCATCGCGGCGAGGAAGCCCTGGATGTAGGCCGTGCTCTGGTACTCGGGGCGCAGCGCGCGGATCTTCTCGAGCATCGGCGCCTTGGCCGAGGTGTCGTAGTAGTAGCGGTAGGGCATCACGCCCATGAAGCCGTCGCCGGCCTCGCCCATCTTCATGACGGTGGAGCTGTCCATGGTCCAGAACGTGCCCATCCACTTGCTGGTCATGCCCATCTGCTTGCCCTGGGTGATGAACTCGGGGATCGGCGCGAGGATGTAGCCGTGGAAGATGGTGTAGTCGGGCGCGGCGCGGCGCAGCTTGATGACTTCGGTCGACACGTCGACGCTGCCCGCGGGCGTCATGATCTTCACCGGCACCGAGAGGCCGAGCTGCTTGGCCAGCGCTTCGCTCGACTCGATCGGGTCGCGGCCGAACTCGGAGTCGGAATAGACGAAGGCCACCTTGGCGCCGGGTTTCTCCTTGGCGATGTGCTTGAGCAGGATGCCGAACATCTCGGTGTAGTCGGGGCCGACCAGGAACTGGTGCGGGTACTTCTTCGGGTCGTTGAGCTCGGTGGCGAACGACGCGCCGGTCATCAGCATGCTGCCGCTGCGCTGCAGTTCGGGGTTGATGGTCTTGGAGAACGCGGTCGAGTCGCCGTAGTAGAGGTTGACCTTGTTCTGGCTCGTGATCTTCTTGTAGGCGGCCACCGAGACATCGACCTTGTAGCCGGTGTCCTCGGGCACGTAGCGCAGCTTCCGGCCCTTGATGCCGCCGGCGTCGTTGACCATCTTCACGTAGTCGGCCATGCCGGCATTGATGCCCACGCCGGCGAACGCGAACACGCCCGTCATCGGGATGGAGCCGCCGATGACGATGTCTTCGCCGCCGGCCTGCGCGTGCGCGGCCAGCGGGGTGGCCAGGGCGGCGCCGGCGGCCAGCAGCAGCGAGCGGCGGCGCTGGGAGGTCAGGGTCTTGTGCATGCTTGTCTCCTTGGGGTCACGATGGCAATGCCCGGCAGCGCCCCGCTAGTTGCGGAACGGCCACAGGTGGAAAAAGCGGCGAATGCGCCGCCACACTTCTGCGAGCCCCTGCGGCTCGAACACCAGAAAACCGATGATCAGCAGGCCAAAGACGATGGTGCGCACGGGCGAGAGGAACACCGTGAGTTCGGTGCCGCCGGGCAGCAGGTCGACGGCGAGCTTGAGCAGCTCGGGCACCATGGTCATGAACACCGCGCCGAGCACCGCGCCGAGGATGGTGCCCATGCCGCCGACGATGATCGCGGCCAGGAAGAAGATCGACAGCAGCAGCGGAAAGCTCTCGGGCGTGACCACGCGGAAGAAGTAGGCCCACAGCCCGCCCGCGACACCCGCATAGAACGACGACAGGCCGAACGACAGCAGCTTGTAGCGCAGCAGCGGAATGCCCAGCACCTCGGCCGAGATGTCGCGGTCGCGGATCGCGATGAAGGCGCGGCCCACGCGCGTGCGAAACAGGTTGGCCGCGCCCAGCAGCATCAGCAGCGTGACCGGCACGATCACCCAGTAGAGCCGGAACGAGGTGTCCAGCGCCGCGCCGAACAGCGTCGCCGGCGGCACCGTCAGGCCCGCCGTGCCGCCCGTGAACGCGAGGTTGGCGAACAGGAAGTGCGCGATGAACGAGGCTGCGATCGTGGCGATCGCCAGGTACAGCCCCTTGACGCGCAGCGACGGAATGCCGACCACCAGGCCGCCGAGCATGGCGACCAAGCCACCCGCGAGGAGATTGAGCAGGAACGGCGTGCCCAGGCGCAGCTCCAGAATCGCCACGGTGTAGGCGCCCAGCCCCATGAAGGCCGCCTGGCCCAGGCTCACGAGGCCGGTGTAGCCGGTGAGGATGTTGAGCCCGGTGCTGCTTGCGACATTGATGCTGACCAGGCACGCGAGGTACATCCAGTAGTCGCTGGCCATGAACGGAAACAGCACCAGCAGCGCGGCGGCCACGGCGAGCCAGGCTTTTTGCGTGCGCGAGTCGAACAGCGCCGCGTCGGCGGTGTAGCTTTCCTTGAGGGTTCCGATGCGCATCAGCGCTCTCCTGCTGCGGTGCGGTGGAAGGGGGCGCGCATCGGGGTCACAGCCTTTCGATGTCGCGCGTGCCGAACAGCCCGTAGGGGCGCAGCATCAGCACCACCACCAGCACGATGAAGGTGGCCAGCAGCTTGTAGGCGCCGCCCAGGTAGCTGCCCGCCAGCGCCTCGACGAGGCCGATGAACAGGCCGCCGATCAGCGCGCCGAGCACGCTGTCGAGCCCGCCGACGATCACCACCACGAGCACCGACAGGCCGAACACGCCCATCGACGAGGAGATGCCGCCGATCGAGCCGACGATGATCCCGGAGACGGCGGCGATCATGCTGGAGGCCACCCAGGCGAGCGAGAACACGCGCGGCACGTTGATGCCCACCGAGTAGGCGGCGCCCTGGTCGCTCGCGGTGGCGCGCAGCGCCACGCCGCCGCGCCAGAAGCGGAACACCAGCAGCACGGCGGCGATGAACACCAGCGCGATCGCGGCGCCCCAGAACACCTTGGGCGCGAGGAACGCCTCGCCGACCATGATCGGCTGCGCCGGCATGAAGTCGGGCAGGCGGCGCTGGTCGGCGGTCCAGATCAGCTCGACCAGGCCGACCAGCACCGAGCCCAGGCCCACGGTGACCATGAAGACCGAGATCGGCGGCTCGCCCAGCAGCGGCCGGATCATGGTGCGCTCGACCACGGCGCCGAGCAGCCCCGAGCCGAGCACGGCCGCGGGAATCGCCAGCCACAGCGGCAGCGCGAACGTGGCGGCGAACGTGAAGAACAGGTAGGCGCCGGCCATCAGCAGTTCGCCAATCGCGATGTTGACCACGCGCGTGGCCTTGTAGACCATGACGAAGGCGAGCGCCGCGAGCGCATAGAGCCCGCCGCTGGCCAGGCCCGTGAGGCAGATCTCGAACAGGTAGGCCCAGTCCATCACGGCACCCCTGCGCTGGCGTGGAGCCTGCGGCGCAGGTCGCCGACGTCGCCCGAGCCCAGGTAGGCGCGGTTGACTTCGGGGTCGGCCTGCACCGCGGCGGGCGTGCCCTGCGCGATGACCTGGCCGAAGTTGAGCACCACCACGTGGTCCGACAGGTCCATCACCATGCCCATGTCGTGCTCGACCATCAGCACCGTCACGCCCCACTCGGCGCGCACGTCGAGGATGAAGCGCGCCATGTCCTCGGTCTCTTCGCGGTTCATGCCGGCCACGGGCTCGTCGAGCATCAGGATCTGCGGCTGCATCGCCAGCGCGCGCGCCATCTCGACGCGCTTTTGCAGGCCGTAGGGCAGGGCCGAGACGGGGGCGTGGCGGATGTGGTCGATCTCGAGGAAGTCGATGATGCGCTCCTCGATGTCGGCGCGCAGCGCGGCCTCCTCGCGGCGCGCGCGGCCCAGGTAGAACAGCGCATCGAGCACGTTGGTTTTCAGGTGCGCGTGGCGCCCGAGCTTGATGTTGTCGAGCACCGTCATGCCGCGGAACAGCGCGATGTTCTGGAAGCTGCGGCCCAGGCCCAGCCGGGCGCGCTGCGGCGCCGGCACGCGCGTGATGTCCTGGCCGCGAAAGCGGATGCTGCCCGCCGCTGGGCCGGTAGAAGCCCGAGATGGTGTTGAACAGCGAGGTCTTGCCGGCGCCGTTGGGGCCGATCACGGCGGTGATGGAGCCGCTCTGCACCGCAAAGCCGACGCCGCCGAGCGCGCGCACGCCGCCAAACGCCAGCGTGACGCCATCGACCTGCAGCAGGGGGGCGGCCGCCGGGCCGCCAGTGGGGGTGGTCTCCATCGGTCTTCGGGGATGAGGGTTTGTGCGGGCCGGACGGTTATTACTCTTACGTAAACTGCTTACTCACGAGTAGAGTTTGTGTCCTGTCCCGGCCCTCGGGCATCCGAACTTACCCGCGGACGCGCCGCCACCATGCCCACCCGAAACCCCCGCGCACCGCGCCCCCCGCCCGCTTCGCCCTGGGCGCCCGCGCCCGACCGCGAGCTGCAGCGCCAGGCCAAGCGCGACGCGGTGCTGCAGGCCGGCGCGCAGCTGTTCAACGAACGCGGCTTCCATGCCACCTCGCTCGACGACATCGCCGCGCGCCTGGGCGTGAGCAAGCCCACGCTCTACTACTACGTCAAGAACAAGGACCAGATCCTGATCGAGTGCGTGCGCCAGGGCCTGGAGATGACGCATCGCGGGCATCGAGGCCTCGCGCGCCGCGGGCGGCCAGGCGATCGACCAGCTGATGGCCTGCATGCGTGTGTATGCGCGCATCGTCACGCATGGATTTCGGCATGTGCCTGATCCGCGTCGGCGATGAGGAGCTGCCCGAGGGCAGCCGCAAGGAGCTGCGGCGCCTCAAGTCGGCCATCGACCACGAGTTCCGCCGCCTGGTCGCGGCCGGCGTGGCCGAGGGGTCGCTGGCGCCGTGCGACCCGAAGATGACGGCGTTCGTGATCGCCGGCGCGCTGAGCTGGATCGGCCGCTGGTACCACAGCGGCGGCGACTACACGCCCGAGCAGATTGCCGAGCAGTGCATTGCGACACTGTGCGCGGGCGTGCTGCGGCGCGCCGATGGGCCCGCACCGGCGCTGCGCGCGCCCCGGGCCGGCCCTGGGAAAACTTCAAAAAAGTGAGCGCCTGGCGCTGGTGCTGCCTGCATTTCAAACGCTCTGGGGCCGCAAAGTGACAGAAGCAGAGCGCTTAAGCTACATTTTTGATAGCGATTTGCGCGGACCGGGCGCTGTGCCGGGCGCCGCAGCGAGGTCGTCGAGGATCGGGCAGTCGGGCCGCTGGTCGCCGTGGCAGCACTGCACCAGCGACTGCAGCGTGCGCTGCATGGCCTGCATCGCGGCGATGCGTTCGCCGAGGTCGGCGATGTGGGCCTGCGCAATCTGCTTGACGCTGGCGCTGGCGCGCCGCTTGTCCTGCCACAGGCCCAGCAGCGTGGCGATCTCGGGCATCGAGAAGCCCAGGTCGCGCGCGCGGCGGATGAAGCGCAGCGCATGGATGTCGGCCTCGGAATACTGGCGGTAGCCCGCTTCGGTGCGCGCCACGGCCGGCAGCAGGCCCAGCGACTCGTAGTGCCGCACCATGCGCGCCGAAACGCCCGCGCGCTGCGCGGCGGTGCCGATGGGCACGTGCGCGCCGGCGGCCGGCGCGGCGACGGCCGGCGCGGCGGCGCCAAGGGCCGGGCTCACGCCGCGGCGACCTCGTAGCCTTCTTCGGCAATCGCGGCGGCCAGCGCCTCGCGCGGCTGCTGGCTGTCGACCTCGACGCGGTGGGCGGCGCGGTCGATGCGCACCTGCGCGGCCGGGTCGAGCTGCTGCACGGCCGCGGTGACGGCGCGCTCACAGTGGCCGCAGGTCATGCCGCGGACGTCGAACTGGTGGGTGGAAGGCATGGCAGAGCTCCTCGCAAATGGAAAATAAAAACCAGTGTGCAGCTTGACATGGTGTCAGAGTCAAGCGCCCTGCGGGGTCGTTGTCGCGCGGCCTTGGCCCGCGTTTTTGCAGCTTCTAACGCTTGCTGCATCGGCGCCAGAGCCGTGTTTGGCGCTGCATCTTCTACTTGGCGCGCGGCGTCGGCACGTGGGCGTCCGGGCGGCTCAGCGTGCCCGCGCGCAGCTCGGCCACCGCGACCGCGAGCGCCTCTGCGGCGGCGCGCACCTCGTCCTGCACGGCGGTGTCGCGGTCGAGCGCCTCGTGGCTGCGCGCGTAGCTTTCGTAGTAGCCGATGTAGCGGTCGAGCCGGGCGCGAAAGCCCGCGCTGACCAGGCCCATCCAGTCGAGCCAGTCGGACAGCGCGCGGCGCGCGCCTTCCACGCCGGCCACGTCGCCGTGCACCGCCAGCGCATAGGCGCGGCCGGCCAGGTGCTTGGGGTAGTCCCAGCCGGCCAGCTCCAGCGCCTTGGCCTCCTGCGCCTTTTTGCCGTGCGTGGTGGTCGGGTCGGGGTTGCCGCCGTCGGCGCAGACCAGGCGGTCGGTCATCAGCTTGAGCGGGCTGGGCGACTGGTACCAGTAGGTGGGCGCGACGATCATCACGCCGTGCGCGGCGGTCCAGCGCGCATAGATCTCGTTCATCCAGTCGCCCGTCTGGCGCAGCGCATGGTTGGGGTAGCAGCTGCACGGAAAGTGGCACAGCGGCATGGCGGTGGAGACGCAGCCCTTGCACGGGTGGATGTGGCGGCCGTAGTCGGAGGTGAGCCAGCTCAGGTCGAGCACGTCGACCTCGATGGCCTGCGCGCGGAACACGCCTTGGGCCGCCTGCAGCAGGCGCCAGCTCTTGGAGATTTCGCCCGGGCAGGTGCCGTCGTTGCGCGCGGCGCCGCAGATGAGCAGCACGCGCGACGGGCCGGCGGGGTCGTTGAAGCGCTCGCGCGCGGCGTCGATGCCCGCCTTGGCGTCGAGCCAGTCGCACGAGAGTTCGTAGTCCGGGTCGGCGTAGCCGGGCCCGGCGCGGCGCGTGCGCGGCGCCTTGCGGCCCTCGTCGAAGTTGCGCCAGGCGATGGCTTCGAGCTGCGCCAGCGCTTCGGGCGCTTCCGCGCCGAACCGCGGATCGGCGAAGTCCTGCAGGAAGCGCGCGCGGAACGCTTCGCGGCCGATCGGCGCGGGCGCCTGGCCGGTGCGCGGGGTGGGGGTGTCGGGCGGGTTCATGGGCCGCATTCGAGCACCGCGCGGGCCATCTGCGCTATCGGACAAGGCGCCGTTGTGGCACGCCGCCGCACTTTGGTCTGGGGCGAGTTTTTGGGCGAAAACAGCCTCCAGCGCTGACTGGTATTACGTCTGAAGCTACTCAATGGATAGCATATATTTTCTCCCGCATGCCCCCGCCGGATGGACGCTTGACCCTGCCACCGTGGCAGGGTGTACCTTTCTTCCATGGCCCACGAACACACCCTGAACCCCGCCCCCGCCTTCTCCGGGGCGGCGCCCACCGCCCCGCCCGCGCCGCGGGACATCGACATCGGCATCGGCGGCATGACCTGCGCGAGCTGCGTCGGCCGCGTCGAGCGCGCGCTGCGCAAGGTGCCGGGCGTGCAGGACGCCACGCGTGAACCTGGCGACCGAGTCGGCGCGCATCCGCTATGCGGCGCCGGGCGGCAGCGACGCGGCGGCGGGCGACGCGCTGCTGCGCCGCGCCGTGCGCAACGCGGGCTACGAGCCGCGCACGCCGGCCGCCGCGCAGGCGCGCGAAGACGGCGCCTCGCCCTGGGCCGGCTTCGCGCCCGTGGCCCTCGGGCTGCTGCTGTCGGCGCCGCTGGTGCTGCCGATGCTCGGCGACCTGTTCGGTGCGCACTGGATGCTGCCGGCCTGGGTGCAGTTCGCTGCTGGCGACGCCGGTGCAGTTCATCCTGGGCGCGCGCTTCTACCGGGCCGGCTGGCACGCGCTGCGCGCGCGCTGTCGGGCAACATGGACCTGCTGGTGGCGATCGGCACCAGCGCGGGCTGGGGGCTGTCGGTGTGGCTGTGGCTCACGGCGCCTGCGGGGCACGCGCCGCACCTGTACTTCGAAGCGTCGGCCGTGGTGGTCACGCTGGTGCTGCTGGGCAAGTGGCTCGAGGCGCGCGCCAAGCGCCAGACCACGGCGGCGATCCGCGCGCTGCAGGCGCTGCGGCCCGAGGTCGCGCACCTGCTGGGCCAGGGCGGCGAGGTCGATGTGCCGGTGGCCGAGGTGCTGGTCGGCGACCGCCTGGTGGTGCGCCCCGGCGAGCGCGTTCCGGTCGATGGCGTGGTGCTCGAGGGCGACACGCAGGTCGACGAGTCGATGCTGACCGGCGAGCCGCTGCCGGTGGCCAAGGCGGCCGGGGCGCGCGCTCACCGGCGGCTCGATCAACGGCGAGGGCCGCGTGGTGCTGGAGGTGCGCGCGGTCGGCGCCGAGACGCGTGCTGGCGCGCATCATCCGCCTGGTCGAGGACGCGCAGGCCGCCAAGGCGCCGATCCAGCGGCTGGTGGACCAGGTCTCGGCCGTGTTCGTGCCGGTGGTGCTGGTGATCGCGCTGGCTCACGCTGGGCTGGCTGGTTGCTCGGGCCGGCGCGGGCATGGAGGTGGCGCTGGTCCACGCCGTGGCGGTGCTGGTGATCGCCTGCCCGTGCGCGCTGGGGCTGGCGACGCCGGCGGCGATCATGGCGGGCACCGGCGTGGCGGCGCGGCACGGCATCCTGATCAAGGACGCGCAGGCGCTGGAGCTGGCGCACCGGGTCGACACCGTGGCGTTCGACAAGACCGGCACGCTGACCGTGGGCCAGCCGCGGCTGACCGCGTTCCACGTGGAGCCGGGTCAGGACGAAGCGGCCGTGCTCGCGGCCGTGGCGGCGGCCTGCAAAGCGGCAGCGAGCACCCGCTCGCGCGCGCGGTGGTGCAGGCGGCGCAGCAGCGCGGCCTGGCTGTGGCGGCGCCCGACGCGGTGCGCGCCGTGCCGGGGCGCGGCACCGAGGGCGAGGTCGGCGCGCGCAGCTACCTGGTGGGCAGCCTGCGCTGGATGCAGGAGCTGGGCGTGGACCTGGCCGCGCTCGATGCGCGCGCGCTTGCCTGGCAAAACGCGGGCGCCACCGTGTCGGCGGTGGCCGAACGCACCGCGCAGGGGCTGGCCGTGCGCGCCCTGATGGCCTTTGGCGACGAACCCAAACCCGGCGCGCGCGAGGCGCTGGCGCTGCTGCGCGGCCGGGGCCTGCGCACCGTGATGATCTCGGGCGACAACCGCGGCGCGGCCGAGGCGATGGCGCGGCGCCTGGGGCTGGACCGACGCGGGCGAGGTGCGCGCCGAGGTGCTGCCGGGCGACAAGGCGGCGCAGGTGCGGCGCTGGCGCGGCGAGGGCGGCCAGCGTCGGTGGCAATGGTGGGCGATGGCGTCAACGACGCGCCGGCGCTGGCGGCCGCCGATGTCGGCATGGCGATGGGCAACGGCACCGACGTGGCCATGCACGCGGCCGGCATCACGCTGATGCGCGGCGACCCGGCGCTGGTGGCCGCGGCGCTCGACATCTCGCACCGCACTGTGGCCAAGATCCGGCAGAACCTGTTCTGGGCCTTTGCCTACAACGTGGCCGGCATCCCGCTGGCCGCGCTCGGCTACCTGAGCCCGGTGGTGGCCGGCGCGGCCATGGCGCTGAGTTCGGTGAGCGTCATGGCCAACGCGCTGCTGCTGAAAAAATGGCGGATGTGACAACTACTTAGCTGGGAGCGGCAAAGGTCTGGCAAACTGCAACGTTTTGTTGCACTTGCCGCCGGCAAGGTGGCGACGAGATTTGTATCCACCACGAGGAAGTTTCACCATGTCGGTTTATGCGCTCATGCGGCAGTTCACCATCCGTTTTCGCATGCTCGGGGCCATTGCGGTCGTGCTGGTCCTGCTCAGCCTGCTGGGCGGCGCGGGCATGCTGGGCATGTTCCGCATCCATTCCATGAGCGAGGATTTTGTCGCGAACTCGTTTGCCAAGGTCGGCCACCTGAGCGAGCTGGGCAGCCACATGGGTGCGGTGCGCCAGCACGAGAAGGACATGATCATCGCGTACGAGCGCCCCGAGAACGTGCAGAAGGCCCATGCGCAGTGGGTGGCCAGCCTGGACCTGGCGGGCAAGGCCACCGAGCGCTTCGTGCAGGCCAGCAAGGCCGACGACGCGGCCGCGGCGCGCGGTCTCGCGCAGCGCCTGCAGGCCTACCGCGACCAGTTCGCCCATGTGGCGCGGCAGCTCGAGGCCGGCGGCTACGACACCGCGACGATTGCCAACCGCATGAGCGGCAAGGCCGTGGCCGAATTTGCCGAGGCCGACAAGCTGATGGCCAAGCTCCAGGCCGACCTGCGCACCGAAGTGGATGCGGTGGTGGCCGAGCAGGGGGCCGTGTCGGCGCAGACGCAGTGGCTGTTTGCGCTGGCGGTGCTGCTCACCGTGGTCGTGGTGGTGCCGCTGACGCTGCTGAACATGCAGTCGATCTGCCGCCCGCTGGTCGAGGCCCAGCGCATGGCGCGCGCCATCGCCGGGGGCGACCTGTCGCAGCCGATCGAGGCGCAGGGCAAAGACGAGGTCGCCGACCTGCAGCGCGCGCTGTCGGACATGCAGCAGGGCCTGGGCGCGATGGTGGCGCAGGTGCGCGACGCCAGCGGCAGCATTGCGACCGCAAGCCAGGAAATCGCCATGGGCAACCAGGACCTGTCGGCGCGCACCGAGCAGACGGCCAGCAACGCGCAGGAGGCCGTCGCCTCGCTGTCGCAGCTCACCGTGACGGTGCAGCAGACGGCCTCGTCCTCGCAGACCGCCAACCAGCTGTCGGTGTCGGCCTCGGGCACGGCCACGCGCGGCGGCACGGTGGTGCAGCAGGCGGTGGCCAGCATGCATGAGATCTCGGCGTCGAGCCGCAAGATCGCCGACATCATCGGCCTGATCGATTCGATCGCGTTCCAGACCAACATCCTCGCGCTCAACGCGGCCGTCGAGGCCGCGCGCGCGGGCGAGCAGGGCCGCGGCTTCGCCGTGGTGGCCAGCGAAGTGCGCAGCCTCGCGCAGCGCTCGGCCGCGGCGGCCAGCGACATCAAGGGCCTCATCGGCACCAGCGTGGCGGCCGTGGACGGCGGCGTGCGCCACGTCGAAGGCGCGGGCAAGGCGATGCAGGAGATCGTCGCCAGCGTGCAGCGCGTGGGCGACATCATTGGCGAGATCTCGGCGGCCGCTTCCGAGCAGTCGGCCGGCATCGGCCAGGTCAACCAGTCGGTCGGCGAGATCGACCGCATGACGCAGCAGAACGCCGCGCTGGTCGAGCAGTCGGCCGCTGCGGCCGAGTCGCTGCGCGAGCAGGCGCAGCGCCTGTCGCAGGTGGTGCAGCAGTTCCGCCTGGGCGATGCGCAGGCCATGATCGGCCTGTCCCCGGCGCACGCGCCCCGGCTGCTGGCCTGATCGCCAGGCAGCGGCAGCCCGCGCTCAGCCGTCGCGCCCGGCGATGAGCACGGCGTTGGTGCCGCCGAAAGCAAACGAGTTGGACAGCGCGTAGCGCAGTTGCGGCGCGGGGCGCGCGCCGCCGCGGACCAGGTCCAGCGCAAAGGCCGGGTCGGCGCTGTCCAGGTGCGCCGTGGGCGGCAGGCGCCGCTGCTCCAGCGCACGCAGCGTCGCCACCAGCTCCACCGCGCCGCCGGCGCCCAGCATATGGCCGTGGATGGCCTTGGTGGAGCTGACGGGCGTGCCGGAGCCGAACACCGTGGCGATGGACTGCGCCTCGGCGGCATCGCCGGCCACCGTGGCCGTGCCGTGGGCATTGATGTAGCCGATGTCCGCCGCGCCCAGCCCCGCGTCCCGGAGCGCCGCGTGCATGGCGCGCGCCTGGCCCGGCGCGTGCGGTTGGGTGATGTGCATGCCGTCGCAATTGCTGGCGTAGCCGGCCAGAAAAAGCGCGCTCTGCGCACCGCGCGAGCGCGCATGGGCCTCGGACTCCAGCACCACAGCGGCCGCGCCTTCCCCCAACGCAAAACCGGCGCGGTCGGCCGAGAACGGCCGGCAGGCAGACGCGGCATCGCCTGCGCCGCGCAGCGGCGCCAGCACGCGCATGGCGTCCCAGCTGGCCATGACGCCGGGCACCAGCATGGCCTCATGGCCGCCCGCAATGGCCACATCGATCCAGCCCGCGCGGATGGCGCGCATGGCTTCGCCGATAGCTACGGCGGACGACGCGCAGGCGCAGGCGTAGGTCAGCGCTGCGCCGCGTGCGCCAAAGCGCAGGGCCAGCTCGGCCGCCGCGGCGTTGGGCATGGTGGTGGGCACCGTGGTCGGCCGCATGCGGCGCTGCGCGCCAAACAGGGCCTGGCAGGTGGTCTCGAAGCTGGCGGCGCCGCCCATGCCGCTGCCCCAGAAGATGCCAAGCCGCTCGGGCTCCGCCGCCAGTGCGGCGGCCTGCGTGGCCGCCTCGGCGGCCGACAGCGCCATGGCGGTGCCGCGGTCCATGGGCAGGCGCGAGGGTGCACGCAGCGCGCCTTCGTCGAAGCTGCAGTGCGCGACCGGCAGCAGCACCGGGGCCAGCCCGGGCAGCGCCAGGGCGTGGGCGCGCACGGCCGACTGCCCGTGGAACAGGTGCGCGTCGAACCCGGCCAGGTCCTGGCCCAGGGGCGTGGTGGCGCCGTAGCCGGTGATGCGCACGGCGGCGTTCACACGGCCACCCTGGAGCTGGCGTGGGGCGCAGGCAGCAGCCCTTCGATCACTTCGCAGATGTGCTGCAGCGTGATGCCGCTTTGGCGCGGGTCGAGCAGGGTTTCGGGGATGCGCAGGTGGAAGGCGTCTTCGGCGTTGAAGATGAAGTCCATCAGCGACAGCGAGTCGAGCCCCAGCTCTTCCAGGCTGGCGTCGGGGCGCAGCTGGGCGGGGTCGAGGTGGAACTTCTGTTCCAGCAGGGTGGTGAGGGTGGTGTAGATATCGGTGCGCATGGTCGTGGACCTCTCGGATGGGGTGGCGACGCGGCGCTCAGGCCGGCACGGCGTGGGCCACGAAGGCCACGGTTTCGCGCACCACCTGTTGGCGGTCGTTGTCGATGGAGACCATGTGGTAGCTGTCGTCCAGCACCAGCGTGCGCAGGCGCTCGGCGCCGAGCCCGCGCGCCAGCAGGTCCAGGTTGGCCAGGCTGGCCACCTCGTCCTCGCGCGCATGGATGGCCAGTACCCGCGGGCAGGCCACGCGTGCGAGGTGGCGACGCACATGGCGGATCAGCCGGTCGTGCTCGCGCAGGTGGCCGATGCCGATCACTGCCGTGCCGGCGCGCGAGATGCGGCGCTGGGCCAGCTCGCGTTCGATCCAGGCGCGCACGCGTTCGTTCTTCACGCCGTAGGGTGGGCGCTCGCGGTATTTCCACCAGCGGCCCAGCGGGGTGTAGAGCGCCAGCGGCAGCAGCCAATGCGTGCGCGGAATCGCCCAGCCGTCGAACACCAGCGTGGTGGACATGAGCACCATGGCGTCGACCTTGGGCCCGCAGCGGATGGCCGCGCCCAGCGCCAGCGACGAGCCCGCCGAAATGCCCACCAGCGCCACGCGCGCATGGCTGCGGCGCAGCGCGTCGACCTGGGCTTCGATCGCCGCCAGCCACTCGCCATACGGGCGCGCCTGCTGGACAGCCGCCTGCGGGTCGAACGAATAGCCGGCAATGCGCGGCGCGCAGACGGCATGGCCGGCGCTGCGCAATGCGTGCTGCACCGACTGCAGCTCCTCGGGCGTGCTGCACAGGCCGTGCAGCAGCAGCACCGCCGTGCCGCTGGGCAGGGCGGGGCCGCAGTGCTGTGGCGCTGGCGCCGTGTTCACGCCACCGCTTCCACGGTGCCCTTGGCCGCCTTGGCCTTGCGCGGCGAGAACCAGGCCACGTACAGCGCGGGCAGCACCACCAGCGTGAGCAGCGTCGCGGTGACCAGGCCACCGATCACGACGATGGCCAGCGGCCGCTGCGTCTCCGAGCCGATCTCGTGCGACAGCGCCATCGGCAGCAGGCCGAGCGCCGCCAGCATGGCCGTCATCAGCACGGTGCGCAGGCGCTGCATCGAGCCCTGGCGCACGGCTTCCATCACCTCCATGCCGCCGGCCTGCAGCTGCTGGTAGACCGACAGCATCACCACGCCGTTGAGCACGGCCTGACCGGACAGCGCGATGAAGCCGATGGCCGCCGACACGGACAGCGGAATGCCGAAGATCCACAGCGCGACGAAGCCGCCGATCAGCGCCAGGGGCACGTTGATCAGCACCAGCGAAGCGGTCTTGAACGACTTGAAGGCGTCGAACAGCAGCACGAAGATCAGCAGCAGCGAGATCGGCACCACCACCGACAGGCGCTTCATGGCGCGTTCCTGGTTCTCGAACTCGCCCGACCAGTTGAGCTGGTAGCGTGGACGGAATCTCCACGTTCTTGGCCACGCGCTCCTTCATGTCGGCCACGACCGAGCCCATGTCGCGGCCCTGGATGAAGATGCCGATGGCCGTGGTGCGGCGCCCGGCTTCGCGCGCGATGTTCATGGCGCCCGTGCCTTCGTGGATGTGGGCCACGGCGCCCAGCGTCACATAGCCGCCGTCGGGCGTGGCGATGGGGGTGCGCGGCAGGTTGGCAATGCACGCGCTCGTCCTTGGGCAGGCGCACGGCCACGGCGAACTTGCGCTCGCCTTCCCACAGGCTGGTGGCGGCCTTGCCGGCCAGGGCCGCCTCGATCACGTCCTGGATGTCGCCCACGTTGAGGCCGTAACGCGCCGCGCGGTCGCGGTCGATGTCGATCAGGAGCTGAGGCACCTGGCCGTCGCGGTCGATCTCGGCACGCGCGACGCCCTGCACCTGCTTGATCTCGCGTGCGATCTCGTCGGTGATGCGCTTCATCTCTGCGAGGTCGTCGCCCGCGAGCTTGATCACGATCTGGCCCTTGATCTGCGAGATCGATTCGAGCACGTTGTCGCGGATCGGCTGCGAGAAGGCGGGGTCGATGCCGGGAATGGCCGAGAGCGCGCGGTCCATTTCCGCGGTGATCTTCTCGCGCGTCATGCCCTTGCGCCATTGGTCTTCGGGCTTCAGATCGACGAAGATTTCGGCCATGGAGATGGTCTTGGGGTCGGTGCCGTCTTCGGGCTGGCCGGCCTTGGAGACCGTGGTGTTGACCTCGGGCACCGCCAGCAGCGCTTTGCGCGACATGCGCAGGATGCGCGTGGCTTCTTCGCTCGACACGGTGGGCGAGAGCGCGAAGTTGATCCAGGTCGTGCCTTCATTGAGTTCCGGCAGGAACTCGGAGCCCAGGCGCGCGGCCACGACGCCCGACAGGCCGAACGCCACCAACGCGATCACCACCACCTTGCGGCGGTTGTACAGGGCCCATTCGAGCACGGGCGCATAGAGGTTCTTGGCGCCCCGCACCACGCGGTTGTCGCCGTGCGGCAGCTTGCGCTTGAGCATCCAGTAGGCCAGCAGCGGCACCAGCGTGAGCGAGAAGATCAGCGCGCCGATCAGGGCGGCGGTCACCGACAGCGCCATGGGCTGGAAGATGCGGCCTTCGTGGCGCTGCAGCGCAAAGATCGGGATGTGCGCCGCGATGATGATCAGCATCGAGAACAGCGTGGGGCGGCCGACTTCGTTGGCGGCATCGATGATGACTTCGCGCCGGTCGCGCTCGTCCATGTCTTCGCCGCGCTCGGCCAGGCGGTGCATGATGTTCTCGATCACGATCACCGCGCCGTCGACGATGATGCCGAAGTCCATGGCGCCGAGCGACAGCAGGTTGGCCGGCACGCCCATGACTTTCAGGCCCATGAAGGTGCCCAGCAGCGCCAGCGGAATCACCACCACCACGGCCAGGCTGGCGCGCAGGTTCGACAGGAAGATGTAGAGCACCAGCGAGACCAACAGCGCGCCCTCGACGAGGTTGCGGAACACGGTGGTCAGCGTCTTGTCCATCAGCCAGGTGCGGTCGTAGAACGGCACGATCTGCACGCCCGGCGGCAGGCCGCGCGCGTTCAGTTCGGCGATCTTGTCCTTCACGCCCTTGAGCACCACGCTCGGGTTCTCGCCTTTGCGCATGATGACGATGCCCGTGACGATGTCGTCGTCCAGGTCCTGGCCGACCACGCCCAGGCGCGGCACGGCGCCGACTTTCACCTGTGCGATGTCGCGGATCAGGATCGGCGTGCCATTGCGTGAAGCCACCACCACGCGGCCAATGTCGTCGGGCGACTGCAGCAGGCCGATGCCGCGGATGGTGTACTGCTGCGCGCCCTGGGCGACGTAGCTGCCGCCCGCATTGGCGTTGCCGCGCCCGAGCGCGTCGAGCAGGTTCTGGAACGTGACCTTGTAGGCGCGCAGCTTGTCGAGGTCGGGCTGCACCTCGTACTGCTTGATCGAGCCGCCCATGGCGACCACGTCGGCCACGCCGGGCACCTGGCGCAGCGCGCGCTCCACGGTCCAGTCTTCGATGGTGCGCAGGTCGGTCGTCGATTGCCCGTCGCCCTTCAGGCGGTAGCGCATGATTTCGCCCACGGGCGTGGCGTTGGGCGCGATGTTGGCCTGCACGCCAGCCGGCAGGTCGACGCCGGACAGGCGCTCGGCCACCTGCTGGCGCACGATGTTGACGTTGGCTGCGTCGTCGTAGGTGATGACGCTGAACGACAGGCCGAACTGCGTGTGCGAGAACACGCGGATCGAGTTCGGCAGGCCCGCAAGCGCCACCTCGATCGGCAGCGTGACCTGCTTTTCGACCTCTTCGGGCGCGCGCCCGGGGTAGAGCGCGATCACGGTGACCTGGGTGTCGGTGACGTCGGGAAAGGCCTCGACCGACAGGTTCTTGAACGCAAAAATGCCGGCCGCCGCGAACAGCAGCGTGCCCAGCACGATGAACAGCGGCTGGTGCAGCGCGTAGTGGATCAGGCGCTTCATGGCGCGTCCTTCTTCACGGCGGCGTCTTCCACGGCCATCTGGAACTGGCGCGCGAGCAGCAGCACGTTCTGCGTCACCACCTTCTCGCCTGCGGCCAGGCCCGTGGCGACCACGACTTCGCGCGGGCCTTCATGGGCCAGCGTGATGGTGCGCGGCTCGAAAACGCCGGGCTCGCGCTGCACGAACACGGTGTGCGTGGTGCCGCGCAGGGTCACGGCTTGAGCGGGCACGACGGCGCCGCCGCGGCGGCTTTCCTTGACATGGGCCGTGGCCAGCATTTCGGCCTTCAGCCGCCGGTCGGCGTTGGCCACCACGCCACGGATCTTGATGGTGCGCGTGTGCGGGTCGATGGCGTCCGATGCCGCCATGACGCGGCCCGTGAAGGTTTCACCCGGGTAGGCGGGCACTGCGAGCGCAAAGCTGTCGCCGGTGCGCAGCGAGGCCAGGTCGCTCTCGCGCGCGTCGATCTGCACCCACAGCGTGGACGGGTCGGTCACCACGAACAGCGCGGGCGTGCCGGGGCCCGACTGGTCGGGCCGCACCTCCTGGCCGGGGTTGAGGTTGCGCTCGACCACCACGCCGGCCATGCCGGCCGACAGGCTCAGCTGCTGGTTGACGCCGGCGCCGCCGCCATAGAGGCTGGTGCGCGCGGCGGCACGCGCCACCTCGGCCTGGGCGCGCGCGGCCTCGGCCTCGGACTGCTCCAGGTCCTTGCGCGCGACGATGCCGGCCTCGAACAGCTCGCGCTGGCGCCGCAGGCTCTGCTGCGCCAAGTGCTGGTCGGCGTGCGCCTTGGCGGTGTCGGCCTGGGCCTGGCCGAAATCGGGCGAGGCCAGCAGCGCCAGCGGTGCGCCGGCCTTCACGCTCTGGCCGAGGTCGGCGCGGATGGCCAACACGCGGCCCGCGAACGCGGGGTAAATGCGCTGTGTGCGCTCTTCATTCCAGACCAGCCGCGCGGGCAGATCGACGGTGATGTCCTGGGCCGTCTGGGCTTCGGCCACGCTGAGCAAGGCCAGCTGGGGGTGGCCGGCCGGAAAGCGCAGCTGCTCGCCCTGCACGGTGGGCGCGGCGGCTTCCGGCGCAGTGGCGGGCGCCGAGGCTTCGCTGCAGCCGCCGAGGAGGGCGCTGCCGCCCAGGGCCAGGAGGAGAAGGCCGCAGGCGGCAAAGGGAGCGGGGGCGTTGCGCGTGCGCAGGCGCCAAAAGAGGTGGTTCACCATGGTGGACTTCGGTCAAGAGAAAAAGATCAGGGGTTGCCCAGCAGCGCTTGGGGCTGGGTGCGCAGTTGCCAGGCTCCAAGGGCCTTGGCGTGGTCCAGGCGTGCCGACAGTGCTTCGAGCGCGGTGGCACGCAGGGTGCGGCGCGCGTCGAGCAGATCGGTCAGTGGCAGAACGCCCTTGGTGTAGGCGAGCTCGGCGTTTTGCGCCACCTGGCGCGCGCGCGGCAGGATGCCGTTGTCAAAACTGGCGGCGCGCTGCGCGGTGCTGGCGGCCACCTGCTGCAGGCGCTGCAGGTCGAGGATGGCGAGGCGCCGCACCTTGTCCAGCGCGTCCTGCGCCTGCGCGTATTCGGCCTGGGCACGGCCGATTTCGCCTTCGTAGCGGTAGCCCCACTGCAGCGGCACCGACATGCGCACCTCCAGCAGGCGGTTCGAGGTGCCGGGGAAGTGGTCGTACGAGGCGCCCACGGTCCAATCGGACTTGCGCTGGGCGCTGGCGTTGTCGAGCGCGGCCTGCGCGGCCTGCACGCGGGCCAGGGCGGCGCGCACGTCGGCGCGCGCTTCGGCGCGGGCGACCAGGTCGCTGCCGCTGGCGGCGCTGGCGGCCTCGGGCAGGGCCGGCCAGTCGCTGCCCGAAGCCTGCACGGCGGCACTGCCGGCGGTGATCTGCGCCAGAGCCAGGGCGGCCTGTGCCCGGTCGTGTTCGGCGGCCTGCGTGTCCGCGTGCGCGCGTTCGGCCTCGATGCTGGTGCGCGCCGCGTCCTGCACCGACAGGTCGCCGGCCTGCACGCGCCGTGCGGCCAGGCGCGCCAGCTCGGCGGCGCTGTGTTCGATCTCGGCGGTCTCGCGCAGCCGTTCCTGCGCGGCCAGCAGGTCGTAGTAGGCCGCCAGGGCGGTCTGCAGCTGCTGGGCCTGCACGTCTTCGACATCGGCCTCGGCCGCGTTGGCAGCGCGCTGTGCGGCCAGGGTGCGCAGCGCGCGCTTGCCGCCGCGCTCCCAGGTCCAGTCGATGCCGATGGATTTGTCGATGCGCTTGCGCGTCAGCGCGTTGCCGCTGCCCACGCCGTTCTGCAGGTCGATGGAAGCGGCCTTGGCACTGAGCACGGGCAGGGGCGCGTGGTTGGCGCTGGCGATGTCGGCGCGCGCGGCGCTCAGCGCATGGCGCGCCAGGGCGACGTCGCTGTTGTCGCGTGCCGCAGCCAGGGCCTGCGTCAGCGTGAGTTGCGGGGAGGGGGGGGTGCTGTTTTGGGCCCAGCCCGGCAGGGCGCAGGCCATGGTGGAGAGGAGGATCAACTGTCGTATGCTCATGCTGCGTTTATCGTTGCGGGCGCCTGACCGCTGCCTGACCTGGGCACTGCGTAAAAATGCGTATCCCTTTCCTCCCCCCGCCCCTGTCCGTATGCGAATCCTGGTCGTAGAAGACGATGCCGTGCTGCGCGGCGTGATGCTGCGCAGCCTCACGGATGCCGGCCACCGCGTGGATGCTGCGGCCAGCGTGGTCGAGGCACACCATTTCTGGTGCGTGCAGCCGTTCGATGCGGTGCTGCTGGACCTGAACCTGCCCTACGATGCCGCGCCCGACAGCCCGGTGGGCAGCGGACTGGCGGTGCTGCGTGCGGCGCGCGCACGCGGCGACCGCACGCCCGTGCTGGTGCTGACCGCGCGCGACCGCACCGAGGACCGCATTGCCGGCCTGGACGCCGGTGCCGACGACTACCTGGGCAAGCCGTTCGAGCTGGCCGAGGTGGAGGCGCGCTTGCGCGCGCTCGCGCGCCGCACCCAGGGCACGGACGACCGCACCGTGGCCGGGGCGTTGGTGCTCGACCGGCGCGCACGCCGTTTCACGTTGCACGGTGCGCCGCTGGAGCTGCCGGCGCGTGAGTTCGAGGTGCTGTGGGAGCTGATGACCCCGCCGGGCCGCGTGGTCAGCAAGCGCAACCTGTCGGAAAAGCTCTCGGGCTTCGATGACACGCTCGGCAACAACGCGCTCGAGGCCTTCATTTCGCGCCTGCGCAAGAAGCTGGCCGACAGCGGCGCGGGCATCCGCACGCTGCGTGGCCTGGGCTACATGCTGGAGGCGCAGTCTCCCGACGGGCCATGAGCCCGCAGGCCGGGGCCGGCGCGCCGCCGCTGCCGTCGCTGCGCTCACGCCTGCTGCGCCATGTGCTGGGGCCGCTGGCGCTGACCTGGCTGGCCGGCACGGTGGTGTCGGTGCTGGTGGCCGCGGGCTTCACCCAGCGTGCGTTCGACCGCTCCCTGCTCGACGATGCCTACGCCGTGGCCGCCAACGTGCGCAGCACCGGCGATGGGCTGGACTTCGCGCTGACCCCGCGCGAAGTCAAGGCGGTGCTGTTCGACCAGGTGGAGACGGTCTATTTCGCCGTGCTGCGCCCCGATGGCTCGGTGCTGGCGGGCAACCCCGGCCTGCCCGTGCCGCCGCCGCGCGACGACGATGTGTACCGCTTTTCCGACATCCGTTTCCAGGGCCTGGCGCTGCGTTCGGTGCGCCTGCGCCTGGAGGTGCCCGCAGCCTTCGAGGTGGTGACGGCGCAGACCACGCGCGGGCGCAGCGCCCTGCTGCGCAGCGTGCTGCTGTACTCGGTGGTGTCGCAGGCGCTGCTGCTGCTGGGGCTGGCGCTGTGGCTGCGCCGGGCGATCCAGCAAGAGCTGCGGCCGCTGGCTGCGCTGCAGCAGGCGCTCGATCGGCGCGACGCGCGCGACCTGGCGCCCGTGCCGGTGCAGGCGTCCACGCGTGACCTGCAGCGCATGGGCACGGCCGTGAACGCCCTGCTGGCGCGCGTGGCGCAGGGCGTGCGTGCACAGCGCGAGTTTGCCGGCAATGTGGCACACGAGCTGCGCACGCCGCTGGCCGGCATCCGAGCGCTGACCAACTACGGCCTGGCGCAGAAAGACCCTGCCGTATGGCGCGAGCAACTGGGTGCCATCGTGCACAGCGAGGCGCGCGCCAGCCACCTGATCGACCAGTTGCTCGCGTTGGCGCTGGCCGACGAGGTACGCGGCGACATGCCACGCCAGACGGTGCTGCTTGACGCGCTGGTGCGCGAGACGGTGCTGCAGTTTTTGCGCCGCGCCGACGCGGCCGGCGTGGACCTGGGCGCGCTCGGGCTCGACCGAACGGTCGCCGTGCAGGGACAGGCGCTGCTGATCGAGGGCGTGCTCAACAACCTCATCGACAACGCCTTGCGCTATGGCATCCCGACGGCGCCGCAGACGCAGCCGCGCGTGACGGTGGAGCTGTCGCGCGTGGCGGACACGGTGGTTCTGGCGGTGCACGACAACGGGCCGGGCCTGTCGGACGAGCAGCGCCAGCACCTGCTGCAGCGCTGGTCCCAGGGCCGCGAGGGCGAGCGCCTGGGGCAGGGCGCGGGCCTGGGCCTGGCGATCGTGGCGCGCTACGCCGAGCTGTTGCAGGCGCGCCTGGAACTCGACGCCGGCCCCGAGGGCGTGGGCCTGTGCGTGCGGCTGGTGTTCGCGCCAGTGTGAGCGTCAGAAGCTCATCTTTCGATAGCTAAAGGCGCTTGCTGCGCAAGCGCTAGAGCCATTTTTAATGGTTTTTTCTGCACTGGCGCGCCGGCGGCGCTCTGTTACCCCAGCAGCGTCGGGTAGTCGGTGTAGCCCTGCGCGCCGCCGCCGTAGAAGGTGGCGCGGTCGGGCGTATTGAGCGGCGCGCCGCGCTGCAGGCGCTCGACCAGGTCGGGGTTGGCAATGAACGGCCGGCCGAAGGCCACGATGTCGACGCCGCTCTCGACCGCGGCTTCCGCCAGGGCCTTGTCGTAGGCGTTGTTCACCATCCAGGCGCCCGTGCCGCCGGCCTTGCGGTAGACATCGCGCAGCGCGGCGTAGTCGAACGGGCGCTCGGGCAGCTCGCGCGGCCCGCCGGTGGCGCCTTCGATCAGGTGCACGTAGGCCAGGCCCAGCGGCGCCAGCTGCGCCAGCACGTAGTCGAACAGCTGCTGCGGATCGGCGTCGGTGATGTCGTTGGCCGGGGTCACGGGCGAGAGGCGGATCGCGGTGCGCTCGCCGCCGATCTCGTCCGCGATGGCGCGCACCACTTCGAGCAGCAGGCGCGCGCGGTTCTTGATGCTGCCACCGTAGTCGTCGGTGCGCTGGTTGGCACCGGTTTTCAGGAACTGGTCGAGCAGGTAGCCGTTGGCGCCGTGGATCTCGACGCCGTCGAAGCCGCAGGCGATGGCGTTGCGCGCGGCGTGGCGGTAGTCCTGCACGATGCCGGGCAGCTCCTCGAGGTCGAGCGCGCGCGGCATCGAGGTTTCCACGAAGGTGGGCACACCGTCCTTGATCAGCACGGTCTTGGTGTGGGCGCGGATGGCCGAGGGCGCCACGGGGGCGGCGTTGCCAGGCTGCAAGGCGGTGTGCGAGACGCGGCCGACATGCCACAGCTGCACGACGATCTTGCCGTCGGCCTGGTGCACGGCGTCGGTCACGCGCTGCCAGCCGTCGAGCTGCTCGGTGCTGTAGAGGCCGGGCACGTCGGCATAGCCCTGGCCCTGCGGGCTGATGGCGGTGGCCTCGGTGATCAGCAGGCCGGCGCTGGCGCGCTGCGCGTAGTACTCGGCCATGAGCGCCGTGGGAATGGCGCCGGGCGCGCGGTTGCGGGTCAGCGGGGCCATGGCGATGCGGTTGCGCAGCCGCAGTGCGCCGGCGGTGGTGGGCTGGTAGAGAAGGTGGGTCATGGCCAGGGCCTTGCGTGAAGGGAATGAAAGGAAAGCGAACGAATACACGCAAGCCTACCGCGCAGCGTTCCAGCCTGCAGCGCGTGCTGCCCTTACCATCGGTGCAGGAGGACCGCCCATGTCGCACCCACCAGCTCCCACGCCCCCTCTGCCCGCTCCAGCGCACGGTGGCCCGGCGGCACAGTCCGATCCCGAAGCAGAGCCCGGCCTGCACAAGAGCCTGTTGGATTTTCCGGTGGTGGGCATGGGTGCCTCGGCCGGCGGCCTGGCGGCGCTGCAGCTGTTTTTCGACCACATGCCGGCGCATTCGGGCATGGCGTTCGTGGTGGTGCTGCACGGCTCGTCCCACCGGCCCGAGCAGCGCCGACGCGAGCCTGCAGCGCCACACCGCGATGCCGGTGGTCCAGGTGAGCGACCCGGTGCCGATAGAGCCCGACCATGTCTACATCATTCCGCCGGGCATCGACCTGCTGATGAACGACGGCCAGCTCGGGCTGCGCGAGCCCATCCGCGGGCGTGACGCGCATGGGGACATCGACCGTGTTCTTTCGCACCCTGGCCCAGGTGCACGGGCCGCGCGCGCTGGGCATCGTGCTCTCGGGCACCGGCGCCGACGGCGCCGTGGGCCTCAAGCGCGTCAAGGAGAAGGGCGGCGTGGCGCTGGCGCAGGCGCCGGACGACGCCGAGTTCGACGAGATGCCGCAATGCCGCCATCGCCACCGGTGCCGTGGACTTCGTGCTGCCGGTGGCGGACATGCCGCAGCGCCTGCTGGACCTGTGGAGCAATGGCCAACGCATCTGGCTGCCGGCCATGGCAGAGAGTGGCGAAAAGCTGCCGCCCTCGCGCAGCGGCGCCGACGCGCAGCGCGCCGAGCAGGCGCTGCAGGACCTGATGGCGCTGCTGCGCCAGCGCACCGGGCACGACTTTCGCCACTACAAGCGCGCCACGGTGCTGCGCCGCATCGAGCGGCGCATGCAGGTGCGCGAGGTGCCCGACCTGCGCGCCTACTGCGAGCACCTGCGCGACCACACCGAAGAGACCGGCCTGCTGCTGCAGGACATGCTGATCAGCGTGACCAACTTCTTCCGCGACCGCGACGCCTTCGAAGCGCTCGAGCGCGAGGCGATTGCGCCATTGCTGGCCGGGCGCGCGGCCGATGCGCCGGTGCGCGCCTGGGTGGCGGGCTGCGCCACCGGCGAGGAGGCGTACTCGGTGGCGATCCTGCTGCGCGAGGCGGCGCAGCGGCACTGCGGCGGCGGCATGGCGCCGCTGCAGGTGTTCGCCACCGACATCGACGAGCGCGCGATCGCGCATGGCGCGCACGGGCTGTATCCGCGCTACATCGCCACCGACGTGTCGCCGGCGCGCCTGCGCGCAGTTCTTCACGCGCGAGCCGGCGACCGCTACCGCGTCGCCAAGGCGGTGCGCGAGCCGGTGCTGTTCGCCGCGCACAACGTGCTGCGCGACCCGCCGTTCTCGCGCCTCGACCTGATCTGCTGCCGCAACCTGCTGATCTACCTGGACCGCGACGGCGCAGGCCAGCATGCCTGCGAGATGTTCCACTTCGCGCTGCGCCCGGGCGGCTACCTGTTCCTGGGCACCGTCCGAGTCGGCCGACGCCGCGGGCGAGCTGTTCACCGCTGGTCGACAAGAAGAACCGCATCTACCAGGCCAACCCGTGCGCGCCGGGCCATGCGGGGCGCCACCTGCCGTTATCGGCGTTCTCGGGCCCCGACCGGCGCCACCTGCCCGTAGCGGGCCCGGAACTGCGCGAGGGCAGCCGCACGGCGCTGGCAGAGCTGCATGCGCGCGCCATTGGCGTCTGCGCGCCGCCGAGCGTGCTGGTCGACCACAGACGCAAGATCCTGCACCTGTCGGACGGCGCCGGCGCTACCTGCAGCAAGCGCGGCGGCGCGCCGACCGCACGACCTGCTGGCCAGCGTGCACCCGGCACTGCGCCTGGAACTGCGCACCGCGCTGTTCCAGGCGGCGCAGACTGGCCAGCCGGCACGCACCCACAGCATCGCGTTCGAGCACGGCGGCGTGGCGCACCACGTCCGGGTGGCGGTCACGCCGGTGCCGCCGCTGCCCACCCCCGACAAGGCGCTCGCCGCCGAGCCGCTCTTGCTGGTGCGTGTTCGACGAGGCAGTGAGACCAGCAGCAGTCGACGTGGCGGCGCCGCCGTCGGCAGCGCCGACCGCCAGCGCATCGCAGCCGAGACGCGAGTCCGCAGCTCAAGGAGCAGCTGCAGACGCGCTCGACCAGCGCCGACAGCTCGACCGAGGAACTGCACGGCCTCCGAACGAGGAGCTGCAGGCGATCAACGAGGAGCTGCGCTCGGCCACCGAAGAGCTCGAGACCAGCAAGGAAGAGCTGCAGTCGATGAACGAGGAGCTGATCACCGTCAACCACGAGCTCAAGGCGCAAGGTCGAGGAGGCCAGCAAGATCAACGACGACCTGCAGAACCTGATCGCCGTCGACCGACATCGCCACGCGTGTTCGTCGACGAGGCGATGCGCATCAAGCGCTTCACGCCGCAAGTGGCCACGCTGTTCAACCTGATCGCCAGCGACGTCGGCCGCTCGCTGCTCGACATCACGCACCGGCTCGACTACGAAGACCTGGCGCAGGACGCTGTACAGCGCGCTTCAGGACCTGCGCACCGTCGAGCGGCCGGTGCGCAGCCTGGACGGCGCGCCACTACCTCGCGCGCCTGCTGCCCTACCGCACGGTGGACGACAAGATCGACGGCGCGGTGCTGACTTTCGTCGACGTCACCGAACTGCGGCAGGCCGAGCAGCGCGTGCGCGCCAGCGAGGAGCGCCTGCGCCTGGCGGCGCTCACCACGCGCGACTTCGTCATCATCACGACTCGACGACGACGGCCTGATCACCCTGGAACGAGGGCGCGCGGCGCGTGTTCGGCTACGAGACCAGGAGATGATGGGCCAGCACATCCGCCTGATCTTCACGCCCGAGGACCGCGCCAGCGGCGTGCCCGAGGACGAGATGCGCGCGCGCGCGCGAGACCGGCCGCGCCGAGGACGAGCGCTGGCACCTGCGCAAGGACGGCAGTCGACCTTCTACTGCAGCGGCGTGATGACGCAGCTGCGCGACAGCAGCGTGTCGGGCTTCGCGAAGATTGCCCGCGACATGACCGGCAGCAAGACGCAGGAAGCCGAGCGCGAGGCGATGCTGGAGCGTGAGAAGCGGGCCAGCAGCGAGGCGCGCGCGGCCAACGAGCTCAAGGACCAGTTCCTGGCCGTGATGTCGCACGAGCTCAAGCACCCGCTCAACCTGATCCAGGTCAACGCCGAGCTGCTGGCGCGCCTGCCCGAGCTGCAGGGCGTCGGCGATGGCGCAGCGCGCCAGCGACAACATCCGCAGCGCCGTGCGCAGCCAGGCCAAGATCATCGACGACCTGCTCGACCTCTCGCGCGTGCGCACCGGCAAGCTGCAGCTGAACCTCGAGGCCGTCGCCGTCGAGGCCGTCGCCGCGATCGTGGAAATTGCCGGGGTGGACGCGCAGCGCAAGGGCGTGGCGCTGCACTGGAGTGTGCGAGGCGCCCGAACTGCAGCTGTGGTGCGACCGCGTGCGCACCGAGCAGATCGTCTGGAACCTGCTGCACAACGCGCTCAAGTTCACGCCCACCGGCGGCAGCGTGACGGTGACGCTGGCGCAGCGGGGCGCCTTTGCCCAGCTGACGGTGGCCGACACCGGCATCGGCATCGCGCCCGAATTCCTGTCCCAGGTGTTTGGCCTGTTCGCGCAGGGGGGCGCCGCCTCGGCACGCCGCGGTGGCCTGGGCATCGGGCTGGCGCTGGTGCAGGAGCTCAGCTGCGCGCAGGGCGGCGAGGTGAACGTCGTGTCGGACGGCCTCGGGAAAGGCACCACGTTCACGGTGCTGCTGCCGCTGGTCGGCGGCGGCGCGCCTAAGACCGTGGCAGCGGCGGCGGCCCTGCAGGGGCTGCGCGTGCTGCTGGTGGACGACATGGAGGACGCCCTGATGCTGTTTGCGGTGGTGCTTGAAAACGAAGGCGCCGACGTGGACACCGCCAGCAGCGGCGCCGCGGCGCTGGACCTGGCAGCGCTGAACACCTATGACCTGCTGATTTCGGACATTGGCATGCCGGGCATGGACGGCTATGCGCTGCTGGCGGCGCTGCGCCAGATGCCGGGCCACGCGCGGGTGCGCGCCATCGCCATGACCGGCTATGGCCGCAACGCCGATGCCGAACGCGTCCGCCGCGAGGGCTTCGACGCGCACGTCACCAAGCCGGTCGACTTCGACGCGCTGAGAAAGACCGTGGCGGGGCTGCAGCTGCATGCGGCCGGCACCCCCGCGCCAGGAGCCGCTCCAGGCGGCGCGTTCGCGCCCTGAGCGTGCCGCCGCCTACTTGGGCTGCCGCTCGGCCTGCAGCGCCGCCTGCACCGCCGGGCGGGCGCCCACGCGCTGCAAAAAGGCCTGCAGGTTCGCCAGCGCCGCGATGTCGACATCCACATGCTTGGCCCAGCTGGCGACGGTGAACAGGTAGCCGTCGGCCACGGTGAACTGCTCGCCCATCAGGTACGGGCGGCCCGCGAGCTGGCCGTCGAGCCACTGCAGGCGCTGCTGCAGCCGCTCGATGGCCATCTTCTTGTAGTCGGCCGGCGTGGCCGGGTTGAACAGGGGGCTGAAACCCTTGTGGATTTCGCTGGAGATGAAGTTGAGCCACTCCTGCAGGTGGTAGCGCGCGAGGGTGCCGTTGGGCGGGGCGAGTTGCTTGTCGGGCGCCTGGTCGGCGATGTACTGCACGATGGCCGGGCCTTCGCGCAGGCGCTCGCCGCTGTCGAGTTCGAGCACCGGCACATAGCCCAGCGGGTTGATGCTGTAGTAGTCGGTGCCGTCCTGCAGCTGGTGCGTCTTGGTGCTGGCCAGCACCGCGGTGTGCGGCAGGCCGGCCTCGTACAGGGCGATGTGGGGCGACAGCGAGCAGGCGCCGGGAGAGTAGTACAGCTTCATGGTCGATTTCCTTGGGTTGAGAAACGGAACCGCCATGCTATGCGCTGCGGCGCCGGCGTGCAGGCCGCGCGGGCGTCACGGCTGCGTCAGGTCTTCGAGCCGCGCAAGCCACGCCAGGGCCTCGGCGCGGCTGCTGCCGCACATCGCGGGCTCGGCCTCGAGGCTCGCGCAGACGGCGGGGCGCTCGGGTTGGCCAAAAATCAGGCAGCGCTGGTCGGGGCCCAGCTGCACGCAGCGCACGCCGGCGGGCTTGCCGTGCGGCATGCCGGGAATCGCGCTCGAGATCGAGGGCGCCGTGCAGCAGGCGCCGCAGCCCGGCCTGCAAGCGGTGCGTGCTATCCGAACCATAGCTGCCAGCGCTTGCTGGAACTGCGCTTGCAGCCGATTTCACCAATATTCTGCAGGCTCATGCGGCGGCCCCGCCGTGCAGGCGCTCGGCGGCCCACAGCACCTGCTCGACCACGCCGCGCACGCCGTCGCGGTGCTCGGTCTGCAGCAGTGCGCCGCGCTCGTCGAATGCGCTGGCCGCGCCGCTGAGGGCATAGGCGCGCGGCGCGAGCCAGCACTCGAGGTTGATCAACAGCGGCGCCAGATGGCTTTGCGCGCGCAGGCCGCCCAGGCGGCCGTTGGACGCGCTGAGCATGCCGACCACCTTGCCGCGGAAGGGCTTGGTGCCATCGCCCCAGTCGGCGTCGCCGGCCACGGGGCTCGAGGCCCAGTCGATCGTGTTCTTGAGCAGGGCGGTGTAGCTGCCGTTGTATTCGGGCGAGCAGACGATCCAGGCCGGGTGCTCCCACAGCAGGCGCTTCAAGCGCAGCACATCGGGCGGCGTGCCGCGCGCTTCGAGGTCGGCGTTGTACATCGGAATGTCGAGCTCGGACAGCTCCAGCAGCGTGACCTCGGCGCCGGCCGCGCGGGCCAGAGCGGCAGCCTCATGGGCCAGCCGGCGGTTGAACGATTGTTGGCGGGTGCTGCCCGCGAAGACGAGGGTTTTCATGGCCGCGATTGGAGCACAGGCCCTGGGCTGGCGTGCCGCCGCCGGCCAATGCGTCGGCGGCAGGCCGTCTGTTTCACGTGGAACACCAGGGCTGCGCAAAACCCCACGCGCGCACGTTCCGGACGCCCGGCACCGCAAAGTGGGAAAATCGCGGGTTAGCCCGCATGCCACCCCGCGCATGGCGCGGCTGTGTTTGACCATTGGCCCTGTGCCCGGAGCGCTCCCCATGTTGTACCCCCAGGAATTTGATGTCATCGTCGTCGGTGGCGGCCATGCCGGCACCGAGGCGGCGCTGGCCGCCGCGCGCATGGGCTGCCAGACGCTGCTGCTCACGCACAACATCGAGACGCTGGGGCAGATGAGCTGCAATCCGTCGATTGGCGGCATTGGCAAGGGCCACCTGGTCAAGGAGGTGGACGCGCTCGGCGGCGCGATGGCGCTGGCCACCGACGAGGGCGGCATCCAGTTCCGCATCCTCAACAGCTCCAAGGGCCCCGCCGTGCGCGCCACGCGCGCCCAGGCCGACCGCATCCTGTACAAGGCCGCGATCCGCCGCACGCTCGAAAACCAGCCCAACCTGCTGATCTTCCAGCAGGCCGTCGACGACCTGATGGTCGAGGGCGACCGGGTCGTCGGCGCCGTGACGCAGGTCGGCATCCGCTTTCGCGGCCGCACCGTCGTGCTGACGGCGGGCACCTTCCTCGACGGCAAGATCCACGTCGGACTGAACAACTATGCCGCCGGCCGCGCCGGCGACCCGCCGGCGGTGAGCCTGTCGGCCCGGCTCAAGGAACTGCAGCTGCCGCAGGGGCGCCTCAAGACCGGCACGCCGCCGCGCATCGACGGGCGCAGCATCGATTTTTCGCAAATGCGCCGAGCAGCCTGGCGACGGCATGCCGGGCGGTGTCAACGAGGGCCATGTGCCGGTGTTCAGCTTCATGGCGCACGCCCACGGCGGGGCCGCCATGCACCCGCGCCAGGTGCCGTGCTGGGTCACGCACACCAACGCGCGCACGCACGACATCATCCGCAGCGGCTTTGACCGCAGCCCCATGTTCACCGGCAAGATCGAGGGCGTGGGACCGCGCTACTGCCCGAGCGTCGAAGACAAGATCAACCGCTTTGCCGACAAGGACAGCCACCAGATCTTCCTGGAGCCCGAAGGGCTGACCACGCACGAGTTCTACCCCAACGGCATCTCGACCAGCCTGCCGTTCGACATCCAGCTGGCACTGGTGCGCAGCATGGACGGGCTGGAGAACGCGCACATCCTGCGCCCCGGCTACGCCATCGAGTACGACTACTTCGACCCGCGCTCGCTCAAGAGCAACTTCGAGACGCGGCAGATCGAGGGCCTGTTCTTTGCCGGCCAGATCAATGGCACGACAGGTTACGAAGAGGCCGCCGCGCAGGGCCTGTTTGCCGGCGCCAATGCCGCGCTGCAGTGCAAGGGCCTGGCGCCGTGGCTGCCGGGACGCGACGAGGCCTACCTGGGCGTGCTGGTCGACGACCTGATCACCAAGGGCGTGACCGAGCCGTACCGCATGTTCACGAGCCGCGCCGAGTTCCGCCTGCAGCTGCGCGAGGACAACGCCGACATGCGCCTGACCGAGGTCGGGCGGCAGATGGGCCTGGTCGACGATGCGCGCTGGGATGCGTTCAGCCGCAAGCGCGATGCTGTTTCACGTGAAACAGAGCGCCTGAAGTCCACCTGGGTCAATCCGCGCAACCTGCCGGTCGAAGAGTCGGTGCGCGTGCTCGGCAAGGGCATCGAGCACGAGTACAACCTGTTCGAGCTGCTGCGCCGCCCCGATGTGGCGTATGGCGCGCTGATGGGCCTGGACGGCGGCAAGTACGCCAGCGATGCGGTGTCCCGTGAGGCGCTGGGCGAGCTGGCCGCGCCGGTGGTCGAGCAGGTCGAGATTGCCGCCAAGTATGCGGGCTACATCGACCGCCAGAAAGACGAGGTCGAGCGCGCCGCGCACTACGAAAAGCTGCGCCTGCCGCCCGAGCTCGACTACATGCAGGTCACGGCGCTGAGCATCGAGGCGCGCCAGGCGCTGGCGCGCTTCAAGCCCGAGACGCTGGGCCTGGCGTCGCGCATCACCGGCATCACGCCGGCCGCCATTTCGCTGCTGCTGGTGCATCTGAAGCGCGGCGGCTTCAAAGGCTTCGCTGCACCCGACCAAGCCGCGCAAACGGGCGAGGCCGCATGAGCGCCGCACTGGAAGCGGCGCTGCGCCGCGGCGGCGAGGCGCTGGACCTCGACCTGGACGAGGCGCAGATCGCCCAGCTGCTCGAATTCATGGCGCTGCTGCAGAAGTGGAACAAGGTCTACAACCTGACGGCGGTGCGCGATCCGGCCGAGATGCTGACGCACCACCTGCTCGACAGCCTGGCGGCCGTGGCGCCGCTGCGCCGGCATCTTGGCCGGCACCTGGCGCAGGCCGGGCAGGGCGCTGCCGGGGCGCCGCCGCGCCTGCTCGACGTGGGCTCCGGCGGCGGCCTGCCCGGCGTGGTGTTTGCGGTCTGCTGCCCGCAGCTCGATGTGAGCTGCGTCGACACGGTGGCGAAGAAGGCCGCATTCATCCAGCAGGTGGCGGTCACGCTCAAGCTGCAGAACCTGCACGGCGTGCACGCGCGCGTCGAATCCCTGGCCGGGCCCTTCGACGTGGTGAGCTGCCGCGCGTTTGCGTCGCTGGCCGACTTCAGCGCCTGGTCGCGCCCCGCGCTGGGCGAGGGCGCCGTCTGGCTGGCGATGAAGGGCAAGCACCCGGCCGATGAGATCGCGGCGCTGCCCGCCGAGGTGCAGGTGTTTCACGTGGAACCACTCACGGTGCCGGGGCTCGATGCCGAGCGCTGCATCGTCTGGATGCGGCCCGCGCCGTGATGGCAAAGACCGTCGCGTAAACTCGCAGCTCGCAGCCCCGGAGAAGCCATGCGTGGTGTCGCAGATCACCGCGCATGCGGCGCCGCCATTGTGTCGTGCGCGCCAGTCCCGCCCTCGCCCGTGCGCTCGAAAAAACGGCGGACCCGTTGCTGACCGGCTGCAGTCTCCCACCCCATAACTTTCGGGATCCCATGGCTAAAATTTTCTGTGTTGCCAACCAAAAGGGCGGCGTCGGCAAAACCACCACCGCGGTGAACCTGGCCGCCGGCCTGGCCAGCATCGGCCAGCGCGTGCTGATGGTCGACCTCGATCCGCAAGGCAACGCGACCATGGGCTCGGGTGTCGACAAGCGCCAGCTGAGCCTGTCGGTGTACGACGTGCTGATCGAGTCGGCCTCGGTGCGCGAAGCTGCCGTGCTGGCCGAAAAATGCGGCTACCACGTGCTCGGCGCCAACCGCGAGCTCGCCGGCGCCGAGATCGAGCTGGTCGCGCTGGAGCGCCGCGAGATGCGCCTGAAGGCCGCGCTGGCCGAGGTCGATGGCGACTACGACTTCGTGCTGATCGACTGCCCGCCTTCGCTGTCGATGCTCACGCTCAACGGCCTGTGCGCCGCGCACGGCGTGGTCGTGCCCATGCAGTGCGAATACTTCGCGCTCGAAGGCGTGACCGACCTGGTGCACACCATCAAGCAGGTGCACGCCAACCTCAACCCCGACCTGCAGATCATCGGCCTGCTGCGCGTCATGTTCGACCCGCGCATCACGCTGCAGCAGCAGGTCAGCGAACAGCTCAAGGGCCACTTCGGCGACAAGGTGTTCGACACCGTGATCCCGCGCAACGTGCGCCTGGCCGAGGCCCCGAGTTACGGCCTGCCCGGCGTGGTGTTCGACCCCTCGGCCAAGGGCAGCCAGGCTTTTGTCGCCTTTGCCCAGGAGATGGTGGCACGCGTGCCCGCGATGGCGCAGAAGGCCCCCGCGCGCACCCGTCCGGCCAATGCCAAAAAAGCACCAAACGCTTGATGCACAAGCGTTGTAAGCTATCAAAGTAATAGCGTGTTGGCTGTGAACCCTTCCCATGTCCTGACCCTGCCCGGCTGGCAAAGCTCGGGCCCCGACCATTGGCAAAGCCGCTGGGAGCGCCTGCACGGCTACCAGCGCGTCGAGCAGCACGAGTGGCTGCACCCGCTGCGCGGCGACTGGACGGCGCGGCTCGAGGAGGTCGTGCTCGACGCGGCCGGCCCGGTCGTGCTGGTGGCCCACAGCCTGGGCTGCATCCTGACCGCCTGGTGGGCCGCGCATTCCAAGCACACCCGCCGCGTTCAGGGCGCGCTGCTGGTGGCGCCCGGCGATGTCGAGCGCGATGACCTGCGCGCGCAGCTGCCGGGCTGGGCACCCATCGCTCGCCGGCCGCTGCCCTTTCCTGCCGTGCTGGTCGGCAGCCACAACGACCCCTACTGCAGCCTCGGGCGTGCGCAGGCCCTGGCCAGCGCCTGGGGCGCGCGCTTCGTCGACGGCGGCGAGCGCGGCCATATCAATGCGGAATCGGGCCTGGGCGATTGGCCCGAAGGCCACGCGCTGCTTGCAACCCTGATGAAAGACTGAACACCCCATGGCGACCAAGAAACCCAAGGGCCTGGGCCGCGGCCTGGAAGCATTGCTCGGCCCCAAGGCCGCAGACAGCGCGGCCACGCCGCCGGCCGAGGACGACGGCCTGCCGCACGCGCTGGCCCTGTCCGAGCTGGTGCCCGGCCAGTACCAGCCGCGCACGCGCATGGACGAGGGCGCGCTCTACGAGCTGGCCGAGAGCATCAAGGCCCAGGGCATCATGCAGCCGATCCTGGTGCGGCGCCTGGCCGAGGGCGAGCACGCCGGCCGCTACGAAATCATTGCCGGCGAGCGGCGCTTCCGGGCCGCGCGCATCGCCGGCCTGGCCAGCGTGCCGGTGCTGGTGCGCGACGTGCCCAACGAGTCTGCCGCCGCCATGGCGCTGATCGAGAACATCCAGCGCGAAGACCTGAACCCGCTCGAAGAGGCGCAGGGCCTCTCGCGCCTGGTCAAGGAGTTCGGCCTCACGCACGAGCAGGCGGCGCAGGCCGTGGGCCGCTCGCGCAGCGCCGCCAGCAACCTGCTGCGCCTCTTGAACCTGGCCGATCCGGTGCAGACCATGCTCATGGCCGGCGACATCGACATGGGCCACGCGCGCGCGCTGCTCACGCTGGACCGCGCCACGCAGATCACCGCGGGCAACCAGATCGCCGCCAAGAAGCTGTCGGTGCGCGAGGCCGAGGCGCTGGTCAAGAAGATCGGCGCCGACTTCAGCCTGGTGCCGCAGAAGCCGCAGAAGGAAAAGTCGCGCGACCTCAAGCGCGTCGAGGAAGAACTGTCGGACCTGCTCATGGCCGAGGTCGAGGTGCGCGTCAAGAAGCGCGTCAAGCGCGGCGGCCGCATGGAGGACATGGGCGAGCTGGCGATCCAGTTCGGCTCGCTCGAAGCGCTCAACGGCCTGATCGACCGGCTGCGCGGCTGATTCCATTTCTAGATCCAACGTGCACTTTGTCGGACTGCCTTGCCGTGCTATGGCACTGCCCGCGGCAGTCCTTCGCGTTCACGCTTGATGGAGAAATGGAATAAATACATCGCCGCCATGGTGCTGCGCCTGCCCTGGCCGCTGCCGGCGCTGCTGGCGTGGGCCGCCGCGTGGCTGGTGTTTGCCGGCCTGCAGCGCGTGCTGCCGGCGGCCGTGGGCGCTGCTGCTGGCCTGTGCGCTGGGCACGGCGGCCAGCGTATTGGGGCGCGGCTGGTGGCGCCGCGCGCTGATCGCGGCGGGCTTTCCGCTGTCGCTGCTGGCCAGCGGCGCGGCCGGCGTGCCGGCATGGGCCTGGCTGGTGCCGCTGGCGCTGCTGCTGCTGGTGTACCCGCTCAACGCCTGGCGCGACGCGCCGCTGTTCCCGACCCCGCGCAAGGCCCTGGACGCGCTCGCTGCGCTCGCGCCCCTGGCAGCGCAGGACCGCGTGCTCGACGCGGGCTGCGGCCTGGGCGACGGACTGGTGGCGCTGCGCCGTGCCTATCCGCAGGCCCGCATCGACGGCGTGGAGTGGAGCGCGGCGCTGCGCCTGCTGTGCGCGCTGCGCTGCCCCTGGGCGCGCGTGCGCCGGGGCGACATGTGGCGCGCCGACTGGAGCGCCTACCAGCTGGTCTATCTGTTCCAGCGCCCCGAAAGCATGGCGCGCGCCGCAGCCAAGGCGCGCGCCGAGCTGGCGCCCGGGGCCTGGCTGGTGAGCCTGGAGTTTCCGGTGCCCGGCGGTTTGCTGCACAGCCGGGTGGCGCTGCCGGGCGGACGGGTGCTGTGGCTGTACCGCGCGCCGGGGACTGCGCTGCAGCCCTGAAACCGCCCATCAGGGCGTCAGGGCTGGCGGCTGGCCGTGGCGACGTAGAGTGCCAGCGCGGCGATCTGCGCGTCGGTCAGGCTGGCCTTGAACGAGGGCATGCTGCCCAGGCCGTCGCGCAGCGCCTTGGACACGCGCGCGGCGTCGGGCCGCAGCTCGTCGAGCACCGGGCCCACGGCGCCTTCGGCGCCCGCGTCCTTGAGCGTGTGGCAGACCGCGCAAGCGGGCGTGGACGTGGTGAAGAGCTTCTTGCCCAGGGCCATCTGGGCGGCTTCGTCGGCAGCGCTGGCGGCCGTGCCGCAGAGGCCGGCGGCCAGCAGCAGCGCGGGCGCGGCCAGCGTGCGCCAAAGGGGATGAGAGGGGGTGAAAGTCAGTCGCATGGGGATGTCCGGTTCTGAGGGGTGCAGCGCCAGGGGCGCAAAAGAAAGCCCCCAGGCCCTGCGGCCTGGGGGCGGGGCGGGGGAGCGTCAGGCCACGGTGACCTTGACCGCGTGGTCGGCCCAGCTGGCGTTGTTGTAGCCGCTCTGGTTTTCACTGCGCGTCTCGGGCTGGACGTTGCCGGCCGTGTCGGTGGCGCGGCTGGCCAGCGTGTGCGTGCCGGCCGGCAGCCTGGCCTGCAGCACGAACTGGCGCCACGCGTACTTGCCCAGGTCGGGGCCGACGAAGCGCGCCGCCTGCCAGGTCTTGCCGCCGTCGACCGACACCTCCACGCCCTTGACCGCGTGCAGGCCGCCGAAGGCCACGCCATGGATTTGCGTGGGCTTGCCGGCCGCGATCTGGCCGTCTTCGGGCAGCGGTCCGTTGATCCACGACTTGACGCCCATCTCCTGCACCGAGGGCTGGCTTGGGTCGCCCTTGCCGCCCGGGGGCGTCATGCGGTAGCCGTGCGACATGATCTTGGCGTCGCTTTCCTGCGCCGTGAAGGCCAGCTGCTGGATGTACTTGATGTTGTTCACGCCGGTGTAGCCCGGCACGATCAGGCGCAGCGGGCCGCCATGGGCCAGCGGGATCGGGGCGCCGTTCATCTCCCAGGCCAGCAGCGCGTCCTGCATCGCGGCGGCGGGCACCGAGCGCTCGACGACGATGCTCTTGGGGTCGATGCCCTCGGGCAGCTTCTCGCCGCCCGTGCCGGTCATGAAGCGCATGCCGTCGGCCACGCCGCCGAGCGCCTCGGCCACGGCACGCACCGGCACGCCGCTCCAGACCACGCAGCCGGCCGCGCCCACGGTCCAGGGCGTGCCGCTGGGCTTGCTCGGGAAGAAGCCGCGGCCATTGCCCGAGCACTGCAGCACCATCGCGACGGTTTCCAGGCCCAGGGTCTTGAGCTCGCCCACGGTGAGCTTGCGCGGGTTCTTGACGCCCGCGACATTGAGCTCCCAGGCGTCGCGGTTGGCCACGATGGCCGCGTCGGGCGCGGGCAGGTTGTTGCGGATGTAGAGCTGGTCGGTCGGCGTGATCACGCTGGTGCCGAACGCGCCGCGCCGGGTCTCCAGCGTCGTGCTGCTGTGCACGATGACGCTGCCGGCCTCCTTCCAGCCCAGGTAGGCGGGCAGGGGCTTGGCGGCGGCCGCCTGCGCTGCGGCGCCATGGGCCCAGGTGGCCAGGCCGGCGGCGGCGAGGGTGCTGGCCGTGCCGGTGAGCAGGCGGCGGCGTGGCAGGGAAGTGGGTTCAGAGTGCATGAAGTCTCCTGGGTTCTTCGGGGGGTGGAACAAAAGGGAAAACGGGGCCGTGCTAGGGCGGCGGCGCGGCCAGGGCGCCTTGCGCCACGGCCAGGGCCTTCTTCTTCTGCGCGACCAGCACCAGCGGCCTGCCGCCCTGCGAGGTCACGACCTGCCAGTAGACATCGCCCCACCAGCCGCTGCCGTCCTGCAGCGCCACGGGGTCGTCGAAGGCAAACACCGTCACCATGCCGCCTTTTTCAAAGAAGGTGGTGAGGTGGTAGGTCAGGTGCCCGTCGATGTCGCAGGGCCGCAGCAGCTGCGGGTAGCCGGGCAGCGCCTGCCGGTCGCCGAGCCCCAGGTGCTGCAGCAGCGGCGCGGCCTCCATGAAGGCGCCGCGCAGCGTGCGTTCGTAGTACTCGTGCTCGATGGCGCCGCGCACCAGCGCCGGCGGGCGCATGGCCAGCACGGCCGTGGCGCCGGTGGCCGTGAGCAGCAGCGCGGCCAGCGCGCGCTGCAGGCCCCGGCGCGCGCGCAGCGGCGTGCGGCGAAACAGGTGCTCGGGCGGCTGGCCGGGGTCGAAGGCCAGCGACAGTTCGGCGCGCGCGCGCAGGTCGAAGGCGGTGTCGGGAGGGCGCTCGTCGGGCATGTCAGACCTTGCGCAGCCGCGGGGCTGCAGGGGAGGGCGCGGCGGCCGCACCCGCGGGGTGCAGCGCGGCACGCAGCGCCTCGCGGGCGCGCGACAGGCGCGAGAGCACCGTGCCCGGCGCCACCTCGAGCGCCTGCGCCATCTGCGCCGTGGGCATGTCGTCGAAATAGAACAGCACCAGCACTTCGCGGTGGATGGGCGCAATGCGCGCCAGGGCCTTGACCACGTCGAGCTGGTCGTCGAGTGCGCCGTCGGCCCCCGCGTCGCTGGCGTGCGGCGGGGCATCGTCGAGCGCCAGGTGGTGCGGTGCCATGTGGCGCAGGGCGTGGCGGCGCATGATCTGGAACAGCCAGGCGCGCGCCAGCGCCGGGTCGCGCAGCTGCTTGCGGTGCTTCCAGGCGCTCGTGAAGCAGTCCTGCACCACGTCTTCCGCGACCGCGCGCGAGCCCATCAGCGCCCAGGCGCTGCGCAGCAAAAAGCGGTAGTGCTCGCGCACCCATTGGTTGTAGCGGGACTCCGCCGTTTGGATCATCTGCATAAGAGCGCAGGATGCCGGGCTTTATTCCCTCGGCCCCCGCAAGGCATCTCGGTATTTACCCTTGGTCTGGTGTGGCGCCGGATGTTTGTCCCGCACTTCCTTGATGCCGCGCAGCCTGCGCCGGCGTGCTCTGCGCTAGGCAGCGCCGAGGGTGCGCCGGCCGGCCCGGCCGCGCGGCTCCCGGGCCGCCCCGCAGTCGCCTGGAGGCCGCCCCCGCGCGGGCGAGACAGGTTTTTGCCATCTCCCTAAGATGGCGTCCATGACCACGCCCTCCCACCCCTTCTGCGCCGGCCGCCGTGCCGCTGCGCCAGGACGCGCGCACCATCGGCCTCATCGGCCTGGCGCACGGCTCTTCGCATTTCTTCCACATGCTGCTGCCCCCGCTGTTTCCGTGGCTGATTGCCGAATTCGGATTCAACTACTCGCAGCTCGGGCTGCTGGTGTCGGTGTTCTTCGTCGTCTCGGGCGTGGGGCAGGCGCTGTCGGGCTTTCTGGTCGACCGCGTGGGCGCGCGCCCGGTGCTGTTCTTTGCGCTCTCGAGCTTTGCCGTCGCGGGCCTGGTGGCCGGCACGGCGCAGGGCTACACCGGGCTGGTGCTTGCGGCGGCGCTGGCGGGCCTCGGCAACGCGCCCTTCCATCCGGTGGACTTCACCATCCTGAACAAGCGCGTGTCGCCGCAGCGCCTGGGGCACGGCTTCTCGGTGCACGGCATCTCGGGCAACCTGGGCTGGGCGGTGGCGCCGGTGTTCATGGCCGGCATCACCGCGGCCACCGGGTCGTGGCGCACCGCCTGCCTGTGCGGCGCGGCGCTCGCGCTGGCCGTGCTGGCCGTCATGGTGGCGAACCGCGACGCGCTCGACGACCGCCAGGGCGCCTGGGCGCACCAGGGCAAGGGCGCGGGGGCGGCGGCGCTGCGGCCCGAGCACCCGCTGGCCTTCCTGCGCCTGCCCTCGGTGTGGCTGTGCTTTTCGTTCTTCTTCTGGACCACCTGCGCGCTCAGTGCGATCCAGAGCTTTGCCAGCCCGGCGCTGCAGAAGATGTATGCGCTGCCGCTGTCGGTCACGTCGATGGTGGTGACCGGCTACATGCTGTGCGGCGCCGCCGGCATGGTCGTCGGCGGTTTTCTGGTGGGCCGCGTGGCGCGGCTCGAACGCGTGATCTCGGTGTGCCTCGTGGCCTCGGGCGCCTTGCTCGTGCTGGTGGGCAGCGGCTGGCTGTCGGGCATGGGCGCGGTGGCGGTGGCCGCGCTGGCGGGCGTCGGCACGGGGCTGGCGAGCCCCTCGCGCGACATGCTGATCAAGCGCGCCGCGCCGCCGGGCGCCACGGGCCGGGTCTACGGCACGGTGTACTCGGGCCTGGACCTGGGCTTTTGCCTGGCCGCGCCGGTGTTTGGCGCCTTGCTCGACCGCGACATGACCGCGGGCATCTTCTATGGCTCGGCGGCCGCGCTGGTGCTGGGCGTGGTGTCGGCGGGCTTCGTCGGCTCGGGCGTGGCGGCGCGGTCGCGGCGCTCTGCCGCGGTGGCGGCCTGAGACCCACCGGAAAGAAAAGCGGCCCGGGCGCAGGCCCGGCGCGCGCAAGGTGCTATTGAAAAAGTAGCATTGCGTGTCAAAGCGCCAGCCAGCGCCGGCTGGCAAAGCTCAGCGCATCCACCAGCGCCACCAGCAGCAGCATCGCGACCAGCACGCTGCTGGTCTCGCCCATCTGGAACAGCCCCATGTGGAACGCCAGCATCTGCCCGAGCCCGCCGGCCCCGACCACGCCGAGCACGGCGGCGGCGCGGATGTTGTTTTCCCAGCGGTACAGCGTGTAGCTCAGCAGCTGCGGCAGCACCTGGGGCAGGGTGGCGTAGAGGAACACGCGGCCGCTCGCGACGCCGCGCACGCGCAGGGCAAAGCCCGGGCCCGGCGGCGCGTTCTCGATGGCCTCGGCGAACAGGCGGCCGAGCACGCCCGCAGTGTGCAGCGCCAGCGCCAGCGTGCCGGCAAACGGCCCCAGCCCGGCCGCGATCAGCAGCAGCGTGGCCCACACCAGCTCGGGAATGCTGCGCAGGGCGTTGAGCACCAGCCGCGCCGGGCCGCGCCAGCGCGCCGGGTCGCCGTCGAACGCCTTGCTGGCGGGCAGCGCCAGCGCCAGGCCCAGCAGCACCGCGAGCACCGTGCCCAGCGCCGACATCGCCAGCGTCTCGAGCGTGGCCCACAGCAGCTTGGAGAGGAACGCCGGGCCGGTCTCGGGCCGCAGCAGCTCCGCCAGAAACCGGCCCATCTTGGCGAGCGCCTGGGGGGATACGAACTGCGCCCACTGCAGGTCCAGCGACCAGAAGCTCAGGCCCACGAGCGCCAGCGCCGCGGCGGCCATGCACCAGCAGCTGCGGCAGACGGGGGCCTGGAGCCGCTGCGGTGACGGGCGCGCGGCGGGCGTGGGCGGTGTGCGCTGCGTGCTCATGCCAGCCTGCGCCGCAACCAGGCGCTCGCGCGGTCCGCCAGCCAGACCAGCGCCATGAACACCAGCAGCATGGTCGCGACCTCGGCGCCCTCGAACATCTTCATCGAGGCATCCATCTGCTGGCCCAGCCCGCCTGCGCCGACGAAGCCCAGCACCGCCGACGAGCGGATCGCGCACTCCCAGCGGTAGACCGTGTAGCTCGTGAGTTCGGCGGCGTTCTGCGGCAGCAGCGCGTAGAAAAAGGCCTGCAGCCGGCCGGCGCCATTGCGCAGCAGGCTCGCGGCGGCATGGGGCTCGGCGCTGTCGAGGATTTCGGCATAGACCTTGCCGAGCATGCCGGCATAGGTCAGCGCGATGGCCAGCACGCCGGCCGTCGGGCCCAGCCCGACCACGCGCACGAACACCAGCGCCCAGATCAGCTCGGGCACGCTGCGCAGCACCACCAGCAGCCAGCGCACCACGAGCCGCGCCAGCGCCGGCAGCGGCGCCATCGGGCCCGTGAGCGCCGAGACCGACAGCGCCCGCACCGACAGCAGCGCCAGCGGCACGGCCAGCACCAGCGCCAGCGCCAGGCCTGCCGTGGCGATGGCCACGGTGCGCCAGGTTTCGCGCGCCACCAGGGCCAGAAACTCCGCGTCCCAGCGCGGCGGCACGAAGTCCGCCAGAAAGCGCAGCGACGGTTTCAGCGCCTGCGGCTCCAGCAGCAGCCACGGCCGGAACTCGGTGAGCACCAGCATCGGCCACAGCAGCACCAGCGCCACCACGGTCCAGGCCAGGCGGGCGCGCCAGGCCGGGTCGCGCCGCGCGGGCGGCAGGCTGTCGCCGCAGGGCGCACGCAGGAACGACTCCATGGCGCGTTGCGCTAGCGGCACTGCAGGGGCACGGGCGCGGCGGCCACGGGCTGCTGCGGGGCCGGCGGCGCCGTGGCTGCCAGCTCGTCCAGGTGCTGCGCGTACAGCTGCTGCAGGTGCCCGGGCGTCACCTGCGCCGCAGGCAGGTCAAAGGCCAGCGCACCGCCGCGCAGCCCGAGGACGCGCGGGAAATGGCGCAAGGCCATGTCCACATGGTGCAGCGTGGCGACCAGCGTCGCACCGCGTTCGCGCGCCGCCTGCGTGAGCGAGGCCAGCGCCTGCTGCGCACGCGCCGGGTCGAGCGCGGACAGCGGCTCGTCGACCAGAAACAGGCTGGCCTGCGTGGTCAGTGCCCGGGCCAGGCCGACCCGCTGGCGCTCGCCGCCCGAGAGCCGGTCCACGCGCTCGAACAGCTTGTCGGCGACGTCGAAATGCGCGAGCGCCTGCTCGGCCAGCGCGGTGCCCGTGGGGTGAACCAGGCTGCGCACGCTGGCCCACAGGCTCTCGTGCGGCAGGCGCCCCGCCAGCACCGCGGTGACCACGCGCTGGCGGGGCGGCAATGGCGGCACCTGCGGGGCCAGGAACAGCCGGCCGCGCAAGCGCTGCAGCGCGCCGCGGGACAGCGCCCACGGGTCGCTGCCATCGAACTGCACGCGGCCCTCGGCCGGCGGCTGCGCGCAGGCCAGCAGGTGCAGCAGCGTGGTCTTGCCCGCGCCCGAAGGCCCGATCACGGCCACCTGCTCGCCCGGCTCCACCGCCAGGTCCAGGCCCTGCAGCGCCGCCGGTGCACCGGCGCGTGCGGCCGGGTGGCGCACGGTGGCGTTCGTCAGCAGCAACTTCATGGTCGAATCAGGCTGTAGCGCTGATGGTGTGGGGGCTGATAGCTCTCAAAAACAGAGCAAATGCAGTCACTTGATCAGGCCGGCGCTGCGGGCCGCGGTCTCGATGCCCTTGTAGTTGCCGGCCTGGGTTGGAATGAAGCGCGTGGCGCGCTGCAGGTCGAGGATTTCCTTGCCCTCGGCGGTGTTGCGGTTCAGGTCGAGAAACGCGCGCGTGAGCTTCTCGCGCTGGGCCGCGGCCATGTCGCTGTGCACGGTCCAGTTGTAGTCGAAGTAGGCCGGGGTCGTGAAGATCACGCGCACCTTGGCCGGGTCCACCTTCTTGTCGGCGACGAACTTCTCCCAGACCGAGATGTTGAGCGCGCCCGCATCGACCTTGCCCGAGGCCACGGCGGCGATGGTCGCGTCGTGCGCGCCCGAATAGGCCACGCGCCGGAAGTCCTTGTCGGGGTCGATCTGCGCCTGCAGCAGGAAGCTGCGCGGCATCAGGTGGCCCGAGGTGCTGGACTGCGAACCAAAGCTCACGGTCTTGCCCTTGAGGTCGGCCAGCGACCGGATGGCCGGGTCGGCGCTGATGAACACGGAGCGGAACTTCTCGTCTTCCTCGCGCTGCACCAGCGGCACGGCCTTGCCGCCCGAGCGGATGTTGGCCTGCACGAAGGTGAAGCCGCCGTACCAGGCCATGTCGACCTGCTTGTTGGCCAGCGCCTCCACGGCGGCGGCGTAGTCGGACACGGGCGTGAACTCCACCTTCGTGCCGAGCTTGTGCTCCAGGTACTTGACCAGCGGTGCAGCCTTGCGCGCCAGCTCGGTGGGCGATTCGTCGGGGATCGCGGTGATCTTGAAGACCGTCTGGGCCTGCGCGAGGCTGCCCAGGGCCAGAACGGCGCTGGCCAGCAGCGCCTTCAGCGTGCGGATCGAAGAGAAAGAACGGGTCATGGGGTTTCCAGAAAGTGGGGCGATGGCGGAGACGGAAGGTCTGTGCGCGCGCAGGTGCCGAACAGACGATTGTCGCGGCCCGGCGCGCGGCCGGCCGCCGCTGCCGCGGATGCCCCGACAGGGGTCAGGCACAAATCGGCTTCAGATCGGCGTCACGGCTTCTCGGCTTCGCGCTTGAGCGCCTCGTTCATGGCCACGAAACCTTGCTGGGTGGCGCCGTCCAGCGAGCGCCGAAACAGCGGCACGAGCACGCCCGAGAAAAGCTCGCCGTGGTGGAACACGGTCCCGCCCGCAGGGCCGGCTTCGAGCTTGAAGTAGTGTTCGCCGTCGAACAAGCCCGGCATGAGAAGCTTGCCTTTCCAGCGCAGCTCTCGGCCTTCGTGCACGGCCAGCACCGTCGGCTGAAAACGCATGCCCCGGCTGCCCGGCGGTTGAATGGCGACTTGGAGCGACTGGCCCACCGCAAGCGGGCCTTCGATGGACCGGACAAACGGGTTCCACCGCGCGTGCGCGGGCAGATCGACGAGCAGCGACCAGACCCGCTCCATCGGGGCGGAAATCTGGATCTGCGTGTGCAGGTGGTGCATGTTGGGCGCCTAACGGACAAGCTCAGGGACAAGGGACACCGCCCGCAGGCGGCTCGGCGGTGATTATTGCGGAGCCAGCGTACCTACATGCCTGCGCAAGCGCTGGCAGCCACCAAAAAACAAAGCCCTGGCGGGCACGCCCGCCAGGGCTTGGTGATGATGTGCGCGCCCTGCCGCCGCAGGGCGCTGGCCTCACAGGGCCGAGATGTTCTTGTCCTTGGCGATCTTGCTCCAGCGGTCGTAGTCGGACAGCAGGCGCTTGCGCATGGTTTCGCCGTTCTGGTAGCTGGCCACGGCGCCGGCACCGATCATCTTCTTTTGCAGCTCGGCGTCGGCCAGGATGCCCTTGAGTTCCTTGTTCAGGCGGTCGACCACGGCGCGCGGCGTGCCCAGCGGCGCGATCAGGCCGCCCCAGGTGTCGGCGTCAAAGCCGGCAAAGCCCTGCTCGGCCACCGACTTGATGCCCGGCAGCAGCAGCTTGGCCTTCTCGGAGCTGACCGCGATGGCGCGCAGCTTGCCGGCCTGGATGTGCGGCAGCGCCGCGACCACGTCGGCAAACATCACCGGGATCTGGCCGCCGATCAGGTCGGTCACGGCCGGGGCGCTGCCGCGGTAGGGGATGTGCTGCATGTCGAAGCCACCCAGGTCCTTGAGCTGCTCCATCGACAGGTGGCCGAAGCTGCCGGTGCCCGAGCTGGTGTAGTTCAGCGGCGTCTTCGCGGCCTTGGCGTGGGCGATCAGCTGCTGCAGAGTGGTCACGTTCGGCAGCACGCGCGGGTTGATCACGACGGCCATCGGCAGGTCGTAGACCGTGGCCACGGGCAGGAAGTCCTTGCGCACGTCGTAGGCGTTGTTGTTGAACAGCAGCGGCGCCAGCAGCGCCGGCATGCCGAACATCGACAGCGTGTAGCCATCGGCCGGTGACTTGATGAAGGCGGCCGTGCCGATCGAGCCCGAGGCGCCCGGGCGGTTTTCGACGATCACCGACTGGCCCAGGCGCTCGCCGAGCTTTTGCGCGACGATGCGCGCGGCCGTGTCGGTGGGGCCGCCGGGCGGGAAGGCGACGACGATCTTCACCAGCTTGTCGGGCCAGGCGGCGTCAGCGGCCATGGCAGCGCCCGTGAAGGCGGTCAGCGCGCCGGCGGCGCCAGCGGCCAGCAGGTGGCGGCGGTGGAGGGAAGCGGGGGAGTTGGACATGTGTGTCTCCGGGTCAAAAAAGGGCTTAGATGATGTTTTGGGCGCGCAGCGCGGCAATGGCGTCGGGGGCGAGGCCCAGCTGCTCGCTGAGCACCGCGTCGGTGTGTTCGCCCAGGTGGGGCGGCGGCATGCGCACGGCCAGGCGTTCGCCGTCCATCGCGTACGGCGGCGCGAGCACGGCCTGTGCGCCGGCCTCGCTGTCTTCAAAGCGGTGCAGCAGTCCGGCGGACTGCGTGCGCTCGGACTGCAGCGCGTCGAGCAGGCCGAGCACCTCGCCGCAGGGAATCTGCGCCGCCGTCAGCTGCGCGAGCAGCTGGGCGCGCGGCCGCTGGCGCAGCGCCTCGTGGATCAGCGGCATCAGGATGTGGCGGTGCGCCGAGCGCGCGGTGTTGGTGGCAAAGCGCTCGTCGGTGGCCCATTCGGGGTGGCCGATGACATCGCTGGCAAAAGCGCTGGAACTGGCCGTTGTTGCCCACGGTGATCACGAGCGGGCCGTCGGCCGCCTCGAACACGCCGTAGGGCACGATGGACGGGTGGGCGTTGCCGAACTTGGGCGGGTCGCCGGCCTTGAGCAGCGCTTCCATGCCGTAGTAGCTGGTGATCATCAGCCCGCAGTCGTACAGCGCCATCTGCACATGGCGGCCCTGGCCCGTGCGGTGGCGCTCGTACAGTGCCGCGAGGATGGCCTGGGCGGAATACATGCCGGTGAACATGTCGACGGCGGCGACGCCAAACTTGAGCGGGCCCTGGCCTTCTTCGCCGTTCATCGCCATCAGGCCCGATTCGCCCTGCACCACGAGGTCGTAGCCGGGCCGCGTGGCCTCGGGGCCCGAGCGTGCGTAGCCCGAGATCGAGCAGTACACCAGGCGCGGATTCAGGGCGCTGAGCTGTTCGTAGCCCAGGCCGAGCTTTTCGGCGCCGCCGACCTTGAAGTTCTGCGACCACGACGTCGCTTTGCGCGGCCAGTTGCAGCGCGATCTGCTGCCCCTCGGGCGACTGCAGGTCCAGGCTGATCGAGCGCTTGTTGCGGTTGGCGCTGTTGAAGTACGAGGTGTTGCGGCTGCCCACGCGCACGCCCCAGTCGCGCGTGTCATCGCCACGGCTCGGGTGCTCGACCTTGATCACATCGGCGCCCAGGTCGGCCAGCGACATGGCGCACATGGGACCGGCCAGCACGCGCGACAGGTCGAGAACACGCAGACCAGCCAGCGGCTGGATCGGAGAAGTAACGCTCATTGCAAAAGGGCCCCAACAAAGCAACACGAGGCCCACGGACCCCCGGAAATCGCGGCCGCGCAGCGGCGGCCGGCCAGCGCGCATTCTTTATCTGTTCAATAAATTTTGCAATCGTGATAAAAGTGAGACATTGTGTATCTGAAAATTTGACAATGAATTTGACCTCTCTGTCCCTTCTGGTCGACATCATCGAAGCCGGCAACCTCAGCAAGGCCGCGCTGCGCCTGGGCATGAGCCGGGCCAATGTGAGCCACCGGCTCAACCAGTTCGAGCGCGAACTGGACCAGCAGCTGCTGCGCCGCACCACGCGCCAGATCGAGCCCACCGAGCTCGGCTGGAAGCTGTATGAACACGGCCGCGCGATCCGCCTGGAGCTGCTGGCCGCCGCCGAATCGGTGGGCAGCCTGGGCCAGAGCCTGCAGGGCACGGTGCGCCTGTCGGTGCCCAGCGGCTATGGCCAGCTGGCGATGTCGGCGTGGCTCACCGAATTCATGCAGCTGCACCCGGGCGTCACGCTCGAGGTGGTGTTCGACAACGACATCGAGGACCTGCTCGAAGGCGCGGTCGACTTCGCGATGCGCGTGATGACCGAGCCGCCGGCCCACCTGGTCGCGCGCCCCATGGGGCCGGTGCACTATGTGGCCTGCGCGGCGCCGGCGCTGGTGCAGGCGCATGGCCTGCTGCGCAGCCTGGCGGACCTGCGCGAGGTGCCGCTGATCACCTCGAACCTCACGGGCCAGAAGCTGCGCCTGGCCGGCCACCAGGAGGGCGGCGGCGCCGAGCTGCGCATCCGGCCGCGGCTGATGTCGGCCAACTTCTACTTTCTGCGCGACGCGATCCTGCAGGGGCTGGGCGTGGGCGTCGTGCCCGACTACATGGTGCGCGAGCCGCTGCAGCGCGGCGATCTGGTGCGCCTGCCGTTCGAGCCGGGCAGCCTGGCCTTCCTGTCGACGAACAAGTACCTGCTGTACATGCCCACGCGCTACCAGACCAAGGCCATCGCCACGCTGATCGACTTCCTGCTGCGCAAGGCCGCAGAGCAGGCCACGGCCTGAAGCGCGCGGCCGGCCGGCCGGGCCTTACAGCGTGAAGATCTTGCCGGGGTTCAGGATGTTCTGCGGGTCGAGCGCCTGCTTGATCGCGCGCATCATGGCCACGGCGCCGGCGCCGGCCTCGTCGACCAGGAAGCCCATCTTGTGGATGCCCACGCCGTGCTCGCCGGTGCAGGTGCCGCCCAGCGCGAGCGCGCGCGCCACCAGCTTGTGGTTCAGGTCCTCGGCCGCCACGCGCTCTTCAGCGATGTTCGGGTCGAGCAGGTAGCCGAAGTGGAAGTTGCCGTCGCCCACATGGCCGACGAGGAAGTAGGGAATGCCGCTCGCGTCGGCCTCGGCCACCGAGTCGAGCAGGCAGTCGGCCAGGCGGCTGATCGGCACGCAGGTGTCGGTGCTGATGGCGCGGCAGCCGGGGCGGCTCTGCACGGCCGCGAAGTAGGCGTTGTGCCGCGCGGCCCACAGGCGCGTGCGCTCTTCGGGCGTGCTGGCCCATTCGAAGGCGTTGCCGCCGAATTCGCGCGCGATCTCCTGCACCGTTTCGGCCTGCTCCTGCACGCTGGCGGGCGAGCCGTGGAATTCCATCAGCAGCATCGGCTCCTCGCGCAGGCCGAGCTTGCTGTGCTGGTTGACCATGCGCACCGAGTTGGCGTCGATCAGCTCGACGCGCGCGATCGGCACGCCGAGCTGGATGGTCTGGATGGTGGTGCGCACCGCGGCCTCGATGCTCGGGAACGAGCAGACCGCGGCCGACACCGCCTCGGGCAGCGGGTACAGCCGCACCGTCACTTCGGTGATCACGCCGAGCGTGCCCTCGCTGCCGACGATCAGGCGCGTGAGGTCGTAGCCGGCGGCGCTTTTCTTGGCGCGCGTGCCGGTGCGGATCACTTCGCCGCTGGCGGTGACGACCTCGAGCGCCAGCACGTTCTCGCGCATCGTGCCGTAGCGCACGGCGTTGGTGCCGCTGGCGCGCGTGGCGGCCATGCCGCCGAGGCTGGCGTCGGCGCCCGGGTCGATCGGGAAGAACAGGCCCGTGTCCTTGATGGCCTCGTTCAAGGCCTTGCGCGTGATGCCGGGCTGCACCGTCACGGTCAGGTCGTCGGCGTCGATGGACAGCACCTGGTCCATGCGCGAGACGTCGAGGCTGATGCCGCCCTGCACGGCCAGCAGGTGGCCTTCGAGCGAGGAGCCGGCACCGTACGGAATGACGGGCACCGCGTACTGGCTGGCCAGGCGCACGGCGTCCTGCACGTCCTGCGTGCTCTGCGCAAACACCACGGCCTCGGGCGGCGGCGCGACCAGCGAGCCTTCGTCGCGCCCGTGCTGTTCGCGCACCGCCAGCGCGGTCGAGCACTGGGCGCCAAAACGCGCGGCAAGGGCCTCGAGCAGCGCCTGCGGCACGGCGCGCGGCGGGGTGGGGGACAGCAGCTGGGTGGGGGTGGGGGCGTTCATGGGGTTCTCCGGCAGGGGGCAAAAGAATACCACCGGCCCCCAAAGCAAAAAGGCCCTGGCGGGGAATGCCCGCCAGGGCCCAGGGAAGACCTGCTGCGCCAAAGCGCAGCGGCACCAGGCCGCGCGCGGCCTGGTGGTGGGTGGTCAGGGCTGCGCGCCCTTCTCGAATTCTGCGCGCGAGAGGAAGCCGTCCTTGTCGGCGTCGAGCTGCTGAAAGTGGTTGCCGATCGCGGGCAGCGTCGCCGCTTCGGTGGCGCTCAGCTTGCCGTCGCGGTTGGCATCGGCGCGGACAAACGCGGCCTCGGTCGCGGCGTGGGCGCTGCCGGTGCGCGCAGCGGGTGCGGCGGTCTGCACGTTGGCGGCGAGGCCCGTCCCCATCGGGGCGCTGGCCGGCGCTGCCTGGGCCTTCATGGCCGCGGCGCCGCCCAGTGCCAGGGCCGCGAACAGCAGCACGCTGCGGGCGTCAAAAGGGGCGGTGCGGGATTTCGTCGAATGCATGGACCAGGTGCTCCATCAAAGTTGGACAGGCGTGCATTGCACCGCAGCGTGCGGGCCCGGGCCAGCATTTTTGCCGGCTGTTTCCCCCGCCAACATTTGCGCGCCTGGTGTAACCCACAATTCGCTATCCCATTCTTCAAGGAGCACCCCATGGGCAAGCGACTCACGCAGATCGCCACGCGCACCGGCGACGACGGCACCACGGGCCTGGGCGACAACACGCGCGTCTCCAAGCACAGCCCGCGGCCCCACGCCATGGGCGACGTCGACGAGCTCAACTCGCACATCGGCCTGCTGCTGTGCGAGCCGCTGCCTGCCGACGTGCGCGCGCTGCTGGTCGAGGTGCAGCACCAGCTGTTCAACCTGGGCGGCGAGCTGTCGATTCCGGGTTTCGCGCTGCTCAAGGAAGAAGCCGTGCTGCAGCTCGACCAGGCGCTGGCCACGCACAACGCGCAGCTGCCGCGCCTGCAGGAATTCATCCTGCCCGCGGGCACGCGCGCCGCCGCGCAGGCCCATGTCTGCCGCACCGTGGCGCGCCGCGCCGAGCGCGCCGTGGTGGCGCTGGGCGCGCAGGAGCCCGTGCGCGAGGCGCCGCGCCACTACCTCAACCGGCTGTCGGACCTGCTGTTCGTGCTCGCGCGCGTGCTCAACCGCATGGACGGCGGCGACGACGTCTACTGGAAGAGCGAGCGCCTGGCGCGCGCCGGTGGCGATCAGTGAGCTGCTGCCACTACGGCATTTACCGGCTCGGGCAGGTGGAGCATGCTGGTCCCACTGCCGCGCAAAATCGATCACGGCCTGCTCGGTCACTTCGACGGGCCGAGCACCAGCCGCTGGCCCTCGAAGCATTCGGCAAATTGCATGGTACTAGCGTGCAATTCGCGTGTGCATGGGGTCGATGGTGCGGGCTGGAGCGACCCTCGCCATCAGTAGGTTTCCAGGTGCAGGCGGCCTTCGCGCTTGAGCTGTTGCCCCAGGGTCTCCCAGTCCAGCCCCGATTGCTGGGCCACATCGCGCAGCGCCAATACCACGCCTTCTTCCATGCTTTTCAGGCCGCAAACGTAGATGTGGACATTGCCGTCGCGCAGCAACTGCGCCAGGTCGGCGGCACGCTCGCGGATCAGGTCCTGTACATAGCGCCTGGTCTGGCCCGGTACGCGCGAGAAGGCCAGGTTGTTGTCGATGAAGTCCTTGGGCAGGCTTTGCAGCGGTCCGAAGTAGGGCAGCTCCTGTGGAGTGCGGGCACCGAAGAACAGCATCAGCTTGCCTCCTTCGAATTTGCCACTCTTGCGCAGGCGCCGGCGCCACTCGGTCATGGCGCGCATGGGGGCACTGCCGGTGCCCGTGCATATCATCACGATGTGCGAGTGCGGGTGGTTGGGCATCAGGAACGAGTGGCCAAACGGCCCGATCACCTGGACCTTGTCGCCCACCTGCGTGTCGCACAGGTAGTTGCTGGCCAGCCCACGCACAGGGCGGCCTTGGTGGTCCTGCGTGACGCGTTTGACGGTCAGCGCGAGGTTGTTGTAGCCGGGCCGCTCGCCATTGCGGGCGCTGGCGACCGAGTATTGGCGCGCCACATGGGGTTTGCCGTTGGCATCGGTGCCGGGCGGAATGATGGCGATCGATTGCCCTTCGAGCACAGGAAACGGCTGGCTGCCGAAGTCGAGCACGATATGGTGCGTCTCGCTGTCAAAACCGGCTTCGGTGCAGTTGAGGTTGCCGACCACGGTGGCCGAAGTCGGGGTCTTGGGGCCGTGCAGGTTGGTGTAGGCATGCGCTGCCGACCACGGAGGCACGGTCGCGCCATAGGCCGCCGGGCGGAACACCTCTTCGGCGGAATTGGCGGCGCGCGTGGCCGCGGCTGCGGTAGCGGCCTGGGCTCGGCGCAGGTCTTCTTCCTCCTCGGCGGCGCCGGCGGCCTCCACGCTCGTGCCGTCTGCGGCCTGTTCCAGAACCTCCGGCGGCAACGGGTTCGGTAGCTCTTCCCAGCGGTACTGGGCCTCCAGGCTGTAGGCCTGCAACACGGGAATCTTGCGCCAATTGTCGATGGCGCCCGTGGGGCAGGGGGAAATGCAGTCCATGCAGCCGTTGCACTTGTCGGCCATCACCACGTAGTTGGTGTCGTCGTGGGTGATGGCATCGACCGGACAGGTGACTTCACAGGTATTGCAGCGAATGCAGATTTCCGGATCGATCAGGTGCTGGTTGAGAATCCCGTGCTCTACCAATGCCAGTGCGACAGTCATGGTGGATAACTCCCTGCTCGGGTGCGTCAGTTGAAGCGCACGTAGTCGAAATCCACGGGCTGGCGGTTGATGCCCATGACCGGGGGCGCGATCCAGTTGGCGAACTTGCCGGGCTCGATGCAGCGGCCCATGAGGGATGCGACATAGGCCCGGTCTTCGCTGCTGGGCAGCCAGTCCTTCTGGTGGGCCTGCCATTGCGCTTCGCTCAACACATAGCCGTCGGGGGACATGCGCACACCGCTCAAGGCGCCGATCTGGCGGTTGAACGCCTTGTGCGGTATCTTGAGCTGAAAGTCGATGCCAGCCTTTTCCATGACCTTGTTCCAGCGCCCCACGCCGGCATTGGAGTCCTTGATGTAGTCGTCGCGCAGCACTTCGTTGAGTGCGTTGAGCATCGGCACTTCCTTTTCCTGTAGCCTGCCGTCCGCCAGTTCCAGCACCTTGTAGTGCTGGTCCTTGAGCACGTGGTCGTCGGTGCGCTTGCCTTCTTCATACCGGCCTTTCAGGCCTGCGCTGTAGAAGGTGGCGGCGTTGCTTGACTGGTCGGCGCCAAACAGGTCGATGGTCACGCTGTAATGGAAGTTCAGATAGCGCTGGATCGTGGGCAGGTCAATCACACCAGCGGCGCGCAGCTTGTTCACGTCATCGGTCTTGAGTTCATTCATGGCCTGGCAGGTGCGCTGCAGCACGCGCGAGACACCAGACTCGCCCACGAACATGTGGTGTGCTTCTTCGGTCAGCATGAACTTGGTCGTGCGCGCGAGCGGGTCGAATGCGCTTTCTGCCAAGGCGGCCAGCTGGAACTTGCCGTCGCGGTCTGTGAAGTAGGTGAACATGAAGAACGACAGCCAGTCGGGCGTCTTTTCATTGAATGCAGCCAGAATGCGCGGGTTGTTCTCGTCGCCCGACTGGCGCTCGAGCAGCGCGTCGGCCTCTTCGCGGCCGTCGCGGCCAAAATGCTTGTGCAGCAGGTAGACCATGGCCCAGAGGTGGCGGCCTTCTTCCACGTTCACCTGGAACAGGTTGCGCAGGTCGTACATCGATGGCGCCGTCAGGCCCAGGTGGCGCTGCTGCTCGACCGAGGCCGGCTCGGTGTCGCCCTGCGTGACGATGATGCGGCGCAGGTTGGCGCGGTGTTCGCCCGGCACGTCCTGCCAGGCTTTCTCGCCCTTGTGGTCGCCGAAGTGGATGGTGCGGTCCTGCTCGGCCGGGTTCAGAAAGACGCCCCAACGGTAGTCGCGCATCTTCACATGGCCGAACTGGGCCCAGCCCTGTGGGTCTACGCTCACGGCGGTGCGCAGGTACACGTCGTAGTTGGTCGAGCCCTCGGGGCCCACGTCATCCCACCAGTTGATGAAGCTCGGTTGCCAGCTCTCGAGCGCGCGCTGCAGCGTGCGGTCTTCGCTGAGGCTGACGTTGTTCGGAATTTTGTCGCTGTAGTTGACGGAATTCATGGTGTTTGCCTCCGGTAGTGGTGGGGTCAATCAGACGCGGTTGAAGTCGAATCCGGCCTTCTGGCCTGTCCCGTAGAGCTTCAATGCTCCCTTGTCGCCCACGGCATTGGGGCGGTTGAAAATCCAGTTCTGCCAGGCCGAAAGACGCCCGAAGATGCGGGTGGCCATGTTTTCCTGGCTGGCGAAGCGCAGGTTGGCTTCCAGGCCGGTGAGCGCGTCCGGCGACATGGCCGCACGTTCTTCCAGGGCAATGCGGATCTCGTCATCCCAGTCGATGTCGTCGGGGGTGGCAGTGACCAGGCCCAGGGCCAGGGCCTCATCTCCGTCGAGGGCCCGGCCGGCAGCGTTGCGTGCCGCTTCCAGCGGTGCGTTTTCTTCATAGAAGCGGCGCTGCAGGCGCGACTGGTCGTTGACCAGCGGCAGGAGACCGAAGTTGAAATCGTCGAGCTGCAGGCGCGGTGCGCGTGCCATGTCGTCGGGCAGCACCAGCATGTAGGCCCGGTCGGCTGCGAAGGCCAGCTCGGCCAGCAGGCCGGCGAAGCAGGAGCCGGGCTCGATCAGCGCAAACAGCGTGCGCGATGACACGTCCAAGCGCGCAAACGTGCGGCGCAGCAGGCCCAGCGTTTCGCGTGCCAGCCAGTGGTCCTGGTGGGCCAGCAGCGTGGCGTCGGCGACCAGCACGGCGGCGGCATCGCCCTCGGTCTTGAGCAGCCAGGTGCCCACGTCCAGTTCGTTGGTGCGCAGGTGCAGGATGGCATCGTCCAGCTCGCGCCCCATGGCCAGCGGCCACCAGGCGGCACCGGCCTGCTCGATGTCCGCCAGCGTCTGCGGCTGCGCGCCCTGCGGCGCCTTCACGGTCAACGTGGCGCAGCGCTTGCTGCGGTCGATCTGCACCGACACATGCCGGTAGTGCAGGGCATCGGCGCTTTGCTCGCGCTCGATGCGGGGGAGGAACACGCCCTGCGCGCTGGCGGGGCGCAGACTGTCGGCCGCCAGCTTCTGGGCGCGCTCGCTGACCACGGCATCGAACTGCGCGGGCTTGGCGATCGCATCGACCAGACGCCAGTCCACCGCGCGTTGGCCGCGCACGCCTTCTACGCTGGTGCAGAAGATGTCGGCCAGGTCGTGGCGCACATGGCGCTTGTCGGTCACGCGGGTCAGGCCGCCGGTGCCGGGCAGCACGCCCAGCAGCGGCACTTCGGGCAGGGAGACGGAGGAGGAGCGGTCGTCGATCAGCACGATGTCGTCGCAGGCCAGGGCCAGTTCGTAGCCCCCACCGGCACAGGCGCCATTGACGGCGGCGACGAACTTGAGGCCCGAGTGCCTGGAGCTGTCTTCGATGCCGTTGCGGGTTTCGTTGGTGAACTTGCAGAAGTTCACTTTCCAGGCATGTGTGGATACGCCGAGCATGAAGATATTGGCGCCGGAGCAGAAGATGCGGTCTTTGCCACTGGTGACCACCACGCTGCGCACCTGCGGATGTTCGAAACGGATGCGGTTGAGTGCATCGTGCAGTTCGATATCGACACCCAGGTCATAGCTGTTGAGCTTGAGCTTGTAGCCCGGACGGATGCCGCCGTCCTCAGCGATGTTCAGTTCCATGCGGGCCAAATTGATAGCTTCCAGCGCTCGTGTTGATTGAGTTCCAGAGACAAAGCAATCTGAAAACCAATGTCATCAAGCGCCATGCGCTATTGAAACAGGAGTGCTGCCGGCGCACCCTAGCGCGGCGCGAGGATCGCTTTCCGGAGAGATCGCTGCGAGCAGTGGCCGTATCACCTTGCTGGGGCAGGACGTGACCCGCATGCCCCAGCCGCGCCGCGCCAAGGCCGGTGTCGGCCGCAGCTATCAGCGCACCACGATCTTTCCGGAATTTTCGGTGCTCGAGAACTGCCGCCTGTCGGCGCAAGCCCAGGCGCCGCGTCCCTGGGCCGTGTGGCAGTCGGCCCAGCACTGTGAGGCCAGCGCGCTGCGGGCCCATGCCGCACTGGCGCGTGCTGGCCTGGCTCCCCATGCCCGCAGCATGGCAGGGGCTCTCAGCCACGGGGCCAAGCGGCAGCTGGAGGTGGCGATGTGCTTGGCCATGGACCCGCGCGTGCTGTTGCTTGACGAGCCTTTGGCAGGTATGGGTGCCGAAGAGACCGACCGCATGTTGGCCTTGCTGCAGGAGCTCAAGCGCGGTCATGCCGTGTTGCTGGTCGAGCACGATATGGATGCGGTGTTCCGCATCGCGGACCGCATCACGGTCATGGTCAATGGCAGCGTGGTCGCCAGTGGCATGCCGGCCCAGATTCGCAGTGATCCGGTAGTACGTACCGCTTATTTGGGGGAAGAACATGCCTGACACGGTGAACGCAGTGCCTATGTTCCAAGTGGAGAGTCTGCACACGTTCTACGGCGACAGCCATATCCTGCAGGGGGTCAGCCTCGATTTGCCCGCAGGCCTGGCCATTGGTCTGCTGGGGCGCAATGGGATGGGCAAAACCACCTTGATCCGCACTCTCATGGGTTACGTGGGCGCGCGCGCTGGCAAGGTGTTTGCCGACGGCCGCGAGTGCACCCATGCACCGCCGCAACGCATGGCCCGGCTGGGCATTGGCTATGTGCCCGAAGGGCGGGGCGTGTTTTCCAATCTCACGGTCAAGGAAAATCTGGTCATGAGCGCGCGTGCCGGGCTCCAGGGCGAGCGCCACTGGACGCTGGAGCGGGTGCTGGACATCTTTCCGCGACTCAAAGAGCGGCTGGGAAACGGTGGAGGGCAGCTGTCTGGCGGCGAGCAGCAGATGGTGTCGATCGGACGTGCTCTCATGACCCATCCGCGCTTGCTGATTCTGGACGAGGCGACCGAAGGCCTGGCTCCGCTGGTGGTTGCGGATATTTGGCGCGTGATCGCCGCCATCCGCGAGACCGGTATTTCCACGCTCATCGTGGACCGGAATTACAAAAAGGTGCTCGCCCATACAGACCGGGTGGTGGTGATGGAAAAAGGCCGGCTGGTGCTGCAGGCCCACTCGCACGAGCTGCTGGACCAGCCCGAAAAGTTGTCCGCCCTGCTGGGCGTCTAGCCGCTACGCACTGCGCACGCCGGCACCTTATTGCCGCGCCGCGCTCGCGTGGGCGGTCAGCTTGACGCTCTGTGCGTGGGTGGGGGCAGCAGGGCCATGGTCAGGCGCAGTTGCATGTGAGCCGGCCGGTTTCATCGTGCAGCTCGATGGCCCAGACGTGCGTGGTCTGGCCGAGGTGCACGGGGCGTGCCGTGCCTGTGACCCAGCCGCTGCGTGCGGCACGCACGTGGTTGGCGTTGATGTTCAGACCCACGCCACGCTAGCCTTCCGGGGCTGGAGTACGAACGCGCCACCGAGCCCAGCGTCTCGGCCAGCACGACGTTCACGCCACCATGCAGCAGGCCGAACGGCTGGCATGTGCGCTCGTCTACAGGCACGCGACCGCGCAGGAAGTCGTCGCCGATCTCGGTGAACTCAATGCCCAGGTACGAAACAGCGGTGTTGGCGCTTATCGTGGCACAGGTCTTCCAACGGTAATGGTGTGCTTCCAGATCGGCATGGTGGACTTCCTAGGCGGTGAGACGCATGCAGAGGGCGGCCCGCAGGAGCTGCCTCGTCGGAAATGCTGAGACATTGCACGATCGCACTAATGTCGCGGCGGTGGCGCGCCGGGACGGTGCGCTCCGGGCCGCACTCGGCGCGCATGCTGCCGGTTTCGACGAAGCGCTGGTGCCAGGACGAGCGCCTCGGTCAGCAGGTGCGGCGTGTGCTGGCCGCCCTTGCGCCGGGCGCGGTCGAAGTAGTCCTGCAGCTGCGGGCGGTAGTCGGGGTGCGCGCAGCGCTCGATGATGCGCTGCGCGCGCTGCGTCGGCGAGAGGCCGCGCAGGTCGGCCAGGCCCTGCTCGGTCACGAGGATCTGCACGTCGTGCTCGGTGTGGTCGACGTGCGAGGCCATCGGCACGATGCACGAGATGGCGCCGCCCTTGGCGAGCGACGGCGTCATGAAGATCGACAGGTAGGCGTTGCGCGCGAAGTCGCCCGAGCCGCCGATGCCGTTCATGATCGACGAGCCCATCACGTGCGTCGAGTTGACGTTGCCGTAGATGTCGGCCTCGATCATGGCGTTCATGGCGATCAGGCCCATGCGCCGGATCAGCTCGGGGTGGTTGCTGATCTCCTGCGGGCGCAGCACGATGCGCTCGCGGTAGAAGTCGATGTGGCGCACGAAGTCGTCCATCGCGGCCGGGCTCAGCGACAGCGCGGTGGCCGAGGCCGAGGCGAGCTTGCCGCTGCGCAGCATGTCGAGCATGCCGTCCTGCAGCACTTCGGTGAACGCGGTGAGGTGCTTGAACGGCCCGTCGTTCAAGCCCGCCAGCACGGCGTTGGCGATGTTGCCCACGCCCGACTGCAGCGGCAGCAGCTCGCGCGGCAGGCGGCCGAGCTTCACCTCGCCCTGCAGGAATTCGATGATGTGGCCGGCGATGCGCTGCGAATTCTCGTCGGGCGCGGCGAACACCGAATTGCGGTCGCTCTGGTCGGTCACCACCACGGCGATCACCTTGTCGGGGTCGCAGCGCAGGTAGGGCTCGCCGATGCGGTCCTGGGGGCGCAGCAGCGGGATCGGCACGCGGTGCGGCGGCAGGTCGGTGCCGTAGTAGATGTCGTGCATGCCCTCCAGGCCCGCCGGGGTTCCCAGGTTGACCTCGAGGATGACCTTGTCGGCCTGGTCGAGCCAGGTCTTGTTGTTGCCGACCGACGACGACGGGATCAGGCGCCCGTCGGGCAGCACGCCGGCCACCTCGACCACCGCCACGTCGAGCTTGCCGAGGAAGCCGAACCAGACGAACTGCGCGACATGCGAGAGGTGCATGTCGATGTACTGCATTTCGCCGGCATTGATCTGGCGCCGGCAGGTCGGGTCGGACTGGTAGGGCAGGCGCATGTCGATGCCGTGCGCGCGCGCCAGGGCGCCGTCGAGCTCGGGCGCGGTCGAGGCGCCGGTCCACAGGCCGATCTTGAACGGCTGGCCCTGCGCGTGCAGGCCTTCGATGCGCTGCGCCAGCGCGCCGGGCACGGCCTTGGGGTAGCCGGCGCCGGTGAAGCCGCTCATGCCGACGTTGGCGCCAGCGGGAATCAGCGCTGCGGCCTCCGGGGCCGACATGACGCGTTCAAGAAGGGCCGGGTGACGGACCCGATCGGCCAGGGACATGGGTAAAACTCCGCAACGGTGGTGGGCGCCAGCGCACGCGGGCGCGCCAGGCAAGCCCCCAGTCTATCTGGCGCGCCCCAGTGCTTAAGGGTTTACCCGAGCCCCGGCCTGCGCCATCAGCCTTTGCGGTTGAGCAGCGCGTACAGCACGATCGCGCCGAACGTGGCGGTGCCGATGCCGCCGAGCGCGAACTGGCCGAACTTGAGCGTGAAGTCGCCCGTGCCCAGGATCAGCGTGATCGCGGCGACGATCAGGTTCTTGTTGAGCGAAAAATCGACCTTGTTGTCGACCCAGATCTTCGCGCCGGCGACCGCGATCAGGCCGAACACCACGATCGAGACGCCGCCCATCACCGGCAGCGGAATGGCCTGGATCACGGCGCCGAACTTGGGCGAGAAGCCCAGCAGCACCGCGATCAGCGCGGCCACCAGGAACACGGCGGTCGAATAGATCTTGGTGGCCGCCATCACGCCGATGTTCTCGGCGTACGTGGTCACGCCGGTGCCGCCGGCGCTGCCGCTGACCATGGTGGCAATGCCGTCGCCGATGAACGCGCGGCCCATGTACTGGTCGATGTCCTTGCCCGTCATCGCGGTCACGGCCTTGATGTGGCCGAGGTTCTCCGCCACCAGCACGATCACCACCGGCACGATCAGCAGCATGGCGTTGGCATTGAACACCGGCGCGGCAAAGTTGGGCAGGCCCACCCAGGGCGCGTTCCACACGCCCGAGAGGTCGAGCGGCTTGCCCATGCCCAGGCCGTTGGTCAGCAGCGCATAGGCGATGCTGGCGACCACCAGCCCGACGAGGATCAGCAGCCGCTGCACCATGCCGCGCGTGAGCACGGCCACCAGGCCGACGCTGACGAAGGTGAGCACCTGCATCCAGCTGTCGAAGTTGCTCGCCGCCATGTTCTTGACCGGAATGGCGGCCAGGTTGAGGCCGATCACCGCGACCACCGCGCCGGTCACGACGGGCGGCATGAAGCGCTCGATCCAGCGCGTGCCGACCGCCTGCACGATGAAGCCGACCAGCGTGTAGACCGCGCCGCAGGCGATGATGCCGCCCAGCGCCAGGCCGATGTTCGCGTTCGGCCCCTTGCCGGCATACGCTGTGGCGGCAATCACCACGCCGATGAAGGCGAAGCTCGAGCCCAGGTAGCTGGGCACCTTGCCGCCGGTGATCAGAAAGAAGATCAGCGTGCCGATGCCGCTCATCAGGATCGCGAGGTTGGGGTCGAAACCCATCAGGATGGGCGCGAGCACCGTCGAGCCGAACATCGCGATGACATGCTGCACGCCCATCGCGCCGGTCTGCGGCCAGGGCAGCCGCTCGTCTGGCCCGATCACGCCGCCCTGCTGCAGCGCCTCGGCACTCTTCTCCCTCCAGGTCATGAAGCCCATGGATCTTTCTCCGTTGTGGTTGGTGGCGCGCATGGTAAGGGGAGTTGGCCCCGGGTTCCGGGCCCGCGCGCAGAAATGCGGCGCGCAGTGCAGTCCGAAGGCGCCCCCTTCCTACGCCGCGCGCCGCGCGGCGCCCGTAGAGTGGCTGTTCATTCACTGAAACAGCGAGGACGCAACCATGCGCGTGGACATTTACCGCCGAGCCGAAGCCGACGACAAGTTTTCCCACCTGGCGGTGCCCGAAGGCCGACCGATTCCCCAGGAGGCCACCAATGTGGACTGGGAAAGCGAGCAACGCGGCCTTGAGCTCGACGAGAGCGCCCCGCACTGGGGCGACTACGGCATCCCGCAGCCCGGCCGCCAGCTCGAGAAGAAAGGCTATGCGATCACCGCGCTGAACGAGCAGACCGGCTGAAGCCCCGCCCCCTGCAGGCGCCCGGCCGCTGTCGTTTGAGGGACTGCAGGGGCTGGGCAACGCGGGCGCGGCACTGGTAGGCTGCGCCGCTATGGAGACACCGCAACCCACCCCCCCGTTCGTTCCCCAGATCCGCCTGTACCAGGACTGGCTGCGCACCGCGCGCGGCCTGGAGTTTGCCGACTACGGCGCGCTGTGGCGCTGGTCCACCACCGAGCTGGACGCGTTCTGGCAAAGCATCTGGGACTACTACGAGCTGCAGTCGCCGACGCCGCACAGCGCTGCGCTGGCGCGCAACGTGATGCCGGGCGCGCAGTGGTTCCCCGGTGCGCAGCTCAATTACGCGCGCCAGGTGCTGCGCCATGTCGACGCGGCCCACGCCGCCGGCCAGCCCGCCGTCATCAGCCGCAACGAAAAGGGCGTGCACCGCGAACTCTCCTGGCCCGAACTGCGCCGCCAGGTCGCGTCGCTGGCGCTGCACCTGCAGGCCCAGGGCGTGCAGCCCGGCGACCGCGTGGCCGCCTACCTGCCCAACGTGCCCGAGGCCATGGTGGCGCTGCTGGCCACGGTGAGCATTGGCGCGGTCTGGAGCATCTGCGCGCCCGACATGGGCACGCACGCCGTGCTCGACCGCTTCCGCCAGATCGCGCCCAAGGTGCTGATCGCGGTGGACGGCGTGACCTACGGCGGGCGCGACCACGACCGCCTGGGCGTGCTGGCCGAGCTGCGCGCGCAGCTGCCGAGCGTCGAGCACACGCTGCTGCTGGGCCAGCTCGATGCTTCTGTGTCGGTAGCGGGGTGCGCAGACTGGACCAGCGTTACAGCCCGAAATGACGCTGAAACCGCGGCCTTCGAGCCGCTCTGGCTGCCGTTCGACCACCCGCTCTGGGTCGTCTATTCGAGCGGCACCACGGGCCTGCCCAAGCCCATCGTGCACGGCCATGGCGGCATGGTGCTGGTCGCACTGCAGCTCAAGGGCCTGCACAACGACGTCGGCTGCAGCTATGCGCCCAACAGCCTCGGCGAGCGCTACCACTGGTACAGCTCGACCGGCTGGGTGATGTGGAACGCCCAGGTCAGCGGCCTGCTCGGCGGCGCCACCTGCGTGATCTATGACGGCAACCCCGGCGGCAGCAAAGACCGACCCGACTGGGGCACCCTGTGGCGCTTTGCCGCCGAGACCGGCGTGACCTGCTTTGGCGCCGGCGCGGCGTTCTATGCCAACTGCATGAAGGCCGGGCTGGACCTGTCCGGCTGCGGCGACCTCGCGCGCATCCGCGCGCTCGGCACCACCGGCTCGCCGCTCTCGCCCGAGGTGCAGGTCTGGGGCACGGCGCAGTTCGCGCGCCTGGGCACGCCGGACATCTGGTGGAACAACATCTCGGGCGGCACCGACTTCTGCGGCGCCTTCCTCGGCGGCCACCGCGAGCTGCCGCAGGTGCCCGGCGAGATGCAGTGCCGCATGCTCGGCGCGGCCGTCGAGGCCTGGAACGACCAGGGCCAGCCCGTCATCGGCGAGGTCGGCGAGCTGGTCTGCACGCAGCCGATCCCGTCGATGCCGTTGTACCTCTGGGGCGACGGTGATGGCAGCCGCTACCTGTCGAGCTACTTCGACATGTACCCGCCGGGCCACGGCCGGCGGCCCGGCGGCGGCGACGGTCCGCCCGAGATGGGCGCGGTCTGGCGCCACGGCGACTGGCTCAAGATCGGCGCCAACGGCGGCTGCACGATCTACGGCCGCTCGGACGCCACCATCAACCGCCACGGCCTGCGCATGGGCACGAGCGAGATCTACAGCGCGGTCGAGGCGCTGCCCGAGGTGCTCGACAGCCTCGTCGTCGACCTCGAATACCTGGGCCGCGAAAGCTACATGCCGCTGTTCGTCGTGCTGCGCCCGGGCGCCGCGCTCGACGCCGCGCTGCGCGCGCGCATCGAGGGCGCGATCCGCACGGCGCTCTCGCCGCGCTTCGTGCCCGACGCCATCTTCGCCGTGGCCGAGGTGCCGCGCACGCTCAGCGGCAAGAAGCAGGAGCTGCCGATCAAGAAGCTGCTGCTGGGCCAGCCGATCGACAAGGTGGTCAACCGGGACACCATGGCCAACCCCGGCTGCCTGAACTGGTATGTGGACTTTGCGGCGCGGCGCGGGGCAGTGGGTGCTACGTAATATGTAGCGCGCTGCGCTTGCTGTACAAGCGTTTCAGCGCAACTTTCCCCGCATTTCACCGGCATCGCACGGCACGCTGGCGCAGCGCAGCGCATGTTCGGCGAAGCGTTCCACCACGCGGCTCGTGTTGCCCGCCAGCCGTGCCAGCGCAATGCCGACGTGAAAACCGGGCGGGTTGTCGGTCAGCGGCAGGCACTTCACGCCCTGCGGCACCACCCGCCGCGCCACCCCTGCCACCAGCCCCACCCCCAGGCCGCTCGCCACGAGGCTCAAAATGGTCTGCACCTGCATGGCTTCCTGCGCCACCCGGGGCGCGAACCCCGAGAATTGGCAGCGCATCATGGCCAGGGCCGCGAGGCCCGGCACTTTGGCCTGCGGGTACATGATGAAAGGCTCGTGCGCAGCGTCGGACAGCGCGATCGCATCGCGCTGCGCCAGCGGGCTGCTGTCAGCCACGGCGAGCACGAAGTCGTCGCGGTCCAGCGGCAGCAACTCAAAGCCACTCGGGTCCAGCACCGGGTAGCGCAGCAGGCCGGCATCGAAGCGGCGCGACACCAGGCCCTCCAGGATCTCGGATGAGGTGGCCTCGGTCAGCTCCAGCGTGATCTTCGGGCAGTGCTGGCGCAGCGCAGGGATCAGCTGCGGCAGCAGCGCATACGTGGCCGAACCGATGATGCCCAGGCGTACCACGCCGCCCTCGCCATCGCGCGCATCGAGCACTGCCTGGCGGCATTGCTCGGCATGGAACAGCACGCGCCGCGCGTCGCCCACCATGGCCAGCCCTGCGGGCGTGGGCACCACCCCCGTGGTGGTGCGCTCGAACAGCGCGCTGCCCAGCTCCTCCTCCAGCTTGCGGATCGACACCGAAAGCGGCGGTTGCGCCATGTGCAGCCGCTCGGCCGCACGGTGGAAATTGCCCGTCTCCACAAGGGCAACGAACTGGTGCAGTTGCCGCAGGTTCATTTTGATATCCAAAGAGTATCGGTTTCTGGTTTTTTAATATTGGACAGCATTTTCTGCGCTCCATAAAGTGTGGCCAGGCCCCGCGCAGGGCCACTACAAGACCTGTTCAAGGAGACAACCATGCACCAGCGCAGATCCACCCTGGGCGCCCTCGCGGGCGCCGCCCTGCTGGCCCTCGGCGCCGCCTTCGCTCCAGCGGCCCAAGCCCAGGGCTTCCCGTCCAAGACGATCAAATTCGTCGTGCCCTTCGGCCCCGGCAGCGGCACCGATACCTCGGCACGCTACTTTGCGCGCAAGCTGCAGGATCTCACCGGCCAGGCCGTGGTGGTCGAAAACAAACCCGGTGCCAATGGCTTCATCGCTGTCAAGCAGGTGATTTCGGCGCCGGCCGACGGCTACACCGTCTTCATTGGCAGCAACTCCACGCTGGCCGTCAACGCCGCGCTGTTCAAGGAGCTGCCCTACGACCCGGTCAACGACTTTTCGCCGCTGACCATGATGATGCGCTCGCCCGCGATGATCGCGGCGTCGCCCACGGCGGCGTATTCCGATCTCAAGGGCCTCATCGCCCAGGCCAAGGCCAGCCCCGGCAAGATGAACTTCGGCGCGGGCTCGGCCGGTTACCAGCTGATGGGCGAATTGCTCAACGACACGGCGCAGATCCACACCGTTCATGTGCCGTTCAAGGGCGCGGGCGAAACCATGACCGCCGTGGCCTCAGGCACCGTGGACTACACCTTTGCCGAAGTGACGGCGGTGCAGGAGCTGGCCAAGGGCGGGCGCGTAAAGGTGCTGGCCGTGGCGGCCGACAAGCGCGTGGCTTCGTCGCCCGACGTGCCCACCGCCAGCGAGGCCGGCCTGCCCGGGTTCGAGGCCTACACCTGGGTCGGTGCGATGGTGAGCGCCAAGACGCCGGCCGCCGAGACGGCCAAGCTGGCGGAGATGTTCACCGCGATTTCCAAAATGGACGAAACCCGTGCGTTTTATGAACGCCTGGGCGCCACACCCATGACCGGCGGCCCCGCGCAGATGCACACGTTCCAGAAGAACGAAATCGCGCTGTGGAAGCGCATCGTGATCCAGGCCAAGGTGCCGCTGCAATGAGCGAACGCCCCGCCGTGCAGCCGGGTGCGCTGCAACATGTGAAGGTGCTCGATCTCTCGCGCGTGCTGGCCGGCCCCTGGGCCGCGCAGACGCTGGGCGACCTGGGCGCCGAAGTGATAAAGGTCGAGCGCCCCGGCACCGGCGACGACACCCGCGCCTGGGGGCCGCCTTATGTGACGGACCCGGCGGGCCAGCCCACGGGCGAGTCGGCCTACTACATGTGCACCAACCGCAACAAGCAGTCGGTCACGGTCGATTTCACGCGGCCCGAGGGCCAGCAGATCGTGCGCCAGTTGGCCGCGCAGTGCGACGTGCTGATCGAGAACTTCAAGACCGGGGGCCTCGCGCAGTACGGGCTTGACTATGCGTCCTTGAGCACGCTCAACCCGCGCCTGGTGTACTGCTCGGTGACCGGATTTGGGCAGGACGGGCCGTATGCGCAGCGCGCGGGCTACGACTTTCTGATCCAGGGCATGGGCGGGCTCATGAGCGTCACCGGCCAGCCCGACGGCGCGCCCGGCGGCGGCCCCATGAAGGTGGGCGTGGCGCTGACCGACATCCTCACCGGCCTGTATGCCAGCACCGCCATCCTGGCCGCGCTGCAGGCGCGCACCCACACGGGCCGGGGCCAGCACATCGACCTGGCGCTGCTGGACGTGGGCGTGGCCTGCCTGGCCAACCAGGGCATGAACTATCTGTACGGCAACCAAGTGCCGCAGCGCATGGGCAACGCGCACCCCAACACCGTGCCTTACCAGGACTTCCCCACCGCCGACGGCCACATGATTTTGGCCATTGGCAACGACGGCCAGTTCGCGCGGTTTTGCCAGGCCATCGGCGAGCCCGGCTGGGCCGAGGACGAGCGTTTCACGCGCAACGACGCCCGCCTGGCGCACCGCACCGAGCTGGTGGAGCGCATCCGCGCCGTCACGGTCACGCGGAGCACGCGCGACTGGATCACGCTGCTGGAGCAGCACGCCGTGCCCTGCGGCCCCATCAACACCGTGCGCGATGTGTTCGACGACCCGCAGGTCAAGGCGCGGGGCCTGCAGATCACCATGCCGCACCCGCAGGCGGGCGCAGTGCCGCTGGTGGCCAGCCCCATCCGCCTGTCGGACACACCGGTCACCTACCGCCACACGCCCCCGCAGCTGGGCCAGCACACCGACGAGGTGCTGACCCGCCACCTGGGCCTGACGCCGACGCAATTGCAGACCTACAAAGACCATGGAGTTTTGGGATGAGCACTCTGGATTCACTGGCGCTCACGCGCATTCCCGCCGAAGACGAGGCGCTGCGCGCCGAGGTGCGCGCCTTCCTGCAGCAGGCCATTGCCGACCTGCCCGCACACATCCGCGCGCGCTCCTGGGGCGGCTACAGCAGCGAACTGAGCCGCCAGCTCGGGCAAAAGGGCTGGCTGGGCATTACGCTGCCCCCGCAATACGGCGGCGGCGGGCGCAGCGCGTTCACGCGCTACGTGCTGGTCGAAGAGTTTCTGGCCTGCGGCGCGCCCGTGGGCTCGCACTGGATCGCCGACCGCCAGAGCGCGCCGCTGATCCTCAAATACGGCACCGAGGCGCAAAAGCAGTTCTACATCCCGCGCGTGTGCCGGGGCGAGGCGTTTTTCTGCATCGGCATGAGCGAGCCCAACGCGGGCTCGGACCTGGCCAGCGTGAAGACGCGCGCCGTGCCGAACGAACAGGGTTTTGTGCTCAACGGCCAGAAGATCTGGACCACCAACGCCCACCACTGCCAGTACATGATCGCGCTGGTGCGCACCTCGGGCACCACCGAAGACCGCCACAAGGGCCTGTCGCAGGTCATCGTCGATTTGTCGCTGCCCGGCGTCACGGTGCGGCCGATTGAGGACCTCTCGGGCGACAGCCATTTCTGCGAGGTGTTCTTCGACAACGTGCAGCTCGGGGCGGACGCCCTCATCGGCGCCGAAGGCCAGGGCTGGGAACAGGTCACCGCCGAACTCGCCTTCGAGCGCAGCGGGCCCGAGCGCCTGTTCTCCAGCATCGTGCTGTTCGACCAGTGGCTCGACTATGTGCGCACGCCCCAGGGCCGCAGCGAATCGGCCGTGCGGCTGGCGGGCAAGGTGCTCACGCAACTCGCGCCGCTGCGCGCCATGTCGGTGTCGGTGCAGGAAAAGCTCACCCAGGGCGCCAGCCCGATCGTCGAGGCCGCGCTGGTCAAGGAGCTGGGCACCACGCTAGAGCAGACGATTCCCGCGGCCATCGCCGAAGACCTGTTCGCGCGCGATACCGAGGACGTGCCGGTGGAGCTATTGATGACGCTCAAGTACGTGACCGAGGCCTCGCCCTCGTTCTCGCTGCGCGGCGGCACGCGCGACATCCTGCGCGGCATGATCGCCCGCGGCCTCGGCCTGCGTTGAATCGGAGACACCCATGACCACGAACCACAACGACCTGTTTTCCGACGCCGCCCGCGAGGTGCTGGCGGACCAGTGCACCCCTGCGGTGGTCCGCGCCATTGAAGCGGGCGGCCGCACCGCCGGGGCCACAGCGGCCCTGTGGGCGCAGCTCGAAGCCACCGGTCTGGCCGATGCGCTGCTGAGCGAGGACGACGGCGGCGCCGGCCTGGGGCTGGGCCAGGTGTTCGGCGTGCTCGAGCAATGTGGCGCGCATGCGCTGCCCTTGCCCCTGGGCGACACCATGGTGGCGCGTGCGCTGCTGGCGCGGGCCGGCGTGGCGCGTCCCGCAGGCAGCATCGCGCTGGCACGCGGCGAGCGCCTGGCCGATGGCGGCCTGCGCTGCGCGCTGGTGCGCAGTGGCCAGGTGGCCGCCGCGGTGCTGGTGCAGGCGGGCAGCGAATGGCGCTTGCTGAACACCGGGAACGCACAGGGCACGGGCCAGGCCCTGGCGCTCGATGCCACGCTGACCTGGACGGCCGCGCAGGTGCAGGCCGCGCCCGCCGTGGCGGTGGATGCCGCGCTGGACGCCCGCACCCTGCAGGCCGCCGTGGTGGCCGCACAAATGGCGGGCGCGCTCAGCAGCGTGTTTCAGCGCACGCTGCAGTACGCCAACGAGCGCCAGCAGTTTGGCCGCCCCATCGGCAAGTTCCAGGCCATCCAGCACCAGCTGGCGGTGATGAGCGAGCACGTGTTCGCCGCGCGCATGGCCGCGCAGCTGGGCTGCAGCGGTGCGGGTGTGGTGCCCGACGCGCCTGCGCGTGGCCACGGCCAAGGCGCGCTGCAGCGAGGCGGCGCTGGTGGTGTCCGAGCTGGCGCATGCCATCCACGGTGCGATCGGCTTCACCGCCGAATACGACCTGCAGCTGTTCACACGCCGCCTGCATGCCTGGCGCCAGACGGCGGGCAGCGAAGCCTATTGGTACGGCGTGGCGGGCGAGGCCCTGCTGGAACACCCGGGCATGACCCTGGACATCGTGCGGCGCATCACCGACGTGGACGTGGTGCTTTGAAAACCATAGCTGCTGGCGCTTGATGCGATTGGGTTTCACGATGAAATCCATTCGAAATCCTTGTGTAGCAAGCGCTGGCAGCTCATTTTTTGATATCGGAGACATCCCATGGCCTTTTTGACCATCGAACGCGACGGCGGCATCCTGACCGCCACCATGAACCAGCCCGAGACGCGCAACGCGCTCACCGGCAACACGGCGGTGCCGGAGTTCGTGCAGCTGTGCGAGGACGTGCGCAAGGACGCCAGCGTGAAGGTGCTGATCCTCACGGGCGCCGGCCCCATCTTCAGCTCGGGCGGCAACGTGAAGGACATGCAGCGCTTCTTCGACGACGCGCTCACGCCCGACCTGATCCGCGAGGAATACCGCCAGGGCATCCAGCAGATTCCCAATGCGCTGGTCCAGCTCGACGTGCCGGTGATCTGCGCCGTCAACGGCCCGGCCATCGGCGCGGGGCTGGACCTGACCTGCATGTGCGACATCCGCATCGCCAGCGAGACGGCCACGTTTGCCGAGAGTTTTGTGCGCGTGGGCATCGTGCCGGGCGACGGCGGCGCCTGGCTGCTGCCGCGCGCGGTGGGCATGGCCAAGGCGTCCGAGATGGCGTTCACGGGCGAGGCCATCAGCGCGCAAGAGGCGCTGGCCTGCGGCCTGGTGTCCCGCGTCGTGGCCGCTGACCAGCTGCTGCCCACCGCCCGCGCGCTGGCCGCCAAGATCGCCGCCAACCCGGGCGCCGTGATGCGCATGACCAAGCGCCTGCTGCGCGAAGGGCAAAGCGCTTCGCTGGCCTCGCTGCTGGAGATTTCGGCGGGCTACCAGGCCATTGCCCACAAGACGGCCGACCACCGTGAAGCGGTGACCGCCTTCATTGAAAAGCGCACGCCGAAGTTCCAGTAAACACAGACCGCGCCGGCCCAGCCCACCCAAGCGTACCCGGAGAGCACACGATGAAGCCGCTGCAAGGCCTGCGCATACTGGATCTGTCCAGTGTGATTTTCGGCCCCCTGGCCAGCCAGATCCTGGCCGACTACGGGGCCGAGGTGATCAAGATCGAGCCCCCCGAGGGCGACTCGACACGCCACACCGGCCCCTCGAAAGAGGCGGGCATGGCGGCCATGTTTCTTGGCTCCAACCGCAGCAAGAAAAGCGTGGCGCTGGACCTCAAGCACGCCGACGCACAAGCGGCGCTGGGCGCCCTGATCGCCACGGCCGATGTGCTGATGCACAGCATGCGGCCGCAAAAGCTGGCGGCCCTGGGCCTCGCGCCCGAAGCGCTGCGCCAGCGTTTTCCGCGCCTGGTGTACGCCAGTCTGGTGGGCTTTTTGCCCGGCCCCTATGCCGGCAAACCGGCCTATGACGACGTGATCCAGGGCATGTCGGGGCTGGCCGATCTGATGGAGCGGCAGGGCGGCGAGATGCGCTACCTGCCCACCATTGCCGCCGACAAGACCTGCGCCCATGTGGCCGCGCATGCCATCCTGGCGGCGCTGTGGCAGCGCGAGCGCACGGGCGAGGGCGCGTTTGTGGAAATTCCCATGTTCGAGTCCATGGTGGGCTTCAACCTGGTCGAGCACTACTACGGCCAGCACTTCGAGCCGCCGCTGTCGGAGCCCGGCTACCCGCGCGTGCTGGCGCCCTGGCGCCGGCCCTACCGCACGGCCGACGGGGCGGTGGCCATGATGCCGTACACCAACCAGCACTGGCAGCGCTTCTTCACCGAAGTGGGCGCCCCGGACCTGGCGCGCGATGCGCGTTTTGCCGATATTGCCAGCCGCACGCGGCACATCGCCGAGCTGCTGGAACTCGCGTCGGGCTTCACCGAGCGCCACAGCACGGCCCACTGGATCGCCGTGTGCGAGCGGCTGGAGATCCCCGCCGCGCCCGTGGCCCGGCTGCAGGATCTGCCGCACGACCCGCACCTGGTGGCCACCGGCTTCTTCGAAACCGTTGCCGACCCTGCCCTCGGGGACCTGCGCTTCCCCGGCGTGCCGGTGCGCTTTGACGGGCAGCGCCCCGCCATCGCCATGCCGCCCCGGCTGGGCGAACACACCCGCGAACTCCTGGACCAGGCGGGGCTCGGTCCCGCGCAGATCGACGCATTGCTGGACGCGCGCGCAGCCATCGCCCCCGCTTCTTGAAAAGGACACTTCCCATGCCCAGCCAAATCACATCCTTGTCTGCCACTGCCGAGGCCACGCCTGCTGGGGTGGACCGCAGCCTGCCGCGCCTCGGCCAGGGTTTCGTGTGGCAGGACCTGACCGTCGGCCAACGCTTTCGCACCTTTCGGCGCACGGTCACCGAGACGGATCTGGTCAGCTTCATCGGCGTGACCGGCATGCTGGAGGCGATCTTCATCGAAGACGGCTACGAAGGCGGCGCCATGGCCGGGCGGCCTGTGCCGGGTGCGCTGACCTATGCGCTGATCGAGGGCTTCATCCTGCAGACCCTGATCCAGGGCACGGGCCTGGCGATGCTGGAGCTGCACCAGAAGATTCTCGCGCCCGTGCGGGTGGGGGACACCATCGAAGCCGTGGTGGAGGTGACACAGATCCGCCCCACCTCCAAGAGCGGCCGCGCCGTGGTGACCTCGCGCATCGACGTCTTCAATCACCGCGGGGTGATGGTCATGACCTACACCGCCACCCGCTTGCTGGCCGGGCGCTCGTGAGCCGATTTCCGCCACTACAACAAACCAGGAGACAAGCCCCATGAAGAAAAACGATTCCGGCACCCCCTCGCGGCCACAGAAGATGCGCCGTTTCTGTCTGGCCCTGCTCGGCTGCGCAGCCGGCGCAGCGGGCCTGGCCCCGATGGGTTTTGCGCAGGCGCAAAGCTATCCCCACAAGCCGATCACCCTGGTGGTCCCGTTTCCACCAGGCGGACCCACCGACCAGGTGGCGCGGGTGCTGGCGCAGAAGCTGACCGAGCAAATGGGGCAGTCCGTGGTGGTGGACAACAAGCCCGGCGCCAACGGAAACATCGGCGGCACCCAGGTCAGCAAGGCGGCCGCAGATGGGTACACATTGCTCTACAACACCTCGTCCATCACCCTGAGCCCTTCGCTTTACAAGAATCTGAGCTACGACGTGCAGAAAGATCTGGCGCCCGTGGCGCTGACCGCCGTGGTGCCATTGGCGCTGGTGGTGCACCCCAGCATTCCCACCAACAACGTGCGCGAGTTTGTCGAGTACGCCAGAGCCAATCCCAACAAGCTCTCCTATGGCTCGGCGGGCAATGGCAACGTGACCCATCTGGCGGCTTTCCAGTTCACCAAAAACCTGGGCATCGACGCCACGCATGTGTCGTACCGGGGCAGCGCCCCGGCGGATGTCGATCTCGTGGCCGGCCAGATCCAGTTCATGACGGACACCATCAACTCGGTGATGCCTTTCGTGAAAGACAAGCGCCTGAAACTGCTGGCGGTCACCACCGCCAAGCGCATGTCCCTGTACCCCGACGTGCCCACGCTGGCGGAAACGGTCATGCCCGGCTTTGAGGCGGGTGCATGGCAGGGCGTCATGGTGCCCGCCAGAACGCCCGAGGCATTGGTGCAGCGCCTGAACGCCGAGATCAACAAGGCACTGCAAAGTGCCGATGTGCGCGCCAAGCTGGCGGTGCAGGGGGCCGAGCCACTGGGATCGACGCCCGAGGAATACCGAACCTACATCGGTAAAGAACTCCAGCGCTGGGCCAGCGTCGTGAAATCGACCGGCGTTACCCTCGATTGACGCGGCGCGGTGGACGGCGGGCGCCCTGAGAGCGCATTGAAGGCGCCATTCGCATGGCACGACGCTGCTGCTGGGCCGGCCGATCGACAAGGTGGTCAACCGGGGCACCCCGGCTGCCTGGACTGGTATGTCGACTTTGCCGCAGAGCGTGCGGCCGCTGCGCCGGTTTGAGTTAGCTATCGAAAAAAGAGCTGCCAGCGTACGCCCCATCAGCGTTGGAGGCCATTTTGGCTTGAAAGCCTTGGGCCCGGCCAGCGTGCCGTGCCAGCCCGGCAATGCCCGGCCCAGGCCTACACCGGGCGCCCGGCACGCTGCCGATAATCGGTGGCAGGCGGCGCCCGATGGGGCCGGGGCTCTGTTGCCAGCGGCAGGGCCGCGGCCCGCGGCGCCTTTGCGCAACGCTCCAGGAGTTCAAGCCATGGCCACCCCGACCGCCGCGCCCCGGCGCTTTTCCATGATCCGCGAGTTCCACCTGGCCGACTGGGTGACGCTGGGCAACGCCGTGTGCGGCACGGGCGCGCTGTTTTCGATGCTCTCGTACCTGCAGGAAGGGCGCATCGCGCATGTGTACTACGCCTGCGCGCTGGTGCTGGCGGCGCTGGTGTTCGATGTGCTCGACGGCCGCGTCGCGCGCTGGCGCGAGCAGAGCTCGACGCTCGGGCGCGAGCTCGATTCGCTGGCCGACGTCATCTCGTTTGGCGTCGCGCCCGCGGTGATTGCCTACGGCTGCGGCATGCAGGGTCTGTACGACCGCATCGTGCTGGTCTATTTCGTCGCCTGCGGGGTCTCGCGCCTGGCGCGCTTCAACGTCACGGCCGAGGCGCTGTCGGGCGGCGGCGGCAAGGTCAAATACTTCGAGGGCACGCCCATTCCGACCTCCATCGCGCTGGTCGCGCTGCTGGCGCTGGCGGCCTCGCAGGGCGCCGTGGGCGCGCACCTGTGGGGCGGCGCGCTGCGCCTGGGCGGCTTTGTGCTGCACCCGCTGGTGCTGCTGTTTGCGCTGTCGGGCTCGCTGATGATCAGCCGCATCCGCATTCCCAAGTTCTGAGGCGCAGTCCCGGCCCTTGCGGGGTCCCGGGGCGCTGGGTCTGCGCAGCGCCTGCAGGGCGCTGCGGACCGCTACAGCGCCGCTACCGCGATGGCCTGCGCTGCCCTGGCTGCGGGCCGCGCGGCGCGGCCGCGGGACGCGCGCCGGCGCACCGGGGTGATGAACGCGGGCTGGAAACAGCGCTCGGTGCCGTCGCCAAACGCCACCGTGACCGACAGCGCATCGGCCGCCACCACCGTGCCGGGCCCATAGCGGCGCGCACGCACCGCATCGCCCGGCGCAAAGGCCGGCGGCGGTGCCGGCACGACGATGGGCTGCGCCGCGTCCTGCGGCAGCGGCGCGCTGCCCTCTGTGGCTTCGGCCTGGGCCTGCACGGCCGCCGTGGCCTGCGCCAGGCGCTGGCAGTTGTCGCAGCTGCTGCAGCGCGGGTGCGTGGCGCCGGGCTCGAAGTGCTGCAACAGCACCTGCCAGCGGCACTGGCCGGTCTGGGCGTAGAACACCATTTTTTCCAGCGTGTCCTGGTCGCGCGCACGGCGCTCGGTGTAGGCGTTGACGAGCTGGCGCACCTCGCTTGCCGGCAGATCGGGCCGCAGCAGCGCCACCGCGCCCTGCGCGTCCAGCCGGGCAATGCGCTGGCGGCGCAGCTGCGCCAGGGCCACCTGCACCTTGCTGCGCGGGCGCCCCAGCGCCTCCTGCAGCGCCGCCAAGGTCCAGGCGCCGCCGCCCGGGGCGCTGTGCTGCAGCGCGCGGTAGAGCGCGTCGACATCGTCGAGCGTCGGGTAGCGGCCCCCGAGGAAGAACTGCTGCACCGCGCGGTCGCTGCGCAAGAACAGCAAGGTGCAGCGGGCGGGCGCGCCATCGCGCCCGGCGCGGCCGCTTTCCTGGTAGTAGGCGTCCAGGCTGGCGGGCATCTGGTAATGCACGACGAAGCGGATGTCGGGCTTGTCGATGCCCAGGCCAAAGGCGTTGGTGGCCACGAGCACGCGCACGCGGCCGTCCATGAAGGCGTCCTGCGCCTGCTGGCGCTCGGCAGCGGGCAGCCGGCCGTGGTACAGGCCCGCCTCCACGTCTGCGGCGCGCAGCGCGGCGTGCACCGCCTCCGCCGCTTTCACGGTGGCGGTGTAGACGATGCCGCTGCCCTCTTGCGCCACCAGCGTGCGCAGGCGCATTCCTTTGTCGTCGGCGTCGGCCAGCTGTTCGACGGCAAAGTGCAGGTTGGCGCGGTAGACGCCGGTCTGCACCACACCGTTTTTGGCAATGCCCAGCTGCTGGCGAATGTCATCGACCACGGCATCGGTGGCGGTGGCGGTCAGCGCCAGCACCGGCGGGCGGCCCAGCGCGGCCAGCGCTGGAGCGATCTCGAGGAACGCCGGGCGGAAGTCGTGCCCCCACTGCGAAATGCAGTGCGCCTCGTCGACGACCAGCAGCCCGGTGGGCCGCTGGCGCAGCAGGGCGAGGAAGTCGGCATCGGCCAGGCGCTCGGGCGTGGTCAGCACCACGCGCGCACTGCCGTCGGCCACGGCCTGCTCTGCGGCCTGCAGCGCGGCGGCGTCGAGGGTGCTGTTGACCTGCACGCACGCGATGCCCAGCGCGGCCATGGCCTCGCACTGGTCCTTCATGAGCGCAATCAGCGGCGAGACCACCACCGTGCGCCCTGCCAGCAGCGTGGCCGGCAGCTGGTAGCACAGCGACTTGCCGGCGCCCGTGGGCATGATGGCCAGCGTGCTGCGGCCGGCCAGCACGCGCTCGATCACGGCCTGCTGGCCCGCACGCAGCCGCGCGTGGCCAAACGTCTGGCGCAGGGCCGCGCGGATGCGCCGCAGCAGCGCAGCGCTGCCCGCCGCAGCGCTGCTGCGGTGCACGCGCGGGCGCGTTGGGGCGGGCGCGGGCATCAGTCCTTGCCCGTATCGCGGTCGCCGCCGGCGTCCTCGCCCGTGGCGTCGCCCGGCGCGGCATCGTCGTCGCTTGCCAGCGTGTCGATCTCGCTGCGCGCCTCTTCGAGCGAGACGGTGCGGACCGGCGCATCGAGTGCGTCCTCGCCGTCCGCGCCGTGGTTGAGGTGGTCGGGGCGGATGTCGCTGGCACTGGCCGCGTCATCGCGCTCGACGTCCGAGCGCTCGCCAGTGCCGGTGGCGTCGCTGTCGCTGAGCAGTTCGTCGCGGCTGAGGGTGCCCACGATGTCGCTGCCGCTGTCGGAATTGCCGCTGGTGCCCAGCGCTTCGGTGCCGGTGCCGCGGGGTTGGACGGCGATCGAGTCGCCGCCCAGAAGATTGCTGTGGGCCATGGAAAATCCTTTGAGGTGAACAAGCAGACAAACACAGCCTGGGGCACCGCGAGAAGGGATGCGCCCGGCTCTGGCCTTCACTGTGCGCGCGCGGGCCTGCGCCGCGCGTCAGGCAAGCGCCGCAAGCGCTGTCCGCTGCGGCCTACAGGCAGGCGGCAGGCGGCGGGCGCAGGCGCTAGGCGCGCCGGTTGACCAGCGCGATGCCCAGCGCCACCAGCGCCAGCGCGCCGACCAGCCCGGGCGTGGCGGGTTCGCCCAGCCAGCCTGCGCCAAACAGCAGCGCACACACCGGCGTGAGAAAGACGAACACCGAGATCTTGGTGGCCGGGTAGTGCGCCAGCATCCACATCCACGCCAGGTAGCTGACAAAGGCGCCGACCAGCGCCTGCAGCGCCAGCGAGCCGGCGGCAAAGGCGCTGAAGTGGAAGTCCCAGCGCTCGCCCAGCGCCAGCGACAGGAGCGGCAGCAACGCCGTGCTGACCGCGACCTGGTAGAGCAGCTGGCGCTCGGGCGCGGCGCCGCCCAGGGCCGTGCTGCGGATCACGACCGTGGTCAGCGCCCACAACAGCCCGCCCAGCAGCCCGAGCAGGTCGCCGAGCCAGCCCAGGGGCTGCGCGGTGTGCGCGGCGCCCCACAGGCCGTCGCCCAGCGCCACCGCCACGCCCACAAAGGCGCAGCCCATGCCGGCCCACTGCGCACGGCGCAGGTGCTCGCCGGGCACCAGGCGCGGCAGCAGCAGCGCCACCCAGAACGGCGAGCAGTACAGGAACACCGTCAGGCGCGAGGCCGGCGTGTACTGCAGGCCCACGTAGATGCAGGCGAATTCGCCGGCAAACAGGGCCCCGGCCAGCAGTCCCGGCGCGAGGGCCGGGTCGCGGCGCCAGAGCGCCATACCGCGCCAGCGGCACCACAGCAGCAGCGCTGCCGTGGCCAGCGCAAAGCGCACAAAGGCCTGGAACACCGGCGCCACCTCGGCCACCGTGGCCTTGACCAGCACCTGCTGGAAACCCCAGAACAGGCAGCAGCCCAGCAGCAGGGCGATGGCGAGGGCGTCGAGGTGGCTTTTGCGCGCGGAAGGCATGGGGCATTATCGAAGCGCCCGGCGTCTCTGCCGCGCCGCGCCGGACACGACCGGACACGGGGCCTGGCCGAGTGCACGGTACACTTTGCGGCTTTCACCTACCACACCTCCATGGCCGTTGACACGGTGCGCGCCGCGCACACCAGCTTTGACCTCAAGAGCGCCTCGCTGCCGGTGGTGGCCGTGGTGCTCCGGTCCGCCGACGCGGCGCTGCTGGCCACCGAGCTGGCCCAGCGCATGGCCGAGGCTCCCGGCTTTTTTGACAACGACCCCGTGCTGATCGACCTGGCGCCGGTGCGCGAGGCGGCCGAGGCCATCGACTTCGCGGCCGTCGTGGCGCTGCTGCGCCAGCACGGCACCGTGCCGGTGGCGGTGCGCGGCGGCAGCCCCGCGCAGATGGCGGCGGCGCTGGCCGCCGGCCTCACGGCCGCGCCCGAGGCGGCGCCCGCGCGCGCCGAGCAGCCGGCCGAGCCGCCCGCGGTGGTCCACGAAGTGCACGAGGTCGAGGTGGTGCGCGAGGTGCCCGTGCCGGGCCCCGGCACCGTGGTGGTCGACAAGCCGCTGCGCTCGGGCCAGCAGGTCTATGCGCGCGGTGCCGACCTGGTGGTGCTGGCCGTGGTCAGCTTCGGCGCCGAGGTGATTGCCGACGGCAACATCCATGTCTATGCGCCGCTGCGCGGCCGCGCCATCGCCGGCGCGCGCGGCAACACCGGCGCGCGCATCTTCACCACCTGCATGGAGCCGCAGCTGGTGTCCATTGCCGGCATCTACCGCACCACCGAGGTGGCCATTCCTGCCGACATCGTGGGCAAACCGGCCCAGGTGCGCCTGGAGGGGGAGAAGCTGCTCATCGAGCCGCTTTGAGCCCCGCATTCCGATTCTCTGAACCAACCCAAAGGGATTTGCTACACATGGCCAAAATCGTCGTCGTGACCTCCGGCAAGGGTGGTGTGGGCAAGACCACCACCAGCGCCGCCTTCGCCTCGGGCCTCGCCTTGCGCGGCCACAAGACCGCCGTGATCGACTTTGACGTCGGCCTGCGCAACCTCGACCTCATCATGGGCTGCGAGCGGCGCGTGGTGTACGACATCATCAACGTCATCCAGGGCGACGCCAACCTGCACCAGGCGCTGATCAAGGACAAGAACAGCGACAACCTGTTCGTGCTCGCGGCCTCGCAGACGCGCGACAAGGACGCGCTCACCCAGGAGGGCGTGGGCCAGGTGCTCAAAGACCTGGCGGCCATGGACTTCGACTTCATCGTCTGCGACTCGCCCGCGGGCATCGAGAGCGGCGCGCTGATGGCCATGCACTTCGCCGACGAGGCCCTGGTGGTGACCAACCCCGAGGTGTCGTCGGTGCGCGACTCCGACCGCATCCTGGGCATGCTGGGCTCCAAGACCCAGCGCGCGATCGACGGCGGCGACCCGATCCAGGAGCACCTGCTGATCACGCGCTACAACCCCGGCCGCGTCGAAGACGGCCACATGCTCTCGCTCGACGACATCCAGGACATCCTGCGCATCAAGCTGATCGGCGTGATCCCCGAGTCCGAGGCCGTGCTGCAGGCGTCCAACCAGGGCCTGCCGGCCATCCACCTCAAGGGCACCGACGTGGCCGAGGCCTACAAGGACGTGATCGACCGCTTCCTGGGCGAGGAGAAGCCGCTGCGCTTCACCGACGCGCAAAAACCCGGTTTCTTCAAGCGCATCTTCGGTGGGAGGTAAGCCGCCATGTCCCTGCTGTCCCTGCTCCTCGGAGAAAAGAAGAAGACCGCCAGCGTCGCGCGCGAGCGCCTGCAGATCATCCTGGCGCACGAGCGCAGCGGCCGCAACGCGGCCGCGCCCGACTACCTGCCCGCGCTGCAGCGCGAGCTGCTGGCCGTGATTTCCAAGTACGTGTCGATCAACGCCGACGACATCAAGGTGCACCTGGAGCGCCAGGACAACCTCGAAGTGCTCGAAGTCAAGATCGAGCTGCCCGAGACCGCGCGCGGATAGTTGGAGGTCAAAAAGGCTTCAAACGCTTGCTGGGAAAGCGCTGGTAGCTATTGAAAATGTAGCAATCTAGAGCGGGTGCTCGGTGTAGAAGCGCCCGCCGTGGTACAGCAGCGGCGGCACGCCGGCCTGGTGCGTGCAGCGCTCGACCTCGCCGACGAAGATCACGTGGTCGCCCTCTTCGTGGCGGCTGCGGTTGAAGCACTCGAACGTGGCCAGCGCGCCTTCGAGCAGCGGCGCGCCGTTTTCGCCGGGCGTGTGCGCCACGCCGGCCCAGCGGTCCACGCCGCGCATGGCAAAGCGCTCGGCCAGCGGCTTCTGGTGCGCCGCGAGCACGTTGATCGCGTAGTGCGCGCCCGCGGCAAACACCGGCAGCGACGCGGCCTTGCGCGCCAGGCTCCAGAGCACCAGCGGCGGCGTGAGCGACACCGAATTGAAGGAATTGGCCGTGAGCCCGGTCAGCTGGCCCTCGGCGCTGCACGCCGTGACGATGGTCACGCCGGTAGCGAACATGCCCAGCGCCGCGCGAAATTCGCTCGATGAAAAACTGGGCGGGCGGAGCAGGGCAGAACGGGGCACGGAGGAGGGTAGGGCAGTCGCAGGCGGGGCCGGCTATTATGGTCCGGGCACCGAAACGCTGCAGCGCACCTGCGTCCACCACCATGTCCTTGCTTCCCACCTTCACTTCCCTGGGCTCGGGCGCCGCGGTGCTCATGCTGCACGACGCCGACGGCGGCCACCTGAGCTTTGCGCCCCAGGTAGAGACGCTGGCGAGCGCGGGCTACCGCGCCGTCGCCTGGGACATGCCGGGCTACGGCCACAGCGCCCCGATCGAGCCCTATGGCTTCAAAGGCCTCGCCCAGCGCTGCCTGGCGCTCATGGACCTGCTGCAGGCCAAAGCCCCGCTGACCCTGGTGGGCCATGGTTTGGGTGCGATGCTGGCGCTGGAGGTGGCGCTGCGCCACCCCGCGCGCGTGCGCCGGCTGGTGCTGTGCGCCGGCGGCCCGCCGCTGGACGCGGCGGCCGTGCGCGACTGGGTCGCGCCGCGCCTGCAGGCGCTGGACGCGGGCCACGGCATGGAGCAGCTCGCGCAGACGCTGGTGCCGCAGGGCATCGGCCCGGGCGCGCTGCCCGAGGGCGTGCGGCTGGCCAGCCACGCCATGGCGCAGGTGCACCGCGCCACCTACCGCCGCGCGCTGCAGGCGCTGGTCGCGTTCGACCGCCGGGCCGCGGCGCTGTCGAAACTGCACCTGCCGGTGCTGCTGCTGGGCGGCGCCTACGACCGCTGCACGCCCCCCGAGGCCCTGCAGGCGCTGGCCCATGTGCTGCCCGATGCGCGCCATGCCAGCCTGCCCCAGGTCGGCCACTGGCCGCAACTCGAAGACCCCGACGGCTTTGACGCCGCGCTGCTCGACTTCCTGGCCCACCGGCGCATGCTGCACTGAGGGCCGGGCGGTGCTGCACCGCCCCGGCGGGGGACAGTTTGCGTCTGCGGCAGGCGCTAGGCCGGCATGCGCGTGCGCTGCGGCGGCGCCGGCACCCGGTCCATGCCCAGGAAGCCGAACTGCATGGCCGGGCGCTCGCCGCTGATCAGTTCGGCCAGCGCCTTGCCCGAGCCCGCGCCGTGCGTCCAGCCCAGCGTGCCGTGGCCGGCGTTGACCCAGAGCCGGTCCACGCGCGTGCGGCCGATGTACGGGATGTTGGTCGGCGTCGCCGGGCGCAGGCCGGCCCAGTACTGCGGATCGCCGCCCTGCTCGGGCGTGCGCGTGTCGCAGACGCCGGGCAGGAGCTCCTCGATGCGGCGCGAGAGCATGTGGCAGCGCGCGCGCGCCAGCGGCGTGTCGAGCGACAGGTCGTAGCCGCCCAGCTCGATGGTGCCGGCCACGCGCAGCACATTCCCGAACCGGCTCATGGCGATCTTGCGGCCGTCGTCGATGGTCGAGACCAGCGGCGCGCCTTCGGGGCGCAGCAGCGGAAAGGTGGCGCTGTAGCCTTTGCCGGGGTAGATCGGCAAATCCACGCCCACGCTGCGCAGCAGCGGCGCGCTGTGGGCGCCGCAGGCGACGACCACGGCGTCGGCCTTGAGGTCTTGGTTTTCAACGTGTTTTTGGCCTCCAGCGCTTGCCTGGTTTGCGCTGACAGCTACAGATTCAATAGCGCCGCCGACCTGGTTCAGGCGCAGCACGTCGTGGCCATAGAGGAACTGCGCGCCGCGTTCGGCACAGCGCCGGGCCAGCGCCTGCGTGAACGCCCGCGCGTCGCCGCTCTCATCGGTAGGGGTGTAGGTGCCGCCCGCGATGTGGTCGCCATAGGCGCGGAACGCGGGCTCGATCGCGAGCAGCTCTTCGCGGCTGACCAGGCGGCGCTGCACGCCGTATTTGCGCATCAGCTCGACGGCGTGGCCGGCCTCGTCGAACGACTTCTGGTCGGTGTAGAAATGCGCGATGCCGCGCTCGAGCCGGTGGAATTCGATGCCGGTGGCACGCACCACGTCCTTGAGCGCGGCGTGGCTGTAGGCCCCCAGCGCCACGATCTGCTGCACGTTGCGCTCGAAGGCCGCGTCGTTGCACTGCGCCAGGAACTGCAGGCCCCAGCGCCACTGCTGCCAATCCCACTGCGGGCGAAACAGCAGCGGCGCCTCCTTGTCGAACATCCACTTGAGCGCCTTGAGCGGCGCCTCGCGGTTCGCCCAGGGCTCGCAGTAGCTCACCGAGATCTGCCCGGCGTTGGCAAAGCTGGTCTCCAGCGCAGCGCCGGGCTGGCGGTCGACGACGGTGACCTCGTGCCCCCGCTCGAGCAGGTGCCAGGCCGTGCTGATGCCGATGATGCCGGCGCCCAGAACAATGGTTTTCATGGGCGCAGTGTGCGACACATTGGCGCGCGCCTACAGCAAAATTAAACTTGCTCTGAAAGCATCAGTGGCTCTAATGGAGCAGCGCTGCCCGCCCACCTCTTCGCCGACCTGGCCTGCCATGAGCTCCTACGATCCCGCCGCCCTCGAATGCCTTGCCGCCATCGTCGAAGAGGGCGGTTTCGAGCGCGCCGCGCAGCGCCTGAACGTGACCCAGTCGGCGGTGTCGCAGCGCCTGCGCGCGCTGGAGACGCAGGTCGGCTCGGTGCTGATCGTGCGCAGCCGCCCGCTCAGGCCCACCTCGGCGGGCCAGCTGCTGCTCAAGCACACCAAGCAGCTGCGCCTGCTGCGCGCCGACCTCGAGCGCGACCTGCAGGACCTGGCGCCCGGCACGCCCGGCGGCGGCCGCGGGGACGAGCGCATCGCCATCGCCATCAACGCCGACAGCATCGCCACCTGGGCGCTGGACGCGCTGCAGCCGCTGGTGCAGCGGCTGCCGCTCGAGATCGTGGCCGACGACCAGGACTTCACCCAGGAGTGGCTGCGCTCGGGCCAGGTGCTGGGCTGCGTCACCACGCTCCAGCAGGCGCTGCGCGGCTGCAAGGTCGCCCCGCTGGGCGCCATGCGCTACGTGGCCGTGGCCTCGCGCGATTTCGCGCAGCAGCACCTGCCCGACGGCCTGCATGCGCACAACTTCCGCAAGGTGGCGTTCCTGTCGTTCAACCGCAAGGACGACATGCAGGCCGAGTTCGTCGCACGCGCGTTCGGCCTCAAGCGCGTGGCACTGAGCCACCTGTTCGTGCCCAGCTCCGAAGGCCAGGTGCGCGCGGTGGCCGCGGGCTGGGGCGCGGGCGTGCTGCCGGAGCTGCTGGTGCGCGAGCGGCTGGCCAGCGGCGAGTTCATCGACCTGGCGCCGGGCCACGCGCTGCCGATCGCGCTGTACTGGCACTGCTGGAACCTCGAATCGCAGGTGCTCGACGCGCTGACCCAGGCGCTGCGTGCGGGCGCCGCGCGGGCGCTGGCCTGAGAGGGCGCGCGCAGGACCGGCGTGGATGCAGCGCTACTGCCCGGTTGCGAAGTAACCACTGCGCTCTGTTTTTCGCCTGCCGTGACTAAACTTGCGGCATGACCACCGCACCGCCCCGGCGCTCTTTCAAGGAGCACATGCACCTCGCTCGCGAGGAAGCGATCCTGCACGCGACGTGCCAGCTGCTGGGCGAAAAGGCCTACGACACCATGACCATGGACGACGTGGCCCAGGCCGTGGGCATTGCCAAGGCCAGCCTGTACAAGCACTTCGGCAGCAAGGAGGACCTGTGCTGCGCCGCGATGGTGCAGGTGCTGGGCCGGGTGCGCGCCTACCTTGCCACGCTCGATGCCGGCATGGCGCCCACCGACAAGCTGCGCGCCGTGGTGCGCTGGTCGCTCGAGCGCCTGCTGGCGCAGGAGATGCCGCTGCTGCCCAGCCGCAACTCGTCGCTGCGCGCGGTGCTGATGGCCAACCAGGACTACCTCAACGGTCTGGTGGCCGTGAGCGATGCCATCGGCCAGTGGATCACCGAGGCCCAGGACCAGGGCGCGGTCGACGCCACGCTGGCGCCGCTGGCCGTGCTCTACACCGTGTACGCGCGCGCCTGCGATCCGGTGGTGGGCTTTCTCAAGGACAGCGGCCAGTACCAGGACGCCGAGATCGTCGACCTGGTGCTGCGCACCTGCTTTGACGGCCTGCGCGCGCGCTGACGCGACCTACCGACCCGCCATGAAAAAACGCCCGCACAGGCGGGCGTCGGTGCGCTGGGGCGACCCGCCCGCCGGCACGCAGGCCGGGGGCGGACGCCGCAGCGGGTGTCGCTGCTTCAGCGCACGATCAGCACCGGCACGCCGCTGTGTGCCAGCACCTGGGTGGTGACCGAGCCCATCACCAGCGTGGCCAGCGCGCCGTGGCCGTGCGAGCCCATGACCAGCAGGTCGAACTTGCCGTTGTCGGCCACCTTGGCAATGGTCTCGCCGACGGGGCCGACCTTGACGATGCGCTGCGGCTCGACCCCCTTGCGGCCCAGGAACTTGGCCACCGGGTTGATGACCTTGTCGGCCTCATCGGCGTAGTACTTGTCGACCACGGCCTTGCCCAGTGCGGCGCGTGCGCGTGCCGGCAGCGCGGGCTGCACGGTGACCACGCTGTAGCTGTGCGAGCCGCCCAGCAGTTCTTCATGGGCTGCCAGGTAGGCCAGCATTTTCTTGGTGTAGGCGCTGCCGTCGACAGCGAGCAGGATGTTCATGCGGTTCTCCCTCTTCGAAATACCGGTTTTATAAAAAACGGTGGGGCAGACGGCGCCCGCCACCGCCACGGTTGCCGCGCATCATAAGGTGATGCTGCACCGCGCCGCGAAGCGCTCCTGCTCGTTCTTGCGCGCATAGCCCAGCGGGTTGGCCACCACGCGGCACTGCCACGGTGTGCCATCGCTGCGCCGGCCCGCCACGCCGTAGTCGCTGGGCGCGTGCAGATGGCCGTGCAGCCAGAGCTGGGCGTGCTGCATCAGGCCGTCGAGCGCGTTGCAGAAGCCCGCCGTTCCGGGCACCAGACCATAGCGCGGGTCGGCGCTGCGCAGGCTGGGCGCAAAGTGCGTGACGGCCACGGTGGGCCCGTCAAACGGCGCGGCCAACGCGGCGCGCAGCCACTGCTGGCAGGTCAGCGCCTGTGCGCGCACGGCTTCCGCCAGGAACGGCTGGCCCGCGCGCGTGCCGCCGGTCTTGCGCAGGTAGAAGTTGGCGGCGCGGAACGCCTTTTCGCGCAGGCGCAGGCGCCGCGCCAGGTCGGTGCAGCCCTCGTGCTCGGCCAGCGCGTCGAAGTCGCTCCACAGCGTGGTGCCGACAAAGCGCACGCCGCCGAGCACGGCGGTCTCGCGCTCGAGCCAGACCAGGCCGAGGCGTTCGCAGGTGGCGCGCAGGCGTGCATGGGCGGCGTCGAAGTCCTGCGCGTCGTATTCGTGGTTGCCCGGCACGAACAGCACCGGCGTCGGCCAGCCCGCGTACTGCGGCAGCGGCGAAAAGCGCGCCAGGCCGAAGTCTTCGTCCTGCAGCAGCGAGCCGGTCTGGTACGAGCCGATGTCGCCGGCCAACACCAGCAGGTCGGCGCCGGGCGCGGGTTCGGGCACGAAGCCGGGGTGCACCTCAAGGTGCAGGTCGGACAGCAGCTGGATCTTCATGGGCACCATTGTCGGCGCCGGCCGAGCGCGCCACCACGGCGCGCAGCCATTCGTGTGCGCCGCCGTGGCGCCGGCGCAGGTGCCACAGCGCGTCGACACGCACCGTGGGCAACGACAGCGGCAGCGGCCGCCAGACCAGTTCGCCCTCGAGCCCGGTGACGCCAAAGAAATGCAGCGGCAGCACCGTGAGCAGGTCCGAGCGCGCGACCACGCGCCCGGCGGTGAAGAACTGGTTCACCGTGAGCACGATGCGCCGCTCGCGCCCCAGCGCGGCCAGCGCCTCGTCGGTGAAGCCATAGGGCCGGCCCGAAAAGCTCACCAGCAGGTGGCGCGCGGCGCAATAGGCGTCCAGCGTCAGCGGCGCACGGGCCAGCGGGTGGTCCTTGCGCATCAGGCAGACGTACTCGCCGTCGTACACGCGCTGGTGCGCATAGGCCACCGGCTCGCCCGCCTGCCGCTGCGCCGTCAGGCCGGCCAGCACGGCAGGAAAGTAGCCGATCGCCAGGTCGGCCACTTCGTCGTCGAGCAGGCGGCGCGGGTCGCGCGTGGCCAACGGCAGCACGCGCACCGACACGCCGGGCGCCTCGGCGGCGAGGATGCCCACCATGCGCGGCATCAGCGCCGCCGCGGTGGCGTCGGCCATGGCGAGCACGAAGGTGTTGTGCGCCAGCCGGGGCACGAACTCTGCGGGCACCAGCGCCGCTTCGAGCTGCGCCAACGCCTCCTGCACCACCGGCCACAGCGCCAGGGCGCGCGGCGTCGGCTCCATGCCCGTCGGGCCGCGGCGCACGAGCTCGTCGTCCAGCGCCTCGCGCAGGCGGCGCAGCGCATTGCTCACGGCCGGCTGCGTCAGCGCCAGCTTGCGTGCCGCCTGCGTCAGGTTGCGCTCGGCCATGACGGCGTCGAAAACGCGCAGCAGGTTCAGGTCGAGCCGGCGAAAAGCGGCAGTGGGCATGCGGTGCCTGTATTCATGGTGTGAATGGCCATCATCACCAACTTAAAGTGGACAGATACCTGGGTAAACCCTAGTATTGACCCATCGCACCCACACGGTGCTGTTGCTTGAAGGACTCCACCATGACCTCCCTGGCCCACAACGCCATTTTTACTTCGTATTCCGCTCCCGCCAAGGCGCCGGTTCCTGCTGCCGAGCGCGTCGTGCACAGCACCGTGTTCTCGGCCTACGGCGCGGCGGAGTCCGGCGTGATCGTGCCTGCGGTGGGCCGCCTGCGCGAGCGCTGGAATGCCTGGCGCGCCGCGCGCAAGCTGGCCCGCGAAGAGCGCGAACTGTGGGCGCTCGCACAGACCGACCCGCGCATCATGACCGACCTGATCTGCGCGCTGAACCGCCAAGACTGAACGCCCGGCCCCGCCCGGCTTGGCCCGGTCCCGCGCCACCGACCCACCGCGCCGCGTGCGCGGTTTTTTGTGCCAGCGCAGGCCCACTGGCCGCACCCACCAAAGAAAAGCCACCCCATGGGTGGCTTTTTGGTGCGGGAAGCGGTGCCGGCATGCGCCCGGCACCGCGCTGGCGCCTCAGGCGCCGAGGCGCGCCTCGATGGCGGCGCGCGTCGCCAGCAGTTCCTGGGGCAGGTGCTCGGCCAGTTGGTCGAAGTGCGCGTCGTGCAGCTTGAGTTCATCCTGCCAGGCCGCCGTGTCGATCGCGGTGACGGTCTCGAACTGTGCGGGGCTGAAGTCCAGGCCGGTCCAGTTGATCTCGGCGTACTGCGGCGCCACGCCGAACATGGTCTGCTGGCCTGCGGCCTGGCCTTCGATGCGGTCGATCATCCACTTGAGCACGCGCATGTTCTCGCCGTAGCCGGGCCAGACGAACTTGCCGTCCTCGCCCTTGCGGAACCAGTTGGTGGTGTAGATGCGCGGCAGCGTGGCGCCGCTGGCCTGCACCTTCGCGCCCAGGTCCAGCCAGTGCTGGAAGTAGTCGCTCATGTGGTAGCCCATGAAGGGCAGCATGGCGAACGGGTCGCGGCGCACCACGCCCTGCTGGCCGGCGGCGGCCGCAGTGGTCTCGCTGCCCATGGTGGCGGCCATGTAGACACCTTCGGTCCAGTTGCGGGCCTCGGTCACCAGCGGCACGGTGGTCGAGCGGCGGCCGCCGAAGATGAATGCGTCGATCTTCACGCCCTTCGGATCGTCCCAGGCCTCGTCCAGCGCGGGGTTGTTGGTGGCGGCCACGGTGAAGCGGGCGTTGGGGTGCGCGGCCTTGGCGCCGGTTTCCTTGGCGATCTGGGGCGTCCAGTCCTTGCCCTGCCAGTCGATCAGGTGCGCGGGCAGGCTGCCGGTGTCCTTTTCCATGCCCTCCCACCAGACGTCGCCGTCGTCGGTCAGCGCGACGTTCGTGAAGATCACGTTCTGGTCGAGGCTGGCCATGCAGTTGGGGTTGGTGTGGTAGTTCGTGCCCGGGGCCACGCCGAAGTAGCCGGCCTCGGGGTTGATGGCGCGCAGCGAGCCGTCGGCCTGGGGCTTGATCCACGCGATGTCGTCGCCGATGGTCGTGACCTTCCAGCCCTCAAAGCCGGTGGGCGGCACCAGCATCGAGAAGTTGGTCTTGCCGCAGGCCGACGGGAAGGCCGCCGCGACGTGGTACTTCTTGCCCTCGGGGTTGGTCACGCCCAGGATCAGCATGTGCTCGGCCAGCCAGCCCTGGTCGCGGCCCATGGTCGAGGCGATGCGCAGCGCAAAGCACTTCTTGCCCAGCAGCGCGTTGCCGCCGTAGCCCGAGCCGTAGCTCCAGATCTCGCGCGTCTCGGGGTAGTGCACGATGTACTTGGTCTTGTTGCAAGGCCACTTCACGTCCGCCTGGCCTGCGGCCAGCGGCGCGCCCACGGTGTGCACGCAGGGCACGAAGTCGCCGTCGGTGCCGAGCACGTCGAACACCGCGCGGCCCATGCGCGTCATGATCTTCATGTTCACGGCCACATAGGCGCTGTCGGACAGCTCGATGCCGATGTGGGCGATCGGGCTGCCCAGCGGGCCCATCGAGAACGGCACCACGTACATGGTGCGGCCCTTCATGCAGCCATCGAACAGCGGCGCCAGCGTGGCGCGCATCTCGGCCGGCGCCATCCAGTTGTTGGTCGGGCCGGCGTCTTCCTTCTTCTCGGAGCAGATGTAGGTGCGGTCTTCGACGCGGGCCACGTCGCTGGGGTCGGACTTGGCCAGGAAGCTGTTGGGGCGCTTGGCGGGGTTGAGCTTCTGCAGCGTGCCGGCGTCCACCAGCTGCTGGCACAGGCGGTCGTACTCGGCCGCGCTGCCGTCGCACCAGTGGATGGCGTCGGGCTTGCACAGCGCGACCATGTCGGCCACCCAGGCGAGCAGGCGCGGGTGTTTGACATAGCCGGGGGCATTGAGGGCCAGGCCCTGCATGTGGGGAGAGTTCATCGGGAGCTTCCTGAAGTTGAAAAACGGTTTTTTCAAAGGAAGCGGACCGGCGGGCGCGTGCGGGGCGTGCGTCGGCGCGAGCGCCAAGCGCTGCCTTTGAAAAAACAGCTGGAATGCCGCCGGCAGCGGGGTCGGCCCCGCCGCGGAACCGGCTGGGAAGGTGATTTTATGAAGCGCCCCCGGTTTTGTCTGTCAGACAGGTTGCAAATCCATGCAAACCACGCATGGGGTTATGCGTTGTGGCGCTCGCGGGGCTGCGGCCGCGCACAAAAAAGCCCCGCATCGCGGGGCTGGGGAAGCAAGCGGGCACGGCGTGCGCCGCTGCCAGCCTCTTCAGGCCATGGTCACGGCGATCATGGCCAGCAGGAAGATCATGATGCCGCCGACCAGCGGAATCACCACGGGGATCAGGGGCACCACCGCCTCGACGGCGTCGTGTGCAGGGGCGGCGTGATCGTGCGGGGCGTTGGGCTGGGACATTGGGCTCATCTCCAAAATTGCGGTGTAGCGGCAATTTTAGCCGTGGGCGGTGAAACCTGCCGCGCGCGGGGCACGCGGCGTCACACCAGCGCCGCTTCCATGCCGGCGCGGCGCAGCTGCTCGAGCACCTCGGCCACATGGCTATGGCCGCGCGTCTGCAGCACCAGCTCGATCTCCACGTTCTGCGCCGACAGCAGCGTGAAGGCGCGCTGGTGGTGCACCTCCTCGATGTTGGCGCCGGCGTCGGCCACGGTGGCCGTGATGCGCGCCAGCGCCCCGGGGGTGTCGCGCGCGCTGACCTTGATGCGCGCCAGGCGCCCCGAGCGCACCATGCCGCGCTCGATGATCGCGGCCAGCAGCAGCGGGTCGATGTTGCCGCCGCACAGCACCAGGCCCACCTTCTTGCCGGCAAAGCGCTCGGGGTAGCGCAGCAGCGCGGCCAGCCCGGCCGCGCCGGCGCCTTCGACCAGGGTCTTTTCGATCTCGAGCAGCATCAGCACGGCCTGCTCGATGTCGCCCTCGTCGACCAGCACCAGGTCGTCCACCAGGCGCTTGACCACCTCCTGCGTGATCACGCCCGGCGTGCCCACGGCGATGCCCTCGGCAATGGTCGACGTGCCCTGCGGGTGGTGCGTGCCCTTGACCGCGTTCACCATGGCCGGAAAGCGCGTGGTCTGCACGCCCACGATCTCGATGCCGGGCTGCAGCGCCTTGGCCGCCGTGGCCACGCCGGCGATCAGGCCGCCGCCGCCGACGGCGATGACCAGCGTGTCCAGGTCGGGCACGGCCTGCAACATCTCCAGCGCCAGCGTGCCCTGGCCGGCGGCCACGGCCTCGTCGTCGTAGGGGTGCACGAAGATCAGGCCCTGCGCCTGGGCCAGCGCATAGGCGTGCGCGCGCGCCTCGTCGAGCGTGTCGCCGTGCAGCACCACCTCGGCGCCGAAGCCGCGCGTGCGCTCCACCTTCACGCCGGGCGTGAAGCGCGGCATGACGATCACGGCGCGCACGCCCAGGCGCTGCGCGTGGTAGGCCACGCCCTGCGCATGGTTGCCGGCGCTCATCGCGACCACGCCGTGCGCGCGCTCTTCGGGCGTGAGCAGCGTGAGCTTGTTGCAGGCGCCGCGCTCCTTGAACGAGGCGGTGAACTGCAGGTTCTCGAACTTCAGGAAAATCTGCGCGCCGACGATTTGCGACAGCGTCTGCGATTCGACGCAGGGCGTGTTCAGAACGTGGCCCTGCACGCGCACGGCGGCGTCACGGATGTCTTGGAGGGATAGCATGCGCGCCATTGTGGGGTCGCCGGCCCCTCTTTGGAAAGGGGCGCGCAGCGGCGTTAACTCCTTTTTTGATAGCTACCAGCGATTGCGCCGTAAGGGCCAGAGGCACTTTTTCCTTGAACCGCGCCGCCCGCTAGGCCGGGAAGGCGCGCTCGAGCAGGGCGTCGACGGCGAGCGCGCGCGCATCGAACGCGCCCACCACGCGGCCCCAGTGCGGGTCGGCCAGGCGCGTGGCGATGAAGCCGTCGGCCACGCAGGCCGGCGCGTGGCGGCGCAGCAGGCAGGCCTGGGCCACCAGGGCCAGGCGCTGGGTGAGGGCGCGCGCGGCCGCCTCGGGCACCGGCACGCCGTGGCCGAGCCACTGCGCCAGCGCGTCCAGCTCGGCCACCAGGCGCGGCTCGCCCGCCGCGTCCTGCGCGAGCTCGGCCAGCAGCGCGGCGGCGGCCTCGGGCTCGCGCGCGAGCGCGCGCAGCACGTCGAGGCACATCACGTTGCCCGAGCCTTCCCAGATCGAGTTGACGGGCGCCTCGCGGAACAGCCGCGCCATCACGCCGTCCTCGACATAGCCATTGCCGCCAAACACCTCCATCGCCTCGCCCGTGAGCTCCACGGCGCGCTTGCAGACCCAGAACTTGGCCGCGGGCGTCACCACGCGCTTCCAGGCGCGCTGCGCCGGGTCGTCGGCGTGCTCGAAGGCCTGCGCGAGACGCATCGCCAGCACCAGCGCGGCCTCGCTCTCGAGCGCCAGGTCGGCCAGCACGGCGCGCATCAGCGGCTGCTCGGCCAGGCGCTTGCCAAAGGCCTGGCGCTGGCGCGCATAGGCGAGGGCCTGCACGCTCGCCTGGCGCAGCATCGCGGCGCTGCCGATCACGCAGTTGAGCCGTGTCATGGTCGCCATCTCGATGATGGTCGGAATGCCGCGCCCCTCCTCGCCCATCAGCAGGCCCCAGGCGCCGTCGAACTCGACCTCGCTGCTCGAATTGCTGCGGTTGCCCACCTTGTCCTTGAGGCGCTGCAGGTGCACCGCATTGCGGCTGCCGTCGGGCCGCCAGCGCGGCACGTAAAAGCACGCCGGGCCGGCGCGCGGCGTTTGCGCCACCACCAGGTGCGCGTCGCACATCGGCGCCGAGAAGAACCACTTGTGGCCGCGCAGCAGGTATTCGCCGCCGCGCCCGCCGCTGCCCGTGGGCGTGGCCTGCGTGGTGTTGGCGCGCACGTCCGAGCCGCCCTGCTTTTCGGTCATGCCCATGCCGAGCCAGACCGAGGCCTTGCCAGGCACCGGAACGTCGCGCGCGTCGTAGGCATCGCTGTAGAGCTTGTCCTGCAGCTGCGCCCACAGCGCCGGCTCTTTCTGCAGCACCGGAATGCCCGCCGTCGTCATGGTCGCGGGGCACAGCGTGCCCTGCTCGACCTGGCCGTGCAGGTAAAAGCCCGCCGCCCACGCGCTCCAGCGGCCCGGCTGCGCATTGCTAAACGGGCAGCGAGATCAGTCCCTGCGCGCGGTACAGCGCCATCAGCGTGTGCCAGCTCGGGTGGAATTCCACCTGGTCCACGCGGCGCCCGCGGCTGTCGAAGGCGCGCAGCTCGGGCCCGTGGCGGTTGGCGTCGCGCGCGAGCTGGTAGGTCTCGGCGCGGCCCAGCTGCGTGCCATAGGCGCCGAGCTGCGGCAGCGCCCACTGCGCGCCCGCGCGCGCCAGCGCCTCGCGCAGCGCGGCATCGGTGGCCAGCAGGTCGTAGCCGCTGAGCTCGTCGAACTGGTTGAAAACCTCGTGCGTGGGGCCGGCCATGGGGGTCTCCGTTCTCGGGTGGATGGGGTGCCTCTGCCGCAGTCTAGGCAATACGACCGCACCGGGTGTTGGGATGGCGCAAGCCGCCGCGCCGGGCGCCGCCCTGCCTGCGCGCGCCGCCCTTTCGCAGGCGCTTCACGGCCTCCCTGGCAGGGCGCGGGCGGTTTGAACAAAAATGGGCTGTAACGATGATGGGGAAAGCGTTTCTAGCTCATTATTTGGGAGCATCTTGCGCTGCGCTCTGGTGGGCCGCCGCCTTCGGCCGCACCGGGCGGCCCGGTGGGCGCCTGCGCAAGGCCGGTTTTCAGTTGCTTGGCGCCGGCCGCAGGTCTTCGCGGTGCGCGCGCTGCGGCACGCCCCCGGGCCGGGCCCGGTCGTCGGGCGCTTGCAGGGGCCTCTGGCGCTGGGCTTCACTCTGGGCCTGGCGCATCTGCTGCTCCGCACGCTGCATCTGCATCTGCTGTTGCTGTTGCTGTTGCTGCAGGCGCTGGGCTTGCTCGCGCATCTGCTCTTGTTGTGCGCGTTGCGCCTGCATCTGCGCAGCGCGGGCGGACTGCTCGTTCTGCGCCTGCTCGCGCCGCGCGTTCTGCGCGCGCTGCTGCTCCTGCTGCAGCTGTGCGGCCCGCGCGGCCTGGTCGCGCTGGGCGTTTTGTTCTTGTTGTGCGCGTTGCGCCTGCACCTGCGCAGCGCGGGCGGACTGTGCGTTCTGTGCCTGCTCGCGCCGCGCGTTCTGCGCGCGCTGCTGCTCCTGCTGCAGCTGTGCGGCCTGTGCTGCCTGCGCGGCCTGGTCGCGCTGGACGTTTTGGTCACGTTGATGGCGTGCCTGTTCGTTTTGCGCCTGCTCGCGCTGGGCGTTCTGTGCGCGCTGCTGTTCCTGCTGCAGCTGTGCGGCCTGCGCGGCCTGCGCGTTCTGGTCACGCATGGCCTGTTCGCGCTGCCCGGGCACCTGTGGCGGGCGCAGCTGGGCCGGGGCGGGCGCCGGGGCGGTGCCCGGTGGGCTGAAGCCGCGCGCTGCGCTGGCCGCGTTGTGCGGTGCTTCAGGGCGCTGCAACGGGCTGGGCCGTGCTTCGCGCAGTGGCGCGGCATCGCCGCGGCCGCGCTGAAACGGCGGGTGCGAGACCACGCGCCGGTCCACCACCCCGGGCGCCGGCGCGGGGTGCGGCTGCGCCAGCCGCGAGGCGCCGAAGACGCTGCGCGGGTCGCGCGTCGGGGCCGGCGGCGCCACGACGCGGGCGCGCTGCAGGTCGGCCGCGGCCACCGGGCGCGCGTTGCCGCGCAGGTGCTGGCCCTGCGCGAACGCGGCCACCGTCACCGCCGTCACGGCGGCCGGCAGGTGCTGGTAGCGGTAGCCCGGGGGGCCATTCGCGGTCTGCGTGGCGTTGTGGCGCAGCCCACCGCGGTTCACGTTGCGCACATAGGCCGGGCTGGCCCGGTAGCCCGGGCGCCAGGCCTCGCCGGGAGCGAGCGGAAACCAGGCCACCCCGGGCTGCACGGCGCCGCCCACCGCGATGCCGAAGTTCACCGCGCCCGCCGTGCCGCCGACAAAACCGACCAGCGCAGGCGCATAGACCGGGCGCACGGCAGCGTCGCCCGGCACCCAGCACCAGCGCGCGCCGCGCTGGGCCCAGCGGCCGTAGTGGAACGGCGCAAAGCCCCACGGCGCGTCGTCGATCCAGGTCCAGCCCCAGGGCGCGATCGAGGCCCAGTGGCCGACGCGGTAGGGCGCCCAGTCCGCCACCGCCACGCGCGGCACCCAGACGGCGCCATAGGCCGGGTCGTTCTCCCAGTCGCCGTAGGCGTCGAGCTGCTGGTAGCCGATGACCTCGCGCGGGACATAGCGCGCGGCGATCGACCGGTCTTCGTCCAGATCGCGCGCCGCCGCCCAGCGGTCGAACGGGTCCAGCGCCGGCGCGGTCTGCCCGGCGACCTGGGCCAGGTCCACGCCCGCGAACGTGATCTGCTCGCGCGCGTTCAGGCTGACAGCGCCGCCGTCGCTGCCATAGACCACGGCACTGCCCACCTGCACCGTCACGCGCGTGGTGCCGGCGTCCGGGTCCACGTCGAGCCGGTAGCTGCCGGGCTGCGACGCCGTGAACGCCAGGTTCGGCGTGTCGATCTCGAAGCGCTGGTCCGGTGGCAGGCTGCGCACGCGCGCGATCAGGCTGCCCTGGGTCAGCCCGAGCTGCACGGTCTGGTCGTCGAGCGTGGACAAGGCCAGGCTGGTCTGCGCGTCCAGGCGCAGCGCGGTCGAGCCGATGTGCAGTTCGGAGCGCGCGCCGGCATCGTTCCAGAGCCGGTCGCCCTGGGTCAGCGGCCGGTTCAGCACCGCGCCGGCCCACTGCTCGAAGCCGGCGGGCGCAAAGCTCACGGGTCCGTCGAAATAGTTGAGCTGCGCCACGCGCCCGGGCGGGTCGCCAGCGGCCTGCGCGAATGCGGCGGTGCCGCACACGGCGGCCAGCAGCACGAACAGCACCAGCGCGAGGCGCCGCGCGCGGGCTGAAACAAAGGCGTTGGCATGCATATTGTTGCCCCAGCAGCCTGTGGATGTCGAGGGCGGCCGCAGTGATTGACCCCACTTTCGAGAACGCGCCAGCGCCGGCACAAGCCGACCGGCGAAAGGCATGCCTGGTGAAAAACCCGTCACCGGATGCAACGCAAGGGTGTCGGATTAATTGGCACCCGCTGCGCTGGCGCAGCCATCGGCTGGCCACCAACGCCTTCGCAAGCCGCACCCAGCAAGGGGTTGCGTTGCCGGCCCGCTGTCTGGCGTGCAATTTGCTTGGCTGCTGGCATCCGCCCCTGTCGTCCATGGCAGGGCACAGACACCTATCTCAGGAGATCCGCCATGAATGCAATCTTGATGGGCCTGGCCTTTTTCGCAGCGGTTTTCGGCGCTTCCGTGGCGCAGGCGAGCCCGGTGACGTTCAGCGCCGCGCTCAACGGAGCGACCGAGTCTCCCGCGACATCCTCTCCAGGAACCGGCTTCGCGACGGTCGATTTTGACCTGGACGCCCACACGATGCGGGTGCGTCTGGGCTTTTCAGATCTGGTCGCCGGCAATACCGCGGCGCATATCCACTGCTGCACTCCAGCCCCCGGCGCGGGCAACGCGCTGGTGGCCACCACGACGCCGACCTTTACCGGGTTTCCCACCGGAGTGACCGCCGGCACCTACGACCACACCTTCGACATGGGCCTGGCCACGTCGTACAACCCCGCGTTCATCGCAGCCAACGGCGGCACCGTGGGCAGCGCCGAAGCGGCTTTGTATGCCGGCATGGTGGCTGGAGAGGCCTACGTCAACATCCACTCCAGCGTCTTCCCGTCAGGCGAGATCCGCGGCTTCCTCGAAGTGCCTGAACCGGGCAGCCTGGCGCTTCTGGGGCTGGGGTTGGCGGGGCTCGCGCTGGGCCTGCGCCAACGGCAGACGGTGGCGGCTTCCTGAGCCCTCACTGCCCACACACGCGCAGCACATCCGTCCCATAGGCTTCGAGCTTCTTCGCGCCCATCCCGCTGATGCCCTGCAGGTCGCCCAGCGTGCGCGGCTGCTGCTGCGCAATCGCCGCGAGCGTCGCGTCGTGGAAGATCACATAGGCCGGCAGGCCATGCTCGCGCGCCACTTCGGCGCGCCAGGCCTTGAGGTTGATGAAGCGCACCTGCGCGTCCTGGTCGAGGTTGGCAGCGGCCGGCGGCAGGGTGCCGGCCGGGCTGCGGCGCTTGCGCTCGCGCGGCGCGGCGGCGGTGGATTCGCGCAGCTGCACCGGCACCTCGCCGCGCAGGACGGCGCGCGAGCCGTCGGCCAGGCACAGGGTGTCGAAGCTGTGGCCGCTCTCGAGCATGACCTTGTGCAGGCCGACGGCGCCGGTGGCCAGCAGCTGGCGCAGCACGCTGCGCAACTGCGCCTCGCTGAACTCGGCGCCAAGGCCGAAGGTCGAGAGCTTGTCGTGGCCGAACTGCTCGACTTTTTCGGTCTTCTTGCCGCGCAGGATGTCCATGATGTGCCCGGTGCCAAAGCCGATGCCGCTGGCCGCGTGCACGCGGTAGATGGTCGACAGGAGCTTGCGCGCGGCGTCCGTCGCGTCCCACACCGCGGGCGGGCTGATGCAGTTGTCGCAGTTGCCGCACGGCGTGGACGGCTCGCCGAAATAGGCCAGCAGCCGCACGCGCCGGCAGTCGGTGGCCTCGGCCAGGGCCAGCAGCGCGTCGAGCTTGCCGCGCAGCGCCTGCTTGAACTCTTCGCCCGCCGGGCTCTCGTCGATCATGCGGCGCTGGTTGACCACGTCGTTCAAGCCATAGGCCATCCAGGCGTTGGCGGCCAGGCCGTCGCGGCCCGCGCGCCCGGTCTCCTGGTAATAGCCCTCGATGTTCTTCGGCATGTCCACGTGCGCCACGAAGCGCACGTCGGGCTTGTCGATGCCCATGCCAAACGCGATGGTCGCCACCATCACGATGCCTTCCTCGCGCAGGAAGCGGTCCTGGTTCTGCTGGCGCACGTCGGTGCCGAGCCCCGCGTGGTAGGGCAGGGCCTGGATGCCCGCGCCCGCGAGCGTGGCGGCCAGCTCTTCGACGCGTTTGCGCGACTGGCAATAGACCACGCCGGCGTCGCCCGCGTGCTCGCGCTCGATGAAGCGCAGCAGCTGCGCGGTGGCGTCCTTCTTCTCGACGATCGTGTAGCGGATGTTGGGCCGGTCGAAGCTGCTGAGAAATAAGCGCGCGCCTTCGAGCTGCAGGCGCTCGACGATGTCGGCGCGCGTGAGGTCGTCGGCCGTGGCCGTGAGCGCGATGCGCGGCACGCCGGCATAGCGCTCGTGCAGCACCGACAGCGCGCGGTACTCGGGCCGGAAGTCATGGCCCCACTGGCTCACGCAGTGCGCCTCGTCGATGGCGAACAGGCTCAGCTTGTCCTGCTGGTACAGGTCGTCGAGCAGGCCCAGAAAGCGCGGCGTGTTCAGCCGCTCGGGCGCCACGTACAGCAGCGTAACGCCGCCGGTCTGCAGGCGCCGCTCCACGTCCTGCGCGTCGTCGAACGACAGCGTCGAGTTCAGGAACGCCGCGCTCACGCCGGCCTCGTGCAGCGCGCCGACCTGGTCGTGCATCAGCGCGATCAGCGGCGAGACCACGATGGCCACGCCGCGTCCGGCCTGCTGGCGCACGATCGCCGGCACCTGGTAGCACAGGCTCTTGCCGCCACCCGTGGGCATCAGCACCAGCGCGTCGCCGCCGGCGATCACGTGCTGGGTGATGGCCTCTTGCGGGCCGCGGAATTGTTCGTAACCAAAGACGTCCTGCAGGACAGAGTGCGCGGGGGACAAATGGATGCTCTTTGTTTGATAGCTGCCAGCGCTTGGTGGATAAGCGCTGAAGGCCGATTTGACCGATATTCCAGGCGGCGCCAGCGTGCCGTGGAGCCCGGGCGCCCGAAGGCGCATATTGTGCGCGCCTGCGCCGGCGCGGGCTTTCTACAATGGCATTTCCCACCATGACCTTGCCCCTGTTCGACACCCCCGACCCCGGCCCGCAGACGCTCTCGCCGGGCGCCGTGCTGCTGCGCGGCTGGGCGCGCGCGCAGGCCGCGCAGTGGGTGGCGCAGGTGGCGGCGGTCACGGCGCAGGCGCCGTTTCGCACCATGGTGCGGCCGGGAGGCGCACCGTTGTCGGTGGCCATGACCAACTGCGGCGCCTTCGGCTGGGTGTCGGATGCGCGCCGCTACCACTACACCGCCACCGACCCCGTGTCGGGCCAGCCCTGGCCCGCCCTGCCCGCGTGGCTGCGCGAACAGGCGCAGGCCGCGGCCGATGCCGCCGGCCACCCCGGCTTTGTGCCCGATGCCTGCCTGATCAACCGCTACGTGCCCGGCGCCAAGCTCTCGCTGCACCGCGACGAGGACGAGGCCGACCTGTCGGCGCCCATCGTGTCGGTCTCGCTGGGCCTGCCCGCCACCTTCCTCTGGGGCGGCCTGCGCCGCAGCGACCCGGTGCAGCGCGTGCCGCTGCAGCACGGCGACGTGGTGGTCTGGGGCGGCCCTGCGCGCATGGCCTACCACGGCGTCCACCCGCTCAAGGACGGCCACCACGACCTGCTGGGCAGCGCGCGCTGGAACCTGACGTTCCGCATGGCGCGGGCGCGCTACGCGGTGCCGGACCGGCCGTAAAGCCATTTCGGGGGCCGGCGCGCAATGCCCGCGCGCAGCGCCGGGCGGGGCGCCCTTTCTACAATCGCCCCATGCAAGCCCTTCACTACACCCGCGCCGCACAGCTTCCCGCCATCCTGGCCCAACGCATCGCCATCCTCGATGGCGCCATGGGCACCATGATCCAGCGCTTCAAGCTCGGCGAGGCGCAGTACCGCGGCGCGGGCTACAGCGGGCCGGACGGCGCGGGCGAGCGCTTCAAGGACTTTGCGCGCGACGTCAAGGGCAACAACGAGCTGCTGTCGCTCACGCGCCCGGACGTCATCCGCGACATCCACGAGGGGTACCTCGCCGCCGGCGCCGACCTGATCGAGACCAACACCTTTGGCGCCACATCGATCGCGCAGGAGGACTACAGGATGGCCGACCTGGCGCGCGAGATGAACCTGGCTTCGGCCCGGCTCGCACGCGCCGCCTGCGACAAATATTCGCACGCCCGACAAGCCGCGCTTTGTCGCCGGCGCCCTGGGCCCGACGCCCAAGACCGCCAGCATCAGCCCCGACGTCAATGACCCCGGCGCGCGCAACATCACGTTCGAGCAGCTGCGCGCGGCCTACTTCGAGCAGACCGAGGCGCTGATCGAGGGCGGCGCCGACGTGATCCTGGTCGAGACGATCTTCGACACGCTCAACGCCAAGGCCGCGCTGTTCGCGGTCGAGGAGGTGTTCGAGAAGACCGGCGAGCGCCTGCCGCTCATCATCAGCGGCACCGTCACCGACGCCTCGGGCCGCATCCTCTCGGGCCAGACCGTCACGGCCTTCTGGCACAGCGTGCGCCACGCCCGGCCGCTGGCCGTAGGCCTGAACTGCGCTTTGGGCGCGGCGCTGATGCGCCCCTACATCCAGGAGCTGGCCAAGGCCGCGCCCGACACCTTCATCAGCTGCTACCCCAACGCCGGCCTGCCCAACCCGATGAGCGACACCGGCTTCGACGAGACGCCCGAGGTCACGAGCCGCCTGGTGCACGAGTTCGCGGCCGAGGGCCTGGTCAACATCGTCGGCGGCTGCTGCGGCACCACGCCCGAGCACATCGGCGCGATCGCGCGGGCTGTGGGCACGGTGGCGGGGCGCAAGCTGTTCTACCGCGAGGCGCAAGCAGCCTGACAGGCCTGAGAGGCCGTTTTGCGCGGGGCTGCGCGAAACATCAGTCGAACAGGCCGCCAACGCAATGCCTGCCAGCGCTGGCAGCTATGGATTGGGAAGCTTGCTGGCGGGCCGACGGGGCCTGCGCCCAGGCGGCCACGGCCCTGCTACACCACTACACCACGCCCTTGGCGCGCAGCGCCGCCAGGCGCTGTGCGTCCACGCCCAGGTGCTCGCGCAGCACTTGCTCAGTGTGCTGGCCCAGGGCTGGCGGCGCATAGCGCAGCGTGGGCGGCGTGTCTGACAGGCGCATCGGGCTGGCTGTGGTCACCACGCGGTTGATGTGCTCGCCCGGAGGCGGCTCGGCGCCAGGGTAGCGCTCCTGCTCCACGCGCAGGCCCCGGTGCTGCACCTGGGGGTCGTCAAAGGCCTGGCCGATGTGGTTGATGGGCCCGCAGGGCACGGCCTTGTCTTCGAGCAGGCGAATCCATTCGGCTGTGGACCGTGTGCGCGTGAGCGCCGCCATCAGGGGAATCAGGGTTTCGCGGTGCGTGACGCGGCCGGCATTGGTGGCAAAGCGTGCATCCTGGGCCCAGTCCACGCCGGCGGCTTCGCAAAAGCGCGCGAACTGCCCGTCGTTGCCGATGGCCAGCAGCATGTTGCCATCCTGCGTGGGAAAGTCCTGGTAGGGCACGACGCTGGGGTGGGTGTTGCCCTGGCGCTGGGGCAGGTTGCCGGTGTTGAGGTAGCCCGCGCCCTGGTTGGCCAGGACGGCCATGGCCACGTCCAGCAGGGCCATGTCGATGTGCTGGCCGCGGCCCGTGTGGTGGCGCGCCTCCACGGCGCTGAGGATGGCGCTGGTGGCGTACATGCCGGTGAACAGGTCGATGACCGCCACGCCCACGCGCAGGGGGCCTCCACCGGGCTCTGCGTCGGCGCGTCCCGTGATGCTCATGAGCCCGCTCATGGCCTGCACGAGCAGGTCGTAGCCGGCGCGCGGCGCATACGGCCCGGTCTGACCGAAGCCCGTGACCGAGCAGTAGATCAGGCGCGGGTTGAGGCGGCTCAGGCTCTCATAGTCCAGGCCGTAGCGCGCCAGGCCCCCGGTCTTGAAGTTCTCCACCAGCACGTCGCTTTGGCAAGCCAGTTCGCGGATGAGTTGCTGGCCCTCGGGCGTGGCCATGTCCACGGTAACCGACCGCTTGTTGCGGTTGCAGGCGGCGAAATAGCAGGCGTTGTCGGTGGGTGTCGCCGGCCGCATCGGCAAAAAACGGCGGGCCCCAGTGGCGCGTGTCGTCGCCCTCGCCAGGCTTTTCGATCTTGATCACGTCGGCGCCCATGTCGGCCAGGTTCTGGGTGCACCAGGGGCCGGCCAGCACGCGCGAGAGATCGAGCACGCGCAGGTGGCCCAGGGCCCCCGTGCGTTGCGGGGCCGCAGCGTGCGCGGCAGGAGAGGCAGGGGCGGTGGCGTGGTCGCTGGCGGTCATGGCGTCTTTCGGTGGTTCCCGTGGGGTGGCCTGCTCCTTGCAGGCAGGGCGCCATCCTAGGGCTGCAGCGCGCGCGGCGGGTTCGCTTTTTCAAAAGGAGGCGTTTGTGCGTGGCCGTGCCGGGCATTCTGGGGGGCGTGCCTTCCTACAATGCGTGCATGGCCATGCATTTTGATCTTGTGGACTTGCGCCTGATGGTGCACATCGCCGACGCCAACAGCATGACGCGCGGCGCGGAACTGTCCTTCATTTCCCTGCCCGCGGCCAGCACGCGCATCAAGAACCTGGAGGAGAGCATCGGCGCCAAGCTGCTGTACCGCACCAGCCAGGGCGTGACGCTGACCCCGCCGGGCCAGGCCTTCGTGACCCATGCGCGCATGGTGCTCGGGCAGATCGAGCACCTGCGCGGCGACATGCAGGAATATGTGCGCGGCATCAAGGGCCATGTGCGCGTGTTCGCCAACACCACCTCCCTGGGCGAGTTCCTGCCGCCGGTGCTGCGGCACTTCCTGCGCCGCCATCCGGATGTGAACATCGACCTGCGCGAACGCCTGTCCCACGACATCGTGCGCGCCGTGACCGAGGGGCAGACCGACATCGGCATCGTCGCCGGCCTGGTGCGCACCGAGAACCTGGAAACCCTGCCGTACCGCCGCGACCGGCTGGTGCTGGTGGTGCCGCGCGGCCACCGGCTGGACGGCCAGACGCAGATCGCCTTCGCCGACACGCTGGAGCTCGATTACGTGGGCCTGCACGAATCGAGCGCCATCCACGCCTTTTTGCGCCAGGCCAGCGACCAGTTGTACCGCCCGATCAAGCTGCGCATCCAGGTGGGCAACTTCGAGACGGCCTGCCGCATGATCGAGGCCGGCGTGGGCGTGGGCGTGCTGCCCGAATCGGCTGCCAACCGGCATGCCCAGTCGATGGACATCGTCACCGTCCCGCTGTCGGACGTCTGGTCGGTGCGCGAAATGCTCATCTGCGTGCGCAGCCTGGACGCCTTGCCCAGCTTTGCCCAGGAGTTGGTGCAGCTGCTGGGGGACGATGCCGCGGGCCGCATGCCGCAGAACCAGGAACTATGAAAATAGGAGCTGCGAGCGCACGACCTGTCTCGTTTTCAGGTATTAAATGCCTCTAAAACGTCGACAGATAAGCGCCAGCAGCTCACTTTTTTGAATTCAACGCGGTCGGTGCCAGCCAGTATTTGAAAGTGCCGCTGGCCGTGGCCACCAGTTCACCCTGTGCATCGAGCAACTGGGCCGCGCAGCTGCACAGACTGCGGCTGGCATGCACCACCCAGCCTTCGGCCTGCAGGGCGCCACGCGCGGGGCGGTGGAAGCGGCTGCTCATCTCCACCGTCACGGCGGTCGCCGAGGGCGCGTCCGGCAGCGCCCCGGCGGCGCGCGACATGACCGCATCGAGCAAGGTCATCAGCACACCGCCGTGCGCCGCGGGCAGCTGGTTGAGCAGTTCCGTGCGCATCTGCGGCAGGCGCACACGCACCCGGCCCGGGGGTGCGGCCACCTGCGCGGCGCCAATGAAGCGCATGAAGGCATTGCGGTCGGGCGGGAGACTGTCCGCGCCCGGGCCCGCGTCGGTCTGTAGCGGCGCGCTCATGCGTTGCGCGCCTCGCGCACCATGTTGCGGGCAATGATGATCTGCTGGATCTGCGTCGTGCCTTCATACAAGCGAAACAGGCGCACGTCGCGGTAGAAGCGCTCGATGCCATATTCGGCCATGTAGCCCGCGCCGCCGAGGATCTGCACCGCGCGGTCGGCCACGCGGCCGCACATCTCGGTGGCGAACATCTTCGCGCAGGAGGCCTCGGTGGAAACCTGGAGGCCGTCGTCACGGCGGCGCGCGGCGTCCAGCGTCATGCACTCGGCCGCGTACAGCTCGGCCTGGCTGTCGGCCAGCATGGCCTGCACCAGCTGGAAGTCGCAGATGGGCTGGCCGAACTGTTTGCGCTCCAGCGCGTACTGCAGCGCGTCACGCAGGATGCGCTTGGCCACGCCAACGCTCACCGCCGCAATGTGAATGCGGCCCTTCTCCAACACCTTCATGGCGGTCTTGAAGCCCTGGCCTTCCTTCAAGCCGATCAGGTTGGCGGCCGGCACGCGCACATTGTCGAAGATCACGTCGCAGGTGTGGGCGCCCTTCTGGCCCATCTTCGCGTCGTATTTGCCGAAGCTGATGCCGGGGCTCTTGGCATCGACGATGAAGGACGAGACACCGCCCGCGCCCTTTGTCGCTCGGATCGGTGCGCGCCATCAGCGTGAACATGCCGGCATGGGGCGCATTGGTGATGTAGCGCTTGGTGCCGTTGACGACATAGTGGTCGCCGTCCTTGATGGCGGTGGTGCGCAGCGAAGCCGCGTCAGAGCCGGCTTCGGGTTCGGTGAGCGCGAACGAGGCAATCACCTCGCCCGTGGCCAGCTTGGGCAACCACTGGGCCTGTTGCTCGGGCGTGCCGTCCATCAGGATGCCCTGCGAGCCGATGCCCACGGTGGTTCCGATGATCGAGCGGAAGGCCGGAGCGGTCTGGCACAGCTCCAGCAGCACACGGCACTCTTCCTCCATCGTCAGCTCCAGGCCGCCGAACTGCTCGGGGATGGTCATGCCGAACAGGCCCAGCTCGCGCATCTCCTGCACGATGGATGCGGGGATCTCGTCGGTTTCTGCCACCTCGTTCTCGGCCGGCACCAGGCGCTCGCGCACGAAGCGGCGCACGGTGTCGAGCAGCGCTTCGAGGATTTCGGGGTCGCGGATCATGGTCGGGGTTCCTTCAATGTTCAGAGGGTTTCGGCCGTGCCCAGCACGGCGGTGGACTGGCTGGAGAGCGTGCCGCCGTTGCCGTGGACCACGGCGGTGCGGTGCTGCGGCAGCTGGCGCTGGCCGGCCTCGCCGCGCAGTTGGCGCACGGCCTCGATCAGCGCAAAGATGCCGTACATGCCCGGGTGCACGCAGGACAGGCCGCCGCCGTTGGTGTTGACGGCCAGGCGCCCGCCGGGCGCGATGCCGCCGCCCGCGACGAAGGCGCCGCCCTCGCCCTTGGCGCAAAAGCCCAGGTCTTCCAGGAACAGCAGCGTGTTGATGGTGAAGGCGTCGTACACCTGGGCCATGTCCATGTCGGCGGCGCTCAGGCCCGCCATCGCGAAGGCCTGGGCACCCGATTGCGCGGCGGCCGTCGTGGTCAGGTCGGGCATGCACGAGATCTGGCGGTTCCAGATCGCCGTGGCATTGCCCAGCACGTAGACCGGGGGCCTGGCCAGATCGCGTGCGCGGTCTGCGCGCGTGAGCACGATGGCGCCGCCGCCGTCGGTGACCAGGCAGCAGTCGCGCACGGTGAGCGGGCTGGCGATCGGCCGGGCCGCAAGCACGTCGTCGATGGTGAGCGGGTCGCGCATGAAGGCTTCGGGGTTCAGCTGTGCCCAGGCGCGCGCGGCCACGGCCACCTCGGCCAGCTGCGCGCGCGTGGTGCCGAACTCGTGCATGTGGCGCGCGGCGGCCAGCGCGTAGGCCGTGACCGGCAGCACCGGTTCGTACGGGTGTTCGTAAGGCTGCGGGTCCATGAAGCGGCGTGCCGCCACGCTTTCCTTGCGCCCGAACGTGGCCGAGCGCTGCGCGCTGCCGTAGCACACCAGCACGGCCTGGCACTGGCCGGCCTCGAGCGCGCGCATCGCCGGCAGCAGGTGGGCGATGAAGCTGCTGCCGCCGATCATCGTGCCGTCCACATAGGTCGGATTGATGCCCAGGTGCTCGATCACCGGCATGGTCCACATGCTGGCGTTGACGCTGCAGGTGGCCAGGCCGTCGATGTCCTGCATGGTCAGGCCCGCGTCGGCCACGGCCGCCTGCGCGGCGCGCACCAGCAGCGTCATGTCGTCCATGCCGGGCGACTCGCCGCAGCCATAGGTGGCGGCGCCGGCGATGGCCACGCGGCCGCGCAGCGGGCGGTTCACGGCGGCGGCGTCCAGGTGGGACTGGGGCACGCGGCTCATGCGGCACCCCCTTCGTGCACCGGCGTGAACAGCACCAGGCCGTGCCCGTCCCTGTGCGCCACATGGGCCTGCACGCGCTGGCCAATCACCACGGCCTCGGGCGCCACGCCCTCCACGCGGCTCATCATGCGCACGCCCTCATCGAGGTCGACCAGGGCCACGTTGTAGTTGCCGCCCGCGTCCACTTTGCGTGCGATCGTGCTCGTGGCATAGACCGTGCCCAGGCCGCCGGCGCGCACCCAGCGCAAGGGGCTGGCGCCGCAATGCGGGCACAGCTCGCGCGGGGTGAACACATGGCTTTGGCACTGCGGGCAGTGCTGTATGCAGAAGCGGCCGGCGTCGAGCTCGGCCTGGTAGTGGGTGTGTGCGCTCAGGTGCATAAGGTGTTTGGACAGGGCTGCGGTAGGGGCACAGCATGCCGCCGTCACAGCGTGGCTTCAATTCGGCAATCTGGAAGGGCGTCTTTGGCGGGTGTCAGCCAGCGGTGATGCCCGCCGTCTTGATGACTCTGGCCCATTTCTCCAGCTCGCTGCGCAGGCGCTTGCGCATCTGCTCCTGCGTGCCGGGATCGGCCTCGGCGCCGGCATCGAGCAGGCGCTGGCGCACGGCGGGGTCCTTGAAGGCGGTGTTGAAGTCGGCGTTGATCTTGTCCAGCACGGCCTGCGGTGTCTTGGCGGGCGCGAACAGGGCGGCCCAGGAATAGGCCTCGTAGCCGGGCAGGCCGGACTCCACGCCGGTCGGCACGTGGGGCAGCATGGCCGAGCGCTGGCGGCTGGCCACGCCCAGCACCTTGATGCGGCCGGACTTGATGTGCTGCAAAGCGGTCGGGGCGTCGCTGAACATCAGCTGCACCTGTCCGCCCAGCAGGTCGTTCATCGCCGGCGCGCTGCCCTTGTAGGGAATGTGCTGCAACTTGGTGCCGGCCTCCATGTTGAACAGTTCGCCCGCCAGGTGCGTGCCGCCGCCGTTGCCCGAAGAGCCGTAGGCCAGTGGCGTGCCTTTCTTGGCCAGTGCGATCAGCTCCGGGATGGTGTTGGCCGGCACCGAGGGGTGCGCCACGATGAACACGGGGAACATGGCGGCGAAGCTGATGGGCACGAAGTCGCGCTCGATGTCGTAGGGCAGGTTGCCCATCAGCGCGGGGTTGACCGAATGGTGGATGGCCCCCATGAACAGGGTGTAGCCGTCGGGCGCCTCGCGGGCTGCGGCCTGCGCGCCCACCACGCCGCCTGCGCCCGCGCGGTTGTCGATCACGGTCGGGGTCTTCCAGATCTCGGACAGCTTCTGGCTCGCGACGCGGGCCGTGGTGTCCACGGGCCCACCGGGCGGGAACGGCACGATCAAGCGCACCGGCTTGCTCGGCCAGGCGTCCGCGGCAAAAGACGGCAGCGCGTGCGTGGCTGCGGCGAGCAGGCCGCCCGCGACCAGATGGCGGCGCGTGGCGGAGAGGATGGAGGGGGTGTTCATGGGGTGTCTCCTCGAAGTGTGGCGGCGCGTTCTTGCAACTGGCGCTTGAGCACCTTGCCGTTGTGGCTGGTGGGCAGTTCGGTCACGGTGACGATGTGGCTGGGCTGCTTGTAGGGCGCCAGCTGCTCGCGCAGCCATGCGCGCGCCGCGGCCTCGTCAAAGCGGGCGCCAGGCGCCAGCTCGACAAAGGCGATCACCTCCTCGTTGCCGTCCTGCTCCGGGCGGCCGACGACGGCGCTGCGCTGTACGCCGGGCAGCCGGTTCAGCGCCAGCTCGACCTCGGCCGGATAGACGTTGAAGCCCGAGCGGATGATCATTTCCTTGAGGCGCCCGACAACGAACAGCGCGCCATCGGCATGCAGCTCGCCCAGGTCGCCACTGGCGTACCAGCCGCCATCGCGCATCACCGCGGCGGTGGCCTCGCGGGTCGCGGAAGTAGCCGGCCATCAGGCCGCGCCCGCGTATCCACAGCTCGCCGCGCTCACCCACGGGCAAAGGCTGGCCGGTCATCGGGTCGGTGACCTGCACCTGAGCGCCCTCGACGACGTAGCCTGCGCTGGTGTCGGGCCGCTGCTCGCCCAGGCGCGTGAGGTGGACCGAGCCCGCATATTCCGACAGCCCGTAGCCGTGGTGCAGCGGCTGGTCAAAGGCCGCTTCGATGCGCTGTTTCAGCGTCAGGTCCAGCGGGCCCGCGCCGGTATAGACATAACGCAGCGCGGGCGCCACGGGGTGGGCAATGCCTTGCTCCTGCAGCCAGGCCAGCAGCCGCGCGTACAGCGCGGGTGGGCCCTGCAGTTGAGAAATGCCGTGGTGCGCCAGCGCATCGAGCAGGTCGGCAGGATCGAACTGTGGCCGCATCACGAGCTGCGCGCCCGCGTGCAGCGATGCCATCAACACCGTGCCCAGACCGAAGATGTGCGTCATGGGCACGAAGGCGTAGCTGCGGTCCTGCGGCCCCAACTGGCGCGAGGCCGCCGACACGCGCGCGAACAGGGCCAGGCCGTCGTGCGTCACCATCACGCCCTTGGGCGCGCCGGTGGTGCCCGAGGTAAAAATCAGGGCCGCCACTGCATCCCGCAGCGGCCCTGGCTCGGGCTGCGCATCGGCGCGCACGGGGCTGCGCTGCATGCCCGGCAGGACCGAGTCCACGGCGCCATAGCGCAATGCGTGGGCGGCGGCGCTGCGCGAGGCGCTCGCGGTGAAATACACCACGCGCGCATCGGCCTTGGCGGCGAAGGCGTCGATCTCGCCGTTGGCCATGCGCGCGTTGACGCCACACGACCAGGCGCCGACGCGGCTGCACGCCAGGATCAGTGCGGCATGCTCGGGGCAGTTTTCGGCCACCACCAGCACCCGGTCGCCAGGGCGCACCGCCAGCGCGCGCAGCTCGGCCTCGGCCGTGTCCGTGAGCGCGGCGAGACCGGCAAAACTCAGGTGGGTGCCGTCCGGCAGGTGAATGAAGGGGCGCTGGGGCGCTTCGATCAGCCAGCGATCGAGCAGCTGGTGAATGCGTGCTGTCATGGCCCCTCAATCCACCACGATGCCCTGGGTCACCGTGGCCCACATGGCGCGCTCCTTGGCGGCGCGCTCGGCCAGTTTCTGCGGGCTGCCCGTCCATTCGTCGTAGCCCAGTTCCTTGTAGCGCTTTTTCAGGTCCGGCTGGGCCAGGGCGGCGTTGACGGCCTTGTTGAGCTTGGCCACCAGTTCGGGCGACATGCCCTTGGGACCGTAGACGCCGTACCAGCCGCCCACGTCGAAACCCTTGAGGCCCTCGATGCCCGACTCGGCAAACGTCGGCACGTCGGGCAGCGAGGCATTGCGCTGCGGCGAGGTGACGGCCAGGGCGCGCACCTTGCCGCTGTGGATGTAGGTGCTGGCCGTGCTGATGATGTCCAGCATCATGTTGAGCTGGCCGCCGATCACGTCGGTCATCGCCGGCGCGTTGCCCTTGTAGGGGATGTGGTTCATCTCGATGCCGCTGCGATTGGCAAACAGCAGCGCGCCCAGGTGGTTGGAGCCGCCCACGCCGGCCGAACCGTAGGCCAGCTTGCCGGGGTTGGCCTTGGCGTGGGCCACGAGTTCGCGCACGTTCTTGTAGGGCTCGTTGTTGTTGACGACGAGCACGTTGTAGTAGCTCAGGATGGGCGCCACCGGCGCCAGGTCCTTGGCCGGGTCGAACGGCATCTTGCTCATCACGTTGGGGCTGATGGTGATGGTGGGGCTGGCGGCAAACCACAGCGTGAGGCCATCGGGCTTGGCGCGCACCACCTCGCTGCCGGCAATGGTGGCGTTGGCGCCGGTCTTGTTTTCCACCATCACCGGCACGCCCAGCTCCCTGGACAGCGCCTGGCCAAACAGGCGCGCACCCTGGTCGACGGGGCCGCCCGCGGCATAGCCGACGATGAGGCGCACGGGCTGCGTGTCCTGGGCGGCGGCGGGGGACATCGCCAAGGCGAGGGGCGCCAGGGCCAGGGCGGCGATGGCGAGGCGGCGGGAAGAACGCATGGTTTGTCTCCGATAGGTCTTGTGGACAGCGATGGTGAACTTCAACCGGCCCCCTGGGAATCTGCTTTTGCCAAAGCCGGGGTTCAGCCGCCGTTAGGGTGCGTCAGACCCGCTCGAACACCGCCGCGATGCCCTGCCCGCCGCCGATGCACATGGTCTCGAGGCCGTAGCGGCCCTGGCGGCGCTGCAGCTCGTGCAGCAGCGTGGCCAGGATGCGCACGCCGGTGGCGCCGATCGGGTGGCCGAGCGAGATGCCCGAGCCGTTGACGTTGCAGCTCGATCGTCGCGGTCGTTCCAGTCCCAGCCCTTCAGCACGGCCAGCACCTGGCAGGCGAAGGCCTCGTTGAGCTCGACCAGGTCGATCTGCGTCGAGCCCGAGGTCCGGTGCGCGCGAACAGCTTCTTCACCGCCGGCACCGGGCCGATGCCCATGTGCGAGGGCTCGCAGCCCGCCGCCGCCCAGCCCACGAGCGTGGCCATGGGCGTGAGGCCCAGCTCGGCCAGCTTGTCCTCGGCCACGACCAGGCAGGCGGCGGCGGCATCGTTCTGCTGGCTGGCGTTGCCGGCCGTGACCGTGCCGTCCTTCATCAGCGCGCGCAGCTTGGCCAGGCTCTCGGGCGTGGTGTCGGCGCGGAATGCCCTCGTCCTTGCTGAACAGAACCGGATCGCCCTTGCGCTGCGGCACCGACACGGGCACGATTTCGTCGTCGAACTTGCCCTGCGGCCCAGGCGGCCGCGGCGCGCTGGTGGCTGCGCAGCGCGAAGGCGTCGGCCTCGTCGCGGGTGATGCCGTAGTCGCGCGCCAGGTTCTCGGCGGTCTCGATCATCCCGGAGATCTTGCCGAAGCGCTCGACCGGCTGCGAGCGCTCGCGGCCGCGGTCCAGCCGGTCGTACAAGCGCACGGTGCCCGAACGCGCGCCCCAGCGCATGTCGGTCGTGTAGTACTCGATGTTGCTCATGCTCTCGACGCCGCCGGCGATCACCACGTCGGCGGCGCCGGTCTGCACCATCATCGCGGCCGTCGACGATCGCCTGCAGGCCGCCGCCGCAGCGCCGGTCGAGCTGCATGCCCGGCACCGCGATCGGCAGCCCGGCCTGCAGCGCGGCCCAGCGGCCGATGCAGGGCGCCTCGCCGTTGGCGTAGGACTGGGCGAAGACCACGTCGTCGATGCGCGCGGGGTCGATGCCGCTGCGCTGCACCACGGCGCGCACCGTGGTGGCCGCCAGTTCCTCGACGGGCACGGGCCGCAGGCTGCCGCCGAAGGTGCCGACGGGGGTGCGAACGGGGGTGACGATGGCGGCTCTGCGCATGGTGGTTCTCCTTGAAATATGAATAAAAATGGGCTCAAGCGCTTATCCGGTAAGCGCTGACAGCTATCAATTTTGATGAAACGCTGCGCCGCAGTGGCGCAGCGTCTCGTGGGCCTGGCGCTCCAGGTCCTCGCGGTGTTCGGGGGCGGCAATGTCGATCAGCCGCTGCACGCGGCGCGACAGCGGCTGGCCGCGCAGGTCGGCCACGCCGTGCTCGGTGACGATCAGGCCGGCGTCGCTGCGCGGCGTGCTCACCGGGCCCGACAGCCGGGCCACGATGCGGGTCTTGCCCTTGGCCGTGGCCGGCAGCGCCACGATGGGCAGGCCGCCGCGGCTGCGCGCTGCGCCGCGCAAAAAGTCGACCGCGCCGCCCACGGCGCCCACGTAGCAGCCGGCGGCCACCTCGGCGTTGATCTGGCCGGTCAGGTCCACCTCGATGGCCGCGTTGATGGCGGCGAGCTGGTGGCTGGCGGCGAGCACCTCGGGGTCGTGGGTGTAGTCGGTGCCGCGCAGTTGCAATGCCGGGTTGCGGTGCGCCCAGCGGCGCAGGGTTTCGCTGCCCATCAGGATGCCGCCGATGCCCACGCCGGTGTCCAGGCTCTTGCGCGCGTTGGTCAGCACGCCGGCCTCGGCCAGGGCGGCGATGCCGTCGCCCACCGCGCCGGAGTGCAGGCCCAGGTCGCGGTGGCCGTGCAGCGCGGCCAGCACGGCCTCGGGCAGGTTGCCAATGCCCAGCTGCAGCGTGGCGCCGTCCTCGACCAGCCCCGCGACATGGCGCGCGATGGCCTGCTCCACTGGGCTGGGCGCGCTGCGGCTTTGCTCGAGTGGCGGGTGCTCGGCGTCAATGAGCAGCGCGAAGTCGCTCGCCTGCAAGTACATGCTGCCATGCGTCCACGGAATGGCGGGGTTGACCTCGCCGATCACCACGCGCGCCTTGTCCAGCGCGGCGGGCAGGTATTCCTGCGCCAGGCCCAGGCTGTAGCGGCCCTGCTCGTCGGGTGGCGAAACCTGCAGCAGCACCACGTCGACGGGCAGCGCGCCGCCGCGGATCAGGCCCGGCAAGTGCGAATAGTGGCTGGGCAGGATGTCGAGCACATCCGCCCGGGCCAACGCGCGGTGCGCACCGCCCGCGGCATAGCCAAAAAAATCGATGGCATCGGCGTGCTCGGGCTGGAGCGTGTCCGACGCGGCCATTCCCACGAACACCCGCAGCCGCCCGCCCTGGGCCAGCGCATGGCGATGCGCGGTCACGGCGCGCGTGAGTGTCAGCGGCTCGGCCGTGGCCTGGCCCCACCACAGGGTGTCGCCGGGGCGGATCAGGGCCTGGAGCCGCGCAGCCAATGGGCCCATGTCAGTTCTCCACGACGCTGCGCACCGTGTGCAACCCATGAAACTGGCGCAACCCAGGCGAGGGCCGCCGTGCAAGGGCCGCCCCGCCGCACGGGCGGCGTCCCCCTTCCCGCAGCGCGCAGCGATGCGAGAGAAGGGGGAAGGTGCGAAGCGCCACAGGGGGTTGTCATTTCAATTTGTCCCAGTCGAAGCGCAGTGGCTCCTTGGCCTTGAAGCGCCGCACCGCGTCCTGGTGGTAGGGCGAGCTGCGGCACATGGCCTGGGCATACGACTCCAGCTCGGCGAGGGTGCGCGCATCGCTCTCGAACGACTGGTTCATGATGGTCTTGGCCAGGCCGATGGCGGCCGTCGAGGCCTCGCCAAAGCGCCGCGCCAGGGCCTGCGCCGCCCCGTGCAGGGCCGCGCTGTCCTCCACGATGTCGTAGACCATGCCCAGCTGCTGGGCCTCTTCCACCTCCACCGTGCGCGCGGTGAAGACCAGCTCCTTGGCCTTTTGCAAGCCCACGATGCGCGGCAACAGCTGCATGGCACCCAGGTCGGGCACCAGGCCAATGCGGCCGAACACGGCGCAGAACTTGGCGCGTCGCGTGGCCAGCACGAAATCGGCCGCCAGCGCCAGGCTCAGGCCCGCGCCAAAGGCCGGGCCATCGACGGCGGCGATCACGGGCTTTTCCATGTTCACGAGCTCGGGAAACCACTGGTGCAGTTCGCGCATGCCCGCGCGGAAGGTCAGGCCCGTGCGGCTGGTGTCGAGCATGGCCGAGATGTCGCCGCCCGAGCAGAAGGCACCGCCCGCGCCGGTGAGGATGACGGCGTAGACCTGCGGGTCATCGCGCATCTGCGTGACGGCGGCGGCCAGTGCCGGGCGCATGTCCTTGCCGAGCGCGTTGCGCGCTTCGGGGCGGTTCAGGGTGATGGTGCCGATGCCGTCCTGCACGGACGTCAACACGGGGGATGCGCTCATGGCGTTCTCCTGGGAGTATTAATGGTCAAAATGGGCTGTAGCGCTTTCGCAGCAAGCGCTTCTGGCTCACTTTTTGATAGTTCAGGCCAGCTCGGCGAATCCGTGGCTCAGCACCACCTTGTCGCGCTCGGCCACGCGGGCGCGCAACTGGAACTGCCCCGGCGGGCCGGGCACGCGCCAGATCTCGGTCACCAGGGTTTCGCCCGGGTACACCGGCGCGGCGAAGCGGATGTCGAGCGCCTTCAGGCGCGCGGGAACGCCCGCGCCGCACTGGCGCAGCACCGCGTGCGCCACCAGGCCATAGCTGGCCAGGCCGTGCAGGATGGGGCGTTCGAAGCCCGCCTTGGTGGCCACGGCCGGGTCGGCATGCAGCGGGTTGGTGTCGCCCGTCAGGCGGTACAGCAGCGCCGCTTCGGGGCGGGTGGGCTGCGTGTCGGTGAAGTCGGGCGCGCGGTCTTCGGGTGTGGGTTGCAGTGCGGGCAGCGGCGCGTCGCTGGGCTGGCCGCCGCCTTGCTGGCTGTAGCCGCCGTCGCCGCGCAAAAAGGTCACCTGCTGCACGGTGGCCATCCACTCGCCGGCGGCAGATTCAAGGCGCCGCTCGGTGATCATGATGGCGCCCTTGCCCTCGCCCTTGTCGGTCAGGTGGGTGATGCGGTTGTGGCCCACGACCTCGCCGCTGGCAGGCAGCGGACGGTGCCAGCGCACGCGCTGCTCGCCGTGCAAGAGCTTTACCCAGTCGATGCCCGTGTCGGGCTCGCGCGCCCAGAACCCGGGATAGCCCAGCACCACGGCCTGCGTGGGCAGGGCGCGCAGGCCGCCGGGCGCGCCTTCATAGACGAAGGGCAGCGCGGCGGCGTCAAGCGGGTCGTTGCCCAGCCCGAGGCTGAGCGCATAGAGCATGGTGTCGCGCTCGGTGTAATGCTGGTGCACGGGCGCAAACGCCCGGTTCTTCAGGTGCTGGTAATCGATGGCCATAGTGCTTTTTTCTCAGTTGTCCAGGCGCGCGGCCCGTGCCACTGGCGTGCACTGTCCGCGCGGACGCCGAGCAAGGGCCGCCCCGCAGCGAGGGCGTCGTCCCCCTCCCGCGAAGCGAGAGAGGGGGAAGCGGCGCAGCCGCTCAGGGGGGGCTTCATCCCTTACACCGGATCCCACGAGAACACGTCGGCCGAACGGTCCATGGGCACGAAGCTGCTCTTGAGCGCGGGCATGCCGTGCTCGGCGATGAACTCGGGCGTCCAGCCCTCGCTGCGGTGCACCGAGCGCAGGGGGCGCGGCTGGCTCATCAGGAAGATCTCGTTGTTGCGCACGGCGAACACCTGGGCGTTCACGTCCTTGGCCTGGTCGGACAGCAGGTACACGGCCAGCGGCGCGATCTTGTTGGGCGTCATCTGCTGGATCTTGGCCACGCGCGCCTGCTGCTCGGGCGTGTCGGTGGGGATGGAGCCGATCATGCGGCTCCAGGCGAACGGGGCGATGCAGTTGGAGCGCACGTTGAATTTCTGCATGTCCAGGGCAATGCTCTTGGACAGCGCCACCAGCCCCAGCTTGGCCGCGCTGTAGTTGGCCTGGCCGAGGTTGCCGATCAGGCCCGAGGTCGAGGTCATGTGCACGAAGGCGCCGCTTTCCTGTTCCTTGAAATGGTTGGCGGCCGCGCGGGCCATGTAGTAGCTGCCGTACAGGTGGACCTTGATGACGGCATCCCATTCATCGAGGCTCATCTTGTGGAAGAAGCGGTCGCGCAGGATGCCGGCGTTGTTGACCACGCCATCGATGCGACCGAAGTGCTCCACCGCGCACTGCACGATGCGGCCGGCGGCGGCGGCCTCGGCCACGCTGTCGGTGTTGGCCACGGCCTGGCCGCCAGCGGCGCGGATCTCTTCGACCACCTTCTGCGCGGGGCCGGCATCCGTGCCCTCGCCGGTGGTGGAGGTGCCGATGTCATTCACCACCACCTTGGCGCCGGCCGCCGCCAGCGCCAGCGCCATGTCGCGCCCGATGCCGCCGCCAGCCCCTGTCACCACCACTACCTTGTCCTGCACCATCTTTTGCGCCATGTTTGTCGTCCTTTGTGAGCCATAGGGAAATCAATGGCTGCGAGCATGACCGCAAAGGCTCCGGTGCGCTATTCGGCAATCGCAAGGGCAGGCTTTGGCCGCATGAAAGCAGCCGCGAACGGGCAGGGGCTTCATGGGCGCTGAAGACACGCTTCCACAAACGCGGATTGCGTCGGCGCCCCCCAGAACGCACGATGGCGGCCATGACAGAACCCACCATCGACATCGCCCTGCTCGCGCACCTGCAGACCTGGCAAGGCAAGAGTGAAACCCTGAGCGACACCCTCGTGGCCATGCCTGTGGCGGCGCTGGCGGCCACGCTGGACCGCGCCGACCCGGCGCCGACCGCCGGCACCGCCGTGCCGCCGCTGTGGCACTGGCTGTACTTCCTGCCGCATGCGCGCCAGAGCGAGATCGGCCCCGATGGGCACCCCCAGCGCGGCGGCTTTCTGCCGCCCGTGCCGCTGCCGCGCCGCATGTGGGCCGGAGGGCGCCTGCGCTGGGAGGCATCCAACCCGCTGCGCGTGGGCCAGGAGGTGCAGCGCACATCGACCATTCAGTCCGTCCAGCACAAGGCGGGGCGCTCGGGCGAGCTGCTGTTCGTGCTGGTGCAACACCAGCTGCGCAATGCGCAGGGCCTGGCGCTGACGGAGGAGCACGACATCGTCTACCGCTCTGCCGCCCAGCCCGGCGACCCGGCGCCCCAGCCGCAGCAGCCCCCGCTGGCCGGCCAGCAGGCCTGGTCGCGCACTGTCACGCCCGACGACGTGCTGCTGTTCCGCTACTCGGCGCTGACCTTCAACGGCCACCGCATCCACTACGACCGCAGGTACGTGACCGAAGTCGAGGGCTACCCCGGCCTGATCGTGCACGGCCCGCTGATCGCCACGCTGCTGCTGGACCTGCTGCGCCGCGAACTGCCGCACGCGCAGGTGCTCGCGCTTCGACTTCCGCGCCGTGCGCCCCACGTTCGACCTGCATCCGTTCAGCGTGCACGGCAGGCCGTCGGCCGATGGCAGGACCGTGGAGCTGTGGGCCCAGGACCACGAAGGGTTCCTCACCATGCAGGGCACGGCCACGCTGGCCTGAGAACTACCAAATCAATAGCTGATAACGCTTGCTGCGTAAGCGCTAGAAGCCAAAAACACTTGAAAACCCATGATCCACCAGCCTGACCAGTACCAAGAAATCCGCGATGCCGTGCGCGCCCTGTGTGCCCAGTTCCCCGACGAATACTTCCGCAAGGTCGACGAGGCCCGCGGCTACCCCGAGGAGTTTGTCGATGCCCTGACCCAGGCCGGCTGGATGGCCGCGCTGATCCCGCAGGAATACGGCGGCTCGGGCCTGACCATGGCCGAGGCCTCGGTCATCATGGAAGAGATCAACCGCAGCGGCGGCAACTCCGGCGCTTGCCACGGCCAGATGTACGTGATGAACGCCATCGTGCGCAGCGGCAGCGAGGCGCAAAAGCAGAAGTACCTGCCCAAGATCGCCGCGGGCGCGTTGCGCATCCAGTCCATGGGCGTGACCGAGCCCACCACCGGCAGCGACACCACCAAGCTCAAGACCACGGCGGTGAAGAAGGACGGCCGCTGGGTCATCAACGGGCAAAAGGTCTGGATCTCGCGCATCCAGCACAGCGATTTGATGATTTTGCTGGCCCGCACCACGCCCGCCGATCAGGTGAAAAAACGTTCCGATGGCCTGTCGTGTTTCCTGATCGACCTGCACCGGGCGATTGGCAATGGCCTCACGGTGCGCCCCATCCTGAACATGGTCAACCACGAGACCAACGAGCTGTTCTTCGACAACCTCGAAATCCCCGAGGACGCGCTGCTGGGCGAGGAAGGCAAGGGCTTCAAGACCCTGCTGGACGGCCTGAACGCCGAGCGCACCCTGATTGCCGCCGAGTGCATTGGCGATGGCTACTGGTTCATCGACCGCGCCACCAAGTACGCCAACGAGCGCGTGGTGTTCAACCGCCCCATCGGCCAGAACCAGGGCGTGCAGTTCCCAATTGCCGATGCCTTCATCGAGCTCGAAGCCGCCAACCTGATGCGCTGGAAGGCCTGCGAGAAGATCGACGCCCACCAGAACGCGGGCGCCGAGGCCAACATGGCCAAGTACCTGGCCGCCAAGGCCAGCTGGGAAGCGGCCAACGTCTGCCTGCAGACCCACGGCGGCTTTGGCTTTGCCTGCGAATACGACATCGAGCGCAAATTTCGCGAAACCCGCCTGTACCAGGTGGCGCCGATCTCGACCAACATGATCTACAGCTACGTGGCCGAGCACATCCTCGGGTTGCCGCGCTCTTTCTGAGGTGTCCGCCATGACCCGCCCCCTCGACGGCATCACCGTCGTCTCGCTCGAACATGCGGTCGCCGCGCCTTTTTGCACGCGCCAACTGGCCGACCTGGGCGCGCGCGTGATCAAGGTGGAGCGCCCGGGCAGCGGCGACTTCGCGCGCGGCTACGACCAGCGCGTCAAGGGCCAGTCGTCCCATTTCACCTGGCTCAACCGCAGCAAGGAGAGCCTGGCGCTGGACGTCAAGCAGCCCGAGGCCAAGGCGGCCTTGCTCCAGCTCCTGAAGACCGCCGACGTGCTGGTGCAAAACCTCGCGCCCGGCGCGGCCGCGCGCATGGGCCTGTCCTACGGGGCCCTGAAGGCGCACAACCCGCGCCTGATCGTCTGCGACATCTCGGGCTATGGCGCCGACGGGCCGTACCGCGACAAGAAGGCCTACGACCTGCTGATCCAGAGCGAGGCGGGCTTTCTCTCGGTCACCGGCACGCCCGAGACGCCCTCCAAGTCCGGCATCTCGGTGGCCGACATCGCCGCTGGCGTGTCTGCCTACAACAGCGTCCTGGCGGCCCTGCTCTTGCGTGGCAAGACCGGCGAGGGCAGCCACATCGACGTGTCCATGCTCGAAGCCATGGGCGAGTGGATGGGCTACCCGCTGTACTACGCCTTCGACGGCGCGCCGCCGCCGCCGCGCACCGGGGCAGCGCACGCCAGCATCTACCCCTACGGGCCGTTCCAGGCCGGCGACGGCGCCACGGTGATGCTGGGCCTGCAAAACGAGCGCGAGTGGAAGGCTTTTTGCGACGCCGTGCTGCAGCAGCCCGAGGTCGCCAGCGACCCGCGCTTTGACAGCAACGCCCGGCGCAACCAGCACCGCGCCGAGCTGCAGGCGCTGATCCTGGGCGCCTTTGCCGCCCTCACGGCCGCGCAGGTGGTCGAGCGGCTGGACCAGGCGGGCATCGCCAACGCGCGCGTCAACGACATGGCCGGCCTGTGGGCGCACCCGCAACTGCAGGCCCGCCAGCGCTGGCGCACCGTGGACACGCCCGCGGGCCCGGTGCCGGCCCTGCTGCCGCCGGGCGTGAACAGCGCGTTCGACTACCGCATGGACGCCGTGCCCGCCGTGGGCCAGCACAACGCCGCCATCCTGGCCGAGCTGGGCTGGAGTGCCGAGCAGATCGACGCCCTGCAAGTCCCCCAGGCCACTGGAGTAAAGCCATAGCTGCCGGCGTTTATTTCGCCCGCATTGGAGCCCGATATGAAGCAAGAAACCCAAATCACCATCCACCCCCTGGCGCAGTTCGCCGCCACGCTGCAATGGAGCGATGTGCCCGAGGCCGTGCAGCGCCGCACCGAAGACCTGTGGGTGGACTGGTTCGGTTCCGTGCTCGCCGGCTGCCAGGCGCGGCCCGTGGCCAGCATCACGCGCTTTGCCCTGTCGCAGGGCCCGACCTCTGGCCCCAGCGAAGTCATTGGCTGCAACGCCGCCACTTCACCCATGATGGCCGCGCTGGCCAATGCCGCCGCCGCGCATGTGGCCGAGCAGGACGACGTGCACAACGGCTCGGTGTTCCACCCGGCGGCCGTGGTCTTCCCGCCGGCGCTGGCCGTGGCGCAGGCCATCGGCGCGAGTGGCGCGCAGCTCATGGCGGCCTGCGTGGCGGGCTACGAGGTCGGCATCCGCGTGGGCGAATTTTTGGGCCGCAGCCACTACAAGATGTTCCACACCACGGCCACGGCCGGCACGCTGGCGGCGGCCGCCGCCGTGGGCCGGCTGCTGGAGCTGACGCCCGCGCAGATGCAGCACGCCTTCGGCTCGGCCGGCACGCAATCGGCCGGGCTGTGGGAGTTTCTGCGCACCGCCGCCGACAGCAAGCAACTGCACACCGCCCACGCCGCCGCCGCCGGCCTCATGGCGGCCTACCTGGCCAAGGACGGCTTCACGGGCGCGCAGGACATCTTCACCGGGCCGCAGGGCCTGGCGGCCGGCATGAGCCAGGACGCCAACCCCGCCCAGCTCACCGACGGCCTCGGCACCCGCTGGGCCACGGCCGAGACCTCGTTCAAGTGGCACGCCTCGTGCCGCCACACGCACCCGGCCGCCGATGCGCTCTTGCAGGTGATGCAGCAGCACAGGCTGCAGCCGGCCGATATCGCCCAGGTGACCTGCCATGTGCACCAGGGCGCGATCGACGTGCTGGGGCCAGTGGTCTCGCCTGCCACGGTGCACCAGTCCAAGTTCTCCATGGGCACGGTGCTGGCCCTGGCCGCACGCTTTGGCCATGCGGGTTTGACCGAATTCGACGCGCACTTCCTGGCCGCCGACACGGTGGCCCTGCGCGAGAAGGTGCGCATGGCGCTGGACGCCGAGGTTGACGCCGCCTACCCGCAGCGCTGGATCGGCAAGGTCACGGTGCAGACCACGGACGGCCGCACCCTGCAGGGCCGCGTGGATGAGCCCAAGGGCGACCCCGGCAATACCCTCTCGCGCGAGGAAATCACTGCCAAGGCGCTGCGCCTGGCCGCCTACGGCGGCGCGGTGCCGGCCGCCCAGGCCGAGGCCGCTGTGGCGCGGCTGTGGCACGTGGCACAGTGGCCCCAGGTAGCGCGCCTGCTGCCTTGAGTTTCGAACGCACCAGCGGCGGGCAGGGCCTGCCCGCTGGCCGTGCCACCAGAGGCGTTGAAACACGCCGGCAAACTTTGAAGGAGACATGGAAATGACTGCAGTCCCTCGCACCCCTTCGCGCCGCTGGGCCGTGAAGGCCTCGCTTGCCATCGGCGCCGCCGTGGCGCTGGGCCTGGGCGGCCATGCCCTGGCCGCCAGCTGGCCCGAAAAACCCGTCACCCTGGTCGTGCCCTACAGCGCCGGCGGCCCCACGGACGTCGTGGCGCGCCTGCTGGCGGTGCCCATGGGCCAGTCGCTGGGACAGACCGTGGTGGTGGAAAACACGGTGGGCGCGGGCGGCACCATCGCGCCCAACCGCGTGGCCAAGGCGAAGAACGACGGCTACACCATCCTGATCCACCACATGGGCATGGCCACCGCGCCGGCCCTGTACAAGAAGCTGCCCTACGACCCGCTCAAGGACTTCGAGTACATCGGCCAGGTGCTGGACGTGCCCATGACCCTGCTGTCGCGCAGGGACTTCCCGGCCAACACTTTCCCGGAACTGCTGGACTACGTGAAGAAGCACCAGGACAAGGTGTCGCTGGCCAATGCCGGCATCGGCGCCGTGTCGCAGCTGTGCGGCATGCTGTTCATGCACCAGGTCGGCGTGACGCTGACGACCGTGCCCTACAAGGGCGCAGGCCCGGCCATGAACGACCTGATGGGCGGCCAGGTGGACCTGCTGTGCGACCAGACCACGCAGACCGCGCCCGTGATCCAGGACGGCAAGCGCGTCAAGGTCTTCGGCGTGACCACGCCGCAGCGCCTGTCTTCCATGCCCAATCTCCCGACGCTCGATGAACAAGGGCTCAAGGGTTTCGACGTCAAGGTGTGGCACGGCATGTACGCCCCCAAGGGCACGCCCAAGGAGGTGATCGAGCAGCTCAACAAGGCGCTGAACGTGGCGATCAAGGACGCGACCGTGAAAAGACGCGTCGCCGACCTGAGCTCCGACCTGGTCTCGGCCGACAAGGCCACCCCCGAAGGCCTGCGCAAGCACCTGGAGGCCGAGGTGGCGCGCTGGGACAAGGTCATCAAGGCCGCGGGCGTATCGGCTGAATAAGAAAGAAAGTGTCCATGTCCGATCCGATGGCCCAGGCCTGCTCCTTCCTGTTCGTGCCCGCCACCCAGCCCGAGCGGCTGGCCAAGGCGCTGGCCAGCGGCGCCGACATGGTGATCGCCGACTGGGAGGACGCGGTCGCACCTGCCGACAAACAGGCCGCGCGCTCCGCCCTGCGGGAGGCCATGGTCGCGCTCGATGCTGCGCAGCGGGCGCGCCTGCTGGTGCGCATCAACGCCGAGGGCTCGCCCTGGTTTGCCGATGACCTGCAGGCCCTGGCGCAACTCATGGCCCTGGGCCTGGGCGGTGTGGTGGTGCCCAAGGCCGAGCGCGCGCAGACGCTGCAGGCCGTGGCCCAGACCGCCGGGCCGCAGGCTGCGCTGCTGCCGCTGGTCGAAAGCGTGGCGGGCCTGGCCGCCGCCGACGCGCTGGCGGCCGCGCCGCAGGTGGCGCGGCTGGCCTTCGGGCACCTGGACTTCCAGGTCGATGCCGGCATCGCCTGCGCCGAGGACGAGGCCGAGCTGCTGCCCGTGCGCATCGCCCTGGTGCTGGCCTCGCGCCGCGCAGGGCGGGCCGCGCCCCTCGATGGCGTCACGGTGGACACGCGCAACCCCGAGCGCATGGCCCGCGACGCCGAGCGCGCCCGGCGCATGGGCTTTGGCGGCAAGCTGTGCATCCACCCGGCGCAGGTGCCAGTGCTGCACGCCGCGTTCGACCCCGACGAGGCCGCCGTGGTCCATGCGCACCGTGTGCAGCAGGCCCTGCAGGAGGCCGGCGGCGGCGTCTGTGTGCTCGATGGCCGCATGGTCGATGCCCCGGTGCTGCTGCAGGCGCAGCAGACGCTGCAGCGCCACGCGCGGGCGCAGCAGCGCCCGCCCCGCGGTTGAGGTTGTAAGGCCCACCGAGCCCATAGCTCACGGCTGGTCGCGATTGCGGCTGGCCTCGCTGGCGTTCCAGGGGCAGCGGGCCTGGCCGTTGCTACGCCGCTGAGCGCGCACGCCAGACACTTGCGGTTTTCAGACCGTTCAGCACCGCTTGCGTGTGTGCGCCACTGGCGCATATGTCTCCCGGCACGTAGGCCGCGCCATCGAAACGCGGCGCCGGGGCGGCCTGCAATATGCCATCGCGCTCGCCATACACGGCACGCGCGCGCATGTGCGGGTGGTCGGCGGCCTCCAAGGGGCTGAGCACGGCGCCAAAGCACGCGTCGGTAGGCTCGAGCAGGGCCTGCCAGTGTGCGCGTGGATGCGCCAGGAACAGGGCGGCAAGGCGCGCGCGGCGTGTGGGCCAGGTGGACTTGTCCCATTGCGCTCCGGCGAAATCGGGGTCCGCAGCCAGGCCCAGCGTGTCCAGCAGCAGGGTGTAGAACTGCGGCTCCAGGGCGCCAACGGTGATGTGCTCCCCGTCCGCGCAGACATAGGTGTCATAGAACGGCGCGCTGTCGTGGACGCTGTGGCCGCGCACGTCGGCCACCAGGCCTTTCTCGCGCGCACTGAGCATCAGGTTCAGCATGTGGGCCGCGCCGTCCACGATGGCTGCATCCACCACCGTGCCGCGGCCCGTCGCGCGTGCCTGCACGATGCCCGACAGCAGCCCCGTCATCAGGTACAGGGCGCCGCCGCCGATGTCGCCCAGCACCGCAAAGGGTGACACGGGCCGCGCGCCCAACGGGCTGCAACCCCAGAGCGCGCCGCTGACCGCGGCGTAGTTGGTGTCGTGCCCGGCGCGCGGTGCCAGCGGCCCGCTCTGGCCCCAGCCGGTCATGCGCCCATATACCAGGCGCGGATTGATGCGCAGGCACTCTTCGGGGCCCAGGCCCAGGCGCTCCATCACGCCGGGGCGCATGCCCTCGATGAGCGCGTCGGCCTCGGCCACGAGCGCCCGCACCAGCTCACGGCCCTCCTCGGTCTTGAGATCGGCGAACACCGAACGCTTGCCGCGGTTGAGCAGATCGCCAGTCGGCGCCTGGCTTTTGGGTTCGCGCACCACGGAGACCACGTCCGCACCCAGATCGGCCAGGTGCATGGCACAAAACGGCCCCGGCCCCAGGCCACCAATCTCCAGCACGCGCACGCTGTCCAGAACCTTCACGGCGTCTCCTTGTGTTGTGTTGTCTTGCGAGGGTCGCGTCACGACAGGCCCGATGCCCCGAGCACGCTCTCCACCGAGCGCACCAGCGTGCGCAGGCGCGGGCCGACTTCGGTCTCCAGCTTGCCGCACAGGGGGCTGTAGACGGGCAGCGTTACCGCGAACACCCACAGCTCGCCGTCCTGCGGCTTGGACATGGCCACCGCGATCGATTCGAGCTCGCGGTGCAGGTCACCGTGGCTGCGGCAAAAACCGTGTTCGGCCAGATCGTGGCGCGCGTCTTCGAGCCGCAGATCCAACCAGTCGGCGCGCTGCGGCTCCGTGGCGCGCAAGTCGCGCAGGTAGGCCTCGCGTTCCTCATCAGGCAGGCCCAGGAGATAGGCGCGGCCCGACGCGGTACGCGACAGCGAGGTGCGCACGCCCACCTCGGGCCGGAAGATGGGGTTGCCCAGGCTGTTGGCTTGCTCCACGAGGCACAGTTCGCGGCGGAAACCCACGGCCAACTGCACTTGCCCTTCGGTCAGGTCGGCCAGCGCCTGCATCTGCGGCCGGGCGAGCTGGCGCAGGGCCAGGCGCGTGAGCACCGGCGAGGACAGGCTGAGCAGGCCCAGGCCGGGCACGTACTTGGACAGCCGCTCCGAGTAGCGCAGCAGGCCCAGCTCGCACAGCGTGTCGGTCAGCCGGAACAGCGTGGGCTTGGGCAGGCCGGTCAGGTCCATCAGCTCCTTGGCGCTGAGTTCCTGGCACTTGTTCGAAAAGCACCGCAATATGGAAACGCCACGCACCAAAGCGCTGACCAATTTGCCGTCCGGATCTGCGTTCACGTTCACATGGACCTCGAAAAACCGGAGATTTTCGCCTGATTCATCGCCAACACAGGCGCTCACGCCTGCGGCCACTGGAAAGGCAGCGGCTTTTTCTCCAGAAAGCAGCGCACCGCCTCCCGGTGCTCGGGCGTGCCCATGGCCAGGGCCTGGGCATTGGCTTCCTGTTCCAGCAGCGAGGGCAGGTCGCTGGCGGCCAGGCTCAGCGAGCGCTTGATCAGGCTCAGCGCCACTGGCGAGGCGCCTACGAAGCTGCGCGCAATCGCCTGGGCGCGCGCCTGCAGCGCCTCGGGTTCGGCCAGTTCACAGGCAATGCCCAGCCGCAGCGCTTCCTGCGCCGAGACCTCGCGCCCCGACAGCATCAGGTCGCGCGCACGCTGCACGCCGACGACGCGTGGCAGGGTGTAGAACGCCGCGCAGTCCGGCACGACGCCCATGCGGATGAAAGACATGGCAAAGCGCGCGCGGTTGCTGGCGACGATGAAGTCGGCCGCCAGCGCCAGGCTGAAGCCGGCCCCATAGGCCGCGCCATCCACCGCCGCGACTACCGGCTTGTCGAGCAGCATCAGATCCTTGAGCCAGTCGTGCAGGCGGGTCAGGCGCTGGCGCCAGCCGCCGTTTTCCAGGCCGCTGGCCGCGATGTTGCCCAGATCGCCGCCCGAGCAGAAATGCGCGCCCGCGCCCGTCAGCACCAGTGCGCGAATGGTGGGGTCGCCCTGCACCTGGCGCACCACCTCGGCCATTTCGACGCGCATGGCGGGGTCGAAAGCATTGCGTTTTTCGGGGTTGTCGAGCACCAGGGTGGCCACGCCGCCGTCCACGCCAAAGCGTATGCGCTGATAGCCGGCGCTCATGCGGCGCTCCGTGGGGTGTAGGAAGCGCGCATGTCCCGCCCGCCGCGCAGCGAGGAGCCGCCGTCCACGGGAATGACGGCGCCCGTCACGTAACCGGCCTGCGGCGACGACAGAAACAGCGCCATGTCCGCAATGTCCTGCCGCGTGCCCATGCGCTGCAACGGCACGCTGGCCCGCATATCCGCCAGCGCCTCGGGCGAGGGCGCGAGCCGGCGTATGCCCTCGGTGTCCTCGATCGGGCCGGGCGAGATGGCGTTGACGCGCACGCCCGCCTCACCCCACTCCATGGCCAGCACGCGCGTCATCATCTCGATGCCGGCCTTGGCCGCGCAGGCATGCACCTGGTACATGGTGGGGTTGACGCCCTGGGGCGCCGAAATGTTGATGGCACTCGCGCCCGGCTTGCGCAGCAGCGGATAGGCCAGGCGCAGCACGTGGAAGCTGCCGTTCAGGTCAATGTCGATCACCGTCTTGAAGCCGTTGGGCGACAGCTCGGCCGCAGGCGCGATGAAGTTGCCCGCCGCGCCCGACACCAGCACGTCGATGTCGCCAAACTGCGCATGCGACTGGCGCAGCGCGGCCTCCACCGCCACCGGGTCGCGCACGTCGGCGCTGATGCCCAGCGCCTGTGCACCCAGTGCGCGCAGCCCGTCGGCGGCCCGCTGCACCTTGTCGGGCGAGCGGCTCATGACCGTGACATGGGCACCCGCGCGGGCAAACGCCTGGGCAATACCGAGATTGATGCCGCTGCTGCCGCCGGCCACGAACACGTGGCGGCCTGCGAAGGTTGGGGAGTCGGGCATGGGGCGTCCTCAGTCGAGTTGCAACTTCTGGCTTCGGATCAGGTCCCCCCAGCCCTGGCGGTCGCGCTCCACCATCTGCGAGAACTGCGCGGGCGCCATGCCGCCGGGGCGGCCACCGAGTTCGCGGTAGCGCGTGACCACGGCCGGGTCCTGGAGCACGGCGATCAGGTTGTCGGTGAGCTTCTTCACGATCGCCGGCGGCGTTTTGGCGGGCACGAAGAAGCCCATCCAGCCCACCTTGTCGAAGTCCTTCATGCCCAGCTCGGTCATGGTGGGCACGTCGGGCAGCTCGGGCTCGCGGGCGGCGCCGGTCACGGCCAGCGCGCGCAGCTTGCCGTCCTTGACGTGGCCCAGCGAGCCCGTGAGGTTGTCAAACATGAACTGGGTTTCGCCCGCCACGATGGCCATGGTGGCCGGCGCGGAGCCCTTGTAGGGCACATGCACCACATCGACGCCCGCGCTCTGGCGCAGCAGTTCGCCCATCAGGTGCGTGGTCTGGCCCACGCCTGCGGAAGAAAACGCCAACTTACCGGGCTCGCGCTTGGCTGTGGCCACGAGATCTTTCAGGCTCTTGATGGGCGACTTCACCGGCACGACCAGCACGTTGGCGAACGAGATCATGTCGGTCAGCGCAATGAAATCGTCAGCCTTGTACGGGAGCTTTTGGTAGGCGGTGTAGTTGATGGCGTTGGAGCCGGTGTTGCCCACCAGCACGGTGTAGCCGTCGGGCTGGGCACGCGCCACGAGGCCGCTGCCCAGCGAGCCGCCCGCGCCCGGCTTGTTGTCCACGATGATGGACTGGCCCAGCCGCTCGCTGAGCTTTTGCGCCATGAAGCGCACCGGCGTGTCGGTGGTGCCGCCGGCCGCACCGGGCACGACGAAGGTGATGGGGCGCGTGGGCCAGGCGGTGTCGGCCCAGGCGAGCGGGGCGGCCGTTAGGGCGGTCAGGACCAGCAAGGCAGAGGCTCCCGCCAGGCGCAGCGCATGGCGGCGGTTGCAGTAGTGCATGTTTGTCTCCTTCGGTCATGTCGGCACAGTGGCTGCTGACCTTTTTGCTACCGAAAAAAATAGCTGTTAACGCTTGTAGGGCGGGCATTTACGCCTCTTTTTCCATCAAGCGCCCTGCCAGACCGGCGCGCGCTTCTCGGCAAACGCCGCGGCGCCCTCGCGTGCGTCCTGTGAGGCGAACACCGGCGCGGTGATGGCGGCCTGGCGCTCGAACATTTCGGCCTGTGGCCAGTCGGCCGACTCCTGGGCCACGCGCTTGCTGGCGATCAGCGCCAGCGGGCCATTGACCGCGACGGCCTGGGCCAGTTCCAGCGCGGCATCCAGCGCCTGGCCGGGCTCGACCAGGCGGTTGACCAGGCCATGGGCGTGTGCGCGCTCGGCGCTCAACATGTCGCCGGTGAGGATGCATTCCATGGCGAGGTGGTAGGGCAGGCGTTTGGGCAGGCGCAACAGCCCGCCGGCGGAAGCCGCGAGGCCACGCTTGACCTCGGGCAGGCCGAACTTCGCCGTGCGGGCGGCCACGATCAGGTCGCAGGCCAGCACCACCTCGAAGCCGCCGGCCAGCGCGTAGCCTTCGACGGCGGCAATCAGCGGCTTGCGCGGCGGCTTTTGCGTGAGGCCGCAAAAGCCCCGCCCGGCGATGCTGGGACGCTTGCCCTGCAGAAAGCCCTTCAAGTCCATGCCCGCGCAGAAGGTGCCGCCCGCGCCGGTAATGATGCCCACCTGCAGCGCCGGGTTGCGGTCCAGCTCGTCCAGCGCAGCGACCATGGCCTCGGCCATCTCCAGCGTGGCGGCGTTGCGCGCCTCGGGGTTGCTCAGGGCCATGATCTGCACGTTGCCGCGCACTTCGACCGATACCGTGGAACTCATGGTCAGCCTTTCAAAGGGTGGGGTGTGGCTCAGCGCGGCTGCATGCGGATGGCGCCGTCCAGGCGGATGGTTTCGCCATTGAGCATGGGGTTCTCCAGGATGTGCAGCGCGGTCATCGCGTATTCGCTGGGGTGGCCCAGGCGGGCCGGGTGGGGCACCGAGGCACCCAGCGACTGGCGCACGTTCTCGGGCAGCTTGGCCAGGATGGGCGTGTCGAACAAACCGGGGGCAATGGTGCAGACGCGGATGAACTTGGACGCCAGGTCGCGCGCGGCCACGATGGTCATGCCGATCACGCCGGCCTTGGAGGAGGCGTAGGGGATCTGGCCGATCTGTCCCTCGTAGCCTGCCACCGACGCGGTGAGGACGCACACGCCGCGCTCGCCATCGATGGGCTCGTTCCTGGCCATGCTCACGGCCGCCAGGCGCAGCGTGTTGAAGCTGCCGATTTGGTTGACGCGGATGATGTTGATGTACTTCTCGAGCGAGCCGGGGCTGCCGTCTTTCTCGATCAGGCGCACCGGCCCGCCGATGCCGGCGCAATGCACCAGCGCGCGGAAATTGCCAAAGGCCTCGGCCGCCGCGATGGCCTGCTGCATCTGGGCCTCGTCGGACACGTCGGCCTTCACATAGCGCAGACGGCCCGCGTATTGTTGCTCCATGGCGGCGCCGCGCCCATCGTTCAGGTCCACGGCCACCACGTTCAGGCCGCGCTCCAGCAGCGCGATGGCCGAGGCCTCGCCCAGGCCCGAGACCGCGCCGGTGACGAGGGCGGTCATTCCTTGTTGCAGTTTCATTTCTTTCCTTTTTTGGCCTCCGGCGCCCGTCCATCAAGCGCCAGCAGCTACCAAATCAATAGTTACAGGCGCTCGATGATGGTGGCGTTGGCCATGCCGCCGGCCTCGCACATGGACTGCAGGCCGTAGCGCTGGCCGCTGTCTTCCAGGGCGTGCAGCATGGTGGCCATGAGGCGGATGCCCGAGGCGCCCAGCGGGTGGCCCAGGGCGATGGCGCCGCCGCGCGGATTCAGCCGCTCGGGGTCGGCGCCCAACTCCTTCTGCCAGGCCAGAGGCACCGAGGCAAAGGCCTCGTTGATCTCGTAGTGCTGGATGTCGCCGAGCTGCATGCGCGCCTTGGCCAGCACGCGCTGCGTGGCCGGGATGGGGGCGGTGAGCATGTACAGCGGGTCGTCGCCCACCACGTCGAAGGCCACGAAGCGCGCGCGCGGGCGCAGGCCCAGTTGCTGGGCACGCTCTTCGCTCATGATGAGCAGGGCGCTGGCGCCGTCGGTCATCTGCGAGGCGTTGCCGGCCGTGGTGGCCCACTGGATCTGCGGGAAGCGCGCGGACAGCTCCTCGCTCTCGAACACCGCCTTCAGGCCGGCGAGCTTTTCCACCGTGGTGCCGGCGCGGATGGTTTCGTCCTGCGTCACGCGGCCGGCCGGGGTGTCGATGCCCACGATCTCGCGTGCGAAGCCGCCGCCCGATTGCGCGGCATGGGCGCGCTGGTGCGAGCGCGCGGCGTAGGCATCGAGTTCGGCGCGGGTGAGTCCCCATCGGGCCGCCACCAGGTCGGCCGAGACGCCCTGGCCCACCAGGCCGGGTGCGAAGCGCGCATCGAAGCGCGGGCCGGTGGTGTTCTTGCCCATGCGCGAGCTGCCCATGGGCACGCGGCTCATCGACTCCACGCCGCAGGCGATCACGATGTCCTGCGTGCCGGCCATGATGGCCTGGGCGGCGAAGTGCACGGCCTGCTGGCTGGAGCCGCACTTGCGGTCGATGGTGGTGGAGGGCACGTGCGCGGGCAGGCCCGCGGCCAGCCAGGCCAGGCGCCCCGGCGTGCCGGCCTGCTCCCCCGATTGGCTGACGCAGCCGCAGACCACGTCGTCCACCGCGCCGGGGTCGAGCCGGTTGCGGGCCACCAGTTGCTCCAGTACCTGGGAGAGCAGGTCCACGGGGTGGACCTCGGCCAGCGCGCCATCGGGCTTGGCCCGGGCCATGGGGCTGCGGATGGCATCGACGATGACGGGAATATGCATGCTCACTCCATGTGTTTATGAGACAAATGATCCATTAAAAATGATTTTCTACCAGTTAGTTTGTGGTGAAGGCCGTGTTTACCCGGTATTTTTTAGCTGGTCAGCCTGAAAAAATCCGTCAACACATCGGTTTTGTGAGACAGGCGTATAGCCATGGTGGACCTCTCCGCCATAGCGTCATGCCAAGGAGCAACAGGTGACAGGCATGCAGGATTTTTTTGGCCGCGCGGCGGCGGCTCCCGAACGGGTGGTACTGGTCATGGCCGAAACCGGCACGCACCACAGTGCCGGCGAAGTGGCGCGCAGCGCCCTGCAGATGGCGCAGTGGCTCCATGCCCAGGGACTGCAGGCGGGCGAGCGCTTCGCGGTGCTGCTGGAAAACCGTGTCGAGATCCTGGCCCTGGTCCTGGCGGCCCGGCAGGCCGGCCTGTACGCCGCGGTGCTCAGCACCCACCTGACGCCGGCCGAGGTGGCGTACATCGTGCAGGACTGCGGTGCGCGGCTGGTGGTGGCATCGCACAAGACCGTGCCCCAGCTCGCCGAGCTCCTGGCGGTGCATCCGCTGCCTTGCTGGACGGTGGACGAAGCCACGCCGCAGGCCCCCTCGCTGCAAACCGCGCTGCAGGCCTTGCAGGGTCCGGCGGCGGACTTCCAGGACCGCCCGCTGGGGCGCGACCTGCTGTATTCATCGGGCACCACGGGCCGGCCCAAGGGCGTGCTCAAGCCGCTGCAGCCCAGCCATCTGCGCGGCCAGACCGACTCCGAGGCGCTGGGCACGGCCCGCATCATGCGCATGGACGAGCACACGGTCTACCTGTCGCCCGCGCCGCTGTACCACGCCGCGCCGCTGCGCTATACGCTGCGCGTGCTGGAGCTGGGCGGGCAGGCCGTGATCATGGAGCGCTTCGACGCCGAAACCGCCCTGAGCCTCATCGCGCGCCACCGCGTCACCCACAGCCAGTGGGTGCCCACCATGTTCGGCCGCCTGCTCAAGCTGCCCGAGGAGGTGCGGCGGCGCTACGACCTGTCCAGCCACCGCGTGGCCATCCATGCCGCGGCGCCATGCCCTGTTCCTGTCAAGCGCGCCATGCTCGACTGGTGGGGCGACATCCTGATGGAGTACTACGCAGGCTCCGAGGGCTGCGGCACGACGATGATCTCTTCGCAGGAATGGCGCCAGCGCCCCGGCTCGGTGGGCCGGCCGACCACGGGCCAGCTGCACATCGTGGACGATGCCGGGCAGGAGCTGCCGGTGGGCGAGATCGGCCAGGTGTATTTCTCGGGCGGGGGGCAGTTCAGCTACCTCAACGACGCGGAAAAGACGCGCCAGGCCATCAACGAGCGCGGCTGGATCACCTATGGCGACATCGGCCATGTGGACGCCGAAGGCTATCTGTTCCTCAGCGACCGCCGCGCGGACCTGATCCTCTCGGGCGGCGTCAACCTCTACCCGCAGGAAATCGAGAACGCGCTGATGCGCCACCCCGACGTGCAGGAAGTGGCCGTGGTGGGCGTGCCCCACCCCGACTTTGGCGAGCAGCCCCTGGCGGCCGTGGTGCTGCGCCAGGGCGCTGCGGGCTCGCTGGCGACAGCGCGCGCCATCGCCGCCCAGGCCGCCGAGGTGCTGGCGCGCATGAAGCTGCCGCAGCGCGTGGTGTTCGTCGACGCCCTGCCGCGCCTGGAAACCGGCAAGCTGCTGCGCCGCAAGCTCAAGGAGCGCTTTCGCGACGAGCCGCAGGCCGGTTTCGCTCTGCGCGACTCCTGAAACCATAGCTGCAAGCGCACGCCACATAAGCGTTTGCAACGTATTTCATTCAATATTCCTCCGAAAACATTCCCATGCAAGACTTGATCCAGCGCACCGTCTACCGTGAAGACCACGAACAGTTCCGCGCGCAGGTGCGCCGCTTCTTCGACAAGGAAGTCGTGCCCTTCCATGCCGAGTGGGAGCGCCAGGGCATCGTGCCCAAGGAGGTGTGGCGCAAAGCCGGCCGCGAGGGCCTGCTCAACACCATGCTGCCCGAGCCCTACGGCGGCGGCGGCGACTTCGGCCACGCGGCCGTGCTGATCGAGGAAGTGGGCCGCACGGGCGCCACCGGCCTGGGCTTTCCGCTGCACTCCGACATCGTCGCCCCCTACATCAATACCTATGGCAGCGCGGCGCAGAAGGACCGCTGGCTGCCGCGCATGGCAGCGGGCGAGCTGATCGGCGCCATTGCCATGACCGAGCCCGGCGCGGGCAGCGACCTGAAGTCGGTGCGCACCACGGCCACGTTGGTCAAGGACAGCGAAGGCGACCACTACGTCCTCAACGGCAGCAAGACCTTCATCACCAACGGCATCAACTGCGAGCTCGTCATCGTGGTGGCCAAGACCGCGCCCGAACTGGGGGCCAAGGGCGTGTCGCTGATCGTGGTGGAGGAGGGCACGCCGGGTTTCAGCAAGGGCCGCAAGCTCGAAAAGATCGGCCTGATGGCGCAGGACACCTCCGAGCTGTTCTTCGACAACGTCAAGGTGCCGGTGGACAACCTGCTGGGCGAAGAGAACCTGGGCTTCAAGTACCTGATGCACGAGCTGGCGCAGGAGCGCCTGGTCGTGGCAGTGCGCGCGGCCACGAGCATCGAGGCCTTTCTGCAAAAGACCGTGGACTACACGCGCGAGCGCAAGGCCTTTGGCCAGACGGTGTTCGAGTTCCAGAACACGCGCTTCAAGCTCGCCGAGGCCAAGGCCCAGGCCACCATGCTGCGCGTGTTCGTGGACGACTGCATCGCCCTGCACATGCGGCGCGCGCTCACGCCCGAGCGCGCCGCCATGGTCAAGCTCAACGCCACGGCGCTGCAAAACCGCCTGCTCGACGAATTCCTGCAGCTGCATGGCGGCTACGGCTACATGACCGAATACCAGGTGGGCCGCGCCTGGACCGATGCGCGCATCGGTCGCATCTACGGCGGCAGCGACGAGATCATGAAAGAAATCATCGCCCGCACGCTGTAGCCCGAGCCATCCGTTCCCTACACAACATTCAAGGAGACATCACCATGGCATTCACCCGGCGCAAGACCCTGGGCCAATGGCTACCCCTGATCGCGCTGGCCGCCGCCTGCGGCGTCGGCGGCGCCCTGGCACAAGACCCCTACCCCAGCAAACCCATCCGTGTCATCGTGCCTTACCCGGCCGGCGGCGGCACCGACATCATTGCCCGCCTGATCGGCACGCAGCTCTCCCAGCGCATGGGCCAGGCGGTGGTGGTGGAGAACAAGCCCGGCGCCAGCGGCATCCTGGGCAACGACACCGTGGCCAAGGCGCACGGCGACGGCTACACCGTGCTCATGGGCATCACCACCGTGGTACAGATCCCGGCGCTGTACAAGAAGGTGCCCTACAAGCTCAGCGACCTGGCCCCGGTGTCGCAGGTCGCCAAGTCCGCGGACCTGCTGATGGTGCCGCGCAGCTCGGGCGTCACCACGCTCGAGCAGTTCGTTCAGCAGGCCAAGGCCGCGCCGGGCAAGCTCAACTTCGGCAGCTACGGCAACGCCACCTCGTCGCACATGAACGGCGAGCGCTTCAAGCAGAAAGCCGGCATCGACATCACCCACATCCCTTACCAGGGCTCGGGGCCTGAGATGGCGGCTCTGCTCGGTGGGCAGGTGACGCTGGCCTTCGTCGATGCCACGGCCGCCTATCCACACATCAAGTCGGACAAGCTCAACATCCTGGCCGTCACCGGCGCCCAGCGCCATCCGGCCCTGCCGCAGGTGCCCACCATGACTGAGGCGGGCTACCCCGGCCTGGAGGCCAACGGCTGGTTCGGCATGTTCCTGCCCGCCACCACGCCCAAGGCCATCGTGGACAAGCTCGGCGCGGAGGTGGCAGCGATCGTCAAGTCCCCCGAACTGCACAAGCGCCTCACGGAGATGGGGTTGATTGCCGTGGGCTCGCTGCCCGACGAATTCAAGGCCCAGATCGACAAGGACGCCGTCCACTGGAAGAGCGTGGCCGAGGCGGCCAGGATTTCCATGGACTGACCCTCTTTAGCCACCGGTTCACAACACCAGGAGACAAGCGATGACCTTCGGTATCAACCATCCTCGTTGGAACCGCCGCCAGCTGCTTGCGCAGGCCGCCGCAGTCGCGGCTGCGGGCCCGCTAGGCGTGCAAGCGCAGGCCAGCTTTGCCACACGCCCGGTGCGGGTGGTGGTGCCCTTTGCTGCGGGTGGCGCCACCGATGTCATCACCCGCGTGCTGGGCGAGCGCATGGGGCAGTGCTTCGGTCAGTCGGTGGTGGTCGACAACAAGCCGGGCGCGGCCGGCCTGATCGCGGGCGAGGCGGTGGTCAAGGCCCCGGCCGACGGCATGACGGCGCTGCTGGGCACCACATCGTCGATGCTGACCAACAAATACCTCTACAAAAAGACCGCCTACGATCCGCTGACCGATCTCACTCCGCTGGTGCGCGTGTGCCTGGCGCCGATCGCGCTGGTGGTCACGGCCGATGCGCCGGTGAAGACTCTGCAGGAGTTCATGGCCTGGATCCAGGCCAACAAGGGCAAGCTCTCTTATGGCTCGTACGGCATTGGTTCGCACGGCCAGCTGGCCTGCACCACGCTCAGCGAGGTGGCCGGTGCCGACATGTCGCATGTGGCCTACAGGGGCGAGGCACCGATGGTGCAGGACCTGCTGGGTGGGCAGGTCAGGATCGGCATGGGCAGCCTGCTGTCGCTCAAGCCCCACATCGATGTCGGCAAACTGCGTGCATTGGCGGTGACTGGCCCGCGCCGTGTGCCGCTGCTGCCCGACGTGCCCACCTTCACCGAGGCCGGCTACACGCAAGATGCGCTGTCCATTGTGGGCTGGCTGGCAATTGCCGGCCCCAAGAACATGCCGGCCGACGTGGCCCGGCAGTGGGCCGATGCCGCCAACCGGGCGGTGGCCAGCCGCGAGGGCCTGGCCCGCATCATCGCCGCCGGCTTCGTGCCCGTGGACGACGATACCCCCGAGAAATTTGCCCGGCTGTGGGCGCAGGAAGCGCCGGTCTGGGGCCGCCTGCTGCAGGCAGCGGGCGTGCAGCCTACCTGACCCGCACCCGTCCGCCGCAGCTTACGCTCCAGCGGGCGCGGGCTGGCGGGCGATCAGCTTGAAGCTGCCGGTGGCCAGCGCCACCAGCGTGCCGTCCGCTGCACGCACTTCGCCGCGCGCGAAGCTGATGGAGCGGCCACGCCGCTCGCAACGCGCGGTGGCGATCAGGTCGCCACTGCCCGCAGCGACGTAGTGCAGCGTCAGGTCGATGGTGGCCACACCATAGGCGGCGGGATCATGTGCCCGCGCGCAAGCGGCCAGGGTGCAGTCGAGCAGCGTGGCGATCGAGCCACCATGCACCTCGCCGCGGCTGTTGGCCTGGTCCGGTTGAAAACCCATTCGTACCTGGGCCATGTCGTTGCCGATGCGCTCACCGCGCAGCGCCATGGCGCGTGCCATGGCCATGGGCAGGCCAAAGAACATGTCGGGGGCTTCGCCGACGAAGGGGCTCTGGGGAATGTCGGGGGTGATGGCAGATTGTTTTTGCATGGCGGTGATTGTCAGTCGACCCGGGCGCCGGTGGACTTGACCACGGCGGCCCAGCGCGTGATCTCGCGCTCGATGTGTGTCTGCAGTGCCTCGGGCGTGGAGCCCACGGGCTCGTAGCCGCTGGCGGCCAGCTGTGCCTTCAGCGGAGGCTGGCGCAGTGCGGTGGCGATCTCGCGGCCCAGGCGCTGGCGGATCTCAGGCGGCGTGCCGGCCGGCGCGATCAGTGCGTACCAGCCGGTCACGTCGAAGCCGGCGATGCCTTGCTCCTGCACCGTCGCCACCTCGGGCGCCAGCGCCGAGCGCTGGGGACTGGTCACGGCCAGCGCATGCATGCGACCGCTGCGGATGTGCGGCATGGAGGTGGAAATGCTGTCGAAGGTGAGATCAATATCGCCGGCCAGCATGGCGTTGACCACGCCGGCGCTGCCCTTGTAGGGCACGTGCGTCATCTGGATCCCGGCGATGCTGCTGAAGTATTCAGCCGCGAGGTGCCCGGTGTTGCCATTGCCGGCCGAGCCAAAGGTGAGCTTGCCCGGAGCGGCCTTGGCGGCCTGGATCAGCTCCTGCATGTTCCTGGCGGGCAGCTTGCCGCTGGCGGCCACGACCATCGGCAGGTTGGCTACCAGCGACACGGGGGCGAAATCCTTGCGTGTGTCGTAGGGCAGCTTGGGGTAGAGGCTGTCGTTGATGGCATGGGCGGCCAGCACCATGAGCACCGTGTAGCCATCGGGCTTGGCGCGTGCCACATATTGGGATGCCAGCGTGCCGCCTGCACCCGGCTTGTATTCCAGCACCACGGGCTGGCCCAGCTGCTGCTGCAGCTGCACGGCCAGCGGCCGGCCCAGCAGGTCGGCGCTGCCGCCGGGCGGGTAGGGAATCACGAGTTGGATCGGCTTGGTGGGCCAGGGGTCCGCGGCCTGGGCGGGAGGTGCCAGCACGGCGGTGGCGCCCAACGCTAGGCTGGCAAGCACGGCGCGGCGCCGCGGCGAGATGTGAGGCAATGGCATGGCGGTCTCCTGGTCGTGAGAGGAAAGTCAGTCGGCGGTGGGTGCCGCTTGCAGGTACTGCTCGCGCAGCGTGCGCTTGAGCACCTTGCCGATTTCGCTGCGCGGCAGGCGCTCGGCCAGCCGCAGGTCGGCCACGCGCTGGGTCTTGCCCACGCGGGTGTTGAGCCATTCGCGCAGTTCCTTGGCGGCGGGCTGCGTGCCGGGGCGCGCCACCACGAACGCCACGGGGGTCTCGCCCCATTGCGCGGAGGGCACGCCCACCACCGCACACTCGGCCACCTGGGGGTGCTGGCACAGCACGCTCTCGATATCGCTGGGATAGACGTTGAAGCCACCGGTGATGACCATGTCTTTCTTGCGATCGCCGAGCACGATGAATCCGTCTTCGTCCAATCGGCCCACGTCGCCGCTGCGGATGAAACGCTGGCCTTCTGCGTCGAACCACTCGGCCTCGCGCGACTTGTCGGGCAGGCGGTGGTAGCCGCTCATCATGCCGGCCGAGCGGCCGACGATCTCGCCCTGCGCGCCCGCCGGCAGCTCGCGCCCCTGCTCGTCGATGAAGCGGATGTCGGCACCCTCGCCGGGGCGGCCCACGGTGTGCAGCTTGTGCGGGAAGTCATGGCAATGCAGCTCGCAGCGCACGCCGCCCTCGGTCAGGCCGTAGTACTCGATGAGCCGGCCGGGCCAGCGCCGCAGCACCTCGGCCTTGAGCGTGGCGCTGAACGGCGCGCTGGTGCAAAACTTGTGCTGAAGCCGGTGCAGATCCGTGCGATCGAACGCGGGGCAGGCCATCAGGCGCTGGTACTGCACGGGCACCAGCATGGTGTGCGTGGCGCCATGCTGCTCGGCCAGCGCGAGGTAATGCGCGGCGTCGAACTTGCGCATCAGCACCAGCGTGCCGCCCAGCGCCAGCGTGGGCAGGGCCGCCACCAGCGTGGTGTTGGAGTACAGCGGCGTGGCGCACAGCGAGACGGCATCGGGCCCATAGCCATTGATGACGGCGCGCCGCACATGGGCCCAGCGCATGGCCCAGGACTGCACGATGCCCTTGGGAACGCCCGTGGTGCCCGAGGAATAGATCACGTTGAACGGCCAGTCGGGCTCGGGCGCTATCGGCGCTGGCGCCGCATCGTCAGCGGCCAGCCATTGCGACCACGCCTCGCCCGCCTCGGGGGCATCGTCCAGCGCCACGCAGCGCAGTGCGGCGCCCGCGTGCAGCGGCCATTGCGCGGCGACCCCACGATCGCGCAGCACCAGGTGCGCGCCACAATTGTCCAGCATCGCGCTCAGGTGCGCGGCCGTGGCCGAAGGGGCCAGCGGCGCCACGGCCACGCCGGCACGCAGCGCGCCGAGATAGGCCAGCACGTATTCGATGGAGGTGCCGGCGCAGAGGGCCACCACGTCGCCCGGCCGCAGGCCGTCGCGCTGGAGGCTGGCGGCCACGCGGTCCATGCCAGCGCGCACAGCGGCGTAGGCCAAGCTTCGTCCATCAAGAACCAGGGCGGTGTGGTCGGGGCGGTGCACGGCCTGCTGCGCGATCAGTTCGGGCAGCGATCCGAAGGGCTGGGCCAGCAGATGTTCAATGTCTTGGTGCATGGAATCGGGAAAAAAGGTGGAGAGCGGGACGCGCGGGCCGGTGCTACTCGAGCGACAGGTTCGCGGCCTTGACGATCTGGGCCCAGCTCTTGCGCTCCTGCGCGATGAAGGCGTCGTACTCGGCCGGCGTCTCGCCGCCGGGCACACCGCCGAGTTCGGCGAAGCGCTGGCGCACCTCGGGTGCCTGCATGGCCTTGCGCGCCGACTGCTGCAGGCGATCGACCACCGCATCGGGCGTGCGGGCTGGCGCCAGCAGGCCGAACCAGGCGGTGACCTGCATGGGAACGCCGGCCTCGGCCATGGTGGGCACGTCGGGCAGTTGCGCGGAGCGCGTGCCGCTGGTGATGGCCAGTGCCCGGAACTTGCCGGCCTTGATGTGCGGCATCGAGCTTGGCAGGTTGTCGATCATGAAGTCCACCTGCTGCCCCAGCAGCGCCGTCACGGCCGGGGCGGCGCCCGGGAAAGGCACCAGAGTCAGGTCGATGCCGGCCTTCTGGCGGAACATTTCGGAGGACATGTGGGGCGACTGGCCCACGCCCGAGGTGGACACGTTCAGCCGGCGCATCTTCGCGAGCTGCACCAGCCCGTGCACGTTGCGCACGGGCGAGTCGGCATGCACGACGAGGATGTTGGGCACGGAAATCACGTTGGTGATGCCGCGCAGGTCGCTTTCCTTGTAGCTCAGCTGCTTGTAGAGGCTGAAGTTGATGGCGATCGGGCCAATGTTGCCCATCAGCAGCGTGTAGCCGTCGGGCTTGGCGCGCGCGACCTGGGCGGTGCCGATGCTGCCGCCGCCACCGCCCTTGTTCTCGACGACGATGGACGTGCCGAGGTCCTTGCCCATCTTCTCGGCCAGCACACGTGCCGCGATGTCGGTGGTGCCGCCCGCGGCGGCCGGTACGACGATGGTGATGGGCCGCTCGGGCCATGCGGCCCAGGCGACCAAAGGCAGGGTGGTCATGGCGGCCAGCATGCAGCGTCGAAAAATCATGGCGGGGTTCCTCTGTGCGCTCCGGCCTCGGTGGGGTTCTCGGTGCATGGGAACCAACGATAGCCAAGCCCTCCGCCATCCGTACCTAGGGTTTGGGAGCGGATGGCTTTGCCTTTGGCTAAGCCCTGCTTTCGTGTGCAGAAAGCAGGTGCACCGGTACTGGCAGGCACAAAAAAAGGGCTGCCCTTCAGGCAGCCCTTTTTGCAGAGACGGTATCGTTCACGGGTACAGGCCGCGCATCTCGCGCGCGTGCAGCATGCGCGTGCAGGCGACGATGAAGGTCGCGGTGCGCAGGCTCACCTGGTGCTCTTGCGCCACCTGCCAGATGCCGGCAAAGGCCTCTTTCATGATGCGCACCAGGCGGGCGTTGATCTCGTCCTCGCTCCAGAAGAAGCTCGAGAAGTCCTGCACCCATTCGAAGTAGCTCACCGTCACGCCGCCGGCGTTGGCGATCACGTCGGGCAGCACCAGCACGCCCTTGTCGTGCAGGATGTCGTCGGCCTCGGGCGTGGTCGGGCCGTTGGCGCCCTCGATGACCATGCGCGCCTGGATCTGGCCGGCGTTGTCGGCGGTGATCTGGCTCTCGAGCGCGGCGGGGATCAGGATGTCGCAGGGCACGGCCCAGAAGGCGCTGTTGTCCAGGACCTCGGCGCCGGCAAAGCCGGCCACGCCGCCGCTGTCAGCGACGTGGGCGGTGAGCGCCGCCACGTCCAGCCCGGCGTCGCGGTAGATGGTGCCGGTGTGGTCCTGCACGGCCACCAGGCGCGTGCCGGCCTCGCCAAACAGCTTGGCCGCCGTGCCGCCGACGTTGCCAAAGCCCTGCACGGCCAGGCGCGCGCCCTCGACCTTCAGGCCCGTGTGGTGCGCCGCTTCCATGCCGACGGTGAACACGCCGCGGCCCGTGGCCTCGCGCCGGCCCAGCGAGCCGCCCAGATCGATGGGCTTGCCGGTGACGACGCCGGTGGCCGTCACGCCGGTGTTCATCGAATAGGTGTCCATCATCCACGCCATGATCTGCTCATTGGTGTTGACGTCGGGCGCCGGGATGTCCTTGCTCGGGCCGATGATCAGGCCGATCTCGCTGGTGTAGCGGCGCGTCAGGCGCTCGAGCTCGCTGCGCGAGAGCTTCTTCGGGTCGACGCGGATGCCGCCCTTGGCGCCGCCGTAGGGCACGTTCACGGCCGCGTTCTTGACCGACATCCAGGCCGACAGCGCCATCACCTCCGACAGCGTCACGTCCTGGTGGAAGCGCACGCCGCCCTTGCCCGGGCCGCGCGAGAGGTTGTGCTGCACGCGGTAGCCCTCGAAGTGCGCGATGGTGCCGTTGTCGAGCTCGATCGGCACGTCAACGATCAGGATGCGCTTGGGGCGCTTGAGGGTCTCGACCCAGCGCGCAAGGTGGCCCAGGTACGGCGTGACGCGGTCGACCTGCTTGAGGTAGTTGCCCCAGGGGCCGAGGTGGTCGGCCTGCAGGTACGAGGGCAGGGCGTGCGTGGGCACGCCGGGGGTGCTGGCGGTGGGTGACATGGCGAGAGTCCTGACCGGAAGGTGTGGAGTCGCCTAGCTTAGAAGCACTGGCCCGCCGGTGTCCAACGCCGCGGTGTTTCGGGGTCATGCGTTTTCCACATAACCAGCGCGCGGCCCGGCCGTGCCACCGAATGCACCTAAGCGGCGGCGGTCGGTGCGCTGCGCTCGGTGGCCAGCAGCAGGGCGCCGGCCAGCACCAGCGCGCCGCCCGCCAGTTGCGCCGCGCCCAGGTGCTCCTGCAGAAAGACCCAGGCCAGCAGCACCGTGACCACGGGCTCGAGCATCGAGATCAGCGCGGTGCGCGACGCGCCCAGGCGCTCCAGCCCGGCGACGAACAGGCCAATCGCCAGCACCGTCGACACCAGCACGATGGCGGCCACCGCGCCCCAGCCCGGCAGTGTCTGCGCCAGCTGCGGCGGCAGCCCCGCCAGGGCGCGCACGCCGGCCACGCACGCGAGCACGGCAGCCGCGCTGGTGAGGATCACCGCCGTGGACGCGAGCGGCGCCACGCCGCGTGTGGCCCGGCTGCCGCCGACGATGTAACCGGCATAGATGCACGCCGCGCCCAGCGCCAGCGCCACGCCGCGCAGGTCGAGCGCCGGGCCGCCGCCCTGGCCCGGGCTCCAGCCCAGCGTCAGCACCGCGCCGGCGCTGCACACCGCCAGCGCCACCAGGCGCCGCCGCGTGAGCGATTCGAGGCCCAGCAGCCACGACAGCAGCACCACGAACAGCGGGTACAGGTACAGGAGCAGCGCCACCATGCCCGCCGGAAGGAACAGCAGCGCGCCAAAAAAGCAGAACGACTGCGCGACATAGGCCGCGCCCATCAGCACCAGGGCCGGCAGGCGCGCGCGCGCCGGCAGGCCGGTGCGCCGCCAGCGCAGCAGCAGCCACAGCGCCAGCGCCGCCAGCGCAAAGCGCGGCAGCAGCACGCCCAGCATGTCGGCGCCTTCGCTGTAGGCGGCGCGCACGAAGATCGCCATCGCGCCGAAGCAGCCGGCCGAGAGCGCCACCATGGCGGCGGCGCTGCCAGGGCTGCGCACGGACGCGCTCATGGCGCCCAGCGGGCCGCCACCGGGCTGCGCGCTGCAGGGTCTGCAAAAAGGGAAGGCCATGCCGTGCTCCGGAAAAGGGGCGAAGCGGCAAGCTTAGGCGAGGCCGGCGCACCCGCCGCGCGGCGGGTGCCCGTGTGGGTGTTGCAATGCTATCAATTGGATAGCTGTATGCGCTTGTTGGGTAAGCGTTAGGGCCTTTTTTTGCCCGATTTTTGCGCCGCGGCGCCGGGCGCTGCGGCGGTGGCGCTTTTGCCCATCAGTTGCACAAAGCGCCGCGCGCCCAGGCCCAGCGGCCGCTCCTTGGACCAGACCACATCGACCCACAGCTCCACGCCGTTGCTCAGGTTCTCGAACGGCATCTCGACCAGCGTGCCGGCCTCGATGCGCGGCTGCACCAGCGCGCGCGGCTGCCAGCCCCAGCCCAGGCCGGCCTCGATCAGGCCGAGCGCGGCGATGTGGTTGTCGGTGCGCCAGCTGTGGCGCGCGAACACGAAGCGCGGGTCGCTGTGCGCCAGGTCGCGGCCGGCCACGACGATCTGGCGCGTGGTCGTCAGGTGCTCTTCGCGCAGCCGGGCGCTGGCAGGGGCCTCGCCGCGCGCTGCGGCGGCGGCGCGCGCGGCCGCCAGTACCGGGTGCTGCGGCGCCATCACGGCCACCAGGGTCTCGCTGCCCACTTCCTGGAAGCCCTCGCGCCCGTCCATGCTGGGGCGCTCGAACACCAGCGCGAGCTGTGCGCGCCCGGCGTGCAGCAGATCGAGCGCGTCGGCCTGCGGCGCGGCCAGCACCTCGACCTGCAGGAGCGGGTGCTCCTGCGCCAGCACCGCCAGCGGGGCGCTCCAGTGCGCGGCCAGCAGCTCGGGGGCGATCGCGAGCGTCAGGCGCTCTTCGAGCCCCTGGGTCAGCGACAGCGCCTGCGCATTGAGCTGCTGCAGCTGCGCCGCCAGCAGCCGCGCCTGCGGCTCCAGGGCGCGCGCCGCGGCCGTCGGGCGCGGCTCGCGGCCGGCGCGCTCGAACAGCAGCACGTCCAGTTCGGCTTCCAGGTGCCCCACGGCCATGCTCACGGCCGAGGGCACGCGGCCCAGGGCGCGCGCCGCCGCCGAGAACGAGCCGTGGTCGAGCACGGCGAGAAAGACCTGCACGCTGTCGGAAGAAAATGCCATGCACCAATTATCAGAAAAACTGAAACAAGCTGACTTTTAGTGTCAGGCAAGTGCACATACAGTCGGGGCCATGTCTTCTGCATCCATACAAAAACAGGGCCTGCAAGGCCCCAAGCGCCGCATCGTCTATGTCACGCTCTATGAACTGATCGCCATCGCGGTCGCCACCGCCGGGCTGGCCCAGCTCACGGGCGCGGGCGCGGGCCACGCGGGCGTGGTCGCGGCCGCGTCCTCGGCCATTGCCGTGGTCTGGAACATCGTCTTCAACAGCGCCTTCGAACGCTGGGAAGCGCGCCAGGCCGTGCGCGGGCGCAGCATCGCGCGCCGCGTGGCGCATGCGATCGGGTTCGAGGGCGGCCTGGTGTTCATGCTGGTGCCCTTGTTTGCCTGGTGGTTTGGCGTGGGCCTGTGGCAGGCCTTCGTGATGGACATCGGCCTGATGGTGTTCTTCCTCTGCTACACCTTCGTCTTCAACCTGGCGTTCGACCGGGTGTTCGGCCTGCCGGCCTCGGCGGCCTGAGCGCCGCATTCCAGCGCGCCCAGGGCGGGGGCCATCCCTTAAAATAGGCCGCTTTCCTCCGAGGAGCGTTGCAGCGGCAGCCCCGGCCCACCCCGGCCGGCAGCCGTCAGGCTCGGGTGCCGCAGCAGGCCCACCCAACGACGCTCACCTGTTTATGGCCGTTTTTTACAGGTGAGCTGTATGTCCGAAGTGTTTCCTCCTCCCCTCAAACTGGCGGGCCTGGAGCCCGTTTCCATTGGCGCCGATGCGTTGTTCGTCAACGTCGGCGAGCGCACCAACGTCACCGGCTCCAAGGCCTTCGCGCGCCTGGTCCTCAACGGCCAGTTCGAGGACGCCCTGGCCGTGGCGCGCCAGCAGGTCGAGAACGGCGCGCAGATCATCGACATCAACATGGACGAGGCCATGCTCGACAGCAAGGCCGCCATGGTGCGCTTTCTGAACCTGATCGCCTCAGAGCCCGACATCGCGCGCCTGCCGATCATGGTCGACAGCTCCAAATGGGAGGTGATCGAGGCCGGGCTGCGCTGCATCCAGGGCAAGCCCATCGTCAACTCGATCAGCATGAAGGAGGGCGTCGACGCCTTCAAGCACCACGCCAAATTGGTGCGCCGCTACGGCGCCGCCGCCGTGGTCATGGCCTTCGACGAGCAGGGCCAGGCCGACACCTTCGCGCGCAAGATCGAGATCTGCGCGCGCGCCTACCGCATCCTGGTCGACGAGGTCGGCTTTCCGCCCGAGGACATCATCTTCGACCCGAACATCTTCGCCGTCGCCACGGGCATCGAGGAGCATGCCAACTACGCGGTCGAGTTCATCGAGGCCACGCGCTGGATCAAGGCCAACCTGCCGGGCGCCAAGGTGTCTGGCGGCGTCTCGAACGTGTCGTTCAGCTTCCGCGGCAACGACCCGGTGCGCGAGGCCATCCACACCGTGTTCCTGTACCACGCGATCCAGGCCGGCATGGACATGGGCATCGTCAACGCCGGCATGGTCGGCGTCTACGACGACCTCGAGCCGACCTTGCGCGAGCGCGTCGAGGACGTGATCCTCAACCGCCGCCCCGACGCGGCGGAACGGCTGCTCGAAGTTGCCGAAACCGCCAAGAGCGGCGCCAAGGACGAGGGCAAGAAGCTCGAATGGCGCGGCACGCCCGAGGCGCCGAAGACCGTCGAAGAGCGCCTCTCGCATGCGCTGGTGCATGGCTTCACCGACTTCATCGTCGAAGACACCGAAGAAGCCTACCGGCAGATCCTGGCGCAGGGCGGGCGCCCGCTGCACGTGATCGAGGGGCCGCTCATGGCCGGCATGTCCATCGTTGGCGACCTGTTCGGCGCAGGCAAGATGTTCCTGCCGCAGGTCGTGAAGTCGGCGCGCGTGATGAAGCTCGCGGTCGCGCACCTGATCCCCTACATCGAGGAAGAAAAACGCCAGGACGAGCTGGCCGGGCGCGACGTGCGCACCAAGGGGAAAATCGTCATCGCCACCGTCAAGGGCGACGTGCACGACATCGGCAAGAACATCGTCACCGTGGTCTTGCAGTGCAACAACTTCGAGGTCATCAACATGGGCGTGATGGTGCCGTGCCACGAGATCCTCGCGCGCGCCAAGGCCGAGGGCGCCGACATCGTCGGCCTGTCGGGCCTGATCACGCCGAGCCTCGAAGAGATGCAGTACGTCGCCGCCGAGATGCACAAGGACGACCATTTCCGCGTCAAGAAGATTCCACTACTGATCGGCGGCGCCACCTGCTCGCGCGTGCACACGGCCGTGAAGATCGCGCCACACTACGGCGGCCCCGTGGTCTACGTGCCCGACGCCTCGCGCAGCGTGGGCGTGGCGCAGAGCCTGCTGGGCGACAACGTCGAGGCCTTCGTGCAAGAGGTCAACGCCGACTACGACAAGGTGCGCACCCAGCACGCCAACAAGAAGCAGACGCCGCTGTGGCCCCTGGCCAAGATCCGCGCCAACAGGACACCGATCGACTGGAGCGGCTACCAGCCGCCGCGCCCGCGCGCGCTCGGCCGGCGCGTGTTCAAGAATTTCGACCTGCACGAACTCGTGCCGTTCATTGACTGGGGCCCGTTCTTCCAGACCTGGGACCTGGCCGGGCCGTACCCCGCGATCCTGAGCGACGAGGTGGTGGGCCAGGAGGCCACGCGCGTGTTCGCCGACGGCCAGGCGATGCTGAAGAAAATTGTCGAGGGGCGCTGGCTGACGGCCAGCGGCGTGCTGGGCCTGTACCCGGCCAACAGCGTGGGCGACGACATCGAGTTCTACACCGACGAGACGCGCAGCCAGGTGGCCATGACCTGGTACGGCCTGCGCCAGCAGACCGAGAAGCACACGGTGGACGGCGTGACGCGCCCGAGCCGGTGCCTCGCCGACTTCGTCGCGCCCAAGGACAGCGGCATCCCCGACTACGCCGGCATGTTCGCCGTCACGGCGGGCCTGGGGATCGAGAAGAAAGAGCAGGCCTTCATCGAGGCGCTCGACGACTACTCGGCGATCCTGTTCAAGAGCCTGGCCGACCGCCTGGCCGAGGCCTTTGCCGAGTGCCTGCACCAGCGCGTGCGCACCGACCTGTGGGGCTACGCGAGCGGCGAGCAGCTCAGCAACGCCGACCTGATCGCCGAGAAGTACGCCGGCATCCGCCCCGCGCCCGGCTACCCGGCCTGCCCCGACCACAGCGCCAAGCGCGATCTGTTCGCGCTCCTGCGCTGCGGCGAGATCGGCATGTCGCTCACCGAGAGCCTGGCCATGTCGCCCGCCGCCAGCGTCAGCGGCTTCTACATCGGCCACCCGGACAGCGTGTATTTCAACGTCGGCAAGATCGGCGACGACCAGGTGCGCGACATGGCCGAGCGCCGCGGCATGGACGAGGCCGAACTGCGCCGCCTGCTCGGGCCGAACTTGTAATTTCAGGTAAAAATGGCTTCCAGCGCTGATGCAGCCAGCACCACAAGCTACTGATTTGATAGTGTGAAAAATGGCGACCCATCCGACACTGCAGCCCGTGCCCGGCGGGTAAAGTCGTCCGCATGCCCGTGCCAACCCCTGCCCCCGCGCCCTCTGTGAATGCGGCGCCGCCGCGGCCCTGGTGGCCCGTGCGCGCCGTGCAGCTGTGGCTGGGCGCGGACGGCCCGCGCATGAGCGCCGCGATGTCGTTCTACGGCATGCTGAGCCTGGCGCCGCTGCTGGTGGTGGTGGTGGCGGCCCTGGGCTGGTGGGTGGACCGCTCGCTGGTCGAGAACAACCTTCTCGCCCAGATCCGCGCACTCACGGGCGAGCGCACCGCCGAGGTGGTGCAGCAGACGCTGGCCAGCGCCAAGGCGCCGTCGCAGGGGCTGGTGGCCTCGGCCATTGCGCTCGTGCTGCTGCTCTGGGGCGCGACCGGCGTGTTCGCCGAGCTGCAGGCAGCGTTTGCGCGGCTCTGGCTGGAGGAACACGCGGCGGCGCCGGTGCGGCCCGCGTGGCGGGTCTCGGCCTCGATGCGCCTGCGCGGCCTGGCCTATGTGCTGGCCATGGGCTTCCTGCTGCTGGTGTCGCTGCTGCTGTCGGCCGCACTGGCCGTGGCCTCGGCTTGGCTGGGCACGCACCTGCCCTTCCACGTGCTGCTGGTGGCGCTCAGCGAGGGCGCGTCCTTCCTGTTCGCCACCGCGCTGTTCCTCGGGCTCATGCGCATCAGCATCGATCCCAAGCCGCGCCTGCGCTACCTGGCGCGGGGCGCACTGATCGGCGCCGGCCTGTTCACCGTGGGGCGCCACGGCCTGTCGGCCTACCTGGCCGGCGCGGCCGTGGTGTCGGCCTATGGCGCGGCGGGTTCGCTGGTGGCGCTGCTGGTGTGGATCTATTTTTCGTCGGCCGTGCTGCTGCTGTCGGCCGGCTGCGCGCGCGCGCTGCAGGAGCGCAGCGAGGCGGCGGCGACCGCGGCTTGAGCGCGCGGCCGCGGCGCCGTGCGATGGCCCGGGTTTACAAACAGATGTATCCCGGCAGTGGGCGCTGTGTACCGTGTCGCGGTCGCGCTCTTCGAGCGCCCCGGTGGCACCGCCACCCCACTTGCACAGGAAACCCGCATGAACGCACCGCCTTCGATTCCCGCCGCCGACTCTTGCGCCGCGCCTGCAACGCTGACCGCCGTCTCGGGCCCGCCGCTGCGCTGGTTCTGGGCCGCCATTGGCGTGCTCGGCGTGAGCGTGCTGGCGCTGGGCGCCACGCTGGTGGTGCAGCCACAGCGCGCGCCTGCCGCCGCGCAGACCGCGCTGGCCAGTGCCCTCGCGCCGCGCACGCCCGAGCATGAAATCATTGATGAAAAAGCGCCTCCGGTCCAGGCGCAGCCTGCGTCGGCGGCTCCTGAACCGATAGCGAAACCAGCGCCAGCGGGTGCCGCGGCGCGCCCGCAGCCGGCCGCGCGCTGGGACCGCGCCCCGGTGCAGCAGGCCGCGGCGCGTGCGCCGGTGTGCGCGGTGTGCGGTCAGGTCGAGTCGGTGCAGGCCGTACAGCAGGCGGCGCCGGCCTCGGGCGTGGGCGCGGTCGCCGGCGGCGTGCTGGGCGCGGTGGTCGGCAACCAGATCGGCAAGGGCTCGGGCCGCGCGGCGGCCACGGTGCTCGGGGCCGTCGGCGGCGGTTACCTGGGCCACACGGTGGAGCAGCGCACGCGCACGCAGACCGTGTACGACGTGCGCGTGCGCATGGAAGACGGCTCGGTGCGCCAGTTCCAGCGCGCCCAGCCCGTGCCTGTGGGCGCGGCGGTCACGCTGCGCGGCAAGGGCTTCGAACTCGGCCGCGCCGGGGCGCCCGCGCCGCAGGTCCAGCCAGCCGGCTACCCCGGCGCCTGAACCCCGGCACGGCGGCGCGCGCCCGGGTTCTGCCGGGTGGAAACTCTGCCCCGCTGGCACGCCTGCGCCGACCGGCCACCCCACTGCACGGGTGGGCGCGCAAGTCATCTGCGTGACTCGGCGCGGCCCGAATCGCTGGGGGTTTCCCCTAAATTGTTCTGCATTGCAGAATCCAGATCGGCCCTCGTTCCCGGCCTCGCTAAGCTGGGTTGGCATGCCATTCGTCGCTGACGGCTCCCATTGCGGGGGCCAGCGGGGCCGGGTGCACCGCGCAACCCACAGGAGTCAAGTCGATGGAGATCTTCCGGTTCCCGGGAACGCCAGGCCGGGCGGCACGGCCGTCCCGCTTCCTACAGCGCGCAGGCGCCCTGTCGGGCCCGCGCGGCGGGGGGGCGCACTGATGGACATCTTTCTGCAACAGGTGCTCAACGGCCTCACGCTGGGCGGCATCTACAGCCTGGTCGCCCTGGGCCTGACGCTGGTCTACGGCATCCTGCACGTGCCCAACTTTGCGCACGGCGCGTTCTACATGGTGGGCGCCTTCGTGTCGTTCCATCTGATGTCGGCCTGGGGCTGGAACTACTGGCTCGCCATGGCCGGCTCGGCCGCCTGCGTGGCGCTGCTGGCGCTGCTGGCCGAGCGCCTGGTGTTCCACCCGCTGCGCAACGCCTCGGGCCTGCACCCGATGATCGCCGCCATCGGCGTGCTGCTGTTCCTCGAAGCGTCGGCGCAGGCCATCTGGGGCGCGGACTTCCAGCGCATGCAGACACCCTACACCGGCATCATCGACCTGGGCGGCATCACCGCGCCGGCGCAGCGCCTCTTGATCATCGGCGCGGCCTTTGCACTGATGGTGGCGCTGCACCTGTTCCTGAAGAAGACCGTGGTCGGCTCGACCATCATCGCCATGGCGCAGAACCGCGACGGCGCGTCGCTCGTGGGCATCGACGCGCACCGCGTCGCGATGCTGACCTTCGCGATCTCGGGCGTGCTCGCCGCCGTGGGCGCCACGCTGTACGCGCCGATCAACCTGGTCTACCCGGCCATGGGCAACCTGGTCATCACCAAGGCGTTCGTGATCATCATCCTGGGCGGCATGGGCAGCGTGCCCGGCGCCATCGTCGGCGGGCTGATCATCGGCTTTGCCGAGAGCTTCGGCGCCTACTACATCTCGACCGACTACAAGGACATCATCGCCTTCGTGCTGCTGGTGGTGATCCTGTCGGTGCGCCCGCAGGGCCTGTTCACCAAGGGGGCGCGTTGACCATGGACCAGGCCTCTTTCAAGACCACGCTCGGCTGGTGGCTGCTGCTGGCGACCGCGCTGGTGTTCCCGCTGGTCACCGGCAACGACTACCACCTCACGGTGATGAGCACGGCGTACATCTTCGCCATCGCCACCGTCGGGCTGAACCTCATCACCGGCTACACCGGCCAGTTCAACCTCGCGCACAGCGGCTTCATGGCCGTGGGCGCATACACCGTGGGCATCCTCACGGTCGACCAGGGCTGGTCGTTCTGGGCCGCGTTCGCGCTCTCGGGCGTGGTCACGGCGGCGCTGGGCTACTTCATCGGCATCCTGTCGCTGCGGCTCAAGGGCCACTATTTCTCGATCTTCACGCTGTGCGTGGGCTACATCATGTTTCTCGTGATCGAGAAGTGGGACGGCCTGACGCACGGCACCGTCGGCATCATGGGCATCCCGGCGCCCGGGCCGATCGGCGGCCTCGCGTTCGACACGCCGCTCGCGCTGTACTACCTGGTGCTGTTCTGGCTGGTCGTGGGCATCTGGGCGATGCGCCGCATCACGCGCTCGCTGCTCGGGCGCACGTTCGAGGCGATCCGCAACAGCGACGAACTGGCCGAAGCGCTGGGCATCAACCTGATGCGCAACAAGACGCTGGCGTTCATGCTCTCGGTGTTCTACGCCGGCATGGCGGGTGGGCTGTACGCGGGCTTCGTGCGCTTCATCGGCCCGGGCGTGGCCGGGGTCGAGCACACGTTCGACATGACGATGTACATGCTGATTGGCGGACTGGGCACGCTGCTCGGGCCGCTGCTGGGCGCGGTCACCGTGCCGTGGATCACGCAGTACCTGCAGTTCCTGCAGGAGTACCGCTTCATCGTCTTCGGTCCCATCCTGGTGCTGCTGGTGATCTTCGTGCCCCACGGCATCGTCGGCAGCTGGCAGAACTGGCGCGCGCGCCGCGCCGACGCAAAGGGCCTGCCCCATGCTTAAGATCGAGCACCTGACCAAGCGCTTTGGCGGCCTGGCCGCCGTCAACGACGTCAGCACCACCATCGAGGCCGGCAAGATCAACGCCATCATCGGCCCCAACGGCGCGGGCAAGACGACGTTCTTCAACCTCATCAGCTGCGTGCACCGGCCGACCTCGGGCACCATCACCTTCGATGGGCGCGACGTGACTTCGCTGCGCACCGACCAGGTGGCGCGCCTGGGCGTGGCGCGCACCTTCCAGACCACCGCGCTGTTCGACGGCGCCACGGTGCTCGACAACCTGATCGTCGGCCACCGGCTGCGCACGCACTCGGGCCTGTTCGACGTGCTGCGCGGCTCGAGCCGCCTCAAGGAGGAAGAGCGCATCTGCCGCGAGAAGGCGCGCGACGCGCTCGACTTCGTCGGCCTCTCGCCCATCGCGCAGCGCCTGGCCGGCGACATCACGCAGGAAGAGCGCAAGCGCGTGGCCTTCGCGCTGGCGCTGGCCACCGACCCGCAGCTGCTGCTGCTCGACGAGCCCGCGGGCGGCGTCAACCCCGAAGAAACGCTGGGCCTGGCCGAGCTGATCCGCAAGATGGTGGCGAGCGGCCTGACGGTGTGCCTGATCGAGCACAAGATGAACATGATCATGAGCCTGGCCGACAAGATCCTGGTGCTCAGCTACGGCGAAAAAATCGCCGAAGGCACGCCGGCCGAAATCCGCACCAACCCGGCCGTGATCGACGCCTACCTCGGGAGCGACCATGCTGGCATTTGACAACCTGTCGCTGCGCTACGGCAGCTTCCTGGCGCTCGATGGCGTCACGATGCACGCCGGGGAAGGCGAGCTGGTCGTGCTGCTGGGCGCCAACGGCGCGGGCAAGAGCTCGATCTTCCTGACCGCCAGCGGCATCCACAAGGCCGCGGGCGGCAGCATCCGCTACGGCGACAGGGAGCTGGTCGGCATGCGCCCGGCGCAGATCGTGCAGGCCGGCGTGGTGCAGTGCCCCGAGGGCCGCAAGCTGTTCCCCGGCATGAGCGTGCTCAAGAACCTGCAGCTGGGCGGCTACGTGCACCGGCGCGCGCCGGCGCGCTGCCGGCAGATGCTCGATGAAGTGTTCGATCTCTTCCCGATCCTGGACGAGAAAAAGGACGACCCCGCCGGGTCGCTCAGCGGCGGCCAGCAGCAGATGGTGGCCATCGGCCGCGCCATGATGGGCCTGCCCAAGGTGCTGCTGCTCGACGAGCCCTCGCTCGGCCTCGCGCCCTTGGTCATCAAGCAGATGTTCGAGGTCATCGCGCGCATCAACCAGGCCGGCACCACGGTGCTGCTGGCCGAGCAGAACGCGTTTGCAGCGCTCAAGATCGCGCACCGCGCCTACGTGATCGAGAGCGGCCGCATCGTCATGGAAGGCGCCCCCGAGCAACTGCTCGCCGACGACGCCATCCGCAAGGCCTATATCGGCGCCTGAACACCGCATCCCATCCACCCCTAGGAGACAAACCATGAAAAAAATCGCTTCCACGCTGCCCCTCTCGCGCCGCCGCCTGACGGCCCTGGTGCTCGCCTGCGCCGCCCTTACCGCCGGCCCGGCCCTGGCCCAGGAGGTCGTGAAGATCGGCTACTCGGGGCCGCTGTCGGGCGGCGCCGCGCAGTACGGCAAGAACGTGCTCGACGGCGCACTCATGGCCGTCAGCGAGGTCAATGCCACCAACCCCGAGATCGGCGGCAAGAAGGTCAAGTTCGAGATCGTCGCGCTCGACGACAAGTACAACCCGAGCGAGACCGCGATCAACGCCCAGCGCCTCGTGCAGCAGCACAAGACGCCGGCCATCCTGGTGCCGCATTCGGGCGGCATCTTCGCGCTGCAGACCACCAACGAGGCGCAGAAATACCTGGTGCTGGCCTACAGCAGCGTGCCGCAGATCACCAACCGCGGCAACCAGCTCACGCTGCGCATCCCGCCCGAGTTCACGACCTACATCAAGCCGTTCTCGGCCTACCTGATGGAGCGCTTTGGCAAGAAGATCGCGCTGGTCGGCGCCGACCATGACTACGCCAAGGCCTGGGTCGCCGCGTTCAAGCCCGCCTGGGAAGCCGCCGGCGGCACCGTGGTGGCCGAGAACCCGATGTCGTACAACCGCGCGACCGATTTCTACAGCGGCGTGAGCAAGGCGCTCGCCGCCAAGCCCGACGTGCTGTTCGTCGGCGGCGCGTCCGAGCCCACGGGCCTGGTTGTCAAGCAGGCGCGCGAGCTCGGCTTCAAGGGGGGCTTCTTCGTCATGGACCAGGCCAAGCTCGACGAGATGGCCAAGGTCACGGGCGGCTACGCGGCGCTTGAAGGCGCGATCGGCGTGCTGCCTGTGGTCGAGGACCCGTCTGCTGCCATGAAGGGCTTTGTCGAGCGCTTCCACAAGGTCCATCCGAACCGCGACCCAGGCTCGGAATTCGTCTGGAACTACACCGCCGTGCACGCCACGCTCGCGGCCATGAAGATCGCCGGCACCACCAGCGACGCCGCCGCGATCCGCGCCAACCTCGACAAGGGCTACAAGGCGCTGACGCCGGCGCAGAACCCCGGCGGCGTGACAAGCGTGGACGGCCAGGGCGGCGCCTCGACCGTGGAGCGCGGCGGCGCGGTCGAAGGCGGCAAGGTCAAGGTCATCATGTCCAAGTAAAGCCTGCGGTCGCAATGGCCGGTGCCGGCTGCGCTTGGGGCGCGCAGCCGGCTTTTTGCCGCCTCCATGGACCGGACAAAGGCGGCTGTGGCGCTGAGGGAAAACGCCACGCACTCTCATTTCTATAGCATCCGATGCCCGTATTGATTGGGGCAAACCCGAGGCATTGGCGCAGCGGCACGCCCTTAAGATGGGCCGGCGCGCTCTGTGCGCAGGCTTGCTCTCCCGGCCTTTTTGCCTTGCTTCTTGCCCAGCGAACCATGTTTGCATTCGTAATAAAGCGTCTGGCGCAAGCCATTCTGGTCATGGTCAGTGTTGCTTTCATCGCCTTCATGCTGTTCCAGTATGTCGGTGACCCGGTGGTCTTTCTGCTCGGGCAAGACGCGACACCCGCACAGATCCGCCAGATGCGTATCGACCTGGGGCTGGACCAGCCGTTCGTAGTGCAGTTCTGGCACTTCCTTGTGAATGCCGCGCAGGGCGAGTTCGGCCTGAGTCTTGGCCAGGGCGCCAAAGTGTCGCGCCTGATTGCCGAGCGCTTTCCCGCCACACTCGAACTCGCGTTGGTGGCCGCCGCCCTGTCGCTCGTGCTCGGCATTCCAATGGGCGTGTACGCTGCCCTGCGCCGGGGCTCGTTCACGAGCCAGATGCTGATGACCTTGTCACTGCTGGGTGTGTCCCTGCCCACCTTCCTGATCGGCATCGTGATGATCCTGGTGTTTTCCGTCACGCTGGGCTGGCTGCCCAGTTTCGGGCGCGGCGACGTACAGCACTTTGGCGGGTGGAGCACCGCGCTGCTGACCGGCAAAGGCTGGACACACATCGCCATGCCGGCGATCACGCTGGCGATTTTCCAGCTCACGCTGATCATGCGGCTGGTACGTGCAGAAATGCTCGAGGTGCTGCGCACCGACTACATCAAGTTCGCCAAGGCGCGCGGCCTGACCAACCGCACCGTCTACTTCGGCCATGCGCTGAAGAACACCCTGGTGCCGGTCATGACCATCACCGGCCTGCAGCTCGGGGGGCTGATCGCCTTTGCCATCATCACCGAGACGGTGTTCCAGTGGCCCGGCATGGGCCTGCTGTTCATCCAGGCCGTAACCTTTGCCGACATCCCCGTGATGGCCGCCTACCTGTGCCTGATCGCCCTGATCTTCGTGGTAATCAACCTGGTGGTGGACCTGCTGTATTTCGCCGTTGACCCGCGCCTGCGCATCGAGAAATCGGGCGCGCACTGAGCACGCCGCCACCCTTTCGGTACCCCGCTTTTTCCGTTGTTTCACAGATGGAGGCTCCCCATGCGCATTGCGCCCTTTTTCACCGTTTCGGCCTTGGCCCTTCTCGGCGCGGCCACCCATGCCCAGACGGTCCGCATCGGCAACCAGGGCGATGCGCTCTCCATGGACCCGCACTCGCTCAGCGAGTCGGTGCAATTCAGCGTCACCAGCAACGTCTACGAGCCGCTGGTGGGCCGCGACCAAAAGCTGCAGCTGGCGCCGGCACTGGCCACCAGCTGGAAGCAGACCGCGCCGACGGTCTGGCGTTTCGACCTGCGCAAGGGTGTCCAGTTTCACGACGGCACCCCGTTCACCGCTGACGACGTGCTGTTCTCGCTGGCCCGCGCGGCCAGCGAAGGGTCGGACATGAAAAGCTATGTCAACGACATCAAGGAGGTGCGCAAGCTCGGCGACCACGTCGTTGAAATCGAGACCAAGGAGCCGTTTCCGATCCTGCCCGATGCGCTCTCGGTGGTCTACATGATGAGCAAGAAGTGGTCGCAGGACAACCAGGCCGTGACGCCGGTCGACCGGCGCAAGGGCATTGAAAACGCGGCCTCCTTCCGCGCCAACGGCACCGGTCCGTTTCGCCTGCGCGAGCGCCAGCCGAACGTGAAGACCAGCTTCGTGCGCTCGGGCAGCTACTGGGGCAAGATCGAAGGCAACGTCATGAACGTCGAGTTCACGCCGATCGGCAACGACGCCACGCGCGTGGCTGCGCTGCTCAGCGGCCAGGTCGACGTGATTGATCCGGTGCCGCTGCAGGACGTGCAACGCATCAACGCCAGCGGCAAGGCCAAGGTCATCCAGGGCCCCGAACTGCGCACGATCTTCCTGGGCATGGACCAAAAGCGCGACGAGCTGCAGTACTCCAGCGTCAAGGGCAAGAACCCATTCAAGGACAAACGCGTGCGCCAGGCCTTCTACCAGGCGATCGACATCAACGGCATCCAGCGCACCGTGATGCGCGGCGCATCCACCCCCACGGCGCTGCTGATCGGCCCGGGCATCAACGGCTTCGAACCGGCGATGAACACGCGGTTGCCCTACGACCCCGACGCGGCGAAGAAACTGCTCACCGAAGCCGGCTACCCGAACGGCTTCGAGGTCAGCCTGAACTGCCCGAACGACCGCTACGTGAACGACGGCAAGATCTGCCAGGCCGTCGCTGCCAACCTCTCGCGCGTGGGCGTCAAAGTCAACCTGCAGGTCGAAACCAAGGGCACTTATTTCCCCAAGGTGCTGCGCCGCGACACCAGCTTCTACATGCTGGGCTGGACCGCAGTGACATACGACGCGCACAACGCGCTGAACGCGCTGATGCGCTGCGTGGACGACAAGGGGGCGGGCTCGTTCAACCTGGGCTCCTACTGCAATCCCAAAGTGGATGAGCTGACGATGAAGATCCAGTCCGAAACCGACAAGACCAAGCGCGACGCACTGATCAAGGAAGCGTTCAGGCTGCATGCCGACGACGTGGGCACGCTGCCCCTGCACCAGCAGGCGCTGGCCTGGGGCGTGGCCAACAACGTGCAACTGGTGCAGTTGGCCGACAACTTCATGCCGTTCCGCTACATGTCGGTCAAATAAGCACTGCCGTGCGACCGACTCCGGTGGCCTGCAGCGCTGTAGGCCACCGGAGCGCTTGAAAACCCCAGGGCCACTCCATTGAAATCCCTCCTTTTGCGCTGGCTCGACAGCGATGTCGGCTACAGCTTTCGCACTTCGCCGATGGCCATCGTTGCCGCCTTGGTGGGGCTCGTGTGCGTGGTCGGCGCGGTGTTCGCTCCTTGGTTGGCGCCGCACAATCCGTTTGACCTGAGTACGCTCAATTTGAGCGATGCGCGCCTGCCGCCCGCCTGGAGCGCCGAGGGCAGTTGGCGTTTTGTGTTCGGCACCGACGACCAGGGCCGCGACATCCTGTCGGCCGTGATGTACGGCGCGCGCATCTCGCTGGCGGTGGGCCTGGCGTCTGTGGCCATCTCGGTGGCGGTAGGCGTGGCCACCGGCCTGCTCGCGGGCTTCATCGGCGGTTGGTTCGACGAATTCCTGATGCGCGTTTGCGATGTGATGCTGTCGTTTCCGGCCATCCTCGTGGCGCTGCTGATCGCCGGGGTCGGCCGTGCCCTGTTTCCCGATGCGCACGAGTCGTTGGCGCTCGGCGTGCTGATCGTCTCGATCTCGCTGACCGGCTGGGTGCAGTACGCGCGCACGGTGCGCGGCTCCACGCTGGTCGAGCGCAGCAAGGAATACGTCCAGGCGGCACGCGTCACCGGCGTGCCTGCGCTGCGCATCATGCGCAAGCATGTGCTGCCCAACGTGATGGGCCCGGTCATGGTGCTGGCCACCATCCAGGTCGCCACCTCGATCATCACCGAGGCCACGCTGAGCTTTCTCGGCGTGGGCGCACCGCCGACCTCGCCCTCGCTCGGCACGCTGATCCGCGTGGGCAACGACTACCTGTTCTCGGGCGAATGGTGGATCACCATCTTCCCCGGCGTCATGCTGGTCCTGATCGCGCTGAGCGTGAACCTGCTCGGCGACTGGCTGCGCGATGCGCTCAACCCCCGTCTGCGCTAAGCCGCTTTTTTGCATGAGTCTTCTCCAAGTCAAGAATCTGGTGGTCGAATTTCCCGGCCGCCGCGGCACGCTGCGCGCACTCGACGACATTTCGTTCGACATCGCACCCGGCGAAATCCTGGGCATGGTCGGCGAGTCCGGCGCCGGCAAGTCGCTCACCGGCGCGGCCATCATCGGCCTGCTCGAAGCGCCGGGCCGCGTGGCGGGCGGCCAGATCCTGCTCGAAGGCCAGCGCATCGACCACCTGCCCTACGAGGCGATGCGCAAGATCCGCGGCCGGCGCATCGGCGCGATCTTCCAGGATCCACTGACCTCGCTGAACCCGCTGTACTCCATCGGCCGCCAGCTGGTCGAGACCATCACCACGCACCTGCCGCTCGATGCGGCGCAAGCGCGCAAGCGCGCCATCGAGCTGCTGCAGGACACGGGCATTCCGGCGGCCGAGCAGCGCATTGACCACTACCCGCACCAGTTCAGCGGCGGCATGCGCCAGCGCGTGGTGATCGCCCTGGCGCTCGCGGCCGAGCCGCAGCTCATCGTGGCCGACGAGCCGACCACGGCGCTCGACGTGTCGGTGCAGGCGCAGATCATCACGCTGCTCAAGACCATCTGCAAACGCCGCGGCGCGGCGGTGCTGCTGATCACGCACGACATGGGCGTGATCGCCGAGACCTGCGACCGCGTGGCCGTGCTGTACGCCGGGCGCGTGGCCGAGATCGGGCCGGTGCACGAGGTCATCAACCGCCCCGCGCACCCCTACACCGCCGGCCTGATGGCCTGCATCCCCGACATGGCCAGTGACCGCGAGACCCTGCACCAGATCGACGGCGCCATGCCGCGCCTGAACGCCATCCCGCGCGGCTGCGCCTTCAACCCGCGCTGCACGCGCACCATGGCGCGCTGCCTGAGCGAGCGCCCCGACCTGCTCGATGCCGGCGCCACCGCGGCCGCCTGCTGGCTGCACTCCCCCGGAACCCTTGCCGCATGACGACGACCACGCCCGCTGCCGACGCCGCCTGCCCCCTGGTGCGGGCCACCGACCTGGCCAAGACCTTCGATGTCTCGGCGCCGTGGCTCAACCGAGTGCTCGAGCGCCAGCCGCGCCAGCTGCTGCATGCCGTCGACGGCGTGAGCTTCGAGATCGCGCGCGGCCAGACGCTGGCCTTGGTGGGCGAATCGGGCTGCGGCAAGAGCACCGTGGCGCGCCTGCTCGTGGGCCTGTACGGCACCAGCCGTGGCCGCTTCGAGTTCGACGGCCAGAACGCCCACGCCACCTACCAGTCGTCCGGTGCGCGCGCGCTGCGCCGGCGCATCCAGATGATCTTCCAGGACCCGTATGCGAGCCTGAACCCGCGCTGGACGGTCGAAGCCATCATTGCCGAGCCGCTGCGCGAGCACGGCATCGTGCGCGAGGCCGCGGCGCTCCAGCAGCGCGTGGGCGAGCTGCTGCAGTCGGTCGGCCTGTCGGCGCTCGACATGGTGAAGTTTCCGCACCAGTTCTCGGGCGGCCAGCGCCAGCGCATCTCGATTGCACGCGCGCTCGCGACCGAGCCCGAGTTCCTGGTCTGCGACGAGCCGACCTCGGCGCTCGACGTCAGCGTGCAGGCGCAGGTGCTCAACATCATGAAGGCGCTGCAGCGCGAGCGCGGCCTGACCTACCTGTTCATCAGCCACAACCTGGCCGTGGTGCGCCACGTGAGCGATCGCGTGGGCGTGATGTACCTGGGCCGGCTGGTGGAGCTGGCCGACAAGCACGCGCTGTTCGACACGCCGCGCCACCCCTACACCCGCATGCTGCTGGACGCGATCCCGAAGATGCACGAAACCGGGCGGGCGCGCACGCCGGTGTCCGGCGAGGTGCCCAACCCGCTCAACCCGCCCCAGGGCTGCGCCTTCCACCCGCGCTGCGCCTTCGCCAACGCGCGCTGCCACAGCGAGCGCCCGCAGATGCTGGGCGCGGCGGGGGCGCTGGTCGCCTGCCATGCGGTCGAGGAAGGCCGCATCTGAGCGCGCCTGCGTGCCTTTTCCTGTGCCGATGCCTTTTCGCCCCGCCATCCCGTAACCAGAGGAATCTCTCCATGAACCTGATCGACTCGCTCGTGCGCGACGCGGCAGCCATCGCCGCCGTGCGGCGCGACATCCACGCCCACCCCGAGCTGTGCTTTGAAGAAGTGCGCACCGCCGACCTCGTGGCCGCCAAGCTCACCGAATGGGGCATCCCGGTCCACCGCGGCCTGGGCACCACGGGCGTGGTCGGCATCGTGCACGGGCGCGACGGCGGCGCCTGCGGGCGCGCGCATCGGCCTGCGCGCCGACATGGACGCGCTGCCGATGCAGGAGTTCAACACCTTCGCGCACGCGAGCCGCCACCCCGGCAAGATGCACGCCTGCGGCCACGACGGCCACACCGCGATGCTGCTGGCCGCCGCGCAGCACCTGGCGCAGCACCGCGACTTCGACGGCACGGTCTACCTGATCTTCCAGCCCGCCGAGGAGGGCGGCGGCGGCGCGCGCGAGATGATCAAGGACGGCCTGTTCGAGCAGTTTCCCGATGGAGGCGGTGTTCGGCATGCACAACTGGCCGGGCGTGCGAAGTGGGCCAGTTCGCCGTCAGCGCCGGCCCCGTGATGGCGTCGAGCAACGAGTTCAAGATCACCATCACCGGCAAGGGCGGCCACGCAGCCATGCCGCACACCGGCATCGACCCGGTGCCGATGGCCTGCCAGATGGTGCAGGCCTTTCAGACCATCATCAGCCGCAACAACAAGCCGATCGACGCCGGCGTCATCTCGGTCACCATGATCCACGCCGGCGAAGCCACCAACGTGGTGCCCGACTTCTGCGAACTGCAGGGCACGGTGCGCACCTTCAGCGTCGAGGTGCTCGACCTGATCGAAAAGCGCATGCGCCAGGTGGCCGAGCACACCTGCGCCGCCTTTGGCGCGCAGCTGCGACTTCGAATTCGTGCGCAACTACCCGCCCACGGTGAACTCGCCTGCCGAGGCCGACTTCGCGCGCACCGTCATGGCGGGCATCGTTGGCGCCGACCAGGTGCTCGAGCAGCAGCCTACGATGGGCGCGGAAGACTTCTCGTACATGCTGCAGGCCAAGCCCGGCGCCTACTGCTTCATCTCCAACGGCGACGGCGACCACCGCGCCATCGGCCACGGCGGCGGCCCGTGCACGCTGCACAACCCGAGCTACGACTTCAACGACGACCTGATTCCGCTGGGCGCCACCTACTGGGTGCGAGCTGGCCGGCCGCTGGCTGGCCACGCCGCGCCACGCCTGATCGCCATTCACCCTTTCCCCACATTGGAAGACACAGGAAGCACCATGGATATCCAGTCCGCCTTTTCGACCGACTACGCCTCGGCACGCACCAAGTTCCTGAAGGCCGCAAGTGCGGCCGGCCTGGAAGTGCATGCATACGAACATCCGCTGAAGGGCCGCGATGGCGAAACCCTGGCCATGGACGTGGTCCTGGACGGCCCCACCGACGCCGAGCGCGTTTTCATCGTCAGCAGCGGGTGCCACGGCGTCGAGGGCTTTTGCGGCAGCGGCGTGCAGGTGTTTGCGCTGCACGACGCCGAATGGCGCGACTGGGCGCACGCGCACGGCGTGGCGGTGCTCTACCTCCATGCGCTCAACCCCTACGGGTTTTCGCACACGCGCCGCGCGACGCACGAGAACGTCGACCTGAACCGCAACTTCCAGGACTTCAGCCAGCCGCTGCCGGTGAACGCGCCGTACGCCGAGATCCATGACCTGCTGCTGCCCGAAGTCTGGCCGCCAGACGCCGAAAACCAGGCGGCGGTCGACGCCTACATCGCCCGGCACGGCCTCGGCAAGTACCAGGCCGCGGTCACGCGCGGCCAGCATGCGTATGCCGACGGCATGTTCTTCGGTGGCACCGGGCCGACCTGGAGCAACCAGACCTTGCGACAGGTGCTGCGCGAGCACGCAGGCGCTGCGCGCCACATCGCCTGGATGGACCTGCACACGGGCCTGGGCCCAAGCGGCCTGGGCGAGCGCATCTTTGCCTGCCGCGACGATGCAGATGCACTGCAGCGCGCCCGCGCGTGGTGGGGCGGCGGCGGCAAGACGCCGGTCACCTCGTTCTACGACGGCTCCTCCAGCTCGGCCCACCTCACGGGGCTGATGTGGAACGTGGTCTATGAAGAGTGCCCGCAGGCCCAGTACACCGGCATTGCAATGGAATACGGCACGCTGCCGGTGGTGGAAATGCTCGCCAGCCTGCGCGCCGAGCACTGGCTGCACAAGCACCCCGAGGCCTCGCCCGCACTGCGCGCGTCGATCAAGCAGGACATGATGGACGCGTTCTACGTCGACACCGACGCATGGCGCGAACAGATCGTGCTGCAGGCCACCGAGGCCATGCACCAAGCCGCGGCCGGTCTGGCCGCGTCCTGAGGGTTTTTCTGGGGATTTGAATGAAAAATGACTGTAGCGCTTGCTGGGCAAGCGCTTACACGCTCACCTTTCAGGAGCAATGGTCCGGTCAGGGCCTTGCGGTCGCGCTCTTTTTCTCGCGCTCCTGCAGTTCGCGCCACTGCACCTTGCCCGTGCCCGACTTGGGCAGCGCTGGCGACGAACTCGCACGATGCGCGGGCTCTTGTAGGCCGCCATGTGGGCGTGCGCCCAGTCGATGATGTCCTGCTCGGTCACCTGGCCCCGTGAAGGCCTCGCGCAGCACGACCACGGCCTTCACGGTCTCGCCGCGGCGCGCGTCCTTGGCGGCGATCACGCAGGCCTCCTGGATGGCCGGGTGGGCGTACATCAGCGCCTCGACCTCGGCCGGCCAGACCTTGAAGCCCGACGCATTGATCATGCGCTTGAGCCGGTCGACCATGAAGAAGTAGCCGTCCTCGTCGATGCGCGCGAGGTCGCCGGTGCGCAGGAAGCGCTTGCCGTCGATCTCGCACGAACGCTGCGGCGGTGGCCTCGGGCTTGTTCCAGTAGCCCTGCATGACCTGCGGGCCGTGCACGATGATTTCGCCGACCTCGCCGGGCGGCAGCTCCTGCAGCGTGGCCGGGTCGACCACGCGCGCGTCGACGTCGAAGATCGGGATGCCCAGGCACTGCTTCTTGGGCCGCTCGGGCGGGTTGATGTGCGTCGGCGCCATGGTCTCGGTCATGCCATAGCCCTCGAGGTAGTCGAGGCCGCACAGCGCCTTGAGCTGGCTGGCCACGGCCTCGGGCATGGCCGCGCCGCCGCCGCTCAGGCGCCGGATGCTCGAGAGGTCGTACTCGGCCAGGCGCGGGTTGCGACAGCAGGTCCACCACCATGGTCGACGATCATCTGCGTGCTGCTGACCCGGTAGCGCGCGATGCAGCTGCGCGGCCGCGTCGCGGTCCCAGCGCGGCAGCAGCACGATGGTGGCGCCGGCGTAGAGCGGGCCGTTCATGCCGTTCTGCATGCCGGTCACGTGGAACAGCGGCAGCACCGCCAGCGAGACCGCGTCCTGCGGCGTGCCCAGCCACTGCGTGCCGGCGACGGTGTTGTACATGACGCTGCGGTGCGTGTGCATGCAGCCCTTGGGGTGGCCGGTGGTGCCCGAGGTGTAGGGCATCACGCGCGAGGTCGTCGGGGCCGGCGGTCGAGCGGGCCCGGGCGCAGGCCGGCGGCCAGCGCATCCGCCACAGCGCCACGGCGCCGGGTTCGTCGACGGCCTGGCGCGGCGCGGCCACGAACGCGGGCACGGGAAGGTCGGTGGGCGCGGTCAGGTAGTCGCTGTAGGCCGCGACGACGGCGTGCGCAGGCCGCGCGCCGTCGGCGGCCGCTCGCAGCAGCGGCTGCACCTGCGCGAACAGGTCCTGCGGCGCCACGATGGTGCGCGCGCCGGCGTCGTCGACGTAGTGGCGCAGCTCCTCGGTGAGGTTCATCGGGTTGACCGGCACCACCACCGCGTCGGCGCGCAGGATGGCGTAGTAGCCGATCACGAACTGCGGGCTGTTCTGCATGTACAGCAGCACGCGGTCGCCCTTGCGCACGCCGCAGACGCTGCTGCAGGTAGCCGGCCAGGCGCTCGGCCTCGTCCTGCAGCCGGGCGTAGCTCAGGAGGGAGTCGTAGAACACCAGAAGCGGCCTTGTCGGGAAAGCGCATCGCCGAGACCTCGAGGTTGCGGTAGAGGTTGCATGGCGGGCACCGTGAGGTGGCGCGGCAGCAGGCGCGGCCAGTGGGCGAAGTGGCGGTCGGACATGGCTCAGTCGCGCCTGGTAGCGGGCCAGTTCCATCTTGCCGATCTGGTTGCGGTGCACCTCGTCGGGGCCGTCGGCGAAGCGCAGCGTGCGCGCCTGCGGCATAGGCCGCAGCGAGCGGAAAGTCGTCGCTGACGCCCGCCGCCGCCGTGCACCTGGATCGCCCAGTCGATCACCTGGCAGGCCATGTTGGGCGCGGCCACCTTGATCATCGCGATCTCCTTCTGCGCCGCCTTGTTGCCGACCGTGTCCATCATGTGCGCGGCGTTCAGCACCAGCAAGCGCGCCTGGTCGATCAGGATGCGCGCATTGGCGATGCGCTCGCGCGTCACGCCCTGCTCGGCGACAGCGGCGTGCCGAAGGCCACGCGCGCTCAGCGCGCGCCGGCACATCAGTTCGAGCGCGCGCTCGGCCACGCCGATCAGGCGCATGCAGTGGTGGATGCGGCCCGGGCCCAGGCGGCCCTGCGCGATCTCGAAGCCGCGGCCCTCGCCGAGCAGCATGTTGCCGACGGGCACGCGCACGTTCTCGAAACTCGACCTCGCGCGTGGCCGTGCGGCGCGTCGTCGTAGCCGAAGACCGGCAGCGGGCGCACCATCGTCACGCCCGGGCGTCTTCATGGGCACCAGGATCATCGACTGCTGGCGGTGGCGGCTCGGGTTGTCCGGGTCGGTCTTGCCCATGAAGATCAGGATCTCGCAGCGCGGGTCGGGCGCGCCCGAGGTCCACCACTTGCGGCCGTTGATCACGTAGTCGTCGCCGTCGCGCACGATGCGCGCCTCGATGTTGGTCGCGTCGGACGAGGCCACGTCGGGCTCGGTCATCGCGAAGGCCGAGCGGATCGTCGCCGTCGAGCAGCGGCTCGCAGCCAGCGCTGCTGCTGCTCTTCGGCGTGCCGTAGCGCACCAGCATCTTCCATGTTGCCGGTGTCGGGCGCCGAGCAGTTGAAGGCCTCGGGCGCGATGTGCGAGCGGCCCATGATCTCGCACAGCGGCGCGTATTCGAGGTTGGTCAGGCCGGCGCCGTACTGCGACTGCGGGCAGGAACAGGTTCCACAGGCCGGCCGCGCGTGCCTTGGCCTTGAGTTCTTCCATCACCTGCGTCGGCTGCCAGGCGTTGCCGGCCTTGCGGTGGGCGTCCACCTCGTGGTGGTACACGCGTTCCGCGGGGTAGATGTGCGCTTCCATGAAGGCCGTGAGGCGCTGCTGCAGGTCGATGACCTTGGGGGAGTACGAGAAATCCATCGGCGGTGTCCGGTAAGGGGAGGAAAGCGGGGCGGGCAAGCCGCCCGCCGGAGAAGGGGCGGCGCACAGGCGCCGCAGCGTGCTCAGATCAGGCTGGCGCCGCCGTCCACCACCAGCGCCTGCCCGGTGATGTGGCGCGAAGCGTCGGACGCAAGGAAAACCACCGCGCCCTTGAGGTCCTCGTCGCCGCCGATGCGGCGCAGCGGCGTGCGCTCCTGCAGCGCCGGGCCGAGTTTCTCGATCAGCCCGCTGGCGAGCTTGCTCGGGAAGAAGCCGGGGCAGATCGCGTTGACGCGGATGCCGTAGGGGCCCCACTCGGACGCGAGCGTGCGCGCGAAGTGGATCGCCGCCGCCTTGGAGGTGTTGTAGGCGATGGTGTTCATGCCCGGCGGCGTGCCCTTGAGCCCGGCCACCGAGGCCGTGACGATGATGCTGCCGCGCCCCTGCGGGATCATGCAGCGCTTGCCGACCTCGCGCGAGAGGAAGAACGGCGCGTTCACGTTGAGGTCCATGACCTTGTGCCACGCGGCGTCGGGGTAGTCCTCGGCCCTCGCGCCCCAGGTGGCGCCGGCGTTGTTGACCAGGATGTCGATGGTGCCGAAGCGCGCCAGCACCTGGTCCACCAGCGCCGGGATCTGGTCGAACTTGGACAGGTCGTTGACGAGGGTTTCGACCTCGTAGCCCAGGCCTTCGAGATGCTGCCTTCGCCTGCGCCAGTTCATCGGCCTTGCGGGCCGAGATGGCGAGCCGCGCGCCCATCTCGCCGAGCGCCTCGGCCATCTGCAGGCCCAGGCCGCGCGAGCCGCCGGTGACCAGCGCGACCTGCCCGGTCAGGTCGAAGAGTTGTTTCACGCCCATGTCCGTAACCCCTTGAAAAAGACCCGCTTCTCCAGCGCAGCGGGTCGAGAAACGAAGGAAAAATTCTGCACCGCAGAAGCCATCGAACGGCCATGCTAAAGGCGCCACCCTGGGCTGTAAACCGGCTGCTGTCGCCTGCGAAACTCGCCGCCGTTGCCAGCGTGGCTGGGGCTTTCTACGATGGCAGGCCTGCGGCGCACCGCCCTGCGGCACGCCGCGGCGCGCGCCAATTTCCATTCATTTCTGCGATGCAGCACAAAGGTGGCCATGCCCGAGTCTTCCCTGATCCAGCGCCGCGACCTCGACTTCCAGCTCTTCGAGGTGCTGCAGGCGCACCGGCTGGCCGAGCGCCCGCGCCACGCCGACCACAGCCGCGAGACCTTTGCCGCCGCGATCGACGCCGCCCATGCGATTGCGCAAGACAAGTTCGCGCCGCACAACCGCAAGTCCGATGAGCACGAGCCGACGTTCGACGGCGAGCGCGTGCACCTGATCCCCGAGGTGCGCGAGGCGCTCGACGCGTTCTGCGCGGCGGGCTTCCTGGCGCCCACCAAGGACTACGAGCACGGCGGCATGCAGCTGCCCGTGGTGGTGGCGCAGGCCTGCTCGGCGCTGTTCAAAAGCGCCAACGGCGCCACCACCTCGTATGTGGGCCTGACGCTGGGCAACGCCAACGTGATCGAGCGCTTTGGCAGCGCGGCGCAGAAGCGCAAGTACCTGGGCGCGCTGCTGTCGGGGCGCTTCTTCGGCACCATGGCGCTGACCGAGCCGCAGGCCGGCTCGAGCCTGTCGGACCTGGCCACGACCGCCACGCCGCAGCCCGATGGCAGCTACCGCATCCAGGGCAGCAAGATCTTCATCTCGGCAGGCGACCACGAGCTGCGCGAGAACATCGTGCACCTGGTGCTGGCGCGCATCCCGGGCGCGCCGGCGGGCGTCAAGGGCATCTCGCTGTTCACCGTGCCCAAGTTCCGCGTCCACGCCGATGGCAGCCTGGGCCCGCGCAACGGCGTGCGCCTCACCGGCCTGGTCCACAAGACCGGCTGGCGCGGCACCACGTCCACGATGCTGTCGTTTGGCGACGAGGGCGACTGCGAGGGCGAGCTGGTCGGCGCGCCGCACCAGGGCCTCGCGTGCATGTTCCACATGATGAACGAGGCGCGCATCGGCGTCGGCATGGGCGCGGTGATGTACGGCTACCGCGGCTACCTGGCGTCGCTGCAGTACGCGCGCGAGCGCCTGCAGGGCCGCGCGCCGGGCGCCAAGGACCCGCTGCAGCCGCAGGTGCCGCTGGTCGCGCATGCCGACGTGCGCCGCATGCTGCTGGCGCAGAAGGCCTATGTCGAAGGGGGCCTGGCGCTCGGCCTGTACGCCGCGCGCCTGGTGGACGAGCAAAAAACCGGCGACAGCGACACGGCCCGCGCCGAGGCCGGACTGCTGCTCGACCTGCTCACGCCGGTCGCCAAGTCGTGGCCCAGCCAGTGGTGCCTCGAGGCCAACAGCCTGGCGATCCAAGTGCACGGCGGCTATGGCTACACGCGCGACTACCCGGTCGAGCAGTACTGGCGCGACAACCGGCTGAACATGATCCACGAGGGCACGCACGGCATCCAGGCGCTCGACCTGCTGGGCCGCAAGGCGGTGATGCAGCAGGGCGCGGCGGTTGCGCTGCTGGGCCGCGAACTGCAGGCCACGGTGGACGCGGCGCGCGCCTGGCCGCGGCTGGCGCCGCACGCCGGCGCGCTGCAGGCCGCCTGGGGCGAGGTGCAGGCCACGCTCGCCGTGCTCGCACCGCTGCTGGGCCGCGACAGCGCGCGTGCGCTGGCCAACGCCGGCGTGTTCCTCGAAGCGTTCGGCCACACCGTGCTGGCCTGGACCTGGCTGCGCCAGGCCGTGGTGGCGGCCAGCGCGCTGGAGCGCGGCGCGGACCGTGCCGATGCCGACTTCTACCAGGGCAAGCTGCAGGCCTGCCGCTGGTTCTTCCACTGCGAGCTGCCGCGCACCGGGCCGCAGCACGCGCTCCTGCGCAGCCTCGACGACAGCGCGCTGGCGATGCAGGACGCCTGGTTCTGAGCCGGCCCCGGCCGGGGCCTGCGGGCGCGCTGCGCGCAGGCCGCTGTCGCCCAAAAAATAAGCCAAATCGGCCTCAATCGCTGGTGGGACAAGCGCTGCAAGCTATCGAAAGAAGAGCGAGCGACCCAGCCAGTCCGCAGCGGGCGCAGCGTTCAGCGGTGCAGCGCGCTCTCGATGCGCGCCACCATCTCGAGGAAGCGCGGGCGCACCTCGTTGAGCAGGAACTCGGGCGGCAGGTTGAACGCCGGACCGCCGCAATTGACCACCATCGGCGGCAGCCCGCCACCGGGGTCGAACGCGCGCGCAATCGCGTTCACGTTCTTTTGCCAGTCGCCAAACGAGGTGGTCACGCCGAGCGTGCGGTGGTCGTGCAGGGCTTTCTCGATGCCGTCGTGCACCGCGGGCCCGGTGCTTTCCTGGCGCGCCCGCGCCTGCGCCAGCACCTCGCTGCGCTCGCGCTCGGGCACGGCGGCGAGCCAGGCGCGGCCCATGGCCGAGCGCGTGAGCGAGATGCGCGAGCCCACGTCCAGTCGCAGCGCCAGCAGGGCCGGGCTGCGGCAGTTCTCGACATAAATCATCGACAGCCGGTCGCGCGTGCCCAGCGACACCTCGGCGTGGGCGGCGTCGGCCAGCTCCTGCATCAGCGGGCGCGCCACCTGGCGCACGTCCAGGCGCGACAGCATGGCGCTGCCCAGCGACAGCGTGGCCGTGCCCAGCCGGTACTTGCCGCTGTCGGCGATGTGGATCAGGTAGCCCAGGCGCGTGAGCGTGGTCGTCAGGCGCGAGACGGTGGACTTGGGCAGCTGGCAGCGCTGCGCGATCTCCTGGTTGCCCAACACCTGGTCGCCCGAGCGAAAGCACGACAGCACTTCGAGCCCGCGCGCCAGCGCCGCCACGAAATGGCGGTCTTCGGGCGCGCGCGGGGCCGCGGGGCGGGCAGGGGAGCGTGCAGGCATGGCGGGCATTATCGCGACGCACCGCCGCGGTGCACCACGCCGTGCTCGGGCGTGCCGGCCGCCGGGCGGCATCGCCTCCTCTGCGGCGTTCGGGGCCGTTCAGTTGACCGTTGCCCCCGACGACACGATGACGCGCTTCCATTTGTCGACCTCGGCGCCCATGTAGGCCTTGAACGCCTGCGGGGTCGTGATGGTTTTCTCGATCGCCAGCCCCTGCGCGGCCAACTGGTCGACGACGGATTTGTCGAGCAGGACTTCCTTGACGGCCTGGCCCACGCGTTCGGTGACCTCGGGCGGGGTGTTGGCGGGCGCCAGGATGCCGTACCAGGTCGTGGCCGCATAGCCGGGCTGGCCCGACTCGGCGACGGTCGGAATGTCGGGAGCGGCCGCCAGGCGCGACGGGCTGGTGACCGCCAGCGCACGCACCTTGCCGGACTTCACGTGCGGCAGCAGGGTGACGAAGCTCGAGACCATGACCTGGACCTCGCCCGACAACAGCGCCGGCAAGGCCTGGCCCGCGCCCTTGTAGGGAATGCGTACCATTTTCACGTCCGCGTTCATGTTCAGCATCTCGGTGGCCAGGTAGGTGATGCTCGAACTGGAGGCATAAGCCAGCTCCGGGGTTTTGGTCTTGGCGTGGGCGGCCAGTTCCGAGATGGTCTTGGCCGGAACGGACGGGTGCACCGCCACGATGTTCGGCGAATCGCCGATCAGGACGACCGGGGTGAAATCCTTGAGCGAATCGTACGGAGCGGTTTTGTAGAGCGTGGCGTTGATGGCATGGGTCGCCGGGGCCAGCAAAAGCGTGTAGCCATTGGCGGGCGACTGCGCGACTTTGGTGGCGGCAATGACGCCATCGGCCCCGGGGCGGTTGTCGATGACGATGGGCGTGCCCAGCACCTTGCTCAGCGGCTGCGACAGGATGCGGGCAATCGCATCGGCGGGGCCGCCCGCTGAAAACCCGATGACCAGCTGGATCGGCTTGGTCGGGTAATCGGAGGAATGGCTTGGGCGCCATCAGTCCCAGCAGCAAACCCAGGCCCATCGGAGTGCGGCGAAAAATTCGGGTGAATTTCATTTCTCTCTCCAATCAGTGGCTTTCCGCGGCAATCTTCTGGGGGTCTCCTGCGAGCAGGCGTTTTGCGGTATAGGTGCTTACGGTCACACCGTGCTGGTTCACGATGGAGACGGTAGAGGTAACCACCGCGCGCCCATGTTTGGAGGTCGGTCGGATATTGTCGATGCGCACATGGCCGTGAATGGTGTCGCCCACGCACACGGGTGCCAAAATCTTCTTTTCTATTTCGAGCAAGGCCATGCCCGTGCCCTGGATCATGCCCTGGACCAGCAGCCCTTCAATCAATGTATAGGACAATGCGCCGGGCACCACGCGGCCCTGCATCGCGCCTTTGTGGTGGATGTCGGTGAAGATGATTTCTGTCATTCCGGTCAGAGTGATGAAATTCATCAAATCGGTTTCGGTAACGGTTCTTCCGTAGGTGATGAATTCCTGGTCGACGTGCAGGTCGTGCCAGTAATATCCGCGACCCAGCAAAATAGGGGATGCCATGGTTTGTCTCCTTGGTATTGAAGTAATAAGCAAATGGTTGTTTCGGAAATGGCGATTCCGAACAAGTCGAAAAACTCAGTTCAATGGATGGGAAATTCCATCGAGCACCTCGCGCGTGTGTTCGCCCAGCCGGGGAGGTGGGCCGTTGTAGACCCTCACTCCATCGAAAAGCACCGGTGCGCCTGGGAAGCACAGCGCGCCCATGGACGGATCGTTGAGGTGCTGGAAAAACCCCACAGCCTGCAGATGTGGGTCGGTCAGTAGATCCTCGGGTTGGTTCACGACGGCGCCGGGCACCTGCAGTTCTTCCAGGATGGCCAGCCACTCTGCCGTGGTTTTCTGCGACAACACGGTTCCCAGCGCCTGGTAGACAAAGCCGGAGTGCTCGCTGCGCGCCGAAATGCTGGCAAAACGCGGATCGGCCGCAAGATCCGTATGCCCCGTGGCGGTCAGCAGTTCTTTCCAGTGCCTGTCGGTATAGGGCATGACGCAGATATAGGCATCCAGGGTGGCGAACGGTTTGCGCCATGGGGCCAGTGCACGGGGATAACCCATTTTCTGGTTGTGCGTCGGAAAGTTGGCGCCGTACATGTGCTCCACCAGGGTAAATGCCACCATCGATTCGAACATGGGCACTTCCACGGTGCTGCCGACCCCGAAACGCTCGCGTTTGACCACCGCCGCCAGAATCGCACTGGCCGCCAGGGTTCCGACGGTCTTGTCGGCCAGGATGGTCGGGGTATAGCGCGGCTCGTCCGCGCCATGGCGTTGCGAAAGGGCCGCCATTCCCGACATTCCCTGAATTACATCGTCATAGGCCGGTTTTCCGCCATAGGGCCCATCCTGGCCAAAACCATTCAGGCTCACATAAATCAAGGTGGGATTTTGCGAGCGAAGTTCGTCGGGTGTGATGCCCAGCGCCTGGAGTTTCTGCGGGCGGATATTGTGGACAAAAACATCCGCAGACCGCACCAGGGCATAGAAATCGTCTTTGCTGGTGGGGTCCTTGAGGTTCATGGTGACGCTTCGTTTTCCCCGGTTGACCCCCATGAACAAACTGGCCATGTTGTTTTCAACGGAAAACCCTGTGCGGCGGGAATCATCGCCTTCCGGCGGCTCTATTTTTATGACGTCCGCTCCATATTCCGCCAGGATCTGTGTCGCATAAGGCCCCATGACGACATTGCACAGATCAATAATTCTGATTTTTTCCAGGGGTAACATATATCGTTGTATTGAATGGGTGGTTATGAAGGTAAATGGCGCCACGCGTCATTCGGGTGCGCGGCAGGTCGTCGACCAGCACCACCTTGGCCGGCCGGAACGCGCCACCCAGCCCGGCGACCACCGCCGCCGACAGGGTCTGGACCGCGTGGTCCGTCTCGATGCTGCGTCGCAACGCAAAGGCACACCACCGCCGTGCCTTTGACGGCATCCGGCACGCCGATCGCCGCCGCATCGAGCAGCAGCCCGGTGGCCATCAGCAGCGCCTCGATCTCGGACGGGCCGGTGCGCTTGCCCGCAATCTTGAGCGTATCGTCGGAGCGGCCGTGCACGTACCACATGCCGTCGGCGTCGCGGCTGGCGAAGTCGCCGTGCACCCACAGGTTCGGCAGGCGCGACCAGTAGCTTTGCAGGTAGCGCTCGCGGTCGTGCCACAGGCCGCGCGTGAGCCCGATGCTCGGGCTGCGCATCACCAGCTCGCCCATCACGCCGGGCCCGGCGCTGGCGCCATCGACATCGACCACATCCGCGCCTGTGCCGGGCACGGGGCCCGCGAAGGCGCACGGCTTGAGCGGATGGACGACGGTGCCCGTGAGGATGCCGCCCACTTCGGTGCCTCCGGAATAATTGAGCAGGGGGACTTTGCGTTGGCCTACGCGCTCGAAGGTCCACTGCCAGGCCTCGGGAGTCCACGGCTCGCCGGTGGAGACGATGACGCGCAGCGGGCTGAGGTCCAGCGCGTCGATCGCGCCGTCATCCAGCGACATCGACAGGCGCGCGACCGTGGGCGCGAGGCCCAGGTAGGTGACGCGGTGGCGTTCGATCAGGCGCCACAGGCGGTCGGGCTGGGGGTAGTTGGGGGCGCCCTCTGCCAGCACCACCGTCGATCCCACCAGCAGGCCGCCGAACACCAGGATCGGGCCCACCAGCCATCCCATGTCCGACATCCACAGGAAGCGGTCTTCGGGCTTGAGGTCCATGCAGATCGACAGGTCCAGCGCCGTCTTGACCGGAAAGCCGCAGTGCGAATGCACCACGCCCTTGGGCTTGCCGCTGGTGCCCGTTGGGGTGCATGCCTGACCAGGCTTTGCGCTCAACGCGGCGTTATCGGGGTGCTGTCCTCACCTTCCCAGACCAAAGCCACTTGCGTGTAGCGTGCCGTGCCGTGCCGCGGCGCCGGTCGATGCAGTTGAGCACCACGTTGGTCGTGCCGCCCACGCACCAGTGCGCGAAGGGCAGCCCCTCGTCCAGGTCCAGCACCCGGTTGTAGGGGCGCTGGAACCGGTAGTCGAGGAAGCGGATCAGCGCGTCGTTGAACCAAGCCGGATCGGCGCTGGCGCGCGCATTGAGCGCCTCGAAGCTGTCGACCCCGAGCGCGCGCATGAAGCGCGTGAGGTTGGCGTTGTCTACCGTGCTGCGGTCGGGCCACCACACAGCGCCGGACGGGTCGAGGGCATCGGCTTGCATGGCTCGTGTTCCGATCGAAAAGTTACTTCGCGTACTTGCGGAACTCGGGCTTGCGCTTTTCTTTGAGCGCGTTGACGCCTTCGCGCGACTCTTCGGTGTCATAGAACAGCTTCAGCGCGTACATGCCCAGGCCCGCGATGCCGGCCTGGTGGGCCGTGTCGGCGTTGAAGCTGCGCTTGGCGATGGCCAGCGCCGTGGGGCTGCGCTCGCACAGCTCCTCACCGATCTTCTGCACTTCGGCGTCGAGCTGGTCGTGCGGCACGCAGAAGTTCGCCAGGCCCATGGCCACGGCTTCGGCGCCGCTATAGCGGCGGTTCAGGTACCAGATCTCGCGGGCTTTCTTTTCGCCCACCACGCGGGCCAGGAAGGCTGTGCCGTAGCCGGGGTCGACCGAGCCCATCTTGGGGCCGACCTGCCCGAACTGCGCCTTGTCGGAGCAGATGGTCAGGTCGCAGATCGTGGCCAGCACGTTGCCGCCGCCGATCGCAAAGCCCTGCACGCGGGCAATCACGGGCTTGGGCACGTCGCGGATCGCGGTGTGCAGCTCTTCCATCGGCAGGCCGATGGTGCCGCGCCCGTCGTAGTTGCCGCTGTGGGCCGACTGGTCGCCACCGGTGCAGAACGCCCGATCGCCCGCGCCTGCCAGCACGATGGCACCCACGCCCTTGTCGTAGCCGGCCTTGTTCAGCGCCTTGATGATCTCGTCGCAGGTCTGGCCGCGAAAGGCGTTCATTTTGTCGGCCCGGTTGATGGTGATCCAGGCCACGCCGTTGCGCACTTCGTACAGGATGTCTTCGAAATTCATGGTGTTCTTTCGGTGAGAAGGAAGGAGTAGGAGTGCGGGCTCAGCCGTGCATCGTCAGGCCGCCGGAGACGCTGATGACCTGGCCCGTGATGAACGAGGCATCGTCGCTGCCAAAGAAGGCAATGGCGCTCGCCAGGTCGTCGGGCTGGCCCAGGCGGCCCAGTGGAATGGCGCTCTTGAAGGCCTCGATCAGCTTGGCCGGGTCGCGCGCGCCTTCGGCCACGCCGGCGAGCAAGGCGGTGTCGGTGGGACCGGGACAGACGACGTTGACGGTAATGCCCTGGCGCGCGTGTTCCCGCGCCAGGGTCTTGGACAGCGCCACCAGGCCACCCTTGCACGCGGCATAGACGGCCTCGCCCGAGGAGCCGCCGCGCGCGGCGTCGGACGCCACGTTGACGATGCGACCGGCCTTGCGCTCGGCCATGCCCGGCAGCACCGCGTGGTGCATGTGCAGCGCGCCCGTGAGGTTGATGGCGATGAGCTTGTCCCACTCTGCGGGGACCGTTTTGGTGAAGGGCTTGAACACGTCCCAGCCGGCGTTGTTGACCAGCACATCGATGGGGCCGAGCTGGGCCTCGGCGGCGGCCACCGCCGCGTCGACCTGGGGGCGCTGCGTGATGTCGCACTGGAATGCGGCCGCCTGGCCTCCGCCGGCGCGGATGTCTTCGGCCACTTTCTCGGCGGCCGCCAGGTTCATGTCGAAAACCGCCACCTTGGCGCCTTCGCGGGCAAAGCGGCGGCACGCCGCCCCGCCGATGCCGCCACCGCCGCCGGTCACGATCACTGTCTTGCCGTCAAATCTTTGCATGGGTTTTCTCCGTGGGGTCTGTGGGTACAAGCCGGGTTGCTATGCTCAGGGCGATATGGGAAGCTTGGACTCATATACGTCAATACATTGACCTATATTAGAGTTCTGCCAGATGTGGTGCAAGCAAAAATTTCAAGGAAAGATAGTGGTAAACCCTCAACAAGATAGCGAAATCGCAAAGATGGAGCTGGCCAACCGTCTGTTCTTTCGTTTGTATCAATGCGCAAACATGTTGCATAAAACAGGCACTCGGGCGGTCGAGGCGCAAGGGCTGACGACACAGCAATGGGCTGTGCTGGGGGCGCTGTCGCGCCCCGAGGTGGCGGACGGCATGAGCGTGGGAGATCTGGCCCGCTACCTGATGGTGAGCCGGCAAAACCTCTCGGGCCTGGTCAGCCGCATGGAGCGCGACGGCCACGTGGGCAGTGCGCCCGATGGCCGGGACCGCCGGTCACGGCGCATCACCATGACGGAGTCAGGGCGAGAGGTCTGGGTGCATGAGGCGCAACCCAACATCCGCCGCTATTACAGACAGGCGCTGGCGGGTTTTTCCGTGGGGGACATGGCGCACACGCTGCATTACCTGCTCAAGCTGCTGGGCAACATGCAGCGCCTGGAAGGGGAGGCTGTGGCGGTCGCAGAGGACGGCGACGAGGCGCCGGACGCCGGTATCCCTAGGTAGGTTCTGGGTCGTGCACCCGCACGCGCTGGCGCCAGCGCGAGAAAAGCGCCGGGCCGCAGTTAGGCGCCGCGCAGCGTGCGGCGGTACTGCATTGCCTCTGCCACGTGCGCCACCTGCGTGTGCTGCGCGCCCGCCAGATCGGCGATGGTGCGCGCCACCTTGAGCGCGCGGTGCGTGGCGCGGGCCGACCAGCCCAGGCGCGTGGCCGCGGTCTGCAGGAACTGGGCGGCGGCGGGGTCGAGCAGCACATGCGTGTCGATGGCCTGGCCTTGCAGCGCCTGGTTGGCGCAGCCCTGGCGCTGCGTGGAGCGCTCGCGCGCCTGCGCGACGCGCGCGCGGATGGTGGCCGTGCCTTCGCCGGGCGGCGCGCCCAGCAGCTCGTGGGCGGGCAGCGCGGGCACTTCGATGTGCAGGTCGATGCGGTCGAGCAGCGGGCCGCTGAGCTTGGCCTGGTAGCGCGCCACCTGCTCGGGCGAGCAGCGACAGGCGCGCTGCGCCGCGCCGCGGTAGCCGCAGGGGCAGGGGTTCATCGCGGCGACCATCTGGAAGCGCGCCGGAAAGTCGGCGCGCTGCGCCGCCCGCGCGATGGTGATCTGGCCGGTTTCGAGCGGTTCGCGCAGCGCTTCGAGCGCAGCGCGCGGAAATTCGGGCAATTCGTCCAAAAATAAAACGCCGTGGTGCGCCAGCGAAATCTCGCCCGGGCGCGGCGGCGAGCCGCTGTGAGACGATGTTATTGATGAGACTGGCTCCGTGACGGTACAACGAGTTAGCTAAGCTTTTTTGTTAATTGGTGATACTGCTTCACATCAAATAGATGAGACTGGAGAGAGGAATTTGCTAAATAGAAGAGACAACCCCACCGTTGTGCGGTCTGTGCGCAAGATCCCGACCAATCGCCGTAGCGTCACGGGCTTTGTCAGCTGGCGCGCGCAGCGCTCTATCCCGTACGAGTCCACATTGGAGCGAGACTTTGTTCTACGCCAGGCATTCAACCTCGGGGTTGCGTCTGTGGTCTCGCAACCGTGTGATGTTCCTTTTGTGACCCGATCGGGAACGAGGTCGATTGCCACGCCGGACTACCTTGTTTACTACAAAGTTCGGGACGACGCGCTTGGCATGGAGTTCAAGCCAATGCTGGTCGAGGTGAAGGAGCGCAAGGAGTGGCGCAAGCACTGGCGGGAGTGGCTTCCTAAATGGGTCGCCATCCGTCGCTACGCCCGTGAGCAGGGGTGGCTTTTTCGTGTGATGGACGAAACCCGAATCCGCACACCAGCCTTCGACAACATCATGTTCCTGCGCCGCTACGACGATTTGGATGTGTGTCCACACCAAAGTGCAGCCGTCGTGGAAGACGTGCGTGAACTTGGGTCAGTTTCCATTGACTACATCCTGGCCAAGCATTTCGCTGGAAGCTTCCGCGCCCAAGGTATTGCACACCTATGGCATCTGCTGGCAACCCGACAGCTTGACTGCGATATCTGCGATCCGCTCAACGAAGACACCCTCATCTGGGCAGCCTATGACTGACAAGGACTACGGAGACTATTTCGAGGAAACGCCTTCGATGGTCATAAAGCGCCAGCGCTTTGACGTTCGTAGCGGTGCCTTGGTGCGCCATCGCGATGGAGTCTTCCGGATTGCGGAGGTGCTGGACTTCAACACCGTCACCGCGACCAGCGTGCAGACCGGCAGAACCAGCGTGTTGCCGGTCAGTGATTTGGAGCATGTTGATCAAGATCCTGCGCCTCTTTCTGACATCGACATCAACGCGATCGTTGAGGAGGACTGGCGCGTTGCGCAGACGCGTTTTGCGGCGATCGAACCGCTGCTGGCGACCAAGAGTCCAACCCGAGCCGCGGTGCAGGCACGTGCGCAAGAGCTGGGCGTTAGCACAGCCACGCTGTATCGCTGGATCAGCCGATACCGGTCCCTGGATGCAGTGTCGGGGCTGGTCCCATTGAAGCGTGGCTGGCAGTACGGAAAGGGCCGAATTTCCCGAAGCGTCCAATTGCTCATCCAGGACGTGATCAACAATTACTACCTGACGCCGGAGCGGCCCACTGCGGAGAAGGTGGTGCGTGAGGTGCTGCGCATTTGTGAGGAGCAGAATGTGCAGGCCCCAAGCGCCACGGCAGTGCGTCAGCGTATCGACCGTATTCCGGAGGTGGAGCGGCTTCGTCGGCGTGGCCAGCGTGAGCGGGCCAAGAACAAGTTTTTGCCTACCCCCGGTACTACGCCAGGAGGCGACTATCCCCTCGCGATTTATCAGATCGATCATCCATGAGAGCTTTCGCGCGGCGCTGGAGTTGGGGCCGGATGAGCGGATTCGTTTCTTGCTCGAACCGCGCTGGATCGGTTACGCACGTGCCAAGCTGATCCTCGATGACATGGCTGCCCTCATGCGTATGCCCAAAGTCCCTCGGATGCGCAACATGCTGGTTGTTGGCGACTCCAACAACGGGAAAACCAAAATCATCGAGCGCTTCACGGAGCTGCACGGTGAGGGCTACGTCAGCGAGGATTCGCACAGCATTCGCCCCGTCATCGTTGCCGAGTCACCTCCGTCGGCTGATGAAAAAGGGTTGTATGTGTCCATCCTCAGCCAATTCTGGTCGCCTTACAAAAAGAATGGCACCGTGACAGAGCTGCGGTACGACGCCATCACACGCTTGCGCCGATGCCAAGCGGAGATCTTGATCATCGACGAGATCCACTCGTTGTTGGTGGGACCATCTGCCAAGCTGCGTGCCGTGATGAACACGATCAAGATGCTATGCAATGAGCTGCGCATTCCGATTGTTGGTGTGGGTACCAGAGACGCCGTACGCGTACTGCATTCAGATCCACAGCATGCCAGTCGGTTCGATGTGTATTCGCTCCCCCTTTGGAAGCTTGACCCTGAGTTCCAGACGTTGCTGGCTGGCTTTGAAAGTGTGCTTCCATTGAAGAAGCCATCAGGCCTTGCGAATCCGGAGATGGCCACACTGCTGCACGACATCAGCGAAGGCAATCTGGGGGATCTGCACAGACTGCTTATCGAGTGTAGTAAGGTCGCCATCCAGACTGGGCAAGAGTGCATTACACGGGAGATCGTGACCTCCAAGGCGTGGGTCAAACCCACCAAGGGCATTCGTGAAGTTCAGCCATGAGCGATGTTCCCTGGCAAAGGCCATACAGGGACGAATTGCTGTCGTCCTGGCTGGCCAGGGTGGCTTTGCATAGCGGGTGTGACCCGCTGACATTGACAGGGGCGATCTGGCCCAAGTGGCGGGTGTGGTCAGTTGATGCAGACCGCGGACTGACTGCATCGCGAGCAATGTCTGCCGCAATGTGGTTTGGATGTGAGCCTGATGCTGTCCTTGCGACCACGCTCCAGGAGTTGGCGGACCGCCTTGCTGGTCGCGCCGCGCGCAGCCGTCCAGTACGGCCTTGGATACTCGCTTTGGGCAGCCGCAACCGGCAGCACTACGCAGGCTTGCCGTGCTGTCCCCAGTGCCTTGCTGACGATCCTGAGCCGTATTTCCGGCGCGCTTGGCGTTTGGCCTTTGTCGTGGGCTGCGAGGTTCACGGGACACGTCTGATTGACCGCTGCCCTGACTGCCACGCGTTGATTGCGCCTCATCTTTGCATCAACAAACTGCAAAATCTGGCGGGGTGCTCGGCCTGTGGGCAGGACATACGCAGGTATGTGCCTCCCTCGGCTGAGGTGGACGCCTTGGACTTCCAAGGGATGGCCATGGCGGTCTTGGTCGCTGGTGAGGGTTTATGGGACCACGGCACCGTGTCTGGCCTGGAATGGTTTCGCCGCATGCGCAGCATGCTCGTCCCTTCGCTCTGCACGGTTGTGCGCGCAGACATGCAAGAGCCGGCGATTCGGCCGAATGACTTGCTGCTGGAGATGCAGTCGCCCGGTGAGCGTGAGGCCCGGCTGTGCCGCCTTGCAGCGATACTGCGGGCCGATGCACTCCCCAAGCCGCGCTGTGCAACTCAATCGCCAAGCGGGGGCAGTGCAAAGCGAAAGGCAAGAGAATCACCGCTACCCGTCGCTAAAGAGCTTGTTCAGGCTGACTGGGAGCGTTGGCTGCGAAGGAATCGACTGTGGTAATGGATTTGGGAGCTGCACAGCACGAGTGCGATGAGTGCGGACGCCTTGTGTCCAAGTTCTCTCGTATAGAAAACGGTCGGCACTACTGCTCGACTTGCTACGCGCGCTGCTTCAAACAAGGGCCATGCCCAGGGTGCGGAATTGCGAGCCGATTGCTTGCAAGCGATCCCACGGCAAAGTGCCGAAAATGCGCGGCGACGCGCCCCTGCATTCGATGCCACCGCAGCGGTCGTGCGCTGGGGTTGATGCTGCCTCAGGGACCCGTTTGCAATGCTTGCTACGTGTATTTCCGAGAGCCGCAACGCTGCAGCGTATGCAGCCAGCTCGTCCGCAAGTTTTCGCGTTCGGGACCTGATCAGGCTGTCGTGTGCTTGCAGTGTGCTGGCAATGACAACAAGACATGCGGTGTGTGTCGTCGTCACCGACCTTGCACAGCGCGCAGCGACGGCACTTGGATTTGCCGTAAATGTGAAAGCGAGCCTTACACCGCTTGCCAGGTGTGCCAAGCACCGGTTGAGCCTGGGCGCAATGGTCGCTGCGAGGCTTGCTACTGGCAAGGGCGATGCAAGCACAGAGGTGAACAGCTGACGGAGCTGTTTTGCCTTGAGCCTGTGCGTCAGGCCTTTTCCTCGTATGTGTGCTGGGCACTTGGGCACACCGATGCCAAGCGGCTGTGCTTGGCATTGGTCCGGCATGCGGAGTTTTTCACCACGCTGGACCAGCACCCAGATTCGGTCTGGGATGAGGCCTTTGTGCTGCGGGTATTTGGGACCCGTAAGCTGCGCAAGTACGAGCTGCCGATGCGTTGGCTGCAAGACCAGCATGCACTGGCGTTGGCACCGGAGGCTAAGCAAGCAAATGCGGAGATCCAGACATCGCGCAAGCTTGTGCAAAGCCTCTCTGCAGGCTCGGTGGCAGAGGCCGTGCTCCAGGCCTTCTTCGATGAGCTCCATACTCGTGTGGAGGCTGGAAAGATCAAGCCCCGGACCATGCGAATGGCGCTGCGCCCTGCTGTCAGCTTGTTGTTTGCCGCATCGCCCGAAGGAGCTGTGATGCCCAACCAAGCCGCGTTGAACGACATGCTCCGCAGTGCTCCTGGTCAACGAGCAGCTGCCTCTACATTCCTTGGGTTTTTGAAAGCTCGCTATTCCATCGAGCTCGTGGCGCAACCAAGCGCATCGCATAGGCAGGCGCACGCTCGGGCAAAGCTAGGGGCGCAGCTTGCAGAAATCGCGAGCTCCACCCGGCGTGATGCCAAGGTCAGACAGCTGTGGGATGTGACTGCCTTGAGGTACTTCCATCGCTTGAAAAAAATCCAAGCGCAGGAGATCGCTAAAACCGCGAAAAGGATGGCATCGTCAGATGGTGATGAGTTGCAAGTGGAGTCGCAGACTTTTTGGATTCCCCGCCCACCATGGTGCGTATTCCGGTTGAACTGACGACCTGTGCCGGTTACGGCTGCCCGGTCGGCTGGTTGTGACCGGCTGCGTTTGGCCAGAAGCCGCCGTTCGCTTCGCGCGTCTAAACGACAGCTTCATGCTAGACCAACGTTTGGAGTATGAAACCAGACTTTGCGCTCACGTAGAGCGATATCGTCGTCAGCCCTCTAGCCAGGCCCTCCAGTATGCTTAAGGAAATAGAGGAGGGCCTATATGACACAGTACGCGTTTGACATGCAGGGGCGTGAAGTCGACGCTTTGAACTTTTCTTTGGAAGATTGGGAGCACCTCAAGCTAACTTCTCCCCTTGGAAGATACGTATTGCAGTGCTGTAAGGCCCCAGCGGTGCTGAAGACAAGCCTGAACGGCCTCCCGTTTTTCGCTCATGCTTCCAATGAGTGTGAGACTGCGCTTGAGACGCAATGGCACAAAGATGGGAAAGCCTCGATACTTGCCGCGCTATGCGAACTGTCGGTTGAGGCTAAAGAAGAAGTCCCCGGAAAGTCACCATCGGGAGCGAGGTGGAAAGCGGACGTACTGGTCCAGTATGGCGGTAGGTCTATAGCGATTGAGTTGCAGCGCTCATATCAGCCGATGAGCACGTATATACAACGACAAGCGCGGTATCTAGAATCAGGCATCGAATGCTACTGGCTGACGCGGGTTGAGACATACCGCACTCTGGTCAAGTCAACGGGTAGAGATGTTCTAAAACGCTTTTATGGAGGTCAATGGCCGAAAGATGACCCTTGCGCATTAGGTGCCGGACTACTGCCTGAACTGCCCATTTCAATGCTGGACTTGAAGGCGGCATCGCCCATACAAATCGGTAGGCAAGGTGTTACTTCCGCCGAGTGGTTGACTGCTATCTTTGAAGGGCACTTCCAATATGTGAAGCATTCTTGGGTAATAGTTTGATGCACCATCTCGCTATGCGAGCGAAGATGGACTAATCTAAAACCGCGCACCGATACTATTAAGCTCTCTCAAAATAATAGCAAGACGAGTTTCTTGTCTCCCTACCGGCGTTGACTTCAGCCAAGCGCCGACATTTTGAATTTTATTAGCTTGCCTTTGTAAGCCGGTTGGGTACAGCGCTGGCACCAGCATGTTTTCATTCATTGCATCAAAGGACCGCTGGCTACGGTGAGCAATGTGATTTCGCAGCGAAATTAGAAGATTAATAACTGCCTTTTGTGGACCAGGAAGGCCTTTAAATACTGCTAAGTGAGGAGCTGTAAGCCAAGTTTTTGCCTTGCTCTCAAGTTCGGTGTAGTTAGGAAAAGTGATATTGTTGCCGATGCTGTTCGCCAGCCCCATCACATCTTTTTTATTGAGATGTCTAGGCATATCTAATTTTCCAAAATTATTAAAAACTCTTAGAGGTGTCCCACTTCCGTACAGGTGTTGCCTAAACGACTGCTCCATATGAGTCAAAAACCGTGATGAGTCTCGGTTTATGTAAGCGACAAACATATCGCTAACAAAGCCTTCCCATGCAACAGCTGTTGCTAGCAGGGAATGCTCTGTGAGAGTTGACTCATCGGCGTCGCTTGTAAAAGCAATTAGCCCTCTCTGGTGAAAAGCATCAATAGCTGCTAGCTGTGCAAAATAGTCGTTTCGTACATCGGTAGGCATAATTTTTCTGACCATCTTTGTCCCTCTCCTTACTTATCAAATACTCATTGGGGTCTCGGTGCATCTGATGATTTAGAAGTCTCGACCTCCTCCCACTTCTGCGTTTTTCCCCATATGTCTGGCACAAGTTTACAAGCCCAGCTAGTCCATGGCGGATGGCCGCTCAGGGTCTATTTGCGACAGACGCAGCTCGGCCAGGAGCAGGCGATTAAAGCTTGTAGAAGCAGTCATTAACGCTACGATCTAATTCACGCCACGGCAGCATCACCTCACAGAGATTTTTATAAAACGATACTGGGTACAGATTTCGCAGGGATTGGATTTGTTCCTAATGTTGCGGCAGGATTTGAAAATAACATTGAACGAAGCTCTGCTAGAAGTTCTAAAATATTACTATCCCAGCGCCCTTTGATTAAGTTTAAAACTGGAAGCAATGATGGGTCATAATTTGCTCGCTGCAAAGGGCCCAGTGTCATTAATGTTTGAATGGTGCCAATTGCATCATGAAAGTCTTGTACTATTGAATTTTCACTATCTAACACAATAACATATTTCCATCCATATTCCGTATTAACCCATTGGCCAGTTATATCTGTAGATCCAACCTGTTGATTTATGGATGTTTTAGAACGTTGTTTTACGCCAATGCCAAATGAGTAATATTCTCCTTTTTTTCTAGTCCAGAAAGATTTCAACAAGAGTTCGCCGCCATTATTCCCCTCCACTTCGCCTAGTATTCCAAAGTTATTATCAACTCCCTTGAGAAGAATGCACAAGTCCGCATATGAAACTTTAGCTATAGCATCGCTGTATTGCAAATAGTCCCATCCAAGAAGAATTGGATTATTTTCTCTTATGAATTGCTCACCACTACGAAAATCTTTGGCGCTAACAAATACGCCATATTCCTGAGTTTCGCTCATGAAATCAAAATTATGGAGATCGGAAATTTTCGTCACAATATCGTTAAATACTGGCCTCCCCTCATTACTTACTAAATAGTGGCAAAGCAAACTTTGAAGACCAAAATTTTGTAATGAGTTTTTAATTGCAAAGAAAAATGCATAGCCCGCCTTGGCAGCCAAATTTCCCAATGTGGGCTCGACGGAATCCATGTAACTTCTTTGAAATCCATGAGATAAAGTTTTTTGCTCGTACAATGCTTCCAAAATCGAGCAGTAGTGCATAGCCCAGTATGAATTCAGGTTGGTATAAATTCCTGGCTTGATTATTTCTACTAAATATTTATCCATAGATTTTAATAACGGTGTATTTTATTTTTGATTTTCCATCAATCTTAATAAGCAATTCTTTTTTAAAACTATAGATTCGGCTTCGAGCATTTCCATATGCACTCTGTGCAAATACTGGTTATTATGTAAATTTCTAGGAATGAGAGGCGAGTAGATCGAGCATTCAGTGGCAAAAATGACAAATGAAGGGCTGGAGGCAACCCTATCACCAAACCAAGAGTGCGATGTTGCTCTTCTACCGCGAACGGCTAGGCATTGCTCGCCCTTGCACAGCACCTGTATCTGTGCTGTATGACTGCTTTGTGGCGTTAGGCCGACTGACCGCTCAGGGTGGCGGATTCAACCGGTCGATGCAACACACTAGACCACTGCGTAGGCAGCAGGAGTGTTGCAGATGAAGTACCGGACACGGATCTACTACACCGACAGCCAGAAGGCGCTGATGTGGGAGCGCTGGAAGCAAGGCTGGACGCTGCACCAGATCGGCCAGCTGTTCGATCGAGCCCACACGTCGGTCCAGAGGCATCCTGTCGAGGACCGGTGGCATTCGACCGCCGCAGCGACGCCGCGCACGACGGCGCTGACGCTGGCCGAGCGAGAAGAGATCTCGCGTGCGATGGCGACAGGCGAATCGATTCGATCGATCGCTGCACGGCTCGGGCGAGCACCATCGACGATCAGCCGCGAGATCAAGCGCAACGGCGGCCAAGCAGGGCTATCGGGCGAGCCAGGCCGACGAGCGCCGCCTGGGATCGAGCGCTTCGTCCCAAGCGCTGCAAGCTGGCCAAGAACCGAGCGCTGGCGCGCATCGTGGCCGACAAGCTTCGGATGCTGTGGTCGCCCGAGCAGATCGCCGGCTGGCTCAAGCATACTTATCCGTGCGACGAGAGCCTTCACGTGTCACACGAGACCATCTACCGCAGCCTCTTCATTCAAGCGCGTGGCGCCTTGAAGAAGGAGCTGCTGGAGCACCTGAGGCGCACGCGCGGCATGCGTCGCTCTCGTCACTACACGCAGAAGACGGCGATCCACGGGCAGATCGTCGATGCCGTGTCGATCAGCGAGCGCCCAGCATCGGTCGAGGATCGGGCGGTGCCTGGTCACTGGGAAGGAGACCTGGTGTTCGGCAGTCGCAACAGCCAGATCGCGACGCTGGTCGAGCGCCAGACGCGATACGTGATGCTGGTGAAGCTCGACGGCAAGGACACGCAGACGGTCGTCAACGCGCTGATCAAGAACGCGCGCAAGCTGCCGCAGGAGCTCTACAAGTCGCTGACCTGGGATCGAGGCACGGAGATGCACGGCCACAAGCGATTCACGATGGCCACCGACATCCAGGTCTACTTCTGCGATCCACACAGCCCATGGCAGCGCGGCAGCAACGAGAACACGAACGGGCTGCTCAGGCAGTACCTGCCCAAGGGCATCGACATCTCGGGCTACTCACAGCTCCAGCTCAACGCGATCGCGAGACAATTGAACGAGAGGCCGCGCAAGACGCTCGGCTTCCAGACGCCCGCTGAGATGTTCAGCGAATGTGTTGCGTCGACCGGTTGAATCCGCCGTCGAATGCTGCCGGTGGTCAAATCAAGCACGTTGGATCAACGCAGAACGGAATGCTGATCAAAGATAGCCGGCACCCGCACCATGGCATTGAGAACGGTGGTGAAAGCTGGGCCCTGGCGTGCGCGCAACGCTTCGCTGGCCATGCGCCAAAAGTATTTGACTTCATCGTCAGATCTGACGATGATTTAGCGCATGAAGTATCCAGGTGGCAAAGGCCGCACATTCCAGCACGTGGTCAATCTCATGCCCCCACACAACGTCTACATCGAGACGCACCTGGGTGGCGGGGCGGTGCTGCGCAACAAAAAGCCGGCGCTGCGCAGCATTGCCATTGAACTGGATGAGCGCGTGATTGCCGCGTGGAAGGGTTTGCCGCAGATGCCAGCCCAGCTGGTGCAGGGCAAGGCCGAGGACTTTCTGCGTAGCTATGCGTTCACTGGGGAAGAGCTCGTGTACTGTGACCCTCCTTACCACCCGGCTACGCGCCGGCAGCCGCGGGTGTACCGCCACGACTACAGCCAGGATGACCACGCCCAGTTGCTCAAAGTGCTCAAAGATCTGCCGTGCAAGGTGCTCATTTCCGGCTATGCCCACCCTTTGTACGATGAGATGCTGGCGGGCTGGAACTGCAAGAAGTTTGAGGCAGCCACCCACAGCGGCATTCGTGAGGAATGCCTATGGTTCAACTACGAGCCGCCCACCGAACTGCATGATGTGCGGTACCTGGGGGACAACTTCCGAGAGCGCCAGACCACCAAACGTCGCCTGCAGCGCTTGCAGTCCAAGGTGATCGCCATGGATGCGGTGGAACGCACGGCGTTCATGCAGTGGATGCGCGAAGAGTTTTCGTTTCACACAGGCGAGGTGGCGTGATGCAGACTGCCGCGATCTTGGGCCCCGTAGGGGTCATGCAACTGGAACTGCCGCCCGCAAGTGAATTGCTGCTGCCAGGCGTTCCTTGGGGCCGCGTGGAAGGCTTTCCCACCCCTGCCTATTGGGCGTACCAGGTGATGTCCAAGCGTGTGCTGGGCGGCCCGCCAGAGTACAAGCTCGGCCATACGCTTGCCGAGGAGGCGGCCGCCTGTCTGTTGGGAGGACATGGCATTCCGGCTGCAGTGGGCATTGTCGCGTTTGAGCGTTTGCGTGAGCGAGGCGTGCTGGCTGGCACGCCGACCGAAGAGGAGCTGTTGACGCTGCTAGAAGAGCCGCTGACCGTTCATGGACGCACTGTGCGTTACCGCTTTGCCAAGCAAAAGGCCCGGTACGTCAGCGAGGCGCTCAAGCGAGTGGCAACGGGCGATGCACCTTTGCAAACTGGCAGGGCCTTGCGCGACTGGCTGCTGCAGCTCAACGGGATTGGCCCTAAGACGGCCTCATGGATTGCGCGCAACTGGTTGCGCGCCGACGATGTAGCCATCTTGGACATTCACATCCTGCGAGTCGGAGTGGCAATTGGCCTGTTTCCCAAGAATCTGACTGTCGAACGCCATTACTTCGCTCTGGAAGAGTTGTTCCTCGCTTTCAGCCAGCGCATGGGCGTGCGAGCCTCCGAGCTAGATGCAGTGATCTGGTTCGAGATGGCCCGCTCGCCGCTGTCGACCCAGGTGATGCTGGGCAACAAGCTCCCTTCCACAAGCGGCTCGTCAACCAAGGTGCGTGCGACCAAGCAACGCCATTCCAACCCCGCACAAGCGTCCCTGCTCATCTAACTCGCGATCAAGCATGGGATGTCCCGTGATCCCCAGTGGACAAAACGAGAGGGCCAGCGCTTCGGCGCAGATGCTGAAGTAGCCCAGCAGCACTCCGGCGTCTCGCCAGATTAGGCTGCCTGGGCTCTTGTACTTTGCTGCGGCTTTGTCCGGTTCTGCCACTAGTGCGATCAGGGAAGCGTTGGCGGCAGGCACGAGCTCATTGGCAGCATTGCGGGCGGCGTTGGCCACGGCGGACGTGCCGGGCAGCGACACCAACTGATGCGCTTGCGCGTCGTAGTACATCCAGTCTTCGTCGATCTCGCGCTGAACCAGGGTGTGCACGCAGTGGATGGCCCCAGCTGAGGGGTGCGGACGGAACTCCAGATCAAAGCCCAGATCGCTGGCTTTTAGCTCGCGCGTTCGGCAACATAGCTCCAGCATGGCCGCCAGATCGTCCAAGGTGGGCGGTGCCGCGAAGTCTCTGCGTGAACGCCGGCCTGCAAGCACGGCGGCCAGATGGGGGGCCCTGGCTGCACCCTTGGTGGGCAGAGCAACGCGCGGGCCGGACCATTGAATGGGTGTGTAGGCCGTCAGTTGCTGTTTGGGCTGTGGATTGCCTAGATCAAGCCATACTGGCACTGACCTCGTCATAGGTCTCCCGATACTTGTTGCATCCCCGGCAGTTCCAGCACGGAGTGTTGGCCTTATGGCAGCTGTGCGCCCAGGCGAGCATGTCAGCGGGCAACGCCGATTGCTGGATGAGTTCTGCTGTGGACAGTTCGATGGCCGGGGCCTCGACCCGCAGTCCACCTTCTTGCATGCTCAGCAGCTGATCCATCAGGTGGACGAACTCAGGTGTGCCGTCGATGTGGCTGCCATCGGAGCGCACCGTGCCGATCAGCAACTTTTTGACCCCAAGCCCAATGCATTTCATCGCAGCGAAGGTGAGCAGCATCTGGTTGCGGTAGGGCCACCAGTCGCTTGCTGGAGCCGCTGCATCCGGTGCTGCATTCGCCATATCGCCAGAACCCAGGGAGCTGCAGTCGATGTGCACGATGTGGTGCTCAATGCCCAGTTGAGCGCATACAGCGGCAGACGCCCTTTTCTCCGCCTCTGCGGCCTTCTGGCCGTAGTCAAGGGTGATCGCGACGTCTGGCCGCTTCCACCACGCAATCGCCAGGGAGTCCATACCGCCGGACAGTAGCAGTGCAGTTTTCATGATTCCAAGGCCCTCCAGCGGGTGGCATAAATTGCGGTGGTGAAGTTCGCGTAGATCTCGCAGCCGGTGCCCTGCATCATCTTGAGGCTTTCGGTGCCGACCTGGGTCTCGCTGTAGATCACGACGGGCTTGTCGAGGCTGCGCGCATAGCCGAGCTCGAAGATCGTCCCTGAGTCCAAGCCGTCCACGGCGGCAAACACCAGGTCGCAGTCTTCGATCGCCTGGATGTCCAGAGGGACCACATCTTCTGCAGTTCCCAGACCGATGTCATGGAAGGGGGAGATCACCTGCAGACCAGTGCTTTGCAGCAGCGTGCGCGCCTGCTCGATCAACCAGATCTGCCCAAGATGAAAAAATGGCCCAGCCAGATACACCTTCTTAGGCACGGCGGATAGCTGGCCGTTTGTGGGGGAGATGGGCGGGTAATGCGCTGCCTCCAAGGTCTCAGGTGTAGTGAACCCCTTGGTGTCGACATAGTAGGCTGTTGCGCGAGAGGCGAAGTCCGCCGCAACCGCGGGCGCGAGTTTTTGCTCCATCCATGCGTGCGCAAAGTAGGCCACAAAGCAGTCGCCAGAGCCGATCTTCCACACGTTCTGGGTGCGGTAGGCGGGCACCTGGGTGGCCCGTTGATTGGCCCACACCAGGGCGCCTTGGGCGCCTTGTTTGATGATCACGACTTCGGCATGTTGTTCTTGCGCGATCTTGCGAGCGCAAGTCTCAGCATCTCCTTGTGAAAGCCCGGCCATCTGCTGAGCTTCCGAGCTATTGAGCACGAGGGCGAGGTGCTTTGCGTAGGAGCCATTGGCGCCGAACGGCACAGGTGCTCCCTGGTTCTGGGGGTCATATACGGCCCACTGCGCCTGCACGATCGCATCGCCTTCCAGCATGCCGAAGCGCACCACATTGTCTTTCTGGAGCTGCAGTGGAGCTGCCATCGAGGGGGCGGACGGAACATGGGCGATGTGAGGGTCCGCCAAATCGTGCAGATAGGAGAAAGCGACCGCCCGTTCAATGCTGCTGGTTTGAATATCTAGCTTGTACGCCGCCGCAACCATATCCAGATAACGCTGGGACTTAGGGCTGGTGTAGGTGTGAAAGACCACCTCGGTGCCATAAGTCGCGATGGCGGCCGCCGCGCGTCCACCAGAGCCAAACGTGTGACTCCATGCAGGCCGCGTGCATCGCTCTTCGTAAAAGCCCCCGACAACATGGATGGCCATCAGGCGGGCTCCACGAACACGTCTACTTGACCATTGTTGATCGATCGCACTGTCGCTTTGTAGCGCGTTTGGGCGAGCAGACATTCACGTAAACGCTGCGCCCTGTTGTGGAGCAAACCACCAACGATCTGACCCCCTGGGGTCACCACCTGGATTTCCTGGGCCGCGGATCCTGCCGCGATTTGGATGTTCAACTGTCTGCCCACAGTCAGCGTGACGATGACTGCCGCATTCGGAGACGTAATGCGCGTTTCAAACTTCAACAAATGACATGCTATTTCATCATCTTCCACAATGCCGCCGCCACCACCACCGCTAGAGCCAGACATATTTACCTCCTTTGTAATAGTCTGATACTAGCAGGGCAGAGCCGAGCAGATTTCTGATGAAAACCCTAAGCGAGCCTACGTAAGGTAAGATTTATTGGATGGCTTGCATGCCACCTATCTTTGAATATTTCAGATTAATGACTCCCAGCCTCTCCAAGGCAATGAAGGCAGTTGCTTGGCCTTCGAGGGTGTAATCATCGCGGCTGGTTCTGCGGTAATAAGACTGATGGGTTGTGAGGTTTTTGATGTGAGGCAAAACATTCTTCATTACTCCGCATTGCCAGCTGATTGCTTCGAAAATGGAATTGAACCAACTTGGCAGATCGCAATCATTTTTTGGAATTGCCACCAAGCCACAGTAACTGTCTTCCACGCCTTCCGTTTCTCCGCTTTCTTTTTTAACTTCGCGTACGGCACGCTGCACTTCAAAAAGATAGCCTGTGAAGCGCGCTGTCTGGATGCGAAAGACGAACACTGACCTGGCAGATGAGAGTCCGGATCGATAAAGCCAGGCACGTGTTTTTCGGATCTCTTGCACCCCTCTGGGAAGCGTGAGCTTGGGAAGCCGAAAGCCGGTTTCTGGAGTGGTGGGTGGGCTCTGAAAGGTATAGTCTGGCGTGCACCAGCTAACCGAGCGGATGAGTTCTGGGTTGGCTTCTTGCAAGTAGACCAAACCGGCCCAAAGCTCAAGCACTGAGCCTTCCGAAGGGGTGATAGCCTCTGATTGCACCTGTAAGCTCGCCACGCCCTTCCCCGTGCCGCCGACCTCGCCAGGGGCGCTACAGCTGCTAGGGGCGGATGGTGTCCGAATCGTTCTGCCATTGCGATCGCGTCGGACGGTTTCCGTGGTCACTGGCGCCGGCGTGTTCAGAATCTCTATGTCCGGATCGTTGATCACGTGGATGTCGGTATCCTGGTCCGCCCCCAACTCCTGGGTAACGCCAATGGTCTGGCCTTCGAGTATCTCGTGAACCTCCCGGCGCGGCTTCGGAAAGCGAGCGAGCTCACTTTCGGTGTCCGTCTCCTTGTGTACACGCAGCGCGTGAACAGGGTAGTCTTCGGGCAGCGTATGTCCCACGATACGCAGAGCTAGGAAGTCGCCATTGCCTAGAGGTACACCTTGAACTTTGAGCTTTGCTGGACCGTAGTACCAGGGGCCGAACGCCAAAAAAGCCACATCGCGTTTCGAGGCCAGGAGCGCTTGATCAAGCTGTGCAGGAAAGGCCTTGAGCTTCTTGGAAATCTCTGCGTCGTAGCGCAGTCGAGCCAGAAAATGCGCGTCTGCGTCTGTTGTGTACGGAGGAATCCAGATCGGCCGCGCGCTAAGTGCGCTGTCGATAGGCTCTCGAAGCATCAGCCGCTCGTCTTGTTCCTCTGTTTCATAGGTCAACAAAATCCGGTTCACTTCACCGGAGCGCGCATAGCAGCGTGTGAAAAACTCCATGCACGGGACGAGCAATGATTTTCCGTTGGCGTGCAAACGCAGCAGCCGACTCTGGTCATTGTGTTCGTAAGGCAGGGGGTAGCGGTCTGCAGGAATCAGGCCCCGCTGCTTCTGCACCCAGACAATGTCCTCCCACTGGCTTCGCATATACGAGCCGGTGTAGAGGAACTCGGCGAACTCGAGCTCATGCGTAGAAATTCCGTTGCGCCAGATTGATCCAATTCGCAGCTGGCCCAGGAATGTGGCCGCCATTCGTTGGTACACAAATCTCCCAAATTGCCCGTCTCGATACAGGGGGCGGAACCACACATAGATGGTGGGAACATCACCTTGGGTGCGTGCTCGGGCGTTTGCTCCATACCAAAGCACCACATAGTCCGTGTCTCTTGGTAGACGAAGGGAGTTTGAGAGGTCTGTTGTCTTGCGGGATGGAATGCGAGAAATGGGAAACACGAGCGTGAACGTTGGCAGGCTGATGGGTAGCTTGGTCCTGTGTTTCCAATGACGGAGCCGCAGACCGCTATGCGCTTTTTGGGCTGCTGCCGGTCTCGTAGAAACCGACTTAAGCTTCTCGAGCTTTCTCGAACTCTAACGGACTGAATCGCCCCGGCTGCGCTCACGCGCTTCGTTGATGACCCGCAGCTGCCGCCGGACAACAATTGGATCGAAAACCAGATCAGGCCTGTGGCCCTTGGGGCGCTCGAACTGGTTGTTCGCCGGCAGCTTGCGCGCGGGCCAGCGGGCGGCCGCCGTGATGAGCCTGATCCAGTCAGCGCGCATGAACGGGCACGACCCATATGCCTATCTCAAGGATGTGCTGACCCGGCTGCCCACGCACAAGGCCAGCCGGATTGAAGAACTGCTGCCGCATCGCTGGCAACCCATCGACATCTGATCATCAGCCATGGCCGCCAGCGGCGGTCAACATGGGTTTGCCGCGCGCTTACCGTACAGCGGCCGTTCACGCCAGTGCACCTCGCCGAGCCGGACGACTGCATGGAGCTGAGCATCGTGAGTACAGCCGCCGATGATCGCCGACCGCAACCGCTGCAGACCTGCCGCTGGCCAGCGCACCGTGATGGACTGCAACGGTATCGCCAGTTAGCCGACCGTTAGAGCTACCGTTGAACCCGGGGGCACCCGGGCCCTTGGTCGGCGGAGGCAAGAGCAATTCTGAAGGGCCGGTCCCGGAGGCACAGCAATCATTCAGCTGCGAAACAGTCCAACGACCGGTGCCCGCAGCAGCGGTCAATGGGCTGCCGACTTTGGATGACGGCAGCCAGCCTGAACCGGACCACCGTTGCGGTGACTTCATCAGCCGTCTTGGGCCGACTGTAGCCCCAGCTTGCCTGGGACTAGCGCCGCTTCCTGGATATTTTGACGACGCGCCTTTCAGCCATCCCCAGTGCAGCACGAGCGAGTGCATCGGCTTCTGTGTTGCGATGGCGCGGTATCCACACCAGGGTTGCCTGGTCAAACGAATGGAGCAGTGCCCGCGCTTCATCAAACAGGGAAGCCAGCCGGGCAATCGGCTTTGCTGTGCTGCTGCCGACCTGTTCAACGACGACACTGTCCGCCGATCGCGGCCGAGCTTCGGTCCCGGGTGCTGAAACGGTCATGCCCGCTCGAGCTGCTGACGCCTCATCCTTCGGCCGTCACCCTCGCCCCGCCAGCAGCGCACGAAAGGCCCTTGCATTGCCCTGCGCCTTGTCTTCCATGCAGTTGTTGAACACCGCGTGCGCGTACCTGACCGACCGCGCCATCGGCGCAAAGCGCTGGGCCAGGGCCTGCAACTCACCCGTCGTGTACGCATAGTCGAACCGCTCGGCCGCTGTCCTGGCCGGCATCGCGTAGGCCTGCGCATTGCGCCCGTGCAGGCGCAGCAGCGTGTGCTCGGGGTGCGTGGTTTCCCAGATACCCGGCACACTGTGCGCTGCGCCCTGCGGTCCGTCGACAATCGTGTGCACCACGGCAAGCGCGCGCAGCATCGCCAGGGTCTCTGCGGTGGCCTCTGCGCTCTCCCACCAGCTGGGGTGGCGGAACTCGATGCTCAGCGTGTGGCCCGGCAGGCGCTCGATGCACAGCTCGAGGTGTGCGACGGCCGCTGGGTGCCGCGACACCTTCGGCGAGAACTGGAAGTGCACGAGGCCGAGCTTGCCACTCGACTGCAGCGGCGCGAGGCACGCCGCGAACCGCTGCCACAGCTCTGTCCTGATTTCTTCGGCCAGGTCCTTGTAGACCAGCCTGCGGCCCGCGCCGAGCGCCTGTTGGATGTCCTTGGGCAGCACGTCCGTGCTCGTCCACTGCCCGGTGAACAGACTGAACGCCTTCACATTGAACACAAACCCCTCGGGCGTGCGCTCGGCCCAGTGCTCGGCGGTGGCGACGGCGGGAATCGCGTAGTAACTGGTGTCGACCTCGACCAGGTTGAACTGCGAGGCATAAAAGCGCAGCCGCGCCTCGGGCGACTTGGCGCTTGCGGGGTAGAACCTGCCGCATTCGAGCAGCGTCTTGTCCGTCCACGATGCCGTTCTGACCCGCAACGCCATGCGCGCCTCCTTGCCTGCATCGTAGCTGCGGGCAGCTTCAAACGACTGTATATTCATACAGCCTTCACCACAGGAGAAGCACCATGCAAGCCATCGAATGCACGTACACCGTCACGTTGCGTGACTATCCGGAACCACTCCCCGCCACGCAGCGCACCGCGGCCGAGGCGCGCTATGCCCAGGAACTCGAGAGGCAGCTGGGCGGCCCCGAGCAGGTGGCGGCCGCCCTGGACACGATGGCGAGCCTCGAGGACTCGCCGCCCCAGGTGCTCACGCCGGGCGACCTTAGCCTGCTCAAGGCCTGGGGCAAGGCCAGCGTCGCAGCCCGGCAGGCCGGGTTCCGGGGTCTGGGCGAAGCGCGCAGTGCGTACTTTGACGTGGGGCTGCCATGAGGGTCGAGCTGTGCTACCGCTGGCGCGTTCCATCCCCGGCGCGCCGGTGGCGCGCGACACGCTGCAGCGCGTCCGAAGCGGTAATCCGCAGGGAGCACCCCGAGGCGACGCCCGTGCAGGGCTCGCGCACCGAGCAGATCATCCTGGACCCGCCTGCGCAGCTGGTGTGCGCGGGTTTTCACAGCCCGCACGCGACGCCCTCGGTGCTGATCTGGCCATGCACTGTTCCGGGCCGGGACGGCCGCATTGCGCTGGGCGGGCAGCTAAGCGACTACACGGTCACGCAGGACGGCGCGGACGGGGTCGTGGTGCTCCACGGCACGACTGATGCACCGCGGCCCGGGCCCGTGCGTGTCGAGGCCGCGCCATGACCGCGCCATGGGACTACCCGACCCTGCTCTGCACGCCTGCCGGGAAGATGAAAGGTGTGTTTCCGAGAGAGACCGTGCTGCCGCTCGAGCCCCAGGCCTATGCGATCCAGCAGCAAGGCGAGACCTGGCGCGTCACGGTCAAGCGCACAGGCGAAGTGCTCTATGCGGGGCCGGGGCCGGTGCAACTGGTCGCGTCACCGGCGCCGTTCTGAACGCCAAAGATCAGGGGGCCCTCTCGCGGGTCGCAGAACCTTGGATGCTGCGGCCGTTGACGCATTGGTGCCCGTGCGTGCGACGCTGCAGGCCTGGGCTTGGGCTCAGTGCTGCGGTGAAACCTTGGGCAAGAACTCGACGCCCGTACGCTTGACCAGCTCCGCATAGCTTATGGGCCGGCCCACCATCTGTCCCTCGCGGTTCTCGTGCCAGTGGGCCCAGGCCCGCTGGGTGGTCGCGTCATAAACGAGCTTGTACAGGTAGGTCGGCACCTTCACGCCATTGGCGCCGATACGGGGTCCGCCGTCCGTGAACACGGGCCCCGTGATCACAAAGACATCTCCTGCGGCCCGGCGCACGTAGCGCCGGGTATCCTGCTCGATCTTGCTCCAGGCACCCCCGTTGTGCTGAGCATTCTGCGGAACCATGTTGGCGAGGCTGAAGCTCTGGGCCATCGCTGTCGGTGTGGGCATGTCACCGGCCGGGGCCATATGCCCACGGCTGTAGCCAGAGTGCTTGTAGTCGTCGAGCTCGGCGCGCTCGGCGCTCGGAAGCCGTGCGTCGGCAAAGAACCTCTTGGCACGCTTTTCGTCGGCATCCTCGATGCTCTGCCGGTTGAGGCGCTGGGCTACAAAGAGCGGCGTCTTGGTCGCGCCGCTGTGCAGCACCGCAAAGGCCTCGTAGCAAAGCTCGCGAAGCTGCGGCTGGCGCGTGATCGCCGGCGGCTTGCCGTTGGCAAAGAACTGCGGGCACTGGGCAAAGCTCGTCGGCTGCGGCGCGCCGAGGGCGGAACTGTCGAACTGCGGTGCGCGTGCAAGAGAGAGGCTGGAGAGGCCGGCGCCGGCCAGAGACACGACGAGCGCGGCGGCCAGACGCCAGCGGCGGGGCCAGGAAAAAATCGGATTCACAGCAATCGGTGGAGATGAGAGAGCGGCCGATTGGAGCATTTTTTGGCCCAGCTACAAGGCCCAGAACCCGGAACCGGCTGGGATTCAAAACTGCCCGCAAGGCTTGTGTCTGCACGGACATGTTCGAGTACCACGCGCAGTGGGCGGACTTGCCCGCAATGACGGTGACTGCTCAGCGCTGGGCCCGGTGTCCCCCGGGTGGTGCTTCTACTTCCAGCAATGCGTTCGACAATGCATGATGGCAGTTAATGCAGGGGAAAATTCTGGAGGGTTGGAAGAAGATGACTTTCAGGACATCATGCGCAGTCTTCTGTTCAGCACTGCTTCTGGCCGTGACTGGCTGTACGCATTTGCGACCCGAACTTCAGCGCCACCCGACCGAAGCTCAGCTTAAAAAGCTGCCCGCCGGCCGCTATACGGGGCCCATCATGGCGGAGTTGCCGAACTACATCGAGTTCACAGGACAGCTTGCCCAGTGGTACCAAGAGCGCGCAGACCAGCTCCGGGAGACGCTGGCCGTCGCTTCTGAAACCACGTTCTTCGGCGCGGTCTTCGGTGTGCTGGGTGCCGCATTCGGTAACGCAGACGTGGCCAAAGGGGCTGCGGGGGTGGTTGGCGGCACCACGTTGCTGTCAAGCCGTTACCAACTCAGCATTCAAGCCAGCAACTATGAACGTGCCTCGACTGCAATGTTGTGCATGCGCGACCGCCTGGCTGACGCGCAAGCGTTTGTGGCGCGGACCGGGACCGACTCGACGCTAAAAGCGGTCGATCCAGACGTGCACGCACGGCTGCCTCAGCATGTGCGAGATCAAGTGCTCGTTGTCCAGAACAAACTTGACAAAGTGCAGCGCGACATTGTCATCGCCGAGCCGGACGTTGACAAGATCAAGGCTGCTCTTGGCCTGCAGAACACGGTGAAGGGTGCTATGCATGCTACGGACGAGCCACAACCGGACCCGATCAACACGCTGCTGGCGAACCTCAGCGCTTGCAGCGCAGCGTTCTAAGGTGATCTAGCGAACACTTTTACTCAACTCAGGAGATCACGATGGCCGGAAACTCCAGATACCCAGAATTGACCAAATATCTCGACGCCACAGGTGACTACGAGGTCGAGACTGAAGAGAAGCAGTTCGGTGATAGCAGATACCTGATCGTTATCGAGCGTGGTGAAATCGAGTCGGGGCAGATGCTGTTCGAGATCACTGACCATGGCCTAGAACTGAGGCAAGGTGATATTTTCAATAGCCTCGAAGAAGTGCTGAGTCCGAAAATTGCAGCAGCCCCCTTGGCATGTTGGATGAGTTCATCTGCTGATCAGCAGCTCATGCATGAGTGGGCTGTTAAGAGTGTGAACGTTTTTTCGTCAAGCGAGGGTCCGGACGGGGGAAACCTGGCTTGTTGTTGGGCGGTTCGCCACTTGGCCTACCAGGCGCTGGGACGATGGATTACCCAAACCGATAGCACCGCCACGTTTGACCGTGAATTGCAACGCTGCCTCAGCGCAACCAAGTCCGAGTCTGACGTGCCTCCCGGGGGCATCGTTATTTCGCCGACCGTGACCCGTGCTGATGGTAGTCGCAACATCGGACATGTCGGCCTGCTTGGTGAGGGCAGCGGTGGAGCGCGTTTGATCTACTCGAACTCAAGCGGCCACAAACGGTGGGAGCAGAACCAAACATTGGACTCATGGCGCAGTCGGTACCAGACCGGCAAGGGCTTGCCAGTGAAGTTCTACCCCCTTCCAAAATACCAACCTTCTTGAAACTTCCCAAGATGTTGCAAGACTTGACGGAGCCATTTCGTCATCCTTGGAGACAAGCGAAGCGCGCAGCGCCATTAGCATAAGGTCAAGCCGCATAGCCGTGGCGCCGAAGTCGGCGCATCCCGAAGAGCCTGAGAGCGCATCGCACCGGCAACCGCAGAGTCCGGTTACGCTACGCCGAGGATGCCATATAAGGTACGCTTTTGAGGCCTTCTCCAAGTTGCCGAAGGTCGATCCGTACGTTGGTGCTGAGCTCAGCTTCTCGGCACGTGAATGTCATTGAAACAGGTCCGGGCGGAGCGGTTCTGTCAATGTCCGGCCTTGGGTCTGACCAGAATTGGTTGGCTGTCCGCGTGGCTCTGGCCTTTGGAATGCAGAGGCACTTTGAGAAGGAACGCCGACCTGTTCCGGGGGGTGATCGTGTTGGATCAGCTCAGCTGTCCGTATTTTCCAAATCAGAGCTGCGATTTCGAAGAGCTGGATGAGGAAGTAGATACCCAACTCGATAGCAGCGGTAAAGGTTCAATGAGCCTCACACACGGAAATTCGGACAGGCCCGGAGCATGCCTACTTTCTGTCAGATTTGCTCTACGTCAAGGCAACTAAGAAGCGCAGTATTCGCGCGTCTGGCAAGGGGCTGATTCCGCACCGAAAGACACCGGCGCCGAATCTACAGCGCTTGCCGTCCTCGCGCAGCTCCATGATTTGATGTGCGGTACCTATGGCTCCACCTCCGGAAGGAAACAGTTTGCTGCCGCCCTCACTCAGCTCGCACACTTACCGCCGACTGGATGATTCAGTCTCACTTATATCGGAAACGTCTCATTAATTTAAACACCTCACAGCCGCCGCCCACCAGCGCCACCGCGCTGGCCGTGTGGTGCGGGCTGCAGGTCGGGCGCAGCGCCCAGTGCGCGAGCGCAAAGCGGCCCGTGAGGCTGGCCACGGCGGCGCTCTCGAGCGCCTCGTCCACGGTCATCGCGGGCAGCACGCCGGCAAAGCGCTGCGCGAGCATGGACTTGCCCGAGCCCGGCGGCCCCACCATCAGCAGGCTGTGGCTGCCCGCGGCGGCGATCTCCAGTGCGCGCTTGGCGCCGGCCTGGCCCTTGACATCGGCCAGGTCGGCATAGCGGGCCGTGGCCTGCAGCGGCTGGGCCGACAGGCGCGCCCAGCCGCCGTCCGGTGGCGCATCGGCCGGGCCATCGGCTGCGCCGCTGCCCGGCGGCAGAAACTGGCGCACCACATCGAGCAGGTGGCGCGCGCGCCAGACCTGGGCCTCGGGCACCAGGGCGGCCTCTTCGGCGCTGCCCGGGGGCAGCACCAGCTGCGCCGCAACCTGGCCGTTGCGCAGCGCCAGGCTCGTGGCCAGCGCACCGCGCACTGGGCGCAGCTCGCCCGACAGCGAGAGCTCGCCAGCAAACTCGTAGCCCGCCAGGCGCGCGCCGTCGATCTGCCCGCTCGCGGCCAGGATGCCGAGCGCGATCGGCAGGTCAAAGCGCCCCGAGTCCTTGGGCAGGTCGGCCGGCGCCAAGTTGACCGTGATGCGCTTGTTGTGCGGAAATTCCAGCCCCGCGTTCTGCAGCGCCGAGCGCACGCGCTCGCGTGCTTCTTTGACCTCCACATCGGCCAGGCCGACCAGCGTGAAGCTGGGCAGGCCATTGGCCAGGTGCACCTCGACGGTGACGGGCGGGGCCTGCAGCCCCAGCAGGGCGCGGCTTTGCACCAGAGCAAGACTCATGAGCGTGTTTCTCCCCAGATCAGTGCGTTGTGGCGATCGCGCGGGTGCCCGGAGCGCGCCGTGCACCAGCAGGGTGCGCGCCGCGCCGGGCACGCCCGCCAATGTACCTGCTGTGCAGCGCGCCATCGGGGGCGCACACGCCGGCGCGGGGGCGCAAACGGCATGGCACGGTCCATGCTTAAACAGGCTGTTCCCACCCCGTCCACCAGGAGAAACCATGATCCGCAGCCCCGCCATGACCTTCGGCCTTGCCCTTGCCGCCGCCCTGCCGCTGTTTGCCAGTGCCCAGCTCACCGCCAACGTGGGCCTGACCAGCAACTACAAATTCCGCGGGCAGGACCAGGACACATCGCGGCAGCGCGCCGTCAAACCTGCGCTGCAGGGCGGCTTCGACTACGCGTTCGGCGACACCGGCTGGTATGTGGGCAACTGGAACTCCACTGTGGACTGGCTGCCCGGCAACTCGCTCGAAGCCGACCTCTACGGCGGCTACAAATTCAAGGCCGGCGGGGTGGACCTGGACCTCGGCGCGCTGACTTATGTGTACCCCGGCAACCACCATGGCAACACCACCGAGCTCTACGGCGCAGCGAGCTTCGGGCCGCTCACGGCCAAGTACTCGCACACCGTGTCCAGGGACTATTTCAACTGGGCCGGCGCGCAGGCGGGCTCGGGCCTCAAGGGGCGCAACACCGGTTACCTGAACCTCGCCTATGCCCACGAGATCGCGCCGCAGACCACGCTCAAGGCCGCGGTCGGCTACACGCACTTCGCCAGCGACATCCACCGCCAGGGCGTGCCGCACTACGTGGACTACAGCGTGGGCGGCGCCTACGACTTCGGCGGCGGCCTCGCGCTCGGCGCTGCGGTGGTGGGCGCCAACAAGACGGCGTACTTCGGCCCGGGCAACAAGGCGCGGCTGGTGGTTTCGCTGACCAAGGCCCTGTAACCCACCCCGGGCGGCAGCGCCGCCCTTTTTCGGAGGATCTCCAAATGAAAATGGTGACAGCCATCATCAAGCCCTTCAAGCTCGACGAGGTGCGCGAGGCGCTCTCGGACATCGGCGTGCAAGGCATCACGGTGACCGAGGTCAAGGGCTTTGGCCGGCAAAAAGGCCACACCGAGCTCTACCGCGGTGCCGAATACGTGGTCGACTTCCTGCCCAAGGTCAAGATCGAGGCCGCCGTGCCCGACGAGCTCGCCGAGCGCGTCATCGAGGCCATCGAGGCCGCCGCGCGCACCGGCAAGATCGGCGACGGCAAGATTTTCGTGACCAGCCTGGAGCAGGTGGTGCGCATCCGCACCGGCGAGACCGGCAGCGCTGCCGTCTGACCAACCCCCGTCCTTCCCCCGACTGCGAGGCCTTGCCATGACCCCGAGACTTCTTTCCTGTGCCCTGGGCCTGGTGCTGCTGTGCACCGCCGCCACCACGCCCGCGCAAACCCCGCCGCCGCCCACGCCTGCGGCCGCCGTCGCCCCCGCCGATGCGGGCGCCGCGACCGCCGTGCCCCCGCTGGCTGCCGCCGCTGCCGCGCCGGCCCCCGCGGCCGCGCCACCCCCGCCCAAGCTCGACTCGGGCGACACCGCCTGGATGCTGACCTCGACGCTGCTCGTGATCCTCATGGCGCTTCCGGGCCTGGCGCTGTTCTACGGCGGCCTTGCGCGCTCGAAGAACATGCTGTCGGTACTGGTGCAGGTGTTCGTGGTCTTTGCGCTGGTCAGCGTGCTGTGGGCGCTGTATGGCTACAGCCTGGCGTTTGGCGGCGAGGGGCGCTTCTTCGGCGACCTCGGCAAGGTGTTCCTCAAGGGCATGGCGCCCGAGACGCTCTCGGGTGCGCTGCCGACCATCCCCGAATACGTGTTCGTCGCCTTCCAGTCCACCTTTGCGGCGATCACGGTGGCGCTGATCGTCGGCTCGTTCGCCGAGCGCATGAAGTTCGCCGCCGTGCTGGTGTTTGCCGTGCTGTGGTTCAGCTTCAGCTACGTCCCGATCGCGCACATGGTCTGGGGCGGCGGCCTGCTGGCCAAGCACGGCGCGCTCGACTTTGCCGGCGGCACCGTGGTGCACATCAATGCCGGTGTCGCGGGCCTGGTCGGCGCCTACATGGTCGGCAAGCGCATCGGCTTTGGCAAAGAGGCGCTGACGCCGCACAGCCTGACGCTGACGATGGTGGGCGCCTCGCTGCTGTGGGTCGGCTGGTTCGGCTTCAACGCCGGCTCGGCGGGCGCGGCCAATGGCGTGGCGGGCCTGGCGTTCATCAACACCCTGCTGGCCACGGCGGCCGCCACGCTGGCGTGGCTGGCGGGCGAAGCGCTGCACAAGGGCAAGGCGTCGATGCTGGGCGCAGCCTCGGGCGCGGTCGCCGGCCTGGTGGCGGTGACGCCGGCGGCCGGCTTTGTCGGCCCGATGGGCTCCCTTGTGATCGGTCTGGCCGCCGGCCTGGTCTGCCTGTGGGGCGTGGGCGGGCTCAAGAAGATGCTCGGGGCCGACGATGCCTTCGATGTGTTTGGCGTGCACGGCGTGGGCGGCATTGTCGGCGCGCTGCTGACCGGCGTGTTTGCCGCGCAAAGCCTGGGCGGCACGGGCGGCCCCACGCCCGAGAGCTTTGCGATGGGCGCGCAGGTCTGGGTCCAGGTCCAGAGCGTGCTGCTGACCATCGTCTGGTCGGGCGTGGTCTCGGTGGTCGCCTACAAGGTGGCCGACCTGCTGCTGGGCCTGCGCGTGCCCGAAGACGAAGAGCGCCAGGGCCTGGACATCACCTCGCACGGCGAGACCGCCTACACGCGCTGAGCACGCCAGCGGCGCCGCACTCGGCGCCCACCCGAGGCCCGCCCTGCTTGCACGGCGGGCCTTTGGCCTGGATGGCCGACCGCAGAGCGCTGCGGCAGGCCGTGCGGGGAATAATGGTTGGCTGCGCAAGGCGGCAGGAGGGCAAGCACATGGCATGGAACGTGGTGGGCAGTGAAGTCTGCGAACTGGGCGAGTCGCCGTTCTGGCAGGCCGGCGAGCAGCGCCTGTACTGGGTCGACATCGCCGGGCGCGCCGCGCTGCGCGCCGACCCGGCGAGCGGCGCCACCGAGCGCTGGCCGCTGCCGGCCGAGCCCGGCTGCATGGCGCCGGCGCGCAGCGCGGGCCAGGCCAGCGGCTGGGTGCTGGCGCTGCGCGACGGCATCTACCGCGCGCCGCACTGGGGCGGCGCGCTGCACCGCATCGCGCGCCTGCCCTACGACCCGGCGCACGAGCGCGCCAACGACGGCAAGTGCGACCCGTTCGGGCGCTTCTGGGTCGGCACGCGCGATGAGCGGCCCGGCGGCGGGCACGCGGCGATGTACTGCATCGACGCGCGCCACGGCCCGGCGCAGGTGCAGACGCTGTGGGGCGGCGCCAGCACGCTCAACGGCCTGGGCTGGTCGCCCGACCAGCGCACGCTCTACAGCGCCGACACGCCCACGCACCGCGTCGAGGCGCGCGATTGGGACGGCGCGCGCAACACCCTCGGCCCGGTGCGCGCGCTGCACCAGTTCGCGCCCAAGCCGGCCAATTGGCAGCCGGGCACGGCCGGCTACGGCGGCCGCCCCGACGGCGCCGCCGTCGATGCACAGAGCAACTACTGGTGCGCGCTGTACGAGGGCGGCCGCGTGGTGCAGCTCTCGGCCACCGGCGCGCTGCTGCAAAGCATTGCCACCCCCGCGGTCTGCCCGACCATGGTGTGCCTGGGCGGGCCCGATGGTCGCACGCTGTTCGTCACCACGGCGCGCCATGGCCGCCCCGCGGATGAGCTGGCACGCACGCCGTGGGCCGGCCGCGTGCTCGTGCTGGCGCGGCCCGTGGATGTACCGGGCTTGCCGGTCAATGCGTTTGCAGACGCTGCCACGGCGTTGCCAGAAAGCGATGAATATGTCAAAAATAATAGCTATTAGCGCTTGCTGGGTAAGCGTTTGGGGCCTGTTTGTCTGGTATTGGGCCCGGCGCAACGCCGTTGCCGGAGCGCGCGCACCATGCCGGCCTTGACGCTGCAACCGGTGAACGACGGCGCCGTCGCGGTCTTGCTGGAAAGCGGCGAGCCGGTCGGCCAGCTCAAGTGGATCGGCGGCGTGTGGAAGTTCAAGGCGCTCGGCTACGAGGGCACGGACCTGGTGCCCGGCGGCGGGCCGCTGACGGCGCAGCACAACCGCACGTTCGCGGTGCTGGATGCGGCGCAGATCAGCGCGGCGCTGTTGGCGCATTAGGCTGCCAGGGCGCCGCGCTTTGCGGCCGCCGCCCACCCCTGCACGGTGCGCCTTCCTACACACGCGGGCACGGCACCGGGCTGTGATGGGCCCAGGTTTGTTTCGATTGCAGAGCGCCCGCGCGCCGACCCATCCATGCCTGCTGCTGCCTCCGATTTTGTTGCTGTGCCAGCCCCGGCCGAGACCCTGCGCGCCGCGCCGGCGCTCGCGGCGGACGCGCCCGCGCCCGGCAGCCGCCTGCCCGGCGGGCTGGTCTATGTGGACCGCCGCATGCCGGGCCTGCGGCGCGTGCGGCGTGGGCGCGGCTTTGGCTACCGGCAGCCCGATGGCCGCTGGCTGACCGATGCGCAAGAGGTCGAGCGCATCCGCCAGCTCGCCATTCCGCCGGCCTACACCGAGGTCTGGATCTGCCCGCTGCCGCACGGCCACCTGCAGGCCACCGGGCGCGACGCGCGCGGGCGGCGCCAGTACCGCTACCACCCCGGCTGGCGGCAGCTGCGCGACGGCGACAAGTTCGAGCGCATGCGCGCGTTCGGCCAGGCGCTGCCGCGCATCCGCGCGCGCGTGGCGCGCGACCTGGCGCCGCGCCGCGGCCCGCTGCTGGCGCGCACGCGGGTGCTCGCGGCTATCGTGCGGCTGCTCGATACCACCTACCTGCGCGTGGGCAACGAGGAGTACGCGGCGAGCAACCATTCGTACGGCCTGACGACGCTGCGCACGCGCCACGCCGACGTGCGCGGCAGCACGCTGCGGCTGCGCTTTCGCGGCAAGAGCGGCGTGCAGCAGAGCGCCACGCTCGACGACCCGCGCGTTGCACGCCTGGTGCGCCGCTGCCAGCAGCTGCCGGGGCAGGAGCTGTTCCAGTACGAGGACGCGGCCGGCGCGCTGCACACGGTGGGGTCGGGCGATGTCAACGACTACCTGCGCAGCATCACCGCGCGCAGGCCGCGCAGCGCGGCGGGCGGCGATGGCGCGGCTGCGGCCGCCGCGCTGCCCGGCGAGGACAGCCCGCATTTCACGGCCAAGGACTTTCGCACCTGGCACGGCACGGTGCAGGCGCTCGAGCTGACGCGCCTGGCCTGCGCGCTGCCGGCCGCAGGCGCACCGGCCTGGACGGCGCGCGAGATTCTGGTCGAGGTGGCGCGCCAGCTGGGCAACACGCCGGCGGTCTGCAAGAAGTCGTATGTGCACCCGGCCGTGCTGGAGCTGGGCGAGCGCCTGGCCTCGGATGCGGGGCCAGGCATGCAGCGGGTCTGGGAGCGCATCGGCGGCGCCGCGTCGCCGCGTGGGCTCAGCGCAGCGGAGCGGCGGCTGCTGGCGTTTTTGCGGCGGCCGGGGACGGGCAAGGCGGAGAAAGCGCCGGCGAAGCGGGGCAAGGACGGGGCGCGCGGTTGAGGTGCTGGTTCTGCCGCTGCGCTGATGGCTGGCTTCGGGAGCCGGGATGTGCGCCCGGCGGCGCAGTAACTTTCTTTCGCGTCGCCGAAAGAAAGTCACCAAAGAAAGGGCGACCCCGCTGTCTGCGACCCCAGCGCTGCGCGCTGGGGCACCCTGCGGTGCTCGGTCTGGGCGGGGCTCGCATGAACTCGCTGCGCTCAGACAGCATGCGGCCCTGATCCGCCCAGCCCTGCGCTCCTCGGTGCAGCCAGAGGGGCGGGGGAGCCCAACAGCCGGCAACCGCCCGGGCCATCGCTGCGCTCGGCCTGGGGGCCGGACGCGTCGCTTTGCTCATGCGCGCCGTGCAGAAAATTCACGCGCTCCGTGCGGGGTGCGGGCTTACCATTCCAAGCATGGACACCGTTCTTTCCCAGATCACCGACCGCGTGCGCGAGGCCGCCGCGCACCAGACTGCGCTGCGCATCCGCGGGGGCGGCAGCAAGGAGTTTCACGGCGGCGTGGCGCTGCGCGGCGAGGTGCTCGACACGCGCGGCTACACCGGCATCGTCAGCTACGAGCCCAGCGAGCTGGTGGTCACGGTGCGCGCCGGCACACCGCTGGACGAGCTCGAAGCCGCCCTGGCCGAAAAGCACCAGTGCCTGCCGTTCGAGCCGCCGCACTTTGGCCCCGGCGCCACGGTGGGTGGCATGGTCGCGGCGGGGCTGTCGGGCCCGGCGCGCGCCAGCGTGGGCGCGGTGCGCGACTTCATGCTCGGCGTGCAGCTGCTCAACGGCCGCGCCGAGCACCTGACCTTTGGCGGCCAGGTGATGAAGAACGTTGCCGGCTACGACGTCTCGCGCCTCATGGCCGGCGCCTGGGGCACGCTCGGCGTGCTGACCGAGGTCAGCATCAAGGTGCTGCCCGTGGCGCCGGCCGAGGCCACGCTGCGCTTTGCCTGCGGCCAGGCCGAGGCGCTCACGCGCCTGCACGCCTGGGGCGGCCAGCCGCTGCCGCTCAACGCCAGCTGCTGGGTCGAAGACGCGGGCGTCGGCCAGCTCTATGTGCGCCTGCGCGGCGCGGTCGCCGCGGTCGAGGCCGCGTGCAAGAGCATGGGCGGCGAGCGCCTCGACAACGCGGCCGTCGCCGCCGACTGGCATGCCTGCCGCGAGCAGCAGCTGCCCTGGTTTGCCGCGCGTGCGCAGGCGCCGCAGCCGGGCCTGGACCTGTGGCGCCTGTCGGTGCCGGCCACGGCGCCGGTGCTTGCGCTGCCCGCCGGCGTGGCCGCGCCGCTGGTCGAATGGCACGGCGCGCTGCGCTGGGTGCAGGCGCCGCGCGCGCACGCCCAGGCGCTGCACGCGCTGGCGACGCAGGCCGGCGGCAGCGCTACGCTTTTCAGAGCTGCAGATGCAGGTGGAGAAAGCGCTGGAGCCGTTTTTGGTCCGAAGAACGCCGCGCTCGAAAAAATCCAGGCGCGGCTGCGCCAGGCGTTCGATCCGGCCGGCATCTTCGATCCCGCACGCGGGGCGGCGCTGGGCTAGTGCGATGCGGCTGCTGCGCCACCTGACCGGACGCCACCGCACGGCGTCCACCAACCGCGCGCTGGGCCTGCTGCTGGCCTTCAACGCCGGCGCGGTGAACGCGGGCGGCTTTCTGGTGGTGCACCAGTACACCTCGCACATGACCGGTTTCCTGTCGCTGCTGGCCGACAACCTGGTGCTGGGCAACCTCACGCTGGTGCTCAGCGCCGTGGGCACGCTCTGGGCATTCCTCTCGGGCGCCGGCACCACGGCCATTCTGGTCAACTGGGCGCGCAGCCACCGGCTGCGCGGCGGCTTTGCGCTGCCGCTGCTGCTCGAAGCCGTGCTGATGCTGGTCTTTGGCCTGGTCGGCGCGTTCACGCTGCACTGGCAGACGGTCTTTACGGTGCCGCTGACGGTGCTGCTGCTGGCGTTCATCATGGGCCTGCAGAACGCGGTCATCACCAAGATGTCGTCGGCGCAGATCCGCACCACGCACATGACCGGTGTCATCACCGACCTGGGGATCGAGATGGGCAAGATGTTCTACTGGAACCGCAGCGGCATTCCGGCCCAGGGCCAGGTGCGCGCGAACCACGCGCGCATGCGCCTGTACGCGAGCCTGCTGGCCATGTTCACGCTGGGCGGCATGGTCGGCGCGGCCGGCTTCAAATACATCGGCTTCGTCTGGGTGGTGCCGCTGGCGGCCATCATCCTGGGCCTGTCGCTGCCGCCGCTGGCCGCCGATGCAGGCCGCCTGCGCGCCCTCTGGCGCCTGCGCCAGGTGCTGCGCGCCAAGCACAAGCGCACGCTGCCCGACAGCGTCTGAACCCCGCGGCCCACGGCCCGCGGCCCACGCCGACCCGGCTTTCCGTCCTTCCCTTTCACACCCACGACCACCATGCAAACCCAGCTTGCTCCCCAGTTCCAGGACACCGACGACGGCCGCGAAGCCGAAGCCATCCTGCGCAAATGCGTGCACTGCGGCTTCTGCACCGCCACCTGCCCGACCTACCAGCTGCTCGGCGACGAGCTCGACGGCCCGCGCGGGCGCATCTACCTGATCAAGCAGGTGCTCGAAGGCCATACGCCCACGCGCAGCACCCAGCTGCACCTGGACCGGTGCCTGACCTGCCGCAACTGCGAGAGCACCTGCCCGAGCGGCGTGCAGTACGGCCACCTGGTCGACATCGGCCGCAAGCTCGTCGACGAACAGGTGCCGCGCCCGCTGGGCGAGCGCGCCGCGCGCTGGGCGCTGAAAGAAGGCCTGACCTCGCCGCTGTTCGCCCCGGCCATGCAGCTCGGCCAGGCGGTGCGCGGCCTGCTGCCCGCCAGCGTGCGCGCCAAGGTGCCCGCGCCCGAGGCGGCCGGCGCCTGGCCGACGCGCGAACACGCGCGCAAGGTGCTGCTGCTGGCCGGGTGCGTGCAGCCGAGCATGGCGCCGGGCATCAACAGCGCCACCGCGCGCGTGCTCGACGCGGTCGGCATCCAGACCGTCGTCGCGCCCGAGGCCGGCTGCTGCGGCGCCGTCAAGTTCCACCTCAACGACCAGGCCGGGGGCCTGGCGCAGATGCGCGCCAACATCGACGCCTGGTGGCCGTACGTCGACAGCGGCGCGGTGGAATGCCTTGTCATGAACGCCTCGGGCTGCGGCGTCACGGTGAAGGAGTACGGCCACCACCTGCAGCACGACGGGCAGTACGCGGCCAAGGCCGCGCGCATCAGCGCGCTCACGCGCGATCTCTCCGAGCTGCTGCCCGACATCGCGCCGCAGCTGCAGGGCAAGCTCGCGCACCTGCCGCAGGGCATCGTTGCCTTCCACCCGCCGTGCACGCTGCAGCACGGCCAGCAGCTGCGCGGCGGCGTCGAGCAGCACCTGCGCGCGCTCGGCTTCGACGTGCGCGTGGCGCTCAACGAGTCGCACCTGTGCTGCGGCTCGGCGGGCACCTATTCGGTGCTGCAGCCCGAACTCGCACAGCAGCTGCGCGAGCGCAAGCTGGGCCACCTCGAGGCCTTGGAGCCCGCCGTCATCACCTCGGCCAACATCGGCTGCATCACGCACCTGCAAAGCGGCACCGCGACACCGGTGCGCCACTGGGTGCAGGTGCTGGACGACGCGCTCGCGCCGTAGGAAGATCCGCCGCGCGTGCCCTCTGCGCGTGCCCTGCGCCGGCCACCGCAACGGCTGTTGACAGGCCGCTGCGCCAAGGCTGGCATGATCGAGGGTTTTGTTGCCTCCACCTGCCCTGCCATGACCGATTCCGTGCCCGCCCCCGACCAGACCGCCGCGCCCGCTGCCCCCGAAGGCGCGGCCGCCCCTTCGGTGCCCGCGAATGCCCCCGCCAGCGACGCTGGCACGCCCCGGCCCGCAGGCGCGTCGCGCCGCGGTGGGCGCAACCGGCGCAAGGGCGCCGGCCCGGCGGGTGCCGCGGCGCCGCAGCCGCAAGACGCTGCCGCCGCCAAGGCGCCGCGCGGTCCGCGCCCCATTCCGCCCACGCTCGAGAAACTCGCCGAGCTGTACCCGCAGCTGTTTGGCGCGGTGTTCCTGCCGCTCAAGCGCGGCGTGTTCCAGGACCTGCTGGCTGCCCACCCCGACGTGTTCGAGCGCGACGCGCTCAAGCTCGCGCTGGGCATCCACACGCGCTCCACGCGCTACCTGCAAAGCGTCGCCGCCGGCCAGCAGCGCCACGACCTGCAGGGCCAGCCCGTCGAAGCGATGGCGCCCGAGCACATCCACCAGGCGCTCGTCGAAGTGCACCGCCGCCGCCAGGGCCGCAGCAGCGAAGACCTGCTGCCCAAGCTGCGCGCGCGCATCGTCGCCAACATCGAAGCCAGCGGCCTCTCGCGCGAGGACTACGCCGAGCGCGTGCGCACGCGCGACGAGGCGGCCAACGCCCTGCTCGATGAAGCCTTGGCCGAACTGGCCGCCAAAACGGCGCGCGAAGAAGCGCTGCTGCGCACGTTCGAAGCCAGCGGCAAGACGGTGGAAGAGTTTGCCGACATGTACGGCATGGACCCGCGCACCGTGGCGCGCACGCTGCACAGCGCGCGCAGCCGCGCCGCTGCAGTGCTGCAGGCCCCCGCTGCCGCCGAAACCGCACCGCCCGCAGCACCGGACGCTTCTGCCGACCCCGAAGTGCTATGAAAAAAGGACTGCAGGCGCTTGCTGGACAAGCGCTGCAGCCCGATTCGGCATAAAAATTGGGTGGCGCAGCCAGGCTACAGCCAGCCGGCCTTGCGAAAGCGCCAGTACAGCACCACCCCGGTGGTGAAGATCACCGACAGCGCGACCGGGTAGCCATACCGCCAGTGCAGCTCGGGCATGCCCGTGAAGTTCATGCCCCAGATGCCTGCGAGGGCGGTCGAGGCGGCAAAGATCGCGGCCCAGGCGGCCAGCCGCTTGGTGGTTTCGGACTCTTCGATCGTCACCATCGACAGGTTCACCTGGATGGCCGTGCCAATGGTGTCGCGCATGGCATCGGTGGCGCCGCTGATGCGCGTGACGTGGTCGTGCACGTCGCGGAAATACTCCTGCACCCCCGCGCACACGCTGGGCACGCGCCCGCCGTGCAGCTTGCCCAGCACGTCGAGCAGCGGCACCACCGCATGGCGCAGCACGCCCGTGCGGCGCTTGAGCGCATAGAGCCGCTCGATGTTGCCGCGCGCCGCGCCGCGCGTGAAGATCTGCTCTTCCACGCCCTCGAGCCCGGCCTCGAAGCCGTCGAGCACCGGAAAGTAGCGGTCGACCACGGCGTCCATCAGCGCATACAGCACGAAGCCGGCGCCGTTCTTGAGCAGCTCGGGCTCGCGCTCGCAGCGCTCGCGCACATCCTGGAAGCCGTGCGCGTTGCGGCTGCGCACCGAGAGCACGAAGTTGGGCCCGGCAAACACCGCCAGCTCGCCCAGCTGCTCGTCGCTGCCCTCCGGCGCGGCCGGGCCGAGCAGGTGCATGACGACAAACACCATGCTGCCGTATTCCTCGATCTTCGGGCGCTGGTGGCCCTTGCGCGCGTCTTCGACGGCCAGTTCGTGCAGGCCGAACTCTTCCTGCATCTGCGCCAGCTCGTCGGCGCCGGGGTCTTGCAGCGCCACCCAGACGAAGCAGCCCGGGCGGGCCAGCCAGTCGCTGATGTCGTCCAGGTCGATGTCGGCGAGCTTGCGGCCGTTCTCGTAGGCCACGCAGTTGATGATCATGGGCAGTCGGTCGGATGGGTTGCGGGAGGTGGAAAGGGAGAAGGCAGCGCCGTCAGGCCGCCAGCGCCGCCTCGATGCCGGCCGCGAGCTTGGCGGGCGCGTCCTGCGGTGCGTAGCGGCGCAGCACGCGGCCGTCGCGGCCCACGAGGAATTTGGTGAAGTTCCACTTGATGGCCTTGCTGCCCAGCAGGCCCGGCGCCTCGGCCGTGAGCCAGCGGTAGAGCGGGCTCGGCGCCGTCGCCATTGACCTCGATCTTGGCCATCATCGGAAACTGAACGCCGTAGTTGCGCTGGCAGAAGCTGGCGATCTCGGCGTTGCTGCCCGGGTCCTGGTGGCCGAACTGGTTGCACGGAAAGCCCAGCACCACCAGGCCTCGGCCGGCGTACTGCTGGTGCAGCGCCTGCAGCCCCGCCAGCTGCGGCGTGAAGCCGCAGGCGCTGGCGGTGTTGACGATCAGCAGCACCTGGCCTGCGAACTGCGCCAGCGGCACGCTCTGGCCGTCGATGCGCTGGGCTTCAAAGTCGTAGATGCGGTCCATGGCGGCCTCCTTCGGGGGTGACCGGCCATGGTAGCGGCTCAGCGCGCCGCAGCGCGCCGGTGCGGCAAGACGGCCAGCAGCGCGGCCAGCAGGATCAGCGCGCCGCCGGCCAGCGTGCGCGGCGCCAGCACGGTGGCGCCCAGCAGCCACGACGAGGCGCTGGCGAACACCACCTCGCTGAGCATCACCAGCGCCGTGGTGCCGGCGGCCAGGCGCGCGGCACCAAACTGCAGCGCATGGTTGCCGAGCACAAAGGCCAGCGCCAGCCCCAACGCCACCAGCGCCCAGCCCGGGGCCGGGGGTGGCGGGGCCGGCACCACGCCGGCCGCCAGCCCCAGGCCGGCGCTGAGCGCGGCCATGAGCGCGCCGCCGCCGAACATCGCCAGCATGCGCGCGGGGCCCGGCACCTGGCGCAGGCGCCGCAGCGTGACGTTGGTGAGCGCGAACGCGAAGCCGCCGCACAGCGCCAGCAGGTCGGCGCCCGAGAGGCCCGACGCGAACTGCGCGAGCGTGGCGCCCGGCGGCAGCACCACCAGCGCCACGCCGGCGAAGGCCAGCAGCAGCCGCAGCACGGCCATGCGCGTGGGCGCTTCGCCCAGCCCCTTCCAGGCCAGCAGCACCGACCAGGCCGGCATCAGATAGAACAGCAGCACCACGCGCACCACGTCGCCCACCGTCACCGCCCAGTTGAAGCAGACGTTGGTCAGCCCCGCGGCCAGCGCCAGCAGCCACAGGCCGCGGTGCTGCAACGCGCGCCGCAGCACGCCCGGGCGCAGCGCCAGCAGCGAGGCCAGCGCCAGCCCGTACATCAGCGCCGTGGCCCAGAGCGGGTGCAGTCCGGCGCCGTGCAGGGTGCGGAACGGCCACCACGACAGGCCCCACACCAGCGCGTTGAACAGCAGGGCCAGGACCGGAAGCAAGGAGTGCATCAAATGGGGCGCAAACGCTTGCTATGCAAGCGCTGCATGCTATTAAAAGAGGAGTTCGTCGCAGACCGCGCCGCGAACTGCACTGCGGCGCGGCTAGTGCAGGTGGTCGTGGCGCGCGATGCGGATCAGGTGCGCGACCTCTTCGCCGTGGTGCGCGCAGTTGTGCAGGTGCCAGCGCCGGATCAGCCACATCGCGCCGGCCACCACCAGGCCAAACACCGTGATGGCGCCAAACACCGACAGCCCCAGCTTGAGCGACAGGCTGTAGAGCGCGCCCAGCCCGAGGATGGCCGCCTGCTCGTTGAAGTTCTGCACCGCGATCGAGCGGCCCGCGCCCATCAGGTTGTGGCCGCGGTGCTGCAGCAGCGCGTTCATCGGCACCACCAGAAAGCCGCCCAGGCCGCCCAGCAGGACCAGGAACGGGATCGCCAGCCAGAGCGTGTCGATGAACACCATCAGGATCAGCAGCAGGCCCATCGCGATGCCCAGCGGGATCACGCGCGTGGCCATGTCCAGGCGCATGCGCATCGAGGCCAGCACCGCGCCCACGGCGGTGCCGATGGCGACCACGCCGGTCAGCGCCGACGCCTGCGTGGTCGAGTAGCCCAGTGCCACTGCGGCCCAGGCCAGCACGATGAACTTGAGGTTGCCGCCAGCGCCCCAGAACAGCGTCGTGGTGGACAGCGAGATCTGGCCGAGCTTGTCGCGCCACAGGCGGCCGTTGCAGATCCAGAAGTCGGGCAGCAGCGCCAGTGCGTTGGCCAGCACGCCCTGCTGCGGGTTCTGGCGCAGCGGGCGCATCTCGACACCGGTGTGCGGGATGCGCAGGTTGAACCAGGCGGCCACCGCATACACCAGGATGAGCGTGGCAATGGCCGCGTCGGCGGGGCTCTCGATGCCGGTGTCGATCAGCGGAATGTCGATGGACAGCAGCATTTGCGACAGGTGGTGCCCCACCAGCTGCCCGCCCAGCAGCACGCCGAGGATGATCGACGCGATCGTCAGCCCCTCGATCCAGCCATTGGCCTTGACCAGCTGCGAGGCCGGCAGCAGTTCGGTCAGGATGCCGTACTTGGCCGGCGAGTACGCGGCCGCGCCCAGGCCCACGACGGCATAGGCGATCAGCGGGTGCGAGCCAAACAGCATCATCAGGCAGCCGACGATCTTGATCGCATTGCTCACGAACATCACGCGGCCCTTGGGCAGCGCGTCGGCGAAGGCGCCCACGAACGGCGCGAGCACGACGTAGAACAGCGCGAACATCGGCACCAGGGCGGCACGCTGCCATTCCGCGGCTCCATTGGTGCGGAGCAGTTCCACGGCGGCTACGAAAAGGGCATTGTCTGCCAGCGAGCTGAAAAACTGCGCCGACATGATGGTGTAAAAGCCGCGCTTCATCGAATGGCTGCAGGAGCATCAGCGGTGCTGACGGTCAGGTGAATGGGAACCCTGGAACAAGTGACTGGCGGTTATATCACGCGCCTTCTGCGGGGCAATGCCAGAATCATGGGCATCTTCCCTGACGGTCCCGACATGCCCCGCCCCATCCACGCCCGCATCCACAGCGCCGCCCTGCAGCACAACCTGGCACGCGCGCGCCGCGCCGCGCCCGACGCCAAGGTCTGGGCCGTGGTCAAGGCCAATGCCTACGGCCACGGCATCGAGCGCGCGTTCGACGGCCTGCGCGGCGCCGACGGCTTTGCGCTGCTCGACCTGGCCGAGGCCGAGTGCGTGCGCCGCCTGGGCTGGCGCGGGCCCATCGTGCTGCTCGAGGGCGTGTTCGAGCCGCGCGATCTGGAGCTGTGCTCGCGCCTTTCGCTGTGGCACGCCGTGCACTGCGACGAGCAGATCGACATGCTGGCCGCGCACAAGACCCAGGCGCCGCACCGCATCTTCCTCAAGATGAACTCGGGCATGAACCGGCTGGGCTTCACGGCGCAGCGCTTTCGCAGCGCCTGGGCGCGCCTGAACGCGCTGCCCCAGGTCGACGAGATCTCGTTCATGACCCATTTCAGCGACGCCGACGGCGCGCGCGGCATCGCGCACCAGCTGGCCGCCTTCAACGCCGCCACGCAGGACCTGCCCGGCGAGCGCACCCTCTGCAACAGCGCCGCCACGCTGCGCCACCGCCTCGACGCGCAGGCACGCGGCGACTGGGTGCGCGCCGGCATCGTGCTCTACGGCAGCGCCCCCGACCACCCCGAACACACCGCCGCCCACTGGGGCCTGCAGCCCACCATGACGCTGGCCACGCGCCTCATCGGCACCCAGCAGCTGCAGGCCGGCGACACCGTCGGCTACGGCTCGTGCTTCACCGCGGACGGCCCCACCACCATCGGCGTGGCCGCCTGCGGCTATGCCGACGGTTACCCGCGCCACTGCGACACCGGCACGCCCGTGCTGGTCAACGGCGTGCGCACGCGCCTGGTCGGCCGCGTCAGCATGGACATGGTCACCGTGGACCTGAACCCCGTGCTCGCCGCCGGCGTGGACGCCGGCTTTGGCAGCGAAGTCACGCTGTGGGGGCGCGCCCAGAGCGGCGCCGTGCTGCCCATCGACGAAGTGGCCCAGGCGGCGGGCACCGTGGGCTACGAACTGATGTGCGCGCTGGCGCCGCGCGTGCCGGTGGCGGCGGACTGAGCACCGGCCCGCGCTGCGCGCCGCCGTGCGCAGGCCAGGGCCGAGCTGGTCTGCTTCTGTTTCAGGAGCTGTCAGCGCTGGATGGGCCTGCGTGAGAGGCTGTTTTGGCCCTGTTCTGAGCGTGCGCCGGCGAGCGCTGTGCGCGGCCGCCATGGCCCGCGCCGACATGACACGCGCGGCAAAGGCGCGCATACTGAAATCCATGCGTCCGAGCCTGTCGACCCTTGCGCCGCTGTCGTTGGCGCTGTTGTGCGCCCTTGCCGCAGACCCGGCGCGGGCCCAGGAGCGTTTGCCCGAGAGCAGTTTGGCCGCCAGCCTGCGCGAGCAGGCCATTGCCTACGAACACGGCGAAGGCGTCGCGCGCGACCCGCTGCGCGCGGCCGCCCTGTACTGCACGAGCGCGCGGCTGGGCGACATGCTGGCCCAGTACAACCTCGGGTGGATGTATGCGCACGGGCGCGGTGTGGCGCGCGACGATGCGACCGCGGCCTTCTTCTTCCATGCCGCCGCCGAGCAGGGGCTCGAGGTGGCCGCGCGCATGCTGCAGGTCGTCGGCGGCGCCACCAGTGAGGTGCCCGCGTGCATGCGCGCCGCGCCGGCGCTCCCGGCGGACGCGCCCGCGCCCGGCCGCCGCCTGCCCGGCGTCGACTACCAGGCGACAGCGCCGCGCAAGATCGTCGCGCTGGTGCTGAAGATGGCGCCGCAGTACCAGGTCGAGCCGCAGCTGGCGCTGGCCATCATCGCCGCCGAATCGAACTTCAACCCCCAGGCGCTGTCGCCCAAGAACGCGCAGGGCCTGATGCAGCTGATCCCCGAGACCAGCGAGCGCTTCAACGTCAAGAACCCGTACGACCCGGCGCAGAACATCCGCGGCGGCCTGAGCTACCTGCGCTGGCTGCTGGCCTACTTCGAGGGCGATGTGGCGCTGGTGGCTGCGGCCTACAACGCGGGCGAGGGCAAGGTCGAGCGCTACCGCGGCGTGCCACCCTACCTGGAGACGCGCGCCTATGTGCAGCGCATCCTCCAGGCGGTCGGTGCCGGCGCCCACCCGTTCGACCGCACGGTGGCGCAGCCCTCGCCCGTGCTGCGGCGCATCCGGGTGGTGCTGCCAGCGCCGCCAGGCCCTGTCGCGCTAGCGCACACGGCGGCCGCGCAGGCCGTGGCGCCGCCGTTTGTCGTGAGACGGCATGTTGTCCTACACACCGATGCCGCAGCGCGCGCGTACCAGTCCAGAGACCACCACACAGCACGCATCTGCTTGCGCTGAGGCGATCTCGTCCGGAGGGTGCATGCGCAGGCAGTCAAGGTGTGCAGTGCCCTGGTTCGCAACCGCAAGGGGCTGGTTGCAAGCGGTGCGTGCACCGCGCGCAGTCCCAAGGAGAAGCTGTATGTCTGACACCTCTCACATCATCAACGTCTTGCAGCAACGCGCAGACAAGCGCGCTGACAGGCGTTTTTTCTTTCGCAAGAGTGGCGGTTTTGCCCTGGGCATGGCGGGCGGCGCGGTGCTCAGCGCCTGCGGGGGCGGAGGCGGGGGTGCCATTGCGCAAGCCTTCAAGCCCACCGACGTGGAGATCCTGAACTTTGCGCTCAACCTCGAATACCTCGAATCGCAGTTCTACCAATACGCGGTGTTTGGCACCGGGCTGCCCGCCGACATGCTCGGCGGTGCCGGCACGCAGGGGGCCGTGACCGGCGGACGTGCGGTGGCGTTCCGCGATCCGGTGGTGGCACAGTACGCGCGTGAGATTGCCAAGGACGAGCAGGACCATGTGCGCTTCCTGCGCAGCGCCCTGGGCTCTGCCGCCGTGGCGCAGCCCGCCATCGACGTCGGCGGCACCGACCCCAACGGCGCGTTTTCGGTGGCCGCGCGCGCTGCCGGTCTGGTGGGGCCGGGCCAGGCCTTTGACCCGTACGCCAGCGACGAGGCCTTTTTGCTCGGCGCCTTCATTTTTGAAGATGTGGGCGTGACCGCCTACAAGGGTGCAGCGCCGTTGATCGAAAACAAGACCTACCTCGAAGCCGCGGCGGGCATTCTGGCGGCCGAGGCCTACCACGCCGGCCTGGTGCGCACGGTGCTCTATAGCAAGGGGCTGGCCACGCCGACGCTGCGCACCTCCGCCGACGCCATCTCCAAGGCACGCGACTCGCTCGACAACAGCAAGTCGGATGACCAGGGCATCACCGGCACGGCCGATGCGTCCAACATCGTGCCGCTGGACGCCAACGGCATTGCCTTCAGCCGCAGCCCCGACGACGTGCTCAACATCGTCTACCTCAACAGCGACGCGGTCGCGCGCGGCGGCTTCTTTCCTGCGGGGGTCAATGGCAGCCTGAACATGAGCAGTGCTTTTGCCTGAAGCCCCAGCGCCGCGCGTGGCACCGGCATTGCTCTGAAACGGCTTTGCCATAACGCGCGCACCCGTTGGAGCCATGGCTGCATGGCGCGCCCAGCCCAGTGGCAACGGGCGCGCCCAGCTTGCGGCCCCATCGCTTTTTTCTTTTTCAGGATGTCGCCATGGAACACACCGAACCTTGCACCCCGCTCCCCGATCAACGCGGCTGGCAGGCTTGGCGCTGGCGGCGTTGGCTCGGGTTTGCCATCGTCGGCGCGGGCGCGGCCATCGCGCTGCACGCTGCCTACCAAAGCCTGGCGGGCGACGACCCGCGGGTCTCAGGCGCCTTGCTCGGCGGCCTGGTGGCGGCCCTGGCGACGGCCCTGGGCACGGTGCCCGTGCTGCTGTCGCAGCAGTTTTCGCAGCGCACCTACGACACCTTGCTGGGCTTTGGCGCGGGCGTCATGCTCGCAGCCAGCGCGTTCTCGCTGGTGATTCCGGCACTGGCGGCAGCCAAAACGCAAGGCGCCGGCCCCTGGGGCGCGGGCAGCATCGTCGGCCTGGGCATCCTGCTGGGCGCGGCGGCGCTGCTGGCCATCGACCGCGCCGTGCCGCACGAGCACTTCATCAAGGGGCTCGAAGGCCCGCAGGCCAAGGCGCTCAAACGGGTCTGGCTGTTCGTGCTGGCGATCAGCCTGCACAACCTGCCCGAGGGCCTGGCCATTGGCGTAGCGTTTGCCGGCCCCGACCCGGTGGGTGCGATGGCGCTGACCACGGGCATTTCCATCCAGGACGTGCCCGAAGGCATGGTGGTGGCGCTGGCGCTGCGCAGCGTGGGCTATGGCCGCGCGCTCTCGGTTGGCCTGGGTGTGCTTTCGGGCCTGGTCGAGCCGCTGGCCGCAGTGTTCGGCGTGCTGGTGGTCACGCTCTCGGTCAGCCTGCTGCCCTGGGGCCTGGCCCTGGCCGCAGGCGCCATGCTGTTTGTGATCAGCCACGAGATCATTCCCGAGTCGCACCGCCAGGGGCACGAGGCGCATGCCACCACGGGCCTGATGGTCGGATTTGTCACGATGATGCTGCTCGACACCGCGCTGGGCTAAAGCGCCCTGGGTGCGCACGCCGTCAGCGCACATCCCTTGGATGATCGAACTGCCGCGCCACGAACGCCCAGACCAGGCGCGTGGCATCGGGCCCCGCGGCATCGCTGAACGCCAGCCTGGCGCCACCGCCGCTCCAGGCGTGGCCCAGCCCGTCGATCTCGCACAGCGACACCCGGACCTGCCCCTGGCGCCGGTAGTCGGTCACGCGCATGGGGTAGCGCTGGCCGCGCTGCAGCGTGCGCTCGGGGCCCGGCGCAGCGCCCGTGGCCAGCGCCCAGATGGCCGCGCTGGTGCGCGCGTTGCTGGCCGCCACCACGCGGTCGGCCTCGCCGTGGACCACCAGCAGCGGCGGCAGGTCGAGCCCGTGGCCCGCGGCACTTTGCAGCTGCCCCACCGCCTGCGCCGCCAGTGCGACGCCGCGCTGCCCGCGCATCGCGCGCAGCGCCGTGGCCGAGGAGTGGGCGACGCCGGGCGCCACCCCCGAGTGCATCGCCACCGCCTGAAAACGCGCCGGATAGCGGCTGGCCAGCAGCGCCGCCATGCTGGCGCCGGCCGACAGGCCCACCACGGCGACGCGCTGGCGGTCGCCCGCGTGCCACAGGACCACCTGGTCGAGCATTGCCATCAGCGTTGCGGCCTCGGCCAGCGCCTTGCCCGAGCGCAGTTCAAACCAGTTCCAGCAGCCCTGCGCGTGGGCCAGCCGGTCCTGCTCGGGGTAGAGCACCAGGCAGCGCTCGCGCGTGGCGACGCGGTTCATGCGCGTGCTCGCGGCGAAGTCGCGCCCGTGCTGGCCGCAGCCGTGCAGCATCACCATGAGCGGCAGCTTCTCGCCCGGCCGCAGCACCAGCCCGGCCGGCCTGAAAAGGTGGTAGCGGCGCACGCCGGCAGGGCCGACAGCGCTGCCGCTGAGCCAGTCGCCCGCACCCGGCGGGGGCGTGTGCTGCTGGGCCACCGTCCGCTGCACCTGGGCGGCCATCTTCTTGCCGTTGCGCAGCGTCGCGCGGGTCAGCGCCTGCAGGTTGCGCTGCGTGGCGCGCGTGAGCGTGGCGGCGAGGCGGGAGGCGGCAGAGCGGCGGGGCATGGGCAGGCAGAAAGCAACAGGGCACCCATCATGCTGCGCTGCAGCATTTCGCGTTTGTAGGCGGAGGCCCCGATCGGGTTTGCGCCTGCGGCAGACCAGGCCGCGCACCTGGGCGTTCCGCCGTGATGTCGCGCGCCTTCGCGCCGTGGGGTCGGGCAGCGCCTCAGGCGGTGGCCGTGGCGGGCGCACCGCCCCCCAGCCACTTCAGCCCCGGCGGCAGCGCCTCGCCGAAGCTGCGCCGCTGGTCGGCCTCGTCGAGCTGCACGGCCTCGCGCACCATGGCGATCCAGCTTGCGGGCGCGTGCGTGGCAACCAGGCGCTGCGCCACCGCCTCGCGCAGCGCGGCCGGCAGGTCGCGCGCGCGGTCACCGCTCATGCGGGCGATCTGGGTGGCGGCGAAGGCGGCCGGCTCGACCGCTTTCCAGTCGAGCGCGAGCAGCGCCGCGAGCCATTCGCCGGCCACGTCGGGCGGCACGACGGTGTGGGCGCTGCCGTACAGCGGCACGCGCGCGCCGATGCGGCCGAGGGCCCACCAGGTTTGCGGGTTTTCACCGGGGCGCTGCAGGCGCTCGAGCACCCAGTGGCCGATGTCGCTGCGGTGCGCCACGGGCAATTGTTCGAGCAGCGCGGCCAGGCGCACCATGTCGTCGTAGCTGCCTTGGACCGGGTCCTTGGCGCGCTTGCCGGCGTCGCAGTCTTCGAGGTGGCCGGCCAGGGTTTCGAGAATCTGCAGCTGCTGCGCCTCGCCCAGGCCGCCGGCGACGCGGCGCCACAGCGTCCACCACTCCGACCAGTTGCGGCTCTCGGCGGTGTACTGGATGCCCTGGTCGAACAGCGCCCAGAGCTGCTCGATGCGCCAGTCGTCGAGCGGCGCGCCGAGGCCGGGGCGCAGGCAGTAGCCGGCCAGGTTGAGCCACACGCGCTCGTGTTCGGCGCTGCGCCGGCGCCGGCCGTGCGCGCGCTGCCACAGCGCGTCGAACAGCGTGCGCAGCAGCGGCAGGCTCCAGGTGTCGCGCGCGCCCAGCACGCGCTCGAGCGCGCTGCGCAGCTGGCGCACTTCGCGGGCGTCGGGCTTGTCGGCCGGGGTGCCGAAGATGCGCTCGATCAGCGCCACGGCCTCGGCCAAGCGCGGGTGCGGCGCGGCGCCGGGTGGTTCGGCGGCGGCCTCGGCGCCAGGGGCATCGGGGGCGCCGGCAGCGCTGCGCAGCTGGAACTCCAGCAGCCAGCGCTGCGCCGGGTCGTGCACGCTGGCGCAGTGCATCTCGAGCGTGCCGACCTCGGTCATGCGTCGCGCTGAGCTGCACCTCCACGTCGGCGCGGTGCCGGCCCCCGGGTGCGGGCAGCACGGTTTCAATCGGCGGCAGCTGCACGAAGGCGGGTGCTCGGCTTCGGCACTGGCCGGCGCGGCGGCGTCGAGGTCCACCAGGTCGCCGGCCTGCCAGGGCGTGCCCGCGGCCGAGGCCACCAGGTGAAAGCGCACCGGCTGTCCGAGGCGCAGCGCAAAGTGGTGCTGGGCCAGCAGCACCTCGGTGCCGGTGTCGGTGCCGCGCGGCAGCACGCAGATCGCGCGGCCTCGTCCCTGGCGCCCACCGAGCACCAGGAAGTAGCTGCGCGCCGAGCCGCCGCCGATGCCTGCGGCGCCCGGCCGCGCGCGGCGCGCACAGCGCATAGGCGACCGCGCCGCGCGCCACCGCCACGTCGGGGTCGGCGTTGTGCAGCACGCGCAGCGGCGCGCCGCGCCAGCTGCGCCGAGCACCTCTGCCAGCCGCGCGCGCCAGCGCCGGCGGCGCGGAACACGCCGCCGTTGAGCAGCAGCGTGTCGGGCACGGGCAGGGCGTCTGCGTCAGCGCTCGGAGCCCAGCGCCGCGCGCGCGGCCGCCGCGTGCTGCGCGCAGGAACGCCGCGAGGTGGCGCGTGATGGCCGGGTCGGCTGGCGTAGGGCAGGCCGAACTCGACCAGGCCGCTGCGGCGCCGCCGGGGCCGCTCGCTCGCCGCCGCGCGGGAAGAAGCCGTCGACCACCAGCTGCTCGCACCTCGGCGCGCGTCAGCGTGGCCGAGCGCGCGCCGCCGATCAGCCGCGCGCCCGCGCCCAGCAGCGTGACGCTGCGTGCTGCTCGGGCGCGTCGGCGCGCGAGCAGCCGCTCCTTGGCCGCGCGGCAGCGCTGCGACCAGCTGCGCAAAGCGCGGCCGGCGGGCAGCCGTGCTCGCCGACCGCCTGCCAGGTCGCGGCTCGGCGCAGGTGCGCGAGCGCCAGGTCCATGTTGTCGCCGCCGAGCATCAGGTGGTCGCCGACGCGCGATGCGCGTCGAGCAGCGGCGGGCCGCTCGCGTCGCAGCTCGACGCGGATCAGGCGTGAGGTCGGTGGTGCCGCCGCCGACGTCGCACGACCAGCACCAGGCGCGCCTGCGCCAGCGCATCGGCCCAGCGTGTGCGCGCTGGCGGTAGCAGCCAGTCGTAGAACGCGGCCTGCGGCTCCTCGAGCAGGCGCAGGCGCGGCAGGCCGGCCAGGCGCGCGGCCTCCAGCGTCAGCGCGCGCGCGCCCTCGTCGAACGAGGCGGGCACGGTCAGCACGACGTCCTGCTGCTCGAGCGGGTGCGTCGCGGAAAGCGCGCGTTCCAGGCCGCGCGCACGTGCGCGAGGTAGCTGGCGCTGGCCGCCACGCGGCGAGACCTTCGGCACGTCGGCCGCCGCGCCCCAGGGCAGGATCGGCGCCGGTGCGGTCGACGCCGGCGTGCGACAGCCAGCTCTTGGCGCTGGCCACCAGCCGGCCCGGCACCTGCGCGCCGAGCGTCGCGCGCGAGGCGGCCGATCACGCGCGTGCGGCAGGCCGCGCCGGCAGCGGCGCCGGCCAGGGCAGCTGCAGGTCGCCGCGCGCCAGCTCGCCCGGCGCCGGGTGGTAGCGCACCGAGGGCAGCAGCGGCCGCGCCGCGACCTCGCCGGGCGCGACCAGCTGCGCGATCGGCGAACAGCGCGATGGCGTCGCCGCCGCGCCGCCGCTGCGCCGGCGCGTAGGCCGACCACCGTGTGGGTGGTGCCGAGGTCGATGCCGACGATGTAGCGCGCGCTCACACTGCTCTCAGGCCATGGCGGCAGGTGCGTCGCCGCGCACGTCGAACTCGACCTTCCAGCGCTCGCCGCCGCTGCGCGGCACCGCCTCGAGTTCCAGCGTGCCGACCTCGGTGACGCGCGCGTGCAGCTGCACCGGCACGACCTCGCCGGCGGCTGCGGCCCTCGGCGCGGCAGCGTGGCCTCGATCGCGTGCAGCTCCTGCAGCTCGTCGGGGCCCCAGAGGTCGAGCAGCGTGCCGACGCTGGTCGTCGCGGCGCACCGACGAGCCGAAGAAGCGGAAGCTGCACCGGCTCGCCGACGACCAGGCCGAACTCCTGCGCGCGGCAGGTCGGCCTCGCGTGCCTTCCTCCATGCCGAACGGCGCCACGCACAGCGCCTGGAGCGGCGGCGCGCATGCCGGGCACGGCGGGCATCGACGACTCGACGCCGACGTAGTAGGCGCGCGCCGTGCCGCCGCGGATGCGCACGCCGTTGCCGCGCCGCACGTAGCCGTAGTAGGCGGCGCCGCGCGCGACCGCCAGGTCGAGGTCGGCGCCGCCGAGCAGCCGCGCCGGCGCTGCGCCCTCGGCGCGCGAGCCAGCCGTTGAGCGTCGCCAGCATGCGCTCGGCCAGCAGCGCCGACTTGAAGACGCCGCCGTTGAACAGCACCGCCGTCGGGTGCAGGAAGCTGGCGCTCCGCGCGCTGCGCTGCGCCGCCGAAGCCTTCCAGCTCGGCCAGTCGCGCCGGCCTGGCGGCCGAGGAAGGCGGCCAGGTGGCGCGTGATGGCCGCGTCCTGCGCGTAGGGCAGGCCGAGCTGCGTCAGGCCGGCGCGCGCGCGGCGTCGCCGGCCGCGTCGGACGCGGCGACGCGCGGGAAGAAGCCGTCGAGCGAGCGTCGCGTGCAGCGTCGTCGCGCGTCAGCTCGGTGCGGATGCGAGCCGCCGATCAGCTTGGAGCCGCGGCCGGGCACGACGACCGGCGCGGCTGCGAGCGTCGGCGTCGGCGAGCAGGCGTCTCCTTGGCGGCGCGGCAGGCGTGGGTCAGCGCGCGCATCTGCCACGGCGTCGAGCTGCGTGCCGCTGGCCGCCAGCTTGCGCGCCACGGCGTGGGCCAGCGCCAGGTCCATGTTGTCGCCGCCGAGCAGGATGTGGTCGCCGACGGCGACGCGCTGCAGCGCGCAGGTTGCCGTCGCTGCTCGAGCACGGCGATCAGCGAGAAGTCGGTGGTGCCGCCGCCGACGTCGACGACCAGGATGACGTCGCCGCGGCTGGACCTGCTTGCGCCAGTGCGCCGCCGCTGGCCTGGAGCCAGGTGTAGAGCGCGGCCTGCGGCTCCTCCAGCAGCGTCAGCGTGCCGCAGCCGGCGGCGTGCGCGGCCTCGGCGGTCAGCTCGCGCGCGGCCGGGTCGAACGAGGCCGGGACCGTCAGCGTGACGTCCTGCTCGGTCGAGCGGCGCCTCGGGGTGCGCGTGGTTCCAGGCGTCGCGCAGGTGCGCGAGGTAGCGCGCCGAGGCCTCGAGCGGCGAGACGCGCGCGACGTCGGGCGGCGCGTCGAGCGGCAGGATGGCGGCGCGGCGGTCGACGCCCGGGTGGCACAGCCAGCTCTTGGCGCTGGACACGAGCCGGATCGGCGTGGTCGCGCCGCGCGCTGCGGGCGAACTCGCCGACGGCGAAGTCCGGCGCCGGCGCCCAGGGCAGCGCCAGGGCGCCCGGCGGCAGCTCGCTCGGCGTGCGGCAGGTAGAGGAACGAGGGCAGCAGCGGCGCGCCTCGACCGCGCCGGGCGCCGGTGAGCTGCGGGAAGCGGCAGCACGCCCTGCACCGCGTGTTCTCGCCGTCGCTGGCCTGCGGTGTCGACGCAGGACAGCGCGCAGTGCGTGGTGCCGAGGTCGATGCCGAGCGTGTAGCGCGCGGCGCTCACAGCTCCACCTCCGCCGGGCGCCAGCACGCGCGGCGTCGTGGCCCGCGGCCAGCTTGCGGCAGCGCACGTCCGTGACGCGCCAGCCGCGGTGGCTCAGCGTGCCGGTGAACGGCGCCTGGCCGACCACGTTGCCGGTCAGGCGCACGGCGGCGGCGTCGAAGCCGGCGGGCAGCGTGATGCGGCTGCCCTCGGCTTCGCTGCGCACCGGCTCGATGCTGGAAGTGCTCGCGCAGCACCTTGCGCGCAGCCCTCGTGCACCACGCGCGCGGCGGCGCCGATGTCGGCGTCGCTGTAGGCGGCCATGTCTTCCTCGACGAAGTCGATCAAGCGCGCCTCGCGCTGCAGCAGGCCGAGCAGCTGCAGCGCGGCGGTGTCGGTGGCCGGCGCGGCGGGCTGCGGCGCCGGGGCGGGCGCGGCCGCAGGCGCGGGCGGCGGGGCCGGCACAACGCCGGCGCGCAAGCGCGCCACTTCGGCGGCGAACTCGGGCCGCGCCAGGATGGAGAAGAAGCTGCTCACGGCGAGCGCGATGCGGCTCAGCAAGGAGGGATGGGCTGGGGTCATGGAATGCAGGCGGTAGGGGCATCGGGAAGGCCGGGGCGGCGGCGCATGCACGCGCGCGGGGCCGGGCCGGCAGGGGATGCCATGGTACCGAAACCACCCTTGGCGCGGCGGGGCAGGGCATTTGGCGCTATCCGAACAATAGCTGCATGCGCTGTTCCCATCAGCGTTTGAGGCCGATTTCATGCAGGTTCCGCGCCGCCGCCGCGCCCTGGCCGTGCGCGCAGCGGTGCGGCGGTCCCGGATACGCAGCACTGCGTAAGGGAATACGTGAGCAAGTGTAACGAGACTGTGCCCTAGAGTGGCCCGGTGCCTGGCATGCGGCCAGGCCGTGTCTTTTTGGAGAAGCTTTCATGGCAGTGTCCCCCGCGATCAACCGTTCTGTGGCACGCCGCGTGACGTTCCTGGCCATCGCCCTCGTGGCGCTGGTGCTGCTGCTGGTCGGGCTGGCGATGGCCGAGCTGACCGAGCGCAGCACGCGTGCCCTGGTGGTGCGCAGCGTCGGCGACACCGCGCAGAGCGTGGCGCAGTCGCTCGACGCGGCCGATGCGACCAACCGCGAACTGGTGCAGCGCACCATGAAAGGCTTCCAGCGCTATTTCGAGGCCACGATGGAGCTCGACGAGTCCACGGGCGAGCTGCGCAGCTTCGGCGCGCTGGTCAACGAGGACCATGGCCCGGTCGACAAATTCGCGAGCGAGACCGGCGGCATCGCCACGGTGTTTGCCCGGAAGGGCCAGGACTTCATCGGCATCACCACCTCGGTCAAGAACGCGCAGGGCGAGCGCCAGCAGGGCACGGCGCTCGCGCGCAGCGACGCGGCCTATGCGCGCGTGCAGCGCGGTGAGCCCTACGTCGGCCGCACCGTGGTGGGCGGCAAGCCCTACATGGGCTACTACCTGCCCGTCAAGAATCCCCAGGGCCAGCCGGTGGCCGTGCTGTTCATCGGCAACGACATCAGCGTGTTCGAGGCGATGTTCGAAAAACAGGTCGCGCAGACGCGCTTCTTCGAGCATGGCGGCGTGTACGTGATCGACCCGCGCGGTTCGCTGGCCGAGGCCGTGTTCGTCGCCCACCCCACGGCGCGCGGCCAGAAGGTGCTCGAGGTGTCTGCCGCGGCGCGGCCGTTCTTTGAAGCGCTGGCCGGCGCCGACGACGGCTTTGTGCGCGCAGCCGCGAGCGTGCGCAGCGCCGACGCGGCCGAGCCGTGGGCGCTGCTGCGCAAGACGGCAAGCGGCTGGTGGGTCGTGGCCGAGGTGCCCGACGGCGAAGCCATGGCCAGCCAGCACCAGATCACGCGGGCGGTGTGGGCCATGATGGCGCTGGCCGTCGCGCTGCTGGCCGCCGGCCTGTTCGTGGTGCTGCGCCGCGGCGTGAGCCAGCCGCTGCGCGAGCTCACCGAGGCCATCACCCAGGTGGCGCAGGGCGACCTGACCGAGGCCTTCCAGACCACGCGGCGCGACGAGATCGGCGCCCTCGTGCAGGAGGTCGAAGGCCTGCGCCAGCGCTACGTGCAGATGCTGCAGCAGGTGCGCACCGCGGTGGACAGCATCACCACCGCCAGCGCCGAGATCGCCACCGGCAACCAGGACCTGTCCAGCCGCACCGAGCAGACCGCCAGCAGCCTGCAGCAGACCGCGCAAAGCATGGAGCAGCTCACCGCCACCGTGCGCCAGTCGGCCGACGCAGCGCGACAGGCCAACGCGCTGGCCGGCTCCGCCGCCGAGGTGGCCGCGCGCGGCGGCCAGGTCGTGGGCCAGGTGGTCAGCACCATGGGCGACATCAACCAGAGCAGCCGCAAGATCGCCGACATCATCGGCGTGATCGACTCGATTGCGTTCCAGACCAACATCCTCGCGCTCAACGCGGCCGTCGAGGCCGCGCGCGCGGGCGAGCAGGGGCGCGGTTTTGCGGTCGTGGCGAGCGAGGTGCGCAGCCTGGCGGGCCGCTCGGCCGACGCCGCGCGCGAGATCCGCCAGCTCATCGGCGACTCGGTCGAAAAGGCCGAGTCGGGCGCGCGCCTGGTGAAGAACGCCGGCACCACCATGGACGAGATCGTCGGTTCGGTGCAGCGCGTCGGCCAGATCATTGGCGAGATCACCGCGGCGGCGGCCGAGCAGGCCGGTGGCATCGGCCAGGTCAACACCGCCGTCAACCGGCTCGACCAGATGACGCAGCAGAACGCCGCACTGGTCGAGCAAAGCGCGGCCGCGGGCCAGAGCCTGAGCGAGCAGGCGCAGCGCCTGGCCAGCGCGGTGCAGGTGTTCCGGCTGCCGCGCGCGCAGGCGGCGCTGCCGCACGCTGCGTCTCGGGCGCCGGGCGGGTCTGTGGCGGCGCTGCAGGCCCCGGACTGAATCTCCCGGGGCCGCAGCGCGGCAGGGGCGCGCCATCGTTTATCCTGGCGCCCCGCATTTCACCGCCCCTCCATGACCGCCGACGTTCCCACCCTGCTGCTGATGGTGATCGTGTCGTCGGTCGCCATGGCCGCGGCGCTGCTGGTGCTGGGCTGGGGCCGGCGCCAGGACGGGCTGCAGCTCTGGGCCGCGGCGCTGCTGGTGAGCGCCGTCGGCTATGCGCTGTACCTGCTGCGCGGCCGCATTCCGGATGCCTGGTCGGTGGTGCTGGCCAATGGCTTCCTGTCGGGCGCCGTGTCCGGCCTGCTGGCTGCGGTGCACCGTTTCCAGGACCGGCCGCAGCGGGGGGCGCTGCTGGTGGGGCCGCCCGTGGCGATCGCGCTCTTGATGTTCGTGTTCCTGGACAGTTTTGCGCTGCGCGTGGCTGTCTCGGCGGCGGGGATGGCGGCCCAGATGCTGTGGCTGCTGTATGTGCTGCACGACCCGGGCACGGCCGGCCGCGGTGCCCAGCTGCTGAAGGCGGGCCTGGCGCTCGAGGTGGCCGTGCTGCTGCTGCGCAGCGCCTGGGCGGCCGCTTTTGCCGGTGAAGGCGCGACGCTGTTGCAGAGCCATGCGGTGCACACGCTGACCTTCATGGCGGCCTTCGTGGTGCTGCTGGTCACGTCCATGGGCTTCGTCTTCATGGGCAAGGACCGCGCCGATGGCATCAACCGCCGCCTGGCCGCGCAGGACGAGCTGACCGGCCTGGCCAACCGCCGCGCCATTCTCGCGGCGCTCGACCGCGACGTTGCGCGCGCCCAGCGCACGCGCGAGCCGATGGCGCTGATGATGCTCGACATCGACCATTTCAAGCAGGTCAACGACCGGCACGGCCACCTGGCGGGCGACGCGGTGCTGCGCACGGTGGTCGGCGTGCTGCGCGAGCGTGTGCGTGCGCAGGACATGCTCGGGCGCTACGGCGGCGAAGAGTTTCTGGTGGTGCTGCCCGACACCACGCAGGAAGGCGCGCACCAGCTGGCGCTGCAGCTGTGCGAGGCCGTGGAAGCTGCCCCGTGCCAGTGGCGTGGCGTGCAGATACCGGTCACGGTGAGCATCGGCGTGGTGGGTGGGCGCCTTGCGGCGTCGGACCACTGGGACCTGCTGGTGCACGCTGCCGACAGCGCCCTCTACCGTGCCAAGCAGGGCGGGCGCAACCGCGTCGGGCTGGCGCCCGAGGGCGAGCGCGTGGTGCGCCGCGCGGGCGCGGCAGACTTCTCCACGACCTTTCCGTCGTTGCTGTGAAGCGGCGCGGGGCATGGCAGCAGGCCGCGCCTTGTGGTCGAATGAGCGTTTTGACCGACCGAGGAGCCTCGCCATGAACGCCCGCGTCCCCCCCACCGCCCTGGAGCCCACACAAGCCTTGGACCGCGTCAGCCGGGTCTGGGACGAGAGCATCGTGCCGCAGCTGACCGACTACATCCGCATTCCCGCCAAGTCGCCGATGTTCGCGCCCGACTGGGAGCAGCAGGGCCTGCTCGAGACCGTGGTGCGCAACGCCGCCGCCTGGGTCGAGGCGCAAAAGGTCGCGGGCCTCACGCTCGAGGTGGTGCGCCTGCCCGGGCGCACACCGGTGCTGTTCTTCGAGGTCGCCGCGACGCAGCCGCAGTCGAGCCAGAGCGTGCTGATGTACGGCCACCTCGACAAGCAGCCCGAGTTCTCGGGCTGGCGCAGCGACCTCGGGCCGTGGACGCCGAAATACGAAGACGGCAAGCTCTATGGCCGCGGGGGCGCCGACGACGGCTACGCGGTCTACGCCAGCATCGCCGCGGTGCAGGAACTCAAGCGCCAGGGCGTGCCGCACCCGCGCATCGTCGGCCTGATCGAGACCAGCGAAGAAAGCGGCTCGCGCGACCTGCTGCCCTACATCGACGCCTTGCAGGGCCGCCTGGGCGACGTGGCGCTGGTCATCTGCCTGGACAGCGGCGCCGGCAACTACGACCAGCTGTGGCTCACCACGAGCCTGCGCGGCATGGCCAGCGGCACGCTCAAGGTCGAGATCCTGACCGAAGGCGTCCACTCGGGCGACGCCTCGGGCCTGGTGCCGTCGTCGTTCCGCATCATGCGCCAGGTGCTCGACCGGCTCGAAGACAGCGCCACCGGCCGGCTGCTGCCGGCCAGCTTCCACTGCGAGGTGCCGGCCGAGCGGCTCGCGCAGGCGCGCGCCACGGCCGCCATCCTGGGCGACGAAATCTACAAGCGCTTTCCGTGGGCGCACTACGACTGCGGCGGCTCCACCACCTTCGCGCTGCCCACGACGACCGACCCGGTGCAGGCCCTGCTCAACCGCACCTGGCGGCCCACGCTCAGCGTGACCGGCGCCGAGGGCTTTCCGGCGCTGCAGGACGCCGGCAACGTGCTGCGCCCCTACACCGCGTTCAAGCTGTCCCTGCGCCTGCCGCCGCTGGTGGACGCGGCGGCCTGCGTGCAGGAGATGAAGGCGCTGCTCGAAGACAACGCGCCCTACCAGGCCAAGGTCACCTGGGAGAGCGCCAGCAGCGCCAACGGCTGGAACGCACCGGCCACGGCGCCGTGGTTCCAGAGCGCGCTCGACGCGGCCAGCCAGGCGCACTTCGGCGCGCCCTGCGGCACCATCGGCCAGGGCGGCACGATTCCGCTCATGGGCATGCTGAGCCAGGGCTTCCCGGATGCGCAGATGATGGTCTGCGGCGTGCTCGGCCCCAAGAGCAACGCGCACGGTCCGAACGAATTCCTGCACGTGCCCTATGCCAAGAAGCTCACCGCCGCCGTGGCCGAGGTGATCGCCAGCCTGCCAGCGGCCGCGTGACGGTGGCGTGACCGCTGCGCGACAGATACCGGCCCCGCCCGGCACCGCCGACGCCGCCCTGGGCGCGTTCAGCGCGCGCGATGGCGAGCGCCTGGCGGTGTACGACTGGCCGCTGGCCGAGGGCGCAGCACCGCGCGGCTGCGTGCTGTTGGTGCACGGCCTGGGCGAGCACGCGGGCCGCTACGCCGGGCTGGCGCGGCGCCTCAACGCCTGGGGCTTTGCGGTGCGCGGCTATGACCAGTACGGCCACGGCCGCTCGGGCGGGCCGCGCGGCGGCCTCACGTCCGACCTGCGTTTGCTGCACGACCTGGCCGACCTGATCGACGCCACGCGCAGCCGCATGCCGCCGGGCGCGCCGCTGGTGCTGCTGGGCCACAGCATGGGCGCGCTGGTGGCCGCGCGGCTGGTGGCGCTGAAGCTGCGCGCGGTCGATGCGCTGGTGCTGTCGTCGCCCGCGTTCGATGCGGGCCTGAACGCCGTGCAAAAGCTGCTGCTGGCGACGCTGCCGCGCATCGCCCCGGACCTGCGCGTGGGCAACGGGCTTGACCCGCAGTACCTCTCGCACGACCCGGCCGTGGTCGCGGCCTACCGCGCCGACCCGCTGTGCCACGACCGCATCAGCGCGCGCCTGGCGCGCTTCATTGCCGAGGGCGGCCCCGCCACGGTGGCGCAGGCCGCGCACTGGCGCGTGCCCACGCTGCTGCTGTGGGCCGGCGCCGACCGGCTCGTGAACCCGGCCGGCAGCGCCGCTTTTGCCGCTGCCGCGCCCGAAGGCACAGTGCAGTCGCACTGCTTCGGGTCGCTGTACCACGAGCTGTTCAACGAAACGCCCGAGCGCGCTGCGCCGGTGTTCGACCACCTGCGCCAGTGGCTGGGCGCACACGGCCCCGAGACAAGGCCGGGTTTCGCATAAAAATCCGTCCAGACGCTTGCTGGACGAGCGCGTGTAGCTCTCATTTTTGCAGTGCCGCAAGCCGCCCGGGCGCACCGCACCGGCTCCGCTGCCCGGGCGGTGTCTTCAGGTCGGTGCCTGCGGGCGCTGGCGTGCCGCCAGCCACAGCAGCGCCAGGCCCGTCAAGGCCACCGGCAACAGCGAGCCGTAGTTGAGCAGGGCCCAGCCCTGCGTGGTGACCAGCGCGCCCGACGAAAACGAGGTGACGGCCATGGTGGCGAAGACGAAGAAATTGATGGCGGCCTGGGCGCGGTCTTTCTCTTCGGGGCGGTAGGCCTGCAGCGCCAGCGTGGTGCTGCCGGTGAACAGGAAGTTCCAGCCCACGCCCAGCAGGAACAGCGCAATGGTGAACTGGTGCAGGTCCTGCCCCGACAGCGCCACCAGCACGCACACCAGGTTCAGCAGCACGCCCGCGCCCATGACGCGCAGCACGCCAAAGCGTTTGATCAGGTGGCCGGTGACGAAGCCCGGCGCGAACATGCCGATCACATGCCACTCGAGCACCCAGGCCGCGTCGCTGAAGGCGTAGCCGCACACCTGCATGGCCAGCGGCGTGGCGGCCATCAGCAGGTTCATCACGCCATAGCCGAGCGCCGCGGCCAGCACCGCGACGGCAAACGCCGGCTGGCGCAGCAGCACGGCCAGCGGCCGCCCGGGCGCCGCGGCCGCGTGCGCGCGTGCGGCCGCCGAGGGCAGCGCGGCAAAGCGGATGCCGGCCATGCAGGCCATGGACGCCAGCGCAATCGCCGCCAGCGCAAGGTAGGCGCCGGCAAACGGCGCGCTGAACAGGTCGCGCGCGCGGTGCGCCAGATTGGGCCCGGCCACCGCGCCGAGCAGCCCGCCGGCCAGCACCAGCGAGACCGCCTTCTCGCGGTAGGCCGGCAGCGCCAGCTCGGCCGCGGCGAAGCGGTAGAGCTGGCCGTTGGCGCTGTAGTAGCCGGCCACCAGCGTGGCGGTGCACAGCAGCCAGAAGTTGCCGGCAAACGCCGCCGTCGCGCACAGCAGGGCCGCGCCCAGCGCCACCGCCAGCCCGATCTGGAACGACACCTGGCGCCCCCAGCGTGCCTGGCTGCGCGCCACCAGCGGCGTGGACAGCGCGCCGCCCACGACATAGCCCATCACCGGCAGCGTCGCCATCCAGCCGTACGGCGCCAGCTGCAGGCCGACCAGGCCGTTGATGGCGATGAAGACCACGTTGTTGGTCAAAAACAGTCCCTGGCACAGGGCCAGCAGCCACAGGTTCTTGTTCATGGGTGCAAGCGGCGCGGCAGCGCGGCGGCAAAGGGTAGGCGCAGTGGCGCGGGAAGGGGATTTTGCAGCGCGAATGGGGCCGGCCGATGGCCATGGACGCCGCCGTAGCGGCCCGGATGCAAGTATTGGGGGATGCGCTGGGGCTGTGAAAGTGTGCAAGAGCCGTCCCGCGCCAGCGCAAAGCTGCGTCAATCCATCCAGCCCTTGGGCACCTTGTCGGCCTTGGTTTCCACCGGGTTGGCCGTGAGCCAGTTGGCCGGGTACTGGCGCAGGAACTCCTTGGCTTTTTCAGCGCGGGCGCCGAGCCAGGCGCCGTAGGCACCTTCGCCGAGGATGGCGGGCATGCTCTTGTCGCTGCCCGGCTGCTGGTAGCGGTGCAGCAGCGCGTGGTTGTTGGCGTTCACGGTCAGCAGCGCGTAGCTCACGATGACCGCGCCGTCGGCCCCCTGCCAGCGGGCCCACAGGCCGGCCACGCCCAGGGGCTTGCCGTCCACGCGCGCAATGCGCGTCGCAACCGCCTTGCCGCTGCGCCAGTCGTCCTCATAGAACGCCGCCATGGGCACGATGCAGCGCTGGCCGTTCAGCCAGGCATCGCGAAACGCCGTGCCGGTCGAGGCGATGTCCGACTTGGCGTTGACCAGCTTGGGCGCGCGCAGCTTGGCGTCCGAGGCCGACTTGACCCAGTGCGGCACCAGGCCCCACTGCGCCGCCACCAGCTCGCGCGCGGGCACGGCGATGGCGGCCGCCGGTGCGGCGTCGGTCGGCGCACCGGGTGCCGCGCCCTCGGGCGCGGGCAGGGCCACGGCGCGGATGAAAAAGCCGCTCTTGCGCGGCCACATGTGGCGCTCGGGCGCGGCGTCGGGCGCTGCGACGCCAAACGCCTCGGGGTAGCTGCTGGCCTGCGCCAAGGTCTCGTAATGGGTGCTCATGCGCGGATCGTACCCGGACAGGCTGCCAGTTGGGGGTAAAAAAGGCCTGCAGCGCTTGCCCTGTCTGCGCAATAAGCTATGAAATAAAGAGCAAGCCGGGGCTTTTGCAGCCCGGGCTGATGCGGGTCAAAGCCACGGCGGTGCAGCGCGCGGGCGCCGGCAGCGCCTGGTTCACGACGCCCGAGCAGCTGCAGGCGGCGCTGCGCCTGCGCTGAAGCGTGCTTCTGAATCCATAGCTAACAGTGGGGTATCGGCGCGCGCTGCGGGCCTAAAGCACCTCGGTTCCTGGCTGCGCCGCCGGAGCCGCGGACGGCTGCGGCGGCGCAGCCTCCACCACGCGGTTGCGCCCCAGCGACTTGGCCCGGTACAGCGCCTGGTCGGCCTGCTCGAGCAGCTGCGCCACGCTTTTGCCCGGTATGTGCGCGGCCACGCCGATCGACACCGTGATGCGCACGCGCTGGCCCTGCACCACCACCTCGCGCGCCTGCACGGCCTGGCGCACGCGCTCGAGCACCGGCCGTGCGCCGGGCGGCTGCGTGTCGTGCAGCAGCAGCAGGAATTCCTCGCCGCCCCAGCGCGCCAGCACGTCGGTGCCGCGCACCGCCTTGCGCACCGCGGTGGCAAAGGCCTGCAGTACCTGGTCGCCGGCGGCGTGCCCGTGCGTGTCGTTGACCTGCTTGAAGTGGTCGACATCGAGCAGCGCGGCCATCCACACGCTTGCGTCGCGCTGGCTGCGCAGCTGCTCGGACTCGAGCAGCGCCATCATGTAGCGGCGGTTGGGCAGGCCGGTGAGCTCGTCGTGCGTGGCCAGGTGCCGGATCTGCGCCAGGGCACGCGTCAATTCGAGTTTTTGCCGTGTCAGCTGGGCGCGGATTTTTTGCAGGCGCATGGCCAGGAAGGTGCTGCCCAGCAGCACCAGAATGACCATGGCGCCATAGGCCGCCTCCAGCGCCGGGATCCGGCCCGGCTCGCCCAGCCAGGCCACCGCGCCAAACCCGGCCGCGAACAGCGCCAGGGCAAAGGCCATGTTCTGCACCATCTGGCGCGGCGACAGGCCAAAGATGCCGAACACCAGAATGACCGACAGGATCACCGGCACAATGCCGCGCGCCTGGCCCGCCACCACGTAGGCCGACGCCGTGCAGGCCAGCGAATAGCGGATCTGCAGCTGCGTGAGCGAGGGGTCGCGCCAGTGCCGGGCGCGCCCGATGCGGATCAACAGCAGCACCGTGAGCAGCCCGCCCATGGTGGCCACGGTCCACCAGCCCACCCAGTCCTGGCGCGCCAGGCCGGCCGCGGCCATCAGGTTCACGATCAGCACGCAGCACAGCATCAGCAGGCAGGCAAAACCCGCCATGGCCAGGCGGATGCGCTGGCGCGGGTCGGCGGGCAGCACCCAGTTCTCCAGCGCTTTCCAGCGCGCACGGTGAAACATGGCAGTCGTCCTTTGCAGACAGGGGGAAACCGCCAGCGCGGGCGCCTGGGCGGCTGTTCGTGACAAAGTGTATCTAGGTTCGGCGCAACAAGCCAAGCGCGCGCCCATGGCCTTGCGCGGCCTGTGTGCTTGGGTCCCGCGCCGTGCGCCAGCGCGCGCCGGGTCAGCCTTTGCCGGCGCAGGCGGCAGCGGCGGGCGTGGCCGCAAAAGCGGCCGGCGCAGCCACGGCAGGCCGCTGCGCGCGGCGTGGCGCGGCCGGGCGCGCACCACGCGGTTGCGCCCGCCGTGCTTGGCCGCGTAGAGCGCCTGGTCGGCGCGCTCGAGCGTCTGCTGCAGCGGCTCGCCGCGCTGGTGCTGCGCCCAGCCGATCGACACCGTCATCGCAACGCGCTGCGCGCCCAGGCGCAGCGGCCGGGCCGCCACCGCCGTGCGCACGCGCTCGAGCAGCTCGGCCGCCGCGGCGGGCGGGGTGTCGCCCAGCAGCAGCACGAATTCCTCTCCGCCCCAGCGCGCCAGCACGTCGCCGCCGCGCAGGTGCGACAGCGCGGTCTCGGCAAAGGCCTGCAATGCCAGGTCGCCGACGGCATGGCCATGGCTGTCGTTGATGGCCTTGAAATGGTCGATGTCGAGCTGCGCGAGCAGCAGCGGCCGGCCGCTGCGCTGGCAGCGGCGCAGCTCCAGCTCCAGCAGTTCGGACATCTGGCGGCGGTTGAACAGCCCCGTGAGGTGGTCGCGCATCGCCAGGTCACGGATCTGCTGCAGCGCCACCTGCAGGTCGTGTTTCTGGCGCCGCAGGCGCGTGCGGATGCGTTGCACCTGCAGGCACATCAGGGTGCCCGCCAGCAGCGACAGCAGCACGATGGTCAGGTGCGCAGCCAGCACCTGAGGTGTCGGGCGCGGGTCGTCGAGGTAGGCCGCCGCCAGCACCGCCAGGGTGTAGAGCGCCATCGCATAGACCATCAAGAAAATGGTCTGGCGCCGGTCGCGGCCAAAGATGCCGAACATCAGGATGATCACCAGCACCGGCAGCACCAGCGGGCGCGCCGGCCCGGCAAGGATGTAGGCCGCCGCATTGCATGTCAGCGCCCAGAGGATCTGAAAGAACGTGAGCGAAGGGTCGGACCAGCGCTCGCTCAGGCCGCTGCGCACCGCCAGCGTGGCCGCCAGCAACCCGCCCACCGCGAAACCGCCCCACCAGTGGACCAGGCGCAGATCGATGCCGCTGTCCTCGGCCAGCACCTGCATGACCAGCGTGCAGCACAGCATCATGGCCGTCGCGAGCGCGGCCATGCCCGTGCGCAGGCGCAGCTTGGGCGTGCGGCCCAGAAGCCAGGCAGACCAGCGCGGCGGACAGGAAGCAGCCAACAGAGAAAAGTCCTTCGGGAAGGGAAAAGGCACAACAACCCGCCCTGCGGGCCAGCCTGGGATTGTGTCGGCTGCTGTAACTTTGTGCGTCAGACAAAGCCCCGCATGCCCGTCGGCGCGCAGCACGGGCCGGCATTGCCGCCCGCGCTGCCGCGGCGGGGAACGCGCCGCCCCACTGCCAGGCGGGGCGCCGCGGCGCGGCTAAGCCAGGCCCAGAGCGGCCAGGGCCGCCAGCGCAGCGGTCTCGGCGCGCAGCACGCGCGCGCCCAGCGTGACCGGCGCAAAGCCATGCTGCAGGGCCAGGTCTTCCTCGGCAGCCGAGAGGCCGCCCTCGGGGCCCGAGAGAAACAGCACGGGCCCGCTGCCCGCGGCCGCCGCGTGCAGCGGCTCGGTGCCGGGGCGCAGCGACAGCAGCAGGCGCTGCGCGGGCGCGGCGCCGCCGTGCGCCGCCAGCCAGTCGGCCAGGCCGCGTGCGGGGTGGATCGGCGGCACGCGGTTGCGCCCGCACTGTTCGCAGGCGGCCACGGCCACGGCCTGCCAGTGGGCGAGCTTCTTGTCGGCGCGCTCGCCCTTCAGCTTGAGCACGCTGCGCTCGGCCAGCAGCGGCGTGATGCTGGCCACGCCCAGCTCGGTGGCTTTCTCGACCAGCCAGTCCATGCGCTCGTTGGCCGTGATGCCGGCCAGCAGGTGGATGGCGCGCGGCGCCTCGCGCTCGACCGCGTGGTGCGCACCGACCTGCACGCGCACGTCGCTGCGGCCCATGCGCAGCACGGTGGCATCGAACTCGCCGCCGGGGCCGCCGTCCTGGCCCAGGCCGCCGTGGAACAGCGTGATGCCGTCGCCCGGCTGCAGGCGCAGCACCTGCACATGGCGCGCGGCGCCTGGGGGCAGGTCGATCTCGGCGCCGGGGGCGAGGTCGGCGGGGCAGTGGAAACGCGGCATGCAGTCCTTATTTGATAGCTGCTTGCGTTGATCTGGCAAGCGTGGGAGGGCGATTCGACCCCAACTTTGTCAGACGCGGCCAAACGCGTAGCCCAGGGCGGCCTCGGTGCCCTCGATCTGGTCGATCAGCTGGCGCAGCGGGCCCAGTTCGCGGTAGCGGTCGGCGGTGGCGCGGATGTAGTGCAGAAAGCGCGGCGCATCCTGCAGGTACTTGGGTTTGCCGTCGCGCAGCGTCAGGCGCGCAAAGATGCCGGCCACCTTCAGGTGGCGCTGCAGCCCCATCCACTCGACGCTGCGGTAGAACTCGCCAAAGTCGGCGCCCCAGCCGCTGGCGCTGTTCGCGCCCACCAGGCCGGCCTTGCGCGCCTTTTCCCAGTAACGCACGGTAATGTCGATGACAAAATTCTCATCCCAGCTGATGAACGCGTCGCGCAGCAGGCTGGCGATGTCGTAGGTGATCGGGCCGTAGACCGCGTCCTGGAAGTCGAGCACGCCGAGCGGGCCGCCGGGGTGCTGCGGCACCATCAGGTTGCGCATCATGAAGTCGCGGTGCACGAACACGCTGGGCGCGGCCAGGTTGTGCGCCACGATGCGGCCGAAGGCGTGGTCGAGCACGGCCTGCTGCGCGGCGTCGAGCGTGGTGCCGCGGTGCTGCGCCACATACCAGTCGGGAAACAGCGCCAGCTCGCGCCGCAGCAGGGCTTCGTCGTAGGCCGGCAGCACGCCGGGGCGCGAGGCCAGCTGCCACTGCAGCAGCGTGTCGGTGGCCTGCTGGTACCAGGCGTAGGCGTCTTGCGGGCGCGCCGGGTCGAGCCGCTCGATCACGGTCTGCGTGCCCAGGTCGGACAGCAGCATGAAGCCCTGCGCCTCGTCCCAGGCCAGGATCTGCGGCACGCTCAAGCCGGCCTGCTGCAGCAGCGCCTGGACCTGTACGAACGGGCGGCAGTCTTCCTTGTCGGGCGGCGCGTCCATCACGATGCAGCTGGCGCCCGGCGTGCCGGTGTCGATGCGCAGGTAGCGGCGAAAGCTCGCGTCGGCCGAGGCCGGGCGCAGGCTGGCGCGCTGCAAACCGTGCACCGGCACCAGCGGCGCGAGCCAGGCCTCGAAGGCGGCACGGCGCGCGGCGTCGGGCCAGTCCACGGCGGTGGGGGAGGACGGGGCGGGTGCGGCCGGCAGGGCCGCGGGCGTGGGGGAGGCGGGGTGGCTCATGGATAATCCGATTTTACAAACCCGGCCCGCCCGGCACGGGTGGCTGGCGGGCACGCAGCCTGCGCTTCCGCCCGCCGACTCCATGGACCGACTCCCTTGCCCGACCTGCACCGCCGACTCTCCCCGACCGTGAGGCCCCGCACCCGCCGCGCCCTGGCGCCCCAGCGCACGGTGCTGGCGCAGCTGGCTGTGGGCCTGCTGTGCGGCCTGCCGCTGGCCGCCCTGGCGCAGGGCGCCGCCGTGGCCGACGCGCCGCCCGCGGCCCTGCGCGCCAGCCCCATGCTGCGCGAAACCATTCCCGACGCCGTGCGCACGCAGATGCCGGTGTTCGTCTTTGGCGACCGCATCACCGGCCAGCCCGACATCGACACCGTGATCGAGGGCCACGCCGAGCTGCGCCGCGCCGACACCGTGATCCGCGCCGACCGCATGGAATACAGCGTGCCCGACGACCTGGCCAAGGCGCGCGGCCAGGTGCGCATCAACCGCGCCGGCAATGTCTACGAGGGCTCGGCGCTGGACCTGTATGTCAACGCGTTCTCGGGCTTCTTCACCGATGCGCGCTACCGCTTCCTGGCCACGCAGGCGCATGGCGAGGCCACGCGCGTGGACTTCATCGACAGCGACCGCGCCGTGGTGCACAACGCGACCTACACCACCTGCCAGCGCAACGACGAGGCCAGCTGGCAGCCCGCCTGGATCCTGCGCGCCAAGACCATCCACCTCGACAACGAGGAAGAGGTCGGCACGGCCGACGGCGCGGTGCTCGAGTTCAAGGGCGTGCCCATCCTGCCGATTCCGCACATCAGCTTTCCGCTGTCGGACAAGCGCAAGTCGGGCCTGCTGCCGCCCACCATCGGCATCAACAACGTCAATGGCGTCGAGTACGACCAGCCCTACTACTGGAACATCGCGCCCAACCGCGACGCCACCTTCCATGCCACGCTGATGGCCAAGCGCGGCATCAACGCCGGCGGCGAGTTCCGCTACCTGGAGCCGACCTACAAAGGCCTGGTACGCGCCGACTACATGCCCTCGGACCGCCTGCGCCAGCACGACCGCTGGAGCTACACGCTGCAGCACAACGGCACCGTGGCTTCGCCCGTGGGCAACCTGGGGCTGAACCTCAACCTCCGCCGCGTGAGCGACGACAACTACTGGCGCGACTTCAACACGCGCACCATCGGCAGCACCGACCCGCTCACGCAGCGCCTGCTGCCGGGCGACGCGTCGCTGAACTGGGGGCGCGGCGACATGTCGCTGAGCCTGCGCACGCTCAAGTGGCAGACCCTGCAGGACCCGCTCGCGCCGATCGTGCCGCCCTACGACCGGCTGCCGCAGCTGCACTGGCGCTATGCGCCGAGCAACCTCGCGGGCGGGTTTGACGCCAGCGTCGAGGCCGACGCCACGCACTTTCATGCCGATCCACTGCTGACGGGCCAGCCCAATGCCACGCGCAGCTATGCCCTCGCGCAGATCAGCCGGCCGTTTCTCGCCCCGGCAGGCTTTGTCACGCCGCGCCTGCAGCTGCACGCCACGCAGTACGCGCTCGACACGCCGCTGGCCAACGGCGCGCGCTCGGCCAGCCGCGTGCTGCCCACCTTCAGCCTCGACAGCGGCCTGGTGTTCGAGCGCGACGCACGCTACTTCGGCCGCGCCTTCACGCAGACGCTCGAGCCGCGCGCCTTCTACACCTATACGCCGTTCCGCGACCAGCGCCTGCTGCCGGTCTACGACACCGCGGCCAACGACTTCAACTTCGCCACCATCTACACCGAGAACGCCTACGGCGGCCAGGACCGCATCGCCGACAACAACCTGCTGACCCTGGGCGTGACGACACGCCTGCTCGACCCCGGCACGGGTGCCGAGGCGGTGCGCCTGGGCGTCGCGCAGCGCGTGCGCTTTTCCGACCAGAACGTCACGCTGCCCGGCGAGGTCGCGGCCAACGACCGCCTGTCCGACCTGCTGCTAGGCGCTGGCATCCAGTGGACGCCGCAGTGGGGCTTTGACTCGACCGTGCAGTTCAACCCTAAGACGCAGCGCTCGATCCGCTCCACGGTCAGCGCGCGCTACAGCCCCGGCGCCTACCGCACCATCAGCGCCGCCTACCGCCTGCAGCGTGCCACCAGCACGCAACTGGTGGGCAGCGAACAGATCGACGTGGGCTGGCAGTGGCCGATCAACGACCTCTGGGGCGACAAGGGGCAGGACCTCGGCGCCGGGCGTGGTCAGGGCGGCGGGCGCTGGTACAGCGTGGGCCGCCTCAACTACAGCCTGCCCGACCGCAAGCTGGTCGATGCGGTGGTCGGCTTCGAATACGACGGCTGCTGCTGGATCGGCCGCGTCGTGCTGCAGCGCCTGCAAAGCAGCCTCGTCTCGGCCAACACGCGGCTGCTGTTCCAGCTCGAGTTCGTCGGTTTTTCGCGCCTGAGCCTGGGCGCCAACCCGCTCACCAGCCTGAAGCAGAATATCCCGCGCTACCAGTACCTGCGCGAGCAGGTCAGCCCGCCCAGCCGCTTCAGTAATTACGATTGAGACCATGAACCACCGTGTTTTCGCCCTGGGCCTTGCCTGCCTCGTTTCCTTCCTGTTCCAGGGTGCCGCAGCGCAGGGCCTGCGCCCTTCGGGCACTGCCAGCCAGGGGCTCAACCGGGCCCTTTCGGCACCCCCTTCTGTGCCGGAGCGCGCCGCCGGCAACGCCGCCAGCGCAGTGCGCCAGGCCGACTTCATCGTGGCGGTGGTCAACTCCGAACCGATCACCAACCACGAGGTGCGCGTGCGCCTGGAGCGTGTCGAGCAGCAGCTCGCGCGCCAGGGTGGCACGCAGCCGCCGCGCGAACTGCTGGCGCGCGAGGTGCTCGAACGCCTGATCCTGGAGAAGGCGCAGCTGCAGGCGGCGCGCGAACTGAAACTGCGCGTCGACGACCTCGCCGTGCAGCAGGCCGAGCAGTCCGTGGCCCGGCAAAACGGCGTCGCGATCGAGGAAATGCACCGCCGCCTTGCCGCCGACGGCATCAGCCCCGAGCGCTTTCGCGAAGAGCTGCGCAGCCAGCTGCTGCTGCAGCGCCTGCGCGAGCGCGAGATCGAGTCGCGCGTGCGCGTGAGCGAGCTGGACGTCGACCAGTACCTGCGCGACCAGCAGACGGGCGCGCCCGCCGCCAGCGCCGAGATCAGCCTGGCCCAGGTGCTGGTGGCGGTGCCCGAGGGCGCCAGCCCCGCCGAAGTGGCGCAGCGGCAGGCGCGCGCGCAGGCCGTGGCCGACAAGGCCCGCGCCGGCGAAGACTTTGCCGCGCTGGCGCGCGAATTCTCCGACGCGCCCGACAAGGCCACGGGCGGCGCCATGGGCCTGCGCCCCGCCGACCGCTACCCGGAGCTGTTCGTCGAGGCCACGCGCGCGCTGCCCGAGGGCGGCATCGCCGGCCCGGTGCGCTCGGGCGCGGGCTTTCACGTGCTCAAGCTGGTCGAACGCGCACAGGGCGGCGTGGCCACCATGGCGGTGCAAAGCCATGCGCGCCACATCCTGCTGACCACGGGGCCGCAGCTGTCCGAAGCGGCCGCGGCCCAGCGCCTGGCCGACTACCGCCGCCGCATCCTCGCCGGCCAGGCCGACTTTGCCGAGCTGGCGCGCGAGTATTCGAAGGACGGCAGCGCCAAGCAGGGCGGCGATCTGGGCTGGGCCACGCCCGGCCGCTACGTGCCCGAGTTCGAGCAGGCCCTCAATGCGCTCAAGCCCGGTGAGATCAGCGAGCCGCTGGTGTCGCGCTTTGGCGTGCACCTGATCCAGTTGCTCGAGCGCCGCGAGGTCAAGCTGGGCCAGCGCGAGCAGCGCGACATGGTGCGCGACATCGTGCGCGAGAAAAAGCTCGACGAGGCCTACGCCAACTGGGCGCGCGAGCTGCGCGGCCGCGCCTATGTCGAATACCGGGAAGCGCCGCAGTGAAGCACATTCCGCGCAAACGCTTCGGCCAGCATTTCCTCTGCGACCACGGCATCATCGACGCCATCGTCGAGGCCATCGCGCCGCAGCCGGGCGACCCGATGGTCGAGATCGGGCCGGGTCTGGCGGCGCTCACGCAGCCCCTGGTCGAGCGCCTGGGGCGCCTCACGGTGATCGAGCTCGACCGCGACCTGGCGCTGCGCCTGCGCCTGCACGGCCAGCTCGACGTGATCGAGTCCGATGTGCTCAAAGTCGACTTCACGCAGGTCGCACAAGCGCTGGGTGCTCCTAAATTAAGAGTGGTGGGCAACCTGCCCTACAACATCTCCACGCCCATCCTGTTCCATCTGCTGGGCCATGTCGAACGTGATCGCCGACCAGCACTTCATGCTGCAAAAGGAAGTGATCGACCGCATGGTGGCGCATCCCAGCACGTCGGACTATGGCCGCCTGTCGGTCATGCTGCAGTGGCGCTACGCGATGGACAACGTGCTGTTCGTGCCGCCCGAGAGCTTCGACCCGCCACCGCGCGTGGACAGCGCCGTGGTGCGCATGCTGCCGCGCCCCGCGCCCGTGGCGCTGGCGCCGAAGCTGCTCGAAGAACTGGTGCAGGTGGCCTTCAGCCAGCGGCGCAAGCTGCTGCGCCACACGCTCGGGCGCTGGCTCGAGGCGCGCGGCTTTGCCGGCAGCTTCGATGTGCAGCGCCGCGCCGAGGAGGTGCCGGTGCACGAGTACACGGCGCTGGCCGCCGGCCTGTCGGCGCCCGCATAGCGCGCGGCGCGGTGCCGGCGCGGGCACTGGCCGGCATCGGCGCGCCGTTGCGGCAGTCGCTGGGCGGCGTGCACCGCCCCATGCCCTGAGGCGCTGCGGGCGGAAATTTCAGTCCCATCGGCCCCAAACGCTGATGGGGTCAGCAGTTCCAGCTATCAAAACCATTCCGAGAGCGGCGCCTGCCGCGGGCGGCGGGCGTGCGGTGCAGGCGCGCCGGCACAATTGCACCATGCCTTCCCTCTCGCGCCGCCAACTCGCCGTCCTCGCCCTGCTCACCGTGGTCTGGGGCCTGAACTGGCCCGTCATGAAAATCGGTGTCACCGGCTTTCCGCCGCTGACCTTCCGCGCCCTCTCGCTGTGGCTGGGGCTGCCGGTGCTTGCGCTCGCGCTGCGCGCGGCCGGCATGCCGTTTGCCGTGCCGCGCGCGCACTGGGCCGCGCTGGCCTGGCTTGCGCTGTTCAACATGGTGCTGTGGCATGTGCTGATCATGCTGGCGATCCCCCAGCTCTCGAGCGGGCGCGCGGCCATCCTGGGCTACACCATGCCGATCTTCTCGGCCGTGCTGGGCAGCGCCTTCTTCGGCCAGCGCCTGGCGCCGCGCGCCTGGGGCGGCGTGGCGGCGGCGGCGCTGGGCGTGCTCCTGCTGCTGTGGTACGAGTTCTCGCAGCTCGGCGGCCGGCCGCTGGGCGTGGCGCTGATGCTGGCCGCGGCCGGGTTCTGGGCGCTGGGCACGCAGATGCTGCGGCGCAGCAGCCTGCCCGTGCCGACGCTGACCCTGGCGTTCTGGATGATGGTGGTGACCACGCTCGCCCTGAGCCTGGCCGCCGTGGGCTTCGAGCGCCCGGCCTGGCACGCGCCGGGCGCGGCGACCTGGGGCGCGATCGCCTTCAACGCGGTGCTGGTGTTCGGTTTCGCGCAGCCGGCCTGGTTCTTTCTGGTGCGCGGCCTGCCGCCCGTGGCGTCGACGCTCAGCGTGATGCTGATCCCGGTGCTCGGCGTGTTCAGCGGCGCGCTCTGGCTGGGCGAGCGGCTGCACTGGCAGGACTGGGCCGCGATGGGCCTGATGGTGGTGGCCATCGCCTCGGTGCTGTGGCCGCAGCGCGCGCCGTCTCCGGTGCGCGCTTTCACTCCTTGATGGATAGCTGAAAGCGCTTGCTGCGCAAGCGTTTGAGGCTGATTTCATGCTGACTTTGCAGTGCCTCGCAGGCCGGGCAAGGCGTGCGCCCGCCGTCCTGCGCCGCGTTCAGCGCCCGCTCGCCAGCAGCGGAAACAGCTTGCCCAGCCCGTCGGCCATCACCTCGACGGCCAGCGCCGCGAGGATCAGGCCCATGAGACGCGTCATCACGTTGATGCCGGTCTTGCCGAGCACGCGCGCGATCGGGTCGGCGAGCGAAAAGCAGATGACCGTGGCGACAGCGATCACCACGCCATAGCCCACCAGCGCCACATGCTGCAGCCAGGTCTGCGCGCGGTCGGCGTAGATCACCACCGTGGACATGCAGGCCGGGCCGGTGAGCAGCGGAATCGTCAGCGGCACGACGGCGATGCTCGAGCCGGCAGCGGCTTTTTCCGCGCCTTCCTCGAGGTCGTTGGTGGCGGCCTTGGCCTCGGCCGGCTGGGCGTTGAGCATGTTCATCGCGCTGAGCAGCAGCAGCATGCCGCCGCCGACCTGGAAGCTCTGCAGCGAGATGTTGAAAAACTCCAGGATCTGCAGGCCGACCAGCGCGCAGGCGGCGATCACGCAGAACGCGCTGAAGGCGGCGATCTGGACCGTGTGGCGCCGCTGCGCCGGCGAAAAGCCCTGCGTGTAGTGGATGAAAAACGGCACGATGGCCAGCGGGTTGACGATGGCCAGCAGCGTGATCAGCGGTTTGAGGTCCATCAACGGCCTCCGGAGACGTCGAGCAGCGACGCCGTGGTGTAGCTGGCCGCGTCCGAGAGCAGCCAGACGATGGCCTGCGCCACCTCCTGCGCCGTGCCGGCGCGCTGCATGGGCACCGTGGGCGCCAGGTCGCGCACGCGCCCGGGCAGGCCGCCGCTGGCGTGGATGTCGGTGTCGATCAGTCCGGGGCGCACCGCATTGACGCGGATGCCCTCGGCCGCCACCTCGCGCGCCAGGCCGAGCGTGAAGGTGTCGATGGCGCCTTTGCTCGCGGCGTAGTCGACGTACTGGTGGGGCGAACCCAGGCGCGCGGCCGCGCTCGAGACGTTGACGATGGCGCCACCGGCCCCGCCGTGGCCCGTGCCCATGCGGCGCACGGCCTCGCGCGCGCACAGAAAGCTGCCGACCACGTTGGTGTCGAACATGCGGCGCAGGCGCGCGGCGCTCATCTGGTCGACGCGCGCGGGCACGTCCACCACGCCGGCGTTGTTGACCAGGGCCGTGAGCGGGCCGAGCTTCGCGTCCACCTGCGCGAACAGGGCCAGCACCTGGTCCTCGTGCGCCACGTCCGCCCGAAGGGCGATGGCCGTGCCGCCCGCGGCGCGGATCTGGCGCACCACCTCGTCGGCGGCCAGCGAATTGCTGTGGTAGTTCACGGCCACGGCATGGCCCTGCTGCGCCGCCAGCAGCGCGGTGGCCGCGCCAATGCCGCGCCCGCCGCCGGTGATGAGTGTCACTTTGTCCAAAGGTCTGTCTCCTGCAAGAATGCGGGGTCGCGGAATCTGCGCCATTACAGCACTGCTGTGGCGCATGGCCGCCGCGCCAACCGTCCCCCCACCACCAAGGAGCAAGAACATGGGCAGTTTTGTCGATTTGACCGCCGCCGACGGGTTCGCCGTCCCCGCCTGGGTCGCCGAACCCGAGGGCACGCCACGCGGTGGCGTGGTCGTGTTGCAGGAGATTTTTGGCGTGAACGCGCACATCCGCGGCGTCGCCGACCGGTTTGCGGCGCGCGGCTATGTCGCCGTGGCGCCCGCCACCTTCGCGCGCGCCAAGCCGGGCGTGGAGCTCGGCTACAGCGACGCCGACATGCAGGCGGGCTTTGCCCTCAAGACCGCGGTCGAGCAGCTGCCCGGCGCCGGCGTGATGCCCGACATCCAGGCCGCGATCGACCACGCCGCAGCGCGCAGTGGCGGCAAGGTCGGCATCGTCGGCTTCTGCTGGGGCGGCCTGCTCACCTGGCGTGCGGCCTGCGAGCTGCACGGCCTCGCGGCGGCCGTGTGTTACTACGGCGGCGGCATGACCACCGCAGAGGAATCAGCGCGCCAGCCGCAGTGCCCGGTGCTCGCGCACTTCGGCAGCCGCGACCACTGGATCTCGCAGGACAGCGTGCAGGCCTTTTCGCGCGCGCAGCCGCAGGTGCAGGTGCATGTGTACGACGCCGACCACGGCTTCAACTGCGACCAGCGCGGCTCCTACGACGAGGCCGCCGCGGTGGCGGCACGCGAGCGCACGCTGGCGTTTTTTGCGCAGCACCTGGGCTGAGCGGCGCGAAGTTTCAGCACAGAGGCAGTGCTCAGACCAGCGCCGCCTGCAATTCCAGCGCATTGCGCGTGGCGTGGCCCAGCGCCGTGTTGTCGAAGATGCACCACGCCTGGGCCCCCGCGGCGCGTGCCGCCTGCAGCTGCGCCGCGACGGCCGCGAGCGCGGGTGCGCCGTAGGGCGAGTAATAGACCTGCGGCGTGCCGTGCAGGCGCAGGTAGCGCAGGCCGGGCCAGCCGCCGGGCGCGCTGCCGCCCGCGTGCAGCACCGGGTCGGCCTGCACGCGGGCGATCTGCGCGGCGTGCAGCAGCGCGTCGGCCTGCGGCGTGAACCAGCTGGCGTGGCGCGGTTCGAGCGCCACCGCGCCGCCATGGCGCGCGCGCAGCAGCGCGGTGAATGCCGCCGCCGTCGCGGCGTCAAAACGCAGGCTGGGCGGCAGCTGCACCAGCAGGCACCCGAGGTGCCCGCCCAGGCCTTCGACCTGCGCCAGGAAGGCGTCGAGCAGCGCGGCGCAGTCGTGCAGGCGGCGCTCGTGCGTGATGCTGCGCGGCAGCTTGACGCTGAAGCGGAAGTCGCCCGGCACGCTGGCCGCCCAGCGCGCATAGGTGGTGCGCTGGTGCGGGCGGTAGAACGAGGAGTTGATCTCCACCGCCCGCAGGCGCGTGGCGTAGCGCTGCAGGTGCGTGCCGTCGGCGCCAAACTGCGGCCACAGCGGCCGCGGCAGGCTCCAGCCGGCGCAACCTATGTACACGCTGGCCGGGGCCGACGGCGCTGGCACGCCTGCCGCCATCAGCCGCTTTCCAGGCGGCGCAGGTAGCGCTTGCGCCAGAACAGCACCACCAGCGCCACGGCCATCAGCGCCATGCCGGCCATGGCCCACCAGAAGCCGCCCTGCCGGTGCACCAGCGGCAGCACTTCGAAGTTCATGCCGAAGATGCCCGCGATCAGGTTGAGCGGCAGGAACACGGCCGTGAGCGCGGTGAGCGTGCGCATGATGGTGTTGGTGCGGTGGCCCTGCACGCTGAAGTGCATCTGCACCGCCGTCTCGGCGCTCTGCCCGAGCCGGCGCACGTGGTGCAGCACCCGGTCGATGTGCTCGAGCACGTCGCGGCTGCGCACCTTGAGCAGCTCGAGCGCCTCGGCCGCCGCGCTGCCGGCCCCGTCGCTGTCACCGGGGCTGCCGGCGGTGGCCGGGGCCGGCAGCGTCTCGAGCGCCGCCATCCAGGCGCGCAGCGCGGTGCGCTGGTCTTCGCACAGGTCTTCGAGCTGGTGCAGCGTCAGGCGCGCCTCGAGCAGCCCGTGCCAGTTGGAAAAGCGCGAACGCGGGTCGAGCAGCACGGCCTGCCACTGGTCCAGCTGCTGGGTGAGTTCGCGGCGCAGACCGAGAAAACCGTCCACCGCCAGGCCCACGAGCTGCAGCATCAGGTCGGCCGGGTGCGCCAGCGCGCGCGCGCCCACCAGTGCGGCGCTGGCACTGCAGTCGCGCGTGCCGGCCAGCAGGCGCTCGGCGCAGCTGCTGGCCAGCGCGCTGTCGTCGGGATGCACCGACAGCAGCACGCGCTCGAACACGGCCAGGCCCATGGCGTGCGTGGCGATCTGCGCCAGCCGCGGCGGCGGTGGGCGCACGCGGCGTGCGGCCCCGCGCGCGTCGGGTGCCGACAGGCCCGGGCCAGGGGCCGCCGCCAGGCAATGGAACACTACCAAGTCGTATTGCGCGGTGTAGTCGTACTGCGATGGCAGCTGCGCGTTGAGTAAATCGCTCACGTGCAGCTCGAGCAGCTGCGCGCCCGCCAGGCGCAACAGCGCCTCCTGCACCAGCGCGCAGTGCGCACTCAGGTGCGCATGCGTGGTGGCCAGCCACAGGGAGCCTTCGGCGGGCATTTGCGCTGGCAGCTCGGCCAGTTCGGTGGCGCCGCCACCGCCATGAAGGTGCAGGATGCGCATGCGAAATTTGCAGAGAAAATGGACTGTAACGCTTTCTGTACAAGCGTTTGAAGCTCTTATTTTCGGAGCAGGCGCGCCGCATCCAGCGCGAAGTACGTCAGCACCCCATCGGCGCCTGCGCGCTTGAAGGCCAGCAGGCTCTCCATCATCACCGCGTCGTGGTCGAGCCAGCCATTGGCGGCGGCGGCCTTGAGCATGGCGTATTCGCCGCTCACCTGGTAGGCGAAGGTCGGCACCTTGAACTCGTCCTTCACGCGGCGCACCACGTCCAGGTACGGCATGCCGGGCTTGACCATGACCATGTCGGCGCCCTCGGCCAGGTCCAGCGCCACCTCGCGCAGCGCCTCGTCGGTGTTGCCGGGGTCCATCTGGTAGACGTTCTTGTCGGCCTTGCCCAGCGCGCCGCGCGTGCCCACGGCGTCGCGGAACGGGCCGTAGAAGGCGCTGGCGTACTTGGCGCTGTAGGCCATGATGCGCGTGTGGATGTGGCCGTGCGCTTCGAACGCGTCGCGGATTGCGCCGATGCGCCCGTCCATCATGTCGCTGGGCGCGACGATGTCCACGCCCGCCTCGGCATGCGCCAGCGCCTGGCCGACCAGCACCTCGACGGTGTCGTCGTTGAGGATGTAGCCGGTCTCGTCGAGCAGCCCGTCCTGGCCGTGGCTGGTGTAGGGGTCGAGCGCCACATCGGTCATCACGCCGAGGTCGGGGAATTCCTTTTTCAGCGCGCGCACCACGCGCGGGATCAGGCCGTCGGGGTTCAGCGCTTCCTGGCCGTCGGGCGTTTTGAGCGCGGCGTCGATCGACGGGAACAGTGCCATGACCGGAATGCCCAGGCGCACGCAGTCCTCGGCCACGGGCAGCAGCAGATCGAGGCTCAGGCGGTCCACGCCCGGCATCGACGGCACGGCCTGGCGCAGGTTCTGGCCCTCGTGCACGAACACCGGGTAGATCAGGTCGTGCGGCGTGACGGCGTGCTCGCGCACCAGGTTGCGGGTGAAGGCGTCGCGGCGCAGGCGGCGGGGACGGCCCATGCGGGAAAGGGGCAGAGGAGGCGTGCAGGGTCATGGGCAAATTGTGCCCCATCCGCACGCCGGCGGGGCCGCGGCGCCGCAAGCCCGTGCTGGCCGTGGCGCAGGCGTGCGGCGCGGCCCACTAAACTGGCGCCATGCTCTGGGTCAAATCGTTTCACA
>CAVPEF010000003.1:0-78460 GCA_963703375.1 uncultured beta proteobacterium | reverse complement strand
CGCTGCGAAGCCGACTTACGTCGATTGGTGTCTGGTTAAAGCTGAGGCCGTGTGAAAACGCGAATACCGAGATAAAGAACCGGTGGTGCAAAAATGACGTTTCAGATCTCGCCTTAGCGCACGATCGCGATCCGTGGAAGGGGTAAGTGACCCTCTGGCGCTGAACCCCTTTTTTCCTTCTGCGGTGTCGCGGCCGGCGCGCCCAGGAGTACGATTGTCCGGCCTCCTCGCCAGCAAGGACACCATGACCACGATCATCGGACTCTCGGGCAGCCTGCGTGCGGGCTCCTACAACACGGCCTTGCTGCGTGCCGCGGCTGGTCTGATGCCTGCGGGAGCAAAGCTCGACATCGCCACGCTGCATGGCATTCCGCTCTACGACGGCGACGATGAGGCCCAGAGCGGCATTCCGCTGGCGGTGCAGCAACTGAAGGAGCGCATTGTTGCCAGCGACGGCCTGCTGCTGGTTACCCCCGAATACAACAACAGCATGCCCGGGGTGCTGAAGAACGGCATCGACTGGCTCAGCCGCCCCGGCAACGACATCCCCAGAGTGTTTGGCAACCGACCGGTCGCGGTGATGGGCGCATCGCCGGGTGGCTTCGGCACCATTCTCGCGCAGAACGCTTGGCTTCCGGTGCTGCGCACGCTGGGCACCCGCCCGTGGTTCGGCGGGCGGCTGATGGTCTCGCGCGCAGGGCAGGTCTTCAACGCGTCAGGTGAGATGACCGACGAGAAAATGAAGTCACAACTGCAGCAGTTCCTGCAGGGCTTCGTGGCCGCACTGCAGACAGGTGTTAGGTAGTACACGTGGCCACAGCGACATCCCAATCGCTCGAATCCGCCTGGCCGCCGCTGCCGCTGGCCGCGTGGCGCGACACCCTGGCCACGCTGCACATGTGGATGCAGGTGGTCGGCAAGACCCGGCTGGCGCTCGCGCCGATGGAAAACCACTGGTGGCAGTGCACACTGTACGTCTCGGAGCGCGGCCTGACCACCACACCGATGCCTGACGGCGTGCGGCTGCTCACGGTGGACTTCGACTTTGTCGAACACATGCTGAGGCTGCGCACGGCCGACGGCGGGCTGCGCCAGTTGCCGCTGGCCGCCCAGTCGGTAGCACGTTTTCACGCGCAGTACCTGCAAGCATTGAAACAGCTCGGTTTCGAGCCGCGCATGCTCGCTCGGCCAGTGGAGGTGGCGACCGCGATCCCCTTTGCCGAGGACGAGGAACATGTGTCCTACGATCCTGAAGCGGTGCAGCGCTGGTGGCGTGCGCTGACCCAGGCCGATCGCGTATTCAAGCGCTTTCGCAGCGGTTTCACCGGCAAGCAGAGCCCGGTGCATTTCTTCTGGGGCAGCTTCGACCTGGCGGTGACGCGCTTTTCCGGCCGCAGCGCGCCGCGCCATCCCGGCGGTGCACCGAACTGTGCCGCCTACGTGATGGTGGAGGCTTACTCGCACGAATGCAGCAGCGCGGGCTTCTGGCCGGGTGGTGGCGCCGTCGACGAAGCTGCGTTCTACGCCTACACCTATCCACAGCCCGAGGGTTACGAAGCTTCGGCGGTGGAGCCGGCCGCCGCCTACTACCACCCACAGGCGCGCGAGTTCATCCTGCCCTACGAAGCCGTGCGCAGCGCGGACGATCCCGACGCCATCCTGCTGCGCTTCCTGCACAGCACCTACGAGGCGGCCGCCAATCTCGGCCGCTGGAACCGCGGCGCGCTGGAGCGCCAGCCCGCCGGGTAGCCGCGGTCGGTGGCTCCGCCTGGCTTCTCGTGGCGCCCGCTGTGACCACCACCGCCGCGCCGCCTAGGACGGCGCATGAGGGCAAGCGCTGCAAGCCGTAGGCATCCACGTTGGGCGGGAGTCTGGCGCGCTGGTGGGCTGCCGCTCCGCTCCCAACGTCAGGCAGCAGCTGAAATTTCGAAGCGTTCACAGGAGAGCACCATGGCCAAGCTTATCGTTCTCTACCGCGAGCCCAGTAATCCAGTAGCGTTCAACGACTACTACTTCAACACCCATGTCCCTATCGCCAAGACAGTCCCCGGCATCACCGGCTATGAAGTCAGCGACGGGCCCGTAGCAACGCCGCAGGGCGACTCTTCCTACCACCTGGTGGTAACGCTCACATTTGAATCGATGGATGCGCTTGAGGCGGCACTTGGTTCTGAGGAGGGCCAGCGAACTGCCGCAGACCTCGCCAACTTCGCAGATGGCGGGGCAGAACTGCTGATCATCAACCAGCGCTCCCTCTAGATGTGCCGCCGAACCAGTCGTGCAATGGGCGAGGGCTTACAGCCGCGCCTTTGGCTCCAGCGTTGAACGACTGCTTTTTGCGCGCGCCAGCTCCAGGGCCGAAAGTGTGGATCTGCCGTTGGTCCGGAATCTCGCCATTCGGATCGAGGCGCCTCGTTTGCCACCGCCAGCTTTGGCTATGGCCCCTGTCTCACGCACCCGGCCAACAGCGGACATGCAGATGAACCCATGGTTGGTTTACTGCGACGGCAGCGCCGTGCCGAACCCCGGTCGTATCGGCCTTGGCGCTGTGTTGACCGAGCCCGATGGAACGCGCCATACGCTCTCGCAAGCGGCGCAGGAGAGCGGCTGCAACAATGAGGCGGAGCTCAGAGCGCTGCTGGCGGCGCTTCACGAACTGAAATGGCGTGGGGCGGGCGCGCTGCGCATCCACTGCGACAACAGTGTCGTGGTCGAACAGGTTGGCAGCGGCGCAGCAAAGCCGATTGCCCGGCTGGCTTCGTTGATTGATCAAGCGCGGGCACTGCTCCATTCGTTCGACCAGGCCACCCTGGTGTGGCTACCGCGCCATCGCAACACAGAAGCCGATGCACTCGCCCGTGCTGCACTGGGGATGGCTGCAAAGCGCGTTGTCAAATTATCCAAAAAGCGGCGGTAGTCCCAGGCAGGCTGAGGCTGCAGTCGACCCAAAACGGCGGGTCAAGTCACCGGAACGGTGGTCCGGTTCAGGCTGAGAGCCGCCGGTCACCCGTCCGCCAATGGATGACTGCTGTCAGGAAGAGCAGACAGTGGAGCCCTCACACGGGCGCCTTCTGAACCTCAACACATGACACAGCCAGCATGGTCGCTCGTGGATATACCGCCACAAGTCCTCCACTGTTGGAGAACGGCTATTTGGATCTCAGTCTGTTCTGAGAACTCCAGGGGGACGCCTGAGCATGCTTTGGTCCATAGGACGGGAATTCGAACCCGCGCGCCATGCGACAGAGCCATTTGGCTTCACTCTGGGCAGACTCGCCAGGGCCTGCGAGCACAAACTGCGAAGCCCTTCGATCACCAGCACGAAAGTGAGACAGCCGAGGAACATCGCATCGGTTTTTCGAAGCGAGAGGAAATGCGTGTTTCGATTGGATTGACCACCTGTACCGGGATCGTTGCTCCGCCGAACAGGAGTGTCGGGTTCTGACCATTACCACCATGCTGAGTTTGAGCTCCAAGCTACGGCTGATTACCATGAGAGGCCTGTCGTGACAGCAGGTGATACGACACTTCAGGCTGGTAGCTGCAGCTCAATTTCGCCTTCCAATGTAGACGGTCGCCGATGCCTGACATTCGCCACCTTGCGGAGCCACCGAGCGCTATCTCCTTGAACCTGACCTTGGTGAGCAGTCGACCGGAGGCCCAGACTGCCATTGACTGCTTTTTCCTCAAGGGGATGGGAATTGCCGATCCGTTGCGGTCCTTCGCGGCATGTCGGTCAGCGTCTGGTCTGCATCCGTCAATCTGAACACCCGTCGAAAGGCATACCCCGTCAGCTTCCGGTATTCCGGCTTGACCACGACTTCCCCCTGGAATTCGAGGGCAATCGCTTCTGAAGCCAGATCCTGATCCGCAATTTTTTTCAGCCAGTATCCAAGCCACCATGGATCCTGCCCGCCTATGGTCTCAAATATCCGGGCAACTCCGGCAGGGGCCGGGAGTCCTAGATCCTTGAAGATGAACTCACTGCTGGCAGTGATGGCACTTTCTTGGTCAGCCTTGAAATTTTCCTGACCATTCTTGATTTCTTCCCAGAAGGCCTGTGCCTGGACTGGGGATCCGTGGAACGACAACTCCCACAGCAAGCCATACAGCATTTGGCCCAAGGTCACTGCATCGAAGTGAACCTTTTGAATTTCCTTGGCTTCGGCATGCGCATCAGGGTCCGACTCGATCACGCTGACTTCGTGATTGACGCGCACAGGAATGGACAAAAACTCCTGCAATGGGAGACCGGTCAAGCCCCACGCGATGCGTTGGCCTGCCTTGTAGCCATCTCGGTCTTTCTGCAACACGGTGCCGATGCCATGCAACTGCATCCGGCTGAGTCCCGAGTAGGCCTGGGTTGAAGAATCAAGGCGCCACTGGAAATACAGCTCAAGGTATTCAAGAGGGTCGTCTGCAGGCTGTGTGCTGGTCAAGTTTTTTCGGACACAACGATAGGTTGTTTGATTGCCGATTGCTGCTCGAAGGCATTGGGTGGCGAGTTGCCCAGTTTGGAGTGCAGCCGCACGCTGTTGTAAAAGCCCACGATGTAGTCGGCGATGTCCATCACGGCCTCGGCGTGGTTGGCGTAGTCGCGCTTCCAGACCCGCTCCGTCTTGAGGTTCAGGAAGAAGCGCTCCATCACCGCGTTGTCCCAGCAGTTGCCCTTGCGGCTCATGCTGCCGACCAAGCTGTGGCGGGCCAGTAGCGCCTGATGCAGCGCGCTGGCGTACTGGCTTCCCCGGTCGGAGTGAACAATCAGCCCCGGTGCCGGTTGGCGTTGCGCGATGGCCAGTTGCAGCGCCGCGCACACCAGCTCGGCGTGCATGGTCGGCGCCATCGCCCAGCCCACGACCTTGCGGGAGTACAGGTCCAGCACGACGGCCAAGTACAGCCAGCCGCTGCGCGTGCGGATGTAGGTGATGTCGCTCACCCAGGCTTGGTTGGGGCCGCTCGGGTTGAAGCGCCGCGCCAGCACATTGGCCGAGACCGGCAGCGCGTGGCCACTGTCCGTGGTGTGCACAAACTTGCGTCGCCACAGCGTGCGTAGCCCGTGCTCTCGCATCAAACGGCGCACGCGGTGACGCCCGATGGGCAGCCCCTGAGCGCGTAGCACCGCCCTCAGGCGACGGCTGCCATAGACCTTGCCGCTGGCGGCAAACTCGGCCTTCAGCTGCGTGCCGACAAGGCAAGCCTTGGGCGCGAGCTTGGCGCGCTGACGGGAGCCGTAGTAGCCCGAGCGGCTGACGCCCAGCACGCGACACAGGCGCCCGACAGGAATGGCCTTGTGCAGTTGCTCGACGAGCTGGTAGCTCATCGAAGCTCGCGGGCAAAGAAGGTCGATGCTTTTTTTAAGATATCGACGTCGCCGCGCAGTTGCTTGTTCTCGGCTTCAAGCTGGCGGATGCGTTGCTGCTCAGCGGTGAGCGGCTTGCCGATACCGGGGCGACCTGCAGCCTCTTCATCGGCCTGGGCTAGCCATCGCCGAACGGCCGTCTCGCCGAGCTTCATGTCGCGGCAGACATGGCCGACGCTCAAGCCCTGCATGCGAATCATCTGCACGACCTGGAGCTTGAACTCCGCGTTGAATGTCCTTCGTTCTCTCTTGCTCATATCCCTCGTCCAGGTGGGTTCCACCTATCGAGGTGTCCGGGGAAATTAGACCAGCACAGGCGTAAGCACGGTCTGCAGGCGACGGGCTGTATGCGACCGGTCCCCAAAGACTTTGCGCTTCTTCCACTTGTAGATAGTCTGCTCGGTGATCCCAAAGCGCTGGGCGAAGACGCTGGCGGTCTCGCTACTGACCGCTATCTCGGCACGCACGGCGGGCGTAGTGCGAGCGTTCTTGTGCAGGGAAATCAACATAGCTTTACTCCGCGGGTGGACTGCAAGGACTCTATCAACTCCTGCAACACGGCTCAGGCCATGAACAACGGATAGCGTTCAGAGTCTATGCAATCATCCGTGATGAGAAAGATAGTTCAGTATGTAACCGCTATCGGCATTCATTGCAGCCAGCACGCAAGACGCCAGCGAAAACTCAAATTTCAATAATTTTAACTTTGCGCTTTGAGGCGCTTGGCAATAGCTGTTTCATAATGTCACATTGCCGGCATCTCCATCGAAATTTATGAAGGCATCGGCAGCTTCCGCCCAATCACCTTGAGATTTCGTTGACAAATAACCTAATACCTATAGTGCTGCTGGCATCAAGCCAAGCCGTTTTCGCACAGCAAGCCCCCAGCGCAGGCAGCCAGCTCCAGCAAATTCAACCGGCGCCGCAACTCCCTCCTAAAGCCTTCCCCGACATCCGTATAGAGCAGGGCGGTGCACTCCCGATACCAGCATCGGATACACAAAAAATTCTCGTTAAGCGCCTGCAAATCATCGGCGCAAAAATTTACTCTGAAGCCGATCTGCTGGCGCTCACTAAGTTCAAACCCGGCAGCGAAGTCACCCTGGCCGAGTTGCGCGCTATGGCCGCTAAGGTCACGGAGTTCTACCGTAGCCAGGGCTATTTCGTCGCGCAAACCTATCTGCCGCCGCAAGACATCAAGGACGGCGCTGTGCAGATGGCTGTCATTGAAGGTCAATACGGTCAGGTTACCCTACGCAACACGTCAAACTTGCACGATAGAACTGCCAATGGCCTGCTGAGCGGTTTGAACGTCGGCGACGTCATCGCAGTGGCTCCGCTGGAGCAGCGCCTTCTCCTTCTTTCAGACCTGCCCGGCGTCAACGTCAAATCAACCCTGACTCCGGGAGCCTCAGTGGGCGCATCTGATCTGATCGTTGACATTGCCCCAGGCCGACGCGTTATGGGAAACATCGACGCGGACAACGAAGGCAACCGCTATACAGGGCCTAACCGCATCGGCGCCAGCGTCTACATCAATGAGCTTACCGGGCTGGGTGACGTGGCCACACTTCGGGTGTTGTCTTCAGGCAACGGACTTAACTATGGACGCGCAGCCTATCAAGTACAACTGGAAAAAGCCAAGGCAGGCGTCGCGTACTCCAGTATGGCTTACAAGTTAGGCGAAGAGTTTGCCAGCGCTCGTGCCAGCGGCACCGCCAAAATCGTCAGCCTGTATGGTAGCTACCCACTGATCCGCTCGCGCAGTAACAACCTCTATGCCCAATTGGCGTTTGATGACAAGAAGCTGCGAGACAAGCAAGAGGCCACCACGCCCTTCATCGTGGATGATAGAAAAGCCCAAGTGTTGATGGCCAGCCTCAGTGGCGACTACCGCGACGCGCTGGGCGGCGGAGGCCTCAGCACGTATTCTCTCACCTGGTCCAGCGGTAACATTGACTTGCAGAATGCCGTCCTCCGTGCTACAGACGCCAGCACTGCACAAAGCAACGGCCATTACTACAAACTGTCCTACAGCTTGGCGCGCCAGCAAGCCTTAGGCGAAACCCTGTCGCTCTACGCAGCCATCAACGGCCAGTTTGCTTCCAAAAATCTAGATTCTTCTGAAAAGATAGGCCTGGGGGGCGCCCATGCCGTGCGTGCCTACCCGGCCGGCGAAGCCAATGCCGACGAAGGCTATGTGCTCACGCTCGAAGCAAGAAAACAGATAGGGCAGCAGGTGCAACTCATCGGCTTTATTGACACCGGCTCGGCGAGGCTCAACAAGTCCCCCTGGGTCGCAGTGACCACCTCGAACACCCGCACCCTCAGCGGTGCCGGCTTGGGTGTCAATTGGGTTGGCGGCAACAACGACATTGTGCTGAAGGCGTATTACGCCTTCAAGCTCGGCAACGAAGCGACCACCTCAGCGCCAGATAAGTCAGGGCGCTTCTGGCTGCAGGCCGTCAAGTACCTTTGATCGGTACCGTCGGTCAACACGCCAATCAATATTTCCGATTCTTAGAGCACGCACCATGAACCGCATTTACCGTTCAATCTGGAATGACACCACCGGCACTTTTGTGGCCGTCTCCGAAATTTCCAAGAGCGCCGGCAAGAAGTCTTCTCCTGTGAGCGGTAGCGGCTTTGGCCACGCAGGCTTTGCCCTCAAGGCCTTGGCCTCGTCATTGCTGATGATGTTCGGCTCTACGCTGTACGCGCTTCCGGCCAATGGTGTCGTGGCCGCAGGCAGCGCCAACATCGCGACAAACGGTGCTCGCAATCTCATCATCACCCAGACCAGCCAGAACGCGGCGCTGAACTGGCAAAGCTTCAGCATCGGCGCTGGCGAGGCAGTGCAGTTTTTGCAGCCCAATAGCAACTCCGTCGCCATGAATCGGGTGCTGGGATCCGACCCGTCCAACATCCTGGGGAGCCTCACGGCCAACGGCAAGGTGTTCTTGGTCAACCCGAATGGCATCTTGTTTGGTCAGGGCGCCTCGGTCAATGTGGGTGGCCTGGTCGCTTCCACCCGCGACATCAGCGATGCCGACTTAATGGCCGGGCGCTACAAATTCTCGGGCGCTGGAAATGGCTCGGTCGTCAATCAGGGCACGATCAACGCAGCTGACGGCGGCTATGTGGCTCTGCTGGGCGCGACCGTGAGCAATGAAGGCGTGATTTCCGCTCGGCTGGGAAGCGTGGCACTGGGAGCGGGCAATGCCACGACGCTGGACGTGGCGGGCGATGGCCTGCTCAACATCACCATCGACCAGGGAGCAGTGGATGCGTTGGTGCGAAACGGTGGGCTGATCAAGGCCGATGGTGGGCAAGTATTCCTCAGTGCCCAGGCCGCCGGGGGACTGTTTAACTCCGTGGTCAACAATACCGGGTTGGTGCAGGCGCAAACCATCGAAAACCGCAATGGCGTGATCAAGCTGCTGGCCGATATGCAAGGCGGCACGGTCAATGTGGGCGGCACGCTGGACGCGAGTGCGTCTAACGGGGGCAACGGCGGCTTCATCGAAACCAGCGCGGCCCATGTCAAGGTTGCGAACGATGTCAAGGTGACGACTGCCGCAACCCATGGCTTCACGGGCAGCTGGCTGATTGACCCCACCGACTTCACCATTGACTCCGGTTCAGGCGCTCAAATAAGCAGCGGCATCGGTGCAACCACGCTGCAAAACTCACTGACCACCACCGCAGTCAGCATTGCGACGTCGGCGACTGCCACGGGCAGCCAGCAGGGGGATATCAATGTCAATGGCGCTTTGGCGTGGAGCGCCAACAAGCTCACGCTAACCGCACACCACGACATCAACGTCAACGCCGTGATGAGCGCAACGGGCACGGCCAGCCTTGATTTGGAGCCTGCCAGTGGCAAAGTCAACGTTGCCTTGAGCTCCAGCGGTTTTACCGGCCGCGTTGATTTCAGTGGCACGGGCGCGCTGACCATCAATAACAACGTGTACACGGTCATTCAGGACGCCGCCGCCTTGCAAGGCATGAACGCAAACTTGACGGGTCACTACGCTCTGGGCAGCAACATCGACGCTGCGGCGACCAGCACCTGGAATGGCGGTGCAGGCTTCACGCCGGTTGGCAATAGTTCCACCAAATTCGCTGGCACCTTCGACGGCCTTGGTCATACCATCAGCAATCTTGCCATCAATCGGCCTACGACGGATGGAGTGGGTCTGTTCGGTTTCGCTAACTCAACGAGCGTCATGCGCAATCTTGGGGTGACAGGCGGCAGCGTGAAGGGCCGAAATTACGTTGGGGAACTCTTCGGGTCCAATGACGGCAGCATCCGCAACAGCTACGCCACAGGTGCAGTCACAGGTGCCAGCTCGTACGGCAGCGCAAGCGGCACAGGCGGGCTGGTGGGGGGCAACAACGGCAGTATCAGCAACAGCTACGCGACGGGCGCGGTATCGGGTAGCGGCGGCTCGTACGGCTCATACGGCAGCGCAAGCGGCACAGGCGGGCTTGTTGGAGCCAACAACGGCAGCATCAGCAACAGCTACGCGACGGGCGCGGTATCGAATAGCGGCAGCGCTGGCTGGTACGGCAGCGGCACGGGAGGGCTGGTAGGGGGCAACAACGGCAGCATCAGCAACAGCTACGCGACGGGCGCGGTATCGAGTAGCGGCAGCTCTGGCGGATACGGCAGTCGCACAGGCGGGCTAGTGGGAAACAACAACGGCAGCGTTAGCAACAGCAATGCCATGGGCCGGGTGACGGGCATGAATTACGTCGGCGGACTGGTGGGCTGGAACGCCAACTATGGCAGCAGCGCCAGCATCAGTAACAGCTACGCCACCGGCGCGGTGTCTGGGCAATACTACGTTGGGGGATTGGTAGGGGTCGCCATGAATGGCTTGATTAGCAACAGCTACGCCACGGGCCAGGTCACAGGCAGTAATTACCAGGGCGGGCTGGCGGGGTACAGCTATGGGAACATCAGCAACAGCTACTGGAACTCCAGCCTTAATGCCACAGCAGTAGGAACCGGCTCAGCGGTCGGCGCCACTGGCTTGACCACAGCGCAGATGAAAGTGCAATCCAATTTTGTTGGATTCGATTTCACGAACACGCCGGTATGGGGATTTTCGTCAGGTATCAACGGTGGGTATCCAGTCCTGTGTTCAATCAGCGCCTGTGGCGTGATCACCGTCTATGTGAACCCTTTAACGGGCTCCAGCATTTATGGAACGGCGCCCGTGTTCACGTACACGCTCGTCGATGTTAATGGCGTGGCCTATAGCCTGAACAACGCATCGATCACAGGCGCGGCAACGTATGCGTTGGCGCCGACAGCCACCAGCAACGTGGGGATTTATACTTTCAATTATTCCAGCGGTTTGAGTCTGTCAGGAACGGGCGCCAGCAATTATGTGCTGGCCTCCTGGGCACCGGCGACGACCTGGACGGTAACTCCGGCGACGCTTACCTACACCACAAACGCAGCAAGCCAGACCTATGGCACAGCCAACAATACTTTCGCCGGCACAGTCACGGGTTTTGTAAACGGCCAAAATCTTACTTCGGCCACCACGGGCGCGGCGGTATTTAGCAGCATCACTAACGCGAACAGCAATGTCGGCAGCTATGCCATCACCGGCAACGGCCTGACGGCAAATAACGGCAACTACATTTTTGCGAACGCCGCGGGGAACGCCTCGGCGCTAACCATTAGCAAGGCGGCGCTCCTTGTCACCGGCAACTCCGCCAGCGTCACCTACAACGGCCAGAACCAGTCGGTGGCCGGCTTTACCGTCTCGGGCCTGCAGGGCAGCGACACCGCCGCCGTGCTCTCCAGCGTGAGCGCCTCCGGCGCGAGCGCCAAGAACGCCGGCAGCTACAGCAACACCGTCAGCGCCGGCACCGAGACCAACTACACCGTCAGCGCCGTCAACGGCACGCTGAACATCGCCAAGGCCGACGCGGTGGTGACCGCCAACAGCGACCTGAGCAAGGTCTACAACGGCCAGAGCCAATCGGTCAGCGGTTTCACCGCCTCCGGCCTGGTCAATGGCGAGACGGAGAGCGTGCTCACTGGCGTGAGCGCCAGCGGCGCCGGCACCAACGCCGGCACCTACACCAGCACCGCCAGCGGCAGCGACAGCAACTACAACCTGACGTTTGCCTCCGGCACGCTGGCCATTGCCAAGGCCGCGCTCACCGCCACCGGCAACTCCGCCAGCGTCACCTACAACGGCCAGAACCAGTCGGTGGCCGGCTTTACCGTCTCGGGCCTGCAGGGCAGCGACACCGCCGCCGTGCTCTCCAGCGTGAGCGCCTCCGGCGCGAGCGCCAAGAACGCCGGCAGCTACAGCAACACCGTCAGCGCCGGCACCGAGACCAACTACACCGTCAGCGCCGTCAACGGCACGCTGAACATCGCCAAGGCCGACGCGGTGGTGACCGCCAACAGCGACCTGAGCAAGGTCTACAACGGCCAGAGCCAATCGGTCAGCGGTTTCACCGCCTCCGGCCTGGTCAATGGCGAGACGGAGAGCGTGCTCACTGGCGTGAGCGCCAGCGGCGCCGGCACCAACGCCGGCACCTACACCAGCACCGCCAGCGGCAGCGACAGCAACTACAACCTGACGTTTGCCTCCGGCACGCTGGCCATTGCCAAGGCCGCGCTCACCGCCACCGGCAACTCCGCCAGCGTCACCTACAACGGCCAGAACCAGTCGGTGGCCGGCTTTACCGTCTCGGGCCTGCAGGGCAGCGACACCGCCGCCGTGCTCTCCAGCGTGAGCGCCTCCGGCGCGAGCGCCAAGAACGCCGGCAGCTACAGCAACACCGTCAGCGCCGGCACCGAGACCAACTACACCGTCAGCGCCGTCAACGGCACGCTGAACATCGCCAAGGCCGACGCGGTGGTGACCGCCAACAGCGACCTGAGCAAGGTCTACAACGGCCAGAGCCAATCGGTCAGCGGTTTCACCGCCTCCGGCCTGGTCAATGGCGAGACGGAGAGCGTGCTCACTGGCGTGAGCGCCAGCGGCGCCGGCACCAACGCCGGCACCTACACCAGCACCGCCAGCGGCAGCGACAGCAACTACAACCTGACGTTTGCCTCCGGCACGCTGGCCATTGCCAAGGCCGCGCTCACCGCCACCGGCAACTCCGCCAGCGTCACCTACAACGGCCAGAACCAGTCGGTGGCCGGCTTTACCGTCTCGGGCCTGCAGGGCAGCGACACCGCCGCCGTGCTCTCCAGCGTGAGCGCCTCCGGCGCGAGCGCCAAGAACGCCGGCAGCTACAGCAACACCGTCAGCGCCGGCACCGAGACCAACTACACCGTCAGCGCCGTCAACGGCACGCTGAACATCGCCAAGGCCGACGCGGTGGTGACCGCCAACAGCGACCTGAGCAAGGTCTACAACGGCCAGAGCCAATCGGTCAGCGGTTTCACCGCCTCCGGCCTGGTCAATGGCGAGACGGAGAGCGTGCTCACTGGCGTGAGCGCCAGCGGCGCCGGCACCAACGCCGGCACCTACACCAGCACCGCCAGCGGCAGCGACAGCAACTACAACCTGACGTTTGCCTCCGGCACGCTGGCCATTGCCAAGGCCGCGCTCACCGCCACCGGCAACTCCGCCAGCGTCACCTACAACGGCCAGAACCAGTCGGTGGCCGGCTTTACCGTCTCGGGCCTGCAGGGCAGCGACACCGCCGCCGTGCTCTCCAGCGTGAGCGCCTCCGGCGCGAGCGCCAAGAACGCCGGCAGCTACAGCAACACCGTCAGCGCCGGCACCGAGACCAACTACACCGTCAGCGCCGTCAACGGCACGCTGAACATCGCCAAGGCCGACGCGGTGGTGACCGCCAACAGCGACCTGAGCAAGGTCTACAACGGCCAGAGCCAATCGGTCAGCGGTTTCACCGCCTCCGGCCTGGTCAATGGCGAGACGGAGAGCGTGCTCACTGGCGTGAGCGCCAGCGGCGCCGGCACCAACGCCGGCACCTACACCAGCACCGCCAGCGGCAGCGACAGCAACTACAACCTGACGTTTGCCTCCGGCACGCTGGCCATTGCCAAGGCCGCGCTCACCGCCACCGGCAACTCCGCCAGCGTCACCTACAACGGCCAGAACCAGTCGGTGGCCGGCTTTACCGTCTCGGGCCTGCAGGGCAGCGACACCGCCGCCGTGCTCTCCAGCGTGAGCGCCTCCGGCGCGAGCGCCAAGAACGCCGGCAGCTACAGCAACACCGTCAGCGCCGGCACCGAGACCAACTACACCGTCAGCGCCGTCAACGGCACGCTGAACATCGCCAAGGCCGACGCGGTGGTGACCGCCAACAGCGACCTGAGCAAGGTCTACAACGGCCAGAGCCAATCGGTCAGCGGTTTCACCGCCTCCGGCCTGGTCAATGGCGAGACGGAGAGCGTGCTCACTGGCGTGAGCGCCAGCGGCGCCGGCACCAACGCCGGCACCTACACCAGCACCGCCAGCGGCAGCGACAGCAACTACAACCTGACGTTTGCCTCCGGCACGCTGGCCATTGCCAAGGCCGCGCTCACCGCCACCGGCAACTCCGCCAGCGTCACCTACAACGGCCAGAACCAGTCGGTGGCCGGCTTTACCGTCTCGGGCCTGCAGGGCAGCGACACCGCCGCCGTGCTCTCCAGCGTGAGCGCCTCCGGCGCGAGCGCCAAGAACGCCGGCAGCTACAGCAACACCGTCAGCGCCGGCACCGAGACCAACTACACCGTCAGCGCCGTCAACGGCACGCTGAACATCGCCAAGGCCGACGCGGTGGTGACCGCCAACAGCGACCTGAGCAAGGTCTACAACGGCCAGAGCCAATCGGTCAGCGGTTTCACCGCCTCCGGCCTGGTCAATGGCGAGACGGAGAGCGTGCTCACTGGCGTGAGCGCCAGCGGCGCCGGCACCAACGCCGGCACCTACACCAGCACCGCCAGCGGCAGCGACAGCAACTACAACCTGACGTTTGCCTCCGGCACGCTGGCCATTGCCAAGGCGCCCCTGACAGTTACTGCCAACAACCAACAGCGAGGGTATGGGGATGCGAATCCGACCTTCACTCAAACCGTTACCGGATTCGTGAATGGCGAGACCAGTAATGTTGTTATTGGCACGGCTACCGGAACGAGCACTGCGGATATCCACACCGGTGTAGGTTCCTCTGCCATTACTGCTAACGCAACAGGTTTGCTGGCCACCAACTATGGCTTCTCTACCATGGTGAACGGTGTACTGACCATTGGTCCAAGTCCGGCAAACGACGGTGCTATTGCTAACGCAAGAGCACAAACCTCTATCGAATTCGAGCAAGGCAATCCGATTGGGCATCGGCTGGTATCCAAACTGCAATCTTTAGTTGGCAACGGCTTTAGCAATGCCAGCCCGGGCGTCAGTCTGGCCGATCTGCGCCTGTCGGTGATAGACGAGGGTGTTAAATTGCCGCCCGGCGCGATGCTCAGCGAGGTCGCTGGAAACTGAGCCCCAATTTGTTAACCATATCGAATGATTCCTCAATTTATTGGCGTGACGGGCCTGCCCAGGGCAGGCTCCACCCTGCTGTGTCAACTGCTGGCCCAACATCCTGAAATTCACTGTGAGGGCAACAGCTCGCCGCTGTGCAATTCATTGCTGGGCATCCGCCGCATGGTGAGTGCGGATCAGTTCTTTCTGTCGCAGCTCGACAGCACATTTGAAGCAAGCTATGCCCATCTGGCCTCGGCTATGAAGGGCTTTTTGCGGGGCTGGTACCACGACTGCGAAAAGAAAGCCGTGGTCGATAAGAATCGGGCTTGGCTGCACGTTATTGAACTGCTTCTACAGCTTGCGCCAGAGGCCAAACTGGTGGTATGTCTGCGAGAGCTTGGACAAATTTATGGCTCAATCGAAGCACAGCATCAGAAAACGTTGCTGATTGACTTCATCGACAACTTAGCTGATTTCGACCGCTTTAGTCGGGCAGATATGCTGTTTGCCAAAGACAAGGCGATTGGTGCGCCGCTGATTTCATTGCTTGCAGTGACCGAACTGCCGCCAGAGGTACAAAAGCGCTTGTACTTTTTACGCTTTGAAGATTTGATGAAGCAACCCAAGGCCTGTATGTCGCACCTTTACGACTGGCTAGGGCTGTCGCCCTTTGAGATCAATGCGCAGAAGTTGGCAACTGGTACACAAGAAAGCGACAGCCACTACCACATGAAATATTTGCATCGCCAGTCAGAGAAAATCACCGAACCAAAAATGCACGATATTCCGCCACGCATTCAAGCCCATATTGAGGCGGCTTACTCTTGGTATTATCAGAATTACTACCCCAAAGCGCCAGCGTTTGCATCGTGAACCCCAGCAACGTGATTTGGCAAACCTCTTTGCTGGAGCGAGCGCAGCGGGAAGCGCGCAACGGTTACAAGGCCGCGGTGGTTTGGCTCACAGGTCTGCCTGGTTCCGGCAAGTCCACCCTGGCCCACGCCGTCGAAGCCCAATTGCACAGTGATGGGTTTCACACCGTTGTCCTCGATGGCGACAACCTACGCCATGGCTTGTGTTCGGGTTTGGGGTTTTCTGCCAAAGACCGCCAGGAGAACATTCGCCGTGTAGGTGAAGTGGCTAAACTGTTTTTGATGCAAGGAACAGTGGTGTTGGTGGCACTGGTGTCGCCGATTCGCAGCGCACGCGAAAGCGTCAGGGCTTCGTTACCCGAGGGGGACTTCATTGAGGTTTACTGCAACAGCCCGCTGGAAGTTTGCAAGGTGCGCGATCCGAAAGGCATGTATGCCAAGGCTGAGAAGGGATTGATTCCTGAGTTCACAGGAATTTCTGCACCGTATGAAATCCCGCTTAAGCCTGCGCTCGAGCTCGATACCAGTACTGAGAATGTCGAGGAATCTGTGCGACGATTAGTATTCTTTTTGCACTCAAGACTCACCGATCTGGACCGAGATGAGCAAAACATCTTAAAAAATCTACATCGCAAAAAAGCCATCTTCAACGGCTAAAAGCACCTTTGGAATCAGGTGCGATTACAGGCTGAAGAAAACCGGTAAGCCCATCCCCATTGCCTGCACTCTTGCCACAAACACCCGGTACGCCTACAAGAGTCCCCGCGCGCGGTTAAGTCAGATTCAACTGACGTGCCCCTGCAGCCGTACCAATGAGTTGGAAAGAGGCCCAAGCCATCAGATTTCCTCGCCCAGCGCAGAAGCCGTGCTCCGCCGCCTGATGAATGTCGACGTCCATGAGGCTTTTTGTAGAGCGCTACCAGATCCATACCGCCTCCTGTCGATCCACACGTCAGGAGGTGAAGCATGTGCCGGAACTGAGTATGCGTGCAAACGCCAAATCTTCGGCGGCATGTTCAGGTGCGCTTCCTCTGAGAAAAAATCCAGGATCCGAGTCAATCCGGCAGGCCATGGGAGCGTGCCGCCAAACGCTTTTGCAATCTTTACCTGCCACCTTCCATCCTGAAGCTTTTTTCATCTTCAGCGAAGAGTGCCAATCAAAATGATATTTAGAACAATTGTGTAGGGCTGTGCCTATGTCGCGGCCCTAGGGCTGATAGGTTCAAGCTTACAGGCCGCCGAAACACACGTACTTCATCTCCGTGTATTCAGAGATGCCGTGGCGTGAGCCTTCGCGGCCTAAACCTGACTCCTTCACTCCGCCAAACGGCGCCACTTCATTGGAGATCAGGCCGGTGTTCACGCCCACCATGCCGGACTCCAGAGCCTGGGATACGCGCAGGCAGCGATTGAGATCTTTGCTATAGAAATACGACGCAAGACCGACGTTGGCTTCATTGACGTGGGCTAGCACTTCGCTCTCGGAGGTGAACTTCGCAATCGGTGCCAAGGGCCCGAAGGTTTCGCGCTGCATGCACAGCGCATCGAGCGGGACATTGGCCAGGATCGTTGGCTCGAAGAACAGATCGCCCGCCTCGCTGCGCTGCCCTCCACACACGACCGTCGCGCCGGCTGAGACAGCTTGCTTGATGTGTTGCTCAACTTTCTCGACGGCCTGGCGGTTGATCAGCGGGCCTTGGTTGACGCCAGCAGCCATACCATTGCCCAGCTTCAGATCCTTGACCTTGGTGGAGAACTTCTGAACAAAAGCGTCGTAGACGCCGGCCTGAACAAAGAACCGGTTGGCGCAGACACAGGTCTGGCCCGAGTTGCGGTACTTGGAGACCATGGCGCCTTCAACCGCAGCATCGATGTCGGCATCGTCAAAAACGATGAAAGGGGCGTTGCCGCCCAATTCCAGCGAGAGCTTCTTGACGGTATCGGCCGACTGCGCGTACAGAATCTTGCCAACTGCAGTCGATCCCGTGAACGAAACCTTGCGCACTCGAGGGTCCTGCATCCATTCGCCGCCGATGGCCCGGGCATCTCCAACGACGACGCTGATGACGCCTGCGGGGATGCCAGCCTCGTAAGCCAGCGCCACCAGTGACAGAGCGGTCAGCGGGGTCAGTTCTGAGGGCTTGATCACCATGGTGCAACCGGCCGCCAGAGCCGGCGCTGCTTTGCGCGTGATCATCGCTGCCGGAAAGTTCCAGGGCGTAATGGCCGCGGTGACGCCAACGGGTTGGTTCACCACCATCAGGAACTTGTCCTTGGTCGGCGACGGAATGGTCTCACCATAGACGCGTTTGCCTTCCTCGGCGAACCACTCGATGAAGCTGGCTGCATAAGATATCTCGCCCTGCGCTTCGGTGATGGACTTGCCTTGCTCCAGGGTCAGCTGGGTGGCCAGGGCCTGGGTGTTGGCTTTGATCAGGTCGAACCACCCGCGCAGCAGGGTAGAGCGCTCCGCTGCCGTGCGCTGGCTCCACGCAGGGAAGGCTTCGGCCGCAGCGTCAACTGCGGCCTTGGCATCAGCTTGGCCGCACTCGGCAACCCTGGCCAGCAGGGAATCGTCAAAAGGATTAGTGACATCGATGAGCTGTTGAGCGTTGCCGGCTGGAGCGCCATTGAGGATGCAGCGCAAGACGGCAGGCTGTGCGCTGCGTTCAGTGATGATGTGTGCCATCGGAGATCCTGTGATCTATAAGAAAGGCCCCGAAGGGCCTGTTGGTGAAGTGGGTTGGTCAATTCATGCGGGGCAGGTTCGCGGCCTTGATGGCCACACCCATCTGGTCGCGGCCCGCGATCAGCTTGGCGCGGTATTCATCCCCTGACAGGGCTGCAGGATCCACACCCGCGGTTTCGAGAATCGGCGCCAGCTGTGGACTCACGGCTGCAGCCATCGCAGCCTTTTCCATCTTGTCGCGGATCGGCTTGGGCGTTCCCTTGGGATAGGCCAGACCGATCCAGGAGTCGATTTCCACGTCGAAGCCCTGTTCCTTCAGCGTCGGCACGTCCGGCAGTTCTTTCCAGCGCATGGGGCTGGCGCTCGCCAGAAAGCGCATCTTTCCGGACTTCACGTGGGGGACTATGTCCGAGGGGTTTTGCACAATCACGTCGACGTGGCCGCCCAGCAGGGCCGTGACCGTTTCTGCGCCCGACTTGTAGCTCACCTGCTCGAATTTGGAGCCGGTTTTGCGACCTAGTTCAAACATCGCAATGTTGTTGGGCGCAGATGGGGCGCCAAAGAAGATACCTTTACCGGTCTTGGCAGCGTGCACGAGGTCTTGCACCGTCTTATAAGGCGAGTCTGCCAACACAGCCAGACCGTAACGGTAGCGAGCAACGCCGGCGATGAAGTCGAAGTTGTCCACCGTGTAGTCGACGTTCATCAGGTGCGGAGTGATCGCAATCGTCGAGAAGGTGACCACCCCGAGGGTGTAGCCATCAGGACGCTGCTTGGCCAGGTTGGACACACCCAGCGTCCCCTGTGCACCAGCGCGGTTGTTGGGCACCACCGGCTTCTTCAGGATGCCCTCGATGGCGTTGCCGATCGCGCGCGAAGCGACATCGGTGTTTCCGCCCGCGCCATAGTTGATGACCATCGTGACTTCGCGCTCAGGAAACTTGGAAACATCCTGAGCGAAAGACACCATGGGCAGACTGGCTGTACAAATACCGGTGGCACAAGCCATAAGGAACGCACGCTTGGAAGGGGTGTTGCTGTATTTCATGGTTGTCTCCTCGTTAAGGGGGCCATCTCAATGGCGGTTGGGGCGAATGCCGTTGGCCGGCACATCAGGGCATGAAGAATCCGCCGTTGACATCGATCACGGCGCCGTTGGTGAACCCTGCAGCCTCACTGCACAGATAGGTGATTGCCGCACCCACTTCCTTCGCTTCGCCAATACGCTTCACAGGAATTTGGGCCGCATAGCGGCGGTTGACTTCCTCACCGGCTTGCAAGGCCATTTGGGTGAGGATCCGCCCGGGGGCGACGCAGTTGGTGGTGATACCGAACTCGGCCATTTCGGAGGCGATGGATCGGCTCAAGCCCAGCACCGCCGACTTGGTCAGCATGTAGACGGGCCCCGCAACGACCGACTTGCTGCGGCCGGCCAGAGACGAGACGTTGACGATGCGGCCCCAACCCTTGGCTTTCATTCCGGGCAACGCGAGCTGGCACATGCGCAGGATGGCCAACACGTTCACGTCGATCATCTTCTGAACTTCGCTGGGGTCAACGTCCAGGATACCGTTGGACTGTCCGGACGCGTTCTTGAGGCTGAGGCCGGCGTTGTTGACGAGGATGTCGACACCGCCATGGTCGCCGTTGATCTGGGCCATCAAGCTGCGACAGGCTCCGTCGTCAGAGACATCGAGCACGTGGCTGACAGCGTTGTGGCGCAGATGCTCAGGGAGCTCCTCCAGGTCGGGCTGGCGCAGGTCGGTGAGGATGACCTTGCGGCCATCCGACAGCAGCTCGATGGCGGTAGCAAGGCCGATGCCTTGGGCGGCGCCCGTGACCAGGGCCACGCGAGAAGGTTGGTTCGATTGCGCGCGCATCAGTTGGCCTCGGGTGTGTAGAAAGTGATGGGAGGGAAGGCGTTTTCGGTGCACATGACCTCGATCAGCGTGGAGTCCTCGGCGGCCATGGCGGTCTTGAGGGCAGTGGCTATCTCAGCTGGGTCGCTGACGCGTACTCCATTGATGCCGCAGGCTCGGGCCACCGCAGCGTGGTCCACCCCCGAGAAATGCACCGCAGTGGTGTGCTCACCGAACTTCACGTTTTCGGCGTGCTTCTGGTAGCCCAAGATGCCGTTGTTGATCAGCAGGGTGATGACCTTGATGCCCATGCGTTTGCATGTCTCCATCTCCGACCAGACGTGGGCAAAGCCGCCGTCACCGACCAGGGCAAAGACGTGGCCTTCCTTCTTGGCCAGGCGCGCACCCATGGCCATGGGCATGCCCCAGCCCAGACCGGCCAGGCCGCGGGGCGTGAGGAAACGCTGGCCCGGCTTGCGGCAAGTGAGATAGTTCGTCACCCACAGCGTGGAGTAGCTCGCATCCGTCACGACGGTGTCGTCGGTGGTGAGCAGCTTGTCCAGCTCTTGCATGATGCGCTCAGGACGGATCGGGCTCTCGCCGCTGGTGCGCACTGCCTGAGATTCCTCCAGGTGCCGCTTCTTGCCCTTGGCAATGCGCATGGCCAGGGCCTCCTTCTGGACGGCGCGGGCAGTGAGGTCTTTGCCATTGGCAATTTCCGTCATAGCGGCCAACGCCAGCTTGGCATCGCCCACCAGGCGCATGGCATCGTAGTTGCGACCGATCTCGGTGCCGTCGATGTCCAAGTGGATGAACTGGGCATTCTTGGGATAGAGCGTCCAGCTGTCCGTGCCATTTTGGTTGGTGCGGTTGCCGATCAGCAGCACGACGTCGGCGCCGGTGATGAAGTCCTTGAGGTAGCGGCCAGAGGCATTGGGGCCCATGCAGTTGGCCATGACGCCGAGCGACAGGGGAGCGGTTTCGTCCACCGAACCCTTGCCCATGTTGGTGGTACCCACCGGCAGCGTCATGGCTTGAGCGAATTCAACCAGCTCATCGTGGGCGCCCGAGCCGTGCACGCCGCCGCCCGCAATGATCACCGGGTTCTTGGCATGGAGCAGAGCGTCCACCGCTTGCTCGAGCAGCGAGCGGTCCGGCGTCGAGCGGTCCAGAGGGAAATGGCCCAGGTTGGAAGTGCGGGGAACGCTTGACAGCACGCCTGGCTCCGTCAGCAGATCCGCCGGCAGCATCAGCGCGACAGGCCCAGGGCGTCCACTGCATGCGGCAATGATGGCTTGCTCGACATAGTCCTCGACACGCGAGGCCTGGTCAACGCGGCGCACCCACTTGGTCACCGGCTTGAACAGGCCCATGTGGTCGAGGTCCTGAAAGGCGTTCTTGTCGGTTTGGTCGCGGGCAACGTCTTGCACCAGAGCAATCACCGGGATAGAAACCTTCATGGCTTCGGCCAGGGGAGCCACCAGCAGGGTTGCGGCAGGGCCGTTTTGTGCCGTGATCACGGCCGGCGTGTTGGTCATGCGGGCATACGCATCGGCCATGTAGCCGCCGGCATTCTCCGTTCGGTAAGCGATCTGCTTGATGCCCAGTTCTTCTGCTGCTAGGACGAACATGCTTGGCAGACTCTGGCCGAAAAATTGCGTGATGCCGTGCTTCTTGAGTGTCTTGGCGACAATGTGGCCTACAGTTTCATGCGCGTTGAGACCGGGGTTCGAGAGGGGCTTGAGCATTCAGGGATATCTCCGAGTTTCGAGAAAACTGCATCTTTTTATAAAATAATGCACTTGGTGCCTGAGTACATCAAACAATGTGCGTACATGTCACTGGGGTTAACACTTAGATGGGCGCTATGACAGAGCTAAATCACACGGACGTAGTGCGGGAGCGGCTCCTGGAGCAGCTGATCTATGGCGAATACCCGCCAGGGCACACGTTCAAGCTGCGGGAGATGCTCGAATCTGAAGACTTCCAGGGGATCAGCCAGACCCCGTGCCGCGAGGCGCTGCTGCAGCTGGTGGCCAAGGACATACTCGTGGGCCAGCGGGGCTTCAGTGTTCGCGTGCCCATTCCATCGGTGGAGCATCTGGCCGAAGTGCGCGCTATCCGCAACAAGCTCGAGGTCATGGCGGCCGTCAAGGTGATGGCAGGGTGGACGCCCGAAGGGATCGAGAAGCTCGAGCAGCTGCATCGACAGATGCTGGCAGCCAAGGCCGTTGGCGATGTGCGGCAGATTCTGCGCGCCAACGTGCAGTTCCACTTTGCGCTGTACGGCGAGGACCGCAAGTCGTATCTGATGACGATGATCCGGACGCTGTGGGCGATCACTGGTCCGAGTATTGGCTTTCTCTACGAGGAAGGGCGTGGCATGGATGTGTCCGGGCACCACCCGCACGATGACGTCATCCTGGCGTTGTGCACCCAAGATCGCGCCTTGCTGGAAAAGGCGATCTCGGAAGATCTCTCTGTCACGGGCGTCAAAATTTTGCAGGTGCTGCGCGAAACCGTAAACCCCGAGGCGTTGGCTGTGCAGCCTTTCCGGAAAATGCAGTTGCTGAGAACCCGCGCCAAGTATGGACGCAAGATCCTGCAAGAAAAATAGATGCAGCGATTGGGAATCGTCTCAGAGAGCGGACGGCAAATTACGCTGCGCCTCCAGTGAGCGGCGAAAGCGAAACGATCTTCTCTGAGCCGCTTTGGGACGTACTGCGCCAAGGATAGTCGCTCGTGGAGTTGATGCGCTCCCACCCCGGCTGCAACAAGCACCGCAGCATGGCGTCGTCTACGGAGAAAACGTGGCGGCGCCGCACGCCGGCAGCACGCTCCAGGTAAACCGCGCTCCACAGCACGGACGTCGCTCGGGTTCAGCCCGCAGGCGCGCTAGCGCTGCTGTTCGAAGCTGCGGTCACGAATCTCCTTCTCCGATGGGAAAACACCTCGCTCGAAAGCGCGTTGGCTGCCTCGCCTTGTTCAATGCACGCGCCGGTGCACGCCAACCAGACCTCAATACCGCCAGGACCTGGACATCCAGCCAGGGTTGGCCCAGACTGACATTGCTCGGCCTAGCTATTGCCCAACGCCAGCGAATGTGGACATGCCACATGCCTCTTGCCTTCGTACTTGGAGTAGGGCCCATGCCGACTGCTTCCTCTTCTCGCGAACCTCAACGCAGACCGGTGCGAAGAGTTGTAGTGGGCTTGGGCAATTTGGTGCTTGCCAGCGTGGTCGTATTGGCTGGCTGTTTGGTGCTGGGCGGGCCCAAGCCTCTGCCTCCTCTCGTCAGCATCAGCGATCCATTCGGGGCCGTCCGCTTTGAAGGCCTGCCGGCACTCAGCCGTTTTACCGCACGGGACGGCACGCCACTGGCCTACCGCCAGTACGCACCGGTACCCGGAACGCCTGGACGAGGTAGCGTGATGCTCGTTCATGGCTCGTCGGCCAACAGCCAGAGTGTCCACCCATTGGCCCAAAGCTTCGCTGCGGCTGGCTACACGGTCTACGCCTTTGACATCCGTGGCCACGGACAGTCGGGTCAGAGGGGACGCATCGGCTACATCGGTCAGCTCGACGATGATCTCGAGGACTTTGTGAAGGCGACGCGCCCCGCCAAGCCACGGACTCTGGTGGGTTTTTCTTCGGGAGGTGGTTTCGCGCTGCGAGTGGCCGGCAGTCTACGCGGGGCTCTGTTCGACAACTTCTTGTTCATGTCCCCGTACATTCACCATGCGGCTGTGACGAACCGAAAGACAGACACGGCGGGCTGGGTCTCAGTAGGGGTGCCACGCCTTGTCGCGCTCGACGTGCTCAACCGAATCGGCCTGACACCCCTCAACGACCTTCCCGTGATCAGGCTGGCCGTCTCGAACAACCCTAAGGCAGATTTGGTGCAGTCGTATTCTTATGGGCTCACCGCGAACTTTAGGCCTCAGGACGACTACAAAACGAACATACGGTCCATCGCCGCGCCTGCCGAGGTCATCGCAGGACAAGAGGATGAGCTTTTCCGAGCGGACAAATTCCGAGCGCTGTTCGATGATGCCGGGCGCAAAGACATTCGGGTGACGCTCGTGCCCGCTACGGGGCACATCGCGCTCACGCTGTCCGATGCTGGGCGCCAGGCCGCTGTGGCCGCTGTGCAGCGTTTGGATACCGTCTCGCCTGGCAACTGATACCCCCTTTATGACCAGGACCGGGTCAGCGCAACGAGTTCGCGCTGATGGCGCTGCTGCGACTGGCGGCGGCCCGGTGAGTCGGAGCAGGCCGCAAGGGGCGTAAAAGCCGCCCGAGGGCGGCTCGGTTTGGTCGCTTTAAATATAAGGAACGCCGTAGTATTCGTTCACCCGGCGCCCGTATTCTTCGTTGTACTCGGGCTCGGTGTCCTGTGCATAGCGGGGCGCGTTTTCAAGCTGCTCCCTGGCAAGCGTGACCACGTACCCGCCCATGCCCGTGTCGTACTTCAGGGTGTCCCACGGCAATGGGTAGCGGTCAGTGCCAATGCCCAGAAAGCCGCCGAACTCCATGACAGCGTAGCGAACCTTGCCCGAGAGTTTGTCGATCATGAGCGACTCGATCGAGCCCAGCTTCTCGCCCGCCGGGTTGTAGACGTCTGTGCCATTGACCTTTTCAGAGGAGATGACGCTTGATGCTGTATTTGGTGTATTCATGAGTTTCTCCTGGCGATATTGAAGCAATGGACTCCGATAAGAGATTAACTGCGCGCTCCGTTTGCCTGGGTCAGCGTCAAGCGAAGCGGGCTGTAGGATGAATTCGGCTAAGCTCGTCCAGCTTTAGCGGACGTTAACAAGCAAAAATCACCTCACAGTTGTGGCTGGCTTGTATATGGGCTTAGACACAATGCGCCGCGGGACTCCTGGCGTAAAGCTGAGAATCGTAGAGGGCGAAGGTAAGCAGGCAATGGCAGCATCGGATACCAATGCATGTACGCGGTCTTGCCCTGTAAATAGGCAGAACGAAAAGCGGCGGATCCGTTAACAGACATTGGCAACGGCAGTCGCGGAAAGCGTCGTGGTTCTCAGGAAGCGACGCTTGCTGTGCCGGACTTCAGTGCAATGGAAGACTGAGGTGGGGCACAAGCAGTTACTGCAATTCGAAGCAGTTACCCGCGAAGCGCAGGCACCTGAACCAACGTTGAGGTGATATCGCCTGGCAAAGCTGAGCTCCAAAAGGGAAGGGTTCTCTAGGCCCACCCACCCAGCGACCGCTCGGTATCTTCGCCCAGGTTGGGAGCTGGCTTATAGACGGCAGTGGGGGTTTTAGAGAACAGGGCCGTGGGCCTGGTGGTTACCACTTTGCCTTCTGTGGGATGCGTTAGGGTCTGGAACAAACCAGTGCTTTGCACCTGGGGGTGCGTTTGAATGGTGTGGATGGAGTACATCTCGGCCACGGGAATGTCCATCTCGCGGCACACCTCCATCATCTCCTGGGTGGTGTACTGCGCGGTGATGTTGCGAAGCTCCGCATAGATGGACTGGATGTTCTTGTTGCGTTCAGTGCGGCTGCTGATGTTGAACTGGTCAATGAATTCACCACGTCCAAAACGGTGGAAGAACGCTTTCCAGTGCTGCTCGGTATAGGGCAGCAGGGCGATGTACCCATCCTTGGTGGGTGACGGCTTGCGCCCTCCCTTGAGCAACCGGGCATAGCCTGCATCGCCAATCGGTGGGTAAAAGCCTTGGCCGCCCAGGTGCTCGGTCATTGTGAAGGCAACCATGGTCTCGAACATGGGCACTTCCACATACTGGCCTTCCCCAGTACGGCTCTTGTACACCAGCGCGCCTAGGACCGCGTTCGCTGTGGCGAGTCCTGCAATCTTGTCAGCCAGCAGGGTGGGGGGGTATTCTGGCACGCCGCTTTCATGGCCCACCAAGTGGGCAAGGCCACAAGCGCCCTGGATGATGTCATCAAATGCTGGTTGCCCTGCGAACACGCTGCCTTCTTCGAAGCCAGTGGCCGCGCAGTAGATGATGCCGGGGTTGATCTGTGCAGCCTCCGCGTAGCCAAAACCGAGGCGCTCCATGGCCTTGACGCGGATGTTATGCACCAGCACGTCGCACTGGGCGATGAGCTCGCGCAACTGCACCTTGCCTTGCTGCGTCTTGAGGTCAATGCACACCGAGCTTTTGTTGCGGTTGATGTTCATGAAGGTTGAGCTCATGCCGGGCGTGCGACTCATGCCATTGGCGCGCATCAGGTCGCCTTCGGGCGGCTCTACTTTGATCACATCAGCTCCATAGTCTGCCAATACCTGGGTGGCCACCGGCCCCAGCACCACGGCAGTCAAGTCCAGCACCCTGATGCCGGTGAGCGGGCCACGGTTGGGAGCTTGGTTGTGGTCAGCTACGTTCATCGTCTTCATTCCATTCATGTGTTGTCTCACTTCTAATCGTTAGTACCTAGATTGGAACTGCCATGTTGAATATACATTGTTGCTTGAACGCAAGCAAGTGAGGAAAGAAATGGATGCACTGCACATCAAGGTAGGGGAGCTGCCCCCCGAATGCGAAGAGCTTCGGGCGGACGTGAGGGCCTTTGCCAGAAGAAGCATGGCGAAGTATTCGAAGGTCCAGCAAGCCCATAACTGGACCGGCCGAGACCCTGCCTTCTCCAAGATGATGGGCGAAAAGGGGTGGCTGGGCATGACTTGGCCGACCGAGAGTGGTGGGGGCGGCAAAAGCATGTTGGAACGCTATGTGATGCTGGAGGAGTTGTTGGCTGTGGGAGCACCCATGGGGGCGCACTGGGCAGCCGATCGGCAGATGGGGCCATTGCTCATCCGTTATAGCAAGGACAAGCTCGCGCCCAAAATCATTCCTCAGATCCGCCGGGGTGAGGCTTTCATCTGCATTGGTATGAGCGAACCGGATTCGGGCTCGGACCTGGCTTCCATCCGCACCCGGGGCACCAAGGTAGAAGGAGGATGGAAGATCAATGGCCGCAAGGTGTGGACGTCCGGCGCGCACCATGCGCACTATATGGTCGCCCTCGTTCGCACCAGTGACAAGGGGGAGGACCGCCACGCCGGCATGAGCCAGATCTTCATAGAAATGGACTGCCCCGGCGTGAGCGTGCGGCCCATCGTCTCGCAGTTGGGTACGCGGATCTTCAATGAAGTAATTCTGGACGATGTGTTTGTGCCCGACGACCACCTGGTCGGCGAAGAGGGCAAGGGCTGGAACCAGGTGACCAATGAGCTGAAGTTCGAGCGCTCGGGCGCAGAACGGTTTCTGAGCAGCACGCAGCTACTCCTGGAGATGCTGGATGAGGCTGATCCTGACAACCGCCAGCAGAGCGTTGCCATCGGCAAGCTCATTGCGCGCTACGCCAGCCTGCGGCAGATGTCGCAAGGGATCGCACTGATGATGTCCAACGGGGACGACCCGTCACTGGCCGCCTCCATCGTCAAGGACCAGGGTGCGCTTCTAGAGCAGTCGCTGCCCGATATTGCTTACGAGCTTTTCCCCGACAAGCTGGGCGACGGCAGTGATTTTGACCAGGTGCTGAACTTGCTGACTCTGGCGGCGCCGTCGTTCTCTCTGCGCGGTGGCACGCGGGAGATTCTGCGGGGAATTATTGCGAAAGGACTGGGACTGCGATGAGCGACAACATGATTGAGGAAACCGTACAGCGGCTGTTGGCCAACGAGGTGAGCCGTGAGCTACTGATCGAGGTGGAAGCAGGTGCCTTTCCCAGTGACTTGTGGCGCACTGTGGTCGATGCAGGCATGACCAAGATTCTCTGCCATGAGGCGCATGGCGGCATTGAGGCGACATGGCTGGATGCGCTGTCCCTATTTTTCCAGGTGGGTTACACGCAAGCGCCGGTGCCCCTGGGGCAGGCGGTGGCAGGACAGTATTTCGCGTCGCGCTGCGGACTGGATCTGCCGGCTGAGAGTGTCCTGGCGCTGGCCGCTGGCACTCAGACCCGAAGCTTGACGGTGGACTGCGACGCGGCTGGAGAGCCCTCAACCCTCACCGGCAGGATAGCGGCGGTGAAGTGGGCGCGCCATGCGCATTGGTTGCTGGTGGAGGTCGACGGGCGCATAGCGCTCGTGGATGCCAAGGGCGCGGGGGTGCATATGGAGCATGGGGTGGATGCGGCATCGCTGCCAGCCGATGCAGTGGTGCTTGAGCATGCTCCGGTGGCACATGTGCTGCACATCCGTATTGAAGGGCTGCCGCAGCCGGTGCAAGTGGTCTATGCCGCTGTCATCGCTGCGCAGCTGACCGGCGCGCTGGAATATGCACTGGATTTAGCCGTGCAGTATGTCAAAGACCGCGTGCAGTTTGGCAAACCCATCGGCAAGAACCAAGCCATCCAGCATCAACTTGCCGTGCTCGCCGGCGAAGTGGCATGCAGCTATGCGGCCGCCACCACGTCGCTTCGCGATCTGCCTGCCTTGCAGCAAATGAGCGCTCCGCAGGCCGAGTTCAGTGCCGCTGTGGCGAAAGTGACAGCCAGCGACGCGGTAAAGACCGGTGCTTCCATCGCGCACCAAGTGCACGGCGCCATTGGCTTTACCTACGAATACCCACTGAATTTTGCCACCCGTCGCCTATGGGCCTGGCGGGCCGAAGCGGGTGGCAGCACTGAATGGGCGGAACGTTTAGGCCAAGCCTTCATTAACGCGGGGGCTGAGCACTTCTGGTCGCATCTGACCGCGCGCGCACTGCCGATCGATGTTGCGCAATCGGTCTGCCAAGACTCTAACCAGAACCTGAATGCAAAAAGGGTGCGCGACCATGCCTGAAACGACGGACCAAGCCATATTGACCAGCCGCGACGGCCATGTAGCCATCATTGAATTGAACCGTCCACCGCACAATTTTTTTGATGTGCAGATGATCGCTCAAATTGCAGACGAACTGGACCGTTTGCAGGCGGATAAGCGCTGCCGCGTAGTACTGCTGCAGGCGAGCGGGAGTGCCTTTTGCGCAGGCGCTGACTTTTCCAAACGCACCGACACCAAGCAGAATCGCAGCGCTTCGCGTATCAACCCCATTTACCAAGAGGCTCTGCGCATCTTCAGTTTTGGCAAACCCATGGTGGCTGCCATTGAAGGATCTGCCGTGGGTGGCGGTCTAGGGCTGGCGCTGGCGGCGGACTTTCGCGTGTCATGCGCGCAGGCCCGCTTCTCGGCCAACTTCAACCGCCTAGGGTTTCACCCAGGATTTGCGCTGTCGTACACCTTGCCGTCCCTCATCGGCAAGCAGCTGGCGGCATGGATGCTGTACACCGGTGCGCGAGTAGATGGCGAGCGTGCCAGGGCGATGGGGTTGGTGGACTTTATCGCCGCCAAGTCCGACGTGCGCGCAGCGGGCATGGCGCTGGCGCGGGAAATTGCCACGTCATCCCCGCGCGCGGTGCAATCCACCCGACAAACACTGAAGGCAGATTCGCTCAGCCACATCCGCAACGCCATTTCGCGCGAGAGCACGGAGCAGAACGTCCAGTTTGCCGGGGCGGATTTAGCCGAGGGGGTAAAGGCGATGGCAGAGCGTCGAGCTCCAGTCTTTGAAGACTAAGACCTGTCGATTGACTGGGCGGTATTAACTGCCAAGGCAAATTTGATCATCACGGTAAAAAGGAGACAAGACAATGCAACGTAGAGATTTTGGTGCCAGTCTGCTGGCCGGCGCGTCGGCGTTGGCCTTTCCCTATATCGCGCGGGCCCAAGGCAAGGCGATACGGATTGTTGTGCCCTTCACTGCGGGCAGTGGCTCTGACGACGGTGCACGCTTTTATGCGGAGCAGATATCCAAGGTAATCAACCGATCCGTCATTGTGGAGAACAGGCCAGGCGCCAGTGGCTTGATTGCCGTGCGTGCAGTACTTGCCGCGCCTGCGGATGGAGACACCATTTTGTTGGGCAGCAACTCGCTTATAGCGGCGAACCCAGTGATGGTGAAGAACCTGGGCTACGACCCGTTCAAAGACTTGGCGCCCTTGCACGGTCTGGGAATATCCTCTGCGGCCTTCGTGACGAGCATCGATTCCCCCTACAAGAGCATTGATGACGTAGTGGCCAAATACAAAGCCACCGGCCAGCCGATTTCAGTAGGTAATTATTCCGAAGGATATCGGCTTGTGGGCGAGTGGTTGGCACAGGAGGTGGGCATCAAGACGACGCCTGTGCCCTACAAGGGTGGCGCGCCCATGGTGACCGACGTGATCGGCAATCGGCTGGACATTGCGCTTAACGACATCACCGGCATTGCCCCTATGGAAAAGGCCAAAAAGCTGCGCGTGCTGGGCATTACCGGAAATGAGCGTGACAAGATGATTCCGAGTACTCCAACGATGAAGGAGCTCGGCTATCTCGATTTTGAATCGTACGTTTGGTCATCACTGTCTATGAAGGCGGGAACCCCGGCAGACATGATGAAGGAACTGGCAAACGCCATCACCGCGGTACAGGCGACCGAGGTCGCCAAGGCCTACCAGGCAAGCAGAGCTGGTACATTTCTTGCCAAGTCGCTTGGGGAGTTAGGAGAGTTCCAGAGATCGGAATACCTGCGCTTCAAGCGCGTCGCCGAGAGGGCCAACATTCTCCCCACATGAAACTGAAATCGGCTTTCAAGCCGATTTTTTCATGGGCCACCGCCCTGGATGAATTCAACACTACAACAAAAAATCACCCACTTATGAAAGAGCCTAAAAGTCGTACGCAGGAGCAACGGCGGGAGGAGTCCATCAACTGCATGGTGCAGGCCGCGATTGAGCTGATTGCCGAAAAAGGCGTGGCCGGACTGACGATGGCCGAGGTAGGCGTCAAGGCGGGCTATAGCCGGGGGCTGGCGCATCTGCACTTTGGCTCCAAAGAAAAGCTGCTGTCCGAATGCTTGGAGTATCTGGCAGACGACTTCAATGCCATGCGCAAGAAGGACGGCGTTGACACCACCGGTATCAACGGCATTTATTCACTGGTGAATGCGTACACCCAGCGTCCACGAGACTCTGTAAAGCGCATTCGCGCCATGTTCTTCATCGTGCTGGATTCATCCGTGGCCGACTCGCCCCTGTACGGGTTTGTCCACGACTACAACGAAAAAAACATGGCCTATGCCGAGTTCAAGTTGAACGAAGCAAAGGCCCTGGGTCAGATCAAGCATGACGTGGACACCCAATCTGCTGCCTTCATCATCATGAGTCTGCTGCGCGGCATCTCCGTGCACCGCCTAAATAACGCGGCCAAAGACGCGGTAGCAGTGAAAAAAGAGATTTTGCGGATGATCGAGATGTGGCTGGTGAGAGGAAGGCAAACAATATGACGTAGTCGCGTTTGAACGTGTTGACGAAGCTCTCGGCCATCCGGTTGCTCTGCGGGCTGCACACGGGCGTGTTGATCGGTCGCAGGCCCAGTTGCCTGGCCACGCTGCGGGTGTCGACCGCAATGTAGGCGCCGCCGTTGTCGCTAAGGAACTCCAACTCGTGGTCGGCAGGGACGGCCTCCACCGTGCCGAAGCGCCGCTCCACCGCCTCGATCAGCATCTCGCGTACAGGCTCACCAGGCAGGCCCTTGCCCTCCCAGGCACGCCAGGCCATCACCTCGCGGTCACAGCAGTCCTTGGCGAACGTTGCCGTGACCGTCTGGCCTGAGTCGCACTTGATCTCGAAGCCGTCCGAGCGCCAGCGCAGGTCGCTGTGCTTCACCGCCACCTTGCCGTCATGCGGCCGGCTCGATTGCCGACGGCGCGGCGCCTTGGCCAGCAGCAGACCGGCCTGTGCCATCACGCGGTAGGCGGGTTTCGGATTGGCTCGTGCAGAGCCCTGCTGGGCCCGCTGGCGGTTCACCAAGGCGCATGCGCGCCGATAGCCGTAGCTGGGAAGGTCGGCGATCTGCTGGCGGATCTCCGCCATCAGTTGCGCGTCATCCGCTGGGGTGCGGCCGGTCCGCCCATCCAACCACTCGGCAGGACGGTGGTGCAGATCGTGCAGGTGCGAGCGCGCCAGCCCGAGCGCCCGGCAGACCGTCTTCATTGGTCTTCCCCGGGCAACAAGGGCGAGCGCGCAATCCACTTTTTTTCGGCGGCGTACTCCACGGCTTCCTTGAGGATCTCGTTCTCAAGCGTCTTCTTGCCCAGTACCCGTTGCAGCTTAGTGATCTCGGCACGTGCGGCGGCCAACTCCGAAGCCGGCACTACGGCCTCGCCGGCTGATACCGCCATCAACGCGCCTTGGCGGTCCAGCTTCCTCCACTGGAACAGCAGGCTGGCTGCAACCCCATCCTGGCGCGCCACCAGCGACACGCTCATGCCCGGCTTGCAAACACCATGACCAAGACCAACGCAATCATCACCAAGACCTACAACGACTCCACCATCCTGCTGTTCCGCGAGGACGGCTGGTTCAACATGACCAAGGCCGCGAAGGCTTTCGGCAAGGAAGTCAAAGAGTTCATGAGCCTCCCCTCAACAGTGGACTATTTGGATGCCCTGCAAAACGTGGGAAATTCCCACCTTTACGATTCCAAGCGTGGACGCAACGGTGGCACCTGGGCACACCCAAGCTGGCCGTGTTCTTCGCCCGCTGGTTGGACACCAAGTTCGCCGTCTGGTGCGATGTGGTCATCGACGACATCCTGCGTGGCAAGGCCGATGTGGATCAGCGCCGCGTTCCACCTCAAGGTGATCCGCTTCTTCAACCGTGGGCAGCCCGAGGGTGTGGCCTATGTGATGGGTGAAGAGAAGGTGGGCGGGTGGTAGGGCACCGGGGGGGGACGTTCGCCGCTGACGGCTTCGGGGTGCCCCCTCGAAAATGTGCCGCAAAAAATCCGCCGAACTCCGTGCTCTTGCGAGCGCTCGGCCTGAGTGCCCTGCGTGTGGTAAATGCGTGTGGTAACTCGGAAAACGGAAAAGAAAAAACCCTTGTAAATCAATGACTTAAAAGGGTTTATCTGTTCTGGCGGAGAGGGCGGGATTCGAACCCGCGGTGGGGATTAGCCCACACACGCTTTCCAGGCGTGCGACTTAAACCGCTCATCCACCTCTCCGGAGCCCGCTATTCTAGCAGTGCTTTGGCCGCTTTTTGGGGCCATACGGCCCCAGCGGTCCAAAAACTTCAGGAAGCAGGGCGCTGTGCCTGCACCATCTTCATGGCCGAGCCGATCAGCGCCGACACCTCGGTCATGTTGCTGGGGACGATGAGCGTGGTCTTCGCGTCTGCGGCCACCTTGCTGTAGGCATCGACGGCTTTTTCCGCCACCTTGAGCTGCACGGCCTGCTCGCCGCCGGGCTGGCGGATGGCGGCGGCCACGCGCTCGATGGCCTGGCCCGTGGCTTCGGCCACGGTCAGTGATGGCGGCGGCTTCGCCCTGGGCGTTGTTGATGGCGGCCTGCTTTTCGCCTTCGGAGCGGGCGATGAAGGCCTCGCGCTCGCCGGTGGCGATGTTGATCTGCTCCTGGCGGCGGCCTTCCGAGGCGGCAATCAGGGCGCGCTTTTCGCGTTCGGCCGTGATCTGGGCCTGCATGGCGCGCAGGATTTCGGCGGGCGGCGTCAGGTCCTTGATTTCATAGCGCAGCACCTTGACGCCCCAGTTGAGCGCCGCTTCGTCGATGGCCTGCGACGACCTGGGCGTTGATGATGTCGCGCTCCTCGAAGGTCTTGTCGAGTTCGAGCTTGCCGATCACGCTGCGCAGCGAGGTCTGCGCCAGCTGCGTCACGGCCATGATGTAGTTGCTCGAGCCGTAGCTGGCGCGCATCGGGTCGGTGACCTGGAAATACAGGATGCCGTCCACCTGCAACTGGGTGTTGTCGCGTGTGATGCAGATCTGGCTGGGCACATCGAGCGGGATTTCCTTGAGGCTGTGCTTGTAGGCCACGCGGTCGATGAAGGGCACGAGAAAGTTCAGCCCCGGCGTCAGGGTGCCAGCGTACTTGCCCAGCCGCTCCTTCACCCAGGCGTTCTGCTGGGGCACGACCTTGACCGAGCGCACGATGAAGATGGCGGCAATGACAAAAATGACGATGGCTAATTCCATGGGGTTCCTTGGGTGGATGGTTCAGATTTTGTCGACCAGCAGGCGGCTGCCGACCACTTCGGCCACGCGGTGGGGGCCGGGCGAAGGGGCGTTGCCGGGGCGCAGCAGCACCGTCCACTGGGCACCGCGGTATCGTACCTGCGCGGTACCGTCGGGATTCCAGGCATCCACCTGCACGGTCTCTCCGACGTCCAGGTTCACGTCGCGGTTGCTGGCGGCCGGTTGCACGCCGGGGCTGCGCCGGCGCACCAGGTAGCAGGCAAAGACGGCGCCGCCGCCGACCGCGGCCGCCACCACCAGCTGCACCGCGATGTCCGCACCCAGGTGGGCGGCAAGGGCGCCGGCCGCCAGGCCGATGGCCAGCATGAGCAGATAGAAAGTGCCGGTCAGCAGTTCGGCCACGACGGCCGCTCCGGTCATCAGCCACCACAGGGTGGAATCATCCATGGGCCAGGCTCCTCTTGTTGTCGGTGTTTGGGGGACCACATTCTGGGTCATAAGAACCCGCGTTCCAAAGCGCGTCACACTTATTCCTTACACTGCCGCCTCTTTTTGTTTTTTGGCCGGGCAGGGCACGGTTGCACGGAGGCTGCGCATGAAATTTCGCTTTCCCATCATCATCATCGACGAGGATTACCGTTCCGAGAACACTTCGGGGCTGGGGATCCGCGCGCTCGCACAGGCCATTGAGAGCGAAGGCTTCGAGGTGCTGGGCGTGACCAGTTACGGGGACCTGTCGCAGTTCGCGCAGCAGCAAAGCCGCGCCAGTGCCTTCATCCTGTCGATCGACGACGAGGAGTTCACGCTGGGTGCGGGCCAGGATCCGATCGTCCACAGCCTGCGCAGCTTCATTGGCGAGGTGCGTCGCAAGAACGCCGATGTGCCGATCTACATCTATGGCGAGACCAAGACCAGCCGCCACCTGCCCAACGACATCCTGCGCGAGCTGCACGGCTTCATCCACATGTTCGAGGACACGCCCGAGTTCGTGGCCAAGCACATCATCCGCGAGGCCAAGAGCTACCTGGAAGGCGTGCAGCCGCCGTTCTTCAAGGCGCTGCTCGACTACGCCGAAGATGGCTCGTATTCGTGGCACTGCCCCGGCCACTCGGGTGGCGTGGCCTTCCTCAAAAGCCCCGTGGGCCAGATGTACCACCAGTTCTACGGCGAGAACATGCTGCGCGCCGACGTCTGCAACGCGGTCGAAGAACTGGGTCAGCTGCTCGACCACAACGGCGCCATTGGCGAGAGCGAGCGCAACGCCGCGCGCATCTTCAATGCCGACCACTGCTTCTTCGTGACCAACGGCACCTCGACCTCGAACAAGATCGTCTGGCACCACACCGTGGCGCCGGGCGACGTGGTGGTGGTGGACCGCAACTGCCACAAGTCGATCCTGCACGCGATCATCATGACCGGCGCGGTGCCGGTGTTCCTGAAGCCCACGCGCAACCATTTCGGCATCATCGGCCCGATCCCGCAGAGCGAGTTCGAGCCGGCCACCATCGAGGCCAAGATCCGCGCCAACCCCTTGCTCAAGGGCGTGGACCCCAAGCAGGTCAAGCCGCGCGTGCTGACGTTGACGCAGTCCACCTACGACGGCGTGCTCTACAACACCGAAACCATCAAGGGCATGCTCGACGGCTACGTCGACAACCTGCACTTCGACGAAGCCTGGCTGCCGCATGCGGCGTTCCACCCGTTCTATGGCGCCTACCACGCGATGGGCAAGAAGCGCGCGCGCCCCCGGCATTCGGTGGTCTATGCCACGCAGTCGATCCACAAGCTGCTGGCCGGCATCAGCCAGGCCAGCCATGTGCTGGTGCAGGACTCGCAGACCGAAAAGCTCGACCGCCACCTGTTCAACGAGGCGTACCTGATGCACACCTCGACCTCGCCGCAGTACAGCATCATTGCCAGCTGCGACGTGGCCGCCGCCATGATGGAGCCGCCGGGCGGCACCGCACTGGTCGAAGAAAGCATCCTCGAGGCGCTCGACTTCCGCCGCGCCATGCGCGAGATCGAGGCCGAGTTCGGCAAGGACGATTGGTGGTTCAAGGTCTGGGGGCCGGACCAGCTGGTCGACGAAGGCATTGGCCGCGCCGAGGACTGGATCATCCGTGCCGACAAAAAGGGCAAGAAGAGCGGCAACAAGTGGCACGGCTTTGGCCAGCTGGCCGACGGCTTCAACATGCTCGACCCGATCAAGTCGACCATCGTCACGCCGGGCCTGAGCCTGGACGGCAAGTTCGACACGACCGGCATTCCGGCGTCCATCGTCACCAAATACCTGGCCGAGCACGGCGTGGTGGTCGAGAAGACCGGCCTGTACAGCTTCTTCATCATGTTCACCATCGGCATCACCAAGGGCCGCTGGAACACGCTGCTGACCGCGCTGCAGCAGTTCAAGGACGACTACGAGAAGAACCAGCCGATGTCGCGCATCCTGCCCGAGTTCTGCCAGCAGCACCGCCGCTACGAGCGCATGGGCCTGCGCGACATGTGCCAGCACGTGCACCAGCTCTACGCCAAGTACGACATCGCGCGCCTGACGACCGAGATCTACCTGTCGGACCTGACCCCGGCCATGAAGCCGAGCGACGCCTACGCGCACATTGCGCACCGCCAGACCGAGCGCGTGGCCATCGACGAACTCGAAGGGCGCATCACCGTGGGCCTGATCACGCCGTACCCGCCGGGCATTCCGCTGCTGGTGCCGGGCGAGGTGTTCAACAAGAAGATCGTCGACTACCTCAAGTTCGCGCGCGAATTTGCCGCCATGAGCCCGGGCTTCGAGACCGACATCCACGGGCTGGTCGAGATCGAGGACGAGGACGGCCACGTCAGCTACTACGCCGACTGCGTGGCGCTCGACAAGCCGGCCGCCAAAACCAAGCAGCGGCGCGGTGCGGCAACCAAAACCTCGGCCAAGGACAAGCTGGTGCAGGTGGGCTCGGACGGCCCGTTTGGCCGCACCCTGTGATGCGGTAACGCGGCCCCGACCGGGGCGCAACGTGCAATGGGAGGCCGGGCCTCCCATTTTTTATTAGCGCTGCATGTCTTCGCGCACGCGCATGAAGCTGGCAAAGCGCGGCAGGCCGCCGTCGTGCGTGCCGCGAAAGCGGTAGGTCACCCAGCTGCCCACGGGCGGGGGCTGGTCGCGAACGGCGTCGCTCAGGCCCGTGCCCAGCTTGAAGCGCTGGCCGCTGGGCATTTCAAGCAGCAGCGCGCCCAGCCGCCCGACGTGTTTGCCCTTGCCCGGCAGGTGGGCGATGACACGCGCTTCGGCATCGTCGTGCGTCTTGAGCTTGATCAGGTCGTCGCTGCGGCCGGCGCGGTACAGCGAGCTGCCGCGGTGCAGCATCAGCCCCTCGCCGCCGCCGCGCACGGTGCGCTGCAGCAGCGCCTGCAGGGCGGCCTCGCTGGCGATGCGCTGCTGCGGTACGGCCTGCACCCACGGCGTGGCGATCTGCCGCACGCGCGCCTGCAGGGCCGGCAGGCGCTCGTCGAACGGGCCGCCGTGGCCGGGCAGGTCGAACACCATGAAGCGCATCTGGCGCCACGCGCTCTCGGGGGCTTGCTGCTGGCGCGTGGTGGACTGCGCGTGGGCGAAGCGCCCGCGCCCGGCCCACAGCTCGCCGTCGAGCGGCTCGGCCGGCCAGCCGGCCGTGAACCAGGCCGGCGCGTGCACGGTTTCGCCGCCGCGCGTGCGCAGGGTCTGGCCGTCCCAGTAGCCGCGCACGCCGTCGTATTTCTCGCTGACCCAGTAATCCTGCAGCGCCGTGCCGGGGCGGTAGACAGTGGCCAACAGCAGGGCCGGCGCATCCGCGGCCCCGGCAGCAAAAGAAATGCCCCACGCCGCCAGCGCCCACAGGGTGAAGGCGCGGCGGCGGTGGAGCATGGATACTCAGTTTTTAATAGCTACAAGCGCTTGATACATAAGCGCCGGAGCCACTTTTGACTGGAATTTTCAAAGAGGCGCAGAGGCCGCTCAGGCCAGCGCGTCGCTGCCGGCGCTGATGCCAGCGGTCTGGCTGAAGCCGCCGTCGACATAGGTGATCTCGGCCGTCACGCCGCTGGCCAGGTCGGACAGCAGGAAGGCGGCCACGTTGCCCACGTCTTCGATGGTCACGTTGCGGCGCAGCGGCGAGGCGCCGGCCACCATGCCCAGCAGCTTGCCGAAGTCCTTGATGCCGCTGGCGGCCAGCGTCTTGATCGGGCCGGCGCTGATGCCGTTGACGCGCATGCCGCGCGGGCCCAGCGACTCGGCCAGGTAGCGCACGCTCGGCTTCCAGGCTGGCCTTGGCCAGGCCCATGGTGTTGTAGTTGGGGATGGTGCGCAGCGCGCCCAGGTACGACAGCGTCAGCAGCGCCGACTTGTCGTTGAGGTAGGGCAGGGCCGCCTTGGCCATGGCCGGGAAGCTGTAGGCGCTGATGTCGTGGGCAATGCGGAAGGCTTCGCGCGAGAGGCCTTCGAGGAAGTCGCCGGCAATCGCCTCGCGCGGGGCAAAGCCGATGGCGTGCACGAAGCCGTCGATCTTCGGCCAGGTCTGCGACAGGTCGCGGAACATGCGCTCGATCTGTTCGTCGCTGCCCACGTCGCAGTCGAACACGAGGCTGGAGTCGAATTCGGCGGCAAAGCTCGGTGATGCGCTCCTTGAAGCGCTCGCCGACGTAGCTGAAGGCCAGCTCGGCGCCCTGCGCGTGGCAGGCCTTGGCAATGCCGTAGGCGATGGAGCGGTTGGACAGCACGCCGGTGATCAGCAGCTTCTTGCCGGTAAGAAATCCCATGTGAGGCTCTCCTGAGGGGGTATTGGGGACGCTGCGCCGCCCCAAGACGCCCGTTGCCAGCGCATCTGCCCGGGCAGCCCAGCCGGGTAGGGCAGAATTGTCGCATGCGTTTTTGGCTCATTTGTCTGCTGTGTTGGGGGGCGGCTCCGGTCTGGGCGGCGCATGCGTATGCGCTGTGGGGCACGCCCAAGTACCCGGCGGGTTTTGCGCACTTCGACTATGTCAACGCGAATGCCCCCAAGGGCGGCGAGCTGCGCCTGGTGAGCAACCTGCGCACCTCGACGTTCGACAAGTACAACCCGTTCACCATCAAGGGCAGCGCGCCGGCCTACCTCGCGCAGCTGATGTTCGACTCGCTGCTCACCGGCTCGCTCGACGAGACCGCCGCCGGCTACGGCCTGCTGGCCGAAGACGTGGACGTGGCGGCCGACGGCCTCTCGGCCACCTTTCGCCTGCGGCCCGAGGCGCGCTTTCACCACGGCAAGCCGGTGCTCGCGCAGGGACGTCAAATACAGCTACGACACGCTGGTCGGCCCGTACACCTCGCCGGCCTACAAGACGCTGCTGATCGACGTTGCCGGCGTCGATGTGCTGGACGAGCGCACCGTGCGCTACCGCTTCAAGAAGCCCAACCGCGAACTGCCGCTCACCGTCGGCGGCCTGCCCGTGTTCAGCCGCGACTGGGGCATGGAGGGCGGCCAGGCCAAGCCCTTCGACCAGGTGGTGATGGACGAGCCGATCGGCAGCGGCCCCTATCGTGTCGGCCCGGTGCGCTTCGGCAAGGACATCACCTACGTGCGCGACCCGAACTACTGGGCACGCGACCTGAACGTGCGCGTGGGCACGGCCAACTTCGAGCGCATCACCGTCAAGATCTACAAGGACGCGACCGCGCGGCTCGAAGCGCTCAAGGCCGGCGAGTTCGACCTGATGCGGTTTTTCAGCGCCGGCGACTGGGCGCGGCGCGTCAATGGCAAGAAGTTCAACACCGGCGAACTGGTCAAGGGCGAGTTCCAGCACAAGCTGCCCTCGGGCTTCCAGAGCTATGTGCTCAACACGCGCCGCCCGCTCTTGCAGGACGTGCGCGTGCGCGAAGCCCTGGGCCTGGCGGTCGATTTCGAATGGATGAACCGGCAGATGTTCTATGGCTCGTACCAGCGCGTGAACGGCCTGTTCGGCAACACCGCCTGCGAGACGCAGGGCCTGCCGTCGCCGCAAGAGCTGGCGCTGATGGAGCCCTGGCGCAAGGACCTGCCCGCTGCCGCCTTCGGCCCCATGACCGTGCCGCCACGTACCGACCCGCCCGCATCGCTGCGCGCCAACCTGCGCCGCGCCCAGCAGCTGCTGAAGGACGCCGGCTGGAGCGTGCAGGACGGCGTGCTGCGCAACGCCGCCGGCCAGGCGCTGGTGCTCGAATACATGGACAGCAACGAAGGCGGCGTGCGCACCGTGGCGCCGTGGATGCGCAACCTCGAAAAGCTCGGCATCACGCTGCGCTTTCGCTCGGTCGACTTCGCGCTGTACCAGCAGCGGCTGCAGAAGTTCGACTTCGACATCACCAGCATCGCCTACGGCGGCACCAACAACCCCGGCCAGGAGTTTGCCGACCTGTTTGGCAGCAAAGCCGCCGACACCGAGGACTCGGGCAACTTCGCCGGTGTCAAGAGCCCGGCCGTCGATGCCTTCATCACCGCCATGACCGCCGCCAAGACCGAGGCCCAGCTGCTGCCCGCCTGCCACGCGCTCGACCGCGCGATTGCGCACGGCCACTACCTGATCCCGCAGTGGACCGCGCCCACGCACCGCATGGTGTACAACGCCTGGCACCTGGTGCGGCCCGCCGTCGCGCCGCCGTACTCGCCGGGTGAAGCCTGGGTCATAGACGTCTGGTGGGCCAAGCTGCCACCGGGTCCAGGTGCTCCCAATGCAATAGCTGCCAGCGCAAGCGGGCAGGGCGGTTGAGCCATGTTTGCCTATATTCTCAAGCGGATTTTGCTGATGCTGCCCACGCTGCTGGGCGTGCTGCTGCTCACCTTCGTCGTGCTGCAGTTCGTGCCCGGCGGCCCGGTCGAGCAGTACCTGGCCGAGGCCAAGGCCGGGGCGGGCGGCGGCGGCGCCGAGGGTGGGGGCCTGAGCTACCGCGGCGCGCAGGGCGTGGACCCGCAGCGCCTTGCGCAGATCAAGGCGCTGTACGGCTTCGACAAGCCCGCGCCCGAGCGCTTCGTGCAGATGCTCAGCCAGTTCGCGCGCTTCGACCTGGGGCGCAGCTTTTTCCAGAACAAGGACGTCTGGCAGCTGATCCGGGAGAAGCTGCCGGTGTCGATCAGCCTCGGACTGTGGACCTTCTTCATCAGCTACCTGCGTGGCCGTGCCGCTGGGCGTGGCCAAGGCCGTGCGCGCGGGCTCGCGCTTCGATCTGGTGACCACGCTGTTGATCCTGGTCGGCTATGCCATTCCGGGCTTTGTGCTCGGCGTGGCGCTGCTGGTGGTGTTTGGCGGCCAGCTGCAGTGGTTTCCGCTGCGCGGCCTGACCTCGGCCAACTGGGACGAACTCTCGTGGGGCGCGCGCATCGTCGACTATTTGTGGCACATCACCCTGCCGATCATTGCCATGGTGCTGGGCAGCTTCGCCGTCACGGCCATGCTGACCAAGAACGCGTTCCTCGAAGAAATCCGCAAGCAGTACGTGCTGACCGCGCGCGCCAAGGGCCTCTCCGAGCGCCAGGTGCTGTGGAAGCATGTGTTCCGCAACGCGCTGATTCCCATCATCACCGGCTTTCCGGCGGCCTTCATCGGCGCCTTCTTCGCCGGCTCGCTGCTGATCGAGACGCTGTTCTCGCTCGACGGCCTGGGCCTGCTGAGCTACGAGAGCGTGATCCGGCGCGACTACCCGGTGGTGCTGGGCACGCTGTACCTGTTCACGCTGATCGGGCTGGTCACCAAGCTGATTTCCGATCTTTGCTATGTGTGGGTGGACCCGCGTGTCAAGTTTGATTAGCCCCTGAGTCGGCCGATGGCCGCCTTCCCCCGGAGGGGGCGCCACTGGCGGCCGGGCCAAGCCCGATCCGCGGTGGCTCTGGCGATGGCGCTGTGGTGGTGCGGTGCCGCCGTCCTTGTCGCCCAGCCGCCGCGCCTGGCTGCGCTTCCGGCGCAACCGCCTGGGCTACTGGAGCCTGATCGCTTTTTGCGCGCTGGTGCTGCTGAGCCTGGGCGCCGAGCTGGTCAGCAACGACCGTCCACTGGTGGTGCGCTACGAGGGCCAGACCTATTTCCCGATGCTCAAGGACTATCCCGAGACCACCTTCGGCGGCGACTTTGCGACGCCCACCGACTACCTCGATCCGTTCATCAAGGAGCGCATCACCGAAGGCCGCAACTGGGCGCGTCTACACCCTCAATCCCTACGGCCCGAACACGCTCAACTACTTTGCCCAGGCGCCGAACCCGTCGGCGCCGTCGCGCGGCAACTGGCTCGGCACGGACGACCGCGGGCGCGACCTGCTGGCGCAGCTGCTCTATGGCTTTCGCGTCAGCGTGCTGTTTGCGCTGGCGCTCACGGTGACCGGTGTGCTGCTGGGCGTGGTGGCGGGCGCCATCCAGGGCTTCTTTGGCGGCAAGACCGACCTGGCGTTCCAGCGCTTCATCGAAATCTGGGGCTCGATGCCCGAGCTGTACCTGCTGATCATCTTCAGCGCCGTGCTGGCGCCGAGCATTGCGCTGCTGCTGGTGCTGCTGTCGCTGTTCGGCTGGATGGGGCTGTCGGACTACGTGCGCGCCGAGTTTTTGCGCAACCGCCAGCTCGACTACGTGAAGGCCGCGCGCGCGCTGGGCGTGGGCAACTGGCCAGATCATCTGGCGCCACATCCTGCCCAACAGCTTGACGCCCGTGGTCACCTTCTTGCCATTCCGCATGAGCGCGGCGATCCTGGCGCTGACCTCGCTCGACTTCCTGGGCCTGGGCGTGCCGCCCGGCACACCGAGCCTGGGCGAGCTGCTGAGCCAGGGCAAGAACAACATCGACGCCTGGTGGATCTCGCTGTCCACCTTTGCCGTGCTGGTGGTCACGCTGCTGCTGCTCACCTTCATGGGCGACGCGCTGCGCGATGCGCTCGACCCGCGCAAAGCCGAGCGTTGAATGGAACTTACATGAATGCAGATAACACACGACCGAAGGTGTCTGCCATAGGCCAGGGGGCGGGCCGGGCCGGCCATGCAGGCGGGATGGGCCCTGGCGCAGCGGTGGCTGCCCCAGGCACAGCCGCCTTGCTCGAAGTGCAAGACCTGGCCGTGCATTTCGGCGACAAGGCGGTGGTGAACAGTGTCAGTTTTTCCGTCCATGCCGGTGAAAAGCTCGCGCTGGTGGGCGAATCGGGCTCGGGCAAGACCATCACCGCGCTGAGCCTGTTGCGTCTGGCGGGTGATGCCAGAATCACCGGCAAAGCCATGCTGCGCGGGCGCAATTTGCTCTCTTTATCGGAGCGCGAGATGCGCGGCGTGCGCGGCGGCGACATCGCCATGGTGTTCCAGGAGCCGATGACGGCGCTCAATCCGCTGATGACCATCGGCCAGCAGATCGCCGAGGTGTTGCAGCTGAAGAAGGCGCTGACGGGCGCCCAGTGCGCGCGGGCGGCGATCGACCTGCTGGCCCGAACCGGCATCCCCGAGCCCGCGCGCCGCGCCAACGCGTTTCCGCACCAGCTCAGCGGCGGCCAGCGCCAGCGCGCGATGATCGCCATGGCGCTGGCCAGCGAGCCCGCGCTGCTGCTGGCCGACGAGCCGACCACGGCGCTCGATGTGACGCTGCGCGGCCAGATTCTGGACCTGCTGTCCGACCTGCAGCGCCAGACCGGCATGGCCGTGCTCCTCATCACGCACGACCTGAACCTGGTGCGCCGCTTTGCCGACCGCGTGGCCGTCATGGAGCAGGGCATGCTGGTCGAGCAGGGCCGCGTGGCCGAGGTGTTCCGCGCGCCACAGCACGCTTACACGCGCCGCCTGATTGCCAGCCAGCCGCGCCGCGACGTGGTGGAGGCCGCGCCACCGCGCGGCACCCCGCCGGTGCTGCGGGCCCAGGATTTGCGCGTGGCCTATGCCACGCCGCTGCCCGGCGTGCGCGGCTGGTTCCGCAAGGGCGAGTTCGTGGCCGTGCAGGGCGCCGCACTGCAACTGCTACCGGGCCAGACGTTGGGGGTGGTGGGCGAGTCGGGTTCGGGCAAGTCGACGCTGGCGCAGGCCATCTTGGGCCTGCTGCCGCACGGTGGCGAGCTCACGGTGGTGGGGCAGGCGTGGCAGCAGCCCGCCATGCGCAACACCCCGGCCAACCAGGCGCTGCGCCGGCAGGTGCAGGTGGTGTTCCAGGACCCGTTCTCATCGTTGTCGCCGCGCCTCACGGTCGAAGAGATCGTGGGCGAGGGCCTGCGCGTGCACGACGGCGCCCTCGGCGGCGCCGAACGTCGCGTGCGCGTGGAGGCGGCGCTGGATGAGGTCGGGCTGACCGAGGCGCAGTACCCCGGCCTGCTGGCGCGCTACCCGCACGAGTTCTCGGGCGGCCAGCGCCAGCGCCTGGCGATTGCGCGCGCGCTCATCGTGCAGCCGCGCGTGCTGGTGCTCGACGAGCCGACCAGTGCGCTCGACGTGACCATCCAGCAGCAGGTGCTGGCCCTGCTGCAGCGCCTGCAGCGCGACAAGGGCCTGAGCTACCTGCTCATCACCCACGACGTCGATGTGATCCGCGCCATGGCGCACGCGGTCATCGTGATGAAGGACGGCGAGGTGGTGGAGAGCGGGCCGGTCGCCCAGGTGCTCGATGCGCCGCAGCACCCGTATACGCAGCGACTGGTGGCTGCGGCCACGGTGCCCGAGGCCGCAGCTGTTTAGAGTGAAAAGTGGCTCTAGCGCTGTAGGGGTAAGCGCTTGTAGCTATCAAAAAAAGAGCTGAAGATCGTGCGCGGAGCCTAGAGCCCGGTCGGGTTCACGCCATCCTGCTCCACCCAATGCACCCGGCTTTCGTCCACGCCGAGGGCGCGCGCGCGGGCCAAGAGCTGGTTCTTGATGTTTTCGGGCAGCGTAGGGGTGCGCGAGAGGATCCAGAAATAGTCGAGGCTGGAGCCCACCACCATGGCCCACCGGTACTGCGGGTCGAGCGCCACCACGTTGTAGCCGCCATAAAACGGGCCGAAGAACGACACCTTGAGCGCGGCCTGCGTCGGCTCGCCCGTGAAGCGGGCCTTGCCCACCGATTCCTTCCAGCGCTGGCGCGCGGGGTCGAAGCCGCGGTTGACCACCTCGATCGTGCCGTCGGCGTTGCGGCTGTAGTGCGCGCCGGTGCGCACCAAGCCCTTTTCAAAGCGGTGGTCAATGCGCGCCAGTTCGTACCAGTGGCCGGCATAGCGGTCCACATCGAAATCGACCACCTGCACACCGGCGGGCGTGGAGGTCGCGCAGGCGCTCAGCGCCAGCACCGACAGCAACGCAGCGAAACCGAGAGCGGCAGGCAGCCACGGGCTGCGACGGACGGAGGGGCGGATGCGCATCAGGTGATTCCTCGGATAAACGGACAGCGGCCGGGCAACAGGCTGCGCCGACCCACTGACATGTGCCTTGCACTGTAGGCGCGGCCGCAGCGCCCTCGCTGTAGGCCGCCGCTGGCAGCGCGTGTCAGGCGGCGGACCACAAACGGCCGCAGCGCCGCAGGCACCGCGCCCCAAGCAGGGACTTGCGGCTCCATGCGCTCTAAAAGCCCGGAAGTGCTAAGGTTTTGGCACCGTCGCTTTTGGAAGAAAACGCCATGAAAACGGTTCCCGCCACCCCCACACCCGCATCGGCTCCCTTGCACAGCTATACGCACGAGGAAAAGCGCAAGCGCGTCTTTGCCATCGTGGCGGCATCGTCGGGCAACCTGGTCGAGTGGTTCGACTTTTACATCTATGCCTTCTGCGCCATCTATTTCGCGCCGTCGTTCTTTCCCAAATCCGACCCCACGGCGCAGCTGCTGAACACGGCGGGCGTGTTCGCAGCGGGCTTTCTGATGCGGCCCATCGGGGGCTGGATCTTTGGCCGCATTGCCGACCGGCGCGGGCGCAAGACCTCGATGGTGCTGTCGGTGCTGATGATGTGCGGCGGTTCGCTGCTGATCGCCGCCTTGCCCACCTACGCCAGCATCGGCGCCTGGGCGCCGGCCTTGCTGCTGCTCGCGCGGCTGGTGCAGGGGCTGTCGGTCGGGGGTGAATACGGCACCACCGCGACCTACATGAGCGAGGTGGCGCTGAGCGGCCAGCGCGGCTTTTTCTCGTCGTTCCAGTACGTCACGCTGATCGGCGGACAGCTGCTCGCGGTGCTGACGGTCGTGCTGCTGCAGCAGTGGCTCAGCGAGGCCGAAATGAAGGCCTGGGGCTGGCGCATTCCGTTCGTCATCGGCGCCCTCACCGCCGTGGTAGCGCTGTTTTTGCGGCGCACCCTCAAGGAAACCTCGACCGCCCAGACGCGCGCCAGCGCGGAGGCGGGCAGCGTGCGCGGGCTGCTGCGCAACCACCGTGCGGCCTTTCTCACGGTGCTGGGCTACACGGCCGGCGGCTCGCTGATCTTCTATACCTTCACGACCTACATGCAGAAGTACCTGGTCAACTCGGCCGGCATGTCGATCAAGACCGCCAGCTACGTGATGACGGCCTGCCTGTTCCTCTACATGTGCATGCAGCCGCTGTTCGGCGCGCTGTCCGACCGCATTGGCCGGCGCACCAGCATGATGCTGTTCGGCAGCCTGGGCGCGCTGGCCACCGTGCCCATCCTGACCGCGCTGCAGCACGTCGCCAACCCGTACGTCGCGTTTTTGCTGATCCTGCTGGCATTGGCCATCGTGAGCTTCTACACCTCGATCAGCGGCATCGTGAAGGCCGAGATGTTTCCGCCCGAGGTGCGCGCGCTGGGGGTGGGGCTGGCGTACGCGATCGCCAATGCGATCTTCGGCGGATCGGCCGAATACGTGGCGCTGGGGCTCAAGTCGCTGGGCCACGAATCGAGCTTCTACTGGTACGTCACGGCCATGATGGTGGTGGCCTTCCTGGTCAGCCTGCGCCTGCCGCGCCACGCGAGCTACCTGCGCACCGACCCCTGAGTGCACCGCGGCATTGCGCCGCCCCGGCCGGCGGAACAGAATGCCGCCATGGATACCGCTACCACCACCTACCACCGCAGCGATCTGGTGCGCATTGCCACCCGGGCCATGGCAGAGCGCGGCCTGGAGCCCGAATTTCCGCCAGGCGCCCTGCAGCAGCTGCAGGCCCTGCGCGGGCCGGGCCGGGACGCGGACCCCCGGATCCGCGACCTCACGGCGCTGCCCTGGTGCTCGATCGACAACGACGACTCGCGCGACCTCGACCAGCTCACTGCGTGCGCGCCGCTGCCGGGCGGGGCCGTGAAGATTCTGGTCGCGGTGGCCGATGTCGACGCGCTGGTGCACAAAGGCTCGCCACTCGATGCGCACGCACACACCAACACCACGTCGGTCTACACCTCGGCGCGGGTGTTCCCGATGCTGCCCGAGCGCCTGTCGACCGACCTGACCTCGCTCAACCCGGGCCAGGACCGGCTGGCCCTCGTGACCGAAATGGTGGTGGACGGTGAAGGTGCCGTCACCGATTCGGCGGTGTACCGCGCCCGGGTGCGCAACCAGGCCCAACTGGCCTACGACGCCGTGGCCGCCTGGATCGAGGGCGCGGGCGAGCTGCCCGCAGCCGCACGCGCCGTGCCCGGCATGGACGCGCAGCTGCGCACCCAGGACGCCGTGGCCCAGGCCATGCGGGCACGCCGGCGCGCGCAAGGGTCGCTGGAGCTGGAAACCTTCCAGCCGCGCGCGGTGTTCGAGGGCGACCGCGTGGTGGACCTGCGCCAGCAGGCGCACAACCGCGCGCGCCAGCTCATCGAGGAGTTCATGATCGCCACCAACACCTGCACGGCGCAGTTCCTCGCGCACCATGGCGGCGCCGCGCTGCGCCGCGTCGTGCGCTCGCCCGAGCGCTGGTTGCGCATCGTCGAGGTGGCGCGCAAGTACGGCGAAAACCTGCCGAAAACGCCCGACTCGCAGGCGCTCGAAGCCTTTCTGGCACGCCAGCGCAAGGCCGACCCGCTGCGCTTTCCCGACCTGTCGCTGGTCATCATCAAGCTCATGGGCTCGGGCGAATACGTGGTCGAGCAGCCGCACGGCGCGCCCATTGGCCACTTCGGCCTGGCGGTGCGCGACTACACGCACTCCACCGCGCCGAACCGCCGCTACCCCGATCTGATCAGCCTGCGCATGGTCAAGGCCCTGCTTTCGGGGGTGCAGCCGCCCTATGGCGTGGCCGAGCTGGAGGCGCTGGCGGTGCACTGCACGCGCCAGGAAGACGCGGCGCAAAAGGTCGAGCGCAGTGTGCGCAAGTCCGAGGCAGCGCTGTACCTGCAGCCCTTCATGGGCCAGCAGTTCGACGCCATCGTCACCGGCCGCACCGACAGCGCCACCTGGGTGCGCACCCTGGCGCCACCGGCCGAAGGCCTGCTGGTGGCCGGCGAACCGCTGCTCGATGTCGGGCAAAGAATCCGCGTGAAGCTGGTGGGCACCAACGTGGAGCGCGGCTTCATTGACTTCGAGCAGGTGCGCGCGCCATGAGCGCGTTTCCTGTGCCGGGGTCGCCCGACAGTGAAGATCGTGCCCGGGCGTGCTACCGCACCGTCCGCGGCGGCATGGCGGCGGGGGCGCCCGCGGCGGTGCTGCACATTGGCGCGCAGGGCAGCGTGGTCGTGGCCGGCACGGGCGCAGAGCCCGCGGCATCCCTCGCCCTGGCGGTGGGCGCGCAGAAAACCGCGCACGATTTCTTCCGGCACCACCCGCCCCGGCCGCTGGAGCTGGAGAACGCCATCGCCACCGTCGAAGACGAGGTGGTGCGCGCGCTGGCGCTGCTGCCGGCGGGTTGCGCGCTGTTTTGCGGCGATGCGCTGGTGCGCGAGGTGGCCGTGCTGGCCGGCGTGCCGCCGGGCGCGCGCATGGTCCTGGCCCTCGAGGCCATGGAGCGGGTGTTCGAACGCTTTGCCGCAGTGGCCGAGGGCCGGCCTGCCGCGCTCGAAGGTCTGCCTGACACCTCGGAATTTGCCGCCACGCTGCTGATCCTGCGCGAGTTCATGCACCACCTGCGCTTTGCATCCGTCACCGTGCTGGCTGGCGCCGCGCAATAACTGTCTGGTAAGGCCGTTCGGTCTGAGCTCGAGCGCGGCGCTCGCCACCGTGGTCGGCGTGCGGGTGGAGGTGCCGTGGTGCTGCCGCAGGTGGCCTTGGCCAACGCGGGTCGCCCAGGGCCAGCGCCACACCGGCATGGGCGCGGCCGGGACGGCTTGCGCTAGCGCAGCACCAGCACCGGCACTGGGCTCAGGCGCAGCAGCGCCGTCGTGGTGCTGCCGACGATGAGCTGGCGGATGCGCGCGTGCCCATAGGCGCCCATCACCAGCACCGCATTGCCCTGGGTCGCCAGCAGCTCGGGCAGCGCCTGTTCGGGGTCGCCTTGCAGCAGCGTGGCCTGCACGGCGAAACCCGCTGCCTGCAATTGCGCCTGCGCCTGCTGCAGCTGCTCGCGGGCCTCGGACGTGTCGGGCCCCACCATGGCCACCAGCGCCGGCAGGCCCTGCAGCAGCGGGCTGGCCGCCACCATGACGACCGTCTTGCGCGCAGTCGCGCTGCCATCGAACGCCAGGACGAAGCGCTCGGGCGCGGCGAACGGCGACACCGTGGCGACGAGCACCGGGCGCTTGATGCTGCGCACCACGCGTTCGACGTGGTGGCTGAGGTAGATCCTGCGCGGCGTGGTGGCGCGGTAGTGCTCGCCCAGCACCACCAGCCGGGTGCTGGCCTCCAGGCCCAGCAGCGTGTCGACCAGGTCGCCGTAGTGCAGGCCTTCGGTGACTTGCGGCACGCCCGCGGCGCTGGCGCGCTCGCACGCGCTTTGCAGCAGATGGCGGCCGGCCTCGCGCTCGATGGTGCCGCGCTGCTCATCGAGGGTGCTGAGCTGCTGCTGCAGCAGCTCCTGCGCGCCAAAGCCCAGCGCGCCGCTGTAGTCGCCCACGGGCGGCATCGGGGCGGGCTCGTCGAGCACATGCAGCACCTGCAGCGGCGCATTCAGCCGCCGCGCCGCCCATGCAGCCCAGTCGACCACCGCAGTGGCGGCGGGCAGGGCATCGATGCAGGCACAGATCTGGTTCATGGTCTCTCTCCTTGGCAGCGGTGGGGCCACTGTACGCCGGCTCGGGCCCGCGCGGCCGGCCGGCCACGCGCGTGCGCCGTGCTGGCGTGGCCGACGCGATCGGTGGCAGCGGCAATGGGACGACGCAGTGTGGAGCCAAATGGGCCGCCAGCGCTTATCCATCAAGCGCTTGCAGCTATCAATAGCGTAGTGTTCGGTGGCGCCAGGCCGGCGTCCCGCCCGCATGCCAGTCCTCGCCGCTGCCCGCCCTGGCGTGGCGCGGGGTAAGCTCGCCGTTGGTGGCCTGCGCCCTGGCCGCCACCCCCGAACTGCCCCCGTTTGCCATGACGCCCCCACCATTCTCCGAAAGCTCCCCGGACACCCGGCACACGCCCGAAGCGCGCGCGGCCGCCGCGGCGCGCAGCACCTGGGTCAGCGTGGGCGTCAACCTGGTGCTGTCTGCGCTGCAGATCGCCGTGGGGGTGCTGGCCAAATCGCAGGCGCTGATCGCCGACGGCCTGCATTCGCTGTCCGACCTGGTGGCCGATTTTGTCGTGCTGTTTGCCAACCACCACGCGCACAAGGACCCCGACGAAGGCCATCCCTACGGCCACCAGCGCTTTGAGACCGCCGCTTCGCTGATGCTCGGTCTGCTGTTGCTGGGCGTGGGCGTGGGCATGGTCTGGTCGGCGGTGCTGAAGGTGCAGAACCCGGCCGCATTGCAGCAGGTGCATGTGGCGGCGCTGTGGGTGGCCCTGGCCACGCTGGTGCTCAAGGAGCTGCTGTTCCGCTACATGCTGCGGGTCGCCAAGCGCGTCAAGTCGAGCATGCTGGTGGCCAACGCATGGCATGCGCGCGCCGACGCCGCCTCGTCGCTGGTGGTGGCCATCGGCATTGCGGGCAACCTCGCGGGCTACACCATCCTGGACACCATCGCGGCGCTGATCGTGGGGCTGATGGTGGCGCGCACCGGCTGGCAGTTCGGCTGGAGCGCGCTGCACGACCTGATGGACAGCGCCGTGGACGCGAGCGAAGTGCAGGCCATCGGCCAGACGCTGCGCGAGACGCCCGGCGTGCGCGGCGTGCACGACGTGCGCACGCGCAAGATGGGCGACATGGTGGTGGTCGATGTGCACCTCGAAGTCGACGCCACGCTGAGCGTGGAGGCCGGCCACGCGATTGCCGTGCAAGCCCGCGCGCGCGTGCTGCAGCGCCACCGCGTGCTCGATGTCATGACCCACGTCGACCCGTGGCGCCGGCCCGACCTGGACCACGCGCCGGCGGCGCTGTCGCCGCAGCCGGTGCCACCGGCGCAGGCCGCGCCCGACGCCGCCGCGCGCCGTTGAAGTCGGCCGGTCAGTCGGGCCGCAGCTCCACCATCCGGGCGACCAGCGCCTGCGCCGCCACCGACAGGCTGCGGTCGCGCCGGCGCACCAGGTAGATCTGCCGCGTGAGCCCGGGCAGCGCCAGCGGCCGCGTCACCAGGCCGGGCTGCCCGAAGTGGAACAGCGTGAGCGCCGGCACCACGCTGATGCCCAGGCCCGCGCGCACCATGCCCATCACGGTGGCGAGCTGCTCGACCTCCATCAGCGTGTGCATGGCCTGCGGGTGGAACGCGGCCTCCAGGTACTGGCGCACGCTGCTGGTGCGCGCCAGGTGGATGAACGGCCATGCGGCCAGGTCGGCAGGGGCCAGCGTGCGTTGCCGCAGCAGCGGGTGGTCGGCGCGGCAGACCAGGTGAAAGTCGTCGGCGCAGAACGGCTCGGCCTGCAGTTCGGGCGTGTCGGCGCGGATCGCGGCCAGGGCAAAGTCGGCCTTGCCGGTGGCCACCAGCTCGATGCAGCGCTCGGACAGCACATCGGCAATCTCCAGTTCGACGCCCGGGTGCGCCGCGTGGTAGCCGGCCAGCACGCCGGGCAGCCAGCCCGCAGCGAGCGAGGGCAGCAGCGCGATCGCCACGCGCCCGCGCTGCAGCGTGGCGGCGTCGCGCATGCGGGCCAGCGCGCTGTCGATTTCGGCGCGGATGCGGCGCGCCGCCTCCAGAAAGTTCTCTCCTTCGCCCGTCAGTGCCACATGGCGCGTGCTGCGGTCGAACAGGCGCAGGCCCAGGCCGTCTTCGAGCGCGCGGATGAGGGCGCTGAAGGCCGGCTGCGACAGGTGGCACTGCACGGCCGCGCGCGTGAAGCTGCGCTGTTCGGCCAGCGCGAGAAACGCGTCGACCTGCCGGGAAGAAATATTCATTTGAATTTCAGATGGATTGATCTGCAACAATCAATTTCACAGAATAACGCCGGTGCACCTACATTGGTGGCAGGAGACCTTATGGCGAACCCCCACAACTTGCTGATCGGCTGCGCGGCCGGATTTTCCGGCGACCGCACCGACGCCGCCGCACCGGTGGTGCAGGCGTTGATCGACAGCGGCCAGCCGGCCGTGCTGATTTTCGAGACGCTGGCCGAGCGCACGCTGGCGCTGGCCCAGCTGGCGCGCCGCGCCGACCCCGACGCCGGCTACGAGCCGCTGCTGGCAGACCTGCTGCGCCCGGTGCTGGCGCAGTGCCTGCAGCACGGCGTGCGCATCGTCAGCAACTTTGGCGCGGCAAACCCGCTGGGCGCGGCGCGGCGCATCCTGCAACTGGCGCGCGAGCTGGGCACGCGCCGCCCGCGCATCGCCGTGGTCCACGGCGACGACCTGAGCGGGCCGCAGCACCGCGCGCTGCTGCAGGAGGCCCTGGGCAGCGCCATGCCCACCGACCCCATCGTGAGCGCCAACGCCTACATCGGCGCCGAGGCCATCGCGGATGCGCTGCGCGCCGGCGCCGACATCGTCGTCTGCGGCCGCGTGGCCGACCCGGCGCTGGTGCTGGGCCCGGCGCTCGCGCACTTCGACTGGCCGCTGGACGACTGCGACCGCCTGGCGCGCGCCACCATGGCGGGCCACCTGCTCGAATGCGGCGCCCAGGTCACGGGCGGCTACTTTGCCGACCCGGGCTACAAGGACGTGCCGGGCCTGGCCCGGCTCGGCTATCCGCTCGCCGAGATCGATGCCAACGGCGACTGCACCCTCAGCAAGCCAGCGGGCACCGGCGGGCGCATCGACGAGCGCACGGTGAAAGAGCAGCTGCTGTACGAACTGCACGACCCCGCCGCCTACCTGACGCCCGACGTGGTGGCCGACATCACGCAGGCGCGCGTGCGCTGCGTGGGGCCCGACCAGGTGCGCCTCGAAGGCGTGCGCGGCCACGCGCGCCCGGCCACGTTGAAGGTGAATGTGTGCTCTGAAACCGGCTGGTTTGCCGAGGGCGAGATTTCCTACGCCGGCGCGCGCGCCGAAGCCCGCGCCCGGCTGGCCGGCGAAGTGCTGCGCGAGCGCCTGCAGGGCCTGGGCCCGCTGCGCACCGATCTGATCGGCGTGACCAGCGTGTTCGGCGACGACGCCGGGCGCTGGCTCGATGCGCCGGCGGGCGATGCCCGCGATGTGCGCCTGCGCGTGGCGCTGCAGCACCGCGACCACGCCAGCGCCCAGCGCCTGGTGCGCGAAGTCACGGCGCTGTACTGCTGCGGCCCGGCCGGCGGCGGCGGCGTGCGCACCGCCATGCGCCCGCGCCTGGGCACGGTGTCGTGCCTGGTGCCGCGCGGCGCCGTTGCCACCGGCTACGACATGCTGGACTGAGCGCGAGAAGGAACCGACCATGAACGCACCGACCCTGACCGTGCCCCTGTACCGCCTGGCCCACGGCCGCACCGGCGACAAGGGCAACCGCTCGAACATCAGCGTGATCGCCTGGCATCCCGCGCTGTGGGACGTGCTGGTCGCGCAGGTCACCGAAGCTGCCGTGGCGCGGCAGTTCGCGCTGCGCCAGCCCAGCCGCGTGGCGCGCTACCTGCTGCCGAACCTGCACGCGATGAACTTCGTGCTCGACGACGTGCTCGATGGCGGCGTCAACGACGCGCTCAACCTCGACAGCCACGGCAAGGCGCTCTCGTTCCTGCTGCTGGACCTGCCGTCGAGGTGCCGGCCGCGCTGGCGCAGCACCTGGCCGGCCCGCCCTGAATCACCGCCACTTTTTCCCCAACCCTAGAAATACAGGAGACAACATGAGCCCCCACTTCACATCCCGCCGCCGCGCGCTGGCCCTGGCCACCTCTCTCGCCGCCACCGCCCTGGGCCTGGCGCTGCCCGGAATCGCCGCCGCGCAGGCGCCAGCGTACCCGGCCAAGGCCATCACCTTCGTCGTGCCCTTTGCCGCCGGCAGCGCCACCGACCAGCTCGCGCGCGCCATCGGCCAGGCCGTCAGCGCCGAAACCAAGCAGCCCGTGGTGATCGACAACAAGGCCGGCGCCAGCGGCATGATCGCCGCGCAGGCCGTGGCCAAGGCCCCGGCCGACGGCTACACCGTGCTCATCACCACCAACACCACGCACGCGGCCAACGAGCACCTGTACAAGAAGCTGCCCTACGACCCGGTGAAGGACTTCGCGCCGATCTCGGGCCTGGGCAAGGGCGGCCAGGTGCTGGTGGTGAACGCCGCCGCGCCCTACAAGAGCGTGGGCGAGCTGGTGGCCGCGGCCAAGAAGAACCCCGGCAAGCTCAGCTTCGGCAGCGGCAGCTCGTCGAGCCGCGTGGCCGGCGAAATGCTCAAGCAGCTCGCGGGCGTGGACATCCTGCACGTGCCCTACAAGAGCAACCCGCTCGCCGATCACCGACCTGCTGGGCGGCCAGATCGACCTGATGATCACCGACACGTCGACCGGCGTGCCGCAGATCAAAGCCGGCAAGCTGCGCGCGCTGGGCTATTCCACGCACAAGCGCAGCGCGCAGTTGCCCGATGTGCCGACCATCGACGAAGCGGGCGTGAAGGGCTACGACATGGGCTACTGGTTCGCGGCCTACGCGCCGGCCGGCACACCCGCGCCCGTGGTGGCGCGGCTGAACGAGCTCATGGCCCGTGCCACGCAGAGCGCCGCCGCCAAGTCGTTCTTCGACATGGCCGGGTCCGAAGCCTGGACCACCACGCCCGAGGAGCTCGCCAAGTTCCAGGCGGCCGAGATCGCAGAAGTGGGGCAAGGTCATCCAGGCCGCGGGCATCGTGGCCGAGTAAGTGTCCTCGGCAGGGTGGGCGAGCAGGGCCTGCTTTTGGAGTGAAATCGGCCTCCAGCGCTTATGGAATAAGCGCTGATAGCTATCAATTCTGCAAAGCCCCGCCGCGCCCACGGTGTGGCAAGCATGGGGGCTGCGACAATCTGATCTGTATTTTTTAGCGAAATCTGGATCTGTACTGTTTCTGTGGCGCGCGTAGAGTCTGCGTGTTGCCACGCCTGCCGTAAACCACCCATGATTGCTTTCCTGCGCACTCCGCTGCGCCGTTCCCTGCCGCTGCTATTGATCTCCGCCTTGTGCGGCGGCGCGTTGGCCGCCCCTGCGGCCGCGCCGTCCGCCCCGGCCACCGTTGAGAGGCCCGATGCGATGTCCACGCGCGTGCTGGCCTGCACCGCCTGCCACGGCAAAGAGGGCCGCGCCACGCCCGAGGGCTACTTCCCGCGCATCGCGGGCAAGCCGGCGGGTTACCTCTACCACCAGCTGCTCAACTTTCGCGACGGTCGGCGCAGCTACCCGCAAATGACCTACCTGATCGAGCACCTGACGGACGCCTACCTGCAGGAGATCGCGGGCTACTTCGCCGCGCTCGAGGTGCCCTATGCCCCGCCGCCCGCGCCCCAGGCGCCGCCGGCCGCGCTCGAGCGCGGTCGCCTGCTGGTGCAGCAGGGCGACGAGGCGCGCCAGATTCCGGCCTGCGTGCAGTGCCACGGCCAGGCCATGACGGGCGTGAACCCGTTCATCCCGGGTCTGCTGGGCCTGCCGCGCGACTACCTCAACAGCCAGCTGGGCGCCTGGAAAACCGGCCAGCGCCACGCCCAGGCCCCCGACTGCATGGCGCAGATCGCGCAAAAGCTCACGCCCGACGACGTCAGTGCCGTCTCGGCCTGGCTGGCCGCCCAGCCCGTGCCCCGCGCCGGCAAGCCGGCCGCCGCCTTGCCGGCGCCACTGCCGGTGCGCTGCGGCGGCGTCGACGGCGCTGTGGCGGAGGTGGCACGGTGAAGCGCGCGTTCTGGACCCTGGCCGCGCTCGCGGCCCTGCTGGTGGTGGCCGTGGCCACCGTGGTGTCGCTGAACCTGCGCGGTGAAGACGCCTTGCCGGCCGCGCCGCAGCCATTCGAGCACGCAGGCGTTTCAGGCCACACCTGAACTGGTGGCGCGCGGCGCATACCTGGCGCGCGTCGGCAACTGCATGGGCTGCCACACCACGCAGGGCGGGGCGCCCTATGCGGGTGGGCGCGGCATCGATACGCCGTTTGGCGTGGTGCACACCTCGAACCTCACGCCCGACGCCGCCACCGGCATCGGCAGCTGGTCGCCGGCCGAGTTCTGGCGTGCCCTGCACAACGGCCGCTCGAAGGACGGGCGCCTGCTGTACCCGGCGTTTCCGTACCCCAATTACACGCAGGTCACGCGGGCCGATTCCGATGCCATCTATGCCTACCTGCAGAGCCTGCCGGCCGTCGCGCAAGCCAATCGCCCGCACGCGCTGCGCTTTCCGTACAACACCCAGGCGGCGCTGGCGGGCTGGCGGGCGCTGTTCTTCACGCCGGGCACGGCGGTGCAGGAGCCCGCGTCCGACCCGGCCCAGTCGCTCGACTGGAACCGCGGCGCCTACCTGGTCAACGGCCTGGGCCACTGCGCCGCCTGCCACACGCCGCGCAACGCCCTGGGCGCCAGCAGCGAGGCGCGGGCCTTTGGCGGCGGCCTGATCCCGGTGCAGAACTGGTATGCGCCCGCGCTCAACGCCGCCGCCGAGGCCGGCGTGGCGCAGTGGCCGCTCGAAGACGTGGTCGCGCTGCTCAAAACCGGCGTGGCGCCGCACGGCTCGGCCCTCGGGCCCATGGCCGAGGTGGTGTTCAACAGCACGCAGTACCTGACCGATGCCGACGCCCGCGCCATGGCGGTGTACCTGCAGGCGCTGCCGCAGCAAGAGAGCGTGGCCGTGGCTGCGCCGGCCGCGCCGGCCGCCGTGCTCGAGCGCGGCGCCAAGGTCTACGGGCAGCAGTGCGCCCAGTGCCACGGCGACAGCGGCCAGGGCAAGCCGGGCGCCTTCCCGGCGCTGGCCGGCAACCGCGCGGTGACGCTGGCCGATCCGACCAATGTGCTGCGCGTGGTGCTGCAGGGCGGCTACCTGCCGGCCACGGCGGGCAACCCGCGTCCGCACGGCATGCCGCCGTTCATGCAGGCGCTGCGCGACGACGATGTGGCCGCCGTCGCCTCGTTCGTGCGCCAGTCCTGGGGCAACCAGGCGTCCGGTGTCGCTACCATCGACGTCTATCGCGTCCGAGAGCGGCGCGGCCCCTGAGCCTGTCACCTGCCATGAACCACCCTTTGCCGGCATCCGCTGCCGATTCCCCCGCCACCCCGTCCGCCGCGTGGTGGGTGGTGTGCCTGTGCGCCAACTGGTGCGGCGTCTGCCGCGACTACCGCGCGCTGTTCGACACGCTCGCGCAGGCCCACCCTGGGGCGCGCTTCGTGTGGGTGGACGTGGAAGACGAAGAGGACGTGGCGGGCGACCTCGACGTGGAAACCTTTCCCACGCTGCTGATCGCCGACGGCCAGCACGCGCGCTTTCTCGGGCCGCTGCTGCCCCAGGCCCCCGTGCTGGCGCGCCTGCTGACCAGCCTGCAGGACGCGCCGCCGCCCCGGGCCGCCGTGTCGGCACCGGCCCAGGCCGTGTTCGAGCGCGTGCGCGCCGCCCAGCGCATTGAGCCAGCGCCACGCGCGGCCCGTATGGGCCGCAGGCTGACAGCAACCGAATCACTCCTTTTTGATAGCTACTTGCGCTTTTCCCATGGGGGCCAGAGGCATTTTTCACTGAGTTTCATGCAAGACACGCCCTGGTTTCACCTGTCCTCGCTGCAGCCGCTGTGCGACAGCGGCGTCTGGCAGCGCGGCCTGGCGCTGCAGCGCAGCGGCCAGGTGCTGGAGGTGGACGTGGACGCGCTGCGCGACCTGTGGCTGCTGCAAGGCCGGGTGCAGGACACGCAGCGCCATCCCTACAGCGTGTCCATCGAACTGGCTCTGCGGGACGACGGCACGGTGGACGGTTTCGACAGCGACTGCAGCTGTCCGGTGGGGCAGCCAGTGCAAGCACGGCGTGGCCTTGCTCGCGCACGCGGCGGAGGACGGGCTGGCAGGGCTTCGCGCAAATGTCCGCCGCCGAGCTGCGCCAGACGCTGCAGGCGCGCACCGCCGAGGTCGAGCGGCTGGAAGCCGAGGCACCTCTGCTGCGCTGGCTCGACGCCCTCGACCAGGCCTGCGACCCGGCGACCGCGCGCGCTGCCGGGCGCGCGCCGTGGCGCTGCCGAAGAACGGCCCGCTCAGTACCTGTACCTGCTGGTCGGCCGTCGGTGCGCCGCGCAGCGCGCCGCAGCTGCAGCTCGAAGCCGTGCTCTCGCGCCCCAAGGCCGCGGGCGGCTGGGCCAAGCCCAAGCGCATTCGCACCCCGCCCGGCAAGGGCCAGGCGGCCATACGACCGCGCCAGCGACGCCGACCGCCAGGTGCTGCAGCTGCTGCGTGCACTGAGCCTGTCGCAGGCGCCTTATTACTCGGCCTACAACGCCGCGCCTTGCGCCGTGGTCGAGGGCGCGGTGGGTCTGCAGGCGCTGCAGCAGGCGGCCGGCACCGGGCGCCTGTTTGCCGACGCGGGGGGCGCCACCGTGGGCGCGCCGCTGCAATGGGGCGCAGGCGCTGGCGCTGGCCTGGCATTGGCAGCGAAGAGCCCGCCAACGCACCCGGCCGCGAGAGTACCTGGGACGCTGCGCGCCAGCCTGCCCGGGACCACGGCCACGCTGTGCCACAACAGCCCGCCCTTGTACCTCGACGTGGCGCGCGGCCTGTGCGGCCCGGTGCAGGCCGACGGCATCGCGCGCGCGCAGTTGGGGGTGCTGCTGCAGGCGCCGCCACTTCACCTCGTCGGCGCTGCACAGGCACCAGGCCGGTTTGCTGCAGCGCCTGGGCCGCGTGCCCTTGCCGCCGGTGCTGCACGACGTCGCGCGGCTCACGGGCATTGCGCCCGTGGCGCGCCTGCATCTGTCGCCCACGCCGGCCAGTGATGTGCCGGACCGTCGGCCTGCATCACGGCGCAGCTGCGCTTTGACTACCAGGGCTGCGTGGGCTGGTGGCTCGGACCAGCCGCTGTCGTTGCTGGTGGACGGCCCCGCCGGGCGCGTACTGCTGCAGCGCGATGGCCAGGCCGAACTGGACGCCATCGACCGCCTGCGGGGCCTGGGGCTGCAGGGCACCGAAGGCGGCGCTGTTCGGCATTCCCGGGGGCGACCCCCAGCACGCCTGGATGCACTGGGCCGACAACGGTTTCGAGGCGAACTGCGCAGCGCCGGTTTTGCCGCTCACGCTGGACGCCGCGCTCGAGGGCTGGATCACGCAGGCCGAGGTGCTCGACGTGCAGCTGCAGCCGGCCGGCGGCGCCGCAGCCGATGCGCAGAGACGTTCGCCCTGGTTCGACCTGTCGCTCGGCATCGAGATCCACGGCCAGCGCCACAACATCCTGTCCGTGGCTGCCCGAGCTGATTGCCGCGGCTGCGGCGCAGCCCGCCCGACGCGGTCACCGGGCTGCCGGCGCTGCCGCCCTTTCGTCTATCTGCCCGCGCCGGGCCGCGAAGGCTTTGTGCGCCTGCCCACCGACGTGCTGCAGCCCTGGATGGCCGCGCTGCTCGACCTGGTGGGCGAGCGGGCGCACGATTTCGCCGGCGACAGCCTCAGGCTCTCGCGCCTGGACGCGCTGCGCGCCAGCGCCGCGCTGGGCGAGGGCGCGGTGTGGCAGGGCGCAGCCGCGCTGCACGCGATGGTCCAGCAGCTCAAAGGGCAGGCCGCATTGCCCGAGGTGCCGGTGCCCGCCAGCGTGCAGGCCGAGCTGCGCCCGTACCAGCGCCAGGGCCTGAACTGGCTGCAGTTCTTGCGCGCCCATGGCCTGGGCGGCATCCTGGCCGACGACATGGGCCTGGGCAAGACACTGCAGACGCTGGCCCACATCCAGGTCGAGAAAGATGCCGGGCGCCTGGCGTGCCCCGCGCTCATCATTGCGCCCGTGAGCCTGATGGGCAACTGGCAGCGCGAGGCTGCGCGCTTTTGCCCGCAGTTGCGCAGCCTCGTGCTGCACGGCAAGGAGCGCCACGCCGTGGCCGAGTCGATGGCCGCGCACGACATCGTGATCGCGCCGTATTCGCTCTTGCAGCGCGACCGCGAGCGCTGGCTGGCGGCGCAGTGGCACCTCGTCGTGCTCGACGAGGCGCAAAACATCAAGAACGCCAGCACGCACGCCGCGCAGGTGGCAGGCCAGCTGCAGGCGCAGCACCGCCTGTGCCTGTCGGGCACGCCGATGGAAAACCACCTGGGCGAGATCTGGAGCCTGTTCCATTTCCTGATGCCGGGGTTCCTCGGCAGCCAGAAGCGCTTTGGCGAGCTGTTTCGCACGCCGATTGAAAAGCTCGGTGACACCGAGCGCCTGGCGCAGCTGCGCGCCCGCGTCACGCCCTTCATGCTGCGCCGCACCAAGGCGCTGGTCGCGAGCGAGCTGCCGCCCAAGGTCGAAACCGTGATGCGCGTCGAACTCTCGGGCGCGCAGGCCGACCTGTACGAAACCATTCGCCTGGGGATGGAGAAAACCGTGCGCGAGGCGCTGGCAAGCAAAGGCCTGGCCAAATCGCAGATCACCGTCCTCGATGCGCTGCTGAAGCTGCGCCAAGTCTGCTGCGATCCGCAACTGGTGCCGCTGAACGCCGCGAAACAGGTGAAGACCTCGGCCAAGCTGGAGCAGTTGATGGAGCTGCTGCCCGAGATGCTGGCCGAAGGGCGGCGCATTCTGCTGTTCTCGCAGTTCACCAGCATGCTCACGCTGATCGAGGCCGAGCTCAAAAAGCGCAAGCTGCCCTGGGTCAAGCTCACGGGCCAGAGCCAGAAGCGCGACGCGCTCATCGAGCGCTTCACGAGCGGCGAAGTGCCGCTGTTCCTCATCAGCTTGAAGGCCGGCGGCGTCGGCCTCAACCTGCCGCAGGCCGACACCGTGATCCACTACGACCCGTGGTGGAACCCCGCCGTCGAGCAGCAGGCCACCGACCGTGCCCACCGCATCGGCCAGACGCACAGCGTGTGGGTGCTCAAGCTGGTGGCGCAGGGCACGATCGAAGAGCGCATCCTGGCGTTGCAGGAGCGCAAGGCGCAGTTGGCCGGCAGCCTCTACAGCGGGCAAGCGGGGCGCCAGGCACCGCTTTTTTCCGAGGATGACCTGGCCGAATTGCTCAAACCGCTATCGAGTTGATAGCTGCTTTCCAAGGTGGAGAAAGCGCGGGAAGGCTTTTTGACATGAAATCGCGGTGGCGTGAGAGCCGCAGTGGTATTGCGCCACAAAACATGGCTGGGTCTTTGCAAATCAACGCGTTGCACGCTACAATACCGCTCTCACGACCAAACGGGCGGGTACCCACCGCCCGTTTTTTTTGGCCGTTTGCTTTTGGAGCTCGAAGCCTCAGGGGTTATCGGGTTTTTTGTATTTCCGGGATTGAATAGATACACGTGGCACTGCAGCAAATCGTTGAGCAAACTGTGACAGGACTGGGTTATGACCTGGTGGAGATTGAGCGCTCCGCCGGCGGCCTGCTGCGCATCACCATCGATTGGCCTTGGCAGGCGCCTGCCGAGGGCGCGGACGCAGGGCCCGAGCAGCCTGTGACCGTGGAAGACTGCGAAAAAGTCACGCGCCAGCTGCAGTTTGCGCTCGAAGTCGATGGGGTCGACTACAAGCGCCTGGAAGTGTCCTCGCCCGGGATCGACCGGCCTTTGCGCCACGAACAGGACTTCGTGCGCTTTGAGGGCTCGGTGATCGATCTCGCGCTCAAGGCGCCCATGGGTGTCGCCGCTGCCGGTCAGGTCAGCGCGAACCGCAAGAAATTTCGCGGCACGCTCGAGCGCGCCGAAGCCGGTGGTTGGCAAATCGTCTGGAGCGACGAGCCAGCGCCCAAACCTGGTCAAAGAGTGAGCAAGAAGCGGGTGCCAGCCCCCCTGCAGGTGCTGGGCTTCATGCTCGACGAGCTGCGTGAGGCGCGACTGGCGCCCATCGTTGATTTCAAGGGGCGGGGGGCGAAATCCGAGCCGTTGCCGGATTGAGCTGCTGGATGGTTGTGGTGGGCTGGGGTCGCAGGGCCGTTGCCGCCGGATGATAGAAACAGGAGAGTCGTCGCATGAATCGCGAATTGTTGATGTTGGTAGATGCCATTTCACGCGAAAAGAACGTTGAGCGCGATGTGGTGCTGGGCGCTGTGGAGCTGGCTTTGGCGCAAGCCACCAAGAAGCTGTACCAGGGCGAGGTCGACATTCGCGTGTCCGTCGACCGTGACAGTGGAAATTACGAAACCTTCCGCCGCTGGCTGGTGGTGCCGGACGATGCCGGCCTGCAAAACCCCGAAGCCGAAGAGCTGCTGATGGATGCGCGCGAGCGCATTGCCGACATCGAGGTCGGCGAATACATCGAAGAAGCCATCGAGTCCGTGCCGATCGGCCGCATTGGTGCCATGGCGGCCAAGCAGGTCATCCTGCAGAAGATCCGCGATGCCGAGCGCGAGATGCTGCTCAACGACTTCATGTCGCGCGGCGAAAAAATCTTCACCGGCACCGTCAAGCGCATGGACAAGGGCGACCTGATCGTCGAGTCGGGCCGCGTCGAAGGCCGGCTGCGCCGCAGCGAAATGATTCCGAAGGAAAACCTGCGCAACGGCGACCGTGTCCGCGCCATGATCATGGACGTGGACCTGACGCTGCGCGGCGCGCCCATCATCCTGTCGCGCTCGGCGCCCGAGTTCATGGTCGAACTGTTCCGCCACGAGGTGCCCGAGATCGAGCAGGGTCTGCTGGAGATCAAGAGCTGCGCACGCGACCCGGGCAGCCGCGCCAAGATCGCCGTGCTCTCGCACGACCGCCGCGTCGACCCCATCGGCACCTGCGTGGGCGTGCGGGGCACGCGTGTCAATGCCGTCACCACCGAACTGGCGGGTGAGCGCGTGGACATCGTGCTGTGGTCCGAGGACCCGGCGCAGTTCGTGATCGGCGCGCTGGCGCCGGCGAACGTATCGTCCATCGTCGTGGACGAGGAAAAGCACGCCATGGACGTGGTCGTGGACGAAGAAAACCTGGCCATCGCCATTGGCCGTGGCGGACAGAACGTGCGCCTGGCCTCCGACCTCACGGGTTGGAAAATCAACATCATGGATGCCGCCGAGTCGGCCCAGAAACAGGCCGACGAGACCGATACGGCACGCCGCCTGTTCATGGAAAAGCTCGACGTGGACCAGGAAATTGCCGACATCCTGATTGCCGAGGGCTTTGAAAGCCTCGAAGAAGTGGCCTATGTGCCGCTGCAGGAAATGCTGGACATCGAGAGCTTCGACGAAGACACCGTGAACGAGTTGCGCGCCCGTGCCAAGGACGTGCTGCTGACCATGGAAATCGCCCGCGAAGACAGCGTCGAAAGCGTTTCGCAGGACCTGCGCGATCTCGAGGGCGTCACGCCCGAACTGATTGCCAAGCTCGCCGAAGGGGGCGTGCACACGCGTGATGATCTGGCCGATTTGGCCATTGATGAGCTGACCGACCTGACCGGCCAGTCCGCTGAAGATGCCACCGCCTTGATTTTGAAGGCGCGCGAACATTGGTTCGCAGCAGGGCAAGAGTAAAGGTCAGGGAGGTACGAACCACATATGTCCAGTATTACTGTCGCCGAGTTCGCTAGTGAACTCAAAAAAACCCCCGAAATCCTGCTCGAGCAGCTCAAGTCTGCCGGCGTGGTGAAGGCTGCCTCGTCCGATCCGTTGACCGAGTCTGACAAGCAGAAACTGCTAGCGCACCTGCAGGCCAGCCATGGCGCGGCCGGGGATCGCAAGAAAATCACGCTGGTGAAAAAGTCCACCAGCGAGATCAAGCAGGCCGATGCCTCGGGCAAGGCCCGCACCATCCAGGTCGAAGTGCGCAAGAAGCGCACCTTCGTCAAACGTGACGACGGAGTCGACGCTCCCGCAGGGGACGACGGTGCTGGCGATTCTGCACAGGCACAGGAGGCAGCGCACGCGGCAGAGAACCAGGAACTGGCCCGCCGCGAGGAAGAAGCACGCCGCCAGGCCGAGCTGATCGGCCGCCAGGAAACCGAACTGGCCGCGCAGCGCAGCGAGCGCGAACGCCGCGAACGCGAAGCCGCTGAGCGCGCTGCCGCCTACGCTGCCCAGGAGGCCGAAAAGAAGGCCCAGGCTTCTGCGGTCAAGCAGGAAGCCAGCCGCGAGCAGGCCGCTGAAGCGGCCGCCCGTGCCGCCGCGCAGGCCGAAGCCCGCGAGAAGGCCGAAGCCGAATCCCGCGCCCGTGCGCAGGAAGAAGCCGCACGTGCGTCCGACCTCGAAGAGCGCCGCCGCAAGGCCCTGGCCGAGGCCGCTGCCATCCGCACCATGATGGCCACGCCCAAGAAGGTCATGGTCGCCAAGAAGCCCGAAGAGCCCAAGCCCGTGCCGCGCGCGGTCACCGGCGATGCCAAGAAGGGCACGCTGCACAAGCCTGCCGTGGCTCCGGGCGCACGCACCGGCACCGCTGCGGCACCCGCCGCCGGCGCAGGCAAAGAGGTCAAGTCGGCCAAGCTCTCGTCGAGCTGGGCGGGCGATCCGGCCAAGAAAAAGGGCATTCCAACCCGTGGCGACACCGGTGGTGGTGCCAACCGCAGCAGCGCCTGGCGCGGCGGACCGCGCGGTGGCAGCAGTGGCCGCCGTGGCAATGACCGCGACCGTGGCGGCTCGCTCTCCATGCACCAGGCGCCGGTCGAGGCGCGCATCATCGAAGTGCACGTGCCCGAAACCATCACGGTGTCCGAGCTCGCACACAAGATGTCGATCAAGGCATCCGAAGTCATCAAGGCGCTCATGAAGATGGGCCAGATGGTCACCATCAACCAGCCGCTGGACCAGGACACCGCGATGATCGTCGTGGAAGAAATGGGCCACAAGGCGCTGGTCGCTGCGCTGGACGATCCCGAGGCCTTTGCCCAGCGACGAAACCGCCCAGCAAGACGTCGAGCTGCTGCCCCGCGCTCCCGTTGTCACGGTCATGGGCCACGTCGACCACGGCAAGACCTCGCTGCTGGACTACATCCGCCGTGCCAAGGTGGCGCCGGGCGAAGCCGGCGGCATTACGCAGCACATTGGCGCCTACCACGTCAAAACGCCGCGCGGCATGGTGTCGTTCCTCGACACCCCCGGCCACGAAGCCTTCACGGCCATGCGTGCCCGTGGCGCGCAGGCCACCGACATCGTCATTCTGGTGGTGGCGGCCGACGACGGCGTGATGCCGCAGACCAAGGAAGCCATCAAGCACGCCAAGGCGGCGGGTGTGCCCATCGTGGTCGCGATCACCAAGTCCGACAAGCCCGAAGCCAACCCCGACCGCGTCAAGCAGGAGCTGGTGGTCGAGGAAGTGGTGCCCGAGGAATACGGCGGCGACTCGCCCTTCATTCCGGTGTCGTCCAAGACAGGCGCGGGCATCGATACGCTGCTCGAGCAGGTGCTGCTGCAGGCCGAAGTGCTCGAACTCAAGGCGCCGGTCGACTCCATGGCCAAGGGCCTGGTCATCGAAGCCCAACTCGACAAGGGCCGTGGCCCGGTCGCCACGGTGCTGGTGCAATCGGGCACGCTCAAGGTGGGCGACGTGGTGCTGGCAGGCCAGACCTTTGGCCGCGTGCGCGCCATGCTGGACGAAAACGGCAAGGTGACCAAGACGGCCGGTCCATCGATCCCGGTGGAAATCCAGGGTCTGACCGAAGTGCCCCAGGCCGGCGATGAGTTCATGGTGCTGTCCGACGAGCGCCGTGCGCGCGAAATCGCGACCTACCGTGCCGGCAAGTTCCGCAACACCAAGCTGGCACGCCAGCAGGCGGCGAAGCTCGAGAACATGTTTGCCGACATGACGGCGGGCGAGGTCAAGCACCTGCCCATCATCGTCAAGGCCGACGTGCAGGGTTCGCAGGAAGCGCTGTCGCAATCGCTGCTCAAGCTCTCGACCGACGAGGTCAAGGTGCAGCTGGTGTACGCCGGCGTGGGCGGCATCAGCGAGTCCGACATCAACCTGGCGATCGCCTCCAAGGCCATCGTCATCGGCTTCAACGTGCGCGCCGACGCCGGTGCGCGCAAGCTGGCCGAGAACAACGATGTCGATCTGCACTACTACAGCATCATTTACGACGCTGTGGACGAGCTGAAGGTGGCCATGTCCGGCATGCTGGCACCCGAGCAGCGCGAGGAAGTCATCGGCACGGCCGAGATCCGCACCGTGTTCGTGGCGACCAAGATCGGCACGATTGCCGGCAGCTACATCACTTCGGGCCATGTGACGCGCAACGCCAAGTTCCGCCTGCTGCGCGACAACGTGGTGGTCTACACCGGCGAGATCGACTCGCTCAAGCGCCTCAAGGACGACGTGCGCGAAGTCAAGGAAGGCTTCGAGTGCGGTATCAAGCTCAAGAACTACAACGACATCAAGGAAAACGACCAGTTGGAGTTCTTCGAGATCAAGGAAATCGCGCGGACCCTCTAAGCCATGGCAGCCAAAAAGTCTTCCACGCCCAACCGCGCCTTCAAGGTGGCCGACCAGATCCAGCGCGATCTGACGGAACTGATCGCGCGCGAGTTGAAAGACCCGCGCGTGGGCATGGTGACGCTGCAGGCCGTCGAGGTCACGCCCGACTATGCCCATGCCAAGGTGTTCTTCAGCCTGCTCACGGGGGACCCGCAGCAGACGCAGGACGCCTTGAACCAGGCGGCAGGCTTCCTGCGCAACGGCCTGTTCAAGCGCCTGCACATCCACACAGTGCCAACGCTGCACTTCGTGTTCGACCGCACCACCGAGCGTGCGGCCGACATGAATGCGCTCATCGCGCAGGCCGTGGCGTCGCGTTCCAAGGAAGAGTAGTCCATGAACGCGCCCCGCACCCGGGTGCAGCGGCGCCCTGTGCATGGGGTGTTGCTGCTCGACAAACCGCTCGGATTTTCCAGCAACGATGCCTTGCAAAAGGCCAAGTGGCTGCTGCGCGCCGAAAAGGCCGGGCACACCGGCACGCTCGACCCGCTGGCCACCGGCGTCTTGCCGCTGTGCTTTGGCGCCGCGACCAAGTTCAGCCAGCTGCAGCTCGATGCCCCCAAGACCTATGAAGCCATTGCGCGCCTGGGCGTGACGACGACGACGGGCGACGCCGAGGGCGAGGTGCTGCGCGAGTGCGCGGTCGATGCGGCCATGCTGGCGCCCGAGCGCCTGGCACAGGTGCAGCGCCAGTTCACCGGCCCGATCCGGCAGGTGCCGCCGATGTACAGCGCGCTCAAGAAAGACGGCAAGGCCTTGTACGAATACGCGCGTGCAGGCGTCGAGGTCGAGCGCGCCGCGCGCGACGTCGAGATTCATGCATTGAATGTGGCTCTAGCGCTTGATGGGCAAGCGCAGCCAGCTATCAAAATAATAGTTACATGCAGCAAAGGCACCTATATCCGCACGCTCGGCGAAGACATCGGAGCGGCACTCGGCTGTGGCGCCCACCTGACCTTTTTGCGCCGCATTGACACCGGAGGCCTCGGCATCGAGCGCTGCGTCACGCTCGCCGACTTCGAGGCCATGGACGAGGCCGAGCGCCTGGCCTGCCTGCTGCCCCCCGAGGCGCTGCTGGCCGGCCATCTCCATGTCACGCTGGGCGGCGAAGATGCAGGCCGCTTCCTGTCGGGTCTGCGCCGGCGCGGCAGCTGGCCCGACGCCCCGGCGGTGGCCGTGTTTGGGGATACGCCGCGCGCCTTGCTGGGCGTGGCCCACACGGCGGCCGGCGAACTGATTCCGGACCGCCTGCTGAGCCCGATCGAAATTCAACAAATCCTGGAAAGTACGCCGGCCACCGTTGCCGCCGGCATTTTGGAAACACCATGAGCAAACAAATCCGCAATATCGCCATCATCGCCCACGTTGACCATGGCAAGACCACGATGGTCGACCAGCTGCTGCGCCAGTCCGGCACCTTTGCCGAGCACGAAAAAGTGGTCGACACCGTGATGGACAACAACGCCATCGAGCGCGAGCGCGGCATCACCATCCTGGCCAAGAACTGCGCCGTGAGCTGGGAAGGCACGCACATCAACATCCTCGACACGCCCGGCCACGCCGACTTCGGTGGCGAGGTGGAGCGTGCGCTGTCCATGGTCGACGGCGTGGTGCTGCTGATCGACGCGCAGGAAGGCCCCATGCCGCAAACGCGCTTCGTGACCAAGAAGGCGCTGGCGCTGGGCCTCAAGCCCATCCTGGTGGTCAACAAGGTCGACAAGCCCGGTGCACGCCCCGACTTCGTGGTCAACGCCGCGTTTGACCTGTTCGACAAGCTCGGCGCAACCGACGAGCAGCTCGATTTCCCCGTGGTGTATGCCTCGGGCATCAACGGCTGGTCGTCGCTGGAAGAGGGCGCTCCGGGCGAGCAGTGGGGCGCCGACATGTCGGCCCTGTTCAACACCATCCTGAGCCATGTGCCCGTGGTCAAGGGTGACGCCACCGCGCCGCTGCAGCTGCAGATTTCGGCGCTCGACTACTCGACCTTTGTCGGCCGCATCGGCGTCGGCCGCATCACGGCCGGCACGCTCCGCCCGAACATGGATGTGCTGGTGATGGAGGGCCCGGATGGCAAGTCCTACAAAGGCCGCATCAACCAGGTGCTGCAGTTCCAGGGCATCGACCGCGTCCAGGTGCAGGAAGCCGGCCCGAGCGACATCGTGCTGATCAACGGCATTGCCGACCTGGGCATGGGCGTGACCGTGACCGACCCGCTCAAGCCCGCGCCGCTGCCCATGCTCAAGATCGACGAGCCGACGCTGACGATGAACTTCTGCGTCAACACCAGCCCGCTGGCCGGCCGCGAAGGCAAGTTCGTCACCAGCCGCCAGATCTGGGACCGCCTGCAGCGCGAACTGCGCAGCAACGTGGCTCTGCGCGTGAGCGAAACCAGCGAAGACGGCATTTTTGAAGTCTCGGGCCGCGGCGAGCTGCACCTGACCATCCTGCTCGAAGAAATGCGCCGCGAAGGCTACGAACTGGCAGTCTCCAAGCCGCGCGTGGTGTTCAAGGAAATCAACGGCGAAAAATGCGAGCCGATCGAGCTGGTGACGGCCGACATCGAAGAGCAGCACCAGGGCGGCGTGATGCAGGCGCTGGGCGAGCGCAAGGGCGAGCTGGTCAATATGGAGCCCGACGGCCGTGGCCGTGTGCGCCTCGAATACCGCATTCCGGCGCGGGGCCTGATTGGCTTCACCAACGAGTTCCTGAACCTGACGCGCGGTTCGGGCCTGATCTCGAACATCTTCGACAGCTACGAGCCGTACAAGGGCGAAATCGCCGGCCGCAAGAACGGCGTGCTGATTTCCATGGACGACGGTGAAATCTTCACCTACGCCCTGGGCAAGCTCGACGACCGTGGCCGCATGTTCGTGCGCGCCAACGACCCTGTCTACGAAGGCATGATCGTCGGCATCCACAGCCGCGACAACGACCTGATCGTCAACGCCACGCGCACCAAGCAGCTGACGAACTTCCGGGTCTCGGGCAAGGAAGACGCGATCAAGATCACGCCGCCGATCGACCTGACGCTGGAATACGGCGTCGAGTTCGTCGAAGACGACGAACTGGTCGAAATCACGCCCAAGTCGATCCGCCTGCGCAAGCGCTTCCTCACGGAAGGCGAGCGCAAGCGCGCTGGCCGCTGATCGCGCCGGCCCGGGCCGCAAGGTCCGACCGCCAAGCCACCGCAGTGCGGTGGCTTTTTTTTGCCTGCGTGCGGCGCTGTCGCGTGCGGTATCGCGCGGCGCGCAGACCGCGCGACAATGCCGGGTTCTCCGATGAATGTTCGACAAAAGGAATGATCAATGACGCAGATGGTGGCTGAAGTCGTGACCGAGGTGCGCGGCCAGGTGGGTTTCATCACGCTGAACCGACCGCGGGCGCTCAATGCGCTGTCGCTGGGCATGGTGCGCGACCTGATGGCGGCGCTGCTGGCCTGGCAGAACGACGCGTCCGTGCTGGCCGTGGCGATCCGCGGCAGCAACAAGGAGGGTCCGTTCGGTGCCTTCTGCGCCGGTGGCGACATCCGCTTCCTGCACCAGGCGGGCAGCCAGGGCGACCCGCAGATCGAGGACTTCTTCACCGAGGAGTACGCGCTCAACCACCTGATCCACAACTACCCCAAGCCCTACATCGCCTTCATGGACGGCATCGTCATGGGCGGCGGCATGGGCATCAGCCAGGGCGCGGCGCTGCGCATCGTCACCGAGCGCACGAAGATGGCCATGCCCGAGACGGCGATCGGCCTGTTTCCCGATGTCGGCGGCGGCTATTTCCTCTCGCGCTGCCCTGGGCGCGTCGGCGAGTGGCTGGCGCTCACCGGCGACGCCATTGGTGCGGGCGATGCCATCGCCTTCGGCCTGGCCGACGGCTGCCTGGCCGTGGACCAGCAGGCGCCACTGTGGGAGGCGCTGGGCACGCAGGCGTTTGCCGATGGCGCGGCGGTCAAGGCCTTTGCTGCTTCCAAATTGGTAGCTGCCAGCGCAGACGCAGAAAGCGTTAGAGGCCAAATTGACCAGTATTTTGCCCTCGACAGCGTAGGCGCCATCGTGGCCGCGCTCGAAGCGGCGGACGGCGACTGGGCACGCGCCACGGCGGCGACGCTGCGCAAGCGCTCGCCGCTGATGCTGCATGTGGTGCTGGAGCAGGTGCGCCGCGCCCGTGGCATGGGCGCTGGCCGATGACCTGCGCATGGAGCGCGACATGGTGCGCCACTGCTTCTCCCTGCGCCCGGGCGCGAGCGAAACGGTGGAAGGCATCCGCGCCCTGGCGGTGGACAAGGACCATGCGCCGCGGTGGAACCCGCCGCGCATCGAAGAGGTGCCGCCCGCGCTGGTGGCGGCGTTCTTCGACAGCCCCTGGCCTGCGCACGCGCACCCGCTGGCGGCGCTGCGCTGACCGGCCCTGCGGCCACGGCGCCGATCGTGCCGCGGGCCATCACAGCTGCCGGTGCACGGCCGTGGCCAAGCGCAGCAGTGCAGCGCGTGGCAGCGGCCCGCTCAGCGCGTAGCCAAAGCCCTGGTCGGTCCAGTAAAAGCCCGGAACGGGCCCGTCGTCTGTGAAGCGAAAGGCCGTCTGCGCCGCGCCCGGCACGGCGCCCAGGTAGAGGGTGATGCGCTGGCCCGTGCGGTCCTGGTACATGAACTGCGCGCGGGCCCCCGCGTCACCGGGCAGCAGGCGCCCGCCGACCAGCTCATAGCCCTCGGCGCTCAGCACCGGCAGCTTGAGCGGGCGCTCGAGCCGTTTGGACAGCCACTGCACGAGGTGCGCCTGCTGGTCTGCGGCGACTTCGACCGGGTGGCGTTGTTCGGGCTGGTACACGGCGTAGGCCAGCGCGGCCTGGTGCGCGAAGCCCTGGATCGGTGCCGGGGCGGCGGCCAGCGTGCGGGCGGCGCCGGGCGGCCAGCCGCCGCGTCCGACCCAGCCCAGCGCAAAGGCGAGCAGGACCGAGGCCGCCATGCCGCCCCAGCGCCACCACTGGCTTTGCCGCGCTGCGGCGTGATCGACCTGGGCGGCGAGGGCCTGCAGCGCGCCGGGCACGGGCGCGCTCAACAGCTCAGGGTGCAGGGCGCGCAGCTGCTGGCGCTGGCGCTGCCAGTCGCTGGCCTGGGCGTGCGCCTGCGGGGCCTGCGCGAGCCGGGCGCGCAGTGCCGCGGCCTCGGCGGGCGCCATTCGGCCGTCCGCATAGGCGTGCAGTTCCTGCTCGTCGAAGGAGGGGGTGGGGCGGGGGGCTTGCATGGTTGCGGTGTTCACTTGAGGCGGTGCAGAAAAGGCGGTGCGTGGCGGCGGTGCGCTGGCCTGCGCCGCCATGAGTTCGCGCAGCCGCGCCCGGGCGCGCGACAGCCGCGACATCACGGTGCCGACCGGAATGGCCAGCACCCGCGCTGCGTCTTCGTAGGCCATGTCTTCCAGCGTGACCAGCAGCAGCACGGCGCGCTGCTCGGGGGGCAGGCGCTGCAGGCAGCGTTCCAGATCGATGGCATCGTCGCGCCCCCCTGCGGGGGCCTGCAGGCTGTCCTGCACGTCTTCCAGCGCCACGGCGTGGGGCACCGGGGCGCGCCGCTGGTTGAGGTAGAGGTGGTGCATCAGCGTGAACAGCCAGGCCCGCAGATCACTGCCGGTGCGCCACAGCAGCCACTTGCGGCAGGCGCGCTCGAGCGTGTCCTGCACCAGGTCGTCGGCGGCCCAGGCGTCTGCGGTGAGCACGCGCGCATAGCGGCGCAGCCCCGGCAGGTGCTCGGCAACCTGGGCGCGGTTCATGCGGCGTTCGCGTCAGGGTTTGGCTGCGTGCCAGACCTGGTTCATGCCGTCGCCCATCATGTCGCCGGCCTTGCCGTCCTTGGACCAGTAGTAGAGCGGCTTGCCCTTGTAGGTCACCTGTTGTGTGCCGTCCTCGCGCTGGATCGTGCCGTAGTCGGCACCGCCGGGCGTGGGCATCGACGTAAGAGGCGGCCAGTTGGTCGCGCAGGGGCCGTTGCAGGTCGATTTGCCGGCCGTGTCGCGGTCCAGGGTGTAGAGCGTCATGCCGTTGGGGCCGACCAGCACACCGTTCATGGTCTGGAGCTGGGCCTGGGCTGCGGAATAACCCGTGGCCAGTGCCGCGAAAACGAGCAGGGATGAGAGTTTTTTCATGGATCACTCCAACAAAAGTGCAGGCATGGGGAAAAGCCCCCATGCATCTGGACAAACACCTTTGCCAAGCGCTTTATTCCATGGCACGCCGCCCGAGCGCCCCAAAATCAGCGGTGGCGGCTTTTCATGGCGCGCTCCACTTCGCGCTTGCCTTCGCGGTCCTTGATGGTGTCGCGCTTGTCGTGCTCGGCCTTGCCCTTGGCCAGCGCGATTTCGCATTTCACGCGGCCGTCCTTCCAGTGCAGGTTCAGGGGCACCAGGGTGTAGCCCTTTTGCTCCACCTTGATGATCAGGTGCTTGATCTGCTCCTTGTGCAGCAAGAGTTTCTTGGTGCGCACCGCGTCGGGGTTGACGTGGGTGGAAGCGGTCTTGAGCGGGTTGATCTGGCAGCCGATCAGAAACAGCTCGCCATTGCGTATCACCACATAGCCATCGGTCAGCTGCACCTTGCCCTCACGCAGCGCCTTGACTTCCCAGCCTTCGAGCACCATGCCGGCTTCGTGGCGTTCTTCGAAGAAGTAGTTGTAGGCCGCTTTCTTGTTGTCGGCAATGCGGGAGGAGGTTTGGGGTTTCTTGGCCATCAGGAATAAGTGCGGTGCCAGCCGGGAAGTAAAAGGCCTCCCTACAATTGCAGGCGTCGCGCATCCGCGATTCTAGTTTCTCTGGCCAGCGCAGCCGCTTTGCATGCCCTGGCCTCTCGCTCTGCGCATTGACATGAAAACCGTAAGCAAGTCCGTATTGATCTGGTACAGCCCCGAAGAGATGTTTTCCCTGGTGACGGGGGTCGAGCAGTACCCGCAGTTCCTGCCGTGGTGCGACCGCGCACGGGTGTTGGAGCAGGACGCTGGTGGCATGCTGGCCGAGGTGGGTATCGCCTTCAGCGGCATCCGCCAGACCTTCGTGACGCGCAACACGCACGAGCCGGGACGGCGCGTACAGATGCACCTGGTCAAGGGCCCGTTTTCGCGGCTCGATGGCGACTGGCACTTCCATGAAGTGGGCGATGGCAGCCAGCGCGCGTGCCGGGTCGAGCTGCAGCTCAACTACGGCTTTGACAACGTGGCGCTGGCCAAGCTGGTCGGGCCGGTTTTTGACCGCATCGCCGGCACCATGGTCGACGCCTTCGTCAAGCGCGCCGAGAAGGTGTATGGCTGAGCCTGCCCCGACACCCGCTGGGCAGATGTGCATTGCCGTGGTGGCTTCGGCAGCGCCGGGCTCGGCCATCGAATGGACGGGGCTCTTGCCGCAAGGCGCCACCGTGGCCGACGCGCTGGCTGCCAGCGGCTTGGCCGATACCGTGCCCGAGCTGTTTGTGCCCGCGCCCTGCTGCGGGGTCTGGGGCCGCGTGGTGGACCCGGCGCAGGTGCTGCGCGACCACGACCGCGTGGAGCTGTACCGCCCGCTTACGGTGGACCCCAAGATGGCGCGGCGTGAGCGCTTTGCGCGCCAGGGCGCGCGCACCACGGGCCTTTTTGCGCGCCAGCGGCCGGGCGGAAAGTCGGGCTACTGAGGGCCGGGGCTGTGCCCGCTGCCGCGATGGCGCCTAGCGCTTGCAGTCCGACGCGATGATGCCCTGGATGCGGCGGGTCTCTGCGGCACGCCCGGCCTCGTCCAGGAACACCAGCTCGCCCTGGGCGTTGGTCTGGCGCAGCAGCTTGCCGGAGTCGAAGGTGGCCTTGGCCTGCTTCGCGCGGCTGCAGTTGTCGGCGCGCAGGGCGGCGACCTTGTCTTCCTCGGCCTTCTTTTTGGCGGCCTCGGCCGCCTCGGCCTGGGCTTTCTTCTCTTCGAGTTCCTTGTCCTTGCCGGGGGCGCGTGCCGCATTGCCGGAAGCCGCTGCAGATGCCGTCGGCTCGGCGGCCGGTGCGGCCGCTGCCGCCGCTGCCGGGGCGTACGTGCCCCCAGGCTGCTTCAAGACGCTCTTGGCGGGGATGTCGGGCGGCGGAGCGCGGTCGCTGAAGACCTTGCGGCCGTCCTTGTCGATCCACTGCCACTGAGCGGCGGCACCTACCGACCAGGTGCAGGCCAGTGCCAGCAGAAAAAGGGTGGGGCTTTTCATGGGCGCGAGTGTAGCTTTGCCCACTGGCCCGGCAAGAAGAGTTGCGGCGAGTACAATCCTTTTTTTGGAGCTTTCTCATGCGCCTTCTTGGAAAAGCGCTCACCTTCGACGATGTGTTGCTGGTGCCAGCGTACTCCCAGGTCCTGCCCAAGGACACTTCCCTCGCGACGCGGTTCTCCCGCAACATCACCCTCAATTTGCCCCTGGTGTCCGCCGCCATGGACACCGTCACCGAAGCGCGCCTGGCGATTGCCATCGCGCAGGAGGGCGGCATCGGCATCGTGCACAAAAACCTCACGGCGCAGGAACAGGCCGCCGAGGTCGCCAAGGTCAAGCGCCACGAGTCGGGTGTGGTGAACGACCCCGTGGTCATCACCCCCGAGCACACCGTGCTGCAGGTGCTGGAGCTGTCCGAAAACCTCGGCATCTCGGGCTTCCCGGTCTGCGACGGCGGCAAGGTGGTCGGCATCGTGACCAGCCGCGACCTGCGGTTCGAGACGCGCTACGACGTCAAGGTCAGCCGCATCATGACGCCGCGCGAAAAGCTCATCACCGTCAACGAGAAAGACGGCACGACCCCGGCCGAGGCCAAGGCGCTGCTCAACAAGCACAAGCTCGAACGCATCCTGGTCGTGAACGACGCCTTTGAACTCAAGGGCCTGATCACCGTCAAGGACATCAACAAGCAAACCACGTTTCCCAACGCCGCGCGCGACGCCTCGGGCCGCCTGCGCGTGGGTGCGGCGGTGGGTGTGGGCGTGGGCACGGAAGAGCGCGTGGAGCTGCTGGTCAAGGCCGGGGTCGACGCCATCGTGGTGGACACCGCCCATGGCCACAGCCACGGCGTGATCGAGCGCGTGCGCTGGGTCAAGCAGAACTACCCGCAGGTCGATGTGGTGGGCGGCAACATTGCCACGGGCGCTGCGGCGCTGGCGCTGGTCGAGGCCGGTGCCGATGCCGTCAAGGTGGGCATTGGCCCGGGCTCCATTTGCACCACGCGCATCGTGGCCGGCGTCGGCGTGCCGCAGATCATGGCCATCGACAACGTCGCCACGGCGCTCAAGGGCACGGGCGTGCCGCTGATTGCCGACGGCGGCATCCGCTTCTCGGGCGACATCGCCAAGGCGCTGGCCGCCGGTGCATCGACCATCATGATGGGCGGCATGTTTGCCGGCACCGAAGAGGCCCCGGGCGAGGTCATCCTGTACCAGGGCCGCAGCTACAAGAGCTACCGCGGCATGGGTTCGATCGGTGCCATGCAGCAGGGCTCGGCCGACCGCTACTTCCAGGAAGCCACCACGGGCAACCCGAACGCGGACAAGCTGGTGCCCGAAGGCATCGAAGGCCGCGTGCCCTACAAGGGCTCGATGGTCTCGATCGTGTTCCAGATGGCCGGTGGCGTGCGCGCTGCCATGGGCTACTGCGGTTGCGCATCGATCCAGGAGATGAACGACAGGGCCGAGTTCGTCGAAATCACCACGGCCGGCATCCGCGAGAGCCACGTGCACGACGTGCAAATCACCAAAGAAGCGCCCAACTACCGCGCCGACTGACCTCTGTGCCACCCCAGGCCCGAACCCACGCAACGCGGTGTTCGGGCCTTCGCCTTTCTCACCGCCATGCAACACTCCAAAATCCTCATCCTCGACTTCGGCTCCCAGGTCACGCAACTCATCGCACGGCGCGTGCGCGAGGCCCATGTGTACTGCGAAGTCCACCCCTGCGACGTGACCGATGCGTGGGTGCGTGATTACGCCGCCGACGGCACGCTCAAGGGCGTGATCCTGTCGGGCAGCCACGCCAGCGTGTACGAGGACTCCACGGACAAGGCGCCGCAGGCGGTGTTCGAGCTGGGCGTGCCGGTGCTGGGCATCTGCTATGGCATGCAGACCATGGCGCACCAGCTCGGCGGCAAGGTCGAAGGCGGCCACCAGCGTGAATTCGGTTTTGCGGCCGTGCGCGCGCACGGCCACACGGCTTTGCTCCAGGACATCGCCGACTTCACCACGGCCGAAGGCCACGGCATGCTCAACGTGTGGATGAGCCATGGCGACAAGGTGACCGCGCTGCCCCCGGGCTTCAAGCTCATGGCCAGCACGGACAGCTGCCCGATCGCCGGCATGGCCGACGAAGCGCGCCATTTCTATGGCGTGCAGTTCCACCCCGAGGTCACGCACACGCAACAAGGCCAAGCCCTGCTCGAGCGCTTTGTGCTGGGCATCTGCGGCGCGACCCCCGACTGGGTGATGCGCGACCACATTGCCGAAGCGGTGGAACTGATCCGCCAGCAGGTGGGCGACGAGGAAGTCATCCTGGGCCTGTCCGGCGGCGTGGATTCGTCGGTGGCGGCAGCCTTGATCCACCGTGCCATCGGCGACCAGCTGACCTGTGTGTTCGTGGACCACGGTCTGCTGCGTCTGAACGAGGGCGACATGGTGATGGACATGTTCGTCGGCAAGCTGCACGCCAAGGTGATCCGCGTCGATGCGAGCGAGCTGTTCCTGGGCAAGCTGGCCGGCGTGTCCGACCCCGAGGCCAAGCGCAAGATCATCGGCGGCGAGTTCATCACCGTGTTCAAGCAGGAAGCTGCCAAGCTCACCAGTGCCGGTGCCAAAGGCGCCAAGTGGCTGGCGCAAGGCACCATCTACCCGGACGTGATCGAGTCGGGCGGCTCGGGCGCCAAGAAGGCCGTCACCATCAAGAGCCACCACAACGTCGGCGGCCTGCCCGAGCAGCTGGGCCTGAAGCTGCTCGAACCGCTGCGCGACCTGTTCAAGGACGAAGTGCGCGAGCTGGGCGTGGCGCTGGGCCTGCCGCCCGCAATGGTCTACCGCCACCCGTTCCCAGGCCCCGGCCTGGGCGTGCGCATTCTGGGCGAAGTCAAGAAGGAATATGCCGACCTGCTGCGCCGCGCGGACGCGATCTTCATCGAGGAACTGCGCAACTTCAAGGACGAAGCCACCGGCAAGAGCTGGTACGAGTTGACCAGCCAGGCGTTCACCGTGTTCCTGCCGGTCAAGAGCGTGGGCGTGATGGGCGATGGCCGCACCTACGACTATGTGGTGGCGCTGCGCGCGGTGCAGACCAGCGACTTCATGACGGCCGACTGGGCCGAACTGCCGTATGCGCTGCTCAAGAAGGTGTCGGGCCGCATCATCAACGAAGTGCGCGGCATCAACCGCGTGACCTACGACGTCAGCAGCAAGCCGCCAGCGACGATCGAGTGGGAGTGATCCTGCAATAGGAAGTTGACTGGAACATCACTGGAATAAAAACCCGCACAAGCCCGCGCCAATGC